>NZ_JXDG01000003.1 GCF_000820515.1 Pseudomonas batumici | reverse complement strand
CGACGGACCAGTTCCGGCAGGATTTCAGCCGCGTTGCCGAGCAGGGCGACGGAAATGGCCAGGCCTTCCTTGGTGTATTTGGCGATACGCGCCAGGGCGTCGTCGAGGTCCTTGGCTTGCTCATCGACATAACGGCTGTTCAGGCGGAAATCGATGCTGCTCTGCTGGCATTCGATGTTCAGCGAGCAGGCGCCGGCCAGGGTCGCGGCCAGCGGTTGGGCGCCGCCCATGCCGCCGAGGCCCGCGGTCAGGACCCAACGACCTTTCAGGTTGTTGTCATAGTGCTGGCGACCGGCTTCGACGAAGGTTTCGTAGGTGCCCTGGACGATGCCCTGGCTGCCGATGTAGATCCAGCTGCCGGCGGTCATCTGGCCGTACATGGCCAGGCCCTTGGCATCCAGTTCGTTGAAGTGTTCCCAGGTGGCCCAGTGCGGTACCAGGTTGGAGTTGGCGATCAGCACGCGCGGGGCGTTGCTGTGGGTCTTGAACACGCCGACCGGCTTGCCGGATTGCACCAGCAGGGTCTCGTCGTCATTCAGGTTGGTCAGGCTCTCGACGATCTTGTCGTAGCATTCCCAGTTGCGCGCGGCCCGGCCGATACCGCCGTAGACCACCAGCTCCTTGGGGTTCTCGGCCACTTGCGGGTCGAGGTTGTTCATCAGCATCCGCAGCGGCGCTTCGGTCAGCCAGCTCTTGGCGGTCAGCTTGTTGCCACGGGCGGCGCGGATTTCGACGTCACGGCGCTTGGTAAAAGTGGCGGTAGGTTTCTGGGTATTCTCAGTCACGAAACAACTCCTCTGCGATCGTCCAAACCAGCCCAGGCAGTGGGCGAGCGAGCTTGTGCGGGAAAATCCGTCACAAGCGAAAATTAGGGTGGTGCGCAGCTCTCCCTGATGACTCATACGCACACATATTTACTTGTACATACAAGCATATGCAATCAAGCGGCCAACTTGAGAATCGCGTGCTGAAGAATTTTTCAGAATAGCCCGCAAGGGCCTTGGGACGGGGCTTCTGCCGGAAAATTAAACTTGTAGGAGCATGACAGGCTGCAGGTAGGAAAATGTTACCGAAACAAAGATTCGCGCCATGTTGGGGCGTTCGGTAACACAGTGGTGCGGGATGGGAGCAGCTTGGCAAGCTGCATCGAAAAATATCCAGGCATAAAAAACCCGCTCGATTTGTGCTTGGTTGCCGAGGCAACCATAGGCATGGCGGGTGTGTTGCGAGAAAGACTATGTAGAGGACAAAAGGGATGCAATCGGATGATTGCAACCCAATGTGAACGTCAGCGAATCGAGGTCAGCTCGATCACACAGCAACGCCCGGTCACTGCCACCTCCAGCAGCCCGTTGTTACCGTCCAGCTGCAGGCAGTCATGCCGCCCCAGCACTTCATAACCGCTGTTACCCAGGCCGACATGCAATTGCTCGCTGACACTGAAAACCAGCAACACCGCCGCCGAACTGAAGAAACGCTTGGGCTGCATGGCATCAAGCCACTGCAGGCGCGCGCTGTAGCGATCCGGCGCATAGATCAGGTTGAAGTCGCGGATCGGCCCGTCGATCAAGGTGCAGCTCACCTGGCTGGCACCGCTGAAGGCAAACGGATCCAGCGGCAACAAGGCCCGCGTGCGCTGGCCATCGACCTGCAAGGTCATGCCCGCGCCTTGCAGCACGGTAATGATCCGCTCGTACCCGGCAAAGGTGGAAAACCCGCCCGACTCGCCGATATCGGCAATCGACAGGCGCCAGCCGAAACCGTCCAGGCCTTCGCCTGCGTCGCGGGTGATTTCCTCGGTGCTGCCACCGCCGTTTTTCCACGGCATGCGCGGGTAATCCGCCGCGCGCAAGACTTTCAACTGACTCATTTGGTAAAGCGTCCTTCCAGACGATGACGGGAACCGGGGTGAATCAGACGAGCGGCAGTCACCGGCTGACGACCGGACCAGGTCCGGCGACGAATCAGCAGGCACGGCTCGCCCGGCTCGATCTGCAACAACTTGCACTCCTCGGCGTCGGCGAGGATGGCTTCGACCACGTGCTCGCCCTCGGTCAGCGGCGCGACCTGGGACAGATAGGCGTAAGGTGTCTGCAGGGTGAAATCCTGCTTGAGGTAGTCCGGCGCCACCAGCGCGTTGACGAAACGATCCTCGATCTGCACCGGGATATCGTTCTCGAAATGCACGATCAGCGAGTGGAACACCTTCTGCCCTTCGCGCATGTCCAGGGCCACGGCCCGTTCGGAACCGGCGGCCTCTTCGCCCAGGGTGATGATCTGGCAGGTGTGGCGATGGCCGCGCGAGGCGATCTCGTCGGCGATGTTGTGCACTTCGAACAGCGCCGACTGGCTCTTCGGCTCGGCGACGAAAGTGCCGACCCCCTGCATGCGCACCAGCAGGCCTTCGGCGGTCATTTCCCGCAGGGCCCGGTTGATGGTCATGCGGCTGTAGCCCAGTTGTTCCACCAGTTCGCTCTCGGACGGCACGCGGTAATGCGGCGGCCAGTTTCCGCTGTCGATCTGCTGGCTGATCATCTGTTTGACGCGGGCATAGAGCGGCGCCGGACTGTCGCCCATATGGGCAGCCAGCGGTGGGTTGGCAGGCGGAGTCGGCACGGGAAATCCTTGTTCGATTTAAAGATGGTTAGCTTGCCGGAGTTTACCGGGCAGGCAAACGTCTGTATATGTATATACAAATAACACACGATGGGGTGCTTAACCATGTCCGCTTTCTTTGCCGAACGCGCGCTGCTGCCTAGTGGATGGGCCAACAACGTACGCCTGGAGGTCAACGCCGAGGGCGTGCTGACCCAGGTCCAGGCCGATTCCCATGCAGAAGGCGCCGAACGGCTGGGCGGCCCGCTGCTGCCGGGCATGCCGAACCTGCATTCCCACGCCTTCCAGCGCGCCATGGGTGGGCTGGCGGAAGTCGCCGGCAACCCCAACGACAGCTTCTGGACCTGGCGCGACCTGATGTATCGGCTGGTCGGCAAGATCAGCCCGGAGCAGATGGGCATCATCGCCCGCCAGTTGTACATCGAGATGCTCAAGGCCGGCTACACCTCGGTGGCCGAATTCCATTATGTGCACCATGACTGCAACGGCCAGCCTTACGCCGATCCGGCCGAACTGGCCTTGCGCATCAGCCAGGCGGCCACGGACGCCGGCATAGGCCTGACCCTGCTGCCGGTGCTCTACAGCCATTCCGGCTTCGGCGGCCAGGTGCCCAACGAAGGGCAGCGCCGCTTCATCAACAGCACCGAGAATTACCTGAAGTTGCAGGCACGTTTGCAGCCGTTGCTCGCCAAACAGCCGGCACAGGCCCTGGGGTTGTGCTTCCACTCGTTGCGGGCGGTGACACCCCAGCAGATCGACGAAGTGCTGGCCGCCAGCGACAAGCACTGCCCGGTGCATATCCATATCGCCGAGCAACAGAAGGAAGTCGACGACTGCCTGACCTGGAGCGGCAAGCGCCCGCTGCAATGGCTGTACGACAATGTCGAGGTGGACGAGCGCTGGTGCCTGGTGCACGCGACCCACGCCGACGCCGAGGAAGTCACCCGCATGGCGCGCAGCCGGGCGATTGCCGGCCTGTGCCTGACCACCGAGGCCAACCTCGGCGACGGGATTTTCCCGGCGGTGGACTTCCTCGCCCAGGGCGGACGGATGGGCATCGGTTCCGACAGCCATGTCTCCTTGAGCGTGGTGGAAGAACTGCGCTGGCTGGAATATGGCCAGCGCCTGCGGGACCAGCGGCGCAATCGCCTGTATCGCGCCGATCAGCCGATGGTCGGGCGCACGCTGTATGACGCCGCGCTGGACGGCGGCGCCCAGGCCCTGGGGCAATCGATTGGTCGACTGGAAGTGGGCAAGCGCGCCGACTGGCTGGTGCTCGACGGCAGCGACCCGTACCTGGCGACGGCGCAGGACGACGGCATTCTCAACCGCTGGTTGTTCGCCGGCGGCGACCGCCAGGTACGGGATGTGATGGTCAACGGCCAGTGGGCGGTGCGCGGTGGACGCCACGCGGGCGAAGAAGAGAGCGCCCGGGCGTTTACCCAGGTGCTGCGCGATCTGCTGAACTGAGCCCCAAAATCCTATCGACCTGGAACGCGTACCTGTAGGAGCCGGCTTGCCGGCGATGACGACCGAAAGGCCGATGCAGGCCTCAAGGACGCCATCGCCGGCAAGCCGGCTCCCACATTAGGTAGTGGTGTGCCGGATTCAGTTCGGCATCTTCGAATCCGGTGTGCGCCAGATCAGCCGGGAGGTGTCGTAACCCTGCTGGCGCGCCCTGCTCAGCAGGTCCTCACGGGTGTCCTCGGTGACCCGGGGGGTCCGCGACAACAACCACAGGTAGCGACGATTCGGATTGCCGACAATCGCGGTCTTGTAGTCGTCGCTGACGTACAGGATCCAGTAATCGGCCTTGGCCACGCCCGGCAACAGCGAGGTGAACCAGTTATCGAACTTCACCCACAGCTTGTCGGTCTGCCCGGGCACCTGCGGCGTCGCCGTGCCCTTGGCTTCTTCCCAGGTCCACTTCTCGGTCAGGCAACGGTTGAACACCGCCACCTTGTTATCCGCCATCAAGCTGTAGCGGGCTTCCGACTGCGCGCAATTGCGCTGGAAATACATCGGCATTCGTGCCAGTTCGTACCAGGTGCCCTGGTAACGTTTCAGGTCCACATGACCCGCGGTCTTGGGCGCCAAATCGTCGCCTGACGTAGCGCAACCGGCCAGCAACAAGCCAGCCAAAAGAGTAACCACTAAACGCAGCATTGTTCTTCTCCCGAGGGCGATCGCCCCGGTTTACTTCAGGCCTTGCCCGGAAAACATCAGGACTTTGTCACCGGCGTACTGCACGCTGATAAAGCTGTTCTTGTTGCCCCAGGTGCAACTGGACATGCCGAGTGCCCCGGAACAGTCCGAAGGTGAGCCGAGCAGTTTCTCGACATCCGCCTTGGCCATGCCGGTGGACAGTTTCGAGTAGTTTTCCTGATTGACCCTGCTGCATGCGACCAACAGCACGCAAAACGACACAAGGGCGAGAGAGCGCAACGACATGGGGGGAACTCCTGGGGCTCAAAGGTGGCACGGCTGCCTACCGCAAGCTTAGAAGAGAAAATGCCCATCTGGTTCCCGAGCCTACGACCTTTTCTTACGGCCCTTTCCATCGGGGCTGTTCAGGCATTTTTTTCCGCGAAACCGGCATTTCGTCGGCTTTGCCCCTCGAAAATTAATATTCAGTGCAAAGGTGCCGACATAAAGGGGCAATACCCCATTGCCTGCATGGACGGCCGGTCAGTAGCCATTCAAGGCGCGACACCCCGCCATGGCGAGCAATGGAAAAGCAGGACAAGGACTTCCGACACCAACGTTGACCAAGAGAAATTGCCCCATAGGTCGAGACCTGTGGCAAATTGACGCCCCCTGGTGACCAGCCCCCCTGCGGACAGCCCATTTCATGACCAAAAATTTCAAATTCAGCCATAAGATCCTGTTGGCGGCGGCCCTGGTGGTCGCCGTGGCATTCGCCTGCTTCATCCTGTTCAACGACTACCGTCAACGCGAGGCTCTGCGTCACAGCACCGAGGACTCGATGCAGGCCTTGGGCAGCCTGACCACCAGCAATATCCAGACCTGGTTGGAAAGTCGCATTCAACTGCTGCAATCGCTGTCCCAGCAGATCGCCGCGGATGGCAGCTCCGCCGACAGCCTGAAACACGCCATCGGCCTGCCCGCCTACTCCAGCAACTTCCAGCTCAGCTATTTCGGCAGCGCGGAAGGCGTGATGACCTCGGTTCCGGTGGGCAGCCGTCCCGCCGACTACGATCCGCGCACCCGTGGCTGGTACAAGGCCGCCACCGCTGCCCAGCAGACCATCGTCACCGAACCCTACATCGCCGCCTCCTCCGGCAAGCTGGTGATCACCCTGGCCACCCCGGTGCAGCATCAGGGCCAGTTTATCGGCGTGACCGGCGCCGACATCGACCTGGGCAGCATCAGCGCCATCATCAACTCGTTGAACTTCGGCGGTCACGGGCATGCGTTCATCGTCAGCGCCGACGGCAAGATCCTGATCCACCCGGACAGCAAGCTGATCCTGAAAAACCTCTCCGACGCCTATCCGGCCGGCGCACCGAAAATCAGTGCCGGGCTCAAGGAAGTCGACGCGGACGGCAAGCACCAGTTCATTTCCTTCACCCACGTCAACGGCGTGTCCTCGGTGGACTGGTACGTCGCCCTGGTGCTCGACCAGGACACTGCCTTCTCCATGCTCAGCGAGTTTCGCACCTCGGCGATCGTCGCCACGGTGATCGCCGTGATCATCATCATCGCCCTGCTGGGCATGCTGATTCGTGTGCTGATGCAGCCGCTGCACCTGATGGGCCGCGCCATGCATGACATCGCCGAGGGCGAAGGCGACCTGACCAAGCGCCTGACCATCCACGGCCACGATGAGTTCGGCACCCTGGGCATGTCCTTCAACCGTTTCGTCGAGCGTATCCACACTTCGATCCGTGAAGTGGCCTCGGCCACCGGCCAGGTCAACGAAGTGGCCTTGCGGGTGGTCAGCGCCTCCAACTCGTCGATGCTCAACTCCGACCAGCAGGCCAGCCGTACCAGCAGCGTGGCCGCGGCGATCAACCAGCTCGGTGCCGCGGCCCAGGAGATCGCGCAGAACGCCGCCCTCGCCTCGCAGCATTCGAGCGAAGCCCGCAACCTGGCCGAAGACGGTCAGCAGGTGGTGGACAAGACCATCAACGCGATGCAGCAACTGTCGGCCAAGATCAGCGATTCGTGCGGCAATATCGAAACCCTGAACAGCAACACGGTGAACATCGGGCAGATTCTCGAAGTGATCACCGGCATTTCCCAGCAGACCAACCTGCTGGCGCTCAACGCCGCCATCGAGGCCGCCCGTGCCGGTGAGGCCGGGCGCGGGTTTGCGGTGGTCGCCGATGAGGTGCGCAACCTGGCGCACCGCACCCAGGATTCTGCGCAGCAGGTGCAGAAGATGATCGAGGAGTTGCAGGTCGGCGCCCGGGAAGCGGTGGGCATCATGACCGACAGCCAGCGTCAGAGCGAAAACAGCGTGGGCATTGCCAACCAGGCGGGCGAGCGACTGGGCAGCGTGACCCAGCGGATCGGCGAGATCGACGGCATGAACCAGTCGGTGGCGACCGCGACCGAGGAGCAGACGGCGGTGGTGGAGTCGATCAACGTCGACATTACCGAGATCAACATGCTGAACCAGGAAGGCGTGGAAAACCTGCAATCGACCTTGCGCGCCTGTGCGGACCTGGAGCAGCAGGCGGCGCGATTGAAGCATCTGGTGGGGACTTTCCGGATCTAGGATCCCTTGGATTTTGCGGGCCCCTGCTCCTACAGAGCACAGCGAAACCTGTAGGAGCCGGCTTGCCGGCGATGAGGCCGGTGAGCCTTGCATCGCCTGATCTGCCGCCATCGCCAGCAAGCCGGCTCCTACAAAGTCCGCGCCAGCCTCAATACCAGGTTAGAAACCTGAACCGGGCTCGCGCAGGAACGCCACTTCCTCAGCCGTGGATTCACGCCCGAGAAGCGCATTGCGATGGGGAAAGCGCCCGAACCGGGCAATGATCCTGTGATGCCGTTCGGCATAGTCCAGATGATCGGCAAATACCGCCCGATCCACCTCCGGTTGCTCCCGCTGCAACGCCGCATAGCGCGACACCGCCTCGTTCTGCACCGCCAGGTTCTCGCAGTGCTCGAGCACCAGGTAGATGAACACCCGCTGCATCGCCGACAACCGCCGATCGAAGTCCGCGGCTATCCCCTGCGCCACCAGCGCCTGGGCGCGGGCATCACCGGAAAAAGCCTTGGGGGTGCCACGGAAGATCATCCGCGGCAGTTGATCGAGCAGGATCACCACGGCCAGCCAGCCTTCGGGACATTGCGTCCACTCGACCAATCCGCCGGCCAGTGCCTGCTCGACCTGAACCCCGAAACGCTGGCGCGCTTCAAGGTCCTGGCTGTCGCGCTTGCCGAACCACAACCGGCCCTTGTCAGCCACCATCGCGGCGGGCGTCTCGGCTGAACCGAACCACCACGCGAGCAAGGGCTGCCAGGGCGCGGACATGGGTCAGCCCTTGTGGTAGTCGGTGACCCGCGCCACTTCTTCCTTGGAGCCGAGGAACACCGCGACACGCTGGTGCAGGCCTTCAGGCTGGATGTCGAGGATACGCTGGTGGCCGTCGGTGGACGCACCGCCCGCCTGTTCCACCAGGAACGACATCGGGTTGGCTTCGTACATCAGGCGCAGCTTGCCCGGCTTGGACGGCTCGCGGCTGTCACGCGGGTACATGAACAAGCCGCCACGGGTCAGGATACGGTGCACGTCCGCCACCATCGCGGCGACCCAGCGCATGTTGTAGTTCTTTTTCAGCGGGCCTTCTTCGCCGGCCAGCAGTTCGCTGACGTAGCGTTGTACCGGAGCTTCCCAGTGACGCTGATTGGACATGTTGATCGCGAATTCCTGAGTGGAGGTCGGGATCTTGATGTCTTCATGGGTCAGCACGAAACTGCCCATTTCACGGTCAAGGGTAAAGCCTTTCACGCCATCGCCCAGGGTCAGCACCAGCATGGTCTGCGGGCCGTAGATGGCATAACCGGCGGCTACCTGTTGGGTACCTGGCTGCAGGAAGGCCTTTTCATTCAAGGCTTCGTTCTGGCTCAGGTATTCGTTCGGGCAACGCAGCACCGAGAAGATGGTACCGACCGGTGCGTTGATATCGATGTTCGACGAACCGTCCAGCGGGTCGAATACCAGCAGGTAGGCGCCTTTCGGGTATTTGCCGGGGATCTGGTAGGCATTGTCCATTTCTTCGGACGCCATGCCGGCCAGGTGACCGCCCCACTCGTTGGCTTCGAGCAGGATCTCGTTGGACAGCACGTCGAGTTTCTTCTGCACTTCGCCCTGTACGTTCTCGGTGCCCATGCTGCCCAGAACCCCGCCCAGCGCGCCCTTGGAGACGGCATGGCTGATTTCCTTGCACGCACGCGCGACCACTTCGATCAGGAAACGCAGATCGGCAGGCGTGTTGTTGCTGCGGGTCTGCTCAATCAAATAGCGACTCAGGGTAACGCGGGACATGGATGGCTCCGGAAATGGGGGGGCTGAAAACCCGCGCAGTTTAACGCGAGTCGACAGGTATTGCCTCCTATCAGACCGAGTTCTGACATGGAGAGTTCAGGGACTAGGTTGAGCCTAGTTCAAAAAAACGCCGGAAATGGCCTGCCCCGGTCCTTGCCAGGCGCCTACACCTGCGGCTTGCGCAACAAGCTGAACGCCATCCCGGCCAAGGCCGCCACCCCCAGCAGCAGGACCGCCCACAGGCCGACCTTCTTCCAGTCGGGACCCGGCGTCACCGCCACCACCGGCGGCTGCAGCGTCGCCACCGCGCCACCGCTGGCCGTGGCCTTGCCCAACCCCGCCAAGCGCTGCGGGCTGTAATCGGGGATCAGGGTCGACAACGACAGGTTGGCCGCCTTGACCGTCGGGTTGCCCAGCGCCAGGGAAAACGGCGGTTCGCCACGGGCGAGGAACACCAACTGCGTGCTGCGCACCGCGAAACGCAAGGTCGGCGCCTGCGCCCCCAGGCCACCGCCGCGCTGGTCGACCACCAGCTTCAATTGCGCGACGGCATGGCCGGGCAACTGCAACTGGTCCCGGACCACGTCCTGGCCGTTCTGGGTCAGGCGATAGAGCAAACCGCTGCCCAGCGTCTGCCAGGGCGCATTGCCGTCCTGGCGCCCGTACAGGGTCACCGGCGCCAGGCTGTTGGCCTGCGCCAGCTCGACCCGTACCTGTTCAAGGGGCAGGCCGAGCGGCAACTGCCAGGTGTATTCGCCGGGCTTGGCACTGCTGCCGGCCAGCGGCTGCGACCATGCCAGCGGCAAGGGCAGGCTGCTGGTGGTGGAGCTGGCCAACCGCGCGGAACTGAGCGCCGGCGCCGCCTGCGGCGACTGCCACAACAGGCGCAGGTAGCGCGCCGACTGCCCCGGCAAGGCGACTTCATGTTGCTCCACCCGTTCGTCGGCAAAGGACAGGCGCGCCACCTGCCCGTCGCCCCAGTCTTGCCAGTGCTGCAAGTCGTCACTGGCCTCGATGCTGAAACGCTGGAAGCCATCGCGCTCGCTGCTCCAGTCCAAAACAAGCTGCTGCAACGGCGCCTTGATCGCGCTGGCATCCAGCAGCCAGCCGCGCAGGACTTCTTCACCGGCTTCCTGCTGACCCGTGGGACTGACCTCGACCAGGGTGCCGTTGGCCGACGACTTGACCCGCACGCTCGGCGTGGCCTGGGGTGCATCCGCCGAGTTGTACAGCGGGAACCACTTCACATCCGTCAGGCTGTGGCTCTGCGTCGCCTGCGCCTGTTCCCGCGCCAGGGCATAGGCCTGGGGCTCGCCGGCGGCATTGAACACCCGCACATCGCTCAGGTCGGACTGGCGTGCACTCAACTGCAGGCTCAGCGGCAACTCCAGGCGATACCAGGGGCCCTCGCCACTCAGGCTCAGGGGCACCTGGGTGCTGTAGTCCGTCGGTTTTTCCTGGGCCAGCGCCGACAGCGCCACGCACAGCCCCATGATGCCCAACCAGCACGGGCGCGATTTGCCAATCAAGACGACACTCCTTCAGTTTCCGCTTGCCCGGGCTTCGGCTCCGGACGTTTTGGCGGCAGCGGCGCAAAGTAGCCGACCACCAGCAACAGCACACCCACGCCGATGAACGAGACGATCCGCGCCAGTCCGCCACGGTTGCTCAACTCGACGAAGAACAGCTTGGCGACCACCACGGCGATCAGCGCCGCGCCCACCAGCCAGACCTCGCGCCGATGACGCAGATGCCCGCCGATCATCAGGCCCAGGGCAATCAGGGTCCAGGCAATCGACAGGCCGGCCTGCACCAGCATCGACGCCAGCAAGTCATCCAGGTTGAACGGCACGCCGCCCCAATGGTGCGCGGCGCGCATCACCAGCGCGGTCACGAAGGCGAACAACGAGAGCCCGGCCACGGCCTGGGTGACCAGCTGCGCGTAGTCGCGGCGAAGCGCCCACTGCGCCACGGCGCTCTGCGACCAGAGGTAGATCCCCAGCAGGGCGAACATCAGGCCCAGCTCCAACGGGTTGAGCAGCGGCACATACGGCAGCGGCTCGGCCTGGCCGTCGCTGAAAGTGTTCGCCAGCCAGAACCAGGCCAGCATCAGCACGGCCAGGGGCAAGGCGGCGTACAGGCGATATTCGCGTGGGAACGCCGCCACCGGCCATGGCCATTGGCGCGGTGCGGCCATCAGCACCAGATAGAGGCTCGGCAGGATCGCCCAGCCCAGCCAGCGCCAGGCGTTGTAATGCTCGGACAGGCTCATCAGGCCAAAACGCAGCTCCAGCGCCAGCACGCCGAGGATCAGCCAGCAACCCAGCACATGGGCATAGCTCATGGCCCGGGCGGGCAGGATCGGCGCCAGGCGGCGCAAGGACAGCAGATGCACGACGAACACCGCCGCCCAGGCCAGCCAGCCGTAATCGGCCGCCGGGTGATAAGCCGGGTACCAGGCGCCATAGAGCACCACCACCGCCACCGGCGTCAGCAAGGTGCAGAGCCGGCCCAGCGTCGGCCAGTTCAGCCGCGCCGCCAGCGGCGTCCAGAGCACCACGCTGAGCACCGCCAGCCCCAGCAACGCCTGGGCCTGGAGATGCGCCGGGACAAAACGCAGCACTTCGCTGACCCAGGCCAGCGCCCACCACAACGCGCCCCAGATCAGCAGGACAGTGGACAGCCCCACCAGGCTCAGGGCCTCGAATGCCGCGGCCGGGGTTCCACGCTGCAAGCGCCAGGCGCCGATCATCGCCGCCAGGCTCAGCACCATCGGTGTCCAGAAGCCGCTGTGGGCCAACGGCCGCAAGCCCTCGGCGGACAGCGCGCGGAACAGCTCCGGCTCGGCCAGCAGGAAGGCCGTGCCACCGATCACCTGCAACAGCAGGCCGAAGACGAAACTCACCCGTTGCTGCAGGTACAGGCTCAGCCAGATGATCAACAAGCCGCTGGCCGCCCAGACCCCGCTGGCGGTTTCCCAGGGCAGGACGAACAGCACCGCGAGATTGATCAGCACCAGCCCCGCCAGCAACACCACCGACAGGCTGCGCAGCAGGCGCACATCGTTGCGCACCATCTCGTCGCGGGCCGCCAGCAGCATCCCGGCGATCAGTGACAGGCCGATCAGCGACGCACTCATCAGGCCGTTCCAGCCGGCATTGAACACCGCCGTCGAGCCGCCCTGGGCGCCATGCAGCCGCAGCAGGAACAGGGCGCCACCGAGCAGTTGCACGGCAAAGGCACTGAACAGGAAACTGCGCGATTGCAGGCGCAGGCCGACAAACAGGGTCGCCAGCCCGGCCAGCGCCCAACTGATGGAAGTACCCTGGGTGGAGAAGAACAGCGGTGCCAGCAGGTAGAGGAAGGTCAGGCCGCCACAGGCCAGCAGCGGTGCCAGGTGGCGCTCCCAGGGGGAGAGCTGCTCAGGCACGGCCTTGCGCAATTGCTGGAAGCTGAACAACAAGGATCCGCCCAGCAGCAAGGCACCCAGCGGTGCGCCGTCCAACAGGTTGACTTCCCCGACTTGCAGCTTGCCGAGAAACGCCAGCGCCGCGCCGACCTGCAACAACAGCGCAAACACCCGGGCGAACGGCCGTTGCTGGCGCACGCCAAGCCAGAAGATCCCTGCGCCTTCCACCGCCCAGGCCGCCGAAGTCCAGCGGGCATCCAGGCCCAGCGGGATCGCCAGGCTGGCGAAGATCACCCCCAGGGCCAGGCAGGTTTCCCCCAGCAGCAAGGCGCGACCGCCGGCCAGGATCCGCGCCAGCCCCATGTAGATGATGCCCAGGGCCAAGGCGCTGAAGGCCGCCGCGAACTCCAGGTGCCGGACCACGGCGAATTGCAGACCGAAACCCACCAGTGGCGGTCCGAACAGCATGACGCCGTCGACATAGTCGCCCTGGCGCGCCGACCAGCGCAGCAGCGCATCACGACTGTCGTCCTCGGGCCCGGCGGCCAGCTCGCGCAATTTACGTCGGGCGAACAGCAGGCCGATCGCCAGGTACATCAGGAAGAACAGCACCAGGAAAGGTTCGGTGCTCCACAGCAACTCCGGTTTATACGAACGCAGGCCCCAGGCGAAACCGATGCCGAAGGTGCCGACAAAACCGATCAGGTTGAGCAGACGCCAGGCCTTGAACCAGGCAATGGCCAGGATGCCGGCGTTCAGCATGGCGAAGTAGCTGAACAACGCCACGTGGTTGCCACTGCCGGTGGAGGTCAGGATCGGCGCGGCGAAACCGCCCAGCGCCGCGGCGGCGGCCAGGCCAAGGGCGTCCTGGGTGACCGCGAGGATCGCCGAGAACACGGTGACCGCCACCAGCAGACCCAGGGCTGCCGAAGGGTCGAGCAGCGGATGCAGGCGCATGGCGGCGAAGACCGTCAGGTACAGCACCGCGATCCCGGTGCCTTGCAGCATCAACGCATAGTTGCTGTTGCGCAGGCGCAGCCACCAACCGAGCCCGAGCAGGCCCAGGGCGCAAGCAGCGACCCCAGCGTAGCGCGCCTCGATGGGCACCACCATGCCTTCGGTGGCATAGCGCAGCAGGAAAGCCAGGCCGAGGAACAACAGGAGCACGCCGACGCGCAACACCGTGTTGCCGCCGAACAGCCAGTCGCGGGCACCGGCCAGGGCACGTTCGATCAGGTTGGGTTCGCGAGGAACGCGAGGTGCTTGTGGCTCGCGGGATTGGGCGATGACCGGTTCCGGCGCCCAGGCATCGACCTCGGCGTGGACGCTTTCGACCTGCGGCGTTTCGCGCGCGGGCGCCTGGAGTTCGGTCGGCAGCTCCCAGACCAGTTCGGGAGCGACGCCCAGGACTTCCGGGATCGGCTCGGGGGCTTGTTCCGCGGGCGCCTGTTCGGCGACGCTTGGCGACGCTGGCGCGGCAACCTCCGGCGCCACGTCGGCGAGCGTCGGGGCCACAGGCTGTTCAGGTGTTCGGGTGACGGCGACTTCGAGCTGATGCAGCCGCTGCTCGACGCTCGCCAGGGCTTTTCGCGCCTGCTCCAGTTGAACCACCTGCTCGGCGGTCTGCCGACCCAGGCTCATCAGGCGAAAGGTCTGGCCGATGCCCAGGCCCAGCAGGGCACCGATCAAGGCATCGGTGAACACCGAGTCCACCAGCCAGCCCAATGCCAGGCCCACCAGCATCAGAATCCATTGCATGCGCGATATCCCTATGCGGCGTCCGAAAGATGCCGCGTAGTATATCGATCCGGCCCCCGGAAAGTGGGGCCGGACGCACAACTTGCCGCAAAAAGTTACTCCAATGCCTTCCAGATTTCAGTGGCGTACTCACGAATCGTCCGGTCCGAGGAAAACCAGCCCATCCGCGCACTGTTGAGTACGGCAGAACGCCACCATTCCTTGGAGTCGTTCCAATGGGCTTCGACCCGGGCCTGGGCGCTCCAGTAGGAATCGAAATCGGCGCAGACCAGGAAGCGGTCATAGTCGATCAGCGAATCCACCAGCCCGACGTAGCGCGCCGGATCGTCCGGTGAAAACACCCCGCCGCGAATGGCCTGCAGCACATCGTTGAGCCGATGGGAGGCGGCCACATCCGCCGCCGCGCTGAACTCGCCGTTGCGCCTGCGCGACTCCACCTGCCGGGCGCCGAGGCCGAAGATGAACATATGTTCCTCGCCCACCCGCTCGCACATCTCGACGTTGGCCCCGTCCAGGGTGCCGATGGTCAGCGCGCCGTTGAGACCGAACTTCATGTTGCTGGTGCCCGAGGCCTCGAAACCCGCGGTGGAAATCTGCTCCGACAGGTCCGCCGCCGGGATGATGCTTTCCGCCAGGCTGACGTTGTAGTTGGGCAGGAACACCACCTTGAGCAGGCCCCGTACGGTAGGGTCGTGGTTCACCGTGCGGGCGATATCGTTGGCCAGCTTGATGATCAGCTTGGCCTGGTGATAGCTGGCCGCCGCCTTGCCGGCGAAGATCTTCACCCGCGGCACCCAGTCGGTTTCCGGCTCGGCACGGATCGCCTGGTACAGGGCCACGGTATGCAGCAGGTTGAGCAACTGGCGCTTGTACTCGTGGATCCGCTTGACCTGCACATCGAACATCGCCGCCGGGTTGATGGCGATCCCCAGCCGCTCATGGATCAAGGCCGCCAGGGCCCGCTTGCTGTGCAGGCGCTGTTCGGCGAACTGTTTGCGAAAACCGGCCTTCTCGGCAAAGGGCTCCAGGCCCTGCAACAGTTGCTCGGGGTTATCGAGCAGCTCCGGCCCCAGCGCATCGACCATCATCGCCGTGAGTTTCGGGTTGGCCTGGTACAGCCAGCGGCGGAAGGTGATGCCGTTGGTCTTGTTGTTGATCCGCTCCGGATAGAGCTTGTGCAGTTCGGAAAACACCGTGCTGCGCATCAGCTGGGTGTGCAGGCCGGAAACGCCGTTGACGCTGTGGGAGCCGAGGAACGCCAGGTTGCCCATGCGCACCCGCCGGCCGTTGTCCTCCTCGATCAGCGACACCGCGCGCAGCACGTCGAAATCGTGAATGCCCTTGGCCCGCAGCGAATCGATGTGCTGGGCGTTGATCAGGTAGATGATCTGCATATGCCGCGGCAGCATGCGTTCCATCAGGCCCACCGGCCAGGTTTCCAGGGCTTCGGGCAGCAGCGTGTGGTTGGTGTAGGAGAGGGTTTCCACGGTGATCTGCCAGGCCGCATCCCAAGCGATATCGTGCAGGTCGACCAGTTGGCGCATCAACTCGGCCACGGCAATCGAGGGGTGGGTGTCGTTGAGCTGGATCGCCGCGTGCTCGCCAAGGCTGAGCACCGAGTCGTGCATGTTCTTGTGCCGGCGCAGCAGGTCCTGCAACGAGGCGGAGACAAAGAAGTACTCCTGGCGCAACCGCAGCTCCTGGCCGGCTTCGGTACTGTCGGCCGGGTACAGGACCCGGGAAATGCTCTCGGCCCGCGCCACCTCGGCCACCGCGCCGAGGTGGTCGCCGGCATTGAAGCGCTCCAGGTGCAGATCCTCCATCGCCCGCGCCCGCCACAGGCGCAGGGTGTTCACACTGGCCCCGCGCCACCCCACCACCGGCGTGTCATAGGCCACCGCCCGCACGGTTTCCGACGGCGTCCAGACCTGGCGGCTCGCGCCATTGGCATCGGTGACGGTCTGCACCTGGCCGCCGAAACCGACGGGATAGATCACTTCGGCGCGCTCGAACTCCCAGGGGTTGCCGAAGTCCAGCCAGTTCTCGGTCTGCTCCTGCTGCCAGCCATCGACGACGGCCTGGCGGAACAAGCCGTGCTCGTAGCGAATGCCATAGCCGTGACCGGCGATCCCGAGGGTCGACATGCTTTCCATGAAGCAGGCCGCCAGGCGCCCCAGGCCACCGTTGCCCAGGGCCGCATCGGGCTCCAGCAGACGGATGCGTTCCAGGTCCACGCCCAGCTCCACCAACGCCTCCCGGGCCACCTCCAGCAGGCCGAGGTTGCTCAGGCTGTCGTACAGCAGCCGGCCGATGAGGAACTCCAGGGACAGGTAATACACCCGCTTCTGGCCCTTGCGATAAATCTGCCGCGTGTGGTCCATCCAGTGTTCGACCATATGGTCGCGGGCGGCCAAGGCGATAGCCTCGAACCAGTCATGATCAAACGCGTGGTCCGGGTCCTTGCCCACCGCGTATGTAAGTTTGGCGAGGACCGCCTCACGAAAGGCAGCGACCTCGGCTTCACGGACTAGCGGTTCCTGAGACATCGATACAACCTCTAGCGAGATGGAGGATTGGAAAGACGGGCCTTCTGAGCCTAGACGGTTCGACCCAAGGCAGCCGTGCGGGTTCGGCGTTTTTTGCAGATGGCCGCGGGAAAAACCGCCGAGCCAGTATTGCCCCAAAAGAATGCAGTCATGTGGAAATCTCCCTGCAAAGGCGCGCTTGTATAAAAAACCGTCAAAAGGTTGTTCACAAATCCACCAGCCCCGGTATCATCGCGCGCCCTGATACACCCTGGACAACGCCCCGATGAAACCCACCCTGATCGCCGCCGCGGAACTCGACCGCCTCGAAACCTGGCAGAAATACTCCAGTCACATGTGCGGCGGCTGCATGTCCAGTTGCTGCACCTTGCCGGTGGAAGTGAAGATCAAGGACCTGATCCGCATCGGCATCGTCGACGAGTTCGAGCGTGGCGACCCGCCGAAGAACATCGCCAAGCGCCTGCAGAAGGAAGGGATCGTCGAGCGTTACAACCAGAAGTCCGAGATCTTCACCTTGCAGCGCATGAGCAACAACGATTGCCTGTACCTGGATCGCAAGTCGCGGTTGTGCACCATCTACGACAAACGCCCGGACACCTGCCGAAACCATCCAAAAATCGGGCCACGCCCGGGCTATTGCGCCTACAAGCCGAAGGCCCCGGAACGCCAGGCACCGGACAAGACGCTGTACAACTTCTGACCAGAACCTGTGGCGAGTGGGCTTGGCTTCAAACCGCCTTTACTGAATAGCACTCGCCACCTCGGCAACATCAGATAAACCGCACAAACAAAAACGCCCCCGACCTTGCGGTCGGGGGCGTTTTTTATTCAGCCGGGGCTAAACGATCAAGCCTTGGCTTTCTTGGCAGCGCGGGTACGCTCGCTTTCGTCCAGGATCTTCTTGCGAAGGCGGATGGACTTAGGCGTGACTTCGCACAGCTCGTCGTCCTGGATGAATTCCAGGGCCTGTTCCAGGGTGAAGCGAACAGGTGGAACCAGGGCGATGGTTTCGTCTTTACCCGAAGCACGCATGTTGTCGAGCTTCTTGCCCTTGGTAGGGTTCACGCCCAGGTCGTTGTCACGGCTGTTCAGACCCACGATCTGACCGTTGTAGATTTCCTGGCCGTGCTCGACGAACAGCTTGCCGCGCGCCTGCAGGGTTTCCAGGGAGTAGGTCAGTGCCTTGCCGGTTTCAACCGAAACCAGAACGCCGTTCTGACGGCCGGACATGTCGCCGGACTTCATCACGTCGTAACGGTCGAAGATCGAAGTCAGGATGCCAGCACCGTTGGTCAGGGTCAGGAACTGGTTACGGAAACCGATCAGACCACGAGCAGGGATGTTGTATTCCAGACGTACACGGCCCTTGCCATCCGGCACCATGTTGGTCAGATCGCCTTTACGCAGCCCCATCTCTTCCATCACCTTGCCCTGGGATTCTTCCGGCAGGTCGATGGTGACGTTTTCGTACGGTTCGTGCTTCACGCCGTCAACCAGACGGATGATCACTTCCGGACGGCCTACAGCCATTTCGAAGCCTTCGCGACGCATGGTTTCGATCAGTACCGAGAGGTGCAGCTCACCACGGCCGGAAACCTTGAACTTGTCAGCCGAGTCGCCTTCTTCAACGCGCAGTGCAACGTTGTACAGCAGCTCTTTGTCCAGACGCTCCTTGATGTTACGGGAGGTCACGAACTTGCCTTCTTTACCGCAGAAAGGCGAGTCGTTTACCTGGAAGGTCATGGAAACGGTTGGCTCGTCAACGGTCAGAGGCTTCATCGCCTCCGGGGTGTCCAGTTGGCACAGGGTGTCGGAAATGAACAGCTCGTCCATACCGCTGATGCACACGATGTCGCCTGCAGCCGCTTCTTCAACGTCCACGCGGTGCAGACCGTGGTGACCCATCAGCTTCAGGATACGACCGTTGCGCTTCTTGCCGTCGGCGCTGATAGCAACAACCGGGGTGTTCGGCTTGACGCGACCACGGGCAATACGGCCAACGCCGATAACACCCAGGAAGCTGTTGTAGTCCAGCGCGGAGATCTGCATCTGGAACGGACCGTCACGGTCAACAGCCGGCGCCGGTACGTTGTCGACGATCGACTGGTACAGCGGGGTCATGTCGTCAGCCATTTCGTTGTGGTCCAGACCGGCGATACCGTTCAGGGCCGAGGCGTAGACGACTTTGAAGTCCAGCTGTTCTTCGGTGGCACCCAGGTTGTCGAACAGGTCGAAGATCTGGTCCAGAACCCAGTCCGGACGCGCGCCTGGACGGTCAACCTTGTTGATGCACACGATTGGACGCAGGCCGGCTTCGAACGCCTTCTTGGTCACGAAACGGGTTTGCGGCATAGGGCCGTCCTGGGCGTCAACCAGCAGCAGCACGGAGTCGACCATCGACATCACGCGCTCTACTTCACCACCGAAGTCGGCGTGGCCCGGGGTGTCCACGATGTTGATGTGGTAGCCGTTCCAGTTGATGGCGGTGTTTTTCGCCAGGATGGTAATACCGCGCTCTTTTTCCTGGTCGTTGGAGTCCATCACGCGCTCGTCGTTGAGCTCGTTGCGCTCCAGGGTGCCGGATTGACGCAGGAGTTTGTCTACCAGGGTGGTCTTACCATGGTCAACGTGGGCAATGATGGCGATGTTGCGTAGATTTTCGATCACTTGTGTATCTCGATCAGAGGATTCGGTGTGCTGACAAGTCTTGGCAGCGATTTACAGTAGAGTCAGGCTTTGCCGTTACAGCTTGACGGCGGCGTCGGGGGGCCGGTGACGCAAGCCACAGGCAAACAGCCCCGGGCACTTAGCTCGGTCGATAAACGCGCACATTGGCATGCCCCTCACTGAGCAAATGGTGGGCATGCAGGCGACTCATCACGCCTTTGTCGCAATACAACAGGTACTGGCGAGTAGGGTCCAGTTCCTTGAAACGAGCGTTCAGTGCATAAAACGGCATCGCTTGTACCTCGATGCCAGCGATCTCCAGCGGGTCGTCTTCCTGAGCATCCGGGTGACGGATGTCGATCACGATATGACCGGCCAGCGCCACGCTGACTTCTTCGATCTGCAAATCCTGGCCCAGTTCGTCGATGACCCGATCGATCGGCACCAGTTTGGCCCGCTCGAGCGCCCGCTCGAGAATCGCCATGTCGAACTGCTGTTCTTCGTACTCCACGCGATTGCGCTTGGCGTGGGTCTTGGGGTTCACCGAAATGACCCCGCAATATTCCGGCATATGCTTGGCGAAGTCGGCCGTGCCGATCTCGTTCGCCAGGTTGATGATGTCCTGCTTGTGGCTGGCGATCAGCGGACGGATCACCAGCTTCTCGGTCACGCAGTCGATCACCGACAGGTTAGGCAGCGTCTGGCTGGACACCTGGGAGATCGCCTCGCCGGTGACCAACGCATCGATGTGCAGTCGATCGGCCATGATCGAGGCCGCGCGCAACATCATACGCTTCAATACTACGCCCATATGACTGTTATCGACTTTGCCGAGAATTTCCCCCAGCACTTCCTCGAACGGCACGCTGACGAACAGCACCCGCTGGGAGCTGCCGTACTTCTTCCACAGGTAGTGGGCGACTTCCATCACCCCCAGCTCGTGGGCGCGGCCACCGAGGTTGAAGAAACAGAAGTGGGTCATCAGGCCGCGGCGCATCATCTGATAGGCGGCCACGGTGGAATCGAAACCGCCGGACATCAGCACCAGCGTCTGCTCGATGGAACCCAGCGGGTAACCGCCCAGGCCATTGTGCTGGCTGTGGATGACAAACAACCGTTGGTCGCGAATTTCCATCCGCACTTCGATTTCCGGCGCCTTGAGGGAAATCCCGGCGGCATCGCACTGTCGGCGCAACTGGCTGCCGACGTATTTCTCCACCTCCATCGAGGTGAAGCTGTGCTTGCCGGCCCGCTTGCAGCGCACCGAAAAGATCTTCCCGGGCAGGGCAGCGCCGAAGTGCTGCTTGCACTTGGCGGTGATGTCGTCGAAATCACCCAGCGGGTATTCATCGACCTGCAGGAAATGCGCGATGCCCGGCATGCAGCACAGGCGCTCGGTCAGCTCCTGCAAGGCCTTGGGCTCGCTCAGCGCGGTTTCCAGCTCGAGGTTGTCCCACACGCCGTTCACCACCACGTCCGGGTCCAGGTCGCGGAGCACGGTACGGATGTTCTTGGCCAGCTGGCGGATGAATTTCGTCCGGACAGGGCGGCTTTTAATGGTGATTTCGGGGAAGACTTTTACGATAAGTTTCATGAAAACAGCGCGCGAAGGGCCGGCCGAAAAAGGGGGGCGCGGATTATAGCGGAAATTGCTCAAGGTTTAACCAGTTATTGTGCAGATGGTTTCGAGCGCACCAAAACAGGTCATTCGCAATTATTCAGGAACCATATTGGTGCGGCAAATGCCCGAAAATTCTCCTATGCTCGCTGCAACGCTTGAGATTGGGGCAAAAAACCCATCACGGGGCACTGGCATGCAATTTGCTCTCTTGTGAGGCAGGTTGCCTTGGCCGATATTCGCGCCGGCATCACCACTCTTTCAGGGCTAACTCCACTACCCAGCCCGAAGCCACCCGGAGGACACCATGTCGAAGTCGGTTCAACTCATCAAAGATCATGACGTTAAGTGGATTGATCTGCGCTTCACTGACACCAAAGGCACTCAGCACCACGTGACCATGCCGGCCCGTGATGCACTGGATGAAGATTTCTTCGAAATCGGCAAGATGTTCGACGGCTCCTCCATCTCCGGCTGGAAAGGCATCGAAGCCTCCGACATGATCCTGATGCCGGACGACAGCACTGCCGTACTCGACCCGTTCACCGAAGAGCCGACCCTGATCCTGGTCTGCGACGTGATCGAGCCTTCGACCATGCAGGGCTACGACCGCGACCCACGTGCAATCGCCCGTCGCGCCGAGGAATACCTGAAGTCCACCGGTATCGGCGACACCGCTTTCTTCGGTCCGGAGCCTGAGTTCTTCATCTTCGACTCGGTCAAGTTCAAGTCCGACATCTCCGGCTCCATGTTCAAGATCTTCTCCGAACAAGGTTCGTGGATGTCCGACCAGGACGTGGAAGGCGGTAACAAAGGCCACCGTCCAGGTATCAAAGGTGGTTACTTCCCGGTTCCACCGTTCGACCACGACCACGAAATCCGTACCTCCATGTGCAACGCGCTGGAAGAGATGGGCCAGACCGTCGAAGTTCACCACCACGAAGTGGCGACTGCCGGCCAGAACGAAATCGGCGTGAAGTTCAACACCCTGGTCAACAAGGCTGACGAAGTCCAGACCCTGAAGTACTGCGTACACAACGTGGCGGATGCCTACGGCCGTACCGCGACCTTCATGCCAAAACCGCTGTACGGCGATAACGGCTCGGGTATGCACGTGCACATGTCCATCTCCAAGGAAGGCAAAAACACCTTCGCTGGCGAAGGCTATGCCGGTCTGTCCGACACCGCCCTGTACTTCATCGGCGGCATCATCAAGCACGGTAAGGCCCTGAACGGCTTCACCAACCCGTCGACCAACTCCTACAAGCGTCTGGTCCCAGGTTTCGAAGCACCGGTGATGCTGGCCTACTCGGCTCGCAACCGTTCCGCCTCGATCCGTATTCCTTACGTCAACAGCCCCAAGGCCCGTCGTATCGAAGCACGCTTCCCGGATCCGGCTGCCAACCCTTACCTGGCCTTCGCCGCACTGATGATGGCCGGTCTGGACGGTATCCAGAACAAGATCCACCCTGGCGATGCCGCTGACAAAAACCTGTATGACCTGCCGCCTGAAGAGGCCAAAGAGATCCCACAAGTTTGCGGCAGCCTGAAGGAAGCCCTGGAAGAGCTGGACAAAGGTCGTGCGTTCCTGACCAAAGGCGGCGTTTTCAGCGACGACTTCATCGATGCCTACATCGAGCTGAAAAGCGAAGAAGAAATCAAGGTACGTACCTTCGTACACCCACTGGAATACGAGCTGTACTACAGCTGCTGATCCAGTCGCGCCCGCGCAAGCGGCGTAACGAAAGGCCACCTTCGGGTGGCCTTTTTCATGGGTAAAAAACGAGATTTCTTGAAACGTTTCAAGACTGGCAGGTCGACGCCGCGGGGCGTTAACTAGGGTTCCCGACCTCGCGCCGGGAACCACAGGCACCGCGCATGACGCGCGGTACAAGGACGTTAACCTGGAAACCCGCCCATGACCTCGATCTCGACACCCGAGCCACAAACCCCACTCCAGCCCCGCGCCCAGGTATTGCTGCGCAGTACCCGCTCCTGGGACGGCACGCCCTACGAACGCTATCCGGCGGGCCCGCCCGAACTGACCTTGCTGCAGGTCAATATTCCGCCCGACACCGAACTGGGCTGGCACATCCACCCGACGCCCAGCGCCGCCTACATCCTGTCGGGTGAAGTGCGGGTCGAGACCCGGGAAGGCGGCCGGAACACGCTCTTGAAACAGGGCGACACAATAGCCGCACTGGTCAACATCCAGCACCGTGCCAAGACCGGCGAGGTTCCGGTGGAGCTGCTGGTGTTCTATGCCGGCATCGAGGGAGAACCGCTCTCCGTGTCGGACCTCTGACCCCTGTAGGAGCCGGCTTGCCGGCTCCTACAGGTTTCGCGGCATTTTCAAGATCCCGCGCTGTGAATAGACATCCCGGGACAAGCCCGCACCTTCTTCATGAAAAGAAACTGGCGCCTGGCCGCGCTTGTGACGTTTACTCAGAGCCCCATACCACTCTTCCAGGACGAAGCTCGCTCCATGCACCTGAAAAAATCCCTTGCCGGCCCACTGCTGCTCATCCTCCTCAGCACCGGCGCCTGTGCCCAGACCCCGAACACCACGACAGCCCCCACGTCCCTGGCGCCCCTGCTCCAGGCCATGAGCGAACGCCTGGACATCGCCGACCAGGTCGCGCTGAC
Source organism: Pseudomonas batumici (assembly GCF_000820515.1). GTDB lineage: Bacteria > Pseudomonadota > Gammaproteobacteria > Pseudomonadales > Pseudomonadaceae > Aquipseudomonas > Aquipseudomonas batumici. The sequence continues at coordinate 444,332 of NZ_JXDG01000003.1, read as the reverse complement.
CAAATGGGACAGCGGCAAACCGATCCAGGACAGCCCGCGCGAGCAGCAAGTCATCGCCAACGCCGCGCAACAGGCCGCCACCTATCAGCTCAACCCCGAAGACGTGAGCCAATTCCTCGCCGCCCAGATCGAAGCCAACAAGCTGGTGCAATACGCGCTGCTGGCCAAGTGGCGCGATGCCGGTAAGGCCCCGACCATCGCCCGCCCCGACCTGGTGAAACAGATCCGCCCGGCACTGGACCAACTGCAGACCCGCCTGCTGCAACACTACGCCGCCTTCGCCGCCTCACGACGGGACCCGCAATGCCCGACCTGGCTGGCCCAGGGGCGCAAGGCCCTGAGCATCGACGAGATCCATGACCTGGCCCTGGTTCGCGCCACAGGCGAGTTGTGCATCAGCGGGCGCTGAAGCCGTTGAAGGTTGTGCTCTATGCTGACACCCTGACGCATCTGGGCGGGATGCCACCGCCAGGACCATTATCGGGAGTGTCCATGGGTCGAAGCCTTCTCTTGCTGCTAATGGCCGTTGCCTTGCCGGCGGCCGCACATATCTACAAGTACACCGACGCCAACGGCAACACGGCCTACAGCAACCAGCCGCCCGACGGCACCGCCGCGCAGACCGTCGAACTACCGCCACTCAACAGCGTCGGCCTGCAGCAACCGGCCGCGCCGGCGGCACCGGCAGCGGCCACACCCGTGGCCTCGAAGGCGACATCGGCGAACGACGGCGCGCTCTACAGCACCCTGGAGCTGACGGACATCCCGACCCAGGAAGCCCTGCGCGCCAACAACGGCACCTTTACCGTGGGTGTGAAGCTAGAGCCGCGCCTGCAACGCCAGCACCTGCTGCGCCTGGTACTCGACGGCGTGCCCTACGGCCAGCCGAGCAATGTGCCGCGCCTGCAACTGGTGAATATCGACCGCGGCGACCATACCCTCGGCGTCCAGGTGCTGGCGGGCGACCAGGTCGTGCAGCAAAGCCCCATCGTGCCCTTTACCCTCCAACGGGTGCACAAGCCCGTGAGCCATCCATGATTCGAGTGTTCGTCCGCCTGCTGCCGCTGCTCCTGACCCTCTGCGCAGGCTCCGCGCCGGCCGAGATCTACACCTACATCGACAGCCAGGGCAATCGGGTCTTCACCGACCAGCACCGCGCCGGCGCCAAAGCGGTGCCCCTGCCGCCGGTCAATCGCCTGTCGCTGACACCGGCGAGCCCCCCGCCTGCGCCAACCGCCCCGACAAAGCCCAAGGTCCAGCCGATCGTCCATTACCAGATGCTGCGCATCCTGGTGCCGGACCCCGATGCAACCATCCGTAGCACCGAAGGCAATCTGATCGTCAGCGTCACCAGCGAACCCGGCCTGATGCCCAGCCATGCCTATCGCCTGCTGCTGGACGGCAAACCCACCGCCGCGCCCGGTTCCAGCCCGGTGTTCGCCTTGAACAACATAGACCGCGGCAGCCACCAGCTGGCGGTGGAAATCCTCGACGAACAGGGGCGGATCGTCGAACGCACGGCCAACCAGCCCTTCCATATGGTGCGCATCTCGCTAGCGCAGAAACGCCAGGCCAACCCCTGCCAGCTCGCCGACTACGGCCAACGGCCCGAATGCCCCCTGGCGGACAAGCCCGTAGAAGAAAGCAGCAGCATTTTGCCGTTTCTCTGATCAGCGCTCACAGGCACCACATTGGTGCACTAAACTGCACACTTGCCCGAGCCAAATCCCATTTTGGTTCGAAAGTACCCGCGACAACTGGCAGAACGCCACTCAATCGAGCCTGAAACGCCCATTTCAGACGATTCGCGCTTCTTTTCGGAGCCTTGGTTTGGTTTTTGCATTTTCCTCGTATCGGCGCCTTATTCGCGCGCGCAAATCGGGACCGGCCCCGTTTGCCATGCTCCAAAAGAGGTCCCCATGACCATCAGCGACGCCCTGCACAGACTGTTACTCGACAACCTGACCACCGCCACCATCCTGCTCAACGCCGAACTGCGCCTGGAGTACATGAACCCGGCGGCGGAAATGCTCCTGGCCATCAGCGGCCAGCGCAGCCATGGCCAGTTCATCAGCGAACTGTTCACCGAGTCCGTCGAAGCCTTGAACTCCCTGCGCCAAGCCGTGGAGCAGGCGCACCCGTTCACCAAGCGCGAAGCCATGCTCACGGCGCTGACCGGCCAGACCCTGACCGTCGACTACGCCGTGACGCCGATTCTCAGCCAGGGCGAAACCCTGCTGCTGCTGGAAGTCCATCCCCGTGACCGCCTGCTGCGCATCACCAAGGAAGAGGCCCAGCTGTCCAAGCAGGAAACCACCAAGATGCTGGTGCGCGGCCTGGCCCACGAGATCAAGAACCCCCTGGGCGGGATCCGCGGGGCCGCGCAGTTGCTGGCCCGCGAGCTGCCGGAAGAAAGCCTGAAGGACTACACCAACGTCATCATCGAAGAGGCCGATCGCCTGCGTAACCTGGTGGATCGCATGCTCGGCTCGAACAAACTGCCGTCCCTGGCGCTGACCAACGTCCACGAAGTGCTGGAACACGTCAGCAGCCTGGTGGAGGCCGAAAGCCAGGGCTGCATCAACCTGGTGCGGGACTATGACCCCAGCATTCCCGACGTCCTGATCGACCGTGAACAGATGATCCAGGCCGTGCTCAATATCGTGCGCAACGCCATGCAGGCCATCAGCAGCCAGAACGAGCTGCGCCTGGGCCGCATCAGCCTGCGCACCCGGGCGATCCGCCAGTTCACCATCGGCCATGTCCGCCATCGCCTGGTGACCAAGATCGAGATCATCGACAACGGCCCGGGGATTCCCGCCGAGCTGCAGGAAACCATCTTCTACCCCATGGTCAGCGGCCGCCCGGACGGTACCGGGCTGGGCCTGGCCATTACCCAGAACATCATCAGCCAGCACCAGGGCCTGATCGAGTGTGAGAGCCACCCCGGCCACACCACGTTCTCGATCTTTCTGCCACTGGAACAAGGAGCCACATCGACATGAGCCGTAGTGAAACCGTGTGGATCGTCGATGACGACCGTTCTATCCGCTGGGTCCTGGAGAAAGCCCTGCAACAGGAAGGCATGACCACCCAGAGCTTCGACAGTGCCGATGGCGTGATGAGCCGCCTGGTCCGTCAGCAACCGGATGTGATCATCTCCGACATCCGCATGCCCGGCGCCAGTGGCCTGGACCTGCTGGCGCGGATTCGCGAGCAGCACCCGCGCCTGCCGGTGATCATCATGACCGCCCATTCCGACCTCGACAGCGCGGTGGCGTCCTACCAGGGCGGGGCGTTCGAATACCTGCCCAAGCCGTTCGACGTCGATGAAGCGGTGTCGCTGGTCAAGCGCGCCAACCAGCATGCCCAGGAACAGCAAGGCATGGACGTGGCGCCGACCCTGACCCGCACCCCGGAAATCATCGGTGAAGCGCCGGCGATGCAGGAAGTGTTTCGCGCCATCGGTCGCCTCAGCCACTCCAACATCACGGTGTTGATCAATGGCGAATCCGGCACCGGCAAGGAGCTGGTGGCCCACGCCCTGCACCGTCACAGTCCGCGGGCGGCGCAACCGTTCATCGCCTTGAACATGGCGGCGATTCCCAAGGACCTGATGGAGTCCGAACTGTTCGGCCACGAGAAAGGCGCCTTTACCGGCGCGGCCAACCTGCGTCGCGGGCGCTTCGAACAGGCCGATGGCGGCACGCTGTTCCTCGACGAGATCGGCGACATGCCGGCCGACACCCAGACCCGCCTGCTGCGGGTGCTGGCGGACGGCGAGTTCTACCGGGTCGGCGGGCATACGCCGGTCAAGGTCGACGTGCGCATCATCGCCGCGACCCACCAGAACCTGGAAACCCTGGTCCATGCGGGCAAATTCCGTGAAGACCTGTTCCATCGCCTGAACGTGATCCGCATCCATATTCCACGGATGTCGGACCGTCGCGAAGACATTCCGACCCTGGCCAAGCACTTCCTCGCCCGTGCCGCCCAGGAGTTGTCGGTGGAGCCGAAGCTGCTGAAGCCGGAAACCGAGGAATACCTGAAGAACCTGCCGTGGCCGGGCAACGTGCGCCAGCTGGAGAACACCTGCCGCTGGATCACCGTGATGGCCTCCGGTCGCGAAGTGCATATCAGCGACCTGCCACCGGAACTGCTCAACCTGCCCCAGGATTCGGCGCCGGTGACCAACTGGGAGCAGGCGCTGCGCCAGTGGGCGGACCAGGCGCTGGCACGCGGTCAATCCAGCCTGCTGGACAGCGCCGTGCCGAGCTTCGAACGGATCATGATCGAGACCGCCCTCAAGCACACCGCCGGCCGCCGCCGCGACGCCGCCGTGCTGCTGGGCTGGGGCCGCAACACCTTGACCCGCAAGATCAAGGAGCTGGGCATGAAGGTCGATGGCGGGGATGAGGACGACAGCGACGAGGGTTAACCCTGATCGCACCTGCGAAGCTTCAAGCCAAACCCTCTACAGCCGGGCTGTAGAGGGTTTTTTATTGCCCTGCAAATCAGCTTGGCGACTGTAGGCGTGCACCACGGCAATGCACTTTGAACCGCTATCGAGCAGGCTCCCGAGCTACGCAAGCCTCACCGCCGTTTTCCTGCCGTACCGGCAAGGCCCCGTATTCCGGGACTCTCAGCCATCCCTAGGAAATTTCCGAAGCAATCGTCGGCGTTTTTCAAAAACTGGCACGCGCCCTGCAATAACCCCAGTACAACCCAGTTTCGGGGACCCTGGTACAGGCAGGCCAGGACTCCCCTTCTTTACAACCGGGGCTCACACCGCTCACAGCGACGAGCCCCAAAACGCTTTCGGGAACCCCGGTACAGGCAGGCCGGGACTTCCCTCTTTAACACCCGGACTCATACCGCCCGCCGCGACGAGTCCAAACGCTTTCGGGGACCCTGGTACAGGCAGGCCGGGACTCCCCTTCTTTACAACCGGGACTCATACCGCTCACAGCGACGAGTCCAGATGCTTTCGGGAACCCTGGTACAGGCAGGCCAGGACTTCCCTCTTTTATTCCTCCCGGAGATTGATCGCCAATCTCCAGCGGCCGTCTACCGTCGCGCCGGCCCACTCGCCGTGCAGCGGACGCGCCGCCAGCAGCGTCAGCAACAACCCCTTGTCACTCACGCGCACATGCCAGTTGGCGTCCTTGCCGGCCACCTGCAAGTGCCCGCTCTGCGCCTTGCCCTCGGCATCGAACAACAACGCCACCGCACCGTCGACCTCCTCGCCATGCACCTTGGGTTCGGCACTGAACCACAGCACCACCCCGTCGGGCACCGCGTCGACCTGTTGCAGCACCAGGGGCTCGGGCGCCGTCAGGCGGCCGATCATCAGACCGATCATCAGGCCGACAATCGCCAACGATCCCATTACCCGCGGCATTAGCTTCGGTCGCGGGTCCTCTTCGGGAGTAGAATGCTGCCTATCTTCATCTTCGGAGCCGTGCATGTTTCACGTCATCCTTTTTCAACCAGAAATTCCGCCGAATACCGGCAACATTATAAGGCTATGCGCCAACAGCGGCTGCCACCTGCATTTGATCGAGCCCATCGGTTTCGAAATGGACGACAAGCGCCTGCGCCGTGCCGGCCTCGACTATCACGAGTACGCCACGCTCAAGACCCACACCGACCTCGCCAGTTGCCTGGAAAGCCTTGGCCACCCGCGCCTGTTCGCCTTCACCACCAAGGGTTCGCGGCTGTTCCACGATGCGCGCTTCGCCGAGGGCGATGCGTTTCTCTTCGGTCCGGAAAGCCGTGGCCTGCCGGCCGAGGTGCTCGACGCCCTGCCCGGCGAACAGCGCCTGCGCCTGCCCATGCGCGAAGGCTGCCGCAGCCTGAACCTGTCCAACACCGTGGCGGTGGCGGTTTACGAAGGCTGGCGCCAGCTGGGCTTTGCCTGAACAAAAAAAGCGCCGAAAAGGCGCTTTTTTCTGTAGGTGCCGGCAATCCGCTTATTGAACGGTTTGCGAACCTTCTTCCTGCAGACGCTGCAGCTCTTGCGCGTACAGGGCGTCGAAGTTGACCGGGGCCAGCATCAGCGCCGGGAACGAACCACGGGTCACCAGGCTGTCCAGGGTTTCGCGCGCGTACGGGAACAGGATGTTCGGGCAGAACGCACCCAGGGTGTGGCTCATGGAAGGCGCGTCCAGGTTCTTGATCAGGAAGATACCGGCCTGCTGCACTTCAGCGATGAACGCCACTTCGTCACCGTTCTTCACGGTCACCGACAGGGTCAGCACCACCTCGTGGAAGTCGCTTTCCAGGGCTTTCTGACGGGTGTTGAGGTCCAGACCGACGCTCGGCTCCCACTGCTGGCGGAAGATCGCCGGGCTTTTCGGGGCTTCGAAGGACAGGTCACGCACGTAGATACGCTGCAAGGAGAATTGCGGTTGGTTTTCTTCTTCGTTCGCAGCAGTGTTCTGTTGGTCAGTCATCGCAGCAGATCCTTCTTGATCTTCAGGTCTTTAAAGGGTTGGGGAATCAAGCTTCTAGCAACGCATCCAGCTTCCCGGCGCGCTCGAGGGCGAACAGGTCATCGCAACCACCGACATGCCGGTCGCCGATCCAGATCTGCGGCACGGACGTGCGCCCCGCCTTCCGGGCCATTTCGGCGCGCAGCTGCGGCTTGCCATCGACCTTGATCTCGTCGAAGGCAACGTTCTTGCTGCCGAGCAACGACTTGGCCCGCATGCAGTAAGGACAGTAATCACTGGAGTAAACGACGACCTGGCCCATATCACTTCACCAGCGGCAGATTGTCGGCTTTCCAGCTGGAAATACCGCCGGACAGCTTGGCGGCAATGAAGCCGGACTTGAGCAGTTCGCGGGCATGAGTCCCGGAATGCTGGCCCTGGGCGTCGACCAGAATCAGGGTCTTGGCCTTGTGCTTTTCCAGTTCGCCGATACGCGCCATCAGCTTGTCCTGGGGAATGTTCAGCGCGCCGACGATGTGACCGGCCGCGAATTCCTTGCTCGGACGCAGGTCGATGACCACGCCCTGATCCTGGTTGACCAGCGCTGTCAGCTGGCCGGTGCTCAGGCTGGCGCCGCCGCGGCTCATTTCATGGGCAATCAGCAAGGCCAGCAGGAGCACGAAGGCGCCGGCCAACAGGTAGTGGTTAGTGGCAAATGCAATCAGGTGATCGACCATCAGGAGTTTCCAGGGCGTTAAAATGTGGGCCAGTATACACAGCCGTCAAGGTCGGCCAAACCCCGCCCGGCGGTGACGGCCTTTGAACTTGGCTTTAAACTGCGACTCTTTTTTCCATGTCCTTTCAATCCAGCCGCGAGAGCCATCCATGACTACCACGCCTAAACCTTTGGTCCTGATCATCCTGGATGGCTTCGGTCACAGTGAGAGCCAGGACTACAACGCTGTCTATGCGGCGAAAAAACCGGTGCTCGACCGTCTCGTCGCCAGCGTGCCCAATGGCCTGATCTCGGGCTCGGGCATGGATGTCGGCCTGCCGGACGGGCAGATGGGCAACTCCGAGGTCGGCCACATGAACCTCGGTGCCGGACGTGTGGTGTACCAGGATTTCACCCGCGTGACCAAGGCGATCCGCGACGGCGAGTTCTTCGAGAATCCGACGATCTGCGCGGCGGTAGACAAGGCGGTGGGCGCGGGCAAGGCAGTGCACATTCTCGGCCTGCTGTCCGAGGGTGGCGTGCACAGCCACCAGGACCACCTGGTGGCCATGGCCGAGCTGGCGTTCAAGCGCGGCGCCGAGAAGATCTACCTGCACGCCTTCCTCGACGGTCGCGACACCCCGCCGAAAAGCGCCGAGTCGTCCATCGAACTGCTGGACGAAACCTTCCGCACCCTGGGCAAGGGCCGCATCGCCAGCCTGGTGGGCCGTTATTTCGCCATGGACCGCGACAACCGCTGGGACCGCGTGACCCAGGCCTACAACCTGATCGTCGACGGCCAGGCCGAGTTCCAGGCCGCCACCGCCCAGGAAGGCCTGCAGGCCGCCTATGAGCGCGGCGAGAGCGACGAATTCGTCAAGGCCACGAGCATTGGCGAGAAAGTCACAGTCGAAGACGGCGACGCCGTGGTGTTCATGAACTTCCGCGCCGACCGCGCCCGTGAGCTGACCCGGGTGTTCGTCGAAGACGACTTCAAGGACTTCGAACGCGCCCGCCAACCCAAGCTGGCCGGTTTCGTCATGCTCACCCAATACGCCGCCAGCATCCCCGCGCCGTCGGCCTTTGCCCCGGGCAGCCTGGAAAACGTGCTGGGCGACTACCTGGCGAAAAACGGCAAGACCCAACTGCGGATCGCCGAAACCGAGAAATACGCCCACGTGACCTTCTTCTTCTCCGGCGGTCGCGAGGAGCCCTTCCCCGGCGAAGAACGCATCCTGATCCCGTCGCCGAAAGTCGCCACCTACGACCTGCAGCCGGAAATGAGCGCACCCGAGGTCACCGACCGGATCGTCGACGCCATCGAGCACCTGCGCTATGACGTGATCGTGGTCAACTACGCCAACGGCGACATGGTCGGCCACAGCGGCGTGTTCGAGGCGGCCGTTAAAGCCGTGGAATGTCTGGATTTGTGCGTAGGACGTATCGTCGACGCCCTGGAGAAGGTCGGCGGCGAAGCCCTGATCACCGCCGACCACGGCAACGTCGAACAAATGGAAGACGAAACCACCGGTCAGGCCCACACCGCCCACACCACCGAGCCAGTACCGTTCATCTACTTCGGCAAACGGCCGCTGAAGGTCCGCGAAGGCGGCGTGTTGGCGGATGTCGCACCGACCATGCTCAAGCTTCTGGGCCTGAAACAGCCGCAAGAGATGACCGGTACTTCGATCCTGACTGACGTCTAAATACCGTAAATCTGGCCGGCCGCCGGCCTGCGGCCTACCGCTTTATCGGAAACGCCTGAAAGCAACCGCTTTTGGGCGTTTTTTTTGCAGCGCGCGGCGGGCATACTAGGACGTCCCGTTCCCAGGTGTCGCCCGCCCCATGCTTCGCGCCCTTATCGCCCTAGCCTTGATCTGCCTGCTCCAACCGGCCTTTGCCGACGAGCGCACGCAAACCCAGCAGCAGTTGGACGCCACGCGTCAGGATATCGCTGAGCTGAAAAAGCTCCTGGGCAAGCTGCAGGAAGAAAAATCCGGCGTGCAGAAAGAACTGCGCGGCACCGAAACCGAGATGGGCAAGCTGGAGAAGGAAGTCGATGCCCTGCAGAAAGAGCTGAAAAAGAGCGAAAGCGAACTGCAGCGGCTCGATGGAGAGAAAAAAAAACTCCAGAGCGCGCGCACTGAACAGCAGCGACTGATCGCCATCCAGGCCCGCGCCGCCTACCAGGCCCGCGCCGCCTACCAGGGGGGCCGCCAGGAGTACCTCAAGCTGCTGCTCAACCAGCAGAACCCGGAAAAATTCGCCCGCACCCTGACCTATTACGACTACCTGAGCCAGGCCCGTATGGAGCAGTTGAAGAACTTCAACGAAACCCTGCGCCAACTGGCCAACGTCGAAAAAGACATCAATCTGCAGCAGGCCCAGTTGCTGGTGCAGAAAAGCAGCCTGGACAGCCAGCGCGACGAGCTGGACAAGGTCCGCAAGGAGCGCCAGGCGGCGCTGGCCAAGCTCAATGACGACGTGAAGGCCCGCGACCAGAAGCTCGCCGCCCGCGAACAGGACCAGGCCGACCTGTCGAAAGTCCTCAAGACCATCGAAGAAACCCTGGCCCGCCAGGCCCGCGAGGCGGAAGAAGCGCGCCAGAAAGCGCTGCTCGCCCAGCAGGAAGCCGAAAAAAAGCGCCAGCGTGAGGCGGCCGAGCTCGCCAACGACGACAGCCCTCGCCCCCCGCGTAAAACCACGCCCGGCGCCCTGGTCTCGAGTGCGGGAGAATCCTTCGGCGGCCCTTTTGCCTCAGCGCGCGGCAAACTGCCCTGGCCAGTTGATGGCCGCTTGCTCGCGCGCTTTGGCGAAACCCGTGGCGATGACGCCCGGACCAAGTGGGACGGCGTGATGATCAGCGCCGCCGCCGGTAGCCAGGTGCACGCCGTGCACGGGGGCCGCGTGGTGTTCGCCGACTGGTTGCGAGGCGCCGGCCTGCTGGTCATTCTGGACCACGGCAACGGTTACCTGAGCCTCTATGGCCACAACCAGACGCTGCTCAAGTCAGCAGGCGATGTGGTAAAAGCCGGTGAATCGATCTCTACTGTAGGTAACAGTGGCGGCCAGGAAGCACCAGCACTGTATTTCGCTATACGTCAGCAGGGTCACCCGAGTGATCCGGCTCAATGGTGCCGCGCCCAAGGATAGGCCGGCATCTTAATCAGGAGTTCGTTCGACATGTTGCATCTGTCCCGCCTCACCTCGCTGGCCCTGACGATCGCCCTGGTGATCGGCGCGCCCCATGCGTTCGCTGCGCAGCCTGCCCAGCCCGCTCCGGCCGCCGCCCCGGCCGTCACCGCCAAGGCTCCGCTGCCGCTCGATGAGCTGCGCACCTTTGCCGAGGTCATGGACCGGATCAAGGCCGCCTATGTCGAGCCGGTGGACGACAAGACCCTGCTGGAGAATGCCATCAAGGGCATGCTCAGCAACCTCGACCCGCATTCCGCCTACCTCGGGCCGGACGACTTCGCCCAGTTGCAGGAAGACACCAGCGGCGAATTCGGCGGCCTGGGTATCGAAGTCGGCATGGAAGACAATTTCGTCAAGGTGATCTCGCCCATCGACGACACCCCGGCGTCCAAGGCCGGCGTGCAGGCCGGTGACCTGATCGTCAAGATCAACGGCCAGCCGACCCGTGGCCAGACCATGACCGAAGCGGTCGACAAGATGCGCGGCAAGGTCGGCCAGAAAATCACCCTGACCCTGGTACGCAATGGCGGCGCGCCCTTTGACGTGACCCTGACCCGGGCGATCATCCGCACCAAGAGCGTGCGCAGCCAGATGCTGGATAACGGCTACGGCTATATCCGCATCACCCAGTTCCAGGTCAAGACCGGCGACGAGGTCTCCAAGGCCCTGACGGCCCTGCGCAAGGAAAACGGCAACAAGAAGCTCAACGGCATCGTCCTCGACCTGCGCAACAACCCCGGTGGCGTGCTGCAGGCGGCGGTGGAAGTGGTCGACCACTTCATCAAAAAGGGCCTGATCGTCTACACCAAGGGTCGCATCGCCAACTCCGAACTGCGCTTCTCGGCCACCGGCCACGACGAAAGCGAAGCGGTCCCGATGGTGGTGCTGATCAACGGCGGCAGCGCCTCGGCTTCGGAAATCGTCGCCGGCGCCCTGCAAGACCAGAAACGCGCAGTACTGATGGGCACCAACAGCTTCGGCAAGGGCTCGGTGCAGACCGTGCTGCCGCTGAGCAATGACCGCGCGCTGAAGATCACCACCGCGCTGTACTACACACCCAACGGTCGCTCGATCCAGGCCCAGGGCATCGTTCCGGATGTCGAGGTGCGCCAGGCCAAGGTCAGCGGGGCCCAGGACGACGAGACCTTCAAGGAAGCCGACCTGCAAGGTCACTTGGGTAATGGCAACGGCGGCGCGGACAAGCCGAGCGTCAAGCCGACCAAGGGCAAGCCACGCCTGCAGGACGACGACTACCAGTTGGGCCAGGCGCTGAGCCTGCTCAAGGGCTTGAGCGTCACGCGCGGCAATTGAGATGTTGCGCTGGCCGTTGTGCGCCCTGTTCGCCTGCCTGATCGGCGTTGCCCAGGCAACGCCGGTCGACACGCCGACACCGTCCAAGGCCTACCTCACGCTGATCATCGATGACCTGGGGCAGAACCTGCCCCGGGATCGTCGCGTGCTGGCCCTGCCCGGACCGATCACCCCGTCGATCATGCCGGACACCCCGCACGCCGCCGAACTCGCCCGCGAGGCGCATGCCGCCGGCAAGATCGTCATGCTGCACATGCCCATGGACCCGGCCACCGGCCCCTTCGCCTGGCATCCCGAACTGCCCCTGGACGAATTGCAAAAGCGCCTGGCGGCCGCCTTCAAGGTCGTGCCCTATACCAGCGGTATCAACAATCATGAAGGCAGCCGCATGACCGCCGAACCGCTGGCCATGGCCTGGTTGATGGGCGAGTTGCAGCGGCGCAACAAGTTTTTCGTCGACAGTCGTACCAGTGCCAGGACCGTCGCCGCGTCCGAAGCGCAGAAGATCGGCCTGGCGAGCGTGTCGCGGGATGTCTTCCTCGACAATGAACGCACCGAGCTGGCCATTGCGGCCCAGCTGGAAACCGCGATCAAGCTGGCGCGCAAGCAAGGCAGCGCGGTGGTCATCGGCCATCCCTACCCGCAGACGCTGGCCGTGCTGGAACGCGAGCTGCCCAAGCTCAAGGAACAGGGCATCGACTGGATCGATATCAAGTCGATGATCGCCCTGCGCGGCAACCAGGCCGCGGCCGGGCATGGCAAGGACGGTGTTTACCGCCAGGCACCTACAGGTAACGCGCCATGATCTCGTCGACCTTGCCTTCCTTGCGCAACTGATCCAGCGCCGCCTGCAATCGGGCCACCACCTCGTCCGGCACCTCCTTGTTCAGCGCCAGATACAACTCGGTGCTGTTGAAACGCAGCACGGTCTTGAGCCCGGTCACTCCTTCCTGACGCGCCAGGAAGCGTCCCGCCGGGTCGCCGGTGGCCCACAGGTCGATCTGCCCCGCCACCAGCTTCTTCGCATTGTCCTGGTCGCGCAGCACCAGCACCGGGGCCAGCCCCTGCCTGGCCAGGGTTTCAGCAATGGCATCGCCCTTATAGGCCCCGATCTTGTACTTGCGGGCCTGCTGCAAAGCCTCCAGGACAAGCTGGCTATCAGCCCTGGCGAGCATGACCCAATCGTCCGGCCCGATCGGCCCCACCCATTTGAACAACGTTTCGCGCTCCGGCAGGCGCGCCATGACGAACACCCCGTAACCGGGCTTTTCCAGGGCGAGCTTGTAGATACGCTCCCAGGGGAATCGCAGGGTCAGGCTATACGGGACTCCGGCACGCTTGAAGGTTTCGCGGACGATATCCACGGCAATGCCTTCGATATTCTCGTCCTGGGCGAAGTTCTTGCCGTTCTTCGCCATGTTGTACGGCGGGAAATTTTCCGTCAGCAGGACCAGCGAAGTATCGGCAGTGTCCGCCGCACGGGCAGCCCCCGCCAACAGCAGCAAGCCGCCAGCGAAAGCGAGTAGAAGAGGTTTGAACATGCTGTACTACCGAAATCCATGGCGTGCCCAAGCGTGACCCGGGCTCGCCATGCTGTCCAGTGGCCTGTACTGCCTAGCGGACCACGATGCCGCGTTGAGCCATGTAGGCCTTGGCTTCAGGCACCGTGTATTCGCCGAAGTGGAAGATGCTCGCCGCCAGCACCGCGCTGGCGTGGCCTTCGAGAATCCCGTCGGCCAGGTGCTGGAGGTTGCCGACGCCGCCCGAGGCGATCACCGGGATGCCCAAGGCATCGCTGATGGCGCGGGTCACGCCGAGGTCGAAGCCGTTTTTCATGCCGTCCTGGTCCATGCTGGTGAGCAGGATCTCACCGGCGCCCAGGCCTTCCATCTTCTTCGCCCACTCCACCGCGTCGAGCCCGGTGGGCTTGCGGCCGCCGTGGGTGAAAATCTCCCAGCGCGGGGTTTCGCCCGGCAGCGAGACCTTCTTCGCATCGATGGCGACGACGATGCACTGCGAACCGAAATGCTCGGCCGCTTCGCCGACGAACTCGGGGTTGAACACCGCCGCCGTATTGATCGAGACCTTGTCGGCACCGGCATTGAGCAGGTTGCGGATGTCCTGCACGGTGCGCACGCCGCCGCCGACCGTCAGCGGGATGAACACCTGGCTGGCCATGCGCTCGACGGTGTGCAGCGTGGTGTCACGGCCGTCGACGCTGGCGGTGATGTCGAGAAAGGTGATCTCGTCCGCGCCCTGCTCGTCGTAGCGCCGGGCGATTTCCACCGGATCACCGGCATCGCGGATGTTCTCGAACTTGACGCCCTTGACCACGCGACCGTTGTCGACGTCCAGGCAAGGGATGATGCGTTTGGCCAGCGCCATGGTGAGTCCTCAGCCTTTGTACGAATCGCAGAAGGCTTGCGCCTCGGCGACATCGAGGGTGCCTTCGTAGATCGCGCGACCGGTGATGGCACCGATGATCCCCGGCGCCTTGGCGTCCAGCAGGGCCTTGATGTCGCCCAGGTTGTGGATGCCGCCGGAAGCGATCACCGGGATCTTCGTCGCCGCGGCCAGGGCGGCGGTGAAGGGCACGTTGCAGCCCTGCATCATCCCGTCCTTGGCGATATCGGTGTAGACGATGGCGGACACGCCGTCGGCTTCGAAGCGCTTGGCCAGGTCGATCACCTGCACCGAGCTGACTTCGGCCCAGCCGTCGGTGGCGACGAAACCGTCCTTGGCGTCCAGGCCGACAATCACCTTGCCGGGGAACGCACGGCAGGCCTCGGCGACGAACTCGGGCTCCTTGACCGCCTTGGTGCCGATGATCACGTAGCTTACGCCGGCTTTCACGTAGTGCTCGATGGTTTCCAGCGAACGGATGCCACCGCCGATCTGGATCGGCAGGTTCGGATAACGCTTGGCGATGGCAGTGACCACCTCACCGTTGACCGGCTGGCCTTCAAAGGCGCCGTTCAGGTCGACCAGATGCAGACGGCGGCAGCCGCCCTCCACCCACTTGGCAGCCATGCTCACCGGGTCATCGGAGAACACCGTGGAATCTTCCATGCGGCCCTGACGCAGACGGACGCAGGCACCGTCCTTGAGATCGATAGCGGGGATAATCAGCATCTGGCAAACCTTAGAGTCGTTTTTTCAGCTTCGCTCGGAAATCAGTGTTTCTCGAGCGCCCACAAGTCGCTTTCGATGCTCTCGAACCTTTCTTTAAGGTGCGTCTGCACATCGAAAATCGCCCTGTTGTAATAGTGTGGAGCAATTTCACGGGTAAACAGGTCGAGGATTTCAGCCGCTTCGAACGAACCCAGGTTCAGTTCGAAGCGATCCTCCATGAAGCGCTTGATCTTGTGATTGGCCTCGCTCTCCTGTTCGGGAGTGAGGGTCAGGATCGGCGGCTTCTGTTTGACGGCCATTTACCAGCGCCCGTCCCAGGCGGCGAAGTTCTGCAGCAATTGCAGGCCGTGGGTATGGCTTTTCTCCGGGTGGAACTGCACGGCGAAACGCGAGCCTTCGGCCAGCGCCGCGGCGAAGTCGACGCCGTAGTGGCCGCTGCCCACCACCTGCCGCGGATTGCCGGCGGCGATGTAGTAGCTGTGCACGAAGTAGAAACGCGCCAGGTCCGGAATGTTGTGCCACAGGGGGTGATCCACCGCCTGCTTCACTTCGTTCCAGCCCATGTGCGGGACTTTCAGGTGCTCGCCGTCCTCGTGCTGGTCCTTGGCGAACAGCTTCACCTGGCCGGGAAACAGGCCGATGCAGTCGACGCCGCCATTCTCTTCGCTACGGTCGAGCAAGGCTTGCATACCGACGCAGATGCCAAGGAAGGGGCGATCCTGGCTCACCTCACGCGCCAGCGCATCGAAGCCCAGGCGCCGAATCTCGGCCATGCAGTCGCGAATCGCGCCGACGCCGGGGAACACCACCCGGTCGGCTTCGCGAATCACGGTGGCATCGCTGGTGATCAGCACCTTGCCGGCGCCGACGTGTTCGAGGGCCTTGGCCACCGAGTGCAGGTTGCCCATGCCGTAGTCGATAACCGCAACCGTCTGCATCAGAGCACGCCCTTGGTCGATGGCATTTGCCCGGCCATGCGCTCATCGAGCTCAACGGCCATGCGCAGGGCGCGACCGAAGGCCTTGAACACGGTTTCGATCTGGTGGTGGGTGTTGCTGCCACGCAGGTTGTCGATGTGCAGGCTGACCAGCGCGTGGTTGACGAAGCCCTGGAAGAATTCCTGGAACAGGTCGACGTCGAAGCCGCCCACGGTGGCACGGGTGTAGGGCACGTGCATCTGCAGGCCGGGACGGCCGGAGAAGTCGATGACCACCCGCGACAGCGCTTCGTCCAGCGGGACATAGGCGTGGCCGTAGCGACGGATGCCTTTCTTGTCGCCAATGGCCTTGGCGAAGGCCTGGCCGACGGTGATACCGACGTCTTCCACGGTGTGGTGATCGTCGATATGCAGGTCGCCCTTGCACTCGATATCCAGGTCGATCAACCCGTGACGGGCGATCTGGTCGAGCATGTGTTCAAGAAAAGGCACACCGATATCGAATCGGGCCTTTCCGGTGCCATCCAGGTTGATCGAGGCTTTGATCTGGGTTTCCAGAGTGTCGCGCTCGACGGACGCCTTACGTTCGGCCATCACCAGCTCCGCAAAATCATTGGGCGAAAAAGGCAATCATTATAGGGGCGCGGACGGCAAACAGAAACACACAAGGTGAACTCCCGGACGGGCTGAATCCGGGGGTGTCGGGGATATACCTGTCAGTACAAGCAGAAACGCTGTACGAGGAGAATTGCAATGCCTTGACACTGCG
Source organism: Pseudomonas batumici (assembly GCF_000820515.1). GTDB lineage: Bacteria > Pseudomonadota > Gammaproteobacteria > Pseudomonadales > Pseudomonadaceae > Aquipseudomonas > Aquipseudomonas batumici. The sequence continues at coordinate 427,839 of NZ_JXDG01000003.1, read as the reverse complement.
CCCACCCTTGTAGGAGCCGGCTTGCTGGCGATGGCGGTGTATCAGGCGACGAAGATGTCGGTTGTCGAATCGCCATCGCCAGCAAGCCGGCTCCTACGTGGTGATTAGTGGAACAGCACCGCAGTCTTCTGCAACGTGACCCACACGCCCCACGCCAGCGGAATGCCAACCACCAGCCAGGCGGCAACCGCCAACGGCTTGCTGCCCGGCGCGGCTTTCCACTCCAGCACGGTGCGGCTGTCGGCGCCCTTGTCATGACCCAGCGCCTGTTCGGCAGCCAGTTCGGCCTCGGTCATGAAGTACTTGTCGGCCACCGGACGCACCAGCAGGTTGCAGATGAACCCCAGCACCAGCAGCCCGGCGAGGATGTACAAGGTGATGTCGTAAGCCGCGGCGCGCTCGACGCCGATGCTCAGTTGGTATTCCCGAAGGTAGTTCACCAGCACCGGCCCCAGCACCCCGGCGGCCGCCCAGGCGGTCAGCAGGCGACCGTGGATCGCGCCGACCATCTGCGTGCCGAACAGGTCCGCCAGGTAGGCCGGCACCGTGGCGAAGCCACCGCCGTACATCGACAGGACCACGCAGAACGCCGCCACGAACAGCGCCACGCTGCCCAGGTGACCCAGGCTCGGCACCGACGCATAGAGCGCGAAGCCCAGGGCGAAGAACACGAAGTAGGTCGCCTTGCGGCCGATATAGTCCGAGAACGAGGCCCAGAAAAACCGACCGCCGATGTTGAACAGGCTGAGCAAACCGGTGAAGCCGGCCGCGATCGCCGCGATCTGGCCCAATTGCGCGGCGTTCAGTTGGCTGAAGGTCAGGCCGTTGCCGAGCAACTGACCGGCGAAGACTTCCTGCAACAGCGGCGAGGCCATGCCGAGGATGCCGATACCGGCGGACACGTTCAGGCACAGCACCAGCCACACCAGGCGGAACTGCGGGGTCTTCCACGCCACGTTCACATGCACGTGACGATGGGTGATCATCGCGTTGCCGGCCTTCTTCGCCGGCGCGGTCCAGCCCTCGGGCTTCCAGCCGGTCGGCGGCACGCGGTACGACAGCGCGCCGCCGATCATGAAGATGAAGTAGATCACCGCCATCACCACGAAGCTCTGCCACACGCCGACACCGGTGGGCGAGGCGAAATGCCCCATCAGCGCCGCCGCCAGCGGCGCACCGACCATCGCCCCGCCACCGAAGCCCATGATCGCCATGCCGGTGGCCATGCCGCGCTTGTCCGGGAACCACTTGATCAGGGTCGAAACAGGCGAGATATAGCCCAGGCCCAGGCCGATACCGCCGATCACCCCGGAGCCGATCCACATCAGCCAGATCTGGTGGGTATGGATCCCCAACGCCGAAATCAGCAGGCCGCCACACCAGCACAGCGCGGACACCACACCGGCCTTGCGCGGACCGGCATGTTCCAGCCAGCCACCCCAGATCGCGGCCGAGCAACCGAGGAAGATGAAGAACAGGGTGTAGATCCAGCCGAGCATGGAGATCGGCCAATCACACTGCGACGAGAACACCTGGGCGATAAAGCTCATGTCCGGCGCACAAGCGACCGGCGCGGTGATCCCCAGTGCCTTGGACAGCGGCAACCAGAACACCGAGAAGCCGTAGGCCATGCCGATGCACAGGTGGATGGCCAGGGCGGCCGGTGGAACCAGCCAACGATTGAAACCGGGCTTGGCGATGATGCGTTCCTTTGACAGGAACGCAGGATCGGCGGCATAAGTGTCCGCCGTGGTGCTGATGCTCATTGAAGTGTCTCCCCCATTGGAATGATGGTCCGCCGACCACACCTCACTCCCGACCTTGGTGCACGCAGGCATGGTCGTGTTATCGAGTGACGCTGTTTACGCGACAATAAGCCGCAGAAGAACTGGCGAACCGAGAAAGGTTACCATCTACATATGACAGGACAACCAGACTGATACGGTTTTTATGTCGTGCAACTGCGCTGTTTTTAACGCCCCCCCCTGCTCCTACACCGGACACTCGAGGAATTTATGCCCATCGTTGTCGAATCCCTCACCGAAGCCACCTACCAGGACCAGCAGGACCTGCAGAAGATCTACCAGGATGCCCCGCCCTGGCTCTTCGCGCCGCAAGCCGACGGCCAGCAACTGATCGAAACCGCCCTGGCCGACGGCAGCCTGATCGCCGGACGCTTCAATGACCGCCTGCTGGGCGCGGCGCGCCTGGAACGGCGCGCGGACTTCTGGCTTTTATCCCAACTTTGCGTCAGAAAAGTCACCAGACGCCGTGGGGTAGCCGAACGACTGGTGGCAGAAGCCTCACGAATGGCCAGACTGTCAGGAGCGGAACTGCGCCTCCAGGCGCCCGCCGGGCATCTCGAGGCCCAGGCGCTGGCGGCCAAGCTGCGGATTGCCCTGGACCCGCTCTAGGGAGTATCTGCGCCCTGCCGCCAGCCCCGTGACGCTATACTCGCGGGCTAAATTCAAATTCCACTGACTGCAAGGACTCGCCCATGAAAGCATTCGGCAAAATCCTGGGTCTGGGGCTTCTCGGGTTGTTGCTGATCATCGTGGCAGCAGGCTTTGCCCTGACCCACCTGTTCAATCCCAACGACTACAAGGACGAGATTCGCCAGATAGCCCGCGACAAGGCCCACATTGAGCTGACCCTCAATGGCGACATCGGCTGGAGCCTTTTCCCCTGGCTGGGCCTGGAACTGCACGATGCCAGCGTGGCGACCCTGACCACCCCGACCCAGCCGTTTGCCGACCTGCAGATGCTCGGCCTGTCCGTGCGCGTACTGCCGCTGCTGCGTCGCGAAGTGCAGATGAGCGATGTCCGCGTCGAAGGCCTGAACCTGCGGCTCAACCGCGACAAGGACGGCCACGGCAACTGGCAGGACATCGGCCACCCGGCCCCTAGCGCGGTGCCCGCCAGCGTGACCGCGCAGACCGACAAGCGCGCCGAGCCGACCAGTGCCGCCGAGGAAGAAAAGCCATCGCAGCCGATCCGCCTGGACATCGACAGCCTGACCGTCAACAACGCCCGGATCGAATTCAACGATGAAAAGACCGGCCGCCAGATCACTTCGGAAAGCATCCAGCTGAGCACCGGCGCGGTGCATGACGGCAAGGAAATCCCGGTCAAATTCACTGCCTTCTTCGGCACCAACCAGCCGGTCCTGCGCGCCCGCACCGAGCTCAACGGCAACCTGCGCTTCGACCGCGCGCTCAAGCGCTACCAGTTCGAAGACATGCGTTTCTCGGGCGAACTGTCGGGCGATCCGCTGCAAGGCAAGTCGCTGACCTTCTCCGCCCAGGGCCAGTTGCTGGTGGACATGGCGGCGAACGTCGCCGAGTGGACCGGCCTGAAATTGTCGGCCAACCAGCTGCGCGCACTCGGCGAGCTGAAGGTCAACGACCTGAACAAGACCCCGCAACTCAACGGCATGCTGTCGATTGCCCAGCTGGACCTGATGAAGTTTCTCGACAGCATCGGCCAGCCCCTGCCGTCCGTGGCCGACGGCAGCCTGAGCAAGGTCGAGCTGGTCACCCGCCTCACCGGCACGCCCACCAGCCTGGCGCTGGACGACCTCAACCTGAAACTCGACGACAGCAACTTCAGCGGCCGCGTCGCCGTCGAGGACTTCGCCAAGCAATCCCTGCGCGTTCAACTCAAGGGCGACACGTTCGACGCCGATCGCTACCTGCCGGCGAAATCGGCCGACGCCGACAGCGCCTCGAAAGTCCGCCAGGCCGAAGTGCTGAGCAGCGAAGCCAACGCCATCGCCAGTAACTCGCCACTGCCGGAATCGCCGACCCGCGGCGCCTGGAGCAACGACAAGCTGCTGCCCATCGAACGCCTGCGCAGCCTGGACGTGGACGCCGAGCTCGGCTTCAACCAGCTGACCCTGAAGAAGCTGCCGATCGACAACGCCGCCCTCAAGGTCACCGGCCAAGGAGGCATGCTGACCCTGAACGAGCTGCGCGGCGAACTCTACAGCGGCAGCTTCAGCGCCAAGGGCAGCCTCGACGTGCGCCCTGACGTACCGCACCTGAGCCTGCAAACGCGGCTGAACCGGGTGCCGGTCGAACGCATCCTGCAAGCCCAGGGACAGAAGCCGCCGGTCAAGGGGTCGCTGACCCTCGGCAGCGACATCACCAGCACCGGCAACAGCCAGAAGGCCCTGGTCGACAGCCTCAACGGCAGCGCCAGCTTCGCCCTCAACGACGGCGTGCTGCTCAATGCCAACCTCGAACAGCAACTGTGCACCGGCATCGCCACCCTCAACCGCAAGACCCTGAGCAGCGAACCGCGCGGCAAGGACACCCCGTTCCAGGAGCTCAAGGGCAGCCTGAGCCTGCACAACGGCGTGGCCAGCAACCCGGACCTGAAAGTCCGTATCCCGGGTCTGAGCGTCAATGGCAACGGCGATATCGACCTGCGCGTGCTGGGCATGGACTATCGCATCGGCATCGTCGTCGAAGGCGACAAGAGCGACATGCCGGACCCGGCCTGCCAGGTCAACGAACGCTTCGCCGGGATCGAATGGCCGCTGCGCTGCCGTGGCCCGCTGGAGCTGGGCGCCAAGGCCTGTCGTATCGACAAGGACCGCCTCGGCCAGGTGGCCTCGCACCTGGCCGGCAACAAGCTGAGCGACAAACTTGAAGAGAAGCTCGGCGACAAGGTCAGTCCCGAACTCAAAGACGCACTCAAGGGGCTGTTCAAACGATGAGAGCCGAGCAGTTTTCCAGCGCCGTGCTGGATTGGTACGACCGCCACGGCCGCCACGACCTGCCCTGGCAACAGGGCATCACACCGTATCGGGTGTGGGTGTCGGAGATCATGTTGCAGCAGACCCAGGTCAGCACCGTGCTGAACTACTTCGACCGCTTCATGGCCTCGCTGCCGACGGTCGAGGCCCTGGCCGCCGCACCGGAGGATGAAGTGCTGCACCTGTGGACCGGCCTGGGCTACTACACCCGGGCGCGCAACCTGCAGAAAACCGCGAAGATCATCGTTGCCGAGCATGGCGGCGAATTCCCCCGCGACGTCGAGAAGCTCACCGAACTGCCGGGCATCGGCCTGTCCACCGCCGGCGCCATCGCCAGTATCAGCATGGGCCTGCGCGCGGCGATCCTCGACGGCAACGTCAAGCGCGTGCTGGCGCGCTACACGGCCCAGGAGGGCTACCCGGGCGAACCGAAGGTGGCCAAGCAGCTCTGGGCCAACGCCGAGCGCTTCACCCCCCATGCCCGGGTGAACCACTACACCCAGGCGATGATGGACCTGGGCGCCACCTTGTGCACCCGCAGCAAGCCCAGTTGCCTGCTCTGCCCGCTGAAAACCGGCTGCGAAGCGCACCTGCTCGGCCTGGAGACCCGCTACCCGATTCCCAAGCCGCGCAAGAGCGTGCCGCAAAAGCGCACCTTGATGCCGTTGCTCGCCAACCGCGACGGCGCCATCCTGCTTTACCGTCGCCCCTCCAGCGGCCTCTGGGGCGGCTTGTGGAGCCTGCCGGAACTGGATGACCTCGACGACCTGCCGCACCTGGCGTTGCAGCACTCGCTGGAACTGGGCCGGCAGCAGGCGCTGGCGAACCTGACCCACACCTTCAGCCACTTCCAGCTGGCCATCGAGCCGTGGCTGGTGCAGGTCGAGGCGAGTGCCCATCACGTGGCCGAGGCCGACTGGCTCTGGTATAACCTCGCCACCCCGCCGCGCCTGGGCCTTGCCGCCCCGGTGAAAAAGCTGCTCAAACGGGCAGCCGACGTTTTGAATGCAGGAGAGTCGTCATGACCCGCACCGTAATGTGCCGCAAGTACCACGAAGAACTGCCAGGCCTCGATCGCCCTCCGTACCCGGGTGCCAAGGGCCAGGACATTTTCGAACATGTTTCGCAGAAAGCCTGGGGCGACTGGTTGAAGCACCAGACCCTGCTGATCAACGAAAAACGCCTGAACATGATGAACAGCGAAGACCGCAAATACATCCAGGGCGAGATGGACAAGTTCTTTTCCGGCGAGGAATACGCCAAGGCCGAAGGCTACGTTCCACCGGCCGAATAATCACGGCTGGAACAGCTTTGGGTCGTAAGCGACGGTAATAATTAAATTTTTTTTGAAATCGTGCTTGACGACCCCTCGAAAAACCCGTTTAATGCGCCCCGTTGCCCAGATAGCTCAGTCGGTAGAGCAGGGGATTGAAAATCCCCGTGTCGGCGGTTCGATTCCGTCTCTGGGCACCACTCTTCAGTTTCAGGTGGTGTCAAAATCATCTGAACGCCCAAAAAACCCGCCTAGTGCGGGTTTTTTGTTGCCCGAGTTTTTATCCCCCTTCTTTCGTCATCTTCGCTGCGGCAGATCGCCTCGCCCACCCTGCCCCCGGCCCGGTCATCGGCCTCCCTCGCTTTGCGCACCCACCTCCTGAAAGCCAGCCCGACAACTGTCATGGTCGGCAAACCATACAGTTCGTTGCGCTCGCTCCCAACCGTACCGGTACTGCCCCCATCCGGCTGATTAGTCTGCACCTGCCCTTCCGGCACGCAGGAGCAGAGCATGAATATCGCCAACTGGCTGGACGAAGCCGGCCTTCGCTACCCGAAGCGTCCGGCCCTGTTCGAAGGGCAGCGGCAAGTCGCAAACTATGAGGCCTTTGTCGCCCTGGTCCGGCACCGGGCCGCCTACCTGATCGACGAGCACGGCATCGCCCCCGGCGATCGGGTCGCGCTGTTCATGAAGAACTGCTGTGAATACCTTGAGCTGCTCTACGCCATCTGGTGGGCCGGCGCCGTGGCGGTGCCGATCAACTGCAAGCTGCACACCGTCGAGGCCGGCTGGATCGTCGATAACGCGCAAGCCCGGCTGATTTTCACCGATGGCGGCCAGGTGTTCGCGCCCGGGGCCTTGCCCCAGGCCTGTCGAGAACTGGACCGAGAGGACATGGGAGCGCTCGCGTCGCTCACTTCGCCGCCGGATACGCCTTGTCCGCGTCTTATCGACGACCTGGCCTGGCTGTTCTACACCTCCGGTGGCACTGATCGCCCCCAAGGGGTGATGCTGAGCCACGGCAACCTGACGGCCATGTCGCACGACATCGATCCGATCGGCGTCGATGATACGGCGGTGTACGCGGCGCCGATGTCTCACTGTGCCGGGCTCTACAACCTGATCCATGTGCGCCGGGCCGCGCGCCATGTCGTCCCAGAATCGCGCGACTTCAACCCCAACGAGCTGTTCGGGCTGACAAGCGGCTTCGGCACTATCACGCTGTTCGTCGCCCCCGCCATGTTCACCGGCATGGTCGAGCAGGCCCGCCACCAGGGCCATGACGGTGAAGGTATCAAGACCATCATCTATGGGGACGCTCCCGTGTACCCGACGGAGCTGCACAGCAGGCTGTTCAGGAACAGCTACGGCGATCTCCTCAAGACGGAACTGCGCCTGTGGTTGAAGGCCAGCGCCAATGACACCGCCACCCCCTGAAGCACATTTTCACGGGTATCCGGCCACCCCCCGGATGCCTCCCGTCACCAGAAGGAATCGTCAGCATGACGCAAGCCAACACAGCCAGTTTTCCAGAGACCAAGAGTCAAGACCTGCAAGCCTACTTCCTGGGCCTGATCTCGGTAGCGGCCTTTGCCATGACCCTGCCCGCGGCCAAAATGCTTGCGGGCGACCTGAGCGCCGTCCAGGTCGGGATCTTCCGCTCGGTGACCGCGGCCTTTGCCGCGATTCCCTTCTTGCTGATTGGCCGCGCCAAGCTGCCCAGCCGTTCGCAGATCAAGCGCATGCTGCTGACCTCCACCGGGATCGTCTACGGCTTCCCGATCCTCACCGCGCTGGGCATGCAATATGTGCCCGTCAGCCACGGCGGCGTGGTCCTGGCCGCCTTGCCGCTCTCCACGGCGATCTTCGGCACCCTGATCACCGGCACCCGCCCGTCCAAGGCGTTCTGGGCGATCTCCTGCCTGGGCTTCCTGGTGGTCATGTCCTACACGGTGTTCAAGTCGAATGTCTCGGACATCTACCTGGGTGACCTGGCCCTGCTCGGTGCCGTTGCGCTGGCCGGCTTCGGTTATGCCCAGGGCGGCGCGCTGTCCAAGGAACTGCCGGGCTGGCAAGTGATGTGCTGGACACTAGTCATCAGCCTGCCGGTACTGCTGCCGGCCAGCCTGTGGCTCTACGACAGCCACACCATCGCCCAGCTGCCGGGCACCGGCGTCGCCGCCCTGCTGTTCCTGGCGCTGATCAACTCGCTGCTGGGCTTCTTCTCCTGGAACCGCGCGCTCGCGCTGGGTGGTATCCAGCGAATCAGCCAACTGCAGTTGCTGCAACCGTTCTTTACCTTCGGTTTCTCGATCGGGTTGATGGGCGAATCCTGGAACTGGCTGACCCCATTGGTCTGCGCTATCGTCATTGTCTTGGTCTGGTTATCCAAACGCACCTGAGCCCCTGTCCCGCGGCCGTGCCACCGCCTCCCTGAATGGAATCTCAAACATGACTTCTTCGACATCTTTGTGTCCGAGCGGTGAGTCACAGCAAAGGGGGGCGTTGCAGGATGGCGGTGACATCTGTTTGAGCAACCATCCCGCCAGGGCCGTCTTCGAACTGCTGGCCCCCAAGGCCGGGGAGCTGCTCCTGGATATCGGCAGTGGCAATGGCTACCTGAGCGAGCAACTCCAGCGCTGCGGATGCAAGGTGGTGGGGTTCGACAGCGACCCCGGCCTGGTTTCGGCAGCCCGGGCCAGAGGGCTGGAGGTACACCTCGGCAACGCCGAGCAGCTGTACTTCTACCAGGAGTTCGACGCGGTACTGAGCTATGACGCCTTGCACTGGATGCGGCGCTCGGACCAGGTAGCCATCGGGATCTACGAAGCCCTGAAACCGGGGGGACGTTTTGTCGGCGAACTCGCCGGGGCCGGGCACCAGAAAATCCTCCGGCGCACGCTGCGCGACTCACTGGCGCGCCGATCCCTCGACTTTGAAGTCGCCGATCAGCTTTATCTGCCTACGGCCTGGGCCTATCAGCGGGTACTGGAAAACGCGGGCTTCCACGTGAGCGCTATCCATTGGTTCGAACGCCCGACGCCCCTTGATTGCTCGATTGCCCAATGGCTACAGCGGTTCGGTGGCCGCTACCTGGCCCTGCTGCCCGCCGAATTGCAGGATGGGTTTTTAAATGAAGTGACCGACGAGCTGGCTGCCGATTTTCTGGGCAGTGACGGCCAATGGACACTGGACTGCACCTGCCTGCGGTTCAAGGCCGAAAAAAAGTGAGTGGGCGTTATCCATGCCGACGAAAATCACGGGATCTGCAATGAAATCCCTTTATGCCGAGCCCGCTGTATGGCTCACACCGTGACCGCAGGTCGCTCAACTGGATCGATAACATCAGACTGACCCTCAACGACTCGGAGGTGGGCAAGCCCGATATGCGTCCGGAGAAAGCGCTTGAACCCGGGATGATTGCAGTAGCCGACATTGAAGCGGATGTACTGGTCATACTCGCCGGTATTGCTGAACAGGGAACCTGGCGCCAGCAATATGCCCGCCTGATGGGCCTGCTCCACCAGGTTCGGGATATTCACCTGCTCGGGTAGGCGCCCCCAGAGAAACAGGCCATCCGCGCCGTGCTCGTCAAACACCACGCCGGCAGCCCCCAGCCATTCCCGCGCCCTTGAGCGCTCCTGCATGACCCGCTGGCCCAGCGCGTCCAGGTGACGCTGGTAACGACCGGACTCCAGCGTGTAGGTGACGATGGTTTCGTCTATCGCCGAACCGCACAGCAAGTTGTACATTTTCTGTTCGACCAACCGCTCGACAAAGGCGGGTGGGGCCGCCACATAACCCAGGCGCAGCGCCGGGCTCAGCACCTTGCTGAAACTGCTGATATAGAACGTCCGGTCGAGGCCATCCAGGCTGGCGAGCCGCAGCGTCTGCCGGGACGCCAGCGCGCCGAACGTATCGTCCTCGATGATGTGAAAGTCATATTGGCGGGACAGCGAGAGCAGCTTGAAGCCCTTCGCCGGCGACGTACTGCCGCCGACTGGGTTATGGACCAGGGTCTGGGTCAGGAACAGTTTCGGTCGATACTTGATCAGCATCGCTTCCATCGCCGCCAGGTCCGGACCGTCATCCAGCCGTGGGACAGTGATGATCTTGAAGTCGCGATCCTTGATCAGCTTCAGTTGCAGCAAAAGGTAGCTGGGGTCCTCGACCAGCAGGTAGTCCCCGGGGCTCAAGAGCATATTGCGCAACAGCGCAAACCCATGGGTCGCGCCCATGGTGACCACGATCTGGCTGCTGGAAGCGTCGATATGGACTTCGCGCAACTTGCGTGCAATCACCGCGCGCAAATCCTGGCTACCGGCGGCGGGTGCTGGAGTGCCGCAGGAAAGTGTGTTACGAATCAGCCGCCCGGTTACGGAAGCCGGGACCGCGTCGGCCAGCCAGGCCGGTGGCAGGTAGCCTGAACTGACGGGAATATCGAATTGCGCCGGGTCCAGCGCGCGGAAGAGAAACCCCGAGTGTTCGCCGGAAGGCGGCGCCAGGGTGTCGGTGTCCTTGAGCGGACCGACCGAGCTGCAGGCCAGGATGAAATAGCCCGCGCCCGGCCGCGACTCGATGATGTGTTGCGCCACCAGGTCTTCATAGGCGCTGCTCACCGTGAAGATACTGACACCCAGTTGCCTGGCCAACGCACGGACAGAAGGGAGTCGCCCTCCCTGGACCCACTGAAAGGATTCAATGCGGGCAATGATCGCGTTTCTGATCTGGTCGACCAGCAGCGTCTTGCTGTTGCGGTCTATCTGGAACATGGCATTCCCTTGTTGAAACAGCTGCTACCCGAAGGTGAGTGTCTCGTGCACCGATGGCAGCGGCAGTATCTGCGATCAATTTGCCCAGCTGCAAGCGCTGTATCGGGGCGCCCATAACGTTCAAGGACCAGACACATTCAATGCCAGGAGAGCCGTCCAATGAGTTCGATCAGCAGTCAGCCATGCCTCTCGCCCACGGCCACCCGCGCCGAGCCCTTTACTGAGCGAGCCGCCGACGGATTCGCGCTGGGCGGGTTCGCCTGGCGCCACGCTGACACAGGCCGCACGCGCGCCGTGGTGATCATCAACGCCGCCACCTCGGTGCGCTGCCGCCATTACTCGCGCTTTGCCGACTACCTCTTCGACCATGGCCTGGACGTCATCACCTACGACTATCGCGGCATCGGCGAATCGCGTCCGGCCACGCTGCGCGGGCTCAACGCCTCCTGGACCGACTGGGGCGCGCTGGATTTCGAAGCCATGCTGCAACGGGCCGCGCGTGACTATCCCGGCCAGCCCATCGATGTCGTCGCCCACAGCTTCGGCGGCTGCGCGGTCGGGCTGGCGGCTTCGGGTCAACTGATCCGCCGCGTGGTCACTGTCGGCGCGCAATTCGCCTACTGGCGCGACTATGCGCCCGACACTCGCTGGAAGATGTTCGGCAAGTGGCACCTGATCATGCCGCTGCTGACCAGCCTCTACGGCTATTTCCCCGGCAAGCGCCTCGGCTGGCTGGAGGACACCCCCGCCGGCGTGGTGCGCGACTGGAGCACGCCGACCGCGCGCTACGAAAAACGCCCCAGCGGACGCAAGCTGGCGGCGTTGCCGTTTTCCCGGGTCAAGGCGCAGATCCTCGCCGTCAGCCTGACCGACGATCCGTTCGGCACGGTCGCCGCCATCGAACGGCTGCTGGCGTACTTCAGCGCCAGCGCCCGCACTCACCTGCGCCTTGCACCTGAAGATATCGATGAATCAGAGGTAGGACATTTCGCCTTCTTCCGTAGCCAGTACCAGGAAAAGCTCTGGCCGATTGCGCTGAACTGGCTGCAGAAGGGCGAGCTGATGGCCGGAACACCGGGGAAGATTGGCATTGTGGCGGTTCACGGGGATAATTCCTCGCTTACCTCCTTGTGAAAGCACCCGAGTCCATGGCATCCCAGAACAAGCAAGACAAACGCGCGCAACGGGCGAAAGCCAAGGCCAAGCAGAACCGGACCCGGCGCGCCAGCGAGCCGGTCGAGTCGCTGCCGGTGGACGACGACCGCATCGACTTCACCGCGGTCGACCTGACCGACCTGTTCAAGAGAATGCGCGACGCCGAGCACAGCAGCCAGCAGGCCATGTGCAGCGTGTTCCTGGAGGACCCGCTGCTGGAGTTGGTACTGGAACAAGAAGGCGAGGAAGAGGCGACGGACTTCATCCTTTCGGCACTGATCGAGTACCGCCAGTGGTCCACCGAGGCCACCGAGGAAGCGGCCCTGGCCTGGATCGAAAGCCCGGCCTTCCAGGCCGACTATGTGGCGGCGTCGCAGGCGCTGCAGAAAGCCGCCGGCTGACCGAGCCGCGGCGCATCAGATGCCCCGCGTCATCGTTCACGACCATCGCCAGCAAGCCGGCTCCTACAGTCCGGTGTCATGCGCAGATTTTGCGTATGACGCAAACCTTGTAGGAGCCGGCTTGCTGGCGATGGGGCCCTCACTATCACCGAAGGCCCTACAGACAAACCACGCCAGCTCCGCCGCCACCCATCAGGTCATCAATTCAACACCACCCGCCCGGCCTTCTCGAGCCGCCGACGGCGCGCCACCAGCAAACCGGCGGCCACCACCAGCACACTGAGCAGGCCCGTGGCGAGGATCTCGACGCGATGGGCTTCCTGGCACAGCATCACGGTCAACACCGCGACGATGAACACGATCACCGCCCAGGTCAGCCCCGGGAACAGCCACATCTTGAAGTCGATCTTCTCGCCCTTGGCCATGCGCTGACGACGCATGCGCAGTTGCGACACCGCGATCACCAGGTACACCAGCAGCGCAATGGCACCGGAACTGGCCAACAGGAACTCGAACACCGCTGCCGGCGCGAAGTAGTTGGCGAACACCGCCAGGAAGGCCGCCGCCGTCGACATCATCACCGCCCAGTAAGGCGTGCCGCTGGCATTGGTACGCTTGGCCACCGCCGGCGCATCGCCGCGCTTGCCGAGGGAGAAGAGCATCCGCGAGGCGGTATACAGCGCCGAGTTCAGGCAACTGGTCACCGCCACCAGCACCACCAGGTCAACGATCAGCTTGGCATTGGGAATACCCATGCGATCGAGCACGGTCTGGTAGGAACCGACTGCCGCCAGGCTCGGATCATTCCACGGCACCAGCGCCACCACGATAAAGATCGACACCAGGTAGAACAGGCCGATCCGCCAGATCACCGAGTTGGTGGCCTTGGAGATCTGCTTGCCCGGATCTTTCGATTCGGCGGCAGCGATGGTGACGATTTCCGTGCCCATGAACGAGAACATGGTGGTCAGCATGGCCGCCAGCACCGCGCCCAGGCCATGGGGCATGAAGCCCACGGTGTCTACCAGATGCGCCACACCGCTGACCTGGCTGGTAGGCAGCAGGCCGAAGATCGCCAGCACGCCCAGCACGATAAAGCCGATGATCGCGATCACCTTGATCAGCGCGAACCAGAACTCGAACTCGCCGTAGTTCTTCACGCTGAACAGGTTGGTCGCGGTCAGCAACAAGGTAATGATCAGGGTAAAGGCCCAGATCGCCACATTGGGGAACCAGGCATGCAGGATGGTCGCGGCGGCGTTGGCCTCCAGCGGGACCACCAGCACCCAGAACCACCAGTACAGCCAGCCGATGGTGAAACCGGCCCAGTGCCCGATGGCACGGTCGGCGTAGGTCGAGAAGGAACCGGTATCCGGCGAGGCCACGGCCATTTCGGCCAGCATGCGCATCACCAGTACCACCAGGGTCCCGGCCGCGGCGTAGGCCATCAGTACGGCGGGGCCGGCTTCGGCGATCGCGTGTCCGGAACCGACAAACAGCCCGGCCCCGATCACCCCGGCAATGGACAGCATGGTCACATGCCGCGGCTTGAGCCCTTGCTCCAGATTGTTGGAAGTATGCGTACTGCTCATTGAGACTACCTTTGCAGTGAAGAGCGCGCCCTACACATCGGAAACCTTGTCGAAGGAATCCAACGGGGGCGTATTTTATTTTTTACGCAATAATTGCGCCAAAATGTTACACAACCCCGGTTTCCGCGGCCTGGAAGCCTGTGTAGCGCGAAATCGTAACCCTTTGAGATTAATGGCTATTTGCCAAGACGTTACCGAGACACCCAGATTTCGACCCGTCTCTCGCACCAGAAACACTCAAAAAAATAACGTAACGCCCCATTTCAGGGCGAGCCTATGCCCGCTTAGCGGGTTTACCCTTCCCACCCCTGGCCAAAGCTGGCACCATCGCGCCTTTTTTCAAGCGACTGCCTGGTCAGGCATACGGATCAAACAGGTGTTCGGTTGTTGGCGGGGCGACAGACTGCTGTGCCGATGCGACAACCTGTCACCCATCCGCCCTGTGCCGGCTTTTCCCTATGCTAGCTTGGCGCTCGCCAGGAAGGCCGCCGCTAGCAGGAGCACGACAGAACACCATGAGGACCGCACATGGCTGAGGCCACGCCCGCGCTGGAAATCCGCAACCTGCACAAACGCTACGGCGAGCTCGAGGTACTGAAAGGTATCTCGCTGACCGCCCGCGACGGTGATGTGATCTCGATCCTGGGTTCCTCCGGTTCCGGCAAGTCCACCTTCCTGCGCTGCATCAACCTGCTGGAGAACCCGAACCAGGGCCAGATCCTGGTCAACGGCGAAGAACTCAAGCTCAAGGCCGCGAAGAACGGCGAGCTGGTGGCCGCCGACGGCAAGCAGATCAACCGCCTGCGCAGCGAAATCGGCTTCGTGTTCCAGAACTTCAACCTCTGGCCGCACATGAGCATCCTCGACAACATCATCGAGGCACCGCGCCGGGTGCTCGGCCAGAGCAAGGCCGAGGCCATCGAAGTGGCCGAGGCCCTGCTGGCCAAGGTCGGTATCGCCGACAAGCGCCACGCCTACCCGTCCCAGTTGTCCGGTGGCCAGCAACAGCGCGCAGCCATCGCCCGCACCCTGGCCATGCAGCCCAAGGTCATCCTGTTCGACGAGCCGACCTCGGCCCTCGACCCGGAAATGGTCCAGGAAGTCCTCAACGTGATCCGCGCCCTGGCCGAAGAAGGCCGCACCATGCTGCTGGTCACCCATGAAATGGGCTTTGCCCGCCAGGTGTCCAGTGAAGTGGTGTTCCTGCACCAGGGCCTGGTGGAAGAACAAGGGACCCCGCAGCAGGTGTTCGAGAACCCGCTGTCGGCGCGCTGCAAACAATTCATGTCCAGCAACCGCTAACGGAGCTACACGTATGCAGACCTGCAAGAAATTCCTCCTGGCCGCTGCCGTCTCCATGGCCTTCAGCGCCAGCGCCTTCGCCGAAACCCTGAAAATGGGCATCGAGGCCGCCTACCCTCCGTTCAACAACAAGGATGCCAGCGGCCAGGTCGTGGGCTTCGACAAGGACATCGGCGACGCCCTGTGCGCCAAGATGAAGGTCGAATGCAGCGTCGTGACGTCCGACTGGGACGGGATCATTCCCGCCCTGCAGACCAAGAAGTTCGACTTCCTGATCTCCTCGATGTCGATCACCGAGGAACGCAAGCAGGCCGTCGACTTCACCGACCCGTACTACTCCAACAAGCTGCAATTCATCGCCGCGAAGAAAGACGCCGAGTTCAAGACCGACAAAGCCTCGCTCAAGGGCAAGATCATCGGCGCGCAGCGCTCGACCCTGGCCGGCAGCTGGCTGGAAGACCACCTGGGCGACGACGTCACCATCAAGCTCTACGACACCCAGGAAAACGCCTACCTCGACCTGCAGGCCGGGCGCCTGGATGCCATCCTGGCGGACAAGTACGTCAACTACGAATGGCTGAAGAGCGACGCCGGCAAGCCTTACGAGTTCAAGGGCGACCCGGTGGAAGAAAGCGACAAGATCGGGATCGCCGTGCGCAAGAAAGACAACGAACTGCGTGAGAAGCTGAACGCCGCGCTGAAGGAAATCATCACCGACGGTACTTACAAGAAGATCAACGACAAGTACTTCCCGTTCAGCATCCTCTGACCTGCCCCGATGGCCGGCACCTCGACGCCAGGTGCCGGCTGTCCCTGGTAAAGCCTGCCTCTGCCCATGAATATCGACCTCTATGGATTCGGCCCGGCGCTCGCCGCCGGCGCGCTGATGACCGTCAAGCTTGCGCTCTGCGCCCTGTGCCTGGGACTGGTGCTCGGGCTGCTCGGCGCCTTGGCCAAGACTTCACCGTACAAACCGCTGCAATGGCTGGGGAGCACCTATTCGACCCTGGTCCGTGGCGTGCCGGAACTGCTCTGGGTGCTGCTGATGTACTACGGCACCGTCAACCTGATGAGCGCCCTGGGCGAGGCCTTCGGTAATCCCGAGTTGGCCTTGAACCCGTTCGCCGCCGGGGTGATCGCCCTGGGCCTGTGCTTTGGCGCCTACGCCACGGAAGTGTTTCGGGGCGCGATCCTGGCGATTCCCAAGGGCCATCGTGAAGCGGGGGTCGCGCTGGGCATGTCGAAGGTGCGGATCTTCACCCGGCTGATCATGCCGCAGATGTGGCGCATCGCCCTGCCGGGGCTGGGCAACCTGTTCATGATCCTGATGAAGGACACCGCGTTGGTCTCGGTCATCAGCCTGGAAGAAATCATGCGCCAGGCGCAGAACGCGGTGCTGTTCAGCAAGCTGCCGTTCACCTTCTACCTGGTGGCGGCCTTCATGTACCTGGGCCTGACCATCCTGGCCATGACCGGCATGCATTTGCTGGAAAAACGCGCCGCGCGCGGTTTTGTGAGGACCACATAATGGAATGGGAAGTCATCTTCAAATGGCTGCCGAAGTTCTACCAGGGCGCGGTCCTGACCCTGGAACTGGTGGGCATTGCCGTGGTGCTGGGCTTGATCCTGGCCGTGCCGCTGGGCATCGCCCGGGCTTCGAAGCTCTGGTATGTGCGGGCGCTGCCCTATGGCTACATCTTCTTTTTCCGGGGTACGCCGCTGCTGGTGCAGTTGTTCCTGGTGTATTACGGCCTGGCGCAATTCGACGTGATTCGTGACAGCTTCATGTGGCCTTACCTGCGCGATCCGTTCTGGTGCGCGACGGCGACCATGACCTTGCACACCACCGCCTACATCGCCGAAATCCTGCGCGGCGCGATCCAGGCCATCCCGCCGGGCGAGATCGAAGCGGCCCGGGCCCTGGGCATGTCGCGGGCCAAGGCGCTGTTCTACATCGTCCTGCCCCGCGCGGCGCGGATCGGCCTGCCGGCCTACAGCAACGAAGTGATCCTGATGCTCAAGGCCAGCTCGCTGGCGAGTACCGTGACCTTGCTGGAACTGACCGGCATGACCCGGACCATCATTGCGCGCAACTACCTGACGGTAGATATGTTCTTCACCGCCGGGGTGTTCTACCTGGTGATCTCGTTCCTGCTGGTGCAGGCGTTCAAGCAGTTGGAGCGCTGGATGCGGGTTGACGCCTGTCAGGGGCGCTAAACGTGCTTGCGCGGAGGACCTAAAATCCCCTGCGGATAAACAGACTGAACGCGGTCTCTTGTAGGAGCCGGCTTGCTGGCGATTGCGGTGTAACATTCACCACCGTCACCGCCAGAAAGCCGGCTCCCACAGGTTCCATGGCTGCTTTACATTGGCGTTTATCCGCGAAGACGCCAACTCGGAACCCCAAATGCCTGCAATCCTCCAAGGCCCCGCCCTCCAAACCCGCTTCAAGGCCCTGGACGCATTCCTGTCGGCGCACCAGCACCTCTGGCGCCCGCGCCCCTTCACCCACCTGCACCTGCCGTGGGAAACCCAACACCCGGAACTCTCCGCCTGGCTACGCCAACGCAGCCTCGACGACGCCGAAGCCAGCCACAACCACCCGGAACACCTCACCGCCCCCGCGCCCTTTCCCGCGCTGGCGGCCGAGTCCGCGGCGCTGGCCGCAATCGGAACACTCCCCGACAGCGCCCTGCCCCCTGCCCATCAGCGTCTGAACGTCGACGTCCCCGGGCGCAAATGGCAACAGATCGAAGCCTTCGCCGCCCGCCTCGACTTCGCTCAATCACCCACCCACTGGCTCGACTGGTGCTCCGGTAAAGGCCATCTCGGGCGCCGCCTGCTGCAACCCGGCCAATACCTGACCTGCCTGGAATACGACCCGGCCCTGATCGCCAGCGGCCAGCAGCTCAGCCAGCACCATCGCCTGCCGGTCACCCACCTCCAACAAGATGTCCTGGCCGTTGATGCCGCCGCCCGCCTGAGCGCCGACCACACCCCGGTGGCCCTCCACGCCTGCGGCGACCTGCACGTGCGCCTGATGCAACTCGCCAGCGGCGCCGGCTGCCGGCAACTGGCGATTGCCCCCTGCTGCTACAACCGCATCAGCACTGCCGACTACCAGCCTCTGTCCGCCGCCGCCAAGGCCTCGGCCCTGCCTCTATCACTGGACGACCTCGCCCTGCCCCTGAGCGAAACCGTCACCGCCGGTGCCCGGGTGCGTCGCCAGCGCGACCGCTCCATGGCCCGCCGCCTGGCGTTCGACCTGCTGCAACGCCGTCTGCGGCAAACCGACGACTACCTGCCCACGCCCTCGCTGCCCAGCGCCTGGCTCGACAAGCCCTTCGCCGACTACTGCCGCGACCTGGCCGCGCTCAAGACGTTATCCACAGTGGGCGAACAGAATTGGGCAGAACTGGAGGCCGCGGGCTGGCAACGGCTGGCACAGGTGCGCAACCTGGAACTGGTCCGTGGCCTGTTCCGCCGCCCACTGGAACTCTGGCTGGTGCTCGACCGTGCACTGTTTCTCGAAGAACAGGGTTACGGCGTTCGCCTGGGCCAGTTCTGCGAAAGCCCGCTGACCCCACGCAACCTGATGCTGCTGGCAGAGCGCGACTAACGGTCACATGACATCCCACAGCCTGTGGATAACTCTGTTGATGCTTTTAGCCGACAACCGCTGAAAACGGCCTCTGCGGAGCAAAAGCGCGACTGGTCACTTTTCACTCACCCAATAAAAACACCTGAAAAACAGCGAGTTGCGAACAAATGAGAACCGCTCCACAAATTAGCTGATTATTTGTTTCATCGACCAATTCGTTGTGCATAAGCGTTCTAGCGAAAGCACATAACCGCCTGCCATCAGTACCAAGGCCTCCCACCGTCCTTGTGTTTGAAGCGTCCTGAACTATTGTCTGAAAACGCCGGAATCTTCCGGTGAAAAGGACAGCAAGGAGCGGAGCAACATGAGCACAGTGAAGAGCGCACAGGAAGCCGTAGATCTCGTCGCCAACCAATCCATACTCGCCGCACTGCAACAGACTTTCGCCGTCGGTGGCGCCATCATCGACAACGCCACCGGCACAGTGATCGCCGCCATGCACAACAACGTGCTGATGCCGTTTCCGGGTAGCGCCAAGCCCTATTTCCTACCCCACGACCCGACGGCCCACGGTGAGCGGCAACTGGTGGACTGGTACTACGCCAACGCCGCCGAACTCAAGCTGCCGCCGCCCGCACAACTGACCATCGTGACGACCCTGGACCCTTGCGCGATGTGCGCCGGTTCCTTGCTCACCGCCGGTTTCAACGTCGCGGTCAGCGCCATCGACAGCTATGCCGGGATCAACTACAACAGCGAGTTCAACTTCCCTTCCCTGCCGCCGAAGCTTCGTCAGCAGGCGGAAAAAACCTGGGCCTATTACGCCGTCAAACCTCCGGTCGACCGCGCTTACCAGGGCTCCAAGACACCGGTATTTGGTGGCCAAAGCATCGATTCCGCGGCGTATTACCTGACCGCCTCGATCTTCGACGCGAGCGTCAATACCGTGCGTGAGGCCAGCAACAACAGCGGCGTCGACCCTGCGCACTTGAAGAACCCCGCCACCCTGCCGCCCAACAGCCCGGTGCGCAAGGCGCTGCTGGCCCTGAGCCCGTACGCGCTGAGCGTCACCGCGCCCAATCCACGCGACCCTGGCCCTGAACTGGCCCCGCCACTGCTCAAGACGGCGCAACAGGCGGGTGTGTTCAACTCGGTGGCGTTGCTCGACCCGTTCGGCAACCTGCTGGTGTGCCTGGGCGGCAACGAAAGCCAATCGCCGATCCGCACCGCCTTCATGGAGACCACCCGTGGTTACGCGGTGATGCGCTGGACCTTGATGAACGACAAGGACCCCGCGGTGCGTGCCGAGGCCGAGCAATACCTCACCCATCCGAAATACGGCACCTTCGTGTTCCTCTATGCGCCGGACCCGACCACGGCACAAGCCGTGATGACCTTGGGCGCCTACGGCTCGACCATGGAAGGGCCGGTGCCGCAGAGCTACCCGTCGAACCTGCAATATGTGCTGCTACCGGGAGACACCACGGCGCAGGCGCTGTCGGAGCTGGCGCAAAACCTGCCACCGTTCTACACCCAGAGCGTGCAAGTGGGGCCGGCGCAGGTGTTGAGTGAGGCGTTGATCAAAGCGATAAAAAGCGGGGTTTGACAGGACCTGGGGCTGTCTCGAGGCCTGTAAGTGGAACAGGGTATCCGTCTGAATCCGGTGACACGGCAGGCGGTTATCCTGCCAGCGCGATCGACCGGCCAGGACAATGCCCTGGATTGTCGTCACAGGCGGATCCCTTTGCGGCAGGCCCTGCAAAAATAGTCAGATATCAGGGGTTTACAGAACCCCCTCAATCGCTATAATCGTCGCCCTAGCACGCCGGTATAGCTCAGATGGTAGAGCAACTGACTTGTAATCAGTAGGTCCCGGGTTCGATTCCTGGTGCCGGCACCATATTAGGCTCCATTGCATTCCAGCGAATGCTCTGGAAGCCCCGAAACCCGCCCTTTGGCGGGTTTTTTCGTTCCAGGACCCTCCATCGGGGTCCAACAAAATCCCCCTTCCCCGAGGGTATGTTAGGGGTACTGCGATTTTCCGGTCTGGAGCGCGTACCCCAATGCCAACCGGAAACGAAAAAGCCCGCTGTTTAGCGGGTTTTTCGTTTCCGGCGGTGATTACCTGTTCATGGCATACATCTCCGATCTTGAGTGGGGGGTCACTTCAAATGAACTTTCAGCTCTTCGGAAGCCTGCAGCATTGCAGAACGTACCGCCGGAACCTGGCTGACCACGTTCAGCAAGCCGTAGTCATGGATCATGCCGTTGTAGCGCGCCGCAGTGACCGGCACGCCGGCTTGGTCCAGTTTACGCGCGTAGGCTTCCCCTTCGTCACGCAGCACATCGGCACTCGCGGTCTGGACCAACGCTGGCGGCAGGCCTTTCAACTGCTCAGTGGTAGCGCGCAGCGGCGAGGCGTAGATCTCGGCACGTTGCTTGGGATCGGTGGTGTAGTTGTCCCAGAACCACTTCATCATGTTCTTGGTGAGGAAGTGCCCCTCGGCGTACTGGTTGTACGACGCTGTCTCGAAGTTGGCGTCGGTCACTGGCCACAGCAGCACCTGGTACTTAATGGCCGGGGTACCTTTATCCTTGGCCATCAGGCTGACCACGGCTGCCATGTTGCCGCCGACGCTGTTGCCCGCTACCGCCAGGCGCTTACCGTCGACATTGATTTCCTTGCCGTGCTCGGCCACCCATTTGGTTGCCCCGTAGGCCTGGTTGATCGCCGTCGGGTAGTGCGCTTCAGGGGACGGGGTGTAATTGACGAACACCGCCACCGCCCCGGACCCGACGACCAGATCGCGCACCAGGCGCTCATGGGTCGGGAAGTCGCCGAGCACCCAACCACCGCCGTGGAAGTACATGAACACAGGCAAGGTTCCCTTCACACCCGCCGGACGCACGATGGTCAAGCTGATGTCCTGGCCGTCGACGGTGATGGTTTTCTCGCTGACATCCGCCTTGGGCAGTGTCAGTTTTACCCCGGCCTGAGCGCCGGTCAGTACCGCGCGGGCGTCCTTCGACGAAAGCTGCTCGATGGGTTTACCACTGCCTGAGTTCAATGCATCGAGGAATGCCTGGGTGTTGTGTTCGACGCCAGAGTCAGCGAATGCGTTACCGATCGACAAGGCAAGGAGCGAGCCAACGAGTGTTTTGGTCAAAGCGTTCATTTCATATCTCCTGTTTCTGGTGAGGCGGGAAGTTAGACGGTGACGTGCAGACGGACATCGACGTTGCCACGGGTTGCGTTGGAGTACGGGCACACTTGGTGGGCCGCCCCCACCAACGCTTGTGCATCGGCTTGCTCCAGGCCTGGCAGGTTGATGTTCAGGTCGATATCCAGGCCAAAGCCGCCTGGGATCTGGCCAATGCCGACCCGCGCAGTGATCGAGGCGTCGGCTGGAATGCTGCGTTTGCTCTGGCTGGCGACGAACTTCAGTGCACTGATGAAGCAGGCCGAGTAACCCGCGGCGAACAGTTGCTCAGGGTTGGTGGCATCACCACCGGCACCGCCCAATTCCTTCGGAGTGGTCAGTTTCACGTCGAGGTTCTTGTCGCTGGAGATGGCTCGGCCATCACGACCACCGGTTGCGGTTGCGACTGCGGTATAGAGAACTTTCATGGCTTTCCTCACTTTTGAATGTTTTCGTAGGGGGAGTTGTTAGCAACATAAATTGTGGCGCAATAACTTAGTGCGCAAGTTTTTTAAAGACTCGTCTGTAGCAGTAACAAATTGATTTTCAAGGGGGTTACATCTCAGTCCGCTTGGGATCGCCCGCGCGCTGGTAATGCCTTACCGTTTCAAGCAGCGACCGGAATCGGGCAGATTGCTTGTTGCTGCCAAGCTTTCGGTGTCATGCCTTCAGCTTTCACGAATGTGCGGCAGAAGTGAGATTGATCGCAGAAGCCGCATTCCAGTGCGATCTCTGTGAGCAACTTCGTGGAAGCCTTCAATAACTCTCTGCTCTTCATGACCCGCTGTTCACGCAACCATCGCTGCGGGGACATCCGGGTGCTTTCCTTGAACATGCGGGAGAAGTGACTGCGCGACAACGCGCAAGCTTCGGCTAGTTCAGTCACAGAAATGCCGGTATCCAGCCTGTCCAGCATCAGTTGTTTGGCAGTTCTTATCTGCCAGGATTTGAGTCGTCCTGTTGAAGCCAGTGTGAGAGTCGCCAGCACGGTAGATTTGTCCTTGTTCATACACATCCATCAATCCAGGTAACAGGATGCGAGCGCCTGACTCGAGCAGCGCTGGGCGTTGGAAGTCCTTTGAGGTTCCAGGCCAGGCTCGTTGACTCGGTTCAGTCGACTGCGCACCCTTCACAAGTCTGTGAACAGCCCCTGGGGCAGGGGCTGGCGATGGCTCAGACAGATGCAGCGACAGGCGCCAAAGTAGGGCCATGCTGAACGCGCTCAGGCGCCTTGTGCACCATGGTGTAGGCGTAGTCGACGCCCATGCCATATGCACCGGAATGTTCCTTTACCAGTTCCATTACGGCGTCGTAGGTGTCGCGGTTCTTCCAGTCCCGTTGCCATTCCAGCAGCACCTGCTGCCAGGTCACCGGTACCACGCCGGCCTGGATCATGCGCTGCATGGCGTAATCGTGGGCTTCTTTGGTGGTGCCGCCCGAGGCGTCTGCGACCATATAGATTTCATAGCCGGCATCGTTCATTGCCGACAGGGCGAAGGTGGCATTGCATACCTCGGTCCACAAGCCGGAGACGATGATCTTGTTGCGACCATTTCTCTTGAGTGCGTCGCGTACTTTCTGATCATCCCAGGAATTCATGGAGGTGCGCTCCAGCAGCGGGGCGTCCGGAAACACAGCGAGTAGCTCGGGATAGGTGTGACCCGAGAAGCTTTCTGTCTCAACCGTGGTGATGGTGGTGGGGACATTAAAAATCTTCGCTGCCTTGGCCAAGGCAACTGTGTTGTTTTTCAGCGTTTGCCGGTCAATGCTCTGAACGCCAAAGGCCATCTGGGGCTGGTGGTCGATGAAGATCAGTTGGCTATTCAGTGGAGTCAGGACTTCAGTTTTAGGATTGTTCATTTTTGTTTCCTTTCAGCTCGAAGATGTTCAGTCGCACAAGTCTCGGGGCCCGCACCTTGCAGGCAACACCGCAGCCACGAGTGCGCTCCTCAGCGTCATTGCTGAGGGCGAGCAAAAGATAACGAAACAAGTTGCCTGTCGGTGGCGCATTTTTGCGCTTATGCTGGCTCATTTTTGAGCCATAAAATACTCGATTGCACTGCTAGCATTCGTCCACCCTTTTGGATCAGCCGATCCCTCATGTGCAGGAGAATGCAATGGCAGCTTCACAACCGTTCAACAAGCAGACCGCCTACTGGGGCGTCTCCTGGGAAGAGGCGTATGGCTATCCGCAGGCACGGCGGGTAGGAAACGAGATCCATGTATCAGGTCAATTCAACCATGATGAGGAAGGTAATCTGGTAGCCCCGGCGCCGCTGAACGCCGACGGTAAGCCCAGTGATTTCTCTTCGATGGGAGAGCAGATGCGGGTCTCTTACGACAACATTTCGAAGCTGCTCGCCTTGTATGGCGCAACTATGCAAGATGTTGTCGAGGAAACGCTTTATGTGCTGGACATGGACGCTGCGTTCGCGGTAGTCGGCAAAGTGCGCAAGGCGGCCTATGGCACTGAGCGGCCTCAATGCGCGAGCAATATCATTGGGGTGTCGAGACTTGCCCAGCGTCCGCAGCTGATTGAGATCGTGTGCAAGGCCGTGATTGGCGCCCGAGACATCTGAGCTGCACTCCCGGTTTCGATCTAGGTGACCGGGAGTATCAATTGCCCCTCGACCAAGGGCTTTTGACTGGCCACGGCAGCGGCGCAGAAGGTCATGAATGCTTTGACTCGCCACGATTTTCGAATGTCCTGGTGAGTCAGCAGCCACAACTCATCCTGAAGCTCTGGCACCACCGGGCCGGCGCGTACCAACCCTGGGGTTATGTCGCCCAACATGCAGGGAAGGAATCCAAATCCCAGACCCGCCGCGATTGCAGCACTTGCTGCTGCAACAGAATCGGTACGGTACGCTATGCGCTCAGCAGCGACTCTGCTTTCGACATAGCTTGTCGCCTTCAAACCACCGAGCGCTGAGGAGTATGACACCCATGCCTGGCCCTCTTCGAAAAGGGGCAAGGCAGTCATCTGCTTGGCGCAGCAGTAAGGTGCCCAGGCAATGTTCGCCAGTTTACGTCCCACCAGGCTTTCTGCAGGTTTTCTCGTCGCTCGAATCGCGATATCCGATTCATCCCGGGCGAGGCTAAGGGTTTCATTGCCCACCAGCACCTCGATGGTGATCCCCTCGTTCAGGGCCTTGAAGTCCGCGATGATGGGGGTGAAGAAGTACAGCAGCAGCGAGTCGCTGGTGGTAATTCGAAGTTTCCCGAGGGGGCCTTGGCCTGAACGTGAAACACGCCGCGTGACGCTGACGATATCCAGCTCCACTCGCTCGGCGAGTGCTCGCAGTTCAGCACCCTCGGCGGTGAGCAGATACCCTGATTTGCGGTGATCGAACAGCGCGATGCCGAGCGTTCGCTCAACTTGAGTAACTCGGCGCGAAACGGTGGATACATTGATGCCAAGCTTCTTGGCCGTAGCCGAACGATTGCCGCAATCACTGAGCGTCTTGATGATGCGCAAGTCGTCCCACGAGAGCTGATTGACAGCCTCGCCTACGTCCCACTTCGTCCCATCAGGGGCAGCCGGAGCTTTTCCAATTGGCGATTTCACACAGTTCGTTCCAGATGCGAAGGCGCTGATGATACGAGAAGGGGTTGGGTGAAGCAGCCACATTGTTCCGGCGATTGGTTGAAAACTGTTATGCCGACTGGCTGCTATGGGTCGTCTATTGCCTGTCACCACGGCAGCTTTTGACGGGTTCCTGCCTATTCTCTACGGAAGGAATGATCGACAACGTTCGAATTCAGGAGGCTTACCATTCCGTATGTGGCTCTGAATTACTTGCAGATTGACAACGTGCTGAGCTCTAAATAATCCAAGGCGCCCTTCTCAATCAATCGAGGGCGACCTATCGATCTTCACGCGTATGCCACAGTCGCAGCAAATAGACGGTGGAGTCCTGAATCTCGTAGCGCATTTCATAATGGCCGATCAGGATTCGGCGCACATCTCGTGGCTCGAACTCTTCCAGCCGTTCACCAATGCGCGGATTAGTCAGCAGTATGCCTGGAGCCGCCGTGAGCTGTTGAACCGTATGCGCGGCGGCGGGCCGGTTCACTGTAGCCAGAAACTCGTAAAGCCGAGCAATGTCTGAAAGCGCCTTGCTGGTCCACTTCAACTCCATCAGCGCGGTACCGGCAGCGGGGTATCAGTACTAAGGCTGTCGGCCCAAGCCTGGACCGCTTGGTGGTCAATCACACGACCGGCATCCACATCGGCCAGAGCCTCGCGAGTCAGGCGACTGCGCTCTTCTTCCTGGTCTATCCAGGCGGACAGGGCCTGCTTGAGGATCCAGTTCTTGGAGCGCTCCAGCCGCTCGGCCATCAAATCGATCCTCTCGGCCAACTGCACCGGGACGTGAGCCGTGACGGAGCGGGTTTTCGCGGTAGCTGCCATGGTGGGTGACTCCTGTGTTGCGAGAGCCAGCAGACTCTCGCTAGATAGATGGTCGCTTCGGATATTGCGACCAACCATCGCGATGAATTTCGATTCATAGTTAATCATAATTAATAATCAAGCATCGTCAAGGATCATCGACACCACGATCATGCCGATTGAAGGTCAGTTATGAGCCGCCCAGCCTATTGAGACGGCTGCGCACCTGGAGTGAGAAGGGGCCGGCGTGGACTTCGCGATCCAGGGCATCGGAAACCCACTGATTGATGCTCTTGTGAGCCAACTATGCCTTCATAGCCACTGTGGCATGAAGAGCCGGAGCCAGTCGCAGGCTCAGATTTCCGGAGTAGGGCTTCTAGGGCGCACGACCGAGCTTGGCGCAAGTGTCGAGGTAATCGACGACAGCCTCCTCAAACGCCGCTCGAAACACCTGAACCGACTCGCCATGGAATCCAACGACATCTTTAATGCCTGCGATATGGCCTACAAAAAGGCCGTCCTCTTCGCTGTACTCGATTCGGGCGGCATAGCCCTGGTAATTCATCACGCTCATGGGGTAACCCCTGCTTGTTCAAGGAAAGCCCGAGCATCACGAACCTGGTGAGGCTTTAAAACGTCCACATCTGAGAAAATATTTTCTACTCATTTCTAAAATGGCCCCGAAAATATTGATCCTCGTCCGTTGCATTGGCGTACCGATCATGGAAAACACGTATTCCTAGACCAGCCGTAGCTTCAGCTTTGCTTTCAAGACCGTGAACGGCCCTGTACGCATACCCGTTACAATTTCACATCAGCGCGACGTTGACGGGCTCATACACCTGCCTACAATGCGGCCCAATATACCCGCCAAGCCTAGGTTGACCCACAGTCAGCATGCTCAAATCGTGCGGTTTTTTTACCTCGAAAAACCACACCATCATTGAGACGTCACCAGCGAGAGCTGGCAGGAGTCTGGATCCCTACTGGGTTGATCCAGCGGCGCAGAAAGGGCGATGCAAGCTCAACTGCGTGTCGATTGCGGCCGCCTTCGGGCGGCTTTGCTTTTTACGGGGATCAAGGATGACTCTCTACTACCACCCAAAGCAGGGCGATGTATTACTGTGCGACTTCACCAGGGGCTTTGTTGCCCCTGAACAGCAGCACATTCCCTACAGCAGGGAGCGCCAGAGAAAGTACTGGTCAATTCCGACTTTCTAAACACCGATAATGCCAATATGATGGCTCACGCTTTTGGGTCGTTGGATTCGCAACCTGTAGCGCCTGCGCCACCAACGCCAAAACCGCGGCTAGCGGCGCTACAACCGCTCAGCACTGAAGGAATCAGTACTCGACCTCAAGGACGACCTATGTTCAGACGCTATGCAATGACGCCACTTAAATGGGCGGCACTGCTTCTCACAGTCGCATGGCTGGGCGGCTGTTCGGACTACCACTACAAGAATTATCAAGGCGATTGGGCCCCTGAACGGCTCACGCCCTACGACCTGTCCGACAACACCACCGATGCCGCGCTCGTGTACTTCGATACGATCCGATATCGAGCCTTGGGCGTGCCCTTTCATCGACTGTTGCTCGCCACCGCTGTGGATGGTCAGCGGATCAAGGGCGCCGGGCGCCGATCCATACTGGATGTCTCGGGCGAACAGGCGCTGAAGCTAAAGCCCGGTAAACACTCCCTGCAGTGGTGTTGGCTCTCGATGAATGCCCTGGGCACCGGAGGGGCAATGTGCAATTTTGCCGCGACTGACGTTGAGCTCCAGCCTGGGCAGCGCTACGTCGTGACATTCCAAACCGACGAAAGTATCAAAGGGCCGCCCGGTCGGGAGTCTCTTGAGATCAAGGTGCAATCGAGCATCAAAAACCTCGACACCAAGGAAGTGATTTTCCCGCCTGCGTCGATGGCTCAAACAGAATGATGGTTATGGGCCTCACCCCCATCATCGCGCAGGTCTGGGCCATGCTTGGTTGGTTCATCCCACTGATGCTGCTGATCGGCCTGCTCAAGTCGCCCTGGGCCAAGGGTCACATCGGCGAACTCCTGGTGCGTCTGTTCGCCCATTGGCAACTGGATAAGCAGACCTACCGCAGCCTGCACAACGTCACCCTGAGCACACCTGACGGCACCACGCAGATCGACCACGTCTTCCTCTCGCCTTACGGAATCTTCGTGCTGGAAACGAAGAACATGAGTGGCTGGATCTTTGGCGGCGAGCAGCAGCCACAGTGGACGCAAAAGCTCTACAAACGCACGTTCAAGTTCCAGAACCCACTTCGGCAGAACTACAAACACCTCAAAGCCCTGGAAGCCACACTTGGCGTTAGCGCCGAGCACCTGCACTCGGTCATCACCTTCGTCGGTAGCAGCACCTTCAAGACTCAGATGCCGGCCAACGTCACCCAGGGCATTGGTTTTATCCGCTACATGAAGTCATTCCAGCAGAAGGTATTCACAGAGGCCGAGGTCGACGCCCTCATGCGTGCCCTGCAAACCAGCCGGCGTACTCCATCCCTCGCGACTCACCGCGAACATGTGCAAAACCTGAAACGCCGTAGCGACCCAACAGCCGAGCGGCAATGCCCGAAATGCGGCGGCGACCTGGTGATCCGCACCGTGCACTCTGGTCCGAAGGCAGGGCAGCAATTCTGGGGCTGTTCGATGTTTCCCAAGTGCAGAGTGAGGCAAGGCCTATAGCCGGCTTTCGGATATGAGCTGACAGATAGGGGGGTAGTGGTGGCGTGGGCTATCGGTGAGATCGGTGGATCTCGACAAAGGCAGAAAATAAATCGGTCACCTTTTCTCAAATTAAGGTAAAAAATTTTACCTTATTCAGGGTTGTGACCCAATCACTCAATCAAAACCCTGATCACATATCTCGAACCGCAGTAAGTACCTGAGCGCAGGGAGCTTGACGCCCCTGGAGGTCAAGCATGTTGACAGTGTTGACAACTCGCTTAAAAATGATCGGCGAGGACTGCAACTGCGCATCTTTGGGCTTGGGCTCCAGTAATGCCCCCCCAGAACTTCGGCAGCAGAGAACTGGCGCTCTCTGAAGTAGTGACGACCAAGGCTTTGGTCGGATTCTGAACCCACGGTCAGCAATGATCCGGAGCTAAAGAATCGCTGCGACTACTCCTCAATAACATTTTGAAAGGCGCTCATCGAGCGCCTTTTTTATGCAGTTTTGGCGGACCTGGCAACCGTACCGACCAAGGTCCCCTCAGCGCGCCGTCTCGGATACCAGGTGACAACGTAGTAACCAAATCCTCACCGTTCGCTCCTCGGCTCCAGGATCAATGAGCCCTTGGGGTTCTTCAAGACTACCACCTAGTGGTTGCCGCTCATTTCCTTCGATTCATCGCATGGCGCACCATACGTAGGACAATTCGTTATTTATTGGAATCCATAATTAGTGATATTTGCGACCGCAGAAAATTCAAAACAGCGTTGAGAAATATCGAAAGATGCGTGGCATGCAGGATTGTAGTAATCAGCACAGCACCCAGACCGCGCAATGAAGGCAATCCAAGCAAGGGTGAGCAAAATTATTGCAAACTACTGCACCACCCTTCCCTTTCATACTAACTGACAGACAAAATGTGCGCTGTTATCAACGTACCAGGGGCGCACATGCAAACGATTGTTGTCCGCTATTTCGAAACAGTGATCGACAACACTACGGGTGCGCCTAGCCAAGTCTTGCTGGGGATGGAGACTTACGATGATATCCGCGAAGCGCTGATGCCTGGTATACCGCGTCCTAAGCCCGGTAAAACCCCGCATCCAGTATTCATCACCAAATGCTTCGTCAACGTCAGCAACCACCTCTGGAGGTTGAAGTCTGTTACAGCCACACCAGCCACCACCCAGGGGCCAGCCGTATTCTCAGTCCTGATTCAAAGGCACGACGTGTCAAAAGAGGTCTTCCTCAATCAAACGCTGAAGAAAAACAAAAACCAAACGGCTCATAAGCTTCTAGGTCGCCAAGGAACGCTGATCGAAGTGGACTACGGGTTTGTCCAACAGACTGGACGTACCGACGCTAGCAGCAAGACCAATAAGCGATACATGGATACGCTGCTTGAGGCCGAAATGCACAAGCGGCGGCTCGCTGTCGTTGTGAAAGTGATTTCTGGCAATTTGGTTCAAGTGGCGCCTGTAACGTCGTCACCGACAACCCCAGGCGACAAGTCTGCCTTCAAGATTGAGCAGACAACTTTGGACAAAATGCCTCGGTACCAAAACAGCGGAAAAGATAGCTATGTGCTCTGCAGCATGCTTGAGTGTGTCTCTGTGCAGCGCATTCTCCCTCCCATCAGCTATTTTGGCGGAGGAAAGAACTCCGGCAGGAACGTCAATTACACTGTCGCGCTGAGCAAATCTGAAACAAAGCTACTGAAAGCAGCCCTGATTCACGCCGTCGGCGCCTCAGGCTACGTGCCTTACAACGACATGCTGCAGGCCGAGATCAGGGCCAATCAACTGCAAGAAACCATCAACCAGTTGAGCGCAGATCTGGCTGCCCGCACTGCCGAGCTGGCACAACTCGCTCCAGTTGAAGCTCTGGCAAAAAACTGGGCGGCATCCATGGGGCTTGACTACGATGAAGAGCTAGAATTCTGTCGTGCTGTTGATGCAGAGAACGCTCAGTAAGCCACTGCTGACACCCTCCGTTGACAAACCAGACGAGTTGACACAGGCGTCAACTGACAATACGATGTGCCGTACATGGTCGAGCAAAGAGAGCAGGACTCTACCTCGGCGACACGGCTAATACCGTTTCCTGTGAAAGTAAAGTGTCAAAAAAGCCGCCCTTAAAGGCGGTTTTTTTATGCCCAAAATTCGCAAACTTTCTTCCCGCCCCCTCGGTAAGAGGAGAAG
Organism: Pseudomonas batumici; assembly: GCF_000820515.1. Taxonomy (GTDB): domain Bacteria; phylum Pseudomonadota; class Gammaproteobacteria; order Pseudomonadales; family Pseudomonadaceae; genus Aquipseudomonas; species Aquipseudomonas batumici. Next base: position 396,488 of record NZ_JXDG01000003.1, on the reverse strand, counting down.
TCCAAGATCGATGCAAGGCTGCACTCAGTCGCGATGCTCGGTCATGAATTTTCCCCCCTCAAATAGGGAAAAGAGAAGGCCATCACGTTAACTTTTCGTACGCTCGACTCGTTGATTCCGCCCGGGTCGGCGTCTAGTGTTGAACTGTCGCTGCAAAATCAGCGATGCGGACTGGACACCCGTGGTTTATTTAGGATTAATCGCACAACGCCGTGAGAACGGTGTCGTTGTGCCTGCGTTATGGCGGGCTGTGCGTGGGACACTTTGTGTGTGCCGGGTCCTAATCCCCCGGTTTGTCCACCCGCGTACAGTTCGCCACCTTTTCACTGGACAAGAGAAAATTGGCGAACTCCTCTCAAGTAATTCGGAAGGAGTTTTACTCATGACCAAGAAAATCACCCCCGATCCGCCTCCCACGTCCAAAAGTGCCAACAGCTCTGTGAAATCGGCACGGCCCGATACAGCCCGCTTGCTCGATACCCTCGCGTTAACCCTATCCAAAACCGTCAATTACGCTGACCCTCTCAGACCCACAATTTTTGCCATCCAGCCTGGCGTCAACGCTCAGGACGCGCTGACCTACGTGTCGAAATTGCTCGAAGTCGCCGAACTGAACGGTGACGAAATCAGCTTGCATACGAACCCGGTGGAGCGGTCTCTGTTCTGGGGCATGCTTCACTCGGTAGAAATGGCGCGGGCTGTGGTGGATGCGCTGCTTGAGGGGGGGCCCTCACCCCAACATGCCTCGGCGGCATTAGACGACCACCCTTTTGATTGAAGTGGCGCATGCTGCAGTTGGGTTGCTGATCAGCAAGCTGAACGGCCACCGTACGGGCCTGCAAAAAAGGCCTTTTTGTCTCGCTGTAATGACAAATGTCATTACAGCGAGAGGTATCCCATGGCATCCATCAACGTCCGCATTGACGACGACCTCAAAGCACGTGCTTACCATGAGCTGGAAAAACTCGGTGTCACTCCTTCCGAGCTGGTGCGTCAAGCCTTGCAGTACGTAGCAGAGCGCGGCCAGCTGCCGTTTAAGCTCATTCTGATGACCGAGGACGTCACGGTGCGAGAGCGATTGGCAGCTCCCCAACGAGTTAAGGTTTCACTGGAAGAGCTATAGCCTTGAGTTCGATGTGCCGGCGTTTTTTCAGATGTGGACGTTTTGTGGACGGAAAGCTGCCTTTTCGATTTTCAGGCAGGGAATCTGACTAGGGGCAAAAACGACGAAAGCCGCGCAATGCGCGGCTTTCAGAGGTGGTGGGCCCACACGGACTTGAACCGTGGACCAAAGGATTATGAGTCCTCTGCTCTAACCAACTGAGCTATAGGCCCTCAGTAGGCCGCGAATTATAGCGATGGTTTCTCGCGGGTGCTATCCGAAAACTCCGAAAGCGTCATATGAAGAAAAGTCGCGGCGAATTCTTCGGCCGGCAACGGCAGGCTGACGATGTAGCCCTGGATCTGTTCGCAACCCTCGGCGGCCAGGAAAGCCTGCTGGGCCTGGTTCTCCACACCCTCGGCAATCACCATGAACTGCATGCTGCGCCCCAGGGCGATGATGGCGCGGACGATGGCGACATCGTGGGGATCATCCGGCAGGCCGCGAACGAACGATTGGTCGATTTTCAGCACGTCCAGCGGCAGGCGCTTGAGGTAGCTCAGCGACGAATAGCCGGTGCCGAAGTCGTCAATGGCCAATTGCACCCCCAGGCGCTTGAGCTGGTGCAGGACCTCCAGGGCCTCCTCGGCCTGGCTCATGATGAAGTTTTCGGTGATCTCCAGTTGCAGGCAGCCGGGCTCGAGACAGTAATCCTTGAGCAACTGTTCGATCCGCGCGAGCAGGTTCGGTTGGCGCAACTGCGCGCCGGCGAGGTTGACCGAGAGCGGGCCGAAGTCGCGATGGGTTCTGTTCCAGCGTTGCATCTGCCGGCAGGCGCGCTCCAGCACCCAGTCGCCAATCTGCAGGATCATGCCGTTCTCTTCGGCCAACGGAATGAAATGCTCAGGTGGCACCTCGCCAAGGGTCGGGTGCTGCCAGCGAATCAAGGCTTCGGCCCCCACCAGTTGCCCGCCGTCGAGACTGATCTTCGGCTGGTAGAGCAGGTGCAGTTCCTGGCGCTCGATGGCCCGGCGCAGTTCGTGCTCCAGGGCCACACGCTCGCTGGCCTGGGCCGTGAGGTCGCGGGTGTAGCTTTCGACCCGGTTACGGCCCTTGGCCTTGGAGCGGTACATCGCCGCGTCGGCGTTCTTGATCAAGGTGGCGACATCGTTGCCGTCCTTGGGGTAGAGGCTGGTGCCGATGCTGGCGCTGATGAAGAACTCGTGTTCACCGGCCTGGAATGGCGCGCTGAAGCAACCCAGCAGCTTGTTGGCCAGGTGCAGGGCATCGCTGGCCTGGTGCAGGCCCGGCAGCAGGATGATGAACTCGTCGCCGCCCAGCCGGGCCACGGTGTCGATGTCGCGCAACTGGTCCTTGAGCCGGACGGCAATGCCTTTGAGCAACAGGTCTCCGACCGGATGGCCGAGGCTGTCGTTGATATGCTTGAAACGGTCGAGGTCGAGAAACAGCACGGCGCCCTGGCCACCGTTTTCGGTCTGGCTGTGCAACGCGGCCAGCAGACGGCTTTCGAACAGGCTGCGGTTGGGCAGGCCGGTCAACGGGTCGTGGTGGGCCTGGTAGTCCAGGCGGGCCTGGGCATGCTTGAGGCTGGAAATGTCGGCGAACACGGCGACGAAGTGGGTGACCACCGTATCGCGGTTACGTACGGCACTGATAGTCAGCCAGCTGGGGTAGAGCTCGCCGTTCTTGCGCCGGTTGCAGATCTCGCCCTGCCAATGGCCTTCGGCAGTCAGTTGGTGCCACATGGCCGCGTAGAAGGCGCTGTCGTGCTGGCCGGAGGCTAGCAGGCGCGGGGTATGGCCCAGGGCTTCGGTTTCGCTGTAGCCGGTGATTTCGCTGAAGGCCCGATTGACCGCGCTGATGTGTTGTTGGGTGTCGGTGATCAATACGCCTTCGGCGGTGCTTTCGAAGACGGTGGCGGCCTGTTGCAGCTTTTCCTGCATGACGTGGCGCTCGGTGATGTCCCGGGCGATGGTCAGCATGCAGTCCTCGCCGCCGATGGGCAGCGGCCGGCTGGAGAGTTCGCACAGGCGGACCTGCCCGTCGCTGCGGCGGATATGGCAACTGAAGTCACGGACAAAACCATCGCGATGCAGCAGTTCGAGCAGGTGCTTGCGTTCGTTCAGGTTGACCCACAGGCCCAGGTCCAGGGTCGAACGGTCCAGCGAGGTGGCGCTGTTGTAGCCGGTCAGGCGACTGAAACCGTCGTTGACTTCCAGCAGCAGGCCGTCGCTTTGCCGGCTCAGCAGCAGACCGTCGGGGGAGGCATGGAAGGCCTTGGCGAACTTCTCTTCGGAGGTTTGCAGTTGTTGCTGGGTTTGCTTGAGCTGGCTGATGTCCCGGACCACCACCACCAGGGCGGGCGTGGTGTCGAGTTCGAAAGGCTCGGCGGAGATCAGGCCGGTGAACAGTTGGCCATTGCTGCGTCTGAAGGGCATTTCCAGGTTGCGGATACTGCCGCCCTGCAAGCGTTGTAGTAATCCCGCGCCCACGCCGTCGACGGCCCAGATGTTGAGCTCGGTGGCGGTGCGTCCGATCACGTCCCGGGCGTTCAGGCCTATCTGTTCCTCGAAGGCTTTGTTGACTTCCAGCAGGTGGCCGTCGGACAGGCGGGCGATGACCAGGATGTCTGGGCATTGCTGGAAGACCGAGGCGAATTTCTGTTCCGACAGGCGCAGCGCTTCCTCGGTGCGCTTGATTTCGCTGATGTCGATCATCAGGCCGCGTATGAGTGGCTCGTGGTCGTGTTCGATCAGGCTGACCAGATCGCGCACCCATAGCGTGCGGCCATCGGCGCTGATCACCCGATAGTCGAGGGTGTGGTCGCGCCCTTCGGTTATTTCCTTGTCACAGAACGCCTGGGCACGGGTCAGGTCGGCGGGGTGGGTGATGCTGCGCCAGAATCCGGGAATCAGCCAATGGGCCAGCGGATAACCCAGCAAGGCTTCGGCATGGGGCGAGACATAGGTGTAGGTGAAGTCCATCCGCGCTTCCCAGGCGATGGCCGACAGGCTCTCCACCAGGCCGCGGTAATGGTATTCGCTGCTACGCAGTTCCTGCTCGAGGGCCACGCGCCGGGCGATTTCCGAGCTCAGGCGGCGGTTGATGCGGATCACCACGGCCAGCACGCTGACCAGCAGCAGGAAGCCGGGCAGGCCGTAGAGCAGCAGGTCGGTCCAGGAAGAGGGGTTGATCGGGATGTTGCCCACCCAGCGTTTCTGGATGGCCTCGGTCTCGGCGACGCTCATGTCGGCCATGACCTTGTCGAGAATGCCCACGAAAATTTTCTGGTCCTGGGGCACGGCCATCGCCAACTGGTAGCGATAGGGCGTTTCGCCGCTGACGTAGAGCCCTTCGAGCTTGAGCTGGCGTAGGCTCCAGACACTGGAGGCGAGATCGCCGATGACCGCGTCGACCTTGTCGGTGGCCAGGGCCTGCAGGGCCGAGCTGACGTTGGGCAGGGCCACGAGGTTGAGGTCCGGATGATGGCTGCGCAACAGCTCGTGGGGCGCGTAGTTCTCCACCACGGCGATCTTCAGGCCATAGAGATCTTTCATGTCATGGGGTTTGGCGCCGCCTTCATGGGCGAGGATGACAATCGGAAAATCCAGGTAAGGGCGGGTAAAGGACAGGTAGGCCTGCCGTTCCGGGGTCGACATGATGCCAGGCAGCAGGTCGACCTGGCCCACCTTCGCCAGTTGCAGCACCTCGGTCCAGCTCACCGGTTCGATGGGGGTGAGCTTGATGTTCAGGCGGTCTTCGATCAGGTGGATGTAGTCGGCCGCCAGGCCCTGGTAGACGCCGTCTTCCCCCCTGAACTCGAATGGTGGCCACGACGCATCGACACCCAGGCGCAGTTGCGGGTGGGCCTTGAGCCAGTCACGTTCCTCATCGGTGAGATTCAACGCTCCAGCCGTTGCGGTCCAGGTAAGCAGCAGCAACAGAAGCAGGGCTGTCAGTCTGGGCATAACGGTCTCGTTATGGCGCGGGGGATGATTCGAGTGTAGACGGACGGCGGCTGGAGAAAAGGGAATCTGCACAAAGCAAAACCCCCGGCAAGCCGGGGGTTTTGGTATCACTCGTCGAGGAAGGAGCGCAGGTGCTCGCTTCGCGTCGGGTGGCGCAGCTTGCGCAGCGCCTTGGCTTCGATCTGGCGAATCCGCTCACGGGTGACATCGAACTGCTTGCCGACTTCCTCAAGGGTGTGGTCGGTATTCATGTCGATACCGAAGCGCATGCGCAGTACCTTGGCTTCACGGGCAGTGAGGCCGGAGAGCACTTCGCGAGTCGCTTCCTTGAGGCTTTCAACGGTGGCGACATCGATGGGCGACTGCATGGTCGAGTCTTCGATGAAGTCACCCAGATGAGAGTCTTCGTCATCACCGATCGGGGTTTCCATGGAGATCGGCTCTTTAGCGATCTTCAATACCTTGCGGATCTTGTCCTCAGGCATTTCCATGCGTTCGCCCAGCTCTTCCGGGGTCGGTTCACGACCCATTTCCTGCAGCATCTGCCGGGAAATACGGTTGAGCTTGTTGATCGTCTCGATCATGTGCACCGGAATACGGATGGTGCGGGCCTGGTCGGCGATCGAGCGAGTGATCGCCTGACGGATCCACCAGGTGGCATAGGTCGAGAACTTGTAGCCGCGACGGTATTCGAACTTGTCCACCGCCTTCATCAGGCCGATGTTGCCTTCCTGGATCAGATCGAGGAACTGCAGGCCGCGGTTGGTGTACTTCTTGGCGATGGAGATCACCAGACGCAGGTTCGCTTCAACCATCTCTTTCTTCGCGCGGCGGGCCTTGGCCTCACCGATCGACATGCGACGGTTGATGTCCTTGATTTCGACGATGGTCAGGCCGGTTTCGGTCTCGAGCGCGGTCAGCTTCTGCTGGCAACGAACGATATCGGCCTGCACGCGACCAATGGCTTCGGCGTACTTGCTCTTGCCTTTGGCCAGGGCGTCGGACCAGCTTTCGTCGACTTCATTGCCCGGGAACTGGCGCAGGAAGTCGGCACGCGGCATGCGGGCATCACGCACACACAGCTGCATGATGGCGCGTTCCTGCTGGCGCAGGCGGTCCAGGGCGTCGCGAACGCGCTCGACCAGGCCTTCGAACTGCTTGGGCACCAGCTTGATCGGCATGAACAGGTCGGCCAGGGCCACCAGTTCGGCAACTGCCAGCTTGTGATGGCGACCGTGCTTTTTCAGGGCCTTGCGGGTGATTTCCATCTGCTCGGCCACGGCGCCGAAGCGCTGTGCGGCAATGATCGGGTCTGGACCGCTTTCGGCTTCTTCTTCGTCGTCGCTGGCTTCGGCGTCATCGTCGTCGCTGTCGTCGTCCGCTTTCACGGCCTTGGCATCGACAGGTGGCGGTACTTCGGCGGCCGGCGGCGCAGTGCCGTCGTCCGGGTCGATATAGCCGCTCAGGACGTCGGACAGGCGACCACCTTCGCTGGTGACGCGATCGTATTCGCTGAGGATGTGCTCAACCGTGCCGGGGAAGTGCGCGATGGCGCCCATCACTTCACGGATGCCCTCTTCGATACGCTTGGCGATTTCGATTTCGCCTTCACGTGTGAGCAGCTCTACCGTACCCATTTCGCGCATGTACATGCGCACCGGGTCGGTAGTGCGACCGATGTCGGTTTCCACGGCCGCCAACGCTGCTGCTGCTTCTTCGGCAGCGGCTTCGTCGGTATCGGCTTCGGCCAACAAAAGGGCATCCGCATCCGGAGCACTCTCGAATACGTTGATCCCCATGTCGTTGATCATGCGGATGATGTCTTCCACCTGTTCCGGATCTGAAATATCCTCCGGCAGGTGGTCGTTGACCTCCGCGTAAGTCAGGTAACCCTGCTCACGACCACGGCTGATCAACTCTTTGAGGCGAGACTGCTGTTGCGCTTTTCCGGACATAACACCCTATCCACTGAAGGTCTTGGCGGGCAAAAAACAAGCCGAGGATTATACCCGAGCTATGACCTCACGCGCCAGTTGAGGTCGGGTTTGATGCAGGAAGATTGCGTTTTAGCAGTTCAAGCAGCTGATTTTTGTCTTCAGCGCTCAATTCGCCTTGCCGCGACTTCCTGATGAGTTGCTCCAGCTTTCGCTCGCGTTGACGGGTCGACAAGCTGGTTATGGTGTCGAAAAACTGTTGTTCAAGGTTATCTCCTTCGATCAGCCACTCCTTTTCCGCCAAACGGGTGAGTAATCGACCCTGGTCGGTGCCGTGCCAGCGCGAAAGTAGTTGAAATGAGCTTAGCTCAGGATTCTTTTGTACGGCTTCGAGCAAGGCCACGAGCAGCTGTGCATGGACGTTTTCTTCATCCGCGAGGTGACCGGCGGTCTCGACCTTGGCGGCCAGTTGCGGGTGATGGACCAATGTGCGCAGGGCGGTGAGCGTCGGCGGCTCGACCGGCGCCGGGGTGCGCGGGCCGCGGGGCTCGTCGCGGTCGCCGCCGCGCTTGCCGTTCTTGTCCCAGGGCTTCTTTTCCCATTTCTTGCCGCCCGCGCCGGGCTTCTTCGGGGTCCACTCCTGCTGGGGGGCGTAGGCCTCCTGCGGCGCATGGTAGTCCGAATAGTCGGGCATGGCGTCGTAGTCGATGCCGGGGTCGTAGGGCGGTGGCGCTTCGGCCGGCGCGCTGTGCGCCAGTTGGCTGACGGTTTCGCTGGTCAGGCCGGTAATCTGTGTGAGGCGTTGGCGCATCAGGGTGCGCAGGTTCGCCCCCGGCACCTTGTCGATCAGCGGTGCGGCGAGGGTGGCCATGTGCGCCTTGCCTTCCAGTGAGCGCGGGTCCGCCTCTTCGCTCAGTTGCTGGAAGAAATAATCCGCCAGCGGCTGTGCGTGCTGGTTGATCCGGGCGCGGAAGGCGTCAGTGCCTTCGGCGCGAATCAGGGTGTCCGGGTCTTCGCCTTCGGGCAGGAACAGGAAGCGTGCGCGACGGCCGTCCTGCAGGCTGCTCAGGGTCGCTTCCAGTGCGCGCCAGGCGGCGTTGCGGCCTGCCTGGTCGCCGTCGAAGCAGAACAGGACGTTGGGCACCACGCGAAACAGGCGCTTGAGGTGTTCTTCGCTAGTGGCGGTGCCCAGGGTCGCGACGGCGTTGCGCAGGCCTTGCTGGGCCAGGGCGATGACGTCCATGTAGCCCTCGACGACGATGATTTCGTCGAGGTTGCGGTTGTTCTTGCGAGCCTCGTACAGGCCGTAGAGTTCCTGGCCCTTGTGAAACACCGGGGTTTCCGGCGAGTTCAGGTATTTGGGCTTGTCGTCGCCCAGCACCCGGCCGCCGAAGGCGATGATCCGGCCGCGGGTATCGCGGATGGGGAACATCACACGGTCGCGGAAGCGGTCGTAGCGCTTGCCGGTTTCGGCGTTCTCGATCAGCAGGCCGGCGTCGATCATGGCTTTCTGCTGGAGGGTGTCGCTGGACAGGTGCTTGAACAGGTTATCCCAGCCCGGCGGGGCAAAGCCCAGGCCGAAATCCCGCGCGATCTCCCCGGTCAGGCCACGACCCTTGAGGTAGTCCACCGCCGCCTTGCGCGCCGGATGGCTTTTCAGCGCCTGGCGATAGAAGTCGGCGGCCGCCGTCAGGAGCGGGTAGAGCGGCGAATCGGTCGGCTGGCGCGGTTTGTGCGCGCGGCCGCTTTCCTCGCGGGGGATTTCCATGCCGGCGGCTTTGGCCAGGTCCTCGACGGCCTGGGGGAAATCCAGGTTGTCGTGGTCCATGAGGAAGCCGAGGGCGTTGCCGCCAGCGCCGCAGCCAAAGCAGTAGTAGAACTGCTTGTCCGGGCTGACGCTGAAGGACGGTGTCTTTTCCTTGTGGAACGGGCAGCAGGCGGTGTAGTTCTTGCCGGCCTTTTTCAGTTGCACGCGCGAACTCACCACGTCGACGATGTCGGTGCGGTTGAGAAGGTCGTCAATGAAACTTTGGGGAATCAGCCCCGCCATGGCGTTCTCATCATCGCAGAGTGCTCGATAGCTGGAACGGAAAGGGTGTGCTCGTCATTAGCCTTGGAAGGCTCGTCAGTAAAGACGTGCACCGCTGGCGAGTGCCAGGTCTGACGGGGTGAAGCGGGTTCGTCTGGGTCGCATCGGCGGCTTTGACGGTGAAGCATCAAGCGATATCCGCAAATGCCATTAGCCCGGCTGAGGGCCGGGCTTGGCAGAAGCTTGCAACGAACGTCTGTGTATTAGTACAGACGAACGGCGCGGCGCTGTTCGCGCTGAACTTTCTTGGCGTGACGCTTGACAGCAGCAGCTGCCTTACGCTTACGCTCGGAAGTCGGCTTCTCGTAAAATTCGCGGCTACGAACTTCAGCCAGAACACCGGCTTTTTCGCAGGAGCGCTTGAAACGACGCAGAGCTACGTCGAAGGGTTCGTTCTCTTTAACTTTGACGGCTGGCATCCAGAGCTACCTTCATTCATTACCGGGGTCAACGTCCTCAGGCAAAAGCGCACTGGAGATCGTCGGTTTTTAAGGGTTGCGGATGTTAACCCCTCGTGGCGAGGAATGCAAAGCCTCTGATCGAAAACCGCTGGTCGGGGCCCGGAGTGACGACTATTATTCGCGCCTTCGAATTTAGCCTCAGGGCGCAAACCCATGCTAGTACTGGGATTAGAAACCTCCTGCGACGAAACCGGCGTCGCGCTGTACGACAGTGAACGCGGGCTTCTCGCCGATGCGCTGTTCAGTCAGATCGACCTGCACCGCGCCTATGGTGGCGTGGTGCCGGAGCTGGCCTCGCGGGACCACGTCAAGCGCATGCTGCCGTTGATCCGCCAGGTCCTGGCCGAGGCCGACTGCGCGCCGACCGAGATCGATGCGATCGCCTACACGGCCGGTCCTGGCCTGGTCGGGGCCTTGCTGGTCGGGGCTTCGTGCGCCCAGGCCCTGGCCTTTGCCTGGGATGTGCCGGCCCTGGGCGTGCATCACATGGAAGGCCATCTGCTGGCGCCGATGCTGGAAGAGCAGCCGCCGGCGTTTCCGTTCGTCGCTTTGTTGGTCTCCGGCGGGCATACCCAGCTCGTTCGCGTGGACGGCATCGGCCAATACGCCTTGCTGGGGGAAACCCTGGACGATGCGGCCGGCGAAGCATTCGACAAGACGGCGAAGATGATTGGTCTCAATTATCCGGGTGGTCCGGAAATCGCCCGCTTGGCCGAGCAGGGTGTGGCGGGGCGTTTCGTCTTCCCGCGACCGATGTGCGATCGCCCGGGGCTGGATTTCAGTTTCAGCGGTCTGAAGACCTTCGCCCTGAATACCTGGCAGCAGTGCGTCAGCGCTGGGGACGACGGCGAGCAAACCCGTTGCGACATCTCGCTGGCCTTCCAGCAGGCGGTGGTGGAGACTTTGACCATCAAGTGCAAGCGTGCGCTGAAACAGGCGGGCATGAAGCGCCTGGTGATCGCCGGAGGCGTCAGTGCCAACAAGGCCTTGCGGGTTTCGCTGGAAAAGATGCTGGGTGACATGAAGGGCAGTGTGTTCTACGCCCGCCCCGAGTTCTGTACCGACAATGGCGCGATGATTGCGTTTGCCGGGTGTCAGCGTTTGCAGGCCGGACAGAAGGAAAGCCTGGCGATCAGTGTGCAGGCACGCTGGCCCATGGAGCAGTTGTCGGCGATTTGAGCGGCGGTCGATGGAAGGCGGCGTGTGAGCCATCTTCACGGTCAGGATCAGAAATGTCGTTCGCGCCCTGCGAAAAGGTCGCGTAGATTGCCGCGATGGCGCCAGACGATCAGTCCGGTCACCACGCTCATCGGCAGCAAGGCGGCCGGTTCCTGCCAGGCCAGCAGCGGCAGGGTCAGTGGGGTGGCGATCAAGGCGGCCAGGGAGCTGGTGCGAGTGAGGTAGAAGGTCAGGAGCCAGGTCGCGAGGGCCAGCAGGGCGGCGGGTGGGTACAACCCCAGCAGCATGCCGGCCGCCGTGGCGACGCCCTTGCCGCCGCGAAAGCGGAAGTACAATGGAAACAGGTGGCCGAGGACGGCGCAGAGCCCGACCCAGGCTTGCTGCTGGAGCGACAACCCGGCGGCACCGGCGATCAGCACCGGCAGCAAGCCTTTGCAGAGGTCGCCGAGCAAGGTCAGGATGGCCAGCTTCTTGCCGGCCAGGCGCAGCATGTTGGTGGCGCCGGCATTGCCCGAGCCACTCATTCGCGGATCGGGGCTTCCCGTGAGGCGGCTGAGCAAAATGGCGAAGGACAGAGAGCCGAGCAGGTAGGCGAGGATCGCCAGTAACCAAAACATGCTAACTATTCCGGGCGGGGACGCCCTGATTCTAACGGCGCATTGCGCCCTTGTCGTGCTGCGGAGAGAAGTGCTTGGACAGAGTGTTTATCGAGGGCCTGGAAGTCGACACCGTGATCGGCGCCTATGACTGGGAGCGCGGCATCCGTCAGTGCCTGCGCCTTGATCTCAGTTTTGCCTGGGACAACCGCCCGGCTGCGGCCGGTGACGATCTGAGCCTGGCCCTCGATTATGCGAGCGTTTCTGCGCGCATCCAGCTGTTTGCCGAGCAGTCGCAGTTCCAGTTGGTGGAAACCTTCGCCGAACGCCTGGCACAGGTGCTGATGAGCGAGTTCCAGATTCCCTGGTTGCACCTCAAGCTGACCAAGCCGGGGGCCGTTGCGGCGGCCAAGGGCGTGGGCGTGGAGATCGAGCGCGGATGTCGCTAACTCAGGTTTATCTCGGGCTCGGCAGTAATATCGAGCGCGAAACCCACTTGCGCGCCGGGTTGGACGCGCTGGCCGGTTTCCTGGTGGATATCCGCTGTTCGGCGGTGTTCGAAAGCCAGCCGGTGGGCATCAAGAGCGGGCCGTTCTTCAATCTGGTGGTGTCGGCGTTTACCGACCTGCCGTTGCTGGAGCTGGATCGGCGCTTGAAATTCATCGAGGCCGACAATGGTCGCTATGCGCCGGATCGCAAAGGGCTGCCGCTGGACATCGATGTGCTGTTGTATGGCGAATGGGTGGGGAATTTCGACGGGCTGATCCTGCCTCGGGCGGAAATTCTCAAGAATGCCTTTGTGTTGTGGCCTTTGGCGCTGATCGCGCCGGACCGGCTGCATCCCGAGGCGGGGAAACCTTTCGCGACGTTGTGGGCAGAGGCGCGGATCGATCAGGTGCTGGCTCCCGTGGCATTTGAATGGCGTGGGGGGCAGTTGACGCCCCCGGACCTGCTGTAGGTCGCGCACTTAGCCTGCGGCCTGCTCCTTGTAGGCCTTGAGCGCTTTCAGGCGTTCGCGCTTGAGCGCTTCGCCCAGTTCCGGCCCCTTGAATCCCTGTTCCAGCAGCGGCTGAACGGCAACCGCCTTGGCCGCCGCCGCCGCCCCTCGCAGATAGTCCGCCTGTGGATAAGCCCGCTCCTCCAGCCCCAGGCGCCCGCGGGCATCCATCTCGCAGGCGGCGATAAATTCCTCGAAACGCTGCGGTCGTCGATAGACATCGAAGCTCTGCAGCAACTCCAGCAAGGTCGAGGCCCTGAGTTCCAGGGCGCGATGGCCATGGGTGTGGTACTCACCCACCAGCAACGCCAGTTCCTGGCAGTCGCGCGGTACCTTGTAGCGCTCATTCACCGCCTTGATCAGCTTCAGTCCCTTGGACTCGTGGGCAATGTGTTTCGGCCATTGGTCTTCGGGCGTCAGTCCCTTGCCGAGGTCGTGCAGCAGGCAGGCCCAGCGGACGGTCAGCGGTTGCCGATGGCGTGCCGCTTGCTCCAGCACGCTCAAGGTATGCACGCCGCTGTCGATTTCCGGATGATGGGCCTCGGGTTGCGGCACCCCGAACAGGGCGTCGACTTCCGGAAACAGCACGGCAAGCGCACCGCAGTCGCGCAGCACCTGGATGAACACCTGGGGTTGGTCTTCCATCAGGGCGCGGGAGATTTCCTTCCAGCTGCGCTCCGGCGTCAGGGCTTGCAGCTCGCCCGATTCGGCCAGTTGGCGCATCAGCGCCAGGGTCTCGGGGACCACCTTGAAACCCAGGGCGGCATAACGCGCGGCAAAGCGGGCAACCCGCAGGACCCGGAGGGGATCTTCGGCGAAGGCGGGGGAAACATGACGCAAAAGGCGGGCATCGAGATCCGCCTGGCCATGATAGGGGTCGGTCAGGTTGCCGTGCTCGTCTTCAGCCATGGCATTGATGGTCAGGTCCCGGCGGATCAGGTCCTCTTCCAGCGTGACATCGGGGCTGGCGTGGAACGTGAACCCGCCATAACCGTGTCCGCTCTTGCGCTCGGTCCGGGCCAGGGCATATTCCTCACCGCTCGAAGGGTGGAGAAAAACCGGAAAGTCCGCACCGACCGGGCGAAATCCCCTGGCGAGCATCTCTTCGGCGCTGGCACCCACCACCACCCAGTCGATATCGGTAACCGGCCGGCCCAGCAGGCGATCGCGAACCGCGCCGCCGACTTTATAAATCTGCATGAAAAACCTCCGTTGGCACGACAGGATAACCCGTGGATCGCGCCAGCGGAGGCGAGGGTGCTGTTCAGAGATGAATCACGGCCAGGTCCAGTCGCCCGTATTCCCCATCGCTGTGGTCACCCTTGGGGGGGATGTGGTGGGTTTTCATGACCTGGTCGCCTTGCAGGGTTTCCAGGTGGATATCGAAGCCCCAGAGCCGGTGCAGGTGCTTGAGCACTTCGTCGGTCGAATCGCCCAGGGGTTTGCGGTCGTGTTGCTGGTGACGCAGGGTCAGCGAGCGGTCGCCGCGACGGTCGATGCTCCAGATCTGCACGTTGGGCTCGCGGTTGCCCAGGTTGTACTGGGCGGCCAGGGTTTCGCGAATGATCCGGTAACCGCCTTCGTCATGAATGGCCGGTACCAGCAGGTCGTCGCGCTGGTCGTCATCGAGGATGCTGAACAGCTTGAGGTCGCGAATCACTTTCGGTGACAGGTACTGCAGGATGAAACTCTCGTCCTTGAAGCTGCTCATGGCGAACTTGATGCTCGAGAGCCAGTCGCTGCCGGCCAGTTCCGGGAACCAGCGACGGTCTTCCTCCGTCGGCTCCTCGCAGATCCGCCGAATGTCGCGGTACATGGCAAACCCCAGGGTGTAGGGATTGATGCCGTTGTAGTAGGGGCTGTCGAAGCCCGGTTGGAACACCACGCTGGTGTGGGAGGTCAGGAACTCCATCATGAAGCCGTCGGTGACCAGCCCTTCGTCGTAGAGATCGTTCATCAGGGTGTAGTGCCAGAACGTCGCCCAGCCTTCGTTCATCACCTGGGTCTGGCGCTGCGGGTAGAAGTACTGGGCGATCTTGCGCACGATCCGCACGATTTCCCGCTGCCAGGGCTCCAGCAGCGGCGCGTGTTTTTCGATGAAATAGAGAATGTTTTCCTGGGGTTCGGGGGGGAAGCGTGCGTTGTCCTTGTCGCTGAACTTGTCCGCGCCCTTGGGAATGGTGCGCCACAGGTCGTTGATCTGCTTCTGCAGGTGCTCCTCGCGGTCCTTCTGGCGCCGTCGCTCCTCTTCCGCGGAAATCGGGTAGGGGCGTTTGTAGCGGTCGACGCCGTAGTTCATCAGGGCGTGGCAGGAGTCGAGCAGGTCTTCGACCGCGTCGATGCCATGGCGCTCCTCGCATTGCATGATGTACTGCTTGGCGAAGACCAGGTAGTCGATGATCGAGCTGGCGTCGGTCCAGGTGCGGAACAGGTAATTGCCCTTGAAGAAGCTGTTGTGGCCATAGCAGGCGTGGGCCACCACCAGCGCTTGCATGCAGATGGTGTTCTCTTCCATCAGGTAGGCGATGCAGGGGTCCGAGTTGATCACGATTTCGTAGGCCAGGCCCATCTGGCCGCGGCTATAGGATTTTTCCGTGCTGAGGAAGTGCTTGCCGTAGGACCAATGGTGATAACCCAGGGGCATGCCGACGGAGGCGTAGGCGTCCATCATCTGCTCGGCGGTAATCACCTCGATCTGGTTGGGGTAGGTATCCAGGGCATAGCGATTGGCAATACGGCTGATTTCGCGGTCGTAGGCCTGGATCAGCTCGAAGGTCCATTCGGAACCGGTGGAAATGGGTTGGCGTTTCTGCTGTTGTTTCTGCTCTTTGGCGGTCATGTCACTAACCTGCGCTGGAAGAGTTCACGGAAAACCGGATAGATATCGGCGGCCGACACCAGCTGCTGCTGGGCAAACGTGTCGCTGAACGCTTCGCTGATGCGCTCGTATTCGTACCACAGGGCCTGGTGTTCGCGGGGGGTGATCTCTACGTAAGTGTAGTACTGCACGAACGGCATGATCTGGTTGATCAGGATATCGCGGCAGATCGGCGAGTCATCGTTCCAGTTGTCGCCGTCGGACGCCTGGGCGGCGTAGATGTTCCACTCGTTGGTCGGGTAGCGCTCGGCCATGATCTCCTGCATCAGCTTCAAGGCGCTGGAAACGATGGTGCCGCCGGTTTCCCGTGAGTAGAAGAACTCCTCTTCGTCAACCTCCCGGGCGCTGGTGTGATGGCGGATGAACACCACCTCGATCTTGTCGTAGTTCCGTTTGAGAAACAGGTACAGCAGGATGAAGAAGCGCTTGGCGATGTCCTTGGTCGCCTGGGTCATGGAGCCGGACACGTCCATCAGGCAGAACATCACGGCCTTGGAGCTGGGGTTGGGTTGCTTGACCAGCAGGTTGTACTTGAGGTCGAAGGTGTCGAGGAACGGTATGCGATAGATACGCGCGATGAGTTTCTCGATTTCTGCCTCGATTTCCTGAATATCGCCGAAGTTGTCCGGTTCTTCCCGCCTCAGTCGCTCCAGTTCGGCCTTGGCTTCCTTGAGTTTGGCCCGGCTGCTGCCGGACAGGGCGATCCGTCGGGCGTGGGCCGAGCGCAGGGTGCGGATGATGTTGATGCGCGAGGGGTTGCCCTCGTTGCTGATCCCGGCGCGGACGGTCTTGAAGGTGTCGGTGCCGGTGAGGTTGCGCTTGACCAGGTTCGGCAGCTCCAGATCCTCGAACATGAATTCGAGAAACTCTTCCTGGGTGATCTGGAAGACGAACTCGTCCATCCCTTCGCCCGAGTTGCCGGCCTTGCCCGGGCCGCGGCCGCCACCGCCGCCGGGAGGTCGGGGGATATGCTCGCCGCTGACGAACTCCTTGTTGCCGGGATGCACCACGGTCTGCTTGCCGCCACGGCCGTGGTGCAGCACGGGCTCATCGATGTCGCGGCCGGGGATGCTGATCTGCTCGCCATGCTCCATGTCGGTAATGGAGCGCCGGCTCACGGCTTCCTCGACAGCCTTTTTGATATGGTCACGGTAGCGCCGCAGGAAGCGCTGGCGGTTCACTGTGCTCTTGTTCTTGCCGTTGAGACGTCGGTCGATCACATAGCTCATGAGGAGCCCTCCGGACAGCTTCAAGTTACAAGCTTCAAGCGCCAAGCTGGAAGCTTAAAGACAAGCGGTCGCCTCCCGCACCGCAAGCATGCCGATGAGCGTGCCTGCGGCTTGTCGCGTACCGCTTGCAGCTGCCGTTACTACTGCGATTTTCTGACCCGCAGGTACCACTCGGAGAGCAGGCGTACCTGTTTGTCGGTGTAGCCGCGTTCGACCATGCGTGTGACGAAGTCGTTGTGTTTCTTTTGATCCTCTTTGCTGGCTTTGGCGTTGAAGCTGATGACCGGCAGCAGATCCTCGGTGTTGGAGAACATTTTCTTCTCGATGACCACCCGCAGCTTCTCGTAGCTGAGCCAGGTCGGGTTCTTGCCGTTGTTGTTGGCCCGGGCGCGCAGGACGAAGTTGACGATCTCGTTGCGGAAATCCTTCGGATTGCTGATGCCGGCCGGCTTTTCGATTTTCTCCAGCTCTTCGTTCAGAGCCACGCGATTGAGGATTTCGCCGGTTTCCGGGTCGCGGTATTCCTGGTCCTGGATCCAGAAGTCGGCGTACAGCACGTAGCGATCGAAGATGTTCTGGCCATACTCGCTGTAGGACTCCAGGTACGCGGTCTGGATTTCCTTGCCGATGAACTCGATATAGCGCGGTGCCAGGTATTCCTTGAGGTAGCGCAGGTAGCGCTCACGGGTTTCGGCCTGGAACTGTTCCTGTTCGATCTGCTGTTCCAGCACGTACAGCAGGTGGACCGGGTTGGCGGCGATCTCGTGGGGATCGAAGTTGAAGACCTTCGAGAGGATCTTGAACGCGAAGCGGGTCGACAGGCCGTTCATGCCTTCGTCCACGCCTGCCACGTCGCGGTATTCCTGGATCGACTTGGCCTTGGGGTCGGTGTCCTTGAGGTTTTCGCCGTCGTACACCCGCATCTTGGAGTAGATGTTGGAGTTTTCCGGCTCCTTGAGGCGCGAGAGCACGGTGAACTGGGCCAGCATCTTCAGGGTGTCGGGGGCGCAGTGGGCCTTGGACAGGGAGCTGTTGAACAGCAACTTGTCGTAGATCTTCACCTCGTCGCTGACCCGCAGGCAATATGGGACCTTGACGATGTAGATCCGGTCGATGAAGGCTTCGTTGTTCTTGTTGTTGCGGAAGGTGTGCCATTCCGATTCGTTGGAGTGGGCCAGCAGGATACCGGTGAACGGAATCGCCCCCAGGCCCTCGGTGCTGTTGTAGTTGCCTTCCTGGGTGGCGGTGAGCAGAGGGTGCAGCACCTTGATCGGTGCCTTGAACATTTCCACGAACTCCATCAGGCCCTGGTTGGACCGGCACAGGGCGCCCGAGTAGCTGTAGGCGTCGGCGTCGTTCTGTGGAAACTCTTCCAGCTTGCGGATATCGACCTTGCCCACGAGGGCGGAGATGTCCTGGTTGTTTTCGTCACCCGGTTCGGTCTTGGCCACGGCGATCTGGTTGAGGATCGAAGGGTAGAGCTTGACCACGCGGAACTGGCTGATGTCACCGCCGAACTCGGCCAGGCGCTTGGTGGCCCAGGGCGACATGATGGTGTTCAGGTAACGCCGGGGAATGCCGAAGTCCTCCTCGAGGATCGCGCCATCTTCCGTGGCGTTGAACAGACCCAGGGGGGATTCGAAGACCGGTGAGCCCTTGATGGCATAGAAAGGCACTTTCTCGATCAGTTGTTTCAGCTTTTCCGCCAGGGACGATTTACCGCCGCCGACCGGACCCAGCAGGTAAAGGATCTGTTTCTTCTCTTCCAGGCCCTGGGCGGCATGGCGGAAATACGAAACGATCTGGTCGATGCATTCTTCCATCCCATGGAAGTCTTCAAAGGCCGGATAGCGACGAATCACCTTGTTGGAGAAGATGCGCGACAACCGCGAGTTGGTGGACGTATCCAGCAGTTCGGGGTCGCCGATGGCCAATAGCAGGCGCTCGGCCGATGACGCATAGGCACTGCGATCCTTTTTGCACAGCTCGAGATACTCCTGCAGCGTGAGTTCTTCTTGCCGTGTGGATTCGAAGCGTTGTTGGAAATGGCTGAAAATGCTCATGACGTCACCTCGCTCGATACGTGGAGCCGGTGCCGGATCAGTCAGTCCCGTGCTGGCATGCAACCACGAAGCCGTTGCCGTTTACCCCCCAGAACACCTTCAAGGCGACGATCGCCTTGAAAATTGCTACCGATGACCCGAACGCCGGTGTACCGGCTCTCCCCTGATTTGGATGGCCTGCGCTTAAGGATAGTTCGGAATCGGCGGGGGCAAGTCAAGATGAGCAATTAGTTGCGCCTGACCGTTCGTCAGGAATGGCTCTAGCCCGCGGATCAAGCGGGCTCCAGCAGGAGAAAAAATTATTCTGAAATATCCTGAGCAATTTCTGACGGATAGGTCGTGCGCCACAGCTCGAAGCCACCGTCCAGGCTATAGACGTCACTGAAGCCCTGGCTGACCAGGTAGGCGGCCGCGCTCTGGCTCGAATTGCCGTGGTAGCAGCACACCACCAGTGGCGCATCGAGGTCGGCGGCGCGAATGAAATCGGCGATGTTGTGGTTATCCAGATGCCGGGCGCCGCTGATGTGGCTCTGGGAGAAGGCCTGCGGGTCGCGGATGTCGACGACCACGGCGCCTTGCTCGCGCAGGGTCTGGGCTTGGTCGGGCGGGATGCGTTTGAATTCGGTCATGCTGGGCTCCGTCGGGGGCGGGTAGGTCGTACAGTCTAGCGATATAACCAGGCGCGGAATCGCTCGCGCAGGGTCGGTGGCGGGGCGACACCCCCCTGGGCGTCACATTTGCAGCTCAGGCGTTCGCCGGTGTCGACGTTCATCAGGGTCATGGCGCCGCCCCAGACGCAACCGGTATCGAGGGCGAAGATGCCGGGCTCGTCGCATTGGCCCTCAAGGGCCGCCCAGTGGCCGAAGATGATCTTCAGGTCCTGGGTCCTGCGCGCCTTGTAGCTGAACCAGGGGGCGTAGCCGCGGGGCGCGGTGTCGGCGCCTTCCTTGCCCTTGAGGTCGAGCTTGCCGTCGGCGGTGCAGAAGCGCATGCGGGTGAAATAGTTGGTGATCACCCGCAGGCGGGTCACGCCCTGCAGGGCGCCATCCCACTTGTTCGGCTCATTGCCGTACATGCCGTCGAGGAAGGCGGGCAGGAGGTTGTCGTCGCGCAAGGCGGTTTCCACTTCAGCGGCGAGTTTGAGGGCTTTCTTCAGGCTCCACTGGGGCGGAATGCCGGCGTGGACCAGGGCCACGTTGCGCTCGGCGTCATGGTGCAGCAGCTTTTGGCGGCGCAGCCAGTCCAGCAGTTCGGCGCGATCCGGCGCGTCGAGGATCTCGTGCAGCGTATCGCTTTTTTTCAGGCGTTCGATGTTATGGCCGGCCGCGAGCAGGTGCAGGTCATGGTTGCCCAGTACGCAAACCAGCGACTCGCGCATGCGATAGAGAAAACGCAGGGTTTCCAGGGATTGCGGGCCCCGGTTGACCAGGTCGCCTACCACCCACAGCTTATCCCGGACCGGATCGAACTTGACGCGCTCGAGCAGGCATTGGAGCGGTTCCAGGCAGCCTTGCAGGTCGCCGACGGCATACACCGCCATCAGTGCAGGGCCCCGGGTACGGCAAGGCGGAAGGGGGCGATCACGGCTTCGAAGTGCTTGCCGTCTTCGGCCAGCATCTGGTAACTGCCCTGCATGTTGCCGACTTTCGTTGTCATCACCGTGCCACTGCTGTAGGTGTGGCTCTGGCCGGCCTCGATCAGCGGTTGCTGGCCCACGACCCCGGCACCGCGCACTTCTTCCACATGGCCGTCGCCATCGGTGATCACCCAGTGCCGTGACATCAACCGCGCGGACAGTTGGCCGTTGTTCTGCACCGTGATGGTATAGGCGAAGGCAAAGCGGTTCTGCTCGGGTTGCGATTGTTCTGCGAGGAAGCGGGTGACGACGCTGACGTCGACCTGGTAACGAGGATCGGACATGCAAGAGGCCTTGGAAGCTGAAGCGCAAGAGACGCAGGGATTAAGCCCAGTCTAGGTCATGTGCCGGGTAGTAGGCCAGACATGTACGCTGGCCCGCTACCGGTGGGATCAGTTGACGTCGGGTGTCCTGGCGGTCTGCTCGCTGAGTTTGTCGGCCAGGCGCACGAAGGCGGCCAGGTCGAGCTGTTCCGGGCGCAGGCTGCCGTCGACGCCGGCGGCCTCGATCTCGGCGCTGCCGAGCAGGGCCTTGAGGGTGTTGCGCAGGGTCTTGCGGCGCTGGTTGAAGGCTTCGCGAACGATGCGCTCCAGCAGGCGGTGATCCTTGGCCGGGTGGGGCAGGACGGCGTGGGGCACCAGGCGCACGATGGCCGAGTCGACCTTGGGCGGCGGGTTGAAGGCGCCCGGGCCGACATTGAACAGGTGTTCCACGCGGCAATGGTACTGGACCATGATCGACAGGCGTCCCCAGTCGCCGCCGCCGGGGCCAGCGGCCAGGCGTTCGACCACTTCCTTTTGCAGCATGAAGTGCATGTCGCGAATCAGGCTGGCGTTGTGCAGCAGGTGGAAGATCAGCGGCGTGGAGATGTTGTAGGGCAGGTTGCCGACCACCCGCAGGCTGTTGGGCGCCGGGTTCAGGCGGGTGAAGTCGAACTTCAGCGCATCGCCCTGGTGCAGGTTGAAATTCGGCCTGCCGGCGAATTGCTGGTTGAGGATCGGCACCAGATCCTTGTCCAGTTCGACGACATCCAGCTGTGCGCCACTGCCCAGCAGGCCTTCGGTCAAGGCGCCCTGGCCCGGGCCGATTTCCAGCAGGCGGTCTTCGGCCTTGGCATTGATGGCGCGCAGGATGCGGTCGATCACGCCGGCGTCGTGCAGGAAGTTCTGTCCGAAACGCTTGCGCGCCCGGTGTTGGTATTGCTCGGTCATAAACGGGTCTCGGCCATCTGGTAGGCGGTTTCCAGGGCGACTTGCAGGCTGCCGGTGTCGATCTTGCCGCTGCCGGCCAGGTCCAGGGCGGTGCCGTGGTCGACCGAAGTGCGGATGATCGGCAAGCCCAGGGTCACGTTGACCGCGGCGCCGAAACCTTTGTATTTCAGCACGGGCAGGCCCTGGTCGTGGTACATCGCCAGCACTGCGTCGCAGTGCTCCAGATATTTGGGGGTAAACAGAGTGTCGGCGGGCAGCGGGCCACGCAGGTCCATACCTTCGCCGCGCAGGCGCTCCAATGTCGGTTCGATGATGTCGATTTCTTCGTGACCCAGGTGCCCGCCTTCGCCGGCATGGGGGTTGAGCCCACAGACCAGGATGCGCGGTTTGGCAATGCCGAACTTTTCCCGCAGGTCGCCATGCAGGATGCGGGTGACCCGCTCCAGGCGCTCCGGGGTAATGGCATCGGCGACGTGCCGCAGGGGCAGGTGGGTGGTCACCAGGGCCACGCGCAGTCCTCGGGTCGCCAGCATCATCACCACCTGGGCGGTGTGGGTCAGGTCGGCAAGGAACTCGGTGTGGCCGGAAAAGGCGATCCCGGACTCGTTGATCACGCCCTTGTGCACCGGGGCGGTGATCATGCCGGCGAAGTCGCCGTCCAGGCAGCCTTTACCCGCACGGGTCAGGGTTTCCAGGACAAAGGCGGCATTGGCCTTGTCCAGTTGCCCGGCGACGACCGGGGTCGACAACGGGGTGTCCCAGACATACAGGCTGCCCGCCGGGGCCGGTTGCTCGGGCCACTGGCCCGGTGCCACTGGCTGCAGATCGACGGTCACGCCCAGTTGCGTGGCCCGCTCACGGAGCAGGTCACGGCTGGTAATGGCGATCAGGGGGTAGGGCTGGGACTGCGCGGCGAGCAGCAGGCAAAGGTCTGGACCGATGCCCGCCGGCTCGCCGGGTGTCAATGCGAAACGCCGGGGTTTCACTTTGGCGCCTGTTCCGCGCCGGGGAGCTTGATTTCAACGTAGGCCTCGTCACGGATCTGACGCAGCCAGGTTTGCAGCTCTTCATCGTATTTGCGATTACGCAGCACGGTCATGGCCTGCTGTTCGCGGGCCTGGGTGGTGCTGTCGGTGGCGCGACGGCCGAGAACTTCCAGTACGTGCCAGCCGTATTGGGTCTTGAACGGCTTGGACAGGACACCTTGCGGGGTCTTCGCCATCACTTCGCGGAATTCCGGCACCAGCGCGTTCGGGTCGACCCAGTTCAGGTCGCCGCCGTTGAGCGCCGAGCCCGGGTCTTCCGAGAAGCTCTTGGCCAGCGTGGCGAAATCTTCGCCGTTGGAGATCCGCTCGTAGAGCCTCTGCGCCAGGGCCTGGGTTTCGGTTTCGCTGCGAATGGCGTTGGGTTTGATCAGGATGTGACGAACATGGACTTCGTCACGCATCTGCATCTCGCCACCGCGCTTCTCCAGGACCTTCAGGATGATGAAGCCCCCCGGGGTGCGTGTCGGCTCGCTGATGTCGCCAATCGCCATGCTGCTCAGCATGCGGTCGAACGGTGGTGGCAGTTGAGCCGGCTTGCGCCAGCCCATGTCGCCGCCTTCCAGGGCGTTGTCGCTGCCGGAGTGGGCAATGGCCAACTGACTGAAATCAGCGCCTTGCTTGAGTTGCCGATAGAGGTCCTGGGCCTGGGCCGCGGCCGTCTGGATGGCTTGCGAACTGGCGCTGTCCGGTGTCGGAATCAGGATATTGGCCAGGTGCAGTTCTTCGGAGAGCTGCATCTTGCCCAGGTCCGAGGCGAGGAAGTTCTTCACTTCCTGTTCCGAAACCTGGACGCGCTCGGCGACACGACGCTGACGCACGCGGCTGATGATCATTTCCCGGCGAATCTGGTCACGGGCGTCCTCATAGGAGAGGCCGTCGTGCGCCAGGGCGGCGCGGAATTGATCGATGCTCATGTTGTTGCGCTGGGCAATGGTACCAACGGCCTGGTTCAGCTCATCGTCGCTGATGCGAATGCCGGAGCGCTCGCCGATCTGCAATTGCAGGTTCTCGACGATCAGGCGGTCCAGGACCTGCTGGTCGAGCACGCTGGTAGGCGGCACGCCACCACCGCGCTTGGCGATGGTCTGCTGAACCTCGTGGACGCGCTGGTCCAGTTGGCTCTTCATGATCACATCGTTGTCGACGATGGCCGCGACGGTGTCGAGGGGTTGCACGGCGGCGTGAACCGCCGCACTCAGGACCAGCGCGCCCAGCATCAGCGGGCGCAGACAATCAGAAAGCTTGATCTTCACGTTCACGATAACCTTGGATGCCTTTGTCGAGGAAGCTCTCGACCTTGTTGCCCATGACGCCACCCAGGCCCTTCAGTACAAACTGAAGGAAGATACCGTGGTCGCCTCGTTCGTTTTGCGGGGCCTGTTGACTGAACTCGTCATACTGGACCCAGTAGCGGTTGATCAGGCGCATTTTCCAGCAGCAGTTGTCGTACTCGAAGCCACCGAAGGCTTCCAGTGTACGGTTGCGGTTGTAGTCGTACTGCCAGCGGCTGATGACGTTCCACTGCGGAACGACAGGCCAGATGACCGAGAAGTCGTGCTGCTCGATCTTGTAGTAGTCCTTCACGAAGCCGGGTTGGCCCGGTGTGCCGTAGTCGCCGCCGAACTGCCATTGGCCGGTGTTCTGGTTGTAGATCACCTGGTCGTTGCGATAGCGATAGCCGGCGTTGATCACCTTGTTCGGGTTGTCTTCAGGCTGGTAGTGGAACATTGCACTGCCGGAACGCGGCTGGTGACTTTTCGGGTCCCAGTTGTAGTCGGCGGTTGCACGCCAGTCGCGGTTGAAGTTGTAGGCGTACTCCAGGGCGTACGGCGACACGTTGGTCTTGGCGTCGGCACGGGTGGTGAAATCAACGCCCGGCAACTGCACGGTGCGATCCTTGAAATAGTACGCCTGGCCAACGCTTACGCGCTGACGCTCGAAACCGTTATCCTCGATCCAGCGGCTGGTGACACCCAGGGACAGCTTGTTCTCGTCGCCGACACGGTCGGAGCCGGAGAAACGGTTTTCACGAAACAGCGCGGCATAGTTGAAGCTGTACTCGCCGGTGTCGAACACGGGAATGTTTTTCTGGTCCTTCTCCGGAACATAGAGATAGAACAGGCGAGGCTCCAGGGTCTGACGGTAGTTGTTGCCGAACAGTTCGGTGTTGCGGTCGAAGTACAGGCCGCTGTCGATGCTGGCGATAGGGACGCCACGACTTTGCGAGCGGTTGTAGACTCCGCCGATATAGTCTTTGCCCGCAGCGGCCGCTGCGAACTGGGCGGCCACGATATCGGCTTTGCCCTGCGCTCCCAGGTCCAGGTCGTATTGGGTGTACTGGTATTTGAGCGATGGCGTGAGGAAGCCATACGTCCAGTTGAGCGGCAGGTTGACACCCGGCTTGAGGTTCAGGCGATCGCCGTTGGCGCGGGCCAGGCCGGTCACGTTGGTATCCAGACGCGGCGAGGTGACGCCATCCTTGTCGGCGAAAGTACCGGTTTGCAGGCTTCGCTCGAAGCGAACGGCTTCGGTTTCGTAGCTGAAATTGAGACCTTCCGGATGATAAGGCAAGGTGCCGTTGAAGGTGATCTGTGGCAAGCGGTTATACGGTGTGATCAGGGCCACACTCGCCAACTGATAGGCCTGTACGTTCAGCTGGGCGGTGAAGCTGTCACCACGATAGGTCGTCGTTGCCTGCTGATTCACATAGTCAACGTTCTTGACGCCGATCTGGTTGCTCTGCAGGTCCTGGAAGTAGTACGGATCGCTGATCTTGGTGTAGTCGACCGTGGTCAGTACCCGCGAGTCCAGCCCGCCCTTGTGCTGCCAGTTGACCATGTAGCGATCTTTCGTCGCGTCCGATTGCTTGGCGCGATCGTTGCTCTCGTCGTTCAGGAACGCGCCGCCGAACTGCCCTTCGCTGGACTTGGTCAGGTAGCGGAACTCGCCTTCGGTCAACAGACCGCGCTTGCTCATGTAGTGCGGATACAACGTGGCATCGTAGTTCGGTGCCAGGTTGAAGTAGTAAGGTGTGGTCAGGTTAAGACCCGAGGTGGTGTCGCTGGAGATGCTTGGCGGCAGGAAACCGGACTGGCGACGGTCATCGATCGGGAAATAGATGTACGGGGTATAGAAGACCGGAATGTCCTTGACCCGCAAGGTCACGTTGGTGGCCGTACCGAAGCCGGTCGCCGGGTTCAAGGTGATGTTGTTGCCCTTGAGCTGCCAGGCGTTGCTGTTCGGCTCACACGTGGTGTACGTACCGTCCTTGAGACGAATGATCGCGTTCTCGGCGCGCTTGGCGTACAGCGCGTTGCCGCGCACACGCGACTTGTGCATCACGTATTCGGCGTTGTCGACCTGCGACTCGCCCGTGTCCAGCTGCACCTCGGCATGGTCACCGACCAGCAGGGCGCCCTGGTCGCGAACGCGAACGTTGCCGTTCAGCTCGCCACGGTTTTCGGCCTGGTACAGGCTGGCCTCGTCGGCCTCGACCTGCATGCTGCCCTGGCGCATGACCACGTCGCCGGCCAGTGTGGCGACCTGCTTATCCTGTTCGTAACGCGAGGCCTTGGCCCCGATGAAGGTCGGCGAATCACTTTTCTTCGTCGTGTCATTCATGCCAGGACGAATCGGTTCGATATAGGAACCAGAGCAGTAAGGACCGGCTTCGGCCAACTGTGCGGGCGTCAGCTTCTCACGTGGGACCCAGTCGAGGTGACTGTAGTCGGCACTGCGCGACTGCAGGCCGCGACCCTTGGCCTCGGTGACCAGTACCGGGCCGGCGGCCTTGCCGCTGCTGGAACCGCTGTCTGCCGGGGTTGCAGCGCCCGAGGCCACGGCATTGGTGTCATGCACGGGACGTGGCGGCAACGGGGCCGCAGTGGTCTTGGGTGCGCAGTCCCAGGAACCGGAAGCCGAGGCGGCGCAGTCAAACTGCTCCGCGGCGACCGCGAACGGGGTGGCAAGAGGTTGCAGAGCCAGCAAACCGCCAGTCACCAGCAACGGGAATTTTTTACGAAACGCGGGGGATTTCAATGCCATCTTATTAGTCCGGGCTTCCTGCGTGCCATCTGCCCGCGGTGGGGGCCACACGCCTATCGATGGTCAGAAAAAGATGCTGGATAATAAAGCAACACCCGCTTGACGGCTAGCGTCGTCGGAGACCCATGTAATGCCTGATCAAGATGTACGCCTGCAACACCTGAAAGTTTGGTTGGATCAGCAGTTGGAAAAACTTTTCCTGGCCGAAGGCTGGGGCGCCATACCCCCGGCCACGTTGACCGCGGCCAGCAGTGACGCGAGTTTCCGGCGCTATTTTCGCTGGGAGGGCGAGGGCCGCAGCCTGATCGTGATGGATGCGCCGCCGCCCCGGGAAAACTGCAAGCCCTTCGTGGATATCGCTCATCTGCTGGCGAAATCCGGCATCAATGTGCCGAAAATTCATGCGCAGGATCTGGAAAACGGTTTTCTTTTGCTCAATGACCTCGGCAACCGGACCTATCTGGATGTGATCGACGCCGACAACGCCGATGCGTTGTTCGCCGATGCCATCGACGCACTGCTGGCATTCCAGCAACTGCCGATGGACAGCGAACTGCCGAGTTATGACGTGGCATTGCTGCGCCGCGAGCTGGAGCTGTTTCCCGAGTGGTACGTGGGGCATGAACTCGGTCGCGCGTTCGATTCCACGCAACTGGCGCTGTGGCAGCGGGTCAGCGACCTGCTGATCGACAGTGCCCTGGCCCAGCCGAAAGTGCTGGTGCACCGTGACTATATGCCACGCAACCTGATGGCCAGCGAGCCCAACCCCGGCGTGCTGGATTTCCAGGATGCGGTCTACGGGCCGGTGACCTACGACATTACCTGCCTGTTCAAGGACGCCTTCCTCAGTTGGCCCGAAGCCCGGGTGCGTGGTTGGCTGCAGGATTACTGGCAACGGGCCGGTGACGCCGGCATCGCGGTACAGGCCGATTTCGAGGCGTTCCTGCGGGCCAGCGACCTGATGGGGGTGCAGCGCCATCTGAAAGTGATCGGGATCTTCGCGCGCATCTGCCATCGCGACGGCAAGCCGCGTTACCTGGCGGACGTACCGCGCTTCTTTGCTTATATAGAGGCAGTGGTGGCGCGTCGTCCCGAGCTGGCCGAGTTGGGTGAGTTGCTGGCCGGTCTGCGTCAGCCGGTGGGTGCCGCCGTATGAAGGCGATGATCCTGGCCGCCGGCAAAGGCGAGCGCATGCGTCCGTTGACCTTGCACACCCCCAAGCCGCTGATCCGTGCGGCAGGCACCCCCTTGATCGACTATCACCTGCACGCGCTGGCGGCGGCCGGTTTCAAGGAGGTGGTGATCAATCACGCCTGGCTGGGGCAGCAGATCGAGGATTACCTGGGCGACGGTTCGCGCTACGGCCTGAGCATCGCCTATTCGCCCGAGGGCGAGCCGCTGGAAACCGGCGGCGGTATTTTCCGGGCGTTGCCGTTGCTGGGGGATGAGCCTTTCCTGGTGGTCAACGGCGATATCTGGACCGACTATGATTTTGCCTCCCTGCGTCGGCCGATCGCCGGCCTCGCGCATCTGGTCATGGTCGACAATCCGCCGCATCACCCGTCCGGGGGCGACTTCAACCTGCTCGACGGTCAACTGCACGACGGCGGGACGGCGGGCGAGAAACTGACCTATAGCGGCATTTCGGTCCTGCACCCGAAGCTGTTTGCTGACTGCACGGACGGCGCTTTCAAGATTGCGCCGCTGTGGCGCGAGGCGATGGCGCGGGGGTTGGTGACCGGAGAGCACATGCGCGGACACTGGATTGATGTCGGCACGCAGGAGCGCCTGGCGCAAGTCGAGCAATTGTTGAAAGAGAGACACTGATTATGTTGTGGCCAGGGACTCTGATTGGAGCCGGGGCGGGATTTGTCATCGCCAGCATCCCGGGGGCCATGCTGGGCGCATTGCTTGGACAGGCGCTGGACCGGCGCCTGCAATTGCACAGCCTTGCGCATTTGCGCGAACGCCTGGGGGGCAAGCCCGCGTTGCGCAACGATGAATTGCTGTTTGTCTTGCTGGGACGCTTGGCCAAGAGTGACGGGCGGGTGGTCGATGGGCATATCCAGCAGGCACGCGAGGAGATGCGCCAACTGGACATGCACGATGCTGCGCAGCGCCGGGCGATTGCCGCGTTCAACCGGGGCAAGTCGGGACGTGATCGACTGCGCGGCTACCTGAACCATCTGAAGGCCCAGCCCCATGCCGCCGAAGGCGTTTTGCGGGCGTGCTGGCGAATGGTCTGGGCCGATGGCCGGGTCGGGCCGAAGGAGCGTGAACTGATCATGCTCTGGGGCAAATGGCTGGGCTGGACGAGCTATCAGGTCCAGGCCCTGGCCAGTGACTACGAGCCCGCTCGCCGGTCACTGTCGAGCAGTACCGTGACTTACGAGGAGGCGTTGCTGCTGTTGGGGGTGGCGGCCAACAGTGAGCCGGCGCAAATCAAGCGGGCTTATCGGCGCCTGCTCAGCCGACACCACCCCGACAAGGTCGCGGGCAGCGGCGCGACGCCGTTGCAAGTGCGCGAGGCCACGGAGAAAACCCGCGAGCTGCACCATGCCTATGGGCTGATTCGCGAGCGAAGGGATTTCCGTTAGGTCGGAAGCGAGACCGATGTCGTATACCTGTGGGAGCCGGCTTGCTGGCGATGAGGCCAGCAAGTCTTGCATCGATCTTGCGGCCGTCATCGTCGGAACGCCGCCCGCAGCAAGCCGGCTCCTACAATTGACCGCGTTGCGAGTCAGAGGGCAAGACGCCCTCTACAGGTTCTCAGAGGTTGCCCACAGCCTGCGGATTCAACCAACCGCGAATGCGCCGGAACAATTGCTCCTGCCCGGCATTGCCCGGCAGCATCTTCAGGGCAACCTGGCTGTAGCTCGAGGTTTTCTGCCGTTTGCTGGCCTGCAAGCGCTCCAGTGCGGCTTTGCGGTCCAGCGGCCGGTCCTGATAGTAGAAGTCTGCCGTTGCCAGTTTCAGCCCGGGCGTGAGCTGGGCCAGGCTCTGCGTGGCACTGGTCGGCGTCTGCGCGGCCACCAGCAGCAGTTTTTGTATCTGCGGCGAGGGCCTCTCGCTCATGTAGCGGGCTGCCCAGTAAGCACCGGTGCCATGACCCAATAGGACCACGCTGCGGGCATTTTGCTGTTTTGCGTAGGCAATCGCTGCGTCGATTCGTGCGAAGATTCGCTCAGCATCGGCCTTCAACTGGTCTTCAGCGGTTTGTGCGGCGGCGTGGTCGACCACCTCGGCTTCGGCGCTGGCCGCCTGTTCGATGGGCTTGGCCGTGGTGCTGGCATCCTTGCTGTTGGTGGCGGTCGCCGCCGGCTCCTTGGGCGCTTCGGCCACCCGTGGCTGGATCGCATCGCTTTGCAGGTCCGGCAAGGTCAGGCTCAGGCTGCTCCACCGGGCATCCGGGAACTTGCCGCGCAACGGACCGATCACCTGGGGCCAGTCAGCCGTTTCGCCGGCACCGGGAATCAGGATCACGGCGCCTTGGGGCGAAGGTGTGTTGGCCGGTTTCCACAAGGCCAGGAAACTGTCGCCGCCGGCTTGCAGCTGCTGCTGTTCCTGCTGGGGCACTTGTCGCTCCAGGGCGGCGGCGTCTTCCTGGCTACGCTCGGGCAGGGGCTGGCGCTCCACTGGCTTGTCGGCGGGCTTCTGCGCCGGGGCGGGTGTCGGGTCGGCCGCCATGACGGGCGCGGTACAGGGTAGTATCAGCGACAGGCACAGCGCAGGCAGTGCCAGGCGGTAGAGAAGGGGCATCGGATTTTCCAGGCCAGAGTCATCCTGGCAGCCTAATAGGTTGGTCTGCATTTGTCAGTGTGTGAGTGTCGGATGATACGGTTTTGCTGCCTGTGGGTTATCGGCTGTTTGTGTTTTCCCTTGATTGCCTGGGCGGCGCCTGCTCCCCATGGGCAGGGCATCGCCTTGTCCGGCGAACAACGCCAGTGGCTCGACCAGCACCGGGAGTTGCGGGTCGGCCTGGTCCTGCAGGCGCCCTACGCGCAATACGATCGCCGCTTGCAGCGCTTGTCCGGGGCCAATGTGGAGCTCATGAACTGGGTCGCCAACAGCCTCGATGTCGAGCTGACCTGGCGTAACTTTCCCGATCAGGCCCAGTTGGACAAAGCCTTGCGCGAGGGCGAGATCGACCTGGCGCCGGGGCTGACCCAGACCCCCGCCGGGTTGCGTCTGTGGCTGTTCTCCGATCCCTACATGCGCGTACCGCAACTGGTGGTGGGCGAGCGCAACGGTGCCGGCGCCGTGGAACTTGAGAAGCTCGACGCCCAGACCCGCGTGGCCGTGCGCATGCCCAGCGCGGTCGCCGACTACCTGCGCAGTACTTACCCCAATCTCAATCTGCAGGGCGTCCCGCTGGAGCGCCAGGCCCTGCAATTGTTGTCCAGCCAGCAGGCCCGCTACGCGGTGATCGATGAGGCGCAACTCAGTCGCCTCTCCAATGAAGAAGAGTTCGCCGGGCTGGCGGTGGTCGGCGATATCGGCTTGCCGCAGCTGCTGAGGGTCGCGACGCGGCGTGACTGGCCGGAACTGGCCGCTGCCGTGGAAAAGGCCCTGCACGCCATCCCGGCGCGGGATCTGGAGCAATTGCATGCCCGCTGGCTGCAACCGAAGTATCCGCGTCTGGCCGAGTCCCCCGGTTTCTGGCAGAACCTGTGCCTGCTGCTGGCAGTATTGCTTCTTGCGGGCTTGGCTATCGTCTTCTGGCTGCGGCGCCAGCGCAGCGCCCTGGAGCATGACTTGCTCGCGGCCCGGGAAGCCCTGGCCCGGCGCGAGGCGAGCGAAGAAGCCCTGCGCCTGACCCAGTTTTCCATCGACCAGAGCACGGTGGGGATTCTCTGGGTCAACTGGGACAGCCATGTCCGTTACGCCAACCGGGCGGCGGAAGAGATGCTCGGCTATCCGCCGGGCGGGGTGTTCGATCGGCCCCTGATCGACTTCGAGCCCAACCTGCACATGGACCGCTGGCTGAACCTGTGGAAGCGGGCCCGGGCCAGTGACGAAGGCCCGCAGAGTTTTGAAACCCAGTGTATCCGCGCCGATGGCAGCATCCTGCCCGCCGATGTGTCCTTGAGCTTTCTGCGCTTTCGCGAGGGCGAATACCTGGTGGTCTACCTCAACGACGTCACCGAACGGCGCCGGGCTCTGGCGGCGGTGCAGGAAAGTGAAGCGCGCTTGAAGGCGATCGCCGCCAACGTGCCGGGCCTGGTGTTCCGCCTGGAGCGTGTGCCCCAGACCGGCGAGTTGCATTTTCCCTACATCAGCGAAGGCAGCGAGAGCCTGGTGGGCTATGCCCCGGCGACCCTGCGCCAGCAGGACATCGGCTTGCGCAGCCTGGTGCATCCGGACGACAGGGCCAGCTACCACCAGACCCAGGACCGGGCGCTGGATTCGGACAGCGACTGGTCCTGGCAGGGGCGGATCATGACGCGCGAAGGCCGGCAACGCTGGGCCGAGATCAAGGCCATCACCCGGCGGCTGGAGGATGGCACCGTGGTCTGGGACGGCATCGTCTGGGATATCAGCGAAAGCAAGCGCATCGAGCTGGAACTGGCCGCCTCCCGCGAACAGTTGCGTGAGCTGTCGGCCCACCTGGAAAGCGTCCGAGAAGAGGAAAAGGCCCGTATCGCCCGGGAAGTCCACGACGAGTTGGGCCAGATGCTGACGGTGCTCAAGCTGGAAACGTCCATGTGCGAACTGGCTTATGCCCAGCTCGATCCCGGTTTGAATGACCGGCTCAACAGCATGAAGAAGCTGATCGCCCAGTTGTTCCAACTGGTCCGGGATGTGGCGACTGCCTTGCGCCCGCCGATTCTCGACGCCGGCATCGCCTCGGCCATCGAGTGGCAGGCCCGGCGGTTCGAATCGCGGACGCAGATTCCCTGCCTGGTGCAGGTGCCGGAGCATCTGCCGGCCCTCAGCGATGCAAAGGCCACTGGCTTGTTCCGTATCCTTCAGGAAGCACTGACCAATGTCATGCGCCATGCCCAGGCGCATACTGTTGAACTGACATTGGCCGTTGAAGGCAAGGATTTATGCCTGACCATCAGTGATGATGGCGTAGGATTCGTCTCCGCCGGCGGCAGGCCGACCTCCTTTGGGGTGGTAGGCATGCGTGAGCGGGTGTTGATGCTCGGCGGCACGATGCGGCTGGAAAGCGAGGTGGGCGAGGGGACGACCCTGAGCGTACGGGTGCCGTTGGATGTGTAGGCCCTGATGGCCCTATCGCTGGCAAGCCAGCTCCCACAAGGTATCGGGTGTATGCAATATCACCATTCGACGCGAACATTGTAGATACCGTCTTGACCCTCATCGCGCAAGCGCGATGTTTGGGTCAAACGGTATGCCTGATTTGAGCACTCCGTAGACCAGATGTAACAGCTTGCGCATTGCTGCACAGATGATCTGTTTAGGGGCCTTTCCTTTGGCTTTCAGGCGCTCGCTCAGTGCCCTGACCGCCGGGTTCCATCTCATCGCCACCATCGCAGGCATGTACATTCCGGTCCGTAGGCTGGCCGAGCCGGTCTTGGATATCG
Source organism: Pseudomonas batumici (assembly GCF_000820515.1). Lineage (GTDB taxonomy): Bacteria > Pseudomonadota > Gammaproteobacteria > Pseudomonadales > Pseudomonadaceae > Aquipseudomonas > Aquipseudomonas batumici. Next base: position 363,483 of record NZ_JXDG01000003.1, on the reverse strand, counting down.
GCGTCGGACCAACGTAGTTACCTGATTGGTCTATCAATGGATTCAGGCCTGCAAATGCCACAACAGCGCGAGGGCCACTGTAGTCCAGAGGGTCGCCCAGTTCGGCGAGGATCAAGGCGGCGCTCGTTTCACCCAACCCGTCGATGGACACGATCAAATCACGCTTCTGACGTAGGTCAGGATCGTCATCAATGTTGTCTTTGATGGCCTTCTGAGTCGCGGCAATCTCACTTTTCACGTGATTGATCACGGACAGGATCGAGGCTTGGACGTTGGCTTGGGCGACGTCCAGGCGGTTGGTCTCCATTTGCAGGATTTCCTGGAGATCCTCCAGTCGCCGGACTAAAGCCCTTAAACGACGGCGAGCAGGCAGTTCTGGTACCCAGGCTCTGAGTTTGTGCTGCTTCTGCTGGGCATAGGCGGCGATCAGTTTGGCATCGGCTTTGTCGGTTTTGACCCGACGCAAATCCTCCTTGCCGAACGCATGAATGACGGCAGGGTTAACGATGCAAACTCGATAACCTTTTGCATGCAGGAAGTCTGCGAGAGCCTCGTGATAGGTGCCGGTAGCCTCCATGACGACCCAGGCTTGCGGATCGGCATGTTTCTCCAGCCAGGCCTCGACCTCGCTGAAGCCTGAAGCGTTATTGGGCAGCTTGGCCTTCGTACGGAACTTGCCGTTGTCCAACGGCGTAGCGATGTCGAAGGTGTTTTTGGCTGTGTCGATACCCACGAAAGCGGACATGGTCTTCTCCCTGAAATCCGAAAAGATCACCACTGCACTCGGTTCTGCCTTGCCAATACGTGCTCACGCCGAAGCGGGCCACTAGATACCGTTCGAACTTGCTGAGTGAGTGTGGAAGGCCGGAGCACGTATCTATAATGCGGGCTCGAGGCCCTAGGAGCTGGACGGCTTCTCGGTCTTCCCTCGATGATCAGTCGAGAACTATCGCCTCTGACGAGGCGTTAGTCGAGATACAAGGAGCTGGCTTGCCAGCGATGAGGCCCTTGAGCCTTGCGGCGCCCATCCGGACGCCATCGCCGGCAAGCCGGCTCCTACAGGGGTCGGTATCTAACCTCAGGCCAGGCTTTTGCTGACCACCTCGTACACATCGGCCGACAGTTCACCCGAACCGCGAATCCGCTCCAGCTCGGCCTTCATCAGCGCCTGACGGGCCGCGTCGTATTTGCGCCAGCGGGTCAGCGGTGCCAACTGGCGGGAAGCGATCTGCGGGTTCAGCGCATTGAGCTGGATCACGATGTCCGCCAGGAAGCGGTAACCGGAACCGTCCGCCGCATGGAAGTTGATCAGGTTCTGCCCGGCGAAGGCACCGATCAACGCCCGCACCTTGTTCGGATTCTTGATGTTGAACGCCGGGTGCTCCATCAATGCCTTGACCCGCTGCAAACCACCCGGCAATACACTGCCGGCCTGGACACTGAACCACTGGTCCATGACCAGCGGGTTGTCCTTGAAGTGCTCGGCGAAACTGGCCAACGCCAGGGCCTTCTGGGTTTCGAACGGCGAGTTCACCAACACCGCCAGGGCGGTCAGGCGCTCGGTCATGTTGTCGCTGCTTTCGAACTGTTCCAGGGCCGCCTCCACCACTTCGGTCCTGCCGCTGAGCATCAGGTACGACAACGCGATGTTCTGCAAGGCACGGCGGGCGAAATGCTCGTTCTCGGCAACGTAAGGGGTGTCTCTCGACAGCGCCCGATTGGCCTGGTAACGCTGCCACAGCTCGCCGAACAACTGCTCGGACAGTCGCCGGCGGAGGAACTCGCGAGCGGTATGGATCGCCTCGACATCAGCCACTTCGCTGATTTCGGCGAGGTAGGCCTCGCTCGGCAACGAAAGCATTTCGGCCACCATCGCCGGGTCCAGTTGCTCGTTGGCCAGCACATTGCGCAAGGCCGGAACCAGAAGCGGATGGAGCGCTTAATTCGCATCCGTAGGGCGATCAATCTCTTCGTAGCGAATGAACCGCTGCCTTTTTTCGTCCCATACATGGCACGACAAATTGCTTACAATATCCGTTATTCGCCAAGTGGTACGATGCACTGGCGCGATGCCCTCAATGGCTGCCATAGCCGCTGGAAGGTGGTAAAATGGCACTTTTGCATTAACGTGATGCACTTGGTGGTAACCAATGTTGGCGGTTACCCAGTGCCCCAACCGACCCATGCTGAAGAAAGATGTGCTGTCGAACGCCGCATCTAAATAGTCCCAATCAGCGGTCGCATAGATCTTCGCTCCCCGAAAGTTGTGCTGAGCATAGAAAAGGTAACTGCCCACCGCCGTGGCGGTCATTAGCGAGGCTATATACAAGAGCACGCTCAGGCCACCCGCGAAGCTGTACAGGCCCAGCAGCAGTGCTCCATGCAAAAGCACAGACAGGAACGACGTCCAGCAGCGGCGAAAATCAATGACACCCTTGACCAGCGTCGGCAGCACGAAGAAAACTAATAAACCCAGCACCATAGAACAGCCAGAACGCCTCAATTTGTAGAGCGCCTTCTGCCTTGGCGAAAACGCTGCCCACTGCTCAGTGTTCACGACCATGAAATAGCCGGACAGGTAGCTCTCAGTCATCGAGTGCGCACCAAAATTGAGAATCGAATTGGTACGGTGATGCTCATCGTGGCTACGCGTCCATTGCGCTGGCGGAAAGAAGATAAACACACCGAAAAAGCCGAAAATAGACTTAGCCAGAAAGTTTGCATGCTTCAACAACGCACCATGGCAATGGTCGTGGTAGATGACAAACAACCTAATATTCAAGGCCACGGCCGCCACACACCCGAGCACGCCAAGGACGACATCGTCAGAGAAAACAATGAGGGCATAGGCCGCCAGCCATAGCACTACGGTGGAAAACAGGCAGAAGTACGAGTACCCGACCCGTTCATGAGCAAAACCTTGAACAGTATCAAACAACTTACGTTTTTCAGATGAACTCAGCACGTTGCTCTCCGCCGCCATCCGTGGGTTGTAGCCGGCCTGTCATGCCTCAGCACTCCGGAATTTACCTTGCAGGTAGTCCTGTCGAACCTGAAGTCTTTTGATCTTGCCGCTCGTGGTTTTCGGGATATGTGACTGATCCACGCAAATCACGTCATGAGGCCGGATCCCGTGTGCGGTGTAGCAGTGCTCCCTGATCAATGCCTCAAGCGCTTCCACTGTATGGGCGTTACGCTGAGAGCGCTCGACTTCCTGAATGACGACAAGTTGCTCACCCTGCGCGTCAATGGAAATGGCGGCTCCCGCATCAGCTTTGAAGGCACTGGAAAGGGCCTGCACGGAGCTCTCGATATCCGATGGGAAATAGTTTTTCCCATTGATGATGATGACTTCCTTCAAGCGCCCAGTAATGAACAGCTCCTGCCCATCGAAAAATCCGTAATCACCTGTTCTCATGAATGGCCCTCGTCCATCTTGGGTCATGGCCTGGAACACCACTTCGCTTTCCTCGGGACGCTGCCAGTAACCTTGGGCGACGCTTTCCCCCGATACCCAGATCTCGCCAATGTCCCGATCATTCAAGACTTGGCGGCCCTGCGGATCAACAATCACTACTTCATTTCCCAGCACTTGCCCCGAACCGACCACGGTTTTCGCGTCAGAATGATCGGCGACATGCACGGCTCGCCCCAGGGAAAGCTGCCCACTGTCGATACTGATCTGCTGATGCACCTCCCGTGGGCTACCACCGCTAACGAAGAGTGTCGATTCAGCAAGCCCGTAGCAGGGATAGAAAGCTTCGTGACTGAAACCGTATGGTGAGAACAGCTCGAAAAACGACTTGAGTGTCTGCGCCCGAATGGGCTCAGCACCGTTGAACGCAACCCGCCAGGACGATAGGTCAATACCTGCCATCTGTTTACTGTTGAAGTGCTTGGCGCACAGTTTGTAGGAAAAGTTAGGCCCACCGCTGGAGGTTGCTCCATACAGCGAGATTGCTTGGAGCCAGCGCAACGGCCTTCGCAAAAAAGTCATCGGAGACATAATGTTCGCCGTAAAGCCTGCAAACAGCGGTTGGATAATTCCGCCCACCAGCCCCATGTCGTGAAAAGGTGGTAACCAGCTTACGACGGAGCTATCGGCATCATGTTCGAATTTTCGATAGATGACGGCAGAGTTATGGAGCAGATTTTGGTTCGTGACGATGACGCCTTTCGGATTTCCCGTCGACCCGGAGGTGTACTGCAAGAACGCAACCTCGCCCTGGCTTATGACCTGACGTGGCCCGATCTTCGAGCCAGCCAGTTCATCTACGACGATGATCTTGAAAGTAGTTTGGGCCAACCCCTCTTTCTCCAGCCACTGAAGCAGGGAGTCTTTCAATACAGAGGTAGTAAGAATATACCGAGGGTTGCAGTCTTTGATGATGACCCGCAGCCTGACATGTTCCGAGTGCGAAACCATGGGGTAAGCTGGCACCGCGACGATGCCCGCAAAGAGGCATGCATAAAAACTTGATATGTAGTCAAACCCTGATGGAAAAAGCAGAATCGCGCGCTCTCCGCTATCGCATACATCAAAGTGCCCAGCAATAGTCTGGAGGCGAACAAGCAACTCACCATACGTCAATGTTTCGCAGTCGTCCAATCCATTATTGAGAAACCTATAGGCGATGTTATCGGGTTGGTAAATACCTCGCCATTGGCACACCTCAACTATCGATTTTACCGCGCAACCTACATCAGTATTCGGAACTTTATAAAAATTTTTATCGGGCACGCTGACCCTCCTTCCTTGCTGGGTACTCATTGAATATGGTATTTCACCCACGCCGCGTCGCTTTTCAGCGATGCCCGCAAAAGAGTGCTAAATCCAAGTTCAATCTAGAGCCATGAACGCTTTCAGCTCGCCAATTGTCCTGAATGAAAAAATCTTCGACTCAGGAATGTTAACGCCGGAGTTATCTTCTAGGTAACCAACAAGCTCAAATATTTCAACTGAGTCAAGACCCAAGGAAGGAATAAGCAGACTCATCAGCGACTCCTCTCCCTCAAGCGAATCAAGAACAGCGAGAGACTCAGAGCGAACAGTGCCCACAGCCTCATATAGTAGATTGAAAAACTTACAGTGCCCCACGCTTACGACTCCTTAAACACACTGAAAAAATGGGTTCCGCTGATGACCTTACGCTCGCGCTCATCCAGCATATTACTTCTAATCTCCGGTAACCGAGCCCAATGAATGTCAGGCATACAATGATGCTCTTGATGATAGCCGTTATTGAACCAGAGTAAATTATATAGTCGTGAATAACTGCTCACGGAGTTGCTCATGCTATTGGTCGGATCACAGCCGTAATGCTCTGCATAATTTTCTAGCGACGCCATTGATGTTCCAAGATAGTGAACAGGAATCACGAACAGAACAAAAGCAAGTGGCTGATAGATAATAATCAAAATTACTGCACAGACCAAGGCGCCGATCTCGATAATCACCAGTCCGCCGACGCGTTGATAGGCATCCTTAAACAGCTCAGTGATAGATAGCCTGAAATAACTGAGCAGCGTGTAGCGTAATAGGCTCTCCTCCCCGGCGTCGCTGCCGTACAAATAGAGTGATGACCTGTCCTTTGGCGGCTGATCGCCCACCCAACCATCGTTGTTGAAAACGTGGTGATTGATATGGTGTGCCTTGTAGAACGATTGTGGCATGCCCAACGCCAGTGTGTTGATTACTGAAAATACCGAATTACCAATTCGCGATTTGAAAAACGCATTGTGAATAAAGTTATGCGCCACACATTGATAGTTGGTACACATCAATATAATGTTGACCAAAGCCAGAATGAGTAGATTTTGAGTCGAAAGCTCGCCAAACCAAACGACCGGAACGACCCAGCAAGCGATATGCGCTAAACCCAACGCCACCAGCACACCATCCAGCCTACTGTATTTAAACATTCTCTATTCTCCACTTACGACGCTGTTCCGACATGATTGCAACCTCCTCTACCGTGGCATGATGGTTTTCCCAATATTCCAGCTTTCTCTCCATAACTCGAAACCAATAGCGTGGAAACAGCGAGCGAACAATCTGCACAACATAACCGTGCTCAATCAGCACTGGGCTTTCGAGACTGCCCAGTGACCAGTATTTCTTGTTTGGGTTTGCATGATGATCCGAGTGCCGTGTCAAATTCAGCAGCACTGCAGACGAAAACATGCTGTGGCAATCCCAGCTGTGTGCAAGCCTAACCTTACTTCCTGGCACTCGTACCAGGCCATAATGTTGAATGTAATTAGTGCATTCATAGGTGATTTTTGAGGTCACCACAACAACCAGATACAAAGCAAAACCCATTTCGCCTGCAACGGATATTGAAATAGCGATGATTATCAGCGTGATGATGAAACCCGGAATTAGTCTATTCCCGAGACCATAGACCGATCTCGACAATCTATTCAACCGTGCCTTCTCGAATGTCCAAGCTTCGACATATTGTTCCCAGGAGGAGCGGACAATAAACCGATAAATACTTTCACCTCGACGTGCTGTAGCAGCGTCTTGAGGCGTCGCAACATTTTTGTGATGGCAATGTACGTGGGAAATGGCGAACTGGCTGTCAGCGACAATAGCCAAGGCTAGATTGCCTGCCGCCATGTCGAGCTTACTGACTGTACGGTGGGTCAGTTCATGCCCCACCACCATATTGATGCTGAGTACGAACCCCGTGCTTACGGATGCGATAAGAATCTGTACAAGCGTCCACTGTCGTTCGGCCAATACGGGCGCATCAACCAGGCGGGCTAGCTCTTGCATAACCCCGTGAGCGTGTCCGCTGGCCACGAGCAGCACCGCTCCTACCGCTATCAGCGACTGAACAATATACATATACATAAGCCCGTCGAGAATCAACGGCCAACGCCCGGCGTCCTGAACATCGCCGCGATCGGAGAACCGATCAAGTACGAAGTAGCAGGCCAAGATAAACAACAAGTTAAACAAGGGCGCCCAGCCACCCCACAAAGTCGAGAACACTAACAGGGGCATATAAAACAAAGGTACAGCTGAAAATTTTAAATACTTCACGCATCACCTACACAGTTCAATTATTACCGAACGATTCAATTTCCCACTGATGGCTTTTCACGGCATGAGTCTTCAATACTTCCAGGCAGGCATTGACCAGAGATTGCGAACCACACATCAGGAAATGTTCTGTTCCTTTTAGTCGATCTCCCTCCTTTGCCTGAAACATCTCATGCAACATTGCAGGCACACGCTCAGCGACCATAGCGCTGCTGGGGCTGGGTTCTCTTGAAACTGCCACGCGATAATCAAACGCCGAGTATTTTTTTTTCATCGCTTCAAGGCGGCTGCCGTCATAGCGGTGAGAGGAATAACGCACCGCATGCATTAACAGCACGGAGGCCATCGGATACTCTCGCAGCCGACCTTCAAGCACTCCCAGCACCACCCCCAAACCTGATCCACCGGCTACGGCAACACAGCGATCGGCTTCTGCAGATAACTCGTTTAGAGAAGCTCCAAATTTCCCAAACGCGGCGCTAATATTTAATTCTTGATGGATATGAGCGCTATCACATAGCCACTGCGAATAAATCCCGCTTTCCCGTCGCGCTACATCTACAGCCAATCTTCCTGGACTCACGTTAACAACGGAATAACTACGTCCGTCTGTTGTACCCGGTATGGTCAGCGTCACGCTCTGCCCTACCTGAACGGCGCAACCGCTGGATAAAGTCACTCGAGAAATGTATTCGTTCATCGGCTCAATATTTTCAATACGGGCCGACAGCGAATCCGTAGCTCCATCGAGCTTATGCAGAAAATCCAGATGGACGTCACTCTGCGGCACGGCTTGGCAGGCCAAGACGTACCCCTGTGCAATTTGCGATGGCGTCAGGCAGTGGCTCAAGTCAATCAGCGATCTGGCCTGCCCATGCACTACCTTCACAAGACATTTCTGGCATGCGCCAACTTGACAGGAATACGGCACATCAAGCCCTTGCTCCAGAAGGCTGTCCAAGATCGTTTTTTTTTGGTGCAACTGACACGGCGTACTGCCGACCTGACCAACAAAGGGAGATTTTTTCTTAAAAAAGGAAAGCATCGGACCTACCTGTTACAAGTTACTGATTGATCATCGCGGTGATTTGCCGAGCCAGCCAACGAGGGCTGATACGAACCGAATACATGGCCAACTTATTGACCAGCCCGGGAACAATAACTATGCGATTACTTAACAGACCTTTGAAACCGATCCTCGCAACTTCTTCTGGACTCATGACAATACCGAACAACCCCTTGGCAAGGCCTGAGTCCGCCGAGCCCGCCCTTTGATGGAAAGGTGTCTGGGTCGTCCCTGGGCATAATACTGCGCAGGACACTCCCTGCTTGCGCAGTTCCACCGCCAAAGCTTCGGTAAAGTGCAAGACATAGGCTTTTGAGGCGTAATAGTTCGCATAATAAGGCCCAGGCTGGAAAGCAGCTAGGGACGCAACATTTAGCAAATATCCTTTACCTGAGCGTACAAAATGCTGTGCAATAAAATGGCTCAAAAGCGTAAGTGCCCGGATATTAGTATCAAGAAGCACACTGTGATTGGCCACATCCGTGCTCAGAAAGCTACCACCGCGCCCAATACCTGCGTTATTGATGAACACTTCAATTACTTCAAGGTATGGCGAAAGCTGTTCTGTCAACTGGCTTAGCTCACTAGCACTCGACAGATCAAAACTCAAACACTTAACCGTCACCCGATATTCCGCAGCAAGACGCTCTGCAGCAGATCTTAGTCGCTCTTTTTCATTAGCGACCATAATAAGATTGTAACCTCGGCTAGCAGCCTCCTGGCTAAGCGCGTAGCCAATACCGGAGGATGCTCCGGTAACGACTGCATATTTCCCTTCTTTCATAAACTAAGCCTATTCGTCAAGATTGCACGACAGCAGTGCTGCTTTTCAATTGATATGCCAGGCACTCTGAAAATCGCTCTAGCGATACAGACGGGTGCAATGGCTTATTTAGGAGAATATCCAGACGTACCGAATCTTCCTTAATGAGATAACCCACACCTAACATCCCAGGAACATGGCAAAGAGTTCCAAACCGCAGTAACTTTTCTTCACTGCCGCCGTTGGAAGCCATAATAGTTCTATCATAAATAAAGCGAAATGCCGGCAGACCTGCCAGAACCGTATACTTCACCACCCTCTGGACGATCGCGTTGATCGTCCCGCCTGCCCAGCGCAAGTAACTGATCTGCAGAAGATGGGATAGCAATCCGTACCCTTGCTTAGATTGCGAAATCGCTCGTTTATGCTCGTGCGTAGCTTGCACGAGCACGTCAAATTTCTGTTGTGAACTAGATGCCAACTGATAACGTTTGAAGGCCATACTTACCGGGTTGATGAAATCAAGTGCGCGGCCAGGCAAGTGGTCAAGTGCAACAGGTTCGAACAGTGTCGGTGGCAATCCGGTCGTCGTTCTATACGCTTCGTAAATGGCTAACTGCACCAACATGTCCAAAGAGATACCGCGCCGCTTCACCGCGTCCAGATTCAGATCCCTGACGGAAAGCATACGGTGCTCAAGTCGTTCGAGTTGACCTTGTAGATAAGCCTTGATCGAAGCCGTCCCTACATACCCCAGCCATGTCTCCGCAACAGCGTTGTCATAGCAGGCAACCTCTTCTTGGATCAAGTCGACCGAGGGCCTCGCCGGAGCGTTCTGGTACTGCATGACTGCCGAGACGATTGATGCCGCTTGAGCGCCAGTGAAGCTTGCATGCTCGCAGAGCACGAGCACTTCATTACTGCCAAGGCGCATACACACCTGCAATGCCTTGTCAGCAAATCTATTATTCAGATTTGCAAAACGCCCCGAAACACCGCCATTACTCTCCGCCTGGTCAATACACAGCAGGAAACTGCACTGCCGCAAAACCCTTAGCCCTTCCCCCGCCACCGGGTCAGCATATAGACGCGTCGCAATTGCAGACCACCCGTGGCGACGATAGGACGCACACTCCGACAAAGTCAGCATACCGTCATGCTGATGGCAAGGGTTCGGCCTGGAGATGATGTCGATTAATAAAGTTCGAAGCTGGTCGACATCCAAGCAGGCGTTAATAGGCACCTTGAAAATGGCACCTGCGTGCAAGATGGCGAAATAGGGGTAACTTTCGGGGCAGACCAGTGTGTCGCAAAAAGCCCTTGGCGAACGCCAGACACGAAACGCCCGGGCAACTTCGTCGCTCGCTAGGCAGGCCTGGTGAATACCAGAGATCAGTCGCGTAAAACGCTCGACGTCTGCATCATCGTCCTGACCAGTCGAAAAGACTAGAGGGTAATTATTGTAAAACGGCAACCCTTCCCGGCACGTCAGGTAAAAGTGCGCCGTACTGTCCTTGTAACTGCTCTGGTCGCCGCTACCCCATCGACGCAATAAGCTTAATCCGTGGAAAAAACTAACGGACAAGAGGAATGAGCTCGATACAAAGTGTGCACACCATCTGCCGAGCCCTTGAATATTTTGAACCTGCTCGAACAGTGCTCGATACAGCGCGCGAATGCCCAGTGCTGGCAACCGTTTTTTGTAATGCACTGCGTTTGCCCTCCTGGCAATTAATTATTATTCCGACCGCTCAAGCGCCACTGAAACTATCAGCCCAACGCAAGAACTTAATGTACGAGTTAGAGGCTAGTGGCAATAACGCTGGCGGAGCCAGATAAGGGGCGCTGCTGCGGTACCATGGCAGTTCAGGTGAGTACGACAATTCTTCTAGCCAGTTGGCATAGGAGGCGCCATAGGCCAACGACAATGCCAGGCCGTGCCCGCAGCACCCTGCCATGCTGTCGACCGATGATTGCCCACGGGTGATGACCGGAAAATTATCCAGCGTAACACCAATGGTTCCGCTCCAGACTTTTTCGATCCTGATGTTTGCCAGTTGAGGTAGAAATTTGCTCAGGCCCTCGTTCAGGCTTTCATAGATCTTGTATGCCTCCGGGGTTCCATCGCGTTGCCGCCTCTGCACATTTTCCGTTGAATAAAACGGTGCCCCTCCACCGAACAACAAACGATGATCAGGGGTGATGCGGAAGTAATTGAATACTCTTCGTACATCGACGATCGCATTGTTCGGCTGTAACCCAAGTTGTGCCCTTTGGCTAGGAAGCAACGGCGCCGAAAGCATGAGCGAAGTCGAGATCGGCATCACTCGCCCGCGCAACCTATTCAACGAGGGCGTAAAACCGTTCGTCGCCAGCAGGGCCCTCGAAAAGTGCAGAGTATGCCCATTCGCCTCAACGGTATGTTCCTGAGGACTGGCACAGCGGGTATTGACGTAAATCTCGCCACCCATGGCGAGGACTTCCTTGGCCAACGACACTACCAGCTTCATGGGGTTAATGGTCGCCGTGCCTTTATACTCGAGCCCTGCCAGGTAAACCGGGCTGTCCACGATCCCTTTGATTGCCTTCCGGTCGTAGGCACGTACTTCAAAACCCGCCGCAATCAACGCTTCGCCCTCCAACTGGAGTTGGCGGTCATTGGCCGCATTGGTGGATACTTTGAACTGGCTACCAATCAAAAGATCGCAGTCTAGCTTTTCGTTGCGGATTAACTGTGTGCTGTAGCTCAGTGCTTCCATGGTATGGGCAAAAATCTCCCGCGCCTTGACGTCACCATACTGCTTCACCAGAAGATGGTATTGCTTGCCAATACCTGGCCCCATCATCCCTGAGTTTCGACCACTAGCACCACTACCTAGAGGGTGTGCATCGACTACGATAACTTTCCGGCGCGCCCCGAACTTTTTCAGTATGTGGTAAGCCGCAGACAAACCAGCCAACCCCGCACCTATGATCAGATGATCGCACTCTGCGTCCGTGCACAGTGATGGCAAGGAAAGCTCAGCCCCCGTGCGGTTCCAGACAAGGTTTGATGTAAAGTTCATTTCAATAAACCTAGAGAGCGTTAGTTAACTTCATCAACCGAAGCAGAATCCCAACACGGAACTTTCCATAAGTGGCGAAGTATTCAGGCGTTACTACCATCGGCTGCCACTTCAACTTGTAAGCCACCTGACTGGCGGCAGGATAAATGCGCTGCCCATATTTTTCTAAAGCACTCAATATCCATTTCAATAGATGACTACGCGATGTGTACGTATCAAATTCATCATCCACACCATAGAAGGGAGTCAGCCCAAAATTCAGGTACTTCTCGCCCTCTTGCTTGAAGCGCTTGATAGCCTCGACATTGACCAACTCCATCGTGCCGGGAGGCACCTCGGCCAAACGACGAGTCAGGTCATGCATCCACCCGTTATATTCGCCAAAAGCTGGCACGTAGCTGATAAAGCCTACGATCTTGTCGTTCAGCACGGCGACGAAAATCCGCTCTTTGTTCAGCCCATTTGCAGCAAGGTCGCCGACCATAAACGACAACAGTTTTTTGCTGCCCTTAGCCTTCAACCACTCTTCGGTAATAGACGACAGCATGCGCTGTTGATCCGGCCCATTAGGCAGGTCAACACCCAGCTCCTTCACGATGACCCCGGCCTTTTCGGCCCGTTTGATCTTGTTTCGTAAGCTCATGAAGGGGCTACCGGCCATCGAAAAGCGCTCCAAGTCCAGTGTGTATGAGCACCCCATCTGGTTCACTTGAAAACCTAGCCTTTCGAAAAGCGGGGCTTGATCCTGACGCAACTGAACGCAACACAGTTCCCGGCCATGCTCCACCGCGTGGCTTATGAATGCCTTCAACAGCGACTCTCGATTGTCCGCAGCACTGATAACACCAGTGAGGATGAACAGGCACTTGCCATCATCCTGAAAAGGCAGGTATCCGGCCAGGCCCTCGACAGTAAATGTCGAGATATCACTGCTAAGGGTCAGAAACAGCGACGGGTGATTCCCGAAGCGCTCAGCCCAGAGAAATTTTCGTCCGATATCCACCACAGTACCGTTCAGCTTTCGCTCCCGCGCCATCAAAGCTTCAAACTTCTCATATAACGGATGTATGCGCGGTTCGAAAGACATCGCTCTAGATTTAAATCCATTACCGAATAGACTGCGATCACCAAATAGATGAATGAGAATCCCCATCAGCGCCCATTCAACCTCTACGAAATAGCACCACAGCGCAGCAACTAGCGCTGCCGTCAAGAAATTATGTGCACCGTTATACAGAACATAGTAAAAGTCGGCCACCTTGCCTTTGCACCGCCTGTATGCAATTGCACCCGGGAAGTAACCGATGATATCAATATAAGAGAACAGGATAATGAGCGGAATGATTCGAACATCCCCCCAGTGGTACAGTGTGATCGCGACACTTGCCACCAACAAAAACCCGTACTCCAAACGCGCCATTGCCCGAGTGTTGGGACTTTCGAAACTATTTACTGTATCCATTTAGTACCTCTGGTGACTGAACGGCGTCCCATCGACGATGCTGCGCAGTGGCCCTCGTCAAGCTGGCAAGCTGTCCTTTTTACGATCAATGTAATGGCTGAACCCATGATGAGCAGCCAATTCACCTACCTCCTTGGCTTCGCCGTAGGCAATTTCTTTACCAATGCTGTAACTGGAACTCACATTCTCCATACTGAGCAATATGGTTTCCGAGAGGCATGCCAGACTCACACCAGGCTCACAACCGATGATGTTGCAGTCACTCAACATCGCTTGTGCATCGGGCAGGGTAACCAGTCCACCCTCGTACACCTCCCGGGCTCCCCCCTCACGCAACACATCGAAGGGGCGAGCCACGTCGAAAATCTTACAAGTCTTCGGAAAAACGTCTGCTGTGATGAAGGGTTTGCCTTCGCTGGTCGCCGAATACACGCAATCAATATCCTGCGCGATTACGGTCTGCTCCAGTCCAATGTGGATCTCGAACGACTGGACGCCACTGGCTGCACCTGCATCCACGATCGATTGCATCAATGTGGGAACTTGTTCTACTGGGCTATGGAGCAGCGCCTGTTCAAGATCAAGATTCCTGCAAACTCCCCAGAACTTCCCGGCGGCGGAGTCATCACTAAGACATTCACCTTGCAAGAGCACCTCGATCAGCGCACTACGCAAATTGATGTACTGCTCTTCGACCGTAGAACTCATGCTGCCAACGATGTCTATCTTTCCAAAATACTGGCATAGATCCATTAGCGCGACACGACCTACAGACCCCCGCGCACCGAATATCATCAGGCGCTTTTGCAACGCCGACCGGCCGAAAACCTCGCGGATTAAGTTACAACTGGATATAGCAGTCAGGCTGTTGCCAGTGGTCAAACGGAAAGGAGCATCGGCAATGTCCAAACCACCTTTTGAAATAACCGAGGTATAAGCTCCTAGCCCCACCACAACGGCGCCGACATCCTGGGCTTTCTGCAGATACTTTTTCAGCAAATCGGCCTTATCGGCACGACTCAGCTTAAGCATCGCCTGCGGGCTGATAGGGCTGTAAATCATTGCGCCATTGACTACCCGGCCATGAGGGCTAGCCATTGAGAATTCGAATACAACTTCAGGGCTGTTTTCAATCTGCCCGAACGAGAAAAACCAATGGGCTAACGCGAGCCTCTGTGCTTCGGAGAAGTATTCAATAACTGCTTCTGGCAAGCCTCTGCAAATATCCTCGGCACTCGTAGAGTGCAGGAGAAATGCGAACTGCACATGGTCTCCCTCCACCGGCCGTGGCGACAGTGGCCGGGTTTTTTTCTTCTTATTACCATTCACTGGCGCATCGCTTACTGCTGGCACATACCCCACCAGGTAACCCATTAGCTTGTCGTAACGCTTGCTCTGCAGAATCGCACAGACCTCCTCGAAGGCGCCGAGGAATCGGTTCAGCTCTGATTTGCTAATATTCAGCGCTGGCTGAAAGCGAATACTCCCACGCTCGGCATCGTTTAGCAGCGGCATGCAAAAGATGCCTTTAACGTGAACCAGATAGCCACAGATCAGCAGCGACATTAAATCGCTTTTCTGCGCATAACTGACTATGTAGTTACCTTGGGTCGCCGGATCACTGAAATGCAATGCGTACATCAGCCCAAGGCCGCTATAAGTAAAACTACTGTATTTCTCCGCCAGTAACGCAAGCCGCTGGCTGATGATCGTTTCGCATTCCCTCACATGCTCAAGCAGCGCGCTTTGCTCGCCTATCAGTGAGTCAATGACACCTAGCCCAACAGCACATGCCAAACCTCCGTTAGCGAATGTAGAGCTGTGCTTACTGTCGAATTCGGCGCTATAGACACCACGCTTAATAATCATGGCCCCGATGGGGATAATTCCACCCCCTAGGGCTTTAGAGAGCAGGATGACGTCAGGTTCGACCCCAAAACGGTGGGCGGCGAGAACGGCCCCAGAGCGCCCCAGGCCGGTCTGAATTTCATCCAATACCAATAGCGTTCCATAAGCGCGGCACAATCTCTCGGCCTCGACCAGGTAATTGCTATCGGCGGGCGTCATCCCCCCCTCACCTTGAATGGGCTCCACAATAAAAGCAGAAAACCTTCTGGTTTCTAGGGCCGCCTGCAGCTCTACCAAATCGTTGTACTGCACTTTACTGAAGTTTTCGCTATCTACAATGTTGGGGTTGCTGTAGCGCTTGCTACCCGTCGCAGATAATGCAGCGTACGTTTTGCCATGGAATGAATTGTTGGCAGATAGTACTGCTCTTCTGCCAGTTTTCAGCCGACTCAGCTTCAAGGCGGCCTCAACTGTTTCTGTGCCCGTATTTGTGAACACCACGTGCTCATATTTGGGGCCTGCGATCTGGATCAGGCGATCAGCCAATTGCTGGGTGCTGGCTGCGACAAAGGGTTGAATAAAGTTCGGCCGTTCACTCTGCAAATATTCAATGGCGATGGCGTTCAACTCGCTGGGGTTATGCCCAAAAGGCAATGCCCCATATTGCGCAACGCCATCTAATATTTTTTTACCCTGAGCATCGTAGTGATAAGAGCCTTTGCTTCGTACAATATCCAAATCGAGCTTGAATTTTTTTAGTATCGACTGACGGTAAGGCTGGATGTTCATGGCTCGCAACCTTTGCTCATCTGCTGCTCGAATCCGAAGCGCGTCACAGGGTGGAATGCAAGTAAGTCGACCGCCTTCGCAAGATAGTGCGCTTCGGTATCGGAGAGGTATCGTTGTGCACCGAAGTTTTCAAATATGTGTATTTTGATTTCTTTTAGTGCACGCTGAATTTGATACCGCAACGCCAGCACCTCAGGCACGAGCCATGCAATATTGTCCGGCATCACGTTTTCTGCGATTCCCAACACGCTGTATCGGCACTGGGCAAGTCCACCTTTGATGGGGATGAAAATCGCCGGACTAGCCATTGCGCCAGGGCTAAGACGCTCGGAGAGTGCTTGGCAGGCTCCAGTGTAAGCGGCACATATGAATAGATTGAAGCTAACCAAACCCGTATTGAGATATAGTTCGAACGATTCGTTTTCCGCCCAAACAACCCAATCTTCCTTAACTATTACGTTGTCAAATATTATTTCATGACTGTCTGTTGCAAGTAAAATGTCCCCAGGCCAAAAGGCTTTACGCTTCAGTCCCGCATCGCCATTAGACAATATAGCAATTCCCGGCAAGCCTTCTGCAGTAATAATCGACACTGCGTAATAATCAGCGACATGACTCATCGTGCAAGGCTTTTTACTGCCTGTAATTTTAATAACACCTTCGTCACTTACGCTCGCGGCGACGCTAGTGTGAAAAATATCCTGATTTCCTGAACTTTCGGCAAACGCCGATGCCATCAGCTTACCATTCAGTGAAATATCTTTGAGCACGATTTCTGCAAATGGAAACGCGGTAGGATACATTGCTATCGTCGATACGACATGATAGTGCATACATAGCATCAGGGCTGCCGAAGGACATACAGCAGCAACCAATCCTACAGCATCAAGCGCTTCTTTGAGTGGCAGCTGGAGCCCGCCGTACACTTTCGGAATAATCAAAGCTGGAAGCTTTGTTTTGGAGAGTAGGCACTTAACTTCTTGCGGTGATAACTGCTCCAATTCGAGCAGCGATCTACCCTCTGTTAACTTTAGAAAATAGTTTGCCTGATCCACACCAGGCCGCAACACTTCATGAATTGACATCGCAGCAACATCCTTATTTTTGAGTTTCTTGCCAATAGTCCAGCTTGGCGCAAAATTGCGTGCACCAAGGCTGCCGCAAACAGCATGCAGCTAATACGCAGACGCGGAGCTATTCCATAGCGATGGAAATTTGATCATCATCAAATATTAAAAATTCAGCGCCTATAAATGAGGCAGACAGACACTACGTGACCAACCATGCTTTTAACTATCCCTATATACAAAGGGAAAAGCTTATGAGAAGCCGCGACCAATCTTGTGACGAAACTACGCAGCCTTCACGAAAGGCTCAGGAAGTCTGGCATCAGCGGAAAATCAATAAATGGTTAAATCGGGAGATGGGGGAGAGAGCGAAAAAGCTAAAGCCATAGGGCTCGACACTTTTAAATAAGATGGTTCTTTCATGTTTTTCATAAGCCACTCCGAGCTTCACTTTGTTCTTCCTTGAGAGTCTTCCCCTGCAGGAAAACTCGTGCCACACCTTAGCAAGGTGAACACTTAAAAGCAAGCGCTCAAATAAAAATATACGCCGCGCAATCAAATGCCTAACTCAATAGACACCGCCCGGGCCCTGTTTTTGAAGCTTCCGCAACTTCACTTACTCACGAACTGATTCATGCTAGCTACCGCCGGAACGAAAAAAATGGCATAAAGGCTATTATTTCAATCACTTACAGAACTCAGTGGAACTCTGCAGCGGCTGCCTACAATACATCCATACGCACGGAAGTGACCTGTCCGCACCAACATAGTCAAAGTCGAGCGAGTGCTCACCTAACCGGTAGACCAGAGCCCCCTTCAGATGCTAATGGGAAAAGGCTCTGGGCTGCACGCCTCAGTATGTTGGTTGATTTGGCGTGGTGTAGTGTGGATGGTCAATCGAGAAACAGAATGAAGCAAATTCAACGCGTACCGAGCGCATTCAGTTTCTGCATCAACGAAGCGATACCACGCGGAGGCAAGAACGTCGGGTTACTTGCGCTCAAGATGTCTTTCATCCGCCGCTCAATGTAGGGATGATAATCCTCCCCGTGGGTCATAATATAAAAGTGCTCGTCACGAATCGCGGCGAGCACTTGCTTGCCAACCATACGCGGGGTCAGGCCCTGCTTCAGTTGCTCTGCGTACCAATCCTGCACGACACGCGCAGCAGGGTCGGCGGAAATCGACGAATCACTCGCAAGGTCAAGCGGACGATTGCGTTGTGACGCGAGAATGTTGGTATCCACACAGCCTGGACACAACAACGATATCTTCGGCTTGAAACGACCATGCCGAAGCTCCCAATATACGCCTTCAGACAACGCCACTACCGCAGACTTCGACACGCCATATAACGTGTTGTCATCAGATATCAGTCCTGCGGTCGAAGCCGTATTGACGATGTGCGCCTCAGTGCCCTGTTCGATCATAATCGGTAAGAACGAGCGGAGCCCATGGACGACACCCATCAGATTCACACCAAGGATCCAGTTCCAGTCGTTAAGGCTATTGACCCAGCTGGGACTGGCGCGGACGCCGACACCAGCGTTATTACACAGAACGTGCACCGCTCCATATTTGCACAGCGTCTGCCGCGCAAGTTCGTCAACCTGATCCGCTTTTGAGACATCGCACAGTACGGAATGCACATCGGCACCGGCTGCGCGTAGCAAACGCGTCGTTGCCTCGAGCGCAGGCTGCTCGACATCGCTCAATACGACCTTCATACCCACCGCCGCAAAAACCTCAGCCATGCCACGGCCTATGCCGCTTGCCGCCCCTGTAATCACTGCGACCTTGTCCTTGAATTCTTTCATACCCACTCCATAGAACACCCAGTCAAACAGCCGAGACATACTTACCCACCACGGAGTGCAACATCGTTGGCTAATTATTCAGAAAAATTGCCGCAAAATTTTGTGCCACAACGGGGTCGAGATCATGAGCGGCCGGCTCAACTGCAAAACGCTTCGCGAGCTCTGCAACTTTCAGGTATTCGTCGGTATCTTGCGTGCAGTGTTGCAGCAGCCCACAGGTTTGTTGCTCAAGCTCTTTGGCAGCGGCCAGCATGCGCGGATCCAGCCGCGGCAGTGTCGACCATGCCTCCTTGGGTATTGCACTCTGCTTCCATTGGAAACTCAGCCTGCTACCATCATGACTCGCGATCAACGGCAGCTCCAAGTTGCTGTCAACACTGATCTCCGGCAAAAATTGCAAACCCTGTTTCCAATGCAACGAATCGCTTGCGTCCGGCCCATTCGAGATCCAGGTGGTCCCGTCTAGCTGCAGATCGAACCAGAACATTACGGCACCCGCCGTACCTGCCGCGATAGAGGGAACAAGCAACGCCTTTTCGTCCGCCTTAGCAGTCGCCGTGGAAAAATCGAAGGCGAACAGATCGACCGGTTCGGTCAGCCTGCGATAAGGCAATGTGCTCGCATCCACATTGATAAAGGACGGCGAGAATCGATAAGGATTGAGCAAATTAACGTCAATGCCCCAGATATGCTCAAGCCGATACTCAATCACCATCGCCCGAATCCGTGCCGCCATCGGCAGATAACACGCGTTTTCGGTAAGCAGATGCTCCCGCGCATGAGCAAGGAAATGCAACACGCCCTCACCGATCAGACTGCAATCAAACAACTCGAACACTGCGAGATCTGCACGCCGGGCCAAATCTTCTGGAATCTTCAGGTCCCGACAATCCTTATTAATGAGCGTAATATTTTCACCTAGCCGGTTCAGGCCAATCACTTCATGGCCAGCGCTACAAATATCCGGATTGACCTCGCAGCCCACAACTTGAGCCGCCCTCGCCCCTGCCGCCATCATCGAGAGCAGACCGCATCCAGCACCAATATCCAGCACGAGCTCTGGAGGTCGGGAGGCAATCGCTCGTTCCAATGATGCGCAATAGGCATGGTTACGGCGCCGGTCCAGTAGCATCGGCAGGTACCAGGAAGGTAAACTCTGTGCCCTGAGCTGCGTCGCGGCTGGTTGAGTCTGAAGATACAGCCGGTCTTCCTTGACGTGAGCACGGATAGCGAGCGACTGACCGGGTTTTACCCCTTCAATCGGATCTGTATATTGCACCGCTGGCTTTATGCACTTCAGTGCGCTGCCGGGGGCATTGTCGATCTGCGCGTTTCCGAGTTCCAGATTAAACCAATAGATAATCGCATCGACGGTGCCTTCTTTGATGACAGGAAGCTCGACGTCCCAGGTTCCCTCGACAAAATCCTCAAAATTGATTTCACCAACCCGCACCGGATCGGTGAGGGCTATCCAGTTTTCCGAGGACAGGTTCAACGCCTGCGGATAGAGACTCCAGCGAAACTGGTTCATAGGCGGCAATTGATACTGCGTCGCCGGGTAGGCCCACTGTATGGCCATCGCAAAAACCGTTGCTTTGGCTGGCAAGATTCGGGCGTCGGCGGCCAGTCCTTGCCCTCGATGTTGACGAACAGCCTTCACGATTCCGGTACCCAAGAGCGAATGGTCGATAGCGGGAAACACGAAATAATCACATGCTGCATCCGCCAGTCGCTCACTCTGCGTAGACACTATATCAACCGTGTCAGCGTACGACTCAAAAGATGCGCGTCGCTCGTCTTCGGACCATCGCTGAATGTCTGAACCGTGCACTGTATGCCACTGCTTCAGAAAGTGTTTATGCACGATGCCCATCGCGATTCGGGCATTGAACGGCGAGCTCTCGACGGCCAGAGCGTGGACGGCGCCATGCCCGACCGCGCGTAAGGCGAACAAGCCCAGCTCGCTGCCACGCAACAGCACCCTGGCTCCCTGTACAGCGGACAACGCGCTGTCCCAAGCGTCCATCCACACCTCATCCTCAATCCGCGCCAGGCTGTTGGTCGGAGCGCGATGAGCACTGTAGCCCTGTAAATGTCGCTTGAGGCCATCGATCATGGCTGCGTCGATTGACTCCGGTATCGATGGATCATCCAGCAATGCCGGATCGAACGTAATCCGTGGGAGAGTCGGCGATTCGGCGTGTGGCGCCGTCCCAAGTACTTCTGGAGCTGTCATGTAATCTCTCGGCATGTAGTTAAGGAAAGCGACTAACGGGACGCGTTTTTTACGCCAGATAACCCGACATGGACACAAAGCGCGCATTTAGAAGCCGAGCTGTTTCCTGCATCAGGTGAATTCCGATCTTGGCAACATAACGGTTTCGCCACGATTGCAATTCAGTTCCCTTGACCCACTGATTGAAGGCGCCCATCGCCGGACCGCAGTGGACCTGATAATCGACTTTCTGATCCTCATTGCCGCTCAGGGCAAGACGCGTGGAGTGGACGAAGTACCATCGGAAGATCAACGCCATCTTCTGTTTGGGATTGCTTTCGAGGTCCGCGACTTTGGCGGGCTCTGTTCTCAGGTAGTAATTCCGGGTTTCTGCCCACACCTCATCGAACGAGCGCCTGAAGTAACGCTCCTCTATTCGTTGGCGCACCTTCGGATCGATTTCCTCCAGAGAATTGTGTCGCTGATACAGCTCGAACAGCTTGTTGGCTCGGGCGGCGAAGAAGAGTCCACGTTTAGCGACCTGAACGCGAGCGCCTATCTCGAACATGTCGCCGGCCGGCGCATAGTCGGTATCCTGCACATTGAGATCCTGGAGCAGATCTTTGACGGCATCGCTCGTGCGGGCTTCGACAGTACATTGATTTATCGAGCCAGTCAGAATGAAATCCGCGCCCATAGTGAAGGCTGCAGCAGCAGCATGTGGAGTGCCGATACCACCCGCAGCCCCCACACAAATGGGTTTATCGTAGCAATACTGCGCCATCATCTCGTCGCGCAACGCGAACATCGCGGGCATCAGCGCATAAGCGACACCTTGATCGGTGTGACCTCCGGAATCGGCTTCAACGCAGACTTCGTCCGCCATGGGAATTGACTGACTCAGCTCGGCTTCGTAGGGCGTGACCTTACCTTCCTCGAGCAACTGGCGAACGATCGCCTCTGGTGCGGGCCGCATGAATGCGGCCGCCACCTCAGGCCTGGAGACTTTGGCAAGCATTCGACGTGGACGCTCAATCTCGCCGACGGCCGAGCGTCTCAACCCCGAAAGCCGACACCGAACCAGGCTCGGCGTCATATGCAAAAATGCAGCACACTCGATAAATGGAACGCCGTGCCGGATAAACAACTCCACCGTCTGCTCCTCAAGGTCCGGTTTCTCGAGGTGGCAGATCAGATTCATGCCGTACGGCTGTCCACTCGAAAGCTGAGACTGAATGAATCTGATCGACGCTTCGATTTCCTCGAAACACATGCCGCCCGTCCCCAGATACGCCATCATCCCGGAGTTCCCCATTGCTACCACTAATTCCTTCGAGGCAATGCCTTTGTATAAGGCACCGCCCAGATAGGCATAACGCAAACCATAGTCCCGTTTGAACTGAGCATTTCCCAGCGTCTCTGCCGTAATGGTAGCCATAGGCATCATTCCCTTGCTTCCCTGCATAAGCTCCGATGACAACCGGATTCAGTCGTCTTTTTCTTGTTGTATCTGTTGCACGAGGCGGGTCAACACATTACCCGGCCCCAGCTCTTTGAACTCTGAAACGCCCTGACTCAACAGATAGCGAATGCTCTGCGTCCATTTCACCGGACTTTTAATCTGACGGACCAATAGAGACTTGATCTGAGACGTATCAGTTGGATATGGCTGCGCGGTTACATTAGCGATGACTGGAATTCTAGGGGCGGCAAACGGCAACGACGCCAGCGCATCGGCAAACGCATCGGCGGCTGGGGCGACATAACGCGAGTGGAAGGCGGCGCTGACTTGCAGAGGCATGTAGAGGCGTGCACCTGCACTTTCGAAAAGCGGGCCCACGCGCATGATGTCTTCTTTCGGCCCGGAAATGACGGTCTGGGTCGGAGAATTGAAATTGGCGACATCGATCGTTGTCAGGTCATTAACTCTTAGAACCTGACCGATTCTGGACGTGCTGAGGCCGATCACCGCCCCCATGCTGCCACTTTTCGCCTGGGCCATAAGCTCGCCCCGCTGCTGGACAAGTCGCAACCCCGTCAGAAAATCGAATACGCCTGCCGCAAGAAGCGCATTGTATTCACCCAGGCTGTGCCCCGCGACGAAATCAGGATAACAACCCTGCTCGACGGCTTTGTAGTAATGCAACGCGTTAACAACGTACAGGCTGGGCTGTGTGTATTGTGTCTCCTTGAGTAGGTTTTCCGGATCTTCCAGACACAATTTACGCATCGAGTATCCCAGTAGGCTGTCGACCTGTTCTTCGATACGTGCATATTCCTGGACTTCGTCGAAAAGCCCTTTCCCCATGCCACGGACCTGAGAACCCTGTCCCGGAAAGACGAATGCAATCATCTACTATCTCCCTATAGATATACTTGGCTAACTGAAAACGAGCTGCTCTTCAGAGCTGCGCGAAAAGACCGGCGCCAACAGTTCCTCCGTTGAGCCGGGAATGATTTTCCTGATGATGAATTCGGGTCTATCAAAGCGCTTGCGTTCAATGCAGACCGCCATCAGATACTCCGTTGACGGGCGAAACTGCCAGAACTGCCATCGCTCGGCATGGTCAGCCAGTACGGGATCGATGGTAATCCTGACACCTCGCTGGTGCGGATAATCAAAACTGAACTTGTCTAGGGGGATAGATAAGCCCATGCCCCTCGCCTTGATGTAGGACTCCTTGAACGTCCAATATTCAAAGTACCGGTCCCGGCGTTGTTCGGGCGGCACGCGATAGAAAGCCAGCACCTCGTCCGCGGCAAAATACCGATCGACGATCCCGGAGCAAAACGCTGGCCCATTGACGTTCTCCACATCCAGACCTAACAGGCGATAACGGGTAACGCCCATGGCGATCAGACCGTGTGTATGTGAGATATTAAAAGATAGCTGCGCCTGCCGTGCCTCGACGTTCACTGCTTGCGGTCTTCCATAGGCGTTCGTGCAAAACAACCAGTCCTTGGGCAAGACCGGCAAGTAACGTGACAGCACGATGCGCACAAGCGCTCGGGTAACAAGATAGCGGCGTCGATCCGAAGTAAATTGGAAGCGTCGTTCCTGTTCTCTTTCGGCACGACTCAACAGCTCCCGGTACGCGTTGAGCAGCCGCTCATCATCAATAAGCTCATACAACGCAAGCCACAAGTGAATTGCGCCAGTGCCGAGTTGGTTCAGCATGCCGCGACACCTATGCGCGTCAGTAATGCATTGAAATTGCGTACGTCGTGACCGTAAGGGGTCAGAACACTGTGCACTTCGGAAGTCGATGCAACCGGCAGTCCGTATTTCAGAAACGTAGCAAGCGTACCCGCAGGCCCCACATCGATGTAGCGCCAGGCACTTCGTCGCTCGAGGTTTGAAATCGCCTCTCGAAATCTGATCGGATGTCGTGCGGCATGCCAAAAGTAGTTTTCAGGAAGGTTGACCATTAAATCGGCTTGATCGCAGCACATCAACGGCAGCGTTCCCGGCCTAAATCGAACGGTCCGCATTAACGCCTCATGAGGCGCTCTTGCGCAATCGATCCATTTCGAATGAAAGGCATACGAGACAGGCAATGGCTCGCAGATGATGTCCAGCCTTCTCAGTTCATCCCTGATCCCGATAAGCGCGGGTTGTAGCGCGGACACCACGAAATGCGACGAGAAATTGACCGCGGCCACTTCACAGACGCTCTCCAGCTGTCTCTGGGTGTAAAGTTCAGGTTCGGCCAGGATGGCAAGCATCCCTCCTGGCTCGCAATGCTTCTCGAAAATACCGGCTTGCATGACCACCGCTGCGAGGGCGTCTTCGACGTCGATGAAGCCCGCCACAGCGGCTGCAGCAAATGATCCGGCACTGGCACCCAACGTTATGTCTGGTACTACGCCGGCGCGTATCAGCGCTTGCGCCAACGCGTATTCAACCATGAATATCGCCGCACTGGAGAATAGCGTCCTGTCAAAGGTCTCTCCTTTACCCCGGCCGCCTTCATAGAGCATCTCGATGACCGAATGACCGGACAACTGACGAAAAACGTCGTCCATGCTGACCATTGCATCACGAAAATCCCCTTGTCGAGCAAACAACTCCCGACCCATTCCGTAGTACTGCGAACCCTGTCCGGAAAACATGAACACTGTTGCGACTGTCGACATTACTCTCCCTCAATTTCGTAATAGGTCGATTCGATTCGAAGCGGCGTAGCGCATGCAAATCCATCTGCTGCGGGCCGTTCGATGGGTCCAATGATCGACAGCCCGCACCCTTCATGTTCTTACTGTGTGAGGTCCAAGAGCCCGTTAATCTTCACGTCGACATCGAAGTCAGTCTCGTAATCGATCTCCGTCAGACCAAAACCGAACAGCTTCAGGAACTCGGCACGGAAACCCTGAAAGTCGCTAATGGAGTTGAGATTTTCCGTTGTCACCTGGGGCCACAGTTTTTCCACTTCGGCCTGAATTTCATGGCGGGTCTCTCGATCATCGACCCGGTTACGGCCACCCTCATCCAGACGAGGATCGGTGTTATACAGGCATTCGCTGAACAGCCTGTAGATCTGCTCGATACAGCCTTCGTGGGAGCCATCCTGCTTCATCAACTTGAACAGCAGGGCCAGGTAAAGCGGCATGACAGGGATGGCCGCACTTGATTGGGTAACGACGGCTTTAAGTACCGAGACGCTAGCCTCGACTCCATTGCTGGAGAGCATAGCAGCGGCGCGATCCAAGTCTTTTTTCGCCGCTCCAATAGTGCCGTCCCAGTAAATATCTCTCGTGACCTTCTCGCCGATGTAGGTGTAAACCGTAGTCTTGCAGCCGGGCGCCAACACGCCAGCTTCGGACAATTGGTGAACCCAACGCTCCCAGTCGTCTGCGCCCATCACGACGACCGTATCATCAATCTCCTGCTGTACTGCGGGCTGGAGCGTAAATGACTTGATGAGTTCGCGATCAGTATCCAGACCGATCTGCGTTACCGTCTTGCCGATAGGTTTCAGGACAGATGAATGGAGCGTACCTGTCACTGGATGCAGACGGCGTGGCGACGCCAGGCTGTAGACCAGCAGATCAATTTGACCCAGGTCAGCCTTGATCATCTCGATGGTTTTTTCTTTTACCGCATCGGAAAAGGCATCTCCGTTGATACTTTTCGCATACAGACCTGCGTTGTCAGCCGCGCATTGAAATGCCGCCGAGTTATACCAGCCGGCACTGGCGGTTCGATTGCGACTGGCGGGCTTTTCGAAGAACACTCCAATGGTGCGAGCGTTACAGCCGAACGCGGCAGTGATGCGTGATGCCAACCCATAACCGGTGGATGCCCCGATTACCAGTACACGCTTGGGTGCATTGGCGATCGGCGCTTGTTCCCGTATGAAGCGGATCTGCTCATCAACATTGGCTCGACATCCCGCAGGATGCGCAGTAGTGCAGATGAACCCTTTAACTCTTGGATTAACAATCATAGTTTAACCAGACACCTTTTTAGTAACAGTATTGAATGCCCCATCAACCGACGACGGGCAATCTTCGGCAAGCACATTTGCGCACAATCGCACCGCACAAAAACTGTGCAACCCGAACTTAATAGCTTTTTTCTATTACGTAATCTTCAATCACCAGAACATCCAGCCCGCTAGTATAAAAAACCGCCAGCGCATCTTCTACCGAGTGAATGATGGGTTTACCCATAACATTGAGACTCGTATTCAGGACCATCGGAACATCCGTCAACCTGTGGAACTCCTCAATAAGCCGGTAAAACCGGTTATTCCATTTTTTTTTCACGCTTTGCAATCTTCCTGTGCCATCAACATGGACGACGGCTGGAACTTTTCCTCGGACTCCCTCCCGAAATTTCAGCGTTCTCTCCATATAAGGAGAGTCCTGATAATTTATAAAGTATTCATCTCCATACTCCTCTAGAACCGAGGGTGCGAAAGGACGAAATTCTTCGCGAAACTTAACGCGCGAATTGATACTGTTTTTCATGTCGCTGCGTCGAGGGTCCGCCAGAATAGACCTGTTTCCCAATGAACGCGGCCCAAACTCTGCACGGCCCTGCACCCAACCGACAATCTTCCCCTGACTCAACAGTTGAGCCACTCTTTCGCAAACATCATCGGGTCGGTGCTGGAGATTGGTGACGCCTCCATATTTCACAAGATTTTCCAAGGATGACCTGGAGATGGTTGATCCTAAATAAGGCGAAGCCAGGGAACGATTGCGAGCGGGTTGTGGATTATCCTGCTCATAAGCCAACAGTGCCGCTCCTACCGCATTTCCATCATCGCCCGGAGCAGAAAACACATGCACACTCTTGAACTTTGTAGACTCCAAAATTTTTCCGTTATAAGAGGAGTTAAGTGCACAGCCACCACCAAAGACGAGATTTTCTGAAATACCCAGATCGTAGAGGTTATTCAACAGAGACGTCATCACTTCAGAAAATACCACCTGCCCCGTATGCGCCAGGTCCGCTGCGGCGAGGCTAGGCATATCCGGCGTACGGATATACTTCAGCAGCTTCGATGCCGACGCCCAGTCGGGATCGGGACAGTAAACATCAACGTTGTCGACGGCGATCCGCTCGCGAAGAATCTCATAAATAGCCTGATCGAACTTTCCATAGGGCGCCAGCCCCATGACTTTCCATTCCTCACCGGCCCATGGATCGAACCCGCACCACCCACAAAGATGTGAATAAAAGAACCCGAGACTTTTTGCCAGATTACCCAGCATTGATTGAGACGGAAACTTCAATTCTTCGATCTTGTTATCACGATATGAATAGCAACTAACACTAATACCCTCTCCCATGCCATCGACAACGATACAGGCAGCCGTAGAATAGGGGCTGGTATAGCAGGCCGTAGCCGCGTGGGTCAGATGATGATTGAATGAGCGAAACTCGGTTTTCTTTCCAAGGACTGCCTCACAATAAAACTTGAGATTTACACCGGAGCTTTGAATACTATCAGTGACTGACTTGAGCACATATTGATAGGCACCGATGTCATATTTTATGAATCCTGAAGAGTAAGGGCGATAGTCAAGATTCAGTCGTTCACCGGCCTTTGCGCGTTCTTGCTCCAGGATTTCGGCAGCGTCCTCACTCCATGACTTCGCAATCACGATCTCTGCATCCGCCTCGCAATATTGCTTGATGATTTTTCCAATCAAGACTGGATTGTCCGGTATACAGTTATAAGATCTCTTATTCTGAAGAAATCTCTCTGTCGCCTCGGCAAAAACTATTTCGCCGCGACTATTTACAACGGCCAGCGCATTATCATGCCCCGTGCAAGCCAATCCAATATAATTTCTCTTCATCGCGCAACTACCCTCCTGGTTAGCTCGACGTTCACCGTCAAGGCGAATTAACGAACTTACTGCGCACTACCTTGCTAGCGCATCTTTGCAAGTACTCAAACGGCACAATGTATAAATTAAGCCGCCTAATTGCCGAACACATTTTCAATACGCGCCTTTACCTCAGGCTGATGGAATGTCTTGTCATGCATCGCGATTTCCTGCTCTACGATAGTCGGTAACCGGGCGCGCATTTCGGCAACAAGATGGCTCTTGAGCGTCACCAGCGAAATACGTGGTTTCTCGGCCAGATCACGTGCCAGTTGCAGGGCATATTCCAGTACTTCTGCCCGTGGCAGAACCGGAAATGGGACACCGCGTTTCTCAAGATCAGCTCCGCGATAAGTGCGTGCGCTCAGCAGCATTTCCTCAGCGAGTCCAAGTCCCAGCTTCTCGGGTAGTACATAGGTCGCCCCCATGCCGGGTGTAAAGCCGTACTTCATGAAATTGGTCGTGTAAACGCTCTCTCGACTCAACACCACACAATCAGCAAACAGACCGAATACAAATCCCCCGCCAATGCCATGACCCTGCATCGCCGAAATCACCGGGATTTCGCACTCCAGCGGAACACTATAGATATTCATGTCAGTAAACTTGCCCTGCCCTTCATGCAGCATCAGCAGTCCCTCTTTTGTACCGCCGGAGCAAAAGTAAGTGTCATAGCCTGTCAAGACAACGACCCGATATCGTTCGCTCTCCCGGATATGACGAAAGGCATTTATCAGCCCCTTGACCAGTTCTCTGGAAAACGTGTTCTTGTTCTCGCGATCCTGCATCGTGATTTGAATGATGCCGGGCTCGACTTCCGAAAACTGAACGACGTCAGATCTGTTCAAAACTTCTCCCACGGAAATACCCCGCTTTCGACATAGCGAATGATTGCCTTCAAGTTGGCCGGGTCGGAAAAGACTTCGAGGTTACCGGCAATGGCGGATGACTTCAGGCCCGCCAGGGGCACTCCGATTGTGCTCATGTAGTCTTTGTAGCGCGTTACCGCGACCTTCGACAGGCGTCGCAACCTCAGCAAATGACGCCGAAGCAACGCTTCGCTATCCGACTCCAGCGCATCCACCAAACCCCATGTAAACGCCTGTTCCGCCGAGATTGGGTGGGTCATCAACGTCAAATAATGCGCTCGTTGATGGCTGATACGGCGTATCAGAAACGGCAGTACGCAGGCGGGATACAGTCCGAATAGCAGCTCCGACAAACTGAATTGCGCCGTCGCATCCGCAAGAACGATATCGCACGCAGCGACAAACCCGATCCCTCCAGCATTTGCCTTGCCGCGCACATGCGCGACAGTCACATACGGACCTGTGGCCAACTTGAGCCATAAATCGTAGAGTGGTCCAGGGCCGTTGTAGGCGCCGTACGAGTCTGTCGCCGGGTCTGCCAAAGCCCCGAAATCAGCACCGACGCAGAACGCTTCGGGCGAACCACTCAGGACCACGACAGTGGCGGCCTCTTGGCAGATCGATAAGACTTCGCTGCACTCTGCGACAAGTTGGCCGTTGATCGCGTTGGCACTTTCCAGCCGGTCCAATTGCAAGAAGCAGATCGACTCCTCGAAGCGAACCTTGATGGTTTGATAACTCACGATAGCCACTCGTACTGGCGGTGAAACTCCTTGATTTCACGCAAAAACAACTGCCCTTTACCACGACACGACTCGTAGGCTTCGCCGATGAAACTCTTGTCCAGTTCAACGTTGCGCGAGCCAAATTTAACCGCGTTGCTGGCTTGAATAATCGACTCATACTCCGCCATCGATAGACGATATCGCCCATTCAAATGTTCTTTGATCGCGAAGCGCCGTTGCCGCACCTGGCTGTCGGGAGTGACGACCCCACTATAGAATTCCGAACAGCATCCCGAGCCATAGGAGAAGCAACCGATTCGGCGCGGCGCGGTAAACTGACCATTATCGATGGTGCTGGCGAGTGACAGAAACGAAGTCGCCCCCATGATGTTGCCCACACGCTGACAGTACGTCATCCCGGACATCACTCGACGCTGGAAATCCTCTTCGATTTCTGCAGTTTTGGCCTGCAACAGCTTACGCATCATGGTGCGATGCGCACCCTTAACCATGCCGCCAAACGGCGTATGGAAGGTCAGGTATTGGAAAGAATCGCGATAATGCGCGTTGGTCACCCGCTTGGTGTATTCCAGGTAGGCGTTTTCGCAGCAGTCCAGGTAAGACAGCAGTGAGAGGTCGGCATCCCCCGCCTCACTGTCCGGCATAGGGCGACAAGTATCCATAACCTCGTACCCGTAATAGCCATTTGCACCGACGTCCACCTGGAATACGTGAGGCTGATCGCTGACGAGCAGTGCCACCGCTCCTGCCCCTGCGCTCGGTTCAGCGAAAGACCAGTCCTCGGTCAGTTCACTGCCGGCCTCGGATGCCAGAAATCGCGAAATGTCCGTGGCAACGATCAATGCCTTGGCGCCGGGCGATACCTGTGAAAGTATGAAATTGATTGCCATTTGGAAACCTGCGGTTCCCGAATAACAAGCCTGCTTAAGTTCGAACAGTCGGCAGTTACGATTCAAACCCAGGTAATGATGAATGTAGGTACTCATCGACTTCCCAAAATCGATACCCGACTCCGTACAAGTAATCAGCAGTTCGATACGATCTCTTTCCGCCGGCGACATTGCATCGATAATAGGTTTCGCGGCATTCACACCAAACGTGACAGGATCTTCATAAGGCAGCGCCACTGCTTTTTCTTTCATCAGCAAATTTGCGAATCGCGCACTGTCCAACTGACGATGACGGGCCAACTCAGCGACATCGAGGTACGTTGTGCCACCAAACACATTCATTGCTTCAATTCCGACTAAGGACATTCCATTGCACTCCAGAAGAATCGTGTGTATTTATCGGCTCCGTTGCCAACACAGCGCTGTATTTATTCCCCCAAACCCCATACTCAAGGTCAGCGCCTGCTCGATTTGATGATCAAACGCTCTATGCCTCACCCAGTTAAATGAAGAATCAATGGGATTATCCAAGTTTAGCGTTGGATGCAATCGAGCAAATTCCATTTGCAGCAAAGTTGCAATAACTTCCACTAACCCGGCAGCACTCAAACCATGCCCGATCAATGATTTCGTCGCATTCAGGTATGCGCCACTCAAGCCGCAAGCATGTAATGCCTTGAGTTCGGTTTCATCGCCGACAATAGAGCCGGTACCGTGCGGATTAATATAGTCGACCTTTTCCGCTGCCCAATCTGCCGCCTGCAGGGCGCTCTGAATGGCCGCCATCTCCCCCTCCAAAGAAGGGTCAGGATTGCGATTGCAGTCCATTTCGGCTCCCCACCCCCGCAAGACGGCATAGGCTTTCACACCACGACGCTCGCTGGAGGCTCTGGACTCGATGACCACGGCACCAGAACATTCGCCGAACACGAACCCATCGTGATCCAGATCGAATGGACGGCACGCCAGAGCGGGCTCATGCGCGTAGCGATCAGAGCCCATTGCCCCGAGCGAACGAAACGCCTGACACTCCCAGAACGACAGATCCATCAGTCCGCCTAGCGCAATACAGACATCGACCTGATCGGCAAGGACCGCCTGCGATGCCTGGATGAGCGCAAGTTGCCCGCTCGCCGACGCGCCACCCACCGTGTGCGAGAGACCACGAATGCCGAACTGCGCCGTGCAAAAGCCGCAAAGATCCGAGTCCATGAATGACAGCGCGTAGGTAGGTTTCAGAAATTCTGGATTATCACGATACCTGTCATGCAGGAGTATCAATTCGCGCTGTTGCACATTCGAGCCGCCTACGATCAAGCCGATCCGACATGGGTCTACTTCGGATAGCCTGGCCTCGTCCCAAGCCTCCTGTAGCACGACCAACGCAGCTTGCGCAGATAGCGATGCCGCCCGCTGCACCTGTTTTGGAATACTGGACGGAAACTCGATCTCCCGAATTTCCGCCCCCAGGTAGGCGGACTCATACTGCCGCCCCGGCCGCCGCATGACGTCAAAAGCGCTCACACCTTCGAGCAATGCATTGACGAATGTCGTCTTGCCTTGCCCGATAGCAGAGATCACGCCTATGCCGGTAGCGACCAGTTCACGACGCATTCATTTTGCCCCAGAACAAATCAGCCAGCTCGCCAATATTCTTGGGGCCGAAGAGCTCCACGCGTGGAATCGATAATTGAAGCGCCTCCTGAACCAGCATCACGATTTCAGCACGATCCACCGAATTCGCGCCCAGGTCTATCAACCGATCAGAGCCGGAAAATTGATGATCTTCGATATCGGGAAGTATTTCTTGTGCCGTCTTCCCTATGAGTTTGATGAGTCCTTCCCTTGTCATAAGCATCCCTATTTACAATATGTCCGGGCACAATACCTCCCCGACCAGTCCTTAGATTAAACATCGAATGCATTAGCGCGCCATAACGGCATCAACGTGACGACGCGCTATATTTACTCATGCTTCATCTCAATCTGTACATGCCGCTACAACGATGTCGATAAAACCCTGTAACGGACTGATAAAGAACAAATGCGTTCCGTCGACCTCTTCATAAAGGCACTCTTCCGTTGTCATCTCCCCCCAACGGGAAAACAACAATGGATCCGCCATCAAAATGTCATTTTTTGCTTTAACGACCCTGAGAGGCGCAGAGACTATTTTAGCCTGATTATAGCGATAGGTTTTAATCAATTCAATATCATTTCGAATAGCCGATGGAGAAATAATTTTCATGCCCCATGATTTGGGGAATACCAATTTTTTATCGACTAATGTCTGTTCGATTTTTTCATCCGACATTGAAGAATCAAACTCGCTAAACGGTGGAAAACACTTGAGAGACTCAAACAGATCCGGCGTGCAACTGGATGATAGCACAGCGGTTTTTGCCTTCAATGAATAATGTTGTTCCAGGTAGGACAGCACGTCGAACGCGCAAACGCCCCCCATGCAGTGCCCCCATGCCACCACCGGTTTGTCGAATAACTCATGAACACTTTGTGCAAGAAACTCGACCATCTCATCCCAATGGGTGTGCACGGTCGTTCCGACGCTCCACACCTCAATCTCTGATGGCAACTGATTGACCCACTGATAGCTCCCTTCGCCATGAGCGAGGCAGAAAAACAGCAGCAGCCGTGACGTCGCGCTATCAGAGGGCCTGATGCAACGTACAGTGCGATCGTCATATTCGCCGTATGCATGACTACCCTGCAGATCGGACACAGCACCGCTTGCCAGGCGAGACTCGGTTGGCGGCATTGCATTAGCCCCAGTATCACGATTCAGCATCGGCGCCTCACCGATGACCGAACTCTGCTCCGCCAGGAACAGAGTGAAGCGCTTGAGAGTGGCATGCTGATAAAGCATCGATGCGGTAAGCGAGGTCTGATATCGGCGATTGACAGCCTGAATCCACTCCAGCCCGATGATCGAATCCACGCCCAGTTCAGAAAATGGCTTCTCACAGTCAGCAGCGGTCACCGGCATAAACAAGGTGCTGCTGAGCATTTCACAGAGCTCTGCCTCCAGCTTTGAGAGATCGGTATCCGATTGCCTTTCCTGAACGCTCGGTTCATCAACCATCTGCGGCGTTGGAGAAGCGGCAGCATTTGCTCTGGATATCGGCTCCTCGGTCAACAGCACTCGCGCCGATGCCGGCCCATGATGCTCGACTTGCGCTAGGTCGGCGTGTTGTGACAGGTTTTGCAATGCAATACCTCGCAGCTTGTCGGCAAAACCCGTTGTGATGCCTGCGGAGGTTGCAGTAGGCCCCTTGCGTTCGCCCTGCAGCCAATACCGCTCTCTGAGGAATGGGTAAGTGGGCAACGAAACCCGTTTTGGGCGAGTGGACGGGTACAGCCGGTTCCAGTCGATATCCAGCCCGCGCACCCACGCCTCGGCCAACTTCTTCAATCGGTTCTTGCTGATCCAAGCCTCGATCAGCGTGCCGACATCCTCATCGCCTTCAAATAACCAGCCGGCCTCCTTCGTCTTCTGCACGCGCCCAACCTGTACATCGACACTGCGCTTGTCCGCAATGAAATCGTTCAGCGCAGCGACAACCTGCTCCGGCGTTCGCGCCATCACCGCCGCCCGGTACTCCATGCCCTCCCGACCGGTCTGCAAGGTATAGGCGATGTCCGCCAGGTCAGCACCGCTGCGCGGTTGCGCCTGCAGGTGATCCAGCAACTGTAGCGCCTGCGCCTTCAGGCGTTCATCGCTCCTGGCAGACAAGACGATCAATCCCGGGCGTTCAACTGTGACCGGCTCCGTCGTCGGCCCGCCGCGCCGCGCCGCGTACTCTTCAAGTACCACGTGCGCATTGGTACCGCTGAACCCGAACGAACTCACCGCGGCACGTCGTGAACCGCTGCCCTCCAACGACCAGGGCTTGAGCGCCTCATTGATATAGAACGGTCCACCGTCGAGCATCACGTGCTCATTCAGCGATTGGTACTGGATGGTCGGGGGCAGCATCCGGTGCTGCAACGCCAGCAATGCCTTGATCACCCCGCTGACCCCCGCCGCCGCCAGCAGATGGCCGATATTGCTCTTCACCGAGCCCAGCGCACAGTAATGACGTTGCTGCGTGTAGGCCTGGAACGAGGCCGTCAGTGCCTCCACCTCGATGGGGTCACCCAGCTTCGTGCCGGTACCGTGCGCCTCGACCAGCGTGATCGTTGCCGGATCGATTTCGAACCGCGCGTACACGTCCTTCTCCAGGCTGGCTTGGGAATTGGCACTCGGCGCCGTCATCCCGTTGGTCTTCCCGTCGTGATTCACGCCCCAGCCGCGTACCACGCCCTGGATTTGATCACCGTCTCGTACTGCGTCCGCGAAACGCTTGAGCAGCAACACACCCACGCCCTCACCCGGGACGAAACCATCCGCCCGAGCATCGAAGGCGAAGCTACGGCCTTGCGGCGATAACATGCGCGCCCTGCTCGTCATGATGTGCAAGCTCGGCCCGGTCAGCACACAGACACCACCGGCAAGTGCCACATCGCAACTGCCGCCCACCAGGCTGTCGCACGCCAGCGCGATCGCCACCAGGGACGACGAGCACGCAGTGTCAAGCGCCACGCACGGCCCTCTCAAGTTCAGAAAGTAAGAGATCCGCGCCGACAGAATCGACGATGAGTTGCCCGTCAGCACCTGTGCCGTCAGGCCGCTGCCCCCCGGCGTGTACCCGTAGTCACCCGGCCCGCAACCCGCGTATACCCCACACCGGCTGCCCGACAGACTCTGCGGATCGATCCCGGCGTTCTCGATGCAGCTCCAGCTGTGCTCCAGAAACAGACGCTGCTGCGGATCCATGGAAATCGCTTCTGCCGGTGAAATGTTGAAAAACAACGGATCGAACCGGTCCGCTTCTTCCAGACATCCCATCCACTTGCAATACGTCTTGCCCACGGCTTCAGGGTTCGGGTCGTAATGCTCCTCGATCGACCAGCGGCTCGATGGAATTTCCGACACACAATCCAACCCCTGCGCCAGGTTCTCCCAGAACACCTGCGCATTACGCGCCTTGGGGAATGCACCCGACAGACCGATCACCGCGATGCCATCCAGAAGCACTTGCTGCGTGCCGGGGACCGACTCTTCAGGTGGTGATGCAGGCTTGGGTGCCAAAGGTGGCAAAGGTGCCAGAGTCTCCAATGTCGTTATGGCTGTGCTGATGACCCGCTCGTTGCATTCGACAGGCTGAATAAGTGTGGCGAGCGGAGTTGCCACCAATGCTTGCGCGGGTTCCGACGCTTCGCGCGAGCGCAGGGAACCTCGGGTCAACAAATGGCTCGCCAACACTTTGATAGTGGGATAGTCGTAGAGCTGCGAGGCCCCTAGCGATGTACCGTAGCGCTGATTCAACTCACGAATCCAGCCAACACCAGTCACAGAATCGAGTCCCAACTCGCTGAACGCCGTGTCCATATCGACGTCATCGTTTTCCAGGTACAGCACCTTCGCCAGGCTCTCAGCCAACTCCATTCGCAAGTCAGCAACAGACAACAAAGCGTTTACCTGAACAGCGGTCTCACCAAGCCCCTGCTGCATCACAGACGTCTCCCGCAAAGACACACGCAAGGCGTCGACATCGTGTCCATTCCCCGGCACGACCGCCGGCTGGAGGTTCGAGACGGGTGTCAGCTCCGCCAGGGTAATCCCCAGCGACTTGCCACTCTCCCGACTCGCCGGCTCACCCGCTTTTACCAGCACCGGCAGCTCGATGGGCTCGTCTGGCGAGCCATCGGCACGTTTATCATCGAATGCATAGCCGACGGCTATTTCTGGCGCGTTCTTCGGCCAAAAACGTTCCCGCGCAAAAGGATAGGTGGGCAGGCTGATACGTTTCGGCCTGCGTGTCCCGTAGATCGACTTGGCGCCATACAAGGCTGTCCAGTCAAATGACAGGCCTTTGACCCACAGTTCCAGAAGTGCAGCGTAGCGCCCTTGTCCGAGCCATTCGGCGATGGTCTGCTTGAACGCTCCATCGGCATTGAGAACCGACATCACTTCCTTGTGTTTCTTGACTTCACCCTGGAAACAGAACTCGATCTCCCCAAGCTCCGCCTTGCCTTCAAGGTAATTCCCTAGTGCACCCACCAGCTCCTGCATCGACGTCGCCATTACTGCCAGGCGGCTTTCCATCGCATCCCGACCAACCTGCAACGTATAGGCAATATCGACGAGCCAGGCATCGTCATACGAATGCTCTTCGATACAGTCCAGCAGGCGGCTCACCTGAGCTTTCAAGCGCTCCTCATTTTTTGCGGAAAGTACGATAAACACAGGGTTGGCGTTATGCTCATACGGTGTGGTTGCTTGCCTGACAGGGGACTCGTCGATCACGATATGCGAGTTAGTGCCACTGAACCCAAAAGAACTGACTGCTGCGCGGCGCACGCCTCCTGCACCTGCATTCCATACACACGCTTCGGTATTGATAAAGAAGGGGCTGCCCTCGAGATTGATACGGCTGTTGAGTTGCTTGAAATTGATCGTCGGCGGCAGCGTCTGATGCCGCATTGCCAGAAGAACCTTAATCACCCCGGCGATACCTGCAGCCGCCAGCAGATGTCCAATGTTGCTTTTCACCGAGCCCAGCGCACAGAAGTTCTGACGTTCAGTGAAACTGCGGAACGTCTCGGTGAGCGCTTGCACCTCTATCGGGTCGCCCAGCCCGGTTCCTGTCCCGTGAGCCTCCACCAGGCCGATAGTTTGCGGATCGATACAGAATTGTTTGTACACATCTTTCTCGAGCGCGATTTGCGATGTGACGCTGGGAGCAGTAATCCCATTGGTCTTGCCGTCCTGGTTTACACCCCATCCGCGAATAACGCCGTGAATGATGTCTTCGTCCCGCAGTGCATCGCTGTATCGTTTCAACAAGACCACGCCGACGCCCTCCCCCGGCACAAACCCGTCGGCACGATCATCGAATGTAAAACAGCGACCCTGCTTGGAAAGCATTCCGGCCCTGCTGGCCATGATATGCATGCCTGGCCCGGTTAGCACATTGACGCCACCCGCCAATGCGAGGTCGCTCCTGCCAAGCAGCAGGCTGTCGCACGCCTCGGCGATCGCGACCAGCGCTGAAGAGCAGGCCGTATCAATCGCAAGACACGGCCCCTTGAGATTGAGGAAGTAGGAAATGCGGGCGGCAAGGATCGATGGCGCGTTCCCCATCATGCCTTCGGCCGAAAAATCGGCGTAGGCCGCATAGTCGCCCGATCCGCAGCCGACGAAAACGCCGCAGCGGCTCGCGGACAAACTGCGCGGATTAATTCCCGCGTCCTCGATACAGCTCCAACTGTGCTCCAAAAACAGCCGTTGCTGCGGATCGATAACCTCCGCCTCGGCGCGGGAGATGTTGAAGAACTGCGCGTCGAACCGATCCACGTCCTGCAGCGTCCCCATCCACTTGCTGTACGTTTTCTTCATTGCCAGCGGATCCGGGTCGTAAAACTTCTCGACCGGCCAGCGGTGCAAGGGCACTTCGTCGACACTCTCGTTGCCTTCGAGGAGATTGCGCCAAAACTCATCGACTGACCGCGAATTCGCAAATGCGCCGGACATACCGACAATCGCAATAGCAGATGTCGACGCCGGACTCTGCATCGTATCGCGCGCTTTGCCCTGCGCCGATGGACGCTCGACGTTCAGCGCAACAGTTGAAACATCGCTCGGGGCCTGCGTTGAGTCGGATTTCGCTCTATGGTCATGCAGCGCGTCCAGCCGTGCGAGTACTTCCGGGTTGTCGACAAAGGTTTTTTGATGCATTGCAACTTCCTTTTCATAGGTCCGTTGCAACTTCTCGCGGATGGGGTTAGCCGTATGCTCCTTCAATTCCATGAGTGCGATGCGCGGCGACTGGCACAGCGAGCGCGCCAGATCAATTGCCTGCACCAACACCTGATCTCGATGGACGACAGGGTATGGAATGCCTCTTTGCTCAAGATCCGAACCGGTGAATTGCCGCCCGGTGAATAGGATTTCGTGTGCAAGCCCGGACGAAAATTTCTCCGGAAATATGAGCGTCGCGCCAGCGCCCGGGGTGAAGCCAAACTTCATATAGTTGCTTTCGTAGCAACCTTGCTGGCTGAAAACAACGAAATCACTGAACATCGCCAACGCCCAACCGGCACCGATAGCATGCCCCTGCAACGCGGCGATCACTGGAATCTTGCAGTCGAGCGGGATACTGAATACCGAAGCATCGGTAAAACTCACGCGGCCGGACTGAATGTCCAGCAAACTCTCCTTGGTGCCGCCGCAACAGAAATAGGTGTCGTATCCAGTCAACACCACGACTTTGTACGTCTCGTTGTTCCTTATTGCTTCGAACGCCTGTGTCAGACCGCTGATCAAGGCATTGGAAAACATGTTCTTGTGTTCCCGGTCCGCCATGGTGATCTGGACGATGCCGGGTTCGATCTCCTGCATGCGGACCACTGACTCGAAGACTGCGGCATGCCCCCTTCTATTCTCATCATCGCCGTGCGTCTGTTTAGCCTCGCGTGCACTCGCCCTCGGAATGGGTGAGTGCTCCGGATCACTCTTGGCGGGCGAAACCGGCGTTCTGGTCGCCAGCTCCGACTCCTTGATCACGTAATCCGTCAAGCCGTCGAGAGTCGGATAGTCGTAGACACGCACCGCCTCCAGATCAAGGCTGAACTGACTGTTGATCACACGAACCCATTGAATGGCCATGATCGAATCCAGCCCGATATCAACAAAAACGTCATCATCTGCGATGTCGCCGGGCTCCAGACCCAATACCGTCGAGAGCGTTCTTCGCAACCCCTCTTTGACCTGACTCATGGCCCTGCCAGAACGGCGCGGTAACGCTGGCTCGGTACTGGCATCGGATGACTGCGTCAGATGAGCGAACACGGCGGCCTGCGGCTTATCGGATGCGGCCTGGGCGGTCGCAGCACCAGTGTCATCCACAAGCGTACGTTGCGCTCTCTTGGCGAGTTCGGTTTCCCTGGTAACGTAATTCACCAATGCAGTGAGACTGGGGTAGTCATAGATCCTGACGGCATCAATGTCGATACCGAACCGGTCGTTAATAATCCTGACCCACTGAACACCCACAATTGAATCGAGGCCCAAGTCGACGAACGCGTCGTCATCACCGATTTCCAAAATGTCGATGCCCAGCACCGACGAAAGCGTTTGTTTCAGGGTTTTGTGCACGCGACTCGCAGCGCCTTCGGCGATGTCCGCAGAAGGTGCACTCGCCAAGGCTGGCGCAATGATGGTGTGAGCGCCCACTGTGCCTGCAAAGACCGAGTCCTCGGAGTCGGCCAGCTGCGACATCGAGAGTGTCGTTGCGTCGATTCTTCTGAGCATATCTTCCATTTCGAGAGCGAAGTTCCGATTGGCCCCGTCATCCGAGGCATAGGTGGATTGATCGGGGATACCGTGGTCAGCATCGGGGGCCGGACATTCGAGCGAGATCGAGCGCATCGATACCTGGTCGTCGCCGTATGCAAACGCTCCCGTCCAATGATCGTCCATTGCCATCGCAGAGCTGGATAACGAACGTAGCGACACGCGGTGCGGTTTCATTTCCACACGTTCGCGGCGCGGGGGCAGTTGGCCAACGCTCGCACCCGACAACCACTGAACCTCGGTCGTGGTCATCGCGTCGGGCGACGTGTTTTTCCTCTCGACATCGATCCAGCATCTCCGCTTTGCAAACGGATAGCTCGGCAAACTGATTCGCCGCGGTCTGGTCGCACCTTTGGCTTCGTCGATGGCATGCCATTGCGCCCAAGAAAGAGCAAGGCCGTTTACCCAGCGCTCCAGAAGTCTTTCGTAACCGCCGTGCTCCGTCGCGTTATCGAGGGTTTCTTCGAACACCCCCTCGCCATCCTGCGCGCCAGGCGTTTCACGATTTTTCTTCCCATGGCCTCGAAAAATCCCGTCGCTGTGCTGCACGCCCTCCAGGCAGACACCGAGCTTGCGTTTCAACTCTTCGATCGATGTAACGGCAAATGCAAGCCGGTGCTCCATCGCATTCCTGCCCACTTGCAACGTGTAGGCGATGTCCGCGAGATCGGCATCGGTAAAGGCGCGAGCATGGATAAAAGCCAACAACTGCCTGGCTTGCTCAGTCAGCTGTGCATCGACACGGGCTGACAGTACGATCAGCGCAGGTCGGTCCGCAGACCAGGCCTTCATTGAACGCTCGACCTGCTCAGGTACACCATATTCTTCAAGGATCACATGGGCGTTCGCCCCGCCGAACCCGAATGAGCTGACGCCAGCAGTTCTTTTCATCGCACGCCCGTGGCTGTCCTGCACCGACGGCCAGGGTTGTGTCTCGTTGACGACATAGAACGGACTTTCTTCCAACTGGATATAGGGATTGAGTTCGTCGCAGTGCAAGGTCGGCACAAGCGTCTTGTGCTGGAGTTGCAAGACGACCTTGATCACACCAGCCACGCCTGCGGCCAGTTCCAGATGGCCAATATTGGTCTTCACCGACCCGATACCGCACCGTGTCTGCAAGGCCAAACTTTCATCGGGGGCACACTCGGTATACAG
The DNA here is from genome assembly GCF_000820515.1 of Pseudomonas batumici. Taxonomy (GTDB): domain Bacteria; phylum Pseudomonadota; class Gammaproteobacteria; order Pseudomonadales; family Pseudomonadaceae; genus Aquipseudomonas; species Aquipseudomonas batumici. The sequence continues at coordinate 321,918 of NZ_JXDG01000003.1, read as the reverse complement.
ATCGGCGAAGGCGCTCTTCAACCCGTTGATCTCGATCGGATCGCCCAGCGGCGTGCCGGTACCATGCATCTCCACATAGCTCACCGCGTGAGGGTCGACCTGAGCTTCGCGATAGGCGGCCTTGAGCAATTGCGCCTGGGCTTTAGGATTCGGTGCCGTCAGTGAATTCGCGCGTCCGCCGTGATTTTCGGCACTGCCCCGGATCAAAGCGTAGATGTGATCGCCATCACGTTCGGCATCGCTCAATTTCTTGAGGAACAACATGCCCACGCCTTCCCCGCGCACATAACCGTTGGCCTGTTTGGAGAACGTCTTGCAACGTCCATCCTCGCAAAGCATTCCCGCCTTGCTGAAGCTGATGTGTGCCCACGGAGTGATGATCGTGTTTACGCCACCCACCAATGCTGCATCGCAGTCGCCGCTTTGCATCGCGCGAATCGCCCGATGGATCGCCACCAAGGAGCTTGAGCAGGCGGTCTCAATCGGCTCGCTCGGCCCATGGAGATTCAGCAGATAGCTCATCCGGTTAGGGCCGATTGATGAAGCCGTTCCCGTCGAGCTGTAACCTTCGATCGCGACGTTTGCTCGTGCGATCAATTCGCCATAGCCGGTGCTGGCAGTGCCGACGAAAATACCGGTCCGGCTTCCCGACAAACTGTGAGGCGCATAGCCTGCGTCCTCGATCGCCTTCCACGCGTACATCATCAACAGGCGTTGCTGGGGGTCCATCACCTCAGCTTCTTTCGGCGAAATGCCAAAGAAGAGCGCATCGAACTCGTCGACACCTTCGATGAAGCCGCCCCACTTGATATTCGTTTTGTTCGCCTCGCGATGCGGGTCGCCGTAGATCTCTCGCCAGTCCCAGCGCTCGGGCGGAATCTCGCTGATGCAGTCCTTGCCGCCCTGAAGATTCGTCCAGAAATCGTCGAGGTCTCGTGCCCCCGGGAAACGTCCGCTGATGCCGACGATTGCAATTGGTTCCGGCACTTGCGGCCGCAGTGGCACTGGATGAGGCAAGTCGTTGAGTCGGGATCGGCGATGCACAGCAGCATCGACGGATACAGGTACCGGCGCACGTGGCACTGGCTGCTCTTTCGACCCTGAGGTCTGCACTGGTGGCGTGAACCCGACGAACGCCTCCCCATGTTTCTCGACCAGATAGACCGCGAAGTCTCGAATTGTCGAGTATTCGAAAAAGATCGTCGGGCTCAGCTCCAGGCCATAAGTCCGGTTCAAATGGTTGCCCAGCGTCGTCAAGCTGATCGAGTCGAAACCGAACTCGCTTATCTCGGCATCGACATCGACATTCTCCACTTTCACCTTCAATTGCCGGGAGATCGCCTGCATCAGTGCCTCAAGGACCCACTCCAGCACGTTATCCGCCGCCCCGATTGCCTTGTCCGACTCTTGCAAGGCGATCGCGATGGACGCTCCAGGGGAACCGGCCGGACGATCCAGTTCTTCGACGGCAAGCGGGCGTGCCGATACCCGCTCGCCGAGACGATCGAGATCGCCGGCCAGCACCATGACCTGTGCCGCATCTGCGGACCATGCGCGATACAGCGCGGCAAGGCCATCGCGGGTCGACAATGCGTCGAACCCATGGCGCTGCATCCTTTCGTACGCTGCGTCGTCCACGCCCATCCCGCCCTCTGCCCACAGCGGCCAATTGATCGATACCGTACGACCATAACGGCCACCACTCTGTACCAGCCGATTGCGATAGGCCGCGTAGCGATCCATGAACGCGTTGGCCATCGCGTAGTCGCATTGCCCCACATTCCCAAGCGCACCAGCGGCGGACGAGAACAAAATCATGAAGTCCAACTCGATCGACTGTGTCGCGTGGTCGAGGTTCTGCGTCCCCAGTGTCTTGGGCGCCAGCACCGCAAGGAAGTCCTCGCGGCTCTTGCTGATGATGAGGCTATCCTTGATCAAGCCCGCACTGTTTATGACACCATTGAGCCGACCATATTGCTCGATCAATGAACCCACGCATTGGTCCACTGCCGCAGCGTCAGTGACATCCATGACCCGATACTCAATCTCACAGCCATTGTTCCCTAGGGACTTCAGCTGCGCGTACCGCTCTTCATTCAATGCTGAACGGCCAGCGAGAATGATCTTGGCACCTCGAGCCTGGCTCGCAATCTCTCGCGCCACCACCACTCCCAGCCCGCCTGCACCACCGGTGCACAGGTACACACCGCCGTCTTTCCATGGCATGTCCGTCAGTGTCGAGCCGGTGGATTCGCTCCATTGCTCAAAGCGTGCGACTTCACGTCGGGTGCCCAAATAACGGATCTCGACGTCGCCGTTCATGGCTTCCCGGGCATCGCCAACGACGACATCGGCGATGTGCTCGACGCTCACCGTCGAGGGCAACCCAACAAGCTGGCCGAAAAACTTCGCATTTTCGTGGTGCGCACTTTTCAGCAGCCCGCTCAATGCGCCGAAGACTTCCCCATGCACCCCGTCCGTCGCCAGCAAAACCTGCATCAGGACCGCGCGCTTCGGCTTGTTCCGCAACAGCGTTTGCACGCGCCCGAATACGTCTTCGCCAATGCGTGAACACCATTGGGCAGCCGATGCGCCGAGGTCGTCCGGCAGTACGGCCCAGTTCAGCGATGGATACCGGGCCTCAAGCTCACGCAGGTGTGACTGGTACTGCGGTGCCAGTAATATCCACTGCTCGTCATAGTCGACCGACCTGTCGTTGACGGGAAGCTGCCTTGGCTCCCAACCGGGAGAGAAAAGTAGTACACCGCTACGCTGGGTACGCGCTGGCGATGCGCCGAAATCACCCTTCAATACCCGAGAAGCCACAGCCTGCAGGCGGACACATACCCGACCGATATCATCGCAAATATCGAAATCGAGTTTTTGCAGAGCGCCCGCGACCGACCCATCGACAATAGCCCCAAGGTTCGGGCGAACGATCACCGTTGCCGTTGCCGGGCAAGGATGAAGCAACTGCAGTTTTCCGAGGGAAAATGGCAATGCAGTCGGTACAGAACCGTCGCCAACCCTTTCTGCGCCGTCGCCCAGCGAAAAGCCGATCGCCGCTTGCAGCGCACTGTCCAGTACGCTCGGATGCAAAACATAGTGATCGTGGGTATCGCTCACACACTCGGGCAGCGCCACCTGCGCGAGCACAAATGGCTGTCCCTCGGCATCGGTCCCGACTTTTACATCGGTCAAGCCGCGATGAGCCAGCCCGTAGTCGATTCGCATCGCACTGAACGCTTCATAGCAGTGCGCAACGTCGACAGCACGATGGCAACGCGAACGTAACCCGGCCAGATCCGCTGAGAGTGGTGCCGTGGACAACGACGCAGCCGTGCGCGTCGCTCGCCCCTGAGCAATCACCACCGACGCCTCAGGTTGAGCGTCGTTGCGCGTTGACGTATAGATTTCGAATTCAACGTCCCCACTTTGCTGTTCGTACAGACCGATATGCACGTCCGTGACAGCGCCGACCACCAGTGGCTGCAGCCACACGACATTCCTCAGTTCGAGGCCCGTCTGCCCGCCATCGCCTTGCCCCAACGACTCCAACACAGCCACTCGCGCCATCTCGAGTAAGGCCACACCGGGGAGTACGCACGCCCCCTTGACCCGGTGATCCGACAAAAAGAACTCTTCGCCTGTGAGCGTCGAGCTGAAACGTTGCTCGCTCAACGTCGACGTGTTGCGTTGCACCAATGGATGCAACACCTGGTGGCTCCCTGCGTTTTTGCGGTCGATATCGCGTGCGGGAGCTTCGAGCCAATGGCGCTCGCGCACGAACGGATAGGTGGGCAAGGACATACGGATTGGCCTGGCATTCGTGTATAGGCCATGCCAGTCCGGCGCCAGTCCCCGTACCCACGCCAACGCCAGTTTCTGCAGTTTTCTTTTAGCAATCCAAACATCCATTAGGCCGTCGACATCGTCGTCCGCCCCGAACATTTTGGCGTCTTCATCGTTCTTTTTGACCTGGCCGATAAAGACGTTGTCATTGCGGCGGTCGTCGATAAAGTCTTCCAGCATTGCCAGAAGCTGATCTTTCTCACTGACAATCAGCGCCAGTCGATGATCCATCGCCACCCGCCCCACTTGCAGCGTGTAGGCCATGCGGTGAATCTCTATATCGCAGGCGGCACGCGCCTGGAGGTAGTCGCGCAAGCGCTTCGCCTGCGCTTTGATCTGTGTCGCGTTTTTAGCCGACAGCACGATCAACACCGGATCCGTGGCTGGCAACTGGGCTTGCTCCGGCGGCGAATACTCTTCCAGCAACAGATGGGCGTTCGAACCACTGGCACCGAAGGAACTGAGCCCGGCAATTAGCGGAGACTCCTTAGCACCCTCGGCGCCTTCCAGCACCGGGCGTTGCCACACGCCAACCGTGCGTTGCACCTTGAAAGGTGTACGAGCAAAATCGATCAACGGGTTGAGCGTCTCCGAGTGCAGCGACGGCACCAGGGTCCGATGGTGCAACTGCAACGCCACTTTAATCAGCCCGCACACACCAGCGGCCGATTCGGCATGGCCGATGTTGGACTTGACTGAACCGATCGCACAGAACTGTCTATCCTGCGTACCTCGTGCGAAAGCCTTCGACAGGCCATCGATCTCAATCGGATCGCCGAGCGACGTGCCCGTGCCATGCGCCTCGATGTAGCTGATGCTGCGCGGTTCGACACCAGCGTCGTCCATGCACGCCGCGATGAGATCGGCCTGCGCCGTCGGGCTTGGCACCGTGAACCCGCTCACCGCACCGACATGATTGGTAGCACTGCCCCTTATCACCGCATAGACCTGGTCTCCATCCTCGATCGCCCGACTGAGCGGCTTGAGCAGCACCGCCGCCACAGCTTCACTTGAGACATAGCCGTCTCCGCCAGTGCCAAACGTACGGCACCGACCATCGCTGGCGTGCATGTCCATCGAGCCATAAGCCTGATACTTCGCAGGGTGCAGCGATAGATTCACCCCCCCTACCAGGGCCGCCGTACACTCCCCCGCCCGCAAGCTCTGCAGCGCCAGATGCACCGCAATCAGAGAGGACGAACATACGGTGTCGATGGTCAGGCTCGGTCCATGGAAATCACAAAAATAGGAAACGCGATTGGCGATTGCCGCGTTGCTCTGTGAAAACATGACCGGATGCCCAGGTGACTGGGCCTCGTTGGCGATCAGTGCATAGTCTTTGTGCATTACACCGGCAAATACACCCACGGCAGCGGTCGCGCCATTGCTAACCTTCAGCGCGGCAGGCGTATACCCGGCATCCTCCATGGCTTCCCAGCAGGTTTGCAGGAAAAGCCGCTCCTGAGGATCCAGACTCTCTGCTTCCCGGGGTGAAATACGGAAGAACTGTGCATCAAAGCAGTCCACGTCGTCGAGAAAACCACCCCAACGGGACAAACGCTTACCGGTGGGTGATCGCAACGAGTCGAAACGTCGCCAGTCCCAGCGAGACGCGGGTATCTCGGTAATGCAATCTTTGCCAGCTTTGAGGTTATCCCAAAACTCATCGACATTTTGCGCCGCCGGGAAACGCCCAGCCATTCCGACAATGGCGATCGCTTCTTGGCTCGGCTCACCAGTGGAGAGCAAGGTGCGCTGAGCGTTGACGCCAGCCTCGGGATCGCTCGAGGTAGTACGGCTGACTACCGCTGCTGGCTGCTTCGCTCTCTGGGTGTCGTCGATCTTGAGGCCAAGCGCAAGCTCGGAGGGGTAACGCTCAACCAGATACGCCGCAAGCTTCCCGATAGTGACGTATTCGAACAACAATGTCGGTGGCAGCGATGCGTCAATTTTCTGCTCGATGTCATCTACAAGTTCCAGTAACCCCGCCGACTTCACCCCCAGTTCGTAGTACCCGGAATCCCGATCGATCTGCTCAGGTGCAACACCGAGCTTGTCCGCTATCAGGCCTTGCAGGAAACGTTCGATGTCGGAATATGCACCGCTCTGCGAATGCTCGCGGGCTTGATCTCGGGTCTGCATTGGCGGCACCGTGCGTTCCGCTTGTACGGGATCGGCGAAGCTAGAATCACGCACCAACTTGCTGGCGAAGTTCTTCAGTTCAGCAACTTTACGTCCTGCATCATTGAAAAACTCTAGCGTGTAGTAGCCGAGTTCATTCGACTCCCTCGACGACGCCAGCTGCAGTCGTGCGACACAGCTTTGCTGCAACAACTCGGCAGCACGAAAGGACTCATAGAAAATCGGCAACGCGAGTTGGCGCTCCCGGTCCGGTTCAAGTGAAGCCAATGCTCCACCGGCGCAAACGGCGCTAGCGTCGATCAGTGCCGGATGGAACATCAGGTTCCTGCAAGCCGCCAGCGCCTCTTCGCCCAACCGGCAGTCGACGTAAATCGCCGAGTCCAGGAGGCAGAGCTCGCCTTGCGCCTGCATGAAACCGTGATGCACGAGTCCCACGTCCCGATACCCGGCATAGAGGTCCTGCAGCTTCATTTTATGATCCGAAGAGCGCGCTACCGACTCCATATCGATGACTTCATGAAACTCCACGGGTTCAATCTGCCGCATCTGTGCGGTCGCGTACCGCTGCACCTCTTCGCAAGGCTCGCCATTGCGCAGCGCTCTGCCGTCGATCGACACGTTCCACAAGCCCGGTTGCACGTCGCTGGCCTGAACCTCTAGCAATAAAGCTTCCTGGTCGGAAACGACCAGCGGCCGATAGAGTGTCACATTCATTAATTCGAGTGAGCGATAGTCGTAGCCCTGGTCGCGGAACACCTGAAACAGCACATCGATGTACGCCAATCCGGGCAGCGTCTGCCGCCCCAATACTCGGTGATCACGAACGATGGGGTTCCCAATATCGATAACCAGTTGCTCTTTCATCCCTGTTCTACCTCAAAGCTCGTTAAAAGACGCGTCGTCCACGCGGCGTCGATCCAGAATCACTTCCAGAAATTATGTGTCTGTCCCCATCCGGCGCCACGCTGATTCGAGAGCCTCTCGATAGCGTTTTGCACAAACAACATTTCCTCCCTCACCATGGTCTCTACTGAGGTTTTCGGGTTTTCTTGCGGTATCGCAGCGGGCGTGGTGTGCTCCGGTTGCTGCGCCGCCCTCGACTCGCCGGTGTGATCCGCTGCTGAACCACGGCACTCGACCGGTTGCAAGGTCGGCGGCGTGATCGGTGAGTGAGCGACAGATCGGGCTTGCGTGTCGCGCCATGCCTCCAAGATCACATGTGCGTTGGTACCGCCGTCAGCGAAGCTGTTGATCGCGGTAACGCTGGGGCCCGACTCGAGCGAGTCGCCACAGCGCGTAAAGCGAAACGGCGATGCCGACAGATCGTAGTGCTGCATCGGCTCCTGGCCGGACAGGAACGGAACACGTCGGCCGTGGTGGAGCATGAGCACGCTCTTGATGAAGCTGGCGATACCTTCGGCGCACAGCGGATGCCCGATATTGGGTTTGATCGAACCCAGCTCGCACACACGCTGACTGGATGGCCGGTAAACGGCCTCAATGGCCTTCAACTCAAGTAGATCAGTCACTTCCGTTCCTGAGCCGTTCACATCGATATAGTCGATATCCTCTGCCTGCTTGCCGCTGCGGGCGAGCGCCTGCTCCATTACTTCCTTCTGAGCCTGCAGACTCGGCGCCGTGGGACCGGCCGTTCGTCCATCATTATTGATCGCCAGCCCTTTGATCACCGCATAGACGGTATCGCCGTCGAGAAGGGCCTGATCCAGCGTCTTGAGCCAGACCAGACCGGCACCTTCACCAAGGATCGCGCCACGGGCGCGTCGATCGAACAGATGGAACGCCGGCTCCGGGCTGAGTATTCCTCGCTGCTCAAACAAACGAAGTGCGTGATCGCCGTCGAGCAGGCTCACACCACCGACCAGCGCCGATTCGATCTCTGCACTGCGCAATGACTGGATCGCGATATTCATGGCGACCAAGGCCGATGAGCAGGCCGTGTCGATGACAACGCTGGGGCCTCTCAAATCAAAAAATCGGGAGACATTGGCTGTCAGGTAGTTTGCACCCACGGCCATGATCGGGTTGTCCGCCGCTGCGAGCGCGGCCGCATCCGTGGTCGGCTGGCTACGCGCTCCCAGGTACACACCTATCGAGCGGCCCTTGATCTGCTCTGGCGTATAACCTGCTTGATACCAAAGCTTCAGGCTCTCCTCCAGCACCAGCAATGCCTGCGGGTCCATTGCCTGAGCATCGGCCTGCGAGATCCGGAAAAACTCCCGATCAAACGACGTAGCGTTATCGAAGGTGGCCGCATGGTAGTTGCTCGCCTGCCCCCAGCGGGTGTGCGGCACACGGCGAATGGCCGAGCGGCCTTGGGACAGCAGACGCCAATACTCGTCAATGTCGCTTGCCCCCGAGAACCGGCAGGACATTCCCACGACCGCAATATCGAGCCCGGCGGTGCCGGATTGCGTATCGGGCAAGTGCATCGGCTCCGTGCGAGACTCGCGGTGTGGCAACGACATAGACTCAGCGCTTCTTTGCTCTGCGACCCGAGGCTCCGAGTTCGTGCTCGCAGCGTCAGAGGCTTGCGGGTTCCTCAATACTGCGCCGAAGGTGTCCGTCAGCCATTTCGCGAATCCCTCTATGGTCTGATGTTCGAACAGTATCGACGGATCAATGGGTTGGCCGACCCGCTCGCTGACCAGGCGCAGCAACTGCGCCAGCATGATGGAATCCACGCCGTAGTCGGGCAATGGCGTATCCATTTCAATTCGTGATGCATCCATGTGTAGCGCCTGTGAAACGAGTTGCGTCACCCACAACTGCACGTCGGTGCGGGATGCGCTTGTCATCGTCGAGTCAGGTGTTGCACCGGATAGTGCTCGGCGCGGTGTAGCGGGCGTCTGTCTGACAACGGCCTGCAGCAGCTTTTCCGGCTGCCAACGGCTGGCATCGACGACTGCCGGTAATATCGTCGGGGCTGTCTGCCGCGCAAGCAGGTTATCCAGCATTCCGAGCCCCTCATCGTTGGTGTGACTGATGAAGCCGAGCTCCCGATACCTCACACTCTTCGTCTCACCCATGCCGGTTTCCTTCCAGCTAGGCCACTGAATACTGCGAATCGGCAGTCGCGCCGCAAAAGTCTGCGCTACATAGTCCATGTAGGCGTTCGCCATCGCGTAGTCGCTATAACCGACCGCAAGGCTCGGTACCGCGCTGGCAATCGACGAAAACAACAGGAAAAACTGCAACGGCTCACCGGAGAAGCAATCGATCAGGTTATCGAGCCCGGTCACCTTCGGCTCGAGGACCTGGCGCATACTTGCAGCAGACTTGTCGAGAAACGCCAGAGTCTCGGTATCAGCGGCCCCCGCACAATGAATAATGCCGCCGGCCGGGCCCCACTCGTCCTTGACCGCTTGCAGACTCGCCTTGAGCGCCGTCACCTGGGCAAGAGGCACCGACAGCACCCGGACCTGAGCCCCTTGCGATTCCAGTGCGAGCACGGCGCGGATCTTCTCGCTGAGCGGCGTATTTTCCGACTGCACGCGTGCCCAGTCGGCTCGCGCCGGAAATACATCCCGCCCCATCAAGACCAGCTTCCTGACGCCGTGCTCACGTACGTAATGCTGCGCGCACGCCAATCCAAGCCCGCGTGTTCCTCCTGTTATCCATAGCACCTGTCCGTCCGGAAACACCGGAGACCGGGCGGCATCCACTGTCCACGCATCGTCGCCCTGAGGCATCTCCTGGAGAACGGCGCGGTAGCGTACGCCCTGGCGATAACACACTTCGAGTTCGTCGAGGCCGGTGTCACACTCCGCCAGGATCTGCTCGATGAACGCCGTTTCGTCCTCGTTGGGGTCGACGTCCACATGACGCGAGCGCAGTCGCGTATGCTCGCTTGAGAGCATCCGGTATAAACCGACTCGATCCGCACCGCTCAGCGTTGGCGTCGGGTTTTCGTAAGCTTCCAACCCACATGTCACGCAAAGTGCCAGCGCGTCTGTCCCAGGATCACCCTTGATCCAGTCTTGCAACGAGGCAAACCAGTCAAGCGAGCGCCGGCTCACGGCGTCGCATCCTTCCAGATCGATCCAGGTCGAGTAGCCGCGCAAAGCACTCGGAACAACAGGTTGCGACAGCTCGTCGTCCAGGACGAATACCAGGCTTTTCGTCGACCGTTGGGCCAGTCGATCCGCCAGCGTTCGAGTCGCCCTGGTGCACACAATCACCATGCTCGGCAGTTCGCTTGTACGAGTAAGGGTCGGACTGTCTTGCCAAGTCTTGCTCAACAGGCGTTCGCCGCGCACCATGGCTGCGCCGGCCGATGCGTCGGATGGCTCGAGCACAACGGTCTGCGGCGACAACGTAAGCGCTGCGGCAGTGCTACCCAGGGTCGGCATTTTCGGGATCCAGTGCCGGTCCCGAGCAAAAGGATAGGTTGGCAACGAAACACGCCTTGGTCTCATGAGACAGTAACTCGAGCTCTCCTCGTACAAACGCTCCCACTCGAATGGCAACCCCTTGACCCACAGTTCCAGCAGCCGTGTGTAGTGGCCCTGCTCGACCCACTGCGATATGGCCTGTTGCAGGGTATCGTCGACTCCGAAGATCGCCAGTGCATCCTTACTCTTCTTCGTATCGCCCCGATAGCACTCGTCGAATACTCCCGACTCGGCCTTGTCTTCAACGCAGCGAGCGAGTTTGACGGTGAGTTCTTCGACCGTGATCACGGTCATCGCCAGCCGGTAGTCCATCGCCTGTCGCCCGACCTGCAACGTATAGGCGATATGCGGGAGGTCGGTGTCCGCAACGGAACCGGTAGAAACATGGGCAAGCAGTTGCTTCACCTGTTCCGCCAACTGTTCCTGACTCCTGGCGGACAGCACAATGAGCAGGGGATGTCCTGATCTGACAATCTCATCCCGGGTGTGGTCCTGCTGCGCTGGGCGATATTCCTCAACGATCACGTGTGCGTTCGCCCCCCCCGCGCCGAACGAGGAGATCCCGGCTATTCGTGGAAACTCATGAATCGCTCCATCGACCTTGGCGACGGGCCGCTTCCATTCGCCCAGACCTTGTTGCATCACGAACGGCGTCTTTGCGAAGTCGATATGCGGATTGAGCGAGGTAGCATGCAGGCTCGGCACCAGCATTCGATGCTTCATCTGGAGCAGCACCTTAGTCAGCGCGGCAATACCCGCTGCGCTTTCCAGATGGCCGATGTTCGATTTCGCAGAGCCGATGGCGCAATACTGCTTATCGGATGTATGCCGCGAGAATGCCTGGGTCAAACCGGCAATCTCGATCGGGTCGCCGAGGCTCGTTCCCGTGCCGTGCGCTTCGATATAACTGACCGCTCGCGCGTCCACGTCAGCGCTTCGCAGTGCCGAAACGATTGCCTGCGCCTGTGCGTTCGGATTCGGCACGGTATAGCCATTGGTCTTACCACCGTGATTGATGCTCGTGCCCTTGATCACACCATAAATGTGATCGCGATCCTCCAAAGCGTCGGCCAACGGCTTCAGGAGCACGGCACCCACACCTTCGCCGGGGACATAACCATCCCCATCAGCACCAAAACTTTTGCAACGCCCATTGCTTGAGGCGAACTGACCTTGTGCCAACGCCAGATACTTATTGGGATGAATCGATACATTCACCCCGCCCGCGATCGCGAGACCGCACTCATGTTGCCGGATACTTTGGCAGGCCAGATGAATCGCCGTCAGCGAACTCGAGCACATTGTATTGATGGCCAGGCTAGGCCCGTGAAAGTTGCAGAAGTAGGACACGCGATTGGCAATCGACGCCGGATTTGTGCCTAAAGCGAAAGGCTCGCCGAGCGCCTGTGCCTGCGCGCCATAGAGTTGGTATTCATCGTACATCACGCCGACAAAGACGCCGATGTCGCGGTCTGACTCCGGGCTGCCCCCGCGGCTCAACGTCCCGGTGGTATATCCGGCGTCCTCGATGGTTCGATACACCGTTTGCAGGAACAATCGTTCCTGCGGATCCATGTGCTGCGCTTCGATCGGCGATATATTGAAAAACAGCGAATCGAACTCATCAATACCGTCGATGAATCCACCCCACTTGCTGTAGCTCTTGCCCGGTTTGCCTTTGTCTGCGTCGAAATATTCGCGATGGTCCCAACGCTCGGCCGGGATTTCAACGATGCTGTCCGTCCCCGCTTTCAGGTTGTCCCAGAATACGTTGACGTCGCAGGCCCCCGGATAACGGCCGCTCAAGCCGATAATCGCGATATCGATCGCTTTGGAGCGTCTAACAGCGTTGCGATGCGATGGTAACGGCGCGACAAATCTTTCGCGACGAGGCTTCTGCATACCGGTTGCGGCCATCGCAGCGACCGCCCCCTTGCTTGCAGCCGGTGCCGCCGCAGCCTTCGCCGGTGCCTGCGTCGTCAGTTTCAACGCGCTAACGAGCGCCTGACGATGATGCTCGATGAAATAGCCGGCCAATTCGGCAACGCTCTGGCATTCAAACATCAAGGTCTTCGGCAACGGGCCGAACGGACGCTCCAGTTCGCTCACCAATTGCAGCGCCAGGATCGAATCAATGCCGTATTTTTCTAGCCCCACATCAGGCTCGATACGGTCCGCAGCGAGCTTCAATGGTGCCGATAGCAGCGTTGTCAGAAAACGCAGGGTTTTCTCTTGCAGCTCACCCTGACCAAGGGCGGCGGGTTCAACATGGTTTGCGCTCGCCGCCTTCATTGCCTGCGTTTCTGGCGTTACCCATGCGGTTGGTGCGAGCAATCCGTGCAAGCGTTCAAGCTTGTTTCCATCGCCGGCCGATACCATCACCTGAGGCTCCTCGCTGGCCCATGCAAGGTACAAAGCATCGATGCCGGCCGCCGTTTCAAGTGTGTCCAGACCCTGCGCACGCATCTGCTCCAGCGTCTTCTCATCGACGCCCATCCCACCTTCCGCCCACAGCGGCCAATCGATCGACAGCGTTCGGCCCTGTCGCAGTCCTACCCGGACCAACCCGTTGCGATAGTGCGCATACGCATCCAGGAACGCGTTAGCCATCGCGTAATCGCTCTGCCCTACGTTGCCCGCCACCCCCGACATCGAGGCGAACAGGATCATGAAGTCCAGCTCAAGGTCGCGTGTCGCCTCGTCCAGATGCCACGCACCGAGCACCTTGGGCTCCAGCACCGAACGGAACTGCGCAGAACTCTTCTTGATGATGAAACCGTCATGAATAATGCCGGCGCTGTGGATGATCCCGTTGAGCCCGCCGTGTCGTTCCACAATCTGCGCCACACCGGCCCGTGTCGCATCGGCATCGCTCACATCCATCTCACGGTATTCGATCCGAACGCCCTTGCCTCGGGCCTGCAGCGCCTCAAGCTCCAGCCGTTTCGCCTCGCTCAGTTGCGAGCGACCGGCCAGCACTATCGTCACATCGCGCACCTGGCGCACGATCTCCTGCGCAACGATCAGCCCCAGACCTCCGGCACCACCGGTGATCAGGTACACCCCGCCCACGGTCCACGGTGTCCCCCCTGTTCCACCCTTCAGCGGCGTGCACACGGCCACTTGCCGTCGACCCGCCACATAGCGAATCTGCGTATCCTCGCGGCCCGCCGCGCCCGCGTTTTCTACCAGCACCCGGCCCATCTCATCCGCCGTGACCGTTCGCGGCAGGGCAATCACCTGCCCCACGAACGCCGGGTTCTCCAACCTTGCGCTGTGGAACAATCCGGCCAACGCGAGCATCATCTGGCCCTGGTCAGAAGTGCTCTCGGTCACCACCTGCAGGAGCACCGGCTGCCTGGGTTTGGCCTTCAACATCGACTGCACATCGGCAAACACCTGCGCACCCACCGCCAGCAGGGGCTCGGCAGAAAAGCCTTCGCCGCTCGACCCGCCATTGAGCAACACCCACTGCGCCAGCGGTCCACGCGCTTGCAGCTCGCTCAGGTGCGCCGCAAAACCTCCCGCCAGCATCACCCGCTGCTCTGCCCAGCGGTCTGCTCCGGCACTCTGTTCCGACAGGGTTTTCGGCTCCCAGGACGGGGCCAGTAACAATACTGTTTTGTCTTCGGATTGCACCGCGCTCGCCCCCTCGCTGCTCATCACCCGTGAGGTCAAGCCACTCAAGCGGACACAGATATGACCGTTGTCATCGCATATCGTGACATCCCATTTACGGCTGCCGTCAGTGACAGCCCCGTCATGCTTCGCATCCGATTGCACAATCACCCACGCCTGGTCGGGGCTATGCTCGCGAATCTGTAAGCGTTCGAGCGCAAACGGCAATGCAGGCCTGATCGCCTCATCGTGCTGATCAAGCAGTAGACCGATGGATGCCTGCAGCGCACTGTCCAGCACACTCGGGTGCAGGACGTATTGGTCCCTCGTGCCGCTTATGCAGACCGGCAAGGCCACACGTGCCAACACAAAAGGGATGTGCGCGGCGTCCGTCCCTTTCCGGACAACAGTCAACCCCTGATGGGCGGGACCATAGTCCAGGCCCACCGAGTTGAACGCTTGATAGCACTGCTCGGCCTCAAACGACATTTCACACTGACTGCGCAGCAGCGACAGATCAATCGGGTTTTCGTCAGTCGTGGCAACGTTCGTCGAGGCTCGCCCCCAAGCGTGAACAATTCGCTCATCCTCGTCGGTGTATACCTGAAACTCGACCTGCCCATTTTCATCGCCGTTCAGGCAGATGTGCACGTGTCGGGTGTCATGGACCGTCAGCGGCCGTGCCCATACCACGTCCCTCAGTTCGATGGCTGATGGATCGGGGTTTTGCAGGTCCAGCGACGCCAGCACTGCCGCACGCGCCATCTCCAGATAAGCCACACCTGGCAGCACAGGCTGTCCCTGAACGACATGGTCCGACAGGAAGAAATCTTCACGGCTCAATAATGTGCTGAAGCGTTGTTCGCTCAGGCTGGAAGTATTCTGATGCAACAACGGATGTAACCTGGCTGCGACCGAAACCAGTGCTGCGCCCGAGCGCTGCGGTGTTTCCAACCAATACCGCTCTCTGAGGAATGGGTAGGTGGGCAACGAAACCCGTTTTGGGCGAGTGGACGGGTACAGCCGGTTCCAGTCGATATCCAGCCCGCGCACCCACGCCTCGGCCAACTTCTTCAATCGGTTCTTGCTGATCCAAGCCTCGATCAGCGTGCCGACATCCTCATCGCCTTCAAATAACCAGCCGGCCTCCTTCGTCTTCTGCACGCGCCCAACCTGCACATCGACACTGCGCTTGTCCGCAATGAAATCGTTCAGCGCGGCGACAACCTGCTCCGGCGTTCGCGCCATCAACGCCGCCCGGTACTCCATGCCCTCCCGACCGGTCTGCAAGGTATAGGCGATGTCCGCCAGGTCAGCGCCGCTGCGCGGTTGCGCCTGCAGGTGATCCAGCAACTGTAGCGCCTGCGCCTTCAGGCGTTCATCGCTCCTGGCAGACAAGACGATCAACCCCGGGCGTTCAACTGTGACCGGCTCCGTCGTCGGCCCGCCGCGCCGCGCCGCGTACTCTTCAAGTACCACGTGCGCATTGGTACCGCTGAACCCGAACGAACTCACCGCGGCACGTCGTGAACCGCTGCCCTCCAACGACCAGGGCTTGAGCGCCTCATTGATATAGAACGGTCCACCGTCGAGCATCACGTGCTCATTCAGCGATTGGTACTGGATGGTCGGGGGCAGCATCCGGTGCTGCAACGCCAGCAATGCCTTGATCACCCCGCTGACCCCCGCCGCCGCCAGCAGATGGCCGATATTGCTCTTCACCGAGCCCAGCGCACAGTAATGACGTTGCTGCGTGTAGGCCTGGAACGAGGCCGTCAGTGCCTCCACCTCGATGGGGTCACCCAGCTTCGTGCCGGTACCGTGCGCCTCGACCAGCGTGATCGTTGCCGGATCGATTTCGAACCGCGCGTACACGTCCTTCTCCAGGCTGGCTTGGGAATTGGCACTCGGCGCCGTCATCCCGTTGGTCTTCCCGTCGTGATTCACGCCCCAGCCGCGTACCACGCCCTGGATTTGATCACCGTCTCGTACTGCGTCCGCGAAACGCTTGAGCAGCAACACACCCACGCCCTCACCCGGGACGAAACCATCCGCCCGAGCATCGAAGGCGAAGCTACGGCCTTGCGGCGATAACATGCGCGCCTTGCTCGTCATGATGTGCAAGCTCGGCCCGGTCAGCACACAGACACCACCGGCAAGTGCCACATCGCAACTGCCGCCCACCAGGCTGTCGCACGCCAGCGCGATCGCCACCAGGGACGACGAGCACGCAGTGTCGAGCGCCACGCACGGCCCTCTCAAGTTCAGAAAGTAAGAGATCCGCGCCGACAGAATCGACGATGAGTTGCCCGTCAGCACCTGTGCCGTCAGGCCGCTGCCCCCCGGCGTGTACCCGTAGTCACCCGGCCCGCAACCCGCGTATACCCCACACCGGCTGCCCGACAGACTCTGCGGATCGATCCCGGCGTTCTCGATGCAGCTCCAGCTGTGCTCCAGAAACAGACGCTGCTGCGGATCCATGGAAATCGCTTCTGCCGGTGAAATGTTGAAAAACAACGGATCGAACCGGTCCGCTTCTTCCAGACATCCCATCCACTTGCAATACGTCTTGCCCACGGCTTCAGGGTTCGGGTCGTAATGCTCCTCGATCGACCAGCGGCTCGATGGAATTTCCGACACACAATCCAACCCCTGCGCCAGGTTCTCCCAGAACACCTGCGCATTACGCGCCTTGGGGAATGCACCCGACAGACCGATCACCGCGATGCCATCCAGAAGCACTTGCTGCGTGCCGGAGACCAACTCTTCAGGTGGTGATGCAGGCTTGGGTGCCCAAGATTGCGGGGGCGCCAGCGTCTTCACGAATGCAATGCTCACCGGCTCATTCCGCTTGTCCGATGCAGTCGCGGTAGCCATCCATCCGCTTGTCGGCCCAGGTGCAGGAGCGTTCATGGATGCGTCACGCGAGCGGAACGCTTCCTGGCTCAGCAAATGGCTCGCCAACATCTTGATAGTGGAGTAATCGTAAAGTCGCGACGCTCCCAGCGAGGTTTGGTATCGACGGTTCAGGTCGCGGACCCATTCGACCCCGGTAATCGAGTCCAGCCCCAACTCACTGAAGGCTGTATCCCTATCGATATCATCGTGTTCCAGGTACAGCACCTTCGCCAGCCCCTGAACGAGCTCGGCACTGAGTTCTTCATGTGACATCGCGGGGCTTCTCGCGCCTGCGAACGTCCGGACGGTTTGCGCCGACACGTCATCTGTCACAGATTGGCCCAAGCGCGCATGATCCTGCCTCAGGTAGTCAGGATCGGGCACCGCTGACAGATCCGGCAACGCAATAGCGGACGGTTTGCCACCGGCCTGCAACATCACAGCCGGCGAGTCCTCCCGGCCTGAGACAGGTGGCCGGACCGATGTTTGTGCAAGCAGATAATCGGCCAGTCTGGTGATCGTCGGATAGTCATAAAGTCGTGTCGCCACCAACGCCAAGTCATATCGCTTATTGAGGTTGCGTACCCATTCAACGCCAGTAATCGAATCCAGTCCCAGCTCGCTGAACGCCGTGTCCATTTCGACATCCTGGCCTTCCAGATAGAGCACCTTCGCCAAGCCTTCGGCCAGTTCGCTTCTGAAGTCATCTAGAGACATTGCACCGTCCATGGGGTAGATAGAGTCAATTTCGTCGGCAGCCGAAACGTTCAGCACATCATGTGAATGTCGCTGCGAGGAGCTTGCTGCACACTGAAACAAGGCGGTTGGTCGTTTGTGCGGCACCGACGGATAACGGTTCGGCAAAACTTGCTGAGCGAGCAGATAATCGGCCAGCGCTCGGACTGTCGGATGGTCATAGAGACGTGTGGCCGCCAGCGTCGTGCCGTACTGCTGATTCAGCGTACGGATCCACTCGACTCCAGTAATCGAATCCAGACCCAGTTCACTGAACGCCGTATCGATGTCCAGGTTGCTGCTTTCCAGGTAAAGCACCTTCGCGAGACCTTCGATGAGCGCCAGCCTGAGCGCGTCCACCGATGTGGCGTCATCGACCGAATCACCGGCTACGACGATGTCCTGAAGGACGAGTTGGCGCTGCGCAGTGATGCCCGACGGGATACTGCCGCTCGCCGGGTCAGTCAGCGCGATGCCGAACGATTGGCCGTTGCTCGATGTCTCTGCTATGCGAGGTGGTACAACCATACTGGGTTCGGGTGCAGGTTTGGCGGCGTCACTCCTGTCATGTGCGTCACCCGGCCAGTACTTCTTGCACGCAAAAGGATAGGTGGGCAACGAGATGCGGCAGGCGCCTTCCGGCCCATATACACCGGCATCTTCGTAAAGCTGTGCCCAGTCAAAGGAAAGGCCCTTGGTCCAAAGCTCAAGAAACTGTGCGTGCTCCCTTTGCCCAATCCACTGCGCAACCGCCTGGCGCATTGTGGTGTCAGTATTGAAGACTGAAACAACATCCTTGTGCTTCCTGACGTCATTGCAATAAAGCAACTCGATGCCGCCGGCTTCGACACGACCTTCGATGAACGCCGTCAGCGCTTGCCGCAACCCGTCTATTGTCATTGCCGTGAAGGCCAGTCGATGCTCCATCGCCTCTCGGCCTACTTGTAACGTGTAGGCTATACGGTAGAGGTCCGAATCGGTCACCAAAGGCCCCGACACATGCACCAGCAACTGCTGCGCATACCGGTTCAGCCGCTCATGTGTCCTGGCCGACAGGACGATCAGTGCCGGCTGGTTCAGTGTCGACCGAGGTCCATGGGTCGATCCCGAGTGTGGTTCGACATACTCCTCAATAATCACATGGGCATTCGCGCCACCGGCACCGAAGGAGCTAACGCCTGCGATCCGCGGATGCTCCATTGACATGCCATTGCTGTCGATGACCGGACGAGGCCACTCACCTACCGCTTGCTGGACCCTGAAGGGTGTACGCGCGAAATCGATCAGTGGATTCAAGTGGTGTGAATGCAAGCTGGGCACAAGGGTGCGATGCCGCATTTGCAGCAGCACTTTGGTGACCCCCGCAATACCCGCTGCGCTTTCCAGATGGCCGATATTGGATTTCGCCGAGCCCAGGGCGCAGAACTGCTTGTCGTGCGTGTACTGTTCGAACGCCTGCACCAACCCCTCGATCTCGATCGGATCGCCCAACTCCGTGCCGGTGCCATGCGCCTCGATGTAGCTCATCGTTCGCGGATCGACGTTGGCCTTCCTCAGCGCTGCAAGCACCAGATCGCGCTGCGCCGTCGGGCTCGGCACTGTATAGCCGTTCGTCCTACCTCCGTGGTTGACGCTCGTGCCCTTGATCACGCCATAGATGTGATCGCCATCGGCAATGGCTCTACCCAAAGGCTTGAGCAACACCGCACCAACGCCCTCACCCGGCACGAATCCGTTGCCCTGCGCGCCGAAACTCTTGCACTGCCCATCGAGGGACAGCATGCGTTGTGCGCATAGACCGATATAACTGCTGGGATGAAGATACAGATTGACGCCACCGGCGATCGCCAGTTCACATTCGCCTCGCAGCAGGTTCTCGCAAGCCTCATGGATCGCTGTAAGCGAAGCAGAACACATGGTGTCGATCGGCATGCTCGGACCATGCAGATCGAGTACATAAGATACCCTGTTCGCGACCGAGCTGAAGCTCGTGTAGGGCATGCTCTTCTCTCCGCGCTGCCACAGCGGCGGACCATAGAGGTTGAATCCCGCTTTGGTGATGCCAACATACACCCCGACATTTCCAGCATGCCGTGCGGCTAGGCTTTCCCGCGTATAACCGGCATCTTCAAGCACGCTCCAACTGGCTTCCAGAAACAGCCGCTCCTGCGGATCGATGTTGGTGGCCTCTCGCGGAGAGATACCGAAGAACAGTGGATCGAAATCCGCAAAGCCTTCAACGAATCCCCCCCACTTGCTATAGCTCTTGCCCTGGTCCAGCGCCGTCTCCATGTCGGGTTCATAGAAGCCAGTCAAGGACCAGCGTTCGCCAGGTATCTCGCTGATGCAGTTTTTTGCATCGCGTAGATTCTCCCAGAACTCTGCGACTGTTCGTGCTCCCGGGTAACGACCGCTCAAGCCGATAATCGCGATGCCTTCGCGCATAATCGGATCGGCCGACGAACGCACAGGATGTGGACGCTCAAGCCGTTTTTCGTCCGGGGCTCTGTCGTCTCTCGCAACCTCTTCGTGTCGGGTAGCCGGCATCGGTGGATTCAACTGCAGTCCGCACCAGCGCATGCATTCGACTTGCCGCACACTGGTCAGGTACTCGCCCAGCTTTCTGAGCGTCGGGTATTCGAAAAACAGCGTCCTCGACAACTTGCTGAAGACTTCGTCGAGCTTGCGATTCAGATGCAGGATCATCAGCGAATCGATGCCGTAAGCCGTCAATGGCTCGTCCACATCTATCCTCTCCGCGCCCAGTTTCGTGACATCACTGAACAACTGTCTCAAACGTTGCAGGCTACGAGACTGCAGGGCAATGGAGTCGACGATGATCTGATCCTCCATGGACGTTGCAGCATCGTTCGGCGACGACATTTCGAGCACAGACAGTGCACGTTCATTCGGTACGTTTTGCAGCTGTACCGATACCATCACCTGAGACTCCTCACTGGCCCATGCAAGGTACAAAGCATCGATGCCGGCCGCCGTTTCAAGTGTGTCCAGACCCTGCGCACGCATCTGCTCCAGCGTCTTCTCATCGACGCCCATCCCACCTTCCGCCCACAGCGGCCAATCGATCGACAGCGTTCGGCCCTGTCGCAGTCCTACCCGGACCAACCCGTTGCGATAGTGCGCATACGCATCCAGGAACGCGTTAGCCATCGCGTAATCGCTCTGCCCTACGTTGCCCGCCACCCCCGACATCGAGGCGAACAGGATCATGAAGTCCAGCTCAAGGTCGCGCGTCGCCTCGTCCAGATGCCACGCACCGAGCACCTTGGGCTCCAGCACCGAACGGAACTGCGCAGAGCTCTTCTTGATGATGAAACCGTCATGAATAATGCCGGCGCTGTGGATGATCCCGTTGAGCCCGCCGTGTCGTTCCACAATCTGCGCCACACCGGCCCGTGTCGCATCGGCATCGCTCACATCCATCTCACGGTATTCGATCCGAACGCCCTTGCCTCGGGCCTGCAGCGCCTCAAGCTCCAGGCGTTTCGCCTCGCTCAGTTGCGAGCGACCGGCCAGCACTATCGTCACATCGCGCACCTGGCGCACGATCTCCTGCGCAACGATCAGCCCCAGACCTCCGGCACCACCGGTGATCAGGTACACCCCGCCCACGGTCCACGGTGTCCCCCCTGTTCCACCCTTCAGCGGCGTGCACACGGCCACTTGCCGTCGACCCGCCACATAGCGAATCTGCGTATCCTCGCGGCCCGCCGCGCCCGCGTTTTCTACCAGCACCCGGCCCATCTCATCCGCCGTGACCGTTCGCGGCAGGGCAATCACCTGCCCCACGAACGCCGGGTTCTCCAACCTTGCGCTGTGGAACAATCCGGCCAACGCGAGCATCATCTGGCCCTGGTCAGAAGTGCTCTCGGTCACCACCTGCAGGAGCACCGGCTGCCTGGGTTTGGCCTTCAACATCGACTGCACATCGGCAAACACCTGCGCACCCACCGCCAGCAGGGGCTCGGCAGAAAAGCCTTCGCCGCTCGACCCGCCATTGAGCAACACCCACTGCGCCAGCGGTCCACGCGCTTGCAGCTCGCTCAGGTGCGCCGCAAAACCTCCCGCCAGCATCACCCGCTGCTCTGCCCAGCGGTCTGCTCCGGCACTCTGTTCCGACAGGGTTTTCGGCTCCCAGGACGGGGCCAGTAACAATACTGTTTTGTCTTCGGATCGAGGCGAGTTCACCTGTGCCATCTGATCGTTCACCGGCTCTCGCATCCACTCCCATTCATTGGATCGATCCTCATCGATCCAATATCGCTCCCTCAGGAACGGATACGTGGGAAGGGAGATGCGCTGCGGCGGCTCCTTGCCGAACAGCCTGCGCCACGGCAATTCATAGCCCTGGCAATAGAGATCGGCAAGCACCGCGAGCGATTGCCTATAGAGATGTGGGTCGTTTGAAAGCGTGCCGATGCTGTCGAGTATGGTCTGCCCCTGCTGCCTGAGCGCCGCCTGCTCCTCGAAATCCCGGGAGACCCTTGCCCACACGCCTAGCGGTGAGCCATTTTCGGTGTTGACCCGCTCCAGAGCATGAAGTGCTTCATCGAAATCAGTGACCCACATCGCGGAACGGAAGTTGAAGTGCTGACGATGATTGAGCAACGTATGGCTCAGCGCTGCCAACGTGGAGTTGCACCACTGCTCTCGCCCCTCCTTCAGGAAGGCGATCAGATCATCGGCGCGCTGGCGTAGCGCTTGCTCCGACTTGGCCGACAAGACCAGCAAATAGCAGGGACGTATGTCGAAAGAACTGTCTCGACGCTTGGCTTCGTACCCCTGTAGAACCATATGCGCGTTCGTACCGCTCATGCCGAATGCGCTCACTGCGCCGAAGCGGGCCTTGTTCGCCGCCCTTTTCCATTCCCGGTTGCAGGTGTTCACGTAGAACGGACTTTGGGTCCAGTCGATATAGTCACTCAACTGTTCGCAGTGCAGACTCGCCGGAATAGTCTGGTGCCGCAGTGCCTGTACCAGGCTCACCAGACTGACAAGACCCGAGGCCGCAAAAGCATGGCCTACATTCGACTTCGTCGACGTCAGCGCGCAGAACGGCATTGCCGCCGACGTGCGTTTGAAGGCATCTCGCAACGCATTGATCTCTACCGGATCTCCCAGCCGTGTCCCCGTGCCGTGAGTCACGATGTAGTCGATGTCCGCGTGACGTATATCAGCCCGATCATAAACATCGTTGATCAGTTCTGTTTGCGATGTCCCGCTCGGTGCCGTCAAGCCATTAGTCTTGCCGTCATGATTGAGACCACTGCCGCGAATCACCGCATAGATGGTATCGCCCTGCGCCTCCGCTTGTGACAGTGGCTTGAGCACTATCGCCACAACTGCCTCGCCAGGGACCATTCCACTGGCACGCTGATCGAAGGCATGACACCGCCCATTCGACGAAAGCATTCCCGCCTGCCCCAAATCCACGTACACCTGCGGTGTGAGAATGAGGTTTACGCCTGCCGCGATCGCGGTATCACATTCCCCGGCCCGCAGGCTTGCACAGGCTTGATGCACAGCGACCAGTCCCGACGAGCACGATGTGTTGATCGCCATCGCTGGGCCGCGCAGGTTCAGGAAGTACGACAGACGAGCCGCCAAGACGCCGTCGTGATTGGCCGTTACATTTCCGGCATTACCGACCAGTGTCTGGTAGTCGCCCTGTTCCGCGCCGACGAACATGCCGATTCTGTGCTCACACAACTGAGTATTGCCATAACCTGCATCCTCGAGCGCCTTGAACGACTCTTGCAATAGCAGACGTTGCCGCGGATCCATCAACTGCGCTTCCTTCGGCGATATCTCGAAGAACAACGGATCGAACTCCTCGACCCCATCAATCATCCCCAGCCATTTGCCGTTGGTCTTGCCGACGGGTATCTGTTGCGCGCCGACCGATGTGTCTGGCGCGCAG
This sequence comes from Pseudomonas batumici, assembly GCF_000820515.1. Classification (GTDB taxonomy): domain Bacteria; phylum Pseudomonadota; class Gammaproteobacteria; order Pseudomonadales; family Pseudomonadaceae; genus Aquipseudomonas; species Aquipseudomonas batumici. The sequence continues at coordinate 298,320 of NZ_JXDG01000003.1, read as the reverse complement.
TAGTAGTTTCGCCAATCGAAGCGTGTAAGAGGTATTTCCTGTACGGCATCCCGTCCTTCCAGAAGCACATGCCAGAACTCGTCAACATCGCGTGCACCGGGAAAACGTCCGCTCATGCCGATGATTGCCATCGGTTCCTGCGGCGCGAGGCCACGCCGCGCAACAGTGGACGCCTGCGAGTCGGCCGGCACCGCCTCGCGAGCCAACCCTGGGATATCAACTGCCGGCATGGACACTTCGCCACGGACGGTAACCCGCGTTCGCGCGCCGACGTGCTCTTGCTGGCGATACCTCAGCAGGTCGGCATGTTCCGCGACGAAATGGCTCGTCAGCTTGCCCAATGTCGAATGGCTGAAAAAAACGCTGGGTAACACATCGAAACCAAAGCACTGGGACAATTTTTTCGCAAACGTCACCAATGCAATGGAATCGAACCCGAAATCAACCAGATTCACTTCCTGGCCCAACCGGTCGTACGGCAGCTTCAACAGCTCTCTGGCCTGTTCTTTCAGTTGCCACAGCACGTATTGGTCGACGGATAAGCCCTGCTCTTCAGCGCTCGGTTGCTCGCTGTGCACAGACGAGGATGACAGGGTGCCAGCCGGTTCGGCCGACGCCACGCCGAGCATCTTGTGAATCCGGTCGCGCTCCCCAACCATCACCAGCCCATGACGTAACCCATCGAGACGATGCTGCGCAAGCAGCCGTTCGCACACGTCGATGCCTTCCTGCGTCCCGAGCGTGCGTTGCCCGCTCGACTGCAGATAAAGCCGGGTCCCGGCGGCGTCCTTCAATCCCATCCCACCATCCGCCCACAGCGGCCAGCAGATAGCCAGGGCCTTGTGTTTCGTGTACTTGGCATGGGCGAGTTCGAAACGATTGCCCACCGCATAATCGCAAAGACCGAAATCACCCAGAATGGCGGCGCTGGACGAGAAATAGCAGACAAAGTCCAGTTGGCGACATTTGAGGAGTTCGGCCAGCACCAGAGTCCCGGCAATCTTCGGCGGTGTCACCGCGTCGATATCTCGCAAGCCCGCTGTCAGGAGAGTCGCATCGCTGTCCGCCCCGGCCGCGTGAATCACCCCGTGCACTTCGCCGAACAACTCCTCGCCCTGTTCCAAGGCCGAGCGCATCTGCTCTGCGTCGCTCATGTGCGCGGCAACATAGCGCGCGCGCCCACCCGAGGCGTGCAATACATCAAGCATGGCCTGCCCGTCGGCACTCAGACTGGAACGGCCGGTCAGGATGAGGTTAGCTGAATAGCGCTGCGCCAGGTGCCTGGCAAACGCGTAGCCGAGACTGCCCAGACCGCCAGTGATCAGATAAGTACCGTGTTCGCGAAAGACTTCGGCCGCTTCATCACCAAACCATTCGAGCGGGGTGACGCGCAACACCTGACGGCGACCATCGACATAATGTGCACTCTCGAGGGTCCGGGCACACGACTCACGCCACAGCCGTTGCGCCCACGGCCCCATCGCCAAGGTGCTGATGTGATTGTCGGCAGAGGCATGTCCGTTCAATTCCTCAAGAATGACGGCGGTCTGAACCGCCGGCAGAATTCGCGGTACCGAACGCTCATAGCCGATCCACGATTCGATGTGGCAGCGCGCCACGTCAGTGTCGTAGACGCCCGCCAATATCACGCGAATATTTCCGGTGCCTGCATGGGCCAGCGCCTGTAGAAGGCCGGTAATCGGCTGCCGATCAGTTACGCACGTTGCGTCTTCCAGCGCCCAGCCATACCAGATCGCATCGATGGAACCTTGCGCCTGCTGGATACGGGTAAACACCCGAGCGTAGGATTGCGACTCCTCTCGCCGTACCGTGTAGCGAACCAACGTATCCGCTTCGAGCGCCATGCCTGCGTGCGGCGGGATGATTTCATGCGCAACGGCTTGCTGGATAAATACCAAGCGCACGCCTGGGCAAAGTTGCTCGACAGCTTGCGCCACTTCGCGCTGGAGGCCTGGATCGGTGAGAAACATCGCGACGGTCTGTGGCGCATTCTGCGGACTTTGGCTCAACGCGAGATCCTGCCACTCTTCGCCGAACAACAGGCATTCACTTCCCTTTGATGCTACACGGCGCGTGTCTGAACGCTCCTCCCCGCTCGCCGGTGCCGGCGACGGTTTCCAGTAGGGTTCCTTGGCAAAGGGATACGTCGCAAGCGGCATCCGCCGCGGTTGTGTCTGCGCGAGCGGTCCCTCTGTGCGGTACAGGCTCTTCCAGTCAAACGCCAGGCCCTTTACCCACAGCTCCAACAACCGATCGTATTGACCGCGCTCGATCCAGGTTCCGATAGCCTGCTGCAGTACGTCGTCGGTATTGAAGATCGATAACTGCTCATCGCTACCCTGCGTGTGGCCACGATAGCAGCCCGGTATCTGGCTGGCATCGGCAAGATGCTCGATGCAGGCGCTCAACTTTTCCTGCAAGTCCTCCAGTGAGGTGACAACTATCGCCAGCCGCTGCTCCATCGGTTCACGCCCGACCTGCAAGGTATAGGCAAGATCAGCGATGTCGATTGACGCCGGTTCGCTCTCGAGCAAATAGCGATACAGCGCAACTACACGGTCATGCAGGCGTGCATCGTTTCTGGCAGACAGCAGTACCGGATAAATCGACAACGGAGACAACTGTCGGCGTACCGGTGCTGTCACCTCCTCAAGGATCGCATGGGCATTGGTGCCACCGATACCGAAGGAACTCAGCGCTGCCCGTCTCGGGCCGTGATCCTGGTGCCAGGCGGTGTAATGGTCGACAACATAGAACGGCGAGCGGTCGAGGGCGAACTGGGGATTAGGCGTATGGTAGTTCAGAGTCGGCGGCATCGCGCCCTTTGAAAGGCTCAATGCCACCTTGATCAGGCCCGCCAGACCCGCAGCGGTATCCAGGTGGCCGATGTTGGTCTTGACCGAGCCTATTCCACAGAACTGTGTTCGATCTGTGTGGAGCCGGTATGCGTTGCTGAGCGCCGCCAGCTCGATCGGATCACCGAGCTCTGTGCCCGTACCGTGCGCTTCTACGTAGCTGATGGACTGCGGATCGATGCCGGTTTCACGCAGCACCTTCTCGATGACATCTGTCTGACCTTCCATGCTTGGCGCATAAAACCCTACTTTGGCATCACCGTCGTTATTAAGCGCAATACCACGAATCAATGCGTAGATGTGATCACCATCGGCAACCGCCTCGGTCGCGCGCTTGAGCAACACCGCCGCCACGCCTTCGCCTCCGACCATTCCGTCGGCGGATGCATCAAAGGTTCTGACGCGCCCGTCGCTCGAAAAATTCAGGCCCTTCTGATAGACGTAGCCCAAGTCGCACGGGGAAAGGAGAGCGGCCGCACCGACCAACGCCTGCCGTGCTTCGCCTGCAAGCAGGCTGCGGTAGGCCACATTCAAGGCAACCAGGGAAGACGAGCAGTTCGAGTGAACGGCCAGACTGGGACCTTTGAGTCCGAGTCGATGGGAAATCATCGTCGGAATCGTACCGCTCTGCGACAGCAGCCAGGACACGTATTGCTCGCTACTGTGTAGCACGTCGGCACCGCTGGTTCCTGTCTGTCCGGTCGCATAACCGTTGCGGCTGCTGGCGATCAGCACGCAGGTATCGGGGATTTCCTTTGACACGTAGCCCGCATCTTCGATGGCGTTCCACGCATGCTGCAGCAGAAGGCGCAATTGGGGGTCCATGAGTTCGGCATCACGCGGCGAAACCTTGAAAAACTCGGCGTCGAAGAACTCTCTGCCGGTAATGCGTCCCAGGGCGGGTACAAAATCATCCCGGGCGAGAATCTCGTCAGGAACATTGGCGTCACGCAGCGCCTGGTGTGATAGAACCTCTATGCTCTGGGTGCCGTCAGCCAGATTCTTCCAGAACGCGCGATGGCTTTCAGCTCCCGGGAGCTGACAGGAAATACCGATAATCGCGACACTTTCATCGTAGTAATCCGGTATGTCGGACGTCGGTTCAGCGTTGACCGGCAGTCCTTGCGGCTCCGGCGAATGCCGTGCGGCTTGCTCGCTGACACAATGCTGCCCGACAGACTGCATATGATCGGTCAATGAATCTGCCAGATGCTCAGCGATTCGTCGAATCGTGCCGAAACGGAACATGTCGGTGGCATCGAACTGGCAGTCGAAATCCGCCTTGATTCGCGCTGCCACAATAACCGCTGACATCGAGTCTCCACCGGCGTCGAAGAATCCTTCATCGCTCCCCAGGTTGTTCGTGATCAGCACGCTCTGCCAGATACGCCGCACGCGCAGTTCGATACTTGTGCGTGAGGCTTCGCCAGGTGCACCGGATTGCTCTGGCGCCGACTCGGACGTATCACGATCGGTCGTGATCACGGCCGAGGCCATCGCCGTCAGTTGCCGTCGATCCAACTTGCCGTTCGGAGTTAGCGGCAACCCGTCGACTTCGATGAATTGCACCGGAATCATGTATTCCGGCAGCGTCACACCGAGATGATCGCGTAAGGAGCGCACTGCCGCCTTGGACTTCAAGTCAAAACCGTGGTCCAGCATGCAGCAAGCGACAAGGGACTTGTGCCCGTCCAGTTCCACGACCGCAACTGCGCAACTGCGAACCTGCGGATGCCGATTTAGGCAGCCTTCTATTTCGTCCAGTTCAAGGCGATAACCCCGAATTTTCACCTGCCCGTCGATACGACCGATATAGCCGAGCGTACCGTCAGCCCGCCAATACGCCAGGTCGCCGGTCCTGTAGAGCTTGCTACCTGGTTTGAACGGGTTATCGGTGAATTTTATCTGCGTCAGCGTCGGCTGATTGAAGTAGCCCGAGGCAAGCCCGGCGCCCCCAATGCATAACTCACCAGGCACGAGAATCGGAGCCGGTTGCTGATATTGATCGAGAATGTAGATCTGGGTATTGGCGATTGGCCTGCCAATGGAATGCGCATCGATGTCACTGACTCTTTCGACGGTCGACCAGATAGTGGTCTCTGTGGGACCGTACAGATTCCACGCGTCCCATCCAGACTCGACGAAGCACGTACGCAACGCCTGCGAAAGCGCTTCGCCACCGCACAGAATCTTCGTGCGGGTTTCATTGCGCCAGCCTACCTGCAGCAGCATCGACCAAGTCACTGGTGTCGCTTGCATCATCGTCGGGCGGACTCGGGCGATTTCCTGCTTCAACTGCTCGGCATCCTTGACCAGGGCCGCATCGCATAAATGGCAGGTCGCACCCACAATGAGCGGCAAATACAACTCGAGTCCGGCAATATCGAAACTGTAGGTTGTCACTGCCAAGAGCCGGTCATCAGCCGTTATTCCGGGTTCACGACTCATCGAGATCAGAAAATTCGTCAATGACTGATGCGTTATCATTACACCTTTGGGCTGACCGGTACTCCCCGATGTGTACATCACATAGGCCAGTGCGGTGGAACTTGTTGTCCGGCTGGCCAGCGCAGCGTGCCACTCGGCCGCTGCCGGGGCGGGTGGTTGGTTCTTATGCCATTCGTCCTGGTCGATACACACGATCTGCGTAGCATCGCCAGCCACCTCTTCGACCAAACTGCGCTGCCGCTCTTGGACGACCACACACCGTGCACCGCTGTCCTGCAGCATGTGCTGCAGGCGATCACGAGGAAATGCCGGGTCAAGCGGAACGTAGGCAGCTCCGGCCTTCAATATGCCAAGCAGACAGACTGGTAACGCCAGCGAGCGCTCCAGGCAAACGCCGACACGATCACCAGGTCGTACACCGCTGTCCGCAAGACGTGCGGCAAGCCGCTCACTGTGTTCGCTCAACTCCCGATAGGTGAGCGACTGTTCGCCGAAAACCACGGCGGTCGCTTTCGGTGTACGGCTCGCCACATCGTCGATCAACTGGTGTACACAGCGGTCTTCAGGATAGGCAGCATCTGTCGCATTCCACTGAACGAGTTGCCGCTGCGCTTCTTCGTCAGTCATTGGATGAAAGGCGCCCAACGCCAGATGAGGCTGGTTCAACACCTGTGTCAGGATGTTTTCGTAGTGAACGGCCATCCTCGCGACGGTACCTTCGTCGAACAGGTTCGCGTCGTATTTGAAGTTCGCCACCAGACCTGCATCACGCTCCACCACTTCCAGTACGAATTCGTAGTAGCCATCCTGCTGGACACACTCGTACGGTTCGAGCAGCAACTCTTCGAAGCGCTCCAATGTGCGACGAAAGTCAAACATGCTGCCACTCTCATACTCATAGGCGACCTGAAACACCGCCTGATGGGTACCGTCCCGTGGCCCTTGAAGATCGCTCACAACCCGTGCGAAGGGATACGCGGCGTGGTCGAGGCCGTCATTCATCGTTCGTTGCAGCGACTGCACCCACTCGGCGAATGGCCGGTCGCTCTCGATCCGACTGCGCAATGCGATGGTGTTGACGAAATATCCGACGATCTTGTCGAACCGGGATTGAGGACGCCCGAGGGTCGGCACCCCGACGACGAGTTCTGACTCGCCGGTATAACGATGCAATAGAAGCTTGAATACTCCGAGCAGCAACACGCTGACATTGACCCGCAGCGCCTGGGCGGCTTGGCGGATCCGTTCGACCAGCCCTGCAGGCAGCACATGAGCGTGGGTACGCCCATCGACGCCGGACACTGTCGACCGCGGACGGTCCGTGGGCAACGCCAGAACAGGTAACGTACCGGTGAGTTGATCTTGCCAATACTGTCGATGCTGCTGTACGGCATCGCTTTCGAAGTACTCGCGCTCCCATTCCACGAAATCGGCGTAATCCACAGATGACGGCAGAGGCGCTACAATCGACTCCTGACGCTGCAAAGCCCGATACTTGCCGAGCAGCGACTCGAGCAGAGGTTCCGCCGAGCCACCATCGAATACGATGTGATGAACGATGATCAGGGCAATGTGCTCGTGCTCCCCCTTCGACAACAGATGTAATCTGCACAAGGGGCCGTTGCACAACGATATCGGCGCGCGCGCATGCTGTTGAATCAAAGATTCGATGGCATTCTCGTCCAGTGCCGATACATCTTCATGTTTAAACGGCAAGACCTCCCACGGCCGCACACACTGAAGCGGTTGACCGTCAGCCTGTTGCTCGATAACCGAACGCAAAGAGGGATGTTCGAGAAGCGTCAGGCTCCACGCCGTGCGCAATGTCGGCACATCGATCGTCGCTGCGATACGGAAACACAGCGGAACGTTGTATGCATATGCCTGATCAGACAAATGCCCTGCCACCCAGAGGCCCTGCTGCCCAGCCGTCAGCGAAAACCGTCTTTCGGTGTTCAATTCGGTCAGCGCTGCTACCAGTTCCTGAGTTGTAAGTGAGCGGTTCTTGTAAGCAAATAACAAATCGCGACGAGTCACAAAAATAATCCCTATTTTGTCCAGCGATCCAGAATCCCTTCGACCTCTTCGATCTTTACGTTTCCGTCTCTGAAATCTTCAAGCATTTTCATCGTCCGATCATCAGAGGACTGAGTGTCCAAGCGTTCACCCACGACCACATCAAGCGTCCGCGCCGATGACGCCTCGCGAGGCTGTGCGCTCACGATCCGCACAATGGCCGTCGATAGATCAGCGATGGTTCTATGCTCGAACAGCATGCTGTTGGATAGCTGTATCGAGAACTCCAGCTCCAACTCATGGAGCACCTTCATGGAGAGAATCGAATCGATGCCGTACACCATGAAATCGGTGTCCACATCGATCTTTTCCATGTGCATGCCAATGACCGGAGACATGCGTCGGATCACCCGATCCAGTGTCTCTTCTAGTGACGCTGCCGATCGCGCTGGGAACGCAATCGGTCCGGTATCGACAGCCTCGGCTGCCACAGCCCGTGCATCTTTTTCATTAGCCTTCAGGAACCGCTCGAGAACCGAGTTCGAATCGGACACAGCTGAACGGCCTTTCTGACGGACCCATCCATCACTGGTTGCAACGACAATCTGCTGTCCAAAACGATGGGCATCCAAAACAGGGAAATGGATGTGTTTGAAACCTTCTCCTTCGAGTACTCGCCTCCATTGCTCGGTTTCCAGTGCAGGTGAACCTGCAATACGCGTCACTTTGTCCTGGTATCGCCACCAGCCTTCAAGCAAACCGAAGGTCAGATGATGAATCAGGCTAATTCCGGACAACTCGTTGAGAAGGAGCAAACCCTGTCGTTTCAGACAGGCCTTTGTATTGCGCAACGTCTGACGAATATTCTGGGTGGCATGCAGAACGTTGCTGGCGACGACGACATCGTACTTGCCGACTTCAATCGCCTGCTCGCAAAGTGGGTGCTCGACATTGAACAACGTATAGTTGAAGTAATCGGCATGCGCCGCGAATTGCTGCTGGGCATCCAGAAGAAACACTTTCGACAAGTCCGTGTAGCAATACTCGTCGATGCATTCACGCAACGCCCCAAGACTGCTGATAATGCGCGCCGTCGTTGCTCCGGTCCCGGCACCGATTTCAAGGATCCGGATGCGCGCCGCTGGATCGTTGCGCACACGCTCCTCGATATAGGCAATCAGCTCCTCGACCAGTGCATCGTTGAAGAAGTCGGATACCGGATTGCCTCGATATACCGCGCTGACGAAATCAAGCGATCCGCGCGCAAAGAGCACATCAGTCGCCGCACGTCGTCCGGCCAGAATGTCTGGTAACGCACGTAGTGCGGCTTCCACGAACTCGGCCTGAGCGCGCATGCCGGGCTGCGCCGACAATTCACGCTTGTGTTCGTTCCACTGACCCCATAGTTGTGCATCGCTCATCGACACGGTGTCAAACGAGCCAGAGCCGGTCATGTCCCCACGCAGGTACGGGTGTGCAATACGGACACCATGATGCAACCAGCGCTCGTAGAGTGCGGACAGTCCGATGTTCTTTTTCCAATGCGCGACGTTGTGACCGTGCAGATCACCCTCTGCGTCGATCTCAAACCCCAGCGAACGTAGTTGGACAAACAGCAGCCGCGCCAGCAATTCACTCGAAACAGCGCACTCCATGCCAACTGTGTCCCGCTCGACCGGCCTGTCGATGATCGACAGCACCGCCGGCGACTGCTGCGCGTCACTTGCGCTTTGTCCTCCCGCTGGCAATTGCAACAACCATTCATCCCCGATCATTTTCGCCACAGCAGATTTTTTACTCAGCTGCATGAAGGCCAATCGTTCAAATGGACTTTGCAACAACACGTCCACTGCATCCATGCCAATGGCAGGCTCAATCGAGCCGATGCCTTGACTCGCCAACCTCGCTCGGTACGCCGGCGACGCCACGATGCCGACGGTCCCCCAGTATCCCCAATTCATACATTTCACCGGGCATGGCCATGCCCGGCCGAGCGCGTGTGCGTAAGCGTCTTTGAACGTGCAGCCCGCCGCATAATTACTTTGCCCAGCAGGTTTGAAAAAACTCTGGATGGACGAGAAGAACAGCACGAAATCCAATGGTTCCTGGGCAAAGACCTGTCCAAGACGCACGCTGACATCCACCTTCGCGGCAAGCCCGGACCTGAACCGCTCTTCGTCCATATTCGCAATGGTCTTGTCTTGCAGTGTAATTGCGGCATGGATCACACCGTGGATAGCACCATAACGCGCCTTGATCTGACGATAGGCGCCTTCCAGTTCGGCGTAATCGGTCGCATCGGCGCGCACGTAAGTCGGCGTGACGCCTAGCGCACCGAGCCGGTTGATCTTCTGCTCGATCACCGCGTCGACGGGGCGACGTCCGATCCAAATCACTTGCGCCTGGTAGCGTTCGATAAGGACACGACTGAATACCTCCCCGAGACCACCCGCTCCGCCAATGACGACATACACGCCGGCCTTGCGGTACGGGGCCGGTTGCAGCGACGGTACATCGCAATACACTAGCACCTGACGATGCCATTCTCCCTGACGATAAGCGTAAGCATTCCCTTCCCCATCGGCAGGCAATCTCATGCTCTGCTCCAACGGCCATTCATCGTCGCCGGGCAAGTCGACCAAGCGAATCTTCCATTGCGCGTGCTCTTTCGCCAGCGAGCCGATCAATCCGTGCACACTGGCATGCGTCGGATCGATGACGTCCTGCGGATGCACCGCTTGCGTTTGCCAGGTGACGACGGTCCATCCGAGTGTTTTTCTACCATAGCCCAACTGCAGCAAGGCCTTGATCAAGCGAAAGCCATTGATCACACCCCGTTGCTGACCCGCGATCAATTCGTTATCGAGCATCGTGGTACTGGTGTCGGACTGTTGTGGCGTGATCCACACAATGTGCTCGATCACCTCGTGTGCCCGCAAACGCTCGATTAGTGCTTCGCCCCCCTCGCCCTCTTCGAACGCGACAAAGCGCGCCTGCGGATACCGTTCGAGGATTGAGCTTTTTTGTCTTGCTGTACCACCGAGCACCACGATACGTTCATCGGCACTCGGCTCGTCCACCGATTCACCGACCCATGCATCCCACACCGGAACGAGGAAAGCCGGCTCGGTTGACGCCCCGCCCGTCACGCTGTCATCCGGAAAGGAAGACGCCCGCGTTGACTCGCACAACGTCGCGACTGAACCGATACGCCCATTCGCACTCGCCAGCCGACCGACCCAATGCGGTGTGCGTTCGAAGCTATAGGTCGCAAGACTGACTCGGCGTGGCGACAGCGCCTCGTAGGCACCGCCCTCGCGATACAGGCTCGACCAGTCGACATCGAGACCGCGCACCCATAAAGCGAGTAATGGGCTATGTTTGCCTTTCGCGATCCAGATATTCAATAAGTTCAAGAAGTCCGCGTCTTGGCCCAATGCAATCAGCCCCTCGCTGCCCTTTTTCACTTCCCCTACGTGAACGTCGCCGTATTCGACCTGCACGGCCGCCGCTGCGATATAAGCGTCAAGCTTCTCGTGAAGTTCACGTATTGAGGTAGCAGTCAAGGCAAGTCGATGCTCCATCGACTCCCGGCCCACCTGCAACGTATAAGCGATATCGACGAGATCCTTATCGGCGAAGCGGTCATGGGAAAGGCAGGTCCGCAGTGAATGCGCACTTTCCAGCAGACGCTGCGCACTCTTCGCGCAAAGCAGAATCAAAACCAGGCGTTGCGGTGAGACGGCCAACCCTGGTGTTTCGACTGCCAGCGGCAGACGGTGTTCCTCAACGATCACATGCGCATTGGTCCCACCGGATCCGAAGCTGCTGACGCCAGCACGACGTGGTTCCTCATGGGAGGCGGGCCATGCTGTCGTAGCGTCGACGACATGGAACGGGGTGCCCGAAAGGTCGATAAGCGGATTCAAGCGATCGAAATTCAACGACCCGGGAATCACGTTATGCCGTAGGCATAACATCGCCTTGAGCAATCCGGCGATGCCCGCGGCGGCCTCGAGATGTCCAAAATTGGTCTTGAGTGAGCCGAGCCCGCATCGGGCATTCACTGGGTCACCGTCCGCTGTGAACCTCTCGAATGCGGACTTGAGTCCGGCCACTTCGATCGGATCACCGAGCGATGTGCCGGTACCGTGGGCTTCTATATATCCGAGCGAGTTGATGTCGATGTCGGCGTTGCGACATGCGCCCATGACCAGCTCAGCTTGCGCACGCGGGTTTGGAACGGTCAAACCACCCGCCAGTCCTCCATGGTTGACTGCGCTTCCTTTGAGCACCGCATAGATATTGTCGTTATCGCGCAGTGCATACTCATATGGCTTGAGTAGCAGCATCACCGCGCCCTCTGCGCGCACATAGCCGTTGGCTGACGCATCGAAAGTCCGGCACCGTCCATCCGTAGACAACATGCCCGCCCGGTAATACGCGACCGTAGTCGACGGATCGCACATGATGTTGATCCCGGCGACCATGGCTTGCGTGCAATTGCCTGCGCGCAAAGACTCTATCGCTTGATGCACCGCCACCAGCGAACTCGAACAGGCCGTATCGATCAGCATGCTCGGCCCGCAGAAATCATAGAAATAGGAGATGCGGTTCGGCAGAATCGACATTGACGTCCCGAGTCCCGAATGCCCCTCTATCCCGGCACCTGTCCGATCGACGAGCAGCCGATAATCCGATCCGCTGGCACCGACATATACACCCGTTCGTGATCCCGCCAACGACGACGGGCAGTAACCCGCATCCTCAAGGCATTGCCAACTGAGCTCCAGCAAAATGCGTTGCTGTGGGTCCATGAGTTCGGCTTCGTGCGGGGAAATCCGGAAAAATGCCCCATCGAATCGCGCAACATCGCTGAGGAATGCGCCTTGATCAATACCGCGATGCTTCGTGTGCGGTTCGATATCGACCGGCCATTGCCAACGGCCTTCCGGTACGGTTCCGATCACCTCCTCGCCGTTCAGCAGTAATTGCCAGAACCCATCAAGGGTTTCGATATCGAACGGGAGTCGACAGGCGGCACCGACAATGGCGATATCAAGGCCAACCCGTGGGACCGGGACTGATTGATGGTCGGATTTGTGCGACTGCACCACGACTTGCGATGCGTCCGCACGTTCGCCCACCGCCACGATCACTTTGTTGCACGTGTTGTTTTCAAAGAAGAACATCGCCGTCAGCGTGACATTGAATTCACCACTGATGCTTGTCGCCAGTTCCAGCAAATCCGCCGAATCCAGCCCCATCTCCATCAACGGCTGATCAAGATCGAGTGGTACGTCATTGTCGAGTTGCAGCCGCGAACGTATCAAACGGCTCACGTACTGGCCGACGTGGCCCGTACGATCATTCTCGCCACTCGATACGGCGGCCGGCGTGACTAGTCGTGACTGAAGGTTGCCCAGGAGCAGCCGGTTGGCGAGGTCATAATGGACCAGAACACCATTACCATTATTGACGTCGTCTGCTGGACGATATCCTGGCATAAGCTTACGGATAGTCGCGCCATGTCGCTCATGAAACCGCAACACTGTATCGATCAATTCGCCGCGGCCATTGCGCAGTCCAATGTAATCGAACATGGGTATCTGTTCATGCTTGCCGTGGTCCTTGCACCGCGTAACCCCCACGACACTGCCCACACCGGTCAGAAGCGAGCAACGTTGAAGCATGAACTCCAGGAGCTGATCGCCAAACTGTTGGTCCTGTGCATCTGACGAAATATTGAGCGCAAGTAACTGAACAATCGGCCCCTGCGGTGCATGGAGCCGCCACGCCGTCTCAAAGGTTGCATCGTCTAGCAATTGCGCATGCTCAATGCGCTGTGAATAGATGCAACCTTTGACTACACCGTTGACTTCGAGAACCAACTGCCCTTGCGCGTACTGAATAACTCGCTCCCGAATGGCCTCTTCGCTCACCCGGATTCCCGCGGCCCAGCACTGTTCTTCCAGGACCATGAGCGCCGGCACATCGCTCTCGCGGGCATAACGGATTATGTAGGCACGACGTTCAAGAAGGCTCAGCACTGCCTGCGCAAACAATTTCTGTTGCGGGAATTTGTGAAAAGAATGCATCTGCGCAAACAGCCCGACTGCTGCCGCCCCCATCAGGTGGCGTTCTGCCCAGTCGGGTAGTCTTGACGAAGGCCCATGACTGGAGTCGCAAGGCAGATCCCCCCTGGGGGAAGCTTCACCTGCAACGTCCGACCCCATGGAGCATTCAGCCAGTTGGATCAGTCCGCAGCGACCCACGCCGTCGGCCCATCGCCCCATGTACTCGACCCAGGACCTAGTGATGCCTTCGGGGGTCAAGCTGGAACTGTCCGGGTATTCTGGCCATCGCACATACAAGACGGCGTCGACGTCATCGATGCCGTGGCTACGAAGTTGACTTGACACCTCCCGTGGGTCGTCGATAGACGCCTGAATGAGCAGATGATCAAGGTTGGCGAGGCCGGCGGCAGCGCATTCCAACATTGTCCGATCGGAATCGATGCCAATCAAACGTAGCGGATGGCTGTCTAGCAATCGTCCTCGCGCTGAGCGTGCTTCAACAAATTCATACAGCGACTTCAGTAATGAGGCATCACCACATCCTGTATGAACAATGTAGGCAGGTTGGTTTTCGACAGGCATCCGATCGAAGATCGACAGCACAATCTCGTGCAGAGCCTCAAAATACGCCGCGTGTTGACGAGCGCTTTCAGTAAAATCCATTTCACCCAACACCTCGGCCTCCTGCCGTCCCGTCTACGCATACCGTTTGAGATCGCCGTACACAATTCGCGCACCAGCGGCTGAAACGGTCGACTGTCAATCCGCTCGCATACCTGCGACCGGTCAGTCATCGCCGCGAATGAATGTAGCAGTGCTTCCAACAGCGTCAAGGAAAGTCCTGATGAAATTGGTGTTCTTAAGCAAGAAGGCGAGCAGGACTTCTCGTCAACGGAAGACTGTGCTGGTGCCGCAATATCGAGGTCTGTGGCCGGATTGGTCTCAAAACCAATCTCCACGATGGGCGTGGCAACATCACGTACACGCCCGCATTCTTCAAACCAATTCTGGATAGGTACCGAGAGAAATACGGTGTTGCTTCTACCTCCCAGGACGGAGCGTTCCGTATTTGATCTCGTCAAGTGCTAGGCTTACGCCTGCATCCATCAACTCAATCACCCCTCGTTGTAACGCCCCAACGCATCCCCAGTGATGAATGAGGCCGAAATTCAGCTCGTCGCGAAAAAATAATATCAAGCGATGCGAAATTTTCGTGCCAAATCATTGTTTTTTCGTACCTTGGCTACAAATTTCAGAGAAAATGCAAGACTCCCGCAGACGGTCGTTCGTTATCCGCTCCCATGCGCAAATTCATTGTCTTCTCCTTGCTGGTCCTGCTGCTTGCCGCCGTCACCGGCTATGGCGTATGGACCCAACAGCGCAGCAACGGTCACTACCTCTCGGACCTGCGCATCCGCCTGGTCGTGAACCAGGGCGTGGCCGCTGATCACGGCAATCTGCTGGGCGTGCAACCGGAGCTGTTTCCCAACGACTACCAGAGCCCGGCGCGCCTGCACCGGAAGCTGGCGGCCTATCTGCAACAGGCGCGCAGCCTGGGCCTGCTGAACGAGAAAACCATCGTGGTGCTGCCCGAGCACATCGGCACCTGGCTGCTGTTGCGCGGCGAAAAAGACGACCTCTACCAGGCCCTCGACCAGCAGGAGGCGATGAACTGGCTGATGCTCGGCAACCCGCTGAAGCTGCTCGGCGCCCTCTTCAACGCCAAGGGCCGCAGCTTCCTGGAAGACGCCCGCCTGCGCATGAAGGCCAGGACCATGGCCCAGGACTACCAGGCGGTGTTCGGCGGCCTGGCAAAAGAGTTCGCTGTCACCCTGGTCGCCGGTTCCATCGTCCTGCCGGACCCCAGCGTCGAGCAATGCACCCTGAAAATCGGCCAGGGCGCCCTGTACAACGTCAGCCTGGTTTTCGCCGCCGACGGGCGCCCCCTGGGCCAGCCCCAACGCAAGCTCTACCCGACCTTCGACGAACGCGGCTATATCAAGGGCAGCGGGCGCCAGGAACTGAATGCCGTGCAGACCCCGGCCGGGCGCCTGGGCGTGCTGGTCGGCAGTGACAGCTGGTACCCGGACAACTACAGCAGGTTTGACGAACTGGGCGTGTCGCTGATTGCCGTGACGGCCTCCCTGCCCGGCAAGAACAGCTGGGAGCTGCCCTGGCGCGGTTTCAAGAGTGCGGCCACACCGGCGAACATCAGCCTCAGGCCCGGCGAACTCGGCGAAGGCGACGCCTGGCATCGCCTGACCCTGATCAGCCGCGCGCCCTCCAGCCAGGCCCTGGCCGGTATGACCGTGTTCCTGCACGGCCAGTTCTGGAACCAGCGTTATTCGGGCCGGAGCTTCATCAGCCAGGATGGGCGCTCCATCGCCGAAGCGGACGCCAGCGATCACGGCGCCCGCCTGCTGAACCTGTGGCTGCCATGAAGCCGCTGCCGATGCGCCTGGGCGATCTGTCCGTGGGCTTCGTCCACAGCCTCGCCGATGCGGTACGCAGTCATGGCCAGGACCCCGAGGGCCTGCTGGCGCAATACGGGCTGGACCCGGCGCGCCTGGCCGAGCCCAACGCCCGACTGTCGATTCCGCGCTACATGCGCCTGGGGCACGCGGCGATCCAGCTGACTGGTGACCCGGCCCTGGGCTTGCGCATGGGCCGGCTCAGTCGGCTCAGCCAGGCGGGCCTGGCCGGTGTGACCGCCGCCCAGGCCCCGACGGTACGCGAGGCGGCGAGAACCCTGACCCGCTTCGAGGCGCTCTACGGCTCCAACTATCGCGGGCAGTCGAGTTTCCACGAAGACGCCGACGGCGCCTGGCTGCGCTTCTACTCCATCAGCCCGTACAACGCCTACAACCGCTTCGTGGTGGACTCGATCATCGCCGGTTGGTTGCAGCAACTGGGTAGCGTCGGCGGCGAGCCGCTGCAGGCCGAGCGCATCG
This sequence comes from Pseudomonas batumici, assembly GCF_000820515.1. Lineage (GTDB taxonomy): Bacteria > Pseudomonadota > Gammaproteobacteria > Pseudomonadales > Pseudomonadaceae > Aquipseudomonas > Aquipseudomonas batumici. The sequence continues at coordinate 281,952 of NZ_JXDG01000003.1, read as the reverse complement.
ACATCGAATTCGCCGAACCGGACTACGCCGCGGCCTACAAGGGCCTGGGAGACTGCCAGGTGCACTTCGCCGCCGAGCACAATCAGCTGCGCCTCGGCCAGGCCAGCCTGGGCCTGCGCAACCCGGAACATTGCCCCAGCACCTGGCGGTACCTGCTGCAATTATGCGAACGGGAACTGGAACAACTGACGCGCACCCGCAGCCTGCGTGAACGTATCACTCAGTTGCTGGGGCCTTTGCTCAATGGCGGCCGGGAACCCGACCTGGAAGAAGTGGCGGCACGCCTGAAGCTGCCGACCTGGACATTGCGTCGCAAACTGGCCGAGGAAGGGACACAGTTTCGCGCCATTCTCAATGACACTCGCCGTGACCTGGCAATGACCTACATTCGCGACACCGAACTGGCCTTTGGCGAAATCGCCTACCTGCTCGGTTTTGCCTCAGCAGAGGCCTTTCAACGGGCTTTCAAACGCTGGAACGGCCAGACGCCTGGCGAGTTCCGCCGCAGCCAGCGGCATTCGGCCTGAGCCGAAAAACGACCGCTTACAGCTCGGTCGCGTCTTCAGCCGGTTCAACAGGGTCCAGCTCGAAAGCACGGGACTCCAGCAGTTCTTCTTGATAGTCATCCATTGTGAAGCTCCTTTTTTCGTTCAAGGTTAAAACCGCTGTCTTGCTGGCCATTCCTGTAGGAGCGGGCCGGGTCCAGCATAGGGGTCCCGTGTGAAGGAAAAATGAAGCACCCCGTCTGCCCCAGGCTCCTGAGTAAGGACCTGAAATAAAAAACTAGCAGAACGGTCAGAATTTACCCACTTTTATTTTGCCGGTGGCGTCCCCACCACAGGGCCACGGGATCGAGGTCGACAAACCCGCTCCCGCCGCCCTGTGTCGTGGTTACTGCGCCGGAGTCGCCGGGGCCGGGGTGGACGTCGGCTCGGCGGGCTTTTCCGGGGTTGCCGGGGCGGTCGAGGTCACCGAGACCGCAGGGGCGGCAGGGACTGTCGGGGTCGCCGAGACGCCAGGGGCTGCGGGGGCCTTCTCGAGCGGTGTGACCGGCACGGCCGCAGGCGGCGCGGCAACCGGCTCGGAAGTGGCAGGCGTGACGGGTGCGTTATTCACCGGCTCCGCGGCCTTCGGTGCCGGCACGGGCACCGGTGCAGGCGTCGGTTGCGCCGGCTTGGTTTCTGCCACCTTGGGTTCCGTCGGCTTGTCCGCATGGGCCTTGGCCGGCGTCGCGTCGGGCACGCCCAGGTCCGCCTTGGGTTTCTCGTCGGTATGTTGCTCCTTCTTCACTTCAGGTGGCAGGAACAATTCCACCAAGGTGAAGAAACGGTCATAGAAGGTCGCCGAGGACACGGTCTCGCTGGCGACCTTGACCATCGAGTCGTCCGTCGAGCCGATCGGCATCGACACCGACCCCAGCACACCCACGCCCAGGCTGGCGGAGTTGTTGACCTTCTTCAGGGCATAGCGGTCCTGCAGGGCGTTGGCGAACATGGTCGAGCGATGATTGGCGCTGCCATCCGCCGCACAGACCACGCTGAAGCTGATCTGCATGTGGGTGTCGCCGGTCTGCTGGAAGCTCTTGTTGCCGGTGACCAGCTTCGGGTCGCTGCTGGTGATGATGTAGCCCTGGCTGAGCAAGGCACGCCGGGCCGCTTCACAGGACGCCGTGTCGCTCACGCCGTAGTTGCGCGAGAACGTGCCGGCGTCGTCGAAATTCTCCCGTTCGTAAACGGCGGTCTTGGAGGGCGACGAGCAGCCCGCGGCGCCCGCCAGCATCAGTGCCAATGCAACGGCACGCAAGTGGAATGATGTCGACATTGAAAATCCTGAGGAAAAACGGTCCGGGGCGTATTGTGCATCAGATCGGCGTCACTGAGCGCACGCTGATCAGGTTCTGACAGCGAATTTTCAGGAAAATGCACTTCAGCGCCCCTCCATCTGATAACGCACCTTGTACAACTCGTTGTCGCCACGCAGGCCCAGCTTGCGAAACGCGGCCTGTTTCTGGGTACTGATGGTCTTGATACTGCGCGAGAACTTGCGCGCAATGTGGCTCACCGACAGACCGTCCAGGCAACAGCGCAGCACCTCGTGCTCGCGGACCGTCAACGCCGAGGTCCTGGCCAGTTCGTCCAGGCTGGCGAGCTCGGACTCCGAGGCCGGCGTGGCGATATCCAGCCGCGAGACCTCATGCACCTGCAACGCCTCGACCATGTCCGGATGCAGGTAGACCTTACCGGCCGCCACCTGACGAATGGCCAGCACCAACTCGCCGGAATTCAGCTCCTTGCCGATGAAGCCACTGGCCCCGCAACGCAGCGCCAAGGCGACCGTCGCGGGCACGTACAGGGACGAGATGACCAGCAGTCGCAACTTGGGAAAGCGGATCCTCAAGGTGCGAATCAGGTTCAGGCCGTCCACCTCGCCCGAACGCAGGGAGTAGTCCATCACCACCAGGTCGACCTCCTGCTCGCGCAAGGCTGCCATCAGCGCCGAGCCACGGGTGAAGCTGCCCAGCAACAGAAGATCGGTCTCGGCCTGGATCTTGATCTCCATGCCGCACAGGACCAGGCTGTGGTCATCCAGAATCATGAGGCGGGTAGGCTTTTTCTCGAGCATGGACTCTCCTGCACAACTGCCAATGAAAAACTGACTCGGCAGTGGTCAGGTCCGACCGACGCAAAATCGTTGTGCGGACCGCCACCGCTTCACAATGGCATCCTGCCCAACCGATGATCCCCCTGATTCGCAGGGCCCCTCTCCCTACGCCAGATAACTCCACCTGGCCAGCCGGGCCGCCAGGGCGACCGCGACCCTGCAGCGGGCTATGTGTTGTCATGCTAAACAGTCGTCCCGTCAACCGACATAGGACGTTTCCCCAGGCTCGTTACGAAACTGACCTTCACATTGAGGGACAGGCCAAATACCTACAGTCACCCTGTCGATGGGCATCGGAAATCGCTCAGGATCTTGCGACCGAAGGGGTGATCGAGGCTGGCGCTACGCAATTGCAGCACCACCTCGAAAGCCTCGAAGTTCAGGGTCAACCAGTAACCCTCCCCGCTCGGCGCCGGCCCCAGGCGGCCCTGCTCCATGAAACGAAACCAGGCCCAGGGACCTTCGGCCGAGCGTACCAGGGTGCGCCCGTCGATCAGCGTGACCACCATCTTGAGCTGGCTGCCCAAGGCCCGGGTCGGCCAGGTGAACAGACTGGGCCGGATGGGGCCGTGGGCATAGTCGAGTTGCAGCTCGTCCAGGGTCAGGCGCACCTGGGCGATGTTTTCATCCATGGTCACAGGGCTGAGCTCGAAATCGACCCGCGCGACGTCGGACGTGCCGGGAAAAAACGCCCGGCGAATCTGCTCCGCGCGCTGGAACTGTGCCGCCGGCGCGCCCTCCAGTAGCGCGGTGTCCGGATGACGCTGTTGAAAATCCTGCAGCAGCCCGGAAGGGGCGAACAAGCGGTTGAAATCGGCCAGCGAGAGCTGCTCCCTGGCCTGTGGGTCAAAGGGATAGCGCTGGGCGAGCAGGCGCGAGCATTCAGGGCCCAGTTGACGGTCCAGGCTGGCGCCGACCGTCGCCACCGTCTGCTGGCGCAAGTGTTGCCGGGCAACGCCGACGATATCGGCGAACAGCGGTTGCAGCATCGGCGGCAGCCCGTCGATCTGCCGCTTCAGTGGCTCCAGGCTGTCCACCGGCGGGCTCGGCAAGCCCATCGCCAGGGACTGCTCCCGGGCCTGGAGGTAAATCGTGGCCTGGGCCAGGGCTTCGCGTAGCCCCTCAAGCGGGGCGGCGGTGCCTTCGGTCAACTGTCGCAGCGCCGCAAAGTGCCGGTTGACCGGGTGCTCCTCGGCGGCCAGCGTGCCGGGAAGCGTCTTGGCCAGATCGGAGGAGAGACTGGAGGCCAGTGACGAAACCTGCTGGCGCGCCCGGTCGACCAGACGCTGCGGGGCCTCGCTGAGCCCAAGGCGGGTCTCACGCCCTGCCGCGCGCAGCAAGCTGAACAGCGCCGAGTCGGCCCGCGACAGCCGCTCCAGCCTGAGGGCCAGGGACTCGGGCTGGTCGAGGCCAACCAGCCGCAGGTCCGCGAAGAACTGCTCCCAGTGGCGGATATAGTCCCGCGTATAAAGCGCGGACACTTCGTTGTGCAAGGTCGCCGCGTCCAGTCGAAGCCCCGGCCCCATGACCCAGTCTTCATCCTTGAGCGCCTCGGCCACCAATAACGGCAAGCGGACCCGCAGCTGCTCATACCCCTTGGGGCTGAAGCGTGCAGGAACGCCTCGGTTCAAGGGCTCGCCGCTACGGCGGGCCAGGCTCAGCAGACCCTCGCTGCCGCTGGCGGCGACGACACTGAAATCCTCCGCGTCGGCACTGGCCAATGTCGCGCTCAGTCGAGCGTACAGACGCTGCTGTTGCGGCTCGCTGCGCAATTGTCGACGCACCCGCTCTACCCACTGCGAATCGACACTCAGCACCGGCCCCTGCGCCAGCAGTGGTATCAGCGCCTGGACATGCCCCTGCAATTGCTCGCGTTGCTCCGGAGCCAGCGCCTGACCGAGATCGCCCTGCACCTGGGCCGACAACCAGTCTTCAAAGGCGGCCGATTCGAATCGGCCCTGGCCGCCCAGCATCAGGTAAAAGCGCAAGCGCTCCTGGCTCTCGCTGTACAGCCCATCTGGCGCAGGGCGCTGCAAGACTTGCACAACGCCAGGCAGCCACTCATCGAGCAACGCCCGCTGGTAAAGGCCATGGGTATGGTCCAGCAATCGCTGATATTCGCTTGACCAGAACGCCGGCTGCGGCCAGCCATCCGTGGAGGGATAGGCCAGGCTCCTGAAGCGTGCCAGGCGCTCGAGCAGCGCCGGCGTCAGGCCCGTCCCGGCAGCGCTGGCCGGCAACGCCGCCAGCAACGCTTGTTGCTCGGCCAGCCACTGCAACTGCCGGGTCTGCTGCCAGTAACTGTTGCCGAGCAGCGCTGCCAACAACATGACCAAGGCAGCCGCACCGAGTGCAAGCAGCCAGCGCCGCCCGCCCGCACCCGGCGGCAAGAATGCAGGCCAACGCGTGTGGCGTCGACTCTGTTGCAGGCAGCGGACCAGCCGCTGAGTGGCGGCCCGAGTGCCGGGCTCGACCCGTAAGTGACCGCTGCAACGCAGCGATTGCAGGTGGACCTGCGAGACCCGCGGCTGCTCGAAAAACGCTGTCTGCAGATAAGGCTGCAAGATCTCGCCGAACTGTCGCCATAATCGCGCGAAACCGTAGAGTTGAACCCGGGCCGAGGTCTGCACTTCCTTCTGCAAGCGCTCTGGGAGTCCGTCCTGCAAGGTCGCGAAGAGGCCGACAACACGCTCGGCCAGCCCCGCCAGGTTCTGCCGGTTGCGCCCACGGACAAAGGCCAACGCCAGGTCTCTTTGCTCGGTCGGCAACGCCAGCAACGAGGGTTCGAATCCCGGCAAGCGATCACAGTGGGTGACGATCACCTGCACCGACAAGCCGTGCCCGAACTGAGCGGCCAGCTCTTCCAGGCGTGCCCTCAGGATCAGCGCCTGGGCATCGCGGGCAGCAGGGGCCAGGCGTAGCAGATGCACCGCATTGAGCACCAGCACCGCCCCGGCGACACCCAACCCGTGGCGGCGCGAGCGTTTCAGTTCATCGAGCAGGCAACGCCACAACCGTACGCACTCAGGGTCTGCCTGGGTCAACAGCGCCGCACTCACCGCCATGACGGAAAAAGCCCCGACACGCCCCGGGTGCACATCATCGGGCGGTGACTCGTCGCCTCCGCGCGCGCGGCGCCCTTTCTCCCCCATCAGACTGCGCTTGCCGGCGCCTGCCCCGCCCAGCAGCAGGAACACCGGACCGCTGGCACTGGCCTGGCCTTCCAGGCGCCAGCGCTCCAAACGCTCACGCAAGCGCCGCTCTCGGGCACCGGGTTGCTCCAGCGCCTGCAACGCCAACTGCGCCGCTTCTGCCTGAAGCAACTCCCGGCGCTTGCGCCGTCGCCGGGCCCACCAGAGAAAAACCAACCCACACAGGTACAACGGCACCAGCAGCAGCCATTGCTGCCAGTCGTGCGCCAGCGGAGCAACACCGTCGATGGACAACCGCGGCCCCTGGCTGCGTACCAGCAGGGTCAACAGGTAAAGGCCCGCCGTCAGCGGCAGCGCCCGCAGCAGGTTTTTCAGCAATCTCAGGAACATGGTGGCAGTCATCCAGCGAGGGCAAATAGGTGAAGCGCCCTACGGCAGGGCGGCGGCGGTCACGAGCAGTTCGAGCACGATCTCCACCCGGCGATTGCGCGCGCGGTTGTCCGCGCTGTCATTGGCGACCCGTGGCTCACCGGCGCCACGCCCCAGGACCTGGATACGCCCGGGGTCGGCCGCCTCACCGAACATTTCGAACGCCACCGCACGAGCGCGTCGCAGCGAGAGTTCCTGGTTGGAGACCCTACCCTTGCCGACCGGCGTATCGTCGCTATGGCCGATGATCCGGATACGTCCCGGCCAATCCGCCAGCACCGCGGCGATCCGCTGCAAGGTCACCCGATGCTGTGGCGCGAGCGCGCTGCCGCCAGGTGAAAACCATTGCCTGGCACCGAGCAGGAGTCGCACTTCGCCCGCCTCATTGAGCAGCATCACGCGCCCGGCCTGGAGATCCTCGGCCAGACGTTCGGCCAACGAAGGCCGCGTCGCGGGGACCGTTGCCCTGGGCGACGCCAACTGCGACAGGCCCGGCAACTGCTGGGCAGAGCGCCTCTGCAGATCGTACGCACCCACGACCACGAGGACGATCGTCAGCAGCACCAGACCGCACAAGGCCCAGCGCAGCGCCCGCCGGAGCCGCTGCCCCGTCGGCACACGCTTCAGTAGCGGACGCGGATAACGCTCGCGGTGCAGGCGCAGGATTTCGTAGAGCTGGCTGCGCTTGAGGGCGAGGATCGAACGGCCTTCGCGCTGGATTCGATAACGCCCCTCCAGGCCCAACGCCAGGCACAGGTACATCAGTTCAAGCAGCGCCAGGTGCTCCACCGGCTTGAGCTGCGCCTCGTCCAGATAGGCGAAGAAGCCTTCGCCGCCCTCGGTTTCCTGGTGAAAGGTCATCAACAGGCTGTGCCGCGACCAGGCACCCCGGGCCCATTCGCTGCTGGCAATGACTTCGTCGAGCAAGGTGCACAGGGCATAGCGGGCGCGCCACACGATCCGCTGCTCGATACCGCAGGCCAGGGCCTGACGCTGAAAGGTCCGCACCCGGGCAATCAGGCGCAGGCGCAGCGCCGCCAGGTCGGGCCGGCGCGTCAGGCGTTGGAAAACCACGACCTCATGCAGCAGATCATCGGCCAACGGGCACAGCTGTTCGTCGGCGGCCGCCGGCCGGGCCCGGACAGGCTCGCGGGCAATCGCGCGGGCATCTTTTCGTGATCCTGGAACCGCCTTGGCAAGCGCCATCACGGCTCCCTGATGGCCCAGAACGCCAGTTGCAGGCCCGGAAACGAACCGGCTACATGCAGGCCGAAGCCGCTGGTGTCCACCAGGTCGGCCCACAAGGCGTGGTCGCTCGACACCTGGAAATAGCTGAAGCCGGGATAGTAAGGCAGCTCCCTGGGCGCCGTCGGCAACACCTGGATCGCCAGACCCGGCAATTGCAGGTTCACCAGGTCGTGCAGGCGCTCGGCCGGGCCGATCTTCAAGCGGCTGGGAAAGCTTTTACGCAGTTCCTCGTCGGGCACCTGCGCGCGAACCGCGAGAATGAAACGCGCCGATTGATACAGATTGATGTCCGGCACCTGGGCGAAGCGAAAGCCGAAGGCGCCACTCTTGAGGGCCAGGGCAACCACATCGGCCGTGGCCGTGGCACTCAACGACTGCAGCAGGTCCTGGATCAGCGGCACAAAGGTCTCACCCAGGCGGTCATGGCGGTACACCGGGTACGCCTTGGGACGCTTGCGGTCCGGATGGAAAATCGCCAGCTCGCCGGCCAGCCGCACCAGCTCGCGGTACAGCAGTTCCGGATGCAGCGCCGCCTGGCTGGCCAGGTGCAACAACAGGCTTTCGGCGCGGTTGACGCTTTGCAGCATCACGTATTGCTGGATTTCCGTCATCCCGCCGAGGCCACCCTGGCCCAGCCCCTCGGCCAGGGCCGCACCGCGTTGCCGGGCCCGGGCGATCAGTTCGTCGACGGAGCGCGCCAGCACCGGCGAACAACGCCAGGCCAGCAGCGGCGCCACCTGTTGCCGGTCGAGCACCACCAGGCCGGCGACCGTTCGCTCCACCACCCGGGCCACCCGCAGGAACACATGGGAAGCGGCCACCTCCGCTTCGCGCGCCAGCTTCAGGTTCAAGCGGCTCACCTGCAAGCAGGCCGGTTCGGCGCCCTCGGCATGGGTGTCGGCCACCATGACTTCGCTGACCCGGTGGCGGGCCAGGCTATCGTCCCGGGGGGCGGTTTCGGTGTCCGGAACGCCCGGGCGATTGACCGCCAGGGCCAGCACCAGTTGTACATCGCGCTCGCTGTCGGCCACCGGATAACGCAGCCGGGCCAGCTCCTCGTCCGTCAGGGCGAAGGGGCTGCCATCGGGCATGATCCCTTCACAGGCGCTCAGGGCCAGCGTGCCCAGAGCCAGTTGCCCCGCATCGATTTTCAGCGCGGAAAAGCCCCAGCCATGGGGTTGCAACGCCCGCAGGACCTGCGCCAGCCGGGCCCGGTGATGGCGCTCCTGCTGCTGGAAATGCTGCGGCAGCAGAAACATGCCTTCTGACCACACGACGCTGTCGTGACTACTCATCGGCCTTCTCCTCCGCGGGCGCCGACGTCAACACTACGCGCTCACGACCGATCAGGGCCGTCAGTCGCGAGGAGCGCGTCGGGTCGATTTCGGCCCAGGCCCACCACTGGGCATGGTCGATATTCCGGTACTCGGCCACGATCGCAACAAAGCGGGTGCCGGGCTCCGGAATAAAACCCTGCTGCTGCTGCTGGCCAGGGCGCAGCAGCAGCGACTCCTGCCGCAGCAGGTCGCGCCCCAGGGCCTGCTCGGCGGCGGCTTCGGACTGGAACAGCTCGACCTGCTCCAGGCGCTTGCTGTCCGCCAGTTGCAGGAGCCTGACGATCACCGGCGAAGGCCGGCCATGCAGGTCGGGATTGCTGTCCAGTGCCGCCTCCAGGGACAACGCGATACGCGGTTCGGGCGGTGCCGGTTCGTCCGCCCAAAACCAGGTACAGCCTGGGAGCGTCAGCACCAGCAGCAGGAACATGGCGTGTCGAAACACCTGCTTAATCGCGACCATCGTCAGCTTCCTTAGGCTGCTTGACCTTCGCCGGTTTCGCCGCCTTGGCCGAGGTCGAGGCAGGCGCGGCACCGCCATTGATGTCAACCGAGGCTACCCCATCGAGGGTCACGGTCTTGCCGTTGATCGCCACGCCCGAGGCGCTGAGCACCAGGGTGCTGGCGCCGACCTTGAGGGTCAGGCTCTTGCCGGCCTCCAGCACCAGCTCGCCGTGGGCCTTGAAATCCATGTCGGTCGCCGTCGACTGCCATTGACCGGCAACCTTGCAATGGCTATCGCCCCCGATATCCAGCGATTGATCGGCGTCGACCCGACTGTTGCGGCTCCCGCCGACGGACTCATGGAGATCGTTCTTGACCTTGAGCAACTGATTGGCGCCGACCGTCAGGTGCCAGTCGTTGCCGATGCTGGCGAACGCATCGTTGCGCACCGTCAGGTCCTGGTTGCGGCCCGCATGGATCAGCAACTGCTCGCGGCCCGCCTTGTCGTCGAAGCGCAGCTCGTTGTACACCCCTTCCTCGCCCAGCGACTGCGACTTGAGACCACTGCGGGCCGCCTCGGCCGGCAGCTCCCAGGGTGGCCGGTGCCCGGCGTTATAGAGCCCGGCGGTGACCACGGGCCGGTCGGGGTTGCCGCCGAGGAACTCCACCACCACCTCCTGCCCGACCCGCGGCACGAACAGCGCGCCCCAACGCTTGCCGGCCAGCGGCTGGGCGACCCGGACCCAGCAGGAACAATCCTCGTTGCGCCGCTCGCTGCTGTCCCAGTGAAACTGCACCTTGATCCGACCGTATTTATCGACCCAGATCGGATCGCCTTCCTTGCCCACCACGAAGGCCGTCTGTGGCCCGGCGATCAGCGGTCGCACCGTCTGGAGCGGCGCGCGAAACACCTGGGTGGTCGGAATCGCCTCGACCTCGCAGCGCGGCTCAGTCGTTGTATCGAACTGCAAGGTCGTCGCAACGATCAGGTAATCGCCGTTCTGCTCGGCCCGTGGGTGATCGACCAAGGTGAACCACTGTCCGGGTACCAGATACAGCGACTGGCTGACGCCCTGTCGCCACTGCTGGCGGGCGTGCGCGGCTTCGAGCTGGATCTGCGCCAGCGCTTCGACAGATTTGCCACTGCTGAAGCGCCCCGGAAAACCTTCCTGTCGAAAGTTGCCGTGGCGAGGTGTCGCCGCAGCCGCCTGACTCACCGAGAGGACGCTGGCCTCACGATTGCTGGCCTTGGTGAAATCGAAATCCACCAGGCTGAACACCCCGGGCCGCAGTTCACCGTGGGACTCCCAGCGCTGCATGCTGCCCGGGACCTTGTCCTGGTTGGGCCGGTAGCTCATTTCAGCCAAGTGCCGCACCGGTTTATGGGCGTCCATCGAGTCGGCGATCACCAACAGGTGGTCTTTAGGCTGATGATCGAAGAAGTAGTAGAACCCCGCTTCCTCCAGCAAACGACTGAAAAAAGCAAAGTCGCTTTCGTCGAACTGCACGCAGTACTCCATCGGCTCCAGGCATTCGACCTGCCAGTCGATGCTGGCGGGGTAGTCGCTGAAGACCTCCTCGAGTATCTGTTTGAGCGTCAGGTTCTGGAAAATACGCTGGCGCCGGGACTGCGTAAGCAACCACAACCAGGGCCTGAGCGAAAGCCGGTAGCACGCCTGGCGCTTGACCCAGCCCGTGGCACTGAAGGCGGTGATATAGCCGTGGATATGCCGCACCTGTGGCTCCTGTGGCGCCTCGACACCGAGGCTCAGTGCCAACGGACGTCCCAGCAGATCATCGACCTGCAAGCCATCGTTGGCACAGGAGACCGTCAACTGGTATTCGAAGAGCTGGCTCAGCCCTTCCCGGCCCGTCAACTCGAGCAGCGACAGCTTGGCATCGACGTCAGGCACCTGGAGACGGTGGAAGGTGTTCTCGGACATGGTGACAAGGGCTCGCTCAGGCAATCGTGGTCTTGAGGGTGGCGCTGGCATCGACGCGGATCTGGCCGCCCCAGTTGCACAGGCAGGTACAGCGATTGTCCAGCGCCGGCAGCTTGGCAATCCGCGTGCGCGGCGCGCCGGGCTGCCAGGGCGTGAGCGTGGCGGGCACGCAGGGCATCGGCGTCAGCACGCCCATGGCGGCGGCCGTCGCCGCCGCGACCTGGGGGTTGGCCGGGCTGCGGCAGAGGCCGAAGGTCGGGATATTGGCCTGGGGTTGATGATCGAGAATATTCGCCGCCGGCTGACCTTCGACCGTGACCCGCCCCAGCGGCAGGACACTCAGGGGGGCCGATACGGTGCCAAACGAACAGGAGAGCAAGGCACCCATTACAACTTGCTGATTCATGCGTGCTCCAGACAGACATCCATGGAAAGCCCGCGCAGTGTCAGTCAAGGGTGCCCCGTGGGGTATCGGATAACTCCTAAAAGCAGCGCGGGTCATTGAAAACGCGCGGGCTCGAAGCGCCATCCCGGCGCAGCCGCGCACTTGTGCCCCAGCCAGCAGGCCCGCCCCAGGCCCTGCCGCGCGCCCAGGCGCAGGCCTGGCCGCTGCGCCGGATCCAGCTGCAAGTCGAGGTCCCATTGAAAGGTCGGGCCGACATAACACTCGACCAGTTGGCAGAGCGGCTCCAAGTAGCGCCCGCCGGGCAGCAGGTGCTGATAGTCGGGCCAGGACAACGGCCCCAGGTGCAGGCTGAAACTGTGCTGGATATTCCACAGGCGGCGCCCCAGCAACGCGGCCCCGCCCAGCCGTGCCGACTCGCTCTGCCGGCCCAGTTGCAAACGCTCGCCGGACGCCAGGACGGCCCGGTGTCGGCCCAGGCTGCTCAGGCTCACAGGCAAGCGCAGCAGATCCTGGACCAGGGCCAACAAACCGGCGGCACTGCGGCGTTGATCGATGAACTGCGGCGCATAGAAACGCGCGCCATTGGGCAACGCACTCATCTCGCCCGGTGAAAACGCCGACACATAGTCGGCGAAACGGTCGTCGGCCGGACGATCGGCCCAGACCACCGGCCGCACCCGCGCCCAGCTTCGGTAGAGCAGGCTCAGCAGGCGGTGGTGAAACACATCGAGAAAGTGCGCCAGGGTGCTGTCGCCATGATTGATCTGGCGCGACAGCACATCTTCGCTGAAATGCAGGGGCATCGGCCCGTTCGCCCCCGTCAGGCCGAAGAAGTTCACCGCCAGCAGCGCCGCGCGGCCTTCGCGAAGGCGCAGTTGGGCGATCATCGCCGGTTCGAACGCCAGCGAGACGTGCTGCGCCAGACGCAACGGATCGTCGCCCAGGCGTTGCGCCGTGCCCCAGCGCGGCGCGTGGGGGTAAGTGCGCTCCAGCAGGCGCAGCGCGGCGAAAAAGTCGTAGCGCCAGGGATGCGCGACCAACTCGGGCGGTGGCGCTACCAGATCATGCATTGCCCCGCCCTCGCCCGCCAGGTCTTGATAGGCCCCCGGCTCACACTGTGCAACTCGGTCTCGACAAAGGCATTGAGCGCGGCATAACGGACAAAGAACCGCTCCAGGGCGGCCCCGAACAGATAGGCTCCGGTCCCTTCGCAGGCGGCGTCGTCCAGCAGCAGGGTCAGGTTCAGGCCGCGACCGAAGGCCACCGGGCCAGCACCGGGCAGCCGCCGGGTGACGACCTCGGCACGCAAGGAGACGATGCCTTGCAGCAACTTGTGCCCGCTGCTGTCGTCCTCGGGCAGGTAATGCGCCAACAACTCGCGCAAGGCCTGCGCCCCGGCAGCCCCCTCGCGGTGAGCCAGGGGCAGGTAGTTACGCGACAGTTGCCGGACCACCTGCCATTGCCGATCGCCCTGGGATGGCGCGGGTAGCGGGCGCGAGGGTCCCGCCACGCAACGGATCGCCAACACCGGGGCACTCACATCCAGGACGAAGTCGGTATTACCGGCCCCCAGGGGCAGGCTCAACGGTAGATCGCGGTTGGAACACAATACGTCCACCGCCAGGCGCTGCAGCTGGGCGTCCGCCTCCAGCGCCAGGACCAGGCTGGCGTCACAGCCACGGTAACGCCGCTGCCCGTCGACGAAGCGCTGGGGGACACGGCTGGGCGTGCGCTGCATCTGGTAGAAACCCACCGGACGCAAATCACTGTCGTCCAACCGTGGCGGGGCATACAGCGGCAGGAGGAGTTGGCGCTCCTTGGAGCCGGCGGCATACCCATGGACCGCCAGCACCTCCTGGATCTCATAGGCCAGTGGCCGCGCCTTGTCGACCACCAGGGGCAATTCATGACGGTAAGGATCAATGACGATACGCTCGATACGCTTGTTGAACAGGTTGATCACCGGCGCGCAGAACAAGCCGAAGTGGCTGGCATCGAGCAGTGCCGACAAGGGTTGCGACAGCGGCGCGAACACCACCACCAACTCCAGGCTGCGCGATTGGCACCCGCGCAGCGCCGGCCCCAGGCCACCCAGGCTGACAAAACGCTCACCCTCGGCAAACGCGAGAAAGGTCTTGAGCTGTGCGCACACCGCGTCACTGTTCAACGAACGTGCCTGCTGGCGGGCGGCGGGACGCGGCTCCGGCTGACGGATCTGCCCGGGGTCGATCCGCGGGCTCCAGCGCCCCTCGCCTTCGCCGCAGCGGGCAAACATGCCCTCGGCGCGGGTCAGCAGGGCTTCCTGAACGGCCAGGGGCAACGAGCCATCGCCGCGCAGGAACAGCGTCAGTTCCTGCAGCGCCAATTGATCGAAAGACACCCCGGCCGTAGTGCGCAGACGCAGGCGCAAGGCGCCACCGTCCTGTTTGAGCACGCTGGGCGGCAAGCCCTTGAGCAGCCCCGCACTGGGCAGGTACTCGGCTGACTCCAGGGCCAGGGGCCAGAGCGTTACTGGACGCAGGCTACGGAACTCGCAACGCGGTCCTTGCCCGCCCGCCTCGCCCAGCGAGCGCACCACGCTATCGGCCGGCAGGGTGAACCCCGAGGCGAGCGAACCCTCCTGCAAGTCCGGGGAAAACTGCAACACCGCCATGGACGGAACCGGCAGCAACTGCTGCGGTTGCACCAACTCCAGGAGGCTCTCGGTGAAACGCGGGAATTCGGCCTCCATCTGCAGTTGCACACGGGCGGTGAGAAAACTCAAGCCCTCCAGCAAGCGCTCCACCGATGGGTCGGTCACCTCCTCGGGGCGCAGCCCCAGGGTGGCGGCAATCTTGGGGTAGTCCTCGGCAAACTCGGCACCGGCTTCACGCAGGAAACGCAGTTCACGCTCGTAATGGCGCAGCAGTCGTTCATCCATGGGCGCGCGGGCGAACGTAGGGCCGAACTCGAACTTCACCACTCTCGGTGTTCCAGGCCGACTCCAGGCGGAACGCGTGCAACGCATCGAGGCCACGGATCTCACCTTCGATGAGGAAATTCAGGCTGGCACTGCCGGGCGTCGCAGGCAGGAGTTGCACCTCGACGCTGTAACGCAGGATGCGCGGCTCGAAGTCCAGGACGATTTCACGGATACGGTTCTCGAGCTTCTGCGTATCGATGCTCGATAGCACCACCCCCGCCAGGTTGCCCAGGCCGTAGTTGAGCACCGATCGCGTGACATGGGGCTGCCTGCCCAACGGACAGACCGCCCCCAGTCCGGTGGCATTGAACAGCAGCGTGAGATCCCGGCACAGGTGTTCCAGCTCTTGCTGCGAACCACCTCCAGCCTGGCGACGGGTCATCCCCTCGCCAGGGCTGGCGGGCCTCATCAGACGCTCGAGCAGCGGTGTCATGGCGGTGCTCATCAAAATCCTCCCGAAAACCCCAGGCGCCGACGGGTCCCGCAGCACGCTACGGGATCCGCTGGCGTTCGATCACACGGTGGTTTCTGTAATCCGGCTGAAGCTCTTTTCAACCTCGGCCTTCACATTGCCGTTCACGAAATGTTTGTACTTGTACGTGATGCCCGTGAAGTTGATCAGGAAGTTCTCGGTCGGGCGATCGCCGCTGCCGTTGTTGATGGAGTAGTGGCAGATGATCGGATTCTGCAGCGTGAACTCGACGTAGGGTTCGTTCTTGCCCGTCGAACTGCCACTGGTCTGGATAATCCGCAAGGTCGCCTCCTCCAGGGACTTGCCAGTGATCGACTCGATAAACAGATTGGGCGAGGCAATGTCGGTGGTCTTGCTGAAAGCCATATCGCTGACGTGCCCGACGCCCACTTCACGGTCATTGTCAAACGAGATGGGACGACCGCTGCTGAACGACCAGGAGTCGATGACGATCCAGTCCTTGTGATTCGTCTCCTGGCTATTGCCCTTAATCTCGGTTTTGAATTTCAGTAAAATCATGCGGGACTCCAACGTCTATTTATTTGAATGGTTAAGCACCTTTCCCGGAGCGCAGCCCCGGTCGGGCGTGAACCCCTCAGCCTTTGACCGAGGGCAGTTGGGAGACCAGTCGCAGGGACACGCTCAGGCCTTCCAATTGATAGTGGGGACGCAGGAAAAACTTGGCCTGGTAAAAGCCCGGGTTGCCTTCCACTTCCTGCACCACCACTTCGGCACCCGCCAGGGGCTTGCGCGCCTTGTCGGCGTCACTGGCGGTCGCCGGGTTATGTTCGACGTACTTGACGATCCAGTTGTTGAGCCAGATTTCCATGTCCTCGCGCTCACTGAAGGAGCCGATCTTGTCGCGCACGATGCACTTGAGGTAATGCGCAAAGCGGCAGGTGGCGAACAGGTACGGCAGACGGGCGGCCAACTGCGCGTTGGCGGTGGCGTCGGGATCGTCGTACTCCTGGGGACTGTGCAAGGACTGCGCGCCGATAAACGCGGCCAGCGAGGTGTTCTTGCAATGCACCAGGGGCATGAAGCCGTTCTTCGCCAACTCCACCTCGCGCCGATCGCTGATGGCGACCTCGGTCGGACAGGTCATGTCCACACCGCCCTCCTCGGTCGGATAGGTGTGCACGGGCAAGCCGCTGATGGCGCCGCCGGACTCGATGCCGCGAATCCGCGAGCACCAGCCGTACTCCTTGAAGGAGCGGTTGATATTGATGCCCATGGCATAGGCGGCGTTGGCCCACAGGTAGTTCTGCGCCTGGCCTTCGGTGACCTCCTCGAAGGCGAACGCCTCCACCGGCGCGGTACGCGCACCGTAGGGAATACGCCCGAGGAAACGCGGCATGGTCAGGCCGATGTAGCGCGAGTCCTCGGAGCGCCGCAGATTGCGCCAGGCGGCGTGCTCGGGGGTGAGGAACAGCTTGCTCAGGTCGCGGGGGTTGGCGACTTCGCGCCAGGAGTCCATCAGCATCACCGCCGGTGACACCGCGCTGATCAACGGCGCATGAGCCGCCGCGGCAATCTTCGCCAGTGATCCCAGCAGCTCCACATCCGGCGGGCTGTTGTCGAAATAGTAATCGGCGATCAGCACGCCGAACGGCTCACCGCCCAGTTGCCCGTACTCATGCTCGTAGATTTTCTTGAACAGCGGGCTCTGGTCCCAGGCCGCGCCCTTGAACTTCTTCAGTTCGCGGGCCACTTCGTCCTTGGCGACGTTGAGAAAGCGGATCTTGAGTTTCTCGTCGGTTTCGGTGTTGCTCACCAGATAGTCGAGACCGCGCCAAGCCGATTCGACCGCCTGGAAGTCCGGGTGATGGAGGATGTCGTTGACCTGCGCGGACAACCTGGCATCGATTTCGCCGATCAGCGCCTGAATGGTGCCGAGGGTGTCATGGGCGATCAGGTGGGTCGTACGCAGCGCCTGCTGGGCCAGGGTCTGCACCGCATGCTCGATGGCTTCGCGCACCGGCTCGCCGCGCGGCTTGAACTCGCGTTGCAGCAGGTCATTGAATTCACTGGGCGACAGTTCGGCCGCCGGATCGATACCGGGCTGATTCTGAGTAGTGACGGACACGGGTATTTACCTGTTTCAGGGAGCGATCATCGAAGGCATCAGTCTTCGGACTCGGTGGCGGCCGGCTTGGCCTGGGCCAGCAGCGACTGCATCAGGGCCGGGTTTTCCAGCAAGCGGGCCATCAGTTGCTCGGCACCGCTCTTGCCGTCCATGTAGGTCAGCAGGTTGGCCAGTTGATTGCGCGCCTCCAGCAACTCGCGCAGGGGCTCGACATTGCGGGCCACCGCCCCGGGCGAGAAGTCGTCCATGCTCTTGAAGGCGAGCGACACCGCCATCTGCCCTTCCCCCGTCAGTTGATTGGGCACACTGATGCGGACCTGGGGTTCGATGGCGGCCATGCGCTCATCGAAGTTGTCGATATCGATCTCCAGGAACTTGCGCTCGGCCAATGGCGGCAGGTCGGCCCGGTTGGCGCCCGAGAGGTCGGCAAACACGCCGTTGACGAAGGGAATCTCGATGGTCTTTTCGGCGCCGTACAACTCGACGTCATATTCGATCTGGACCCGTGGCGCGCGGTTGCGCCCAATGAATTTCTGGCTGTTGTTACTGGACATAAAGATCAACCTGAGCAGCGAGAGAAAGGTTAGTCATTGGCGATACCGCCCAGGGCGTGCAGGTCGGCGAGACTGCCCGGCACCAGTTCGGCGATCGCTTCGAGAAAACTCATGGTGGCGAGCCGGCGCGTCCTGGCCGCCAGCAGGGGCACCGGACTCGAAGGCTCGTGGTGGGCGTAGTAGGCGCAAATGGCATCCAGGGCACGGACCACGTCTTCGCGCGACTGGCAGACGCCGCTCCAGGCGGCCGCGCCGGCCGTTGCCGCACTGGCAGTGACTGCCGGCGGCGAGTCGTCGGCAAGCGCTGGCAAGACGGCGCTGCAACGCTCCTCGGCGACGCGACACCACTTGTCCAGAGCCCGCCCGAGCCCGCCTAACGGGGAAACACCAGGCGCTGCGGTTTTTTCCTCGAGGCAAACACCGATCTGTGCGATCAGCTCCACCAGGCTCCTGAGTGTGCGAAGCCCCTCGATCAACTCGGCGCGGGCGGGAGATTCGATCAGGCTCGCCAAGTGCGCCAGCCCTTGCGTCCGGGCTTCCTCCTGCGCGGACTCGGCGATACACGCCAAATCGGCCACGCACAGCGGCTCAAGGCCCGCGGCGCTCCCCAGGGGCTGGCGCTTGAGCACCAGGACCACGCTGGTGGGCACCGCCAGCTCGGCCAGCGTATTGAGGCGCACCAGCGGATCGTGCCCTTCCTCAGCCAGGAGCTGTGGGTGGATATCCTCCCAACGCTCGCGCAGCAGGCGGTCGATCAGCCGCAGTCCTTCGACAAAGCCGGACAGCCCCTGCAACTCCAGCAAGGCACGCGCCAGGCAGACCGCAACCCGCAGGTCGAGGGAATCTTCCAGCAGCGTCAGGCACAGCGACCGTACCCGTTTCCAGTCCACCGGTGTGGCGGGATATAAATGGTCGCCGTATTGAACTTCGTTGCCGCCGTCTATTTCTTGCAACAGTTGAATGAAGTCAGCCCGGTATTCCAAGTTCGGACCACAGGGTCGGTCATACAGGCTATCAATATAAGGAATCAGTTCTTTTATCGACATATTCCACCCCCATGACTAATGCCCTCAGGCACGCTCGCCCCCAATGAAAGCCTTTAAACGCCAAAGCCTTGTGCACGTGGCAGGCAAGGCGCTGCTGGAATTCACTCTAGTCAAAGGGGTGGGCCGAAAACATAGGAATAGTCCTAGATCGGATAACACCGAAGATCACGGGTAAAGAAGATGAATAACGAAAGTTTGCAAGTTTGGAAGAACATGCAAGGAGAAGCGTTTTATTACAGGATTAAAACGTCTACAGGACGCTGAAGGCGTAATAACGCAATAGGCGGGGACGGCTTCCAGTCAGGCCAACACATTCAGATAGCCGTTGACGAAAAACAGGCAAAAAAAGCCCCGGCAAGCCGGGGCATTTTCTTTTGCTTCAAGGAGTTCAAGGGCCTTGAAGCGGTGTATGGCGCAGCGGACGGGACTCGAACCCGCGACCCCCGGCGTGACAGGCCGGTATTCTAACCGACTGAACTACCGCTGCGTATCGCTCGGACTTGCGTCCGTTGAAACCGTGAAACCCGTGATCGATCAGCTTCGGTGCTTTTCGATCGCAGACCGCGCGAAGCGATCTGTACAAATATGGCGCAGCGGACGGGACTCGAACCCGCGACCCCCGGCGTGACAGGCCGGTATTCTAACCGACTGAACTACCGCTGCGCGTCGGTTGGAAGCTCCTTGCGGAACATCCGATTCTCTTGCGAGAAGCTCAACGAGTGGTGGGTGATGACGGGATCGAACCGCCGACCCTCTGCTTGTAAGGCAGATGCTCTCCCGGCTGAGCTAATCACCCTTTGCTGCGTTGAGGCCGCGAAATTTACGCAGGTAGCGGACCTAAGTCAATAGCCTGCTTGAAGTTTTTCAGAAAAAGACAAAATCGTGTCACACGTGCAGCCATGAAACCCTGCTCGCACCTACACGTGGTAGATCATCTTGCGGGTCATGCCGCCGTCCACCACGAATTCCTGGCCCGTGACGAACCCCGCGTTCCTCGACAACAGCCACGCCACCAGCGCCGCCACATCCTCCACCGTCCCTACCCTTCCCGCCGGATGCTGGGCATGATCGGCGTCGCTCAAGGGCTCGGCCCGGCGCACCGACGGATCACGCGCATCGATCCAGCCCGGGCTGACCGCATTGACCCGGATCTCCGGGCCGAGACTGATGGCCAGGGCATGAGTCAGCGCCAGCAGGCCGCCCTTGCTCGCGGCATAGGCCTCGCTGTCGGGTTCCGACTGCGCCGCACGGGTAGAGGCCAGGTTGACGATCGCCCCGCAGTGGGCGCGCAGGTAAGGCGCACAGTGCTTGGCCAGCAACATCGGCCCACTGAGATTGACCGCCAGCACACGGTTCCAGTGCGCCAGGTCGAGGCTCTCCAGGGTGATATTGTGCGGATCGGCAATCGCCGCGTTGCACACCAGGGCATCGACCCGACCGAAACGCCCCAATACCTCGGCGACCCCCTGGGCCACCTGGGCCTCGTCGGAGACGTCCATGGCAATGAAACAGGCATTCTCGCCCAGTACCCGGGCAACCTTGCCACCCCGGACATGATCGAGATCGGTGAGCACCACCTGCCAGCCTTCGCTGATCAGCCAGGCCGCGATCCCCAGGCCGATACCACGGGCCGCGCCCGTCACCAGGGCGACACGACCATTGTTGCCAACGGCCGTGTCCAGGGACCACTCGATCACAAGGCCGCCAACCCGCGGGCCAGGTCGGCTTGCAGGTCGGCAACGTCTTCGAGGCCGACGGCGACACGGATCAGGCTGTCGCGAATCCCCGCTGCCTCACGTTCCTGCGGTGCCAGACGACCGTGGGAAGTGGTGCTCGGGTGGGTGATGGTGGTCTTGCTGTCACCCAGGTTGGCGGTGATGGAGATCAACCGGGTGGCGTCGATAAAGCGCCAGGCGCCCTCTTTCCCGCCCTTGACCTCGAAACTCACCACCGCGCCGAAACCGCGCTGCTGACGCTGGGCGAGTTCGTGCTGCGGATGGCTCTTGAGACCGGCGTAATGCACCTTCTCGATGCCGTCCTGCTGCTCCAGCCACTCGGCCAGGGCCTGGGCGTTGGCGCAGTGGGCGCGCATGCGCAGGTTCAGGGTCTCCAGGCCCTTGAGGAAGATCCAGGCGTTGAACGGGCTGAGGGTCGGCCCGGCGGTACGCAGGAAACCGACGACTTCCTTCATCTGCTCGCCACGACCGGCCACCACGCCGCCCATGCAACGGCCCTGGCCGTCGATGAACTTGGTCGCCGAATGCACCACGATGTCCGCGCCCAGCTTCAACGGCTGTTGCAGGGCCGGTGTGCAGAAGCAGTTGTCCACCACCAGCATTGCGCCCTTGGCATGGGCGATTTCAGCCAGGGCGGCGATATCCACCAGTTCGGCCAGCGGGTTGGACGGCGATTCGACGAACAGCAGCTTGGTATTCGGCCGGATCGCCGCGTCCCAGCCCGACAGCTCGGCCAGGGGTACGTAGTCGACCTCGACGCCGAAACGCTTGAAGTACTTCTCGAACAGGCTGATGGTGGAGCCGAACACACTGCGCGAGACCAGCACGTGATCGCCGGCACTGCACAGGCTCATGACCACGGCCATGATGGCGGCCATGCCGGTGGCGGTGGCCACCGCCTGCTCGGCCCCTTCCAGGGCCGCGATGCGCTCTTCGAACGAACGCACGGTGGGGTTGGTGTAGCGCGAATAGACGTTGCCCGGCACTTCCCCGGCGAAACGCGCCGCCGCATCGGCGGCGGTGCGGAACACGTAGCTGGAGGTGAAGAACATCGGGTCGCCGTGCTCGCTTTCCGGTGTGCGGTGCTGACCGGCACGGACGGCCAGGGTGTCGAAGGCAACGCCCTCGAGATCGCTGTCCAGCCGACCGGCATCCCATTCCTGACTCATGCTGCCACTCCTTGCTCGATTCTCTGGAGGATACAAACCACTGGGGGCGATGAGGTCCTGTAGGAGCTGGCTTGCCAGCGATAGCGATGGTGAATCCTGCATCGCCATCGCCAGCAAGCCGGCTCCTACAGGGTTGGCCCCGAGAGCCGGTTCTTACTCAGTTGTTGTACAGGTCGATGATCGCGCTGACCGCCTGGGTCTTGGCCTTGGACGCATCGTTGCGCGCCTGTTCGATCTTGGCCAGGTAATGCTCGTCGACGTCGCCGGTGACGTACTTGCCGTCGAACACCGAGCAATCGAAGTGTTCAATCTTGATCTTGCCACCGCCGACGGCCTCGATCAGGTCCGGCAGGTCCTGGTAGATCAGCCAGTCGGCACCGATCAGGTCGGCCACGTCCTGGGTCGTACGGTTGTGCGCGATCAGCTCGTGGGCGCTCGGCATGTCGATGCCGTAGACGTTCGGGTAACGTACCGCCGGCGCCGCCGAGCAGAAGTAGACGCTCTTGGCGCCGGCTTCGCGGGCCATCTGGATGATCTGCTTGCAGGTGGTACCGCGCACGATGGAGTCGTCCACCAGCATGACGTTCTTGCCACGGAACTCAAGTTCGATGGCGTTGAGCTTCTGGCGCACGGATTTCTTCCGTGCCGCCTGGCCCGGCATGATGAAGGTACGGCCGATATAGCGGTTCTTCACGAAGCCTTCGCGGAACTTCACGCCGAGGTGGTTCGCCAGTTCCAGGGCCGCGGTACGGCTGGTGTCCGGGATCGGGATGACCACGTCGATGTCGTGCTGCGGACGCTCGCGCAGGATCTTCTCCGCCAGCTTCTCACCCATGCGCAGGCGCGCCTTGTACACCGACACGCCGTCGATGATCGAATCCGGACGCGCCAGGTAGACGTGTTCGAAGAGGCACGGGGTCAACGACGGATTGGTCGCGCACTGACGGGTGTGCAGCTTGCCCTCTTCGGTGATGTAGACCGCTTCGCCCGGTGCCAGGTCGCGGATCAGGGTGAAGCCGAGCACGTCCAGGGACACGCTCTCGGAGGCGATCATGTACTCGACGCCTTCATCGGTGTGACGCTGGCCGAACACGATCGGACGGATACCGTGGGGGTCGCGGAAACCGACGATGCCGTAGCCGGTCACCATCGCCACCACCGCGTAGCCGCCGACGCAACGGTTGTGCACGTCGGTCACCGCGGCGAATATGTCTTCTTCGGTCGGTTGCAGCTTGCCGCGCTGGGCCAGCTCGTGGGCGAACACGTTGAGCAACACTTCCGAGTCGGAGCTGGTGTTGACGTGGCGCAGATCGGACTCGTAGATCTCCTTGGCCAACTGTTCGACGTTGGTCAGGTTGCCGTTGTGCGCCAGGGTGATGCCATACGGCGAGTTGACATAGAACGGCTGGGCTTCAGCCGAAGTCGAGCTGCCGGCGGTCGGGTAGCGCACATGGCCAATGCCCATGTGTCCGACCAGACGCTGCATGTGCCGCTGCTGGAACACATCGCGGACCAGGCCGTTGTCCTTGCGCAGGAATAACCGGCCGTCATGGCTGGTCACGATACC
Organism: Pseudomonas batumici; assembly: GCF_000820515.1. Taxonomy (GTDB): domain Bacteria; phylum Pseudomonadota; class Gammaproteobacteria; order Pseudomonadales; family Pseudomonadaceae; genus Aquipseudomonas; species Aquipseudomonas batumici. The sequence goes on along the minus strand of NZ_JXDG01000003.1, from coordinate 258,743 downwards.
GGCAGCGTCCTGGCCGCGGTGCTGGAGCACGGTTAGCGCGTCATACAGCGCCTGATTGACGTTCGACTTACCGACGATACCGACGATGCCACACATGCGACGCAACCCCTACTTAATGAATCTGAACTGAACAGCACTTACTGCGGCGTTTTGGCCGGCAAGAGATGTTCCTTGAACGGAAGATCAGCGGGTACGCTGATTCCGCTGGCGAGCCACCGACTGCTCCACCCCAGGATGAGGTTCTTGGACCAGTCGGCAACCAATAGAAATTTTGGCACGAGCTGAGACTCCTGCCACCACGAATCCTGCTGGACCGGCCCCAGGCTCAGCAGCCCGACGGCCACCACCACCAGCAGCCCGCCGCGGGCGGCACCGAAGGCCATGCCCAGGAAGCGATCGGTCCCGGACAGTCCGGTGACGCGAACCAGTTCGCCAATAAGATAATTGATCATGGCGCCCACCAGCAGGGTGGCGACGAACATGATCGCACAGCCCGCGATCACGCGAGCCGAAGGTGTCTGGATATAGTCGGTCAGGTACACGGACAACGAGCCACCGAACATCCAGGCGACCCCGCCGGCAATGATCCAGGTGAGCAGGGACAAGGCTTCCTTGACGAAACCACGGCTCAAGCTGATCAACGCGGAAACGACGATTACCGCAATAATCGCCCAGTCAACCCAGGTAAATGGCACAGTGCAGCCTATAGACGGATAAGGCGGCGCATTTTAGCAGAGCGCCGCCTCACTGGTAAGGCGATTGTCAGAGCATTTCGATACAAAGCCGCGCGCTTAACCGCGTTCCGGCTGGAAACGCACGACAAAGCCCTTCAGATTCTGCTGTCGACCCAGCAGGTCACGCAGGCGATCGGCCTCGGCACGCTCGATCAGCGGACCGACAAATACCCGGTTCTTGCCATCGGAGGAACGGATATAGGCGTTGTAACCCTGGCTGCGCAGGGTCTTTTGCAGGCTTTCGGCACTGTCGCGGCTGGACAGGCTGGCCAGCTGCACCGCCCAACTGATCGGCAGGCCGTTGGGGTCCACGCGATTTTGCGTGGTATCGAGCTTGGACGGCGCCACCGCGACCACCTGGGCCGGCGTTTGCGCCGGTGCGGGGGCCGGCTTGGCCACCGGAGCCGGCGCCGCAGGCTTGGCCGCTGCGACAGGCTTGGGTGCAGGCGCCGGAGCTGAAACCGGAGCCGGAGCGAGCGGCACCGGGGTCTCGGCGACCGGGTCCGCGCCTGGAGCCGACTCCTGAGGCAGTGCTTGCGGCTCGGGAACCGGCACCCGCTCGACCTTGACCTGCGGCAGCGCCGAAGCCTGGGGAGCCGCCGGCGCATCGACGCGAACCTGCCGCTGCTCGTCCTGGCGGGAAAACAGCATCGGCAGGAAAATCACCGCCAGCGCCACCAGCACCAGCGCGCCAACCATCCGTTGCTTGTACGCCTTATCCAGCATTGCCATTGGCAGCCTCCTCCGTGGCGCGCCGGGCCAGCCACTCCAGCGCCTCGGCAACACAAAAAAACGATCCGAACAACAGAATCTCGTCATCGGCCGTGGCCTGGGCACACTGCCCTTCCAGCGCCGCGGCGACACTGTCGTAAACGCTCACCGGTGCACCACGCGCCGCCAGGACGGCTTGCAATTCAGTGGCCGGGCGACTGCGCGGCGTCTGCAACGGTGTGACCGCCCAGTGCTGAATATCTCGCGCGAGGGGTGCAACCACCCCCTCCAGATCCTTGTCCGACAACAGCCCAAACACCGCCAGGCGCCGCCCCTTCAAGGGACTGCACGCCAGACGCTCGGCCAGGTATTCGGCGGCATGGGGATTGTGCCCGACATCCAGCATCAGGCTGAGCGACTTGCCTTGCCAGTTCAGCTTGCGCCGATCCAGTCGACCGGCGATACGGGTGCCCTGCAGCGCCTGGGCGATCCGCTCCGGCTGCCAGGGCAGATCCATCAGCAGATAGGCCTGCAGCGCCAGGGCGGCGTTTTCCATGGGCAGGTCAAGCAGCGGCAGATCGTGCAGCTCGACCACCTGGCCCCGGCGGTCAACACCCCGCCACTGCCAGTTCAGGTCGGTAATACCGAGATCGAAATCCCGACCGCGCAGGAAGAACGGGCTGCCCAGCTCGCGGGCCTTGTCCAGCAGCGGCTGCGGCGGGTTCAGGTCGCCACACAGCGCGGGCGCGCCCGGGCGGAAGATCCCGGCTTTTTCGAACGCCACCGATTCGCGGGTATTGCCCAGGTATTCGGCATGATCGACACCGATACTGGTCACCACCGCGAGGTCGGCATCCACCACATTGACCGTGTCCAGGCGGCCGCCAAGACCGACTTCCAGCACCACGACATCCAGGCCCGCGCGCTCGAACAGCCAGAGGGCGGCCAGGGTGCCCATCTCGAAATAGGTCAGGGAGGTCTCGCCACGCCCGGCCTCGAGCGCGACGAAGGCTTCGCACAGCTGCGCGTCCGTCGCCTCGACACCGTTGATCTGCACCCGCTCGTTGTAGCGCAACAGGTGCGGCGAGCTATAGACGCCCACCTTGAGCCCCTGCGCTTGCAGCAAGGCGGCAACAAAGGCACAGGTCGAACCCTTGCCGTTGGTGCCGGTCACGGTCACTACCCGAGGCGCCGGCTTGCCCAGCCCCATACGGTTCGCTACCTCTTGCGAGCGCGCCAACCCCATGTCGATGGCCGATGGGTGCAATTGCTCCAGGTAGGCGAGCCATTCGCCCAGGGTACGTTCGGTCATAGGCTTGCAGGCACCGGCGGGACAATGACAGCTTCAACCGGCGTGGCGATATACTCGGGCGTCGGCAGGCCCATCATCTGTGCCAGCAGGTTGCCCAGGCGTGGGCGCAGTTCCTGACGGGCAATGATCATGTCGATGGCGCCGTGCTCCAACAGGAACTCGCTACGCTGGAAGCCTTCCGGCAGCTTCTCGCGCACGGTCTGCTCGATCACCCGTGGGCCGGCGAAACCGATCAGCGCCTTGGGTTCGCCGACGATCACGTCGCCGAGCATCGCCAGGCTGGCGGAAACACCGCCGTAGACCGGGTCGGTCAGCACCGAGATGAACGGCAGGCCTTCTTCACGCAGGCGCGCCAGCACCGCCGAGGTCTTGGCCATCTGCATCAGGGAAATCAGCGCTTCCTGCATCCGCGCGCCACCGGAAGCGGAGAAACAGACCATCGGGCAACGGTTTTCCAGGGCGTAGTTGGCGGCACGCACGAAACGCTCGCCGACGATGGCGCCCATGGAACCACCCATGAACGAGAACTCGAATGCCGAAACCACCACCGGCATGCCCAGCAGGGTACCGCTCATGGACACCAGCGCATCTTTTTCGCCGGTCTGCTTCTGGGCCGCGCTCAGGCGGTCCTTGTACTTCTTGCCGTCACGGAATTTCAGACGGTCCACCGGCTCCAGGTCAGCACCCAGCTCGACGCGGCCTTCGGCGTCCAGGAAGATATCGATACGGGCACGGGCACCAATGCGCATGTGATGGTTGCACTTGGGGCAGACGTCCAGGGTCTTTTCCAGCTCAGGACGATAGAGCACCGCATCGCACGATGGGCACTTGTGCCACAGACCTTCAGGCACCGAGCTTTTCTTCACCTCGGAACGCATGATCGAAGGGATCAGTTTGTCTACTAACCAGTTGCTCATGCTTTCTTTCTCCAATTCGTTTTCGGCCCGTCGGACAACCGGGCCCGCCTATTTTCTGTGGCGGTATGCATGGACGGCGGCAGGCTGCCAGCCGTCACATCGGCGCTCGGCAGGCGCGTACGGCCCGCATGAACGCCTCGATCTTGGTACGATCCTTGATGCCCTTGCTCTGCTCCACCCCGCCGCTGACATCCACGGCATAGGGTTTGACCCGGGCAATCGCCTCGGCCACGTTGTCGGCGGTCAGGCCGCCGGCCAGGATAATCGGCTTGCTCAGGCCCTGCGGTACCAGAGACCAGTCGAACGCGGCACCGGTTCCCCCGGGAACGCCTTCCACATAGGTATCGAGGAGGATGCCGCTGGCACCGGGGTAAGCCTTGCAGGCCGCGGCGATGTCATCGCCGGCCTTGACCCGCAACGCCTTGATGTAGGGGCGGTGATAACCCTCGCACTGCTCGCTGGTTTCATCGCCATGGAACTGCAGCAGGTCCAGCGGCACCGCGTCGAGGATTTCCCCCAGCTCGCAGCGACTGGCATTGACGAACAGGCCGACGGTGGTCACGAACGGCGGCAAGGCGGCGATGATCGCCCGCGCCTGCTGGACCGTCACCGCCCGTGGGCTTTTGGCGTAGAACACAAGACCAATGGCATCGGCCCCGGCGTCGACGGCAGCCAACGCATCTTCAATGCGGGTAATCCCGCAGATTTTGCTGCGAACGGCGGACATGTCGTAAAGACCCCAGGTGTTTTTCCGAGAAAGTCCCGGATGGTAGCAAATGCTTTTCCGGGCGTCAGCCGTCAAGTTCCGAGAAGCCGGTGAGAAAATGCGGCCCGATGTAACGTTCCGGCAGCGCGAACTCGTCACGGTACTCCACCTGCACCAGATACAGGCCGAACGGATGGGCCGTGACGCCGCCGGTGCGCCGGATACGACTTTCCAGGACTTCCCTGGCCCACTCCACCGGGCGCTCACCGGCGCCGATGGTCATCAGCACCCCGGCGATATTGCGCACCATGTGATGCAGGAAGGCCCCGGCGCGGATATCGATGACGATCATCTTGCCGTGCCGGGTAACCCGCAGGTGATGGACTTCCTTGATCGGCGACTTGGCCTGGCACTGGCCGGCACGGAACGCGCTGAAATCATGGGTACCGACCAGGTAGCGGGCGGCCTCGGCCATGCGTTCCACATCCAGCGGACGGTGGTTCCAGGTGATTTCTTCGTTCAGATGGGCCGGGCGGATCTGGTCGTTGTAGATCACATAGCGATAACGCCGGGCGATGGCCTTGAAACGCGCATGGAAATGCGCCGGCATCACCTGCGCCCAACTGACGCTGACGTCATGGGGCAGATTGATATTGGCGCCCATGACCCAGGCCTTCAGCGAGCGCTCGGCCTGGGTATCGAAGTGCACCACCTGGCCGCAGGCATGCACGCCGGCATCGGTACGCCCGGCGCACATCAGGGAAACCGGCGAATCCGCCACTTTCGACAGCGCCTCTTCCAGGGTCTGCTGAACCGTCGGCACGCCGGACGCCTGACGTTGCCAGCCCCGATAGCGGGAACCCTTGTACTCGACGCCGAGGGCGATCCGGAAGAAGCCGTCGGCCGCCATTTCGGCGGCCGGGTTATCTATGTTTGCCAAGAACTTACAGCCTGCTGGTTTGCGCAAAGGCGTGCATTATAAGGCCAGCTGGCCGAGACGCCATGCGCACGGGACTTTTAGTTAGCCCCATAAACAAAAACGGCAGCCCCAGGGCTGCCGTTTTTGTTGAAACGCCGATCAAGCCAAACGCTTGAGCATCTCCCGCGCTTCGTTCTTCTGCGCCTCGCTGCCTTCGTTCATCACCTCGGCGAGGATATCCCGAGCCCCGTCGCGGTCGTCCATGTCCATGTAGGCCTGGGCCAGGTCGAGCTTGGTGGCCGCCTCATCGGTTCCCGACAGGAAGTCGAACGACTCGTCTTCGGGCAACTCGTCCGCCACCAGGCTCGGCGTGGCGAGCGGAGGTTGCTCCAGGCTCTGGGACAGACGATCGAGTTCGGCGTTGACGTCATCCAGCTCGTCGGTGAACGCATTGGGACCGGAGTGCGCCTCCAGTTCATCCGCCAGGGACAGATCGAAATCCGCCGGCAGCCCCAGGTCATCCAGGCCACCCGCCCCCAGGGTCGGGACCTCGGCATCCGAATCCTTCAGGTCTTCGGTCAGGCTCAGCAGGAAGTCCTCGTCCGCCGAAGTGGACAGCGGCGCGTCCCCACCCAGGTCCAGATCGAAATCCGCCAGGTCGTCCAGGGCCGGCTTGGCCTGGGGCTGCTGTTCCAGGACCGACTCGAAGCTCAAGTCGTCATCCAGGCTCGGCTTGGCCTCGGCCTGCTGCGCCAGGACCGACTCGAAACTCAGGTCGTCATCCAGCTGCAGGTCATCCAGGTCCATCGTGGACGGCGCCACCAGCGTCGGCGAGGCCGCCTCGAGATCATCCAGGCTCAGGTCGAAGTCGTTATCGAAGACATCATCCGCCGCCGCGACCACGGGCACCTCCGGCGCCGCCGGAGCTGGAGCCGGGACCGGAGCCGGGGCAGGCGGTTCGTCAGACAGCAACTCCTTGACGAAATCCTCGCTCAGCTCGGCCGCCACGGCCGCCGCCCCCAGACCTGCCGCCACGACGATCATCGACGGGAAGCGACTCTTGAGCTGCTCCACTTCAGCCTGATGCCGACCGGCAGGCAACTGCTTCTCCTGGGCGATGAACGCATCACGATCGCCCTGCTGGCCGTAGACCTCCATCAGTTTCAGGCGCAAGTCAGTACGCTGTGGCTCGAACTTCACCGCCTCTTCCAGCACACCGGCCGCCTGGTTCAGGTGACCGCGCTGGATATGCAGGTTGGCCTGGTCCAATGCATCGACAGGACGCTCAGCGGCCGGGACCGGGGCCGGAGCGGGTGCCAGCTTTACGCTCGGCGGAGGGACCTCCAGGCCCTCGAAGCTGCTTTCAGGCAGATCCAGTTCTTCGGAGAAACCGCTTTCCTCGGACAGCGCCCGAGCCATGCGCTGGTGTTTTTCCGCTTCCTGCTTGGCCTTGCGGCGACGCACCAGGAACAGCAGGAGCAAGAGGAACACCAGCACCGCGGAACCGGCCAGCAGCCCCATCAGAATCGGACTGGAGAGCAGGTCGTCGAGCTTGCGCTCCTGCGGCACGGCGGCGTCGGGCTGGATCGGCGCTTCAACCGGCGTCGGCTTGGCCACTTCTGCCGCCGGAACGACAGGAGCCGGCGCGACCGGGGCCGGCGCGACCGGGGCCGGGGCCGCCTCCGGCTTGGCGGCCAACTGGGCGGACATGGCATTGGCCGGCTGCCCGGTCGCCGGCGCGGCGCCCGAGCCTTCGGCCTGCAACTTGGCCAACTGGTCGTTCTTGAGCTGGATCAGGCGCTGCAACTTGTCCAACTGACTTTGCAGGTCTTCCATCCGGCTCTTCAGCTCGGCGTTGTCGCGACGAGTGGTATCCAGGCTTTCCTGGGTCACTGCCAGCTTGTTGTTCAAGGCCTTGCTGTCACCGGCGGCACCTTTGCCGTGTTTCCTGCCGGACGTGGCGGAAACCAGGCTCAGGTTGTCCTTGCCGGCGGCCTTGGCCGGCGCGCCCTCGCTACCCTTGTGCCGGGTAGCATCGATCTGTTGCTTGCCGCCATGGACCAGGCGCCGCCCCGAACGCCAGGCGGCATTCTGCGCGGCAACTTCGGCGATGGCCTTGGATTGTGGCAACGCGGTGCTTTGCGCATGATCAGGCAGACGCAGCACCTGGCCGGTCTTCAGGCGGTTGATGTTGCCATCGAGGAAGGCACCCGGGTTCAGCGCCTGGATCGCCAGCATGGTCTGCTGCACGGAGCCACCATTACTCTCCTTGGCGGCGATTTCCCACAAGGTGTCCCTGGGTCCGGTGGTGTATTGCTTGGCCTTGGTCGGCGCGGTCACCGGCGCCACAGGCGCGGCCGCCGCGTTGGCCGGGGCCGCGGCGGCGGGCTTGGCGGCATCGGGTGCCTGGGTGTATTTCGACGGATCGAGCAGCACGCTGTAGTCGCGCATCAGCCGGCCATTGGGCCACTGCACCTGCACCAGGAAGCGCACATAGGCTTCGGACAACGGTTTGTTCGAGGTGACACGCACCACGCTGCGACCGTTGGGGTTGATCACCGGCGTGAAGGTCAGGTCGTTGAGAAAGTCCTGGCGGCTGACCCCGGCATCCGCGAAGGCCTGGGGCGAGGCGAGGCTCGGGACGATATCGGAGGCGCTCAGGCCGCTGACATCCTGCAATTCGATTTCCGCCAGCAACGGCTGGTTCGGAGTTGACTTGAGGGTCACTTCCCCCAGCCCAAGCGCGTGTGCCATACCGGAAGACAGCGCCGAAGCGGCCGCTATTGCTAACACCAGTTTGCGAACTTGAACCATAGCCTCTTCCTTTGTTTGTGCATTCCTCGGCTAGCGAGAAGGTGGTGTCGCCTGCCTTGTGGCAGTGTGCGCGCCTTTGAAAACATGACCGTAGCGCGCGGTTTCAGCCGACGCCCTTGCAAATGCCCGAGGACAGGTTCACCTCCAGCAACCAGCCTGGGCATGGCGCCAGGCTAGAATCATTCTGCAAATTGTCGCCAAGTATCTTTTACAGCAGGTCTTTTATCAACAGCTCTGCCAGCTGCACCGCGTTCAATGCCGCCCCCTTGCGGACATTGTCGGCTGTCAGCCACAGATTCAGTTCGCACGGGTCGTCAACACCGCCACGCACCCGCCCGACATAAACCACATCCTGGCCCACGGCGTCACCCACGGCCGTCGGATAATCACCGGTTTCCACCAACTCGATACCCTGCGCCGCCTCCAGCGTAGCGTTCACCGCCGCCAGGTCAACCTCGGCGGCGGTTTGCAAAGACACACTATAGCTATCGCCGAAAAACACTGGCGCTTGAATGCAAGTCACTGAAATTTTTAGCAAAGGTGCTGCCAGCAGCTCACGCAGTTCGCTGACCAGGCGCTTTTCCAGTACCCCATGCCCGTCGGCGTCCGGCTTGCCGACCTGGGCCAGCAGGTTGAATGCCATCTGTCGATCAAAAAAGCGCGGCTCCAGCGGACGGGCGTTCAACAACTCCGCCGTTTGTCGGGCCAGTTCGGTCACCGCCTCACGGCCCTGGCTCGATACCGCCAGACAGGCCGTCAGGTTCACCCGCTGGATGTCCAGACCCTTGAGCGGCGCCAGCACCACCGCCAGCGCCGTGGCCGCGGCGCTCGGGCTGCTGACCTGCACCGGCTTGCCCAGCGTCTTCAGCACCGGGGCGTTGGCCTCCGGCACGACGTGGGGTGCGGGCAAGGCGCCGGACAGGTCGATAATCGCGCAGCCCGCCGCCGTGGCACGCGGCGCAAAGCTGAGGGTGACGGCCGGACCGGCGGCAAAAAACACCAGCTGGACTTTGCCGAAGTCGAATTCATCGACTTCGCGCACCCGCACGTTCTTGCCCCGGAACGGCACCGAGTGCCCCGCCGACTCGCTGCTGGCCAGCAGGTGCAGGTTGGCGATGGGAAAATCGCGTTCTTCGAGGATCTGTACCAGGGTCTCACCGACGGTGCCGGTGGCGCCGATCACGGCAATATCAAGGGACTGGCTCATGGGATGATCTCAGGTAAAACGGGGGGAGCGGCACTTTACCCGTGACCAGGCGGTCAGGCAATTGCACGCCGAGGTTACGGACAATCGGCGCATAAAAAAACCCGCGACTCTGACGAGACGCGGGTTTTTCAAGGCTTCAGCGAATCAGCGTTCCAGCAGGATACGCAGCATGCGCCGCAGCGGCTCGGCCGCGCCCCACAGCAACTGGTCGCCCACGGTGAAGGCACCGAGGAACTGCGAGCCCATGTTCAGCTTGCGCAGACGCCCCACCGGAATGTTCAGGGTACCGGTCACCTTGGTCGGGCTCAGCTCCTGAATGCTGATTTCACGCTGGTTCGGCACCAGCTTGACCCAAGGGTTGTGCTGGCTGATCAACCCTTCGATATCGGCGATCGGCACGTCCTTGTTCAGCTTGATGGTCAGCGCCTGGCTGTGGCAACGCATGGCGCCGATGCGCACGCAGATGCCGTCCACCGGAATCGGGCTCTTGAAGCGACCGAGGATCTTGTTGGTCTCGGCCTGGGCCTTCCACTCTTCACGGCTCTGGCCGTTCGGCAGTTCCTTGTCGATCCACGGGATCAGGCTGCCAGCCAGCGGCACGCCGAAGTTCTCGGTCGGGTAGGCATCGCTGCGCATGACTTCGGCCACCTTGCGGTCGATGTCGAGGATGGCGCTGGCCGGATTGGCCAGTTCATCGGCGACCGACGCATGGGTCGCGCCCATCTGCTTGATCAGCTCACGCATGTTCTGCGCGCCGGCACCGGACGCCGCCTGGTAGGTCATGGCGCTCATCCACTCCACCAGGCCGGCCTCGAACAGGCCACCCAGGCCCATCAGCATCAGGCTGACGGTGCAGTTGCCGCCGATGTAGTTCTTGGTGCCAGCATCCAGCTGCTGGTCGATGACCTTGCGGTTCACCGGGTCGAGGATGATCACCGCATCGTCCTGCATGCGCAGGCTGGACGCCGCGTCGATCCAGTAGCCCTGCCAGCCGGCTTCGCGCAGCTTGGGGAAGACCTCGCTGGTGTAGTCGCCACCCTGGCAGGTCAGGATCACGTCGAGGGTCTTGAGCTCTTCAATGCTGTAGGCATCCTTCAGCGGAGCAATGTCCTTGCCCACGGACGGGCCTTGGCCGCCGACATTGGAGGTGGTGAAAAACACCGGCTCAATCAGGTCGAAGTCCTGCTCTTCCAGCATCCGCTGCATGAGCACGGAACCGACCATACCGCGCCAACCGATCAGACCTACACGTTTCATCGCAACTACACCTTTTACAAAAGTGGGTCACCGCCTCCAGGGATGAAAGAGGTGGTGGGCCCGAGAGATTACAGATTCCGCAGCGCGGCGACTACTGCGTCGCCCATTTCCTGCGTACCGACTTTGGTGCAACCGGCCGACCAGATGTCTCCCGTGCGCAGGCCCTGGTCCAGCACGCGGCTCACCGCGGTCTCGATCGCCTGCGCCGCGTCGTGCAGATTGAAGCTGTAGCGCAGCATCATCGACACCGACAGGATGGTCGCCAGCGGGTTGGCGATGCCCTGCCCGGCAATGTCCGGCGCAGAGCCGTGGCACGGCTCGTACATGCCTTTGTTGTGGGAATCCAGGGACGCCGACGGCAGCATGCCGATGGAGCCGGTGAGCATCGACGCTTCGTCGGACAGGATGTCGCCGAACATGTTGTCGGTGACGATCACGTCGAACTGCTTCGGCGCGCGCACCAGTTGCATGGCGGCGTTGTCGACGTACATGTGGCTCAGCTCGATGTCCGGGTAATCCAGGGCAACCTGCTCCACCACTTCACGCCACAACTGGCTGGACACCAGGACGTTGGCCTTGTCCACTGAGCAGAGCTTCTTGCCGCGCACCCGCGCCATGTCGAAGCCGACCCGGGCAATGCGGCGGATCTCGCTTTCGCTGTACGGCAGGGTGTCGTAGGACTGGCGCTCGCCATTATCCAGCTCGCGGGTGCCGCGTGGCGCGCCGAAATAGATACCGCCGGTCAGCTCACGGACGATCAGGATATCCAGGCCGGAGACGATTTCCGGCTTCAGGCTCGAAGCGTCGGCCAATTGCGGGTAGAGAATCGCCGGACGCAGGTTGCCGAACAGGCCCAGTTGCGCGCGGATTTTCAGCAGGCCGCGCTCCGGGCGGATATCCCGCTCGATTTTGTCCCACTTCGGCCCGCCGACGGCGCCCAGCAGCACGGCATCGGCAGCGCGGGCGCGGTCCAGGGTCTCGTCGGCCAGGGGTACGCCGTGCTTGTCGATGGCCGCGCCGCCGATCACGTCGTGGCTCAGCTCGAAACCGAGGCTGTACTTCTCGTTGGCCAGCTCCAGCACCTTGACCGCTTCGGCCATGATTTCCGGACCGATACCGTCGCCTGGAAGAATCAGAATCTGCTTGCTCATGCTTTCCTCATGTCATCTGTCGGCGCGTCCGTGGTCACGGCCGCGCCTGGAAAAAGTCTATCGCTCGGCCCACAGCACCAGTACATCGGTACTGAACGAACCATCGGCCTCGATCTCGAAATATTCTCGCACTTCCGCGCCCATCGCCTGCTGCAGGTCGCGAATCGCCACCCGCAACGGTTGCGGGGTGCGCATGCGCTCGACCCAGGAGCCGAACTCCAGGCGCAGGCGCTGACGCTGGGTGCTGCGCACGTGCAGCCCGGCCTCGCTGACCTGGCGCAACCACTCGCCCGCCGAATAATCGCGGACATGGCTGGTGTCGCGCAGCACCTCGACACTTTGCAGGTAGGTGTCGAGCAACGGACTGCCGGGGGACATGACGTCGATGAACGCCGCCACGCCACCGGGCTTGAGTACCCGCCGCACTTCCCGCAGCGCCTGCCCCAGATCGCTCCAATGATGCGCCGAGTAGCGGCTGAAAACGAAGTCGAACTCGGCGTCGGCGAACGGCAGGCTCTCGGCCGCGCCGCACACCGTGGCGATATTGCTCAGGCCGCGCTCCGCCGCGGCGGCGGCGACCACATCGAGCATTTGCTGCGAGAGGTCGTAGGCCGCCACCTTGCTGACCAGCGGGGCCACATGAAAACTCACGTGGCCGGCACCGCAGCCCAGGTCCAGGACCCGGGCACCGGCATGGCCGGCCAGCTCGGCCTGGAGCAGAGCGAATTCGGCGCCCTGGGCGTGCACGGCGCTGCTCAGGTAGGCGCTGGCCTGTTCGCCGAACTGCTTCTGTACCACTTGGCTATGGGCGTTGCTGGTCATGAAACCATCCTCTGGATAGCGGGGAAATCAAAAGCACCACAACCCTGTGGGAGCCGGCTTGCTGCGGGCGGCGTTCCGACGATAGCGGCCGATCAGGCGATGCAAGACTTACTGGCCTCATCGCCAGCAAGCCGGCTCCTACAAGGTACGTATTTCAAGTCCAGTCCGTGCCAGGTCAGGCGTCGCGAAACAACCAGGGCTGGCTGGCCCGATGCTTGGCTTCGAACGCCGCAATCGCGTCGCCATCCTGCAGGGTCAGGCCGATATCGTCCAGGCCGTTGAGCAGGCAATGCTTGCGGAACGCATCGACTTCGAAGTGGTAGACCTTGCCGTCCGGACGGGTCACGGTCTGCGCTTGCAGGTCGACCGTCAACTGGTAACCCGGCGTGGCCTCGACCTGCTGGAACAGCTCGTCGACTTCGCTGTCGCTGAGGATGATCGGCAACAGGCCGTTCTTGAAGCTGTTGTTGAAGAAGATGTCGGCGTAGCTGGGCGCGATGATGCTGCGGAAGCCGTATTCATCCAGGGCCCACGGCGCATGCTCACGGCTGGAACCGCAACCGAAGTTCTCCCGGGCGAGCAATACGCTGGCGCCCTGGTAGCGCTCGGCGTTCAACACGAAATCCTTGTTCAACGGACGCTTGGAGTTGTCCTGGTAGGCATAACCCACGTCCAGGTAGCGCCACTCGTCGAACAGGTTGGGGCCGAAGCCAGTGCGCTTGATCGACTTCAGGAACTGCTTGGGAATGATCTGGTCGGTGTCGACGTTGGCGCGATCCAGAGGCGCGACAAGACCGGTGTGCTGGGTAAAGGCTTTCATGCTGCGTTCCTCAGATCAATTCACGAACGTCGACAAAACGACCGCTCACGGCGGCGGCGGCGGCCATGGCCGGGCTCACCAGGTGCGTACGACCGCCGGCACCCTGCCGCCCTTCGAAGTTACGGTTGGACGTCGAGGCACAGTGCTCGCCGCTTTCCAGGCGGTCCGGGTTCATCGCCAGGCACATCGAGCAGCCCGGCTCGCGCCATTCGAAACCGGCCTCGAGGAAGATCTTGTCCAGGCCTTCGGCTTCGGCCTGGGCTTTCACCAGGCCCGAACCCGGCACGACCAGGGCCTGCTTGATGGTCGAGGCCACCTTGCGGCCCTTGGCGATCGCCGCCGCCGCACGCAGGTCCTCGATCCGCGAGTTGGTGCAGGAACCGATGAAGACACGGTCCAGCTGGATGTCGGTGATCGCCTGGTTGGCGGTCAGCCCCATGTACTTCAAGGCCCGCTCGATGGAGCCGCGCTTGACCAGATCCGGCTCGCGGGCCGGGTCCGGCACATTCTGGTCAACCGCCAGGACCATTTCCGGCGAGGTGCCCCAGCTGACCTGCGGCTTGATCTGCGCGGCATCGAGCTCGACCACGGTGTCGAACACCGCGTCGGCATCGGACACCAGGTCTTTCCAGGCTTCGACGGCCAGGTCCCACTCCGCGCCTTTCGGCGCGAAAGGACGGTCCTTGACGTAGGCCACGGTCTTTTCATCGGCCGCCACCAGGCCAACGCGGGCACCGGCTTCGATAGACATGTTGCAGATGGTCATGCGGCCTTCGACGGACAGGTCGCGAATCGCACTGCCGGCGAACTCGATGGCATGGCCGTTGCCGCCGGCGGTGCCGATCTTGCCGATCACGGCGAGGACGATGTCCTTGGCGGTCACGCCGAACGGCAAGGTACCCTCGACCCGCACCAGCATGTTCTTCATCTTCTTGGCCACCAGGCACTGGGTGGCGAACACGTGCTCGACCTCGGAGGTGCCGATACCGTGGGCCAGGGCACCGAAGGCGCCATGGGTCGAGGTATGGGAGTCACCGCAGACCACGGTCATGCCCGGCAAGGTCGCGCCCTGCTCCGGGCCGATCACGTGCACGATGCCTTGACGCACGTCATTCATCTTGAATTCGGTGATGCCATATTCATCGCAATAATCGTCGAGGGTCTGGACCTGCAAACGCGACACCTGGTCGACAATGGCCGCGATCCCGCCCTTGCGCTCAGGGGTGGTCGGCACGTTGTGGTCCGGGGTGGCGATGATCGAGTCGACACGCCAAGGCTTGCGCCCGGCCAGGCGCAGGCCTTCGAAAGCCTGGGGCGAAGTCACTTCATGGATGATGTGACGGTCGATATAGATCAGCGACGACCCATCGTCGCGCCGTTTCACCTCATGAGAATCCCAGAGCTTGTCGTAAAGCGTTTTGCCGGCCATCAGACGTTTCCTCATCAACTTGTTTCTATGCCGCGGTTTATTGATGACTGTTCTCAGCTCTCAGTTCTCAATAACCCTTTGGCTTGTGAGGTCGATGCTATGGGGTTAGAGTGAATAACTCAAATTCATATTTTTTATGCTTTGGATAACCATCCGGAATACAGAACATGGACCTGGCCAACCTCAACGCCTTTATCGCCATCGCCGAGACCGGCAGCTTTTCCGGCGCCGGGGAACGCCTGCACCTGACGCAGCCGGCGATCAGCAAACGCATCGCCGGCCTTGAGCAGCAACTCAATGTCCGCCTGTTCGACCGCCTGGGCCGCGAGATAAGCCTGACCGAGGCCGGCCGGGCCCTGCTGCCGCGCGCCTACCAGATTCTCAATGTGCTGGATGACACCCGCCGGGCGCTGACCAACCTCACCGGCGAAGTCAGCGGGCGCCTGACCCTGGCCACCAGCCATCACATCGGCCTGCACCGCCTGCCTCCGCTGCTGCGCGCCTTTACCCGGCGCTATCCGCAGGTGGCGCTGGATATCCAGTTCCTCGATTCGGAAGTCGCCTACGAGGAAATCCTCCACGGGCGCGCCGAACTGGCGGTGATCACCCTGGCGCCAGAGCCCCACGGCCTGGTGCGCGCCGTGCCGGTGTGGGACGACCCGCTGGATTTCGTCGTTGCCCTCGAACATCCGCTGGTCAGCCACGGCCCGGTCAGCCTCAAGGACATCGCCCATCATCCAGCGGTGTTCCCCGGCGGCAATACCTTTACCCACCATATCGTCCAGCGCCTGTTCGAAGCCCAGGGCCTGACGCCGAACATCGCCATGAGCACCAACTACCTGGAAACCATCAAGATGATGGTCTCCATCGGCCTGGCCTGGAGCGTCCTGCCCCGCACCATGCTCGATGATCAGGTGGCCCGCATTCCTTTACCGGGCATACAGCTGACTCGCCAGCTAGGCTATATCCTGCATACCGAACGGACACTGTCGAATGCCGCGCGGGCTTTCATGGCTTTACTGGATGCACAGAGCGATATGCAGAGATTGACGGCATAAGCCAAGCCTGCTTTATTCCAAACAGCTTTTTGCGGCAAAACGTCCCTTTCATCCCAAGGACAGCTGTAAATGCCCAAGCACGCCCGCCGTATTCCACCCCTGCCGCGGATCAACGCACTCGACCCCCACGTGTCGGAACAGAGCTGGGAAAGCGCCTCGCAACTGCTGGCCGCCCTCAATGGCGCGCGCCTCGGGGCCTGGTGCTGGGATATCGAGAGCGGGCAGGTCAGCTGGTCCCGTGGCACCCAGGCATTGTTCGGCTTCGATCCCCACCAGCCACTGCCCAAGGACATCGACTACCTGGACCTGCTGCCGATCGAGGACCGCGCGCGGACCTTGCGGGCCTTTCACTCAGTGCTGCAAGGCGAGCCCCTCGAACAGGCCATGCATCACCGCATCCGCTGGCCCGATGGCAGCCTGCACTGGCTGGAAATCAATGGCAGCCTGTTGCCGGACAAGCATGGCAAGCCCCGGATGATCGGGGTCATCCGCGAGATCACCCACCAGCGCCAGCGCGAACATGCCCTCAGCAGTTCGGAAAAACGCTTCGCCACCCTGTTTCACCTCTCCCCCAACATGGTGCTGTTGACCCGCGAGGAGGACGGCCTGATCAGCGAGGCCAATCAATACTTCGAAAACCTGTTCGGCTGGCCGGTCCTCCAGGTCATCGGACGCACCACCCTGGAACTGGGCCTCTGGGTCGACCCAGAGGAACGCCGGCGACTGATCGAAACGCTGGGGCCCAAGGGCGAGTCGGTCACCCAGGAGGTCCGCCTGCGGGCCAGCAACGGACAGATCCGCGTGGGCATCCTCAGTGCCCAGCGGGTCGAACTGGAAGGCCAGGCCTATCTGCTGAGCACCTTTCTCGACACCACCGAACGCAAAAATGCCGAGCTGGCCCTCAAGGACAGCCAGGAACGCCTTGACCTGGCCCTGGACTCGGCGCAACTGGGCACCTGGGACTGGCATATCCCCAGCGGCATGCTCTACGGCTCGGCGCGGGCCGCGCAACTGCACGGCCTGGAGCCGCAGCCGTTCCATGAGTCCTTCGACGCCTTTTTCGACGGTGTGCCCGCCAGCGAGCGCGAAAGCATGCGCCATGCCTACCGCAGCCTGCGCGAAGGTCCGGAAGGGGCCTATCAGTTGACCTATCGGGTCCAGTTGGAAAACGGCACCTCACGCTACCTGGAAAGCCGTGCCCGCCTCTACCGCGACGAACAGGGCAACCCGTTGCGCATGGCCGGCACCCTGCTGGATATCACCGAACAGGTGGAGCGCGAACAGCGCCTGATAGCCTCGGAAGAGAAATTCGCCAGCCTGTTCCAGGCCAGTCCCGACCCCATCTGCGTGACCCGCCACGAAACCGGACAATTCATCGAAATCAACCCGGCCTTCACCCAGGTGTTCGGCTGGAGCATCGACGAAGTACGCAACCGCAGCGCCGAGCAGATCGGCCTGTGGGACGACTCGGCCAAGCGCCTGCAGCGTATTCAACAGGTCATCCGCGACCAGGCCCTGAACAACGTCGCGGTCATCGTTCACCACAAGCGCGGCCATGCCTTGACCTGCGTGATCGCCAGCCGGCAGATCGTGGTCGAGGACCAGCCCTGCATCGTCACCACCCTGCGCGACATCACCCAGCAACAGCGCTCCGAGGCGGCGCTCAAGGCCAGCGAGGAAAAATTCGCCAAGGCGTTCCACTCCAGCCCCGATGCCATCACCATCACCGAGCGCGACAGCGGGCGCTACCTGGAGGTCAATGACGGCTTCTGCCGGTTGACCGGCTACACCAGCGGTGAAGTCATCGGGCGCACGGTGTATGAAATCGGCGTCTGGGCCGACCACAAGCAGCGCACCGCGCTGCTGGCGGAGTTGAAGGAAAAAGGCCATGTCCCGCACCGCGACATGCTCGGGCGCAACAAACGCGGCGATGTGCTCACCGTCGAAGTCTCGGTGGAACCCATCATCCTCAATGAAACCGCGTGCCTGCTGCTCACCGCCCGGGACATCAGCCAGCTGAAGAACGCCCAGGCGCAGATCCGCCACCTGGCCTATCACGACCCGCTGACCAACCTGCCCAATCGCGCCCTGCTGATGGACCGCCTGAGCCAGCAGATCGCCCTGCTCAAGCGCCACAACCTGCGCGGTGCCTTGTTGTTCCTCGACCTGGACCACTTCAAGCACATCAACGACTCCCTCGGCCACCCGGTGGGCGACACCGTGCTCAAGGTGGTGACCGCCCGCCTGGAAGCCAGCGTGCGCGCCGAGGACACCGTGGCGCGCCTGGGCGGCGACGAGTTCGTGGTGCTGCTCAGCGGCCTGAGCGGTTCACGCAACGAGGTCACGAACAAGGTCCGCGAACTGGCGGACACCATTCGCGAGCTGCTGGCCGAACCCATGTTCCTCGACGGCCAGCGCCTGCAAGTGACCCCGAGCATCGGCGTGGCGCTGATTCCCGACCACGGCACGACCCCCGCCGACCTGCTCAAGCGCGCCGATATCGCGCTGTATCGAGCCAAGGATTCCGGGCGCAATATCACCCAGTTGTTCCACAGCACCATGCAGAAAGCCGCCAGCGAACGCCTGCGCATGGAAAACGACCTGCGCCAGGCCCTTTCCCGGGGCGAGTTCAGCGTGCATTTCCAGCCCCAGGTGGACGCCCGGGACAACAGCATCATCGGGGCCGAAGCCCTGGTGCGCTGGCACCACCCGGAGCTCGGCGCGCAATCGCCGACCGAATTCATCAAGGTCCTGGAGGACAGCGGGCTGATCCTGGAGGTCGGCACCTGGATTCTCGACCATGCCTGCGAGGCCTTCGGCATACTGCTGGGCGACGGCCTGATCAACCACACCTTCAGCCTCTGCGTGAACATCAGCCCCCGGCAGTTCCGCCAGGCCGACTTCGTCGAACGGGTGGAGCACACGCTGGCCCGCTACAACGTCCCCTCCTCGATGCTGAAACTGGAAATCACCGAAGGCATCGTGATCCAGAACCTGGAGGACACCATCAGCAAGATGCGGCGCCTGAACAAGCTCGGCGTCAGTTTCGCCATGGACGATTTCGGCACCGGCTATTCGTCGTTGACCTACCTCAAGCGCCTGCCGGTGGATGCCTTGAAGATCGACCAGTCGTTCGTGCGCGACGCGACCCATGACCCCAACGACGCGGAAATCATCCGCGCCATCGTCGCCATGGCCCGCAGCCTGGGGTTGACGGTGATTGCCGAGGGGGTGGAGTTGCCGGAGCAACTGGTGTTCCTGGAAGGCCTGGGCTGCCATCTGTACCAGGGTTACCTGCACAGCCGGCCATTGCCTTTGGACGAGTTCAAAAAACTCCTGATCTGAACCGCCACACAAACCTTGCCATCGCGTAAACGAAAAACCCCGCCAAGGCGGGGTTCTTTCTGGCGGGCTTGCGCTTAGTGCTGCAAGGCCGGTTTCTGCGCCCCATTGATCGGGATGCGCTTGGCTTTCGCTTCTTCCGGCACGACCCGCAGCAGGTCGATATTCAACAGGCCGTTGCTCAGGCCCGCGGCCTTGACCTCGATATGGTCAGCCAGGCGGAAGGACAGCTTGAAGGCCCGCTGGGCAATGCCCTGGTGCAGGTAGCTGACGTTTTCAGTCTTGGGTTCACGTTTGCCGCCACTGACGGTCAATACGCCCTTCTCGACCTGCAGTTCCAGGTCTTCTTCCTGGAAACCGGCCGCGGCCACGACGATGCGGTACTGGTCGTCGCCATGCTTTTCAACGTTGTAGGGGGGATAGCTGCTGCCCGGCTCATTGCGCAGTGCGGTTTCGAACAGATCGTTGAAACGATCGAAGCCGACGGAAGAACGGAACAGCGGAGCCAGCGAAAATGCGTTAGTCATGTCAATCTCCTGAAATTCAGCGAGTAGTTTGATCCGCGACCCGAATTCGGCATCGCGTATTCCCTAGATAGGAACTCACCCACGCATTTCAAGAGATTGCCGTGAAATTTTTCAGGCGGCTTCTGGCAGCGGTGCATTCAGCAGGCGACCGACCGCCTCGCAATCGGTCTCGCGGCGCATGATGGAGAACAGCTCCACCGCTTCGGGATAATTGCGCGTCAACATCGCCAGCCACTGCTTCAAGCGGCCAGGGGCCTGGCGTGGCGTAAGCTGCGCCACCGCTTGCGCCCAGAAGTCGCGGATCAACGGTTGCAGCTCGGCCCAGGTCATTTCCACCACGGCTTCGCCCGCCCGCGCCGCCGCGATCTGCCGGGCCAGGTCCGGGCGCGACACCAGGCCGCGACCGAGCATGATGTCCTCGGCGCCGCTGACCTCGCGACAGCGCCGCCAGTCCTCCACGGACCAGATATCGCCATTGGCGAACACCGGCACCTTGACCACGTCCTGCACCCGCGCCACCCACTCCCAATGGGCCGGCGGCTTGTAGCCGTCGACCTTGGTCCGGGCGTGCACGACGATCTGTGACGCGCCGCCTTCGGCCAAGGCCGTACCACAGACCAGCGCACCGTCCGGGCTGTCGAAACCCAGGCGCATCTTGGCCGTCACCGGGATATGCGCCGGCACCGCGCGCCGCACCTGCTCGACAATGGCGTTGAGCAACTCCGGCTCCTTGAGCAACACCGCCCCGCCCCGGGACTTGTTCACGGTCTTGGCCGGGCAACCGAAATTCAGGTCGATGACCTGCGAGCCCAACTCGCAGGCCAGCGCCGCGTTTTCCGCCAGGCACACCGGATCGGAACCCAGCAGTTGCACCCGCAGCGGCACACCGGCCGCCGTGCGGGCGTCGGTCAGCAGTTCAGGGGCGAACTTGTGGTAGTAGGCTGGCGTCAGCAGGGAGTCATTGATCCGGATGAACTCGGTGACACACCAGTCGATACCGCCGACGCGGGTCAGCACATCACGCAGGATGTTGTCGACCAACCCCTCCATGGGTGCCAGGGCAATTTGCATGGGTACTCTCATCGAAAAAACGGTCGGCAAAAAACCGCGACCATTGAAAAAGTGCAGCAGTTTACGGGGTTCCGGACAAAACCGGTACGCCCTCAGACCGACTGCACGGCAGGCCCGTAACCGTCGAGGAACTCCTCCGGCATGCGCTTGGGCTTGCCGCTGGACAGCTCGATACAGACAAAGGTGGTTTGCGCGCGCAACAGGGTCAGGTTGTCGCTGGGGCGGATCAGCTGGAAGCGCCGGGTCATTTTCAGGCGCTGGTCCCAGTCGACGATCCAGGTCGCCAACTGCAGCTCGTCACCTTCGTAGGCGGCGGCCAGGTAGTCGATCTCGTGGCGAACCACCGCCATGGCCCGATCCAGGCGCCGATATTCGGTGAGGTCCAGGCCCAGGCGCTGCGAGTGGCGCCAGGCGCAACGCTCGAGCCAGGTGACATACACCGCATTGTTGGCGTGCCCGAGGCCATCGATGTCCTCGTCGGCCACCTGCAGATCGAGGATGAAGGGTGTCGCCAGATCCCAGCTCATGTACCGCTCCCGGTCAAATCAAAGACCGGGGCAGTGTAACGGAACATCCCTCAGATCACCGCCGTTTTGGCGGCACGCAAGAGCCGATCGGACAACTCGCCCGGGCCCAGCGCCCGGGCCACGGCCAGGCCGCCGACCATCAGGGCGATATCGGCCAGGGCTTTATCGGTGTCCTCGGGACTGGCCACCATCTGCGCAACCATCAGTTCCACATGCTCGTTCAAGGCTTGGCGAAAAGGCTCCGGCAGGTTGCACATCTCCCCGACGATGGACGGGATCGGACAGGCCTGCTGGACCGCGTCACGGTGCTTGCGCGACAGATAGAACGCGGCGAACAAGGCGCGCCGCTCCTCCCCCGGCAACTCGCTGTCGACCTCGCCCATCTTGGCCCGACGCAAGGCGAGCAACTGCTTGAACGCCTCCAGCATCAGCGCGTCCTTGCTCTCGAAGTGCGCGTAGAAACCGCCCACGGTCAAGCCGGCGGCCCCCATCACCTCACTCACGCTCGGCTCGACCGGGCCGCGCTGGATCAGGGCGTTGCTGGCCGCCTGCAGGATGCGCTCACGGGTTTGCGCTTTCTTGTCGTTCATTGCCACCTCCAGACATCTATACAGAAAATATTATTCGCATAATATTTTTCCGCAAGGTTTTATTTTGACCGCTGGTCCGAGCCCTGGGTATCAAAGCATGCAGCTCGAAGAATGGGTATCGAAGAATGGATGACAGGGGCCAAGGGCCAAACGCCAGACAAACAAAAGGGTCATTCAATAATTGAATGACCCTTATAAAATCCCGCAGAGCGGGCAATCGTGGCGTCCCCTAGGGGACTCGAACCCCTGTTACCGCCGTGAAAGGGCGGTGTCCTAGGCCACTAGACGAAGGGGACGCAAACCCTTCTAACAACATGATCAACGCTGAGTGTTGATCGCTTCAAGGCCGGTGTGGCCAGACCTTGAAGTGTAAATTGGTGGAGCTAGACGGGATCGAACCGTCGACCTCTTGCATGCCATGCAAGCGCTCTCCCAGCTGAGCTATAGCCCCTCATCGGTGAGGACGGGGCGAATCTTAAGGGCGTATCGGGAGGCTGTCAAACTTATTTTCAAAAATTTTGAAAATTTTTTGTCGGCATAACAACCACTTACCACCCTGCCCCGGTAAAACCGGGGATGAAACCCCATCCTTGCACAAACAGCAGATCCAAAGAACACGCGGTCTTGTGGGAG
Organism: Pseudomonas batumici; assembly: GCF_000820515.1. GTDB lineage: Bacteria > Pseudomonadota > Gammaproteobacteria > Pseudomonadales > Pseudomonadaceae > Aquipseudomonas > Aquipseudomonas batumici. The sequence goes on along the minus strand of NZ_JXDG01000003.1, from coordinate 236,196 downwards.
CGGAACCTGGCTCGGACGGTGTCCCGGCAAGCGCCGCTCCCACACATGCCCACGGAAACAGGAAAGCCTCAGGCAATCGTGCCCAGCAGCTTTTCCCATTCCTTGTTTTCTTTCTTCGACACACCACCGAGCAAATCCAGGGCCTGGCGCAGACGGAAACGCGTGAGGTCCGGTCCGAGGATTTCCATGGCATCGAGCACCGACACCGAACTGGCCTGCCCGGTAATCGCGGCGAACATCAGCGGCATGGCATCGCGCAGCTTCAACTCCAGGGCGTCGACCACCGCCTGGATGGTCGCGGTGATGCTGTCCTTTTCCCACTGGCGCAGGCTTTCCAGCTTCCACAGGAGCAACTGCATCAGCTTGCGTACGTCATCGGCCGAGAGCTTCTTGTGCTCGAACAGCTTGGCATCCAGCGGCAAGCCACCGGCAAAGAAGAAGTTCGCCAGCGGCGCGACCTGGCTGAAGGTCTCCACACGCCCCTGGACCAGCGGCGCGATCTTCATCAGGTACTCGGGATTGAACGCCCACTTCTGCAGCCGCGCGGCGAACTCTTCCAGCGGCAGGTCGCGCAGCCACTGGCCGTTGAGCCAGGACAGCTTCTCGATGTCGAAGATCGGCCCGCCCAGCGAGATGCGCGACAGGTCGAAGTGCTCGACCATTTCCTCCAGGGAGAACTTCTCGCGCTCGTCGGGCATGGACCAGCCCATGCGCCCCAGGTAGTTGAGCATCGCCTCGGGCATGAAGCCCATGCGCTCGTAGAAGGTCACCGAGGTCGGGTTCTTGCGCTTGGACAGCTTGCTCTTGTCCGGGTTGCGCAGCAGCGGCATGTAGCACAGCTGCGGCTTTTCCCAGCCGAAGTATTCGTAGAGCAGGATCAGCTTCGGTGCCGACGGCAGCCATTCTTCGCCACGCAGCACGTGAGTGATGCCCATCAGGTGGTCGTCGACCACGTTGGCCAGGAAGTAGGTCGGCAGGCCATCGGTCTTCATCAGCACCTGCATGTCCATGCGGTCCCACGGGATCTCGACATCGCCACGCAGCATGTCCGGCACCACGCAGACGCCTTCGCTCGGCACCTTCATGCGGATCACATGGGGTTCGCCGGCCGCCAGGCGGCGGGCCACTTCTTCCTTCGACAGCAGCAGCGCGCGACCGTCATAGCGCGGGGTCTCGCCGCGGGCCATCTGTTCGGCACGCATCTGGTCCAGCTCTTCGGCGGTGCAGAAACACGGGAAGGCGTGGCCCATGTCCACCAGTTGCTGGGTGTACTGCTTGTAGATCTCGCTGCGCTCGCTCTGCCGGTACGGACCGTGGGGGCCGCCGACATCCGGGCCTTCGGCCCAGGTGATACCCAGCCAGTTCAGGGCATCGAAAATCTGCTGTTCGGATTCGCGGGTCGAACGCAACTGATCGGTGTCTTCGATGCGCAGGATGAACTCACCGCCGTGCTGCTTGGCGAAGCAGTAGTTGAACAGGGCGATGTAGGCGGTGCCGACGTGGGGATCGCCGGTGGGCGATGGCGCGATGCGCGTGCGAACGGTGGTCATGGGCGGTCTCATTGTCGAGATAAAACAGTCGAATAAAAACAAGGGGCGAATGGTAACAGGCACGGCCGTCCGGGCTCCAGCGCAGGGCGTCCGGCAGAGGGCATATAAGCCAAGCTTCGGTCTAAAAATGGCTCCGGGCCGCGAAAGCCGGGCTTTCTCCGCGACCGGCATTTACCCATTACCCCTGCTGTGCCAGATTCATCTGCCGTAAAATTCACTTACACATTGATGTGTTACCGCCCATGCCTGCTCAACTCAAGCGTCGACTGTTCATTTTCCTGTTTCTGGTCCTGCTGGTCGCCCTGGGCTTTTTCGCCCAGTGGTTCTTCTGGGGACGCTTTTATGAAAGCACCGATAACGCCTATGTCCAGGGCGAGATCACCCGGGTCTCCAGCCAACTGGGCGCACGCATCGACGAGGTGCTGGTGGCGGACAACCAGCACGTGGAAAAGGGTCAGTTGCTGGTCCGCCTCGAGGGTGCCGACTTCCAGCTCGCCGTCGACCGCGCCAATGCCGCCCTCGCCAGCCGCGAAGCCGAACGCCTGCAAGCCCAGAGCAAGTTGACCCAGCAAGCCAGTCTGATCGCCGCCGCCGACGCCCAGGTGACCTCCAGCCAGGCCAGCCTCGGCCGTTCGCAGCTCGACCTGAACCGCGCGCAGGCGCTACGCAAGCCCGGCTACGTCTCCGAGGAACGGGTCACCACGCTCTCCGCCGACAACCATATCGCCCGCTCGCAAGTGGCCAAGGCCCAGGCCGACCTGCAAGGCCAGCGCCAGCAGGTCAGCGCCCTGAGTGCCGAACTCAAGCGCCTCGATGCGCAGATCGCCAATGCCCGCGCCGACCTGGCCCAGGCCGAACTGAACCTGACCCGCAGCGAAATCCACGCGCCCATCAGCGGCCTGGTCGGCCAGCGCGCGGCGCGCAACGGCCAGTATGTACAGGCCGGCGCCTACCTGCTGTCCATCGTCCCGGACCAGGACATCTGGGTCCAGGCCAACTTCAAGGAAACCCAGATCGGCCACATGCAGCAGGGCCAGAGCGCAACCCTGACCTTCGATGCCTATGGGGACACGCCGATCCAGGGCAAGGTCGAGAGCCTGTTCGCCGCCTCCGGCGCGCAATTCAGCCTGCTGCCGCCGGACAACGCCACCGGCAACTTCACCAAGGTGGTGCAACGCATTCCGGTCAAGCTGACCTTTGCCGCCGACAACCCGTTGCAGGGCAAGATCCGCCCGGGCATGTCGGTCACCGTCAAGGTCGATCTGCGCGACACCCAGCATGGCCGGTGATCAACTGATCCGACCGGTGGGCGAACCGACCCGCCGGGACTGGATCGCGGTGATGAGCGTGATGCTCGGCGCCTTCATGGCGGTGCTCGATATCCAGATCACCAACTCCTCGCTCAAGGACATCCAGGGCGCCCTGTCGGCGACCCTGGAAGAAGGCTCGTGGATTTCCACCTCCTACCTGGTGGCGGAAATCATCATGATTCCCCTGACCGCCTGGCTGGTGCAATTGCTCTCGGCGCGGCGGTTGGCGGTCTGGGTTTCGCTGGGCTTCCTCGTCTCATCGCTGCTCTGCTCCATGGCCTGGAGCCTGGAAAGCATGATCGTGTTCCGCGCGATGCAGGGCTTCACCGGCGGCGCGCTGATCCCCCTGGCGTTCACCCTGACCCTGATCAAGCTGCCGGAGCACCACCGCGCCAAGGGCATGGCCATGTTCGCCATGACCGCCACCTTCGCCCCGTCCATCGGCCCGACCATCGGCGGCTGGCTCACGGAGAACTGGGGCTGGCAGTACATTTTCTACATCAACATCCCGCCCGGCCTGGTCATGATCGGCGGCCTGCTCTACGGCCTGGAAAAGAAAGAGGCCCACTGGGAACTGCTCAAGAGCACCGACTACGCAGGGATCGTCAGCCTCGGCATTGGCCTGGGTTGCCTGCAGGTGTTCCTCGAGGAAGGCCATCGCAAGGACTGGCTGGAGTCGGACCTGATCGTGACGCTGGGCAGCATCGCCCTGCTGAGCCTGATCACCTTCGTGATCCTGCAACTGTCCAAGCCCCATCCGTTGATCAACCTGCGCATCCTGCAGAATCGCAACTTCGGCCTTTCCAGCATTGCCAGCCTGGGCATGGGCGTGGGCCTGTATGGCTCGATCTACCTGCTGCCGCTGTACCTGGCGCAGATCCAGAACTACAACGCCCTGCAGATCGGCGAAGTGATCATGTGGATGGGGGTACCGCAGCTGTTCCTGATTCCGCTGGTGCCCAAGCTGATGAAGTTCGTCTCGCCGAAGATGCTCTGCACCCTGGGTTTCGGCCTGTTCGGCCTGGCGAGTTTTTCCTCCGGGGTGCTCAACCCGGATTTCGCCGGCCAGCAGTTCAACCAGATCCAGATCATCCGCGCCCTGGGCCAGCCGCTGATCATGGTGACCATCTCGCTGATCGCCACCGCCTATATCCAGCCCGAGGACGCGGGGTCGGCGTCGAGCCTGTTCAACATCCTGCGCAACCTCGGCGGGGCCATCGGCATCGCCCTGCTCGCCACCCTGCTGGATGCGCGGACCAAGGTGTATTTCGACTATTTGCGCGAGGCGGTGGTGCCCGGCAATCCGCAGGTGGCCGAACGCCTGGCGCTACTCGCGGACAAGCTGGGCAGCGACGGCGCGGCGCTGGGCAAGCTGAGCGAAATCACCCATCAGCAGGCGTCGATAATGGCCTATAACGACGCCTTCCATCTTGTCGGGATCGCGCTGGCGATCAGCATGTTGTCGGTGCTGTTGACCAAGGCGCTGCCACCAGGGATCAAGGCCGGGGAGGCGCATTGATCCTGATGGCCTCTTCGTGGGCAAGGCAGCTCTAAAGCCCCTGCCCGCTGCGCTCGCGAATCAACTCGATCAATGCCCGCAACCCCGCCGGCACATGTCGGCGCCCCGGGTAATACAGTGACAGACCGCCGTAAGGCGGCGTCCACTCCTCCAGCACCGGCACCAAGGTCCCCGCCGCCAGATCGGCGGCGGCGCTCCATTGCGAGCCATACGCCAGCCCCAACCCGGCCCGTGCCGCTTCCAGCATCAGTGTCGACTCATCCAGGGTCAACACGCCCGGTACATCGATCTCGTAGGACTCGCCATGGCGCTCGAATTCCCAGTGATAGATCCGCCCGCTGGGCAGACGCAGGCGAATGCAGCGGTGGTTCAGCAGGTCCATGGGCGTCTGCGGCACCGGATGTCGGGAAAAATACTCCGGGCTGCCCAGCACCAGCAGCCGCAACGGCAGCCCTAGGGGAATGGCGATCATGTCCTGGGGCACGCTTTCGGTCAGGCGAATTCCGGCATCGAAACCCTCGAGGACGATATCGATCAACTTGCCCTCGGTGACGATATCCACCTTCATGTCCGGATAACGCCGCATGTATTCCAGGAACAACGGCATCGCCTGCTTCACCGCGCCCACGGCGCTATTGATGCGCAAGGTGCCCGTCGGCACATCGCCGTAGTTGCCCGCCTGTTCCATCGCCTCGCGAATGCTCGACAGCGCCGGCGCGATGCTCTCGACAAACTGCGCCCCGGCCTCGGACAGCGCCACGCTGCGGGTGGTGCGATTGAACAGGCGGGCACCGATGCGCGCCTCCAGCGCCGACACCGCATGGCTCAACGCCGATGTCGAGACATCCAGTTCGGTGGCCGCCGCACGAAAACTGCGATGCCGGGCCACGGCCAGCACCGCTTCCAACTCTGTCAGGCCTGATGTGCGCATTATCCCGAATCACTCACTAACCCATGCCGTTTTATCCGGCTTATCAGGTCAATCCTAGCCGCTTATCCTGACTGGCACCACAGACACACGCCTCGGAGCAACCATGCAACGCATCGACCAGATCTATATCAATGGCGCCTTTGTCAGCCCCCACGGCCAGGAACTGTTCGACCTGTTCAACCCGGCGACCGGCCAGGTCATCGGCCAGGTGCGCCTGGCGGACGAACAGGATGCCCGCGACGCGATTGCCGCCGCCAAGGCAGCCTTCCCGGCGTTCTCCCGCACCACCAAGGCCGAACGCCTGGCCATGTTGCGGCGCATGCATGCGGCCATGGCCGCTCGGGAAGACCAGCTCAACGACGCCCTGATCGAGGAATATGGTGCCCCCGCCTCCCGCTCGCGCTGGATGGCCCAGCATGCCGCCAGCGTGTTGCTGGACGCGGCGAAGGTCCTCGAACACTACGATTTCACCCGCCGTGCCGGAACCGCCGAGGTGATCATGCAGCCCCTCGGCGTGGCTGGCCTGATCACCCCCTGGAACAACGACGCCGGCTTTATCTGCGGCAAGCTGGCCGCCGCCCTGGCCGCCGGTTGCACCGCCGTGATCAAGCCCAGCGAAATGAGCGCGATCCAGACCCGTATCGTCACCGAGGCCCTGCACGCGGCCGACCTGCCGCCGGGGCTGTTCAATATCGTCACCGGTCGCGGTGAAACCGTCGGCGCCACTATCAGCAGCCATCCGGATATCGCGAAAATCTCCTTCACCGGCTCCACCCCGGTGGGCAAGAGCATCCTGCGCAGCGCCGCCGAGACACTCAAGCGCGTCACCCTGGAACTGGGCGGCAAATCGCCGGTGGTGATCCTCGACGATGCCGACCTTAGCCAGGCCATCCCCCTGGCCTTGCAAGCCGGCTTCATGAACAACGGCCAGGCGTGCATCGCCGGCACCCGGATACTGGTACCGGAGGGGCGCCTGGCCGAGGTCGAGGCCGCCGTGCTCCAGGCTATCGACACCATCACGGCCGGCGATCCCCACGATCCCCGGACCAGCATCGGGCCGATGGTCAGTGAAAAACAATGGCAGCGGGTGCAACGCTACATCCGCATCGGTATCGACGACGGCGCGCGCCTGCTGGTCGGCGGCGAAGGCCGGCCCCAGGGCGTGGACAAGGGCTGGTTCGTGCGGCCGACGGTATTCAGTGGCGTGAGCAACGACATGACCATCGCCCGCGAGGAAATCTTCGGTCCGGTGCTGTCGATCATCAGCTACCGCGATCAGGAAGAAGCGATCCGCATCGCCAATGACACGCCCTATGGCCTGCAGGCCTATGTGCTGTCCGCCGATACCGAGCGGGCCCGCCAGGTCGCCGACCGCCTCGAGGCCGGCCGCGTGCTGATCAACACCCTGGCCCACGAGCCGGCGGCGCCCTTCGGCGGCTTCAAGCAGTCGGGCATCGGCCGGGAATACGGGACCTTCGGGCTGGAGGCGTTCCTGGAGCCGAAATCGATCCTGGGCGGCGCTCGATAACCGGCAATATCGGCACACCCGATCCCTGTAGGAGCTGGCTTGTCGGGACGCCGCATCGCAGCGATGAGGCCCGTAAGACTTGCATCGACTATACGACCGCCATCGCCAGCAAGCCGGCTCCCACAAAGGAGGATCGCATCTGGCCCTGACGAAACGGCCATCCACGAGAAATGCTTGAGTTCATCCACCGCAGCACCGACCATTGAGTGCAATGACCGGCAGGGCGATACCTGGCCGGTCATTCCTTATTGATACGGCCCGGAGAAACACATGAGCAACGTGGTGCTGGTACTCGTGGAAACCGTCAACGACTACTTGCCGATCCTCCAGAAGCACGGCTTCGAACTGATCCTGGCGCCAACCGAAGCCCTGCGCGCCGAGGCCATCGCCACCCATGGCGAGCGCATCAACGTCGTGCTGACACGCGGCCCGCTGGGGCTGTTCGCCGACGAAATGGCCGCCCTGCCCAAGCTCGAGATCATCTGCGTGCTCGGCGCCGGCTATGAAAAAGTCGACCTGCACGCCGCGGCGCAACGCGGCATCGTCGTGACCAACGGCGCCGGTGCCAACGCCTCGCCCGTGGCCGATCATGCCATGGCCCTGCTGTTGTCGCTGGTCCGGGATATTCCCCGGGCCGATGCCTCGGTACGCCGTGGCGAGTGGCGCAAGCTGACGCGTCCGTCCCTGGGCGGCAAGCGCCTGGGTATCCTCGGCATGGGTGCCGTGGGCCTGGCGATTGCCCAGCGGGCGGCCCTGGGGTTCGGCATGACGGTGAGCTATCACAACCGGCGGCCGCGCACGGATGTCGATTACCGCTATTGCGCGACGGTCACCGAACTGGCGCTGGCCTCGGACTTCCTGATCGTCGCCACGCCGGGCGGTGCCGGCACCCACGCCCTGATCGACCGCCAGGCCCTTGAAGCCCTGGGCCCGCAAGGCTTCCTGGTCAACATTGCACGCGCCAGCGTGGTGGCGACCGATGACCTGGTGGACGCGCTCCAGCAAGGTCGCCTCGCCGGCGCGGCGCTGGATGTGTTCGACGACGAACCCAACGTGCCGGATGTGCTCAAGGGCTTGGCCAACGTCGTGCTGACACCCCACGTCGCCGGCCTGTCGCCGGAGGCTTCCGAAGCCACGGTGACGCTGATGGTCGAGAATCTGCTGGCGTATTTTTCCGGCAAGCCGGTGCTCACGCCGGTGGCCCTTCCCGGCTGATGGCCACGGACCGATACGTTATGATCAGCCGCTTCCCATACCCTTGATGGACACCTCCCGCATGGAACGCACCGCCCGCCTGCTGCCCTTTGCCTGCCTGCTGCTGAGCCTCTCGCCCCTGGCCCAAGCGGGCGAAGCCCCCGTCGATTGCGCCGCCCTGCATGAAAAGGCCAATGCCGAAGCCGGCAGCTACCGCCCGCCCGTCGAAGGCAAGGTCATCGGCAAGGGTCGGGCGTACTTTCACAGCGCCCCCAACAGCGCCTGTATCACCAAAAAGGTTTTCGTCGTTCCCGGCGACAGCCTCACGGTGTATGCCAGCACCGAGGACGGCTGGGCCCAGGTCATGTACATCGCCAAGGACGGTGACGACTTCAGCGGCTGGGTCGAGGAAAACCGTGTCGAACTGGGCCGGCACTACGGCGCTGACCCGGCGCCATCCACCCCGCCGGAACAGTAAGCCCGTCCGCGCCGGGCCAAGCTTCACGGGGGCTGGACTCAAGACAAGGCAGATTCAATCGCCCCGATAGCTTGGGACGAGCGCGGCAAACGTCTAATCTGGAACCCCCTCGCCTGTCGCCCTGGATCGCCGTGTGAAATTCAGCCTGCCGAAAGTTGCCACCGCCCCCTTCTGCCCTTCTGAAGTGAACGGCTCGATTGCAGTCGATAGCGGGGCGCCGTTCTTCAAGCGCGTCCTGCGCTTCGCCGGCCCCGGCTTGCTGATTTCCATCGGCTACATGGACCCGGGCAACTGGGCCACGGCCATCGAGGCCGGCTCGCGTTTCGGCTACAGCCTGCTGTTCGTGGTGTTGCTCGCCAGCCTCGCCGGCATGGCGGTGCAGTGCCTTTGCTCGCGCCTGGGGATCGCCACCGGACGGGACCTGGCGCAGCTCTGCCGGGAGCGCTACAGCCCGCGCTCGGCCAAGCTGCAGTGGTTGCTGGCGGAGGTCTCGATCATCGCCACGGACCTGGCCGAAGTCCTCGGCTGCGCCCTGGCCTTCCATCTGCTGCTGGGCTGTTCGCTGACCTTTGGCATTGCCCTGACGGCACTCGACACCTTGCTCATCCTGGCCCTGCAGAACCGCGGTTTCCGGCGCCTGGAGGCGATCATGCTGGTGCTGGTGGCAACCATCGGCGTGTGCTTTTTCATCGAGCTGGTGCTGATCAAGCCTTACTGGCCGCAGGTGTTCCAGGGTTTCAAGCCATCCCTCTCGGCCCTGGGCGAAGCCGCGCCGCTGTACCTGGCCATCGGCATTCTCGGGGCCACGGTCATGCCCCATAACCTGTACCTGCACACCTCGGTGGTGCAGACCCGACTGATCGGCACGGACCAGGCCAGCCGCCAGGACGCCGTGCGCCTGGCACGCATCGATACCCTCGGCTCCCTGGGCCTGGCGTTGCTGGTCAATGCGGCGATCCTGATCCTCGCCGCGGCGGCCTTCCACCAGAGCGGGCATACCGAGGTGGTGGAGATCCAGGACGCCTATCACCTGCTCGACCCGCTGGTGGGCGGCGCCTTCGCCAGCACCTTGTTCGGCATCGCCCTGCTGGCGTCCGGGCAGAGCTCGACCTTTACCGGCACTATCGCCGGCCAGGTGATCATGGAAGGCTACCTGAACCTGAAGATCCCCTGCTGGCAGCGCCGCCTGATCACCCGAGGCCTGGCGCTGATCCCGGCCTTTGCCGGGGTCTGGCTGATGGGCGAAGGGGCGGTGGGCAAGCTGCTGGTGCTGAGCCAGGTGGTGCTGAGCCTGCAACTGCCCTTTGCCCTCTACCCGTTGATCCGCATGACCGGCGATGAACGCCTGATGGGCGAGTTCGTGAATCGCTGGTACACCAAGGGGCTCGCCTGGGGCCTGTTCGTGGTGATCGGTGCGGCGAACGCCTGGCTGATCGTGCAGCTGCTCGGCGGCGAGTGACAGGAAAAACATCAATCGCGAGCAACGTCCCTCCCCTGACAAACATCGCCGCTCAACACTGCAAATACGCAGGAAAAGTCCCACAAAGAGGCTGTCAGGACTCAACTAGGGTGAAGAGCAGACACACATTCTCTCTTTAACTCTATACGTGAGTAGCGTACAAATAATGAATGCTCTGTTTATCGAACTGCCTCCCTTCGAACGTCATCGCAGAGCCTACCTGGGCGACGAGGCGTTCCGATGTTTCCAGCTCGCCTTGCTGCACAACCCCGAAGCGGGTGAGGTCATCCAGGGCACCGGCGGACTGCGCAAGGTCCGTTGTGTGGACATGAAGCGACACAAAGGTAAACGGGGCGACATCCGGGTGATCTATTACAAGTGGCCGCAAGGTTCCCAGTTCTGGTTGTTCACCCTGTACGACAAAGACCAGCAGGACGATTTGAGCCCGCAGCAGAAGGGAACCCTGAAGCGGCTTCTGGACCGAGAGATAGAGGCGAGAAACCATCATGAAGCGTGACATCTTTGCAGAGCTGGTCGAGGGCTTCGATGCCCTGGCCGATGAACGCCAGGGGAAGGTCACCCTGCGTACCCACAAGATCCAGTTGAACAAGCTGCAACCGATCAGCGCCGATGAGCTGGTGGCGATCCGAACCCAGCTGAAGCTGTCACGGGCGGTATTCGCCCTGTACCTGCGCACCAACACCCGGACCCTGGAAAACTGGGAACAGGGGCGGGCCAGGCCCAATGCCCAGGCCACCACGCTGATCCGCCTGGTCGAGAAGTACCCTGAAACCGTGGAGCGCCTGGCGTCCCTGACCTGAGGCGACGGGCCGCTCCTGCACCAGGTTGCGCGGCGCTCCCGATGTCTTCATGAGGCGACGGACATCGGGGCAAGCCCCACCTCGAAGCGATCCGCCAGGAACGGCGTGATCTCCAGGGGCAGAGGCTCCTGATGGACCAGCCGTTCGAGCATCACGCCGGTGATCGCCGAAGTCAGGATGCCGGTGCGGAAATGCCCGCAGGCATTCAGATAGCCTTCCACGCCCGCCATGGCCCCAAGTATCGGCAGCTCGTCGGGCGAGCCCGGGCGCAGGCCGGCCCAGCAGCGCTTGAGGTTGATGCCCTTGAGCTCGGGCACACAACGCAAGGCCCCCTGCACCAGGCCGGCGACTTCCGGGAAGGTCGTACTGACATCGAAGCCCTTGTCCTCGGTGGTGCTGCCGATGAGGATTTCACCGTTGTCCTTTTGCGCCATATAACAATCGCTGGTGGTCAAGCAGCCCTCCAGCAACTTGGGCATGCGCTCGGTCAGGAGGATCTGGCCTTTCACCGGCTTGACCGGCAGCCTGATCCCGCTGGCCTGCTCGCTGAGCTCGGCAGCCCAGGCCCCGGCGGCATTGATCAGCGTGGCGCAGTGGAAGGTGCCTTGCTCGGCGGTGCGTACACCGCTGACCCGACCGCCCTCGTGCAGGACCCCGGTGACATTGGTGTTGAAGTACAGGTCCACGCCATTCTGCCGCGCCGCCTCGGTGTAGGCATCGGCCAGGCGGAACGGGCTGACCTGGTGGTCGCAGAGAAATTCCAGCGCCCCCTGCGCCTCATGGCTCACCGCCGGTTCGGCCTCGCGCAGCGCTGCGCGATCCAGCCAACGCAACTGCTCGGCCAGGTGCGGGATCCGCGAAACGATGTGCTCGGCATACAGGCGGTCTTCATCGTCGTAGATCACGTATTTCAAACCGGTGCGTTCGAACTTGAAGTCCATGCCATGGCGTTCGATCAGTTCGCGGTGCAGCTGCGGATAGAGGGCATTGGACTGCAGGGCGAACTCGAAAAACGCCGGCGGCAGGATATGCGGGGTGCTCGCGTCCACCGCCACCGCCGCGCCGTGGGCCTCGCGACGACGCTGGGCCGACATCATGCGGAAGAAGATCACCCCGCAGCCCAGTCCCACCGACTCGCCGATGGCCCACAGACCGCCGGCCGAAGCCCGGGTCGCATTGCCGGGGCGCTTGGCGTCGATCAAGGCGATCTTGAGGTTCCTGCGCCGGGACAGATGGTAGGCACAGGAAGCACCGATCACGCCGCCACCGGCAATCACCACATCGTAGGTTCTGTTCATGGTTCAGGCGTCCTTGCCCAGGTTCTGGAAGGCGGAAAAGGGAATCGGCTCGATGGGAAAGCGCGGGCGCAGCCAGCCGACATCGGCGCGTCCGGTGGCCTGGCGCAGGCGGTCGCTGCAATAGCCGACGCACATGCGCCCCTGGCAATCGCCCATGCTGACCCGCGTGCGCATCTTCAGCGCGGCCATGTCCTCGACCCCCTGGGACAGGGCGAGGTCGATATCGGCGCGGGTCGCATGCTCGCAACGACAGATCACCGTGTCGGCCCTGGGCAGGTCGATCTGCCGGGTGCCGCGTCGGGTGTAGCGATCGACGCCGGCGCGGAACCTGCGGATCTTCTTCAGCTTGTCCAGGTAGACCTGGCGCAGGGCCAGGGCGGACTCGGTGTCGAGCACATCGCGTTGCATCAGGATCGATACGGCGGCAATCCTGCCGGCCAGCATCGCCGCCTCGCCGCCACGAATCCCGCCCATGTCGCCGGCCAGATGGATGGACGGTTCGCTGCTCTGCTGCCAGACGTTAGTCTCGGGCCGCAGGCAGCCGTCCTCGCCGACCCCATGGACCAGGCCCATCTGCTGGCTGAGTTGGGTGCGCGGGACAAAGCCGTAACCGACCGCCAGGGTCCGGGCCTCGATCCGGTGAGCCTGGGCAAGGTCCGGCTGCCAATCGCTGGAATAAGGCGCCAGGGTCACGCGCGTCAGTTCCTCGCGCCCCTGGGCCTCGACCACACCCCAGCCGTAGTAGAACGGGATGCCGTGCAACTTCAGATAGGCGAGCATGCTCAAGCCATCGAGAAACATCTGCGGCTTGTTCAGCAGGGCCAGGCTTTCACGGGCGATCCGGCCAAACGCGCTGGCTTCATAAACGCCCGCCACCGACACCCCGGCGGCGTGCAACTGGCAGGCCACCAAGGGCAACAGGGGACCGGTGCCGGCGATCACGGTGGCTCCCAGCGGCTTGACCACGCCGCTCTTGATCTGCAACTGCAAACCGCCGAGCAGCATGACCCCGGGCAAGGTCCAGCCGGGAAACGGCACGTTGCGCTCATGGCAGCCGGCAGCCAGCAGCAGTTGCGAATATTCGACCTCATGCAGGCGTTCGGCGGCGTCCAGCGCCATCAACGTTCGCGTACCTTCGCCGCCGAGGATCCGAGCGCCCAGGCGCACATCGACCCGGTCGGAATAACGCGCGAACTCACCGTGCAGCCGCTCCAGCACCTCGCGGTAGCGCGTGCCCAGGTAGCCGAGGTCGACGCCGTTGCGCAACGGTCCTCGATAAACCACGCCGCCCAGGCGCGAAGCTTCCTCGAACAGCACGCTGGACACCTCGTGCCGGGCCAGCTCGGCGGCGGCGGCCATGCCGGCCGGACCACCGCCGACGATCACCACGGGCAAGCGGTTCATAGCACCTCCAGCACGGGGAAGCGGCTGACGCCGGTTTCGATTTGCATGCCCGGTCGTACCAGCGTCTGGCAAGCCCGGCGCTTGAACCGGCCATCGATCGAGACCAGGCAGCACTGGCAAACGCCCATGCCGCAGAAGGCCCCGGCGACCTGGCCGTGATCGTTGCGCGCCAGCTGCCGCAGGCCGACCGATTGCAGCACGCTGAGTACGGTCTCGCCGGCGGCTGCCGGCACCAGCTGACCGTTGAGGTGGACGGTCATGTCCACTTGGGAAAGGGGTTGAATATCGTATTGTCGATCCAGGTTTTGCATAGGTGCATCGTCCATGACTAGCGTGAAGGGTGCACGCTAAGGGATTCGACGCTGCGAAAATTTGATCCAGGCCAGTAAAGAGGAACAAAAAATCCGGGGGGGGGGCGACCAGCAGCGTCCCCCCTTGTGGCGAGCGGGCTTGCCCGCTCGCCACAGATCTGATTTACCGCCGACGCTTCATCAACCAGTAGGCCGCCGGCAGCACCAGCATCGACAACAACGGCGCGGTGATCATGCCACCGACCATCGGCGCGGCGATCCGCTTCATCACTTCGGAACCGGTGCCGCTGCCCCAGAGAATCGGCAGCAGGCCGGCGATGATCACCGCCACCGTCATCACCTTGGGCCGGACCCGCAAGACCGCGCCCTCGCCTATCGCTTCAAGCAAATCGCGGTCCTCCTCGCTTCCTGCGTCTTGGCGCGCCGTCCAGGCGTTCTTCAGATAGAGCAGCATGATCACGCCGAACTCCGCCGACACCCCGGCCAGTGCGATAAAGCCCACCCCCGTGGCCACCGACAGGTTGAAGTCCAGCAGGTAGAGCAACCAGACGCCGCCGGACAGCGCGAAAGGCAGGGTCAGCATGATCAGTCCCGCTTCGCTGAAACGCCCGAAGGTGAGGTAGAGCAGCACGAAAATGATCAGCAGGGTGGCCGGCACCACCCACATCAGCCGGGCATTGGCCCGCTCCAGGAACTCGTACTGCCCGGAGTAGGAGACGGTCATCCCGGCCTTGAGCTTCACCTGCCGGGCCACCTGTTGCTGCAGGTCCCTGGCGGTCGAGGCCAGGTCGCGCCCGCGGACATCCACATAGACCCAGCCCGACAGGCGGCCGTTCTCGCTGCGCAGCATCGGCGGCCCCGCGCTCACGCCGATATCCGCCACCGCGCCGAGGGTGATCTGTTGCCCGCTGGCGGTGAGCATCGGCAAGCGCTGCAAGGCCTGCGGGCTGTCCCGCCATTCCCGCGGGTAACGCAGGTTGATGGGATAACGGGCCACGCCCTCGACCCTTCGAGGGTCAGCGGCTGGACTTCCTCCAGCGGCACTTCTTCGATCTCGGCCGGCGGTTCTTCCACCGGTTCGGGCTCGGGCTCCTCGACATGCGGGTCGAAGCTGGGCAGCGACCAGAGGTCGAAACCACTCACATCCCGGGCGCGGATCAGATCGGTTGGATCAGTCATGGCTTGATCCTTAGATCATCTCTTCGCCGCCCTTGCCACCGAGCACGATTTCTCCGGCTTCGGCCATACGGCGGGCGATGGTGAGGATTTCCTTCTGCGCGGTCTCCACGTCGCTGACGCGAACCGGACCCTTGGCTTCGAGGTCGTCGCGCAGCAGTTCCGCCGCACGCTTGGACATGTTCTTGAAGATCTTTTCCTTGACGCCTTCGTCCGAGCCTTTGAGCGCAAGCACCAGCACGTCCGAAGACACTTCGCGCAGCAGCGCCTGGATCCCGCGGTCGTCGACGTCGGACAGGTTGTTGAAGACGAACATGAGGTCTTCGATCTGGGTCGACAGGTCCTCGTCCACTTCGCGGATCGAGTCCATCAACTGGCCTTCGATCGAGCTGTCGAGGAAGTTCATGATGTCCGCGGCACGCTTGATACCGCCCAAGGTGGTACGGGCCGCGTTGGAGTTGCCGGAGAACTGCTTCTCGAGAATCTGGTTGAGCTCCTTGAGGGCCGCCGGCTGAACCGTGTTCAGCGACGAGACCCGCAGGATGATGTCCAGGCGTACCTTGTGGTCGAAGTTGTTCAGCACTTCGCCGGCCTGGTCGGGGTCCAGGTAAGCCACGACAATCGCCTGGATCTGCGGGTGCTCGTAACGGATCACGTCCGCCACCGCCCGTGGTTCCATCCACTTGAGACTGTCCAGGCCGCTGGTATTGCCGCCCAGCAGGATACGGTCGATCAGGCCGTTGGCCTTGTCTTCGCCCAGGGCCTGGGTGAGCATCTTGCGCACGTAGTCGTCGGAGCCGACGCCCAGGCTGGTCTGGTCGCCGACGATCTCGACGAACTCGCTCATGACCTGCTCGACCTGCTCGCGATGCACGTTGCCCATCTGCGCCATGGCCACGCCAACCCGCTGGACCTCCTTGGGGCCCATGTGGCGCAACACTTGTGCGGCATCGGTGGAACCCAGCGACAGCAGCAAGATCGCGGCTTTATCGACCCGGGTCAGCTTCTGGGTGACGGCGGCGTTATTACTCATCGGCGTTAATCCACTCTTTGACGACCTGTGCCACGCGGCCCGGGTCTTCGGCTACCAGACTCTTGATCGCATTCAGCTGTGCGTCATAGCCTTCGCTCGGGCTCGGCAGCAGGATGCTTTGCGGGCCGCCCAGGCTGACGCGGTCGTTGGCCAGTTCGCCATCCAGGCCGCCCATGCCGCCGAGTTCCACATCGCCGCCGAAACCGGCCAGCTGTTTGTTCTTGCCACCGCCGGTGATGTTGTTGAGCACCGGACGCAACACCCCGAACACCAGTACCAGGATGAACAGCACACCCAGCACCTGCTTGACCACATCCCAGAACCAGGGTTGCGAGTAGAACGGGATATCGGCGATCACTTCACCGCGCTCGGCGGAGAACGGTACGTTGATCACGCTGACGCTGTCGCCGCGGCTGGCGTCGAAACCGACGGCGTCCTGGACCAGGCGGGTGAAGCGCGCCAATTCGTCGGCGCTCCACGGTGCCCGGGTGGTCTCGCCATTGGCCGGGTTGACCTTGACCTGGTCGTCGACCACCACCGCCACCGACAGGCGGGTCAGGCGACCCAACTGTTGCTTGGTGTGGCTGATGGAGCGATCCAGCTCGAAGTTCTTGGTCGATTGTTGACGCTTGTCCGCCGGATACGGCGCCAGCATCGGTTGGCCGGTGGCCGGGTCCATGATCTGCTGGCCATTGGCATCGAGCAGCGGCTGGCCGGCGGCGATGGCACCGGACGAAGCGCCGGCGCCGCCGGTGGTCTGCGGCGCGGTGGCCGGGCCTGGTGGCTGGTTGCTCAAGGCCCCCGGCACACCTTGCGGACCGTTGCTGGCGGTGCGCTGTTCAGTGGTCGACTGCTCGCTGCGCAGCGCCGGCTGGTCAGGGTTGAACTGTTCGGAGGTCGACTCGACGGCACTGAAATCCACGTCGGCGGAGACTTCGGCCTTGTAGCGATCGTTGCCCAGCACCGGCTGCAGGATGTTGTGCACCCGCTGGGTGAGCATGCTTTCCATGCGCCGGCTGTAGTCGAACTGCTTGCCGGCCATGGTCAATTCGGAGTTTTGCGCCTGGTCGGAGAGCAGGTTGCCTTTCTGGTCGACGACGGTGATCTGCGACTTGCTGAGCTCGGGAACGCTGGTGGCCACCAGGTTGACAATCGCCAGTACCTGGCCGGGCTCCAGGGAACGGCCGGGGTACAACTCGACCAGTACCGAGGCACTGGGCTTGCGCTCATCGCGCACGAATACCGAGCTTTTCGGGATCGCCAGGTGCACGCGGGCACCCTTGACGTTATTCAGGCTGGAAATGGTCCGGGCCAGTTCGCCCTCCAGGCCGCGACGATAACGGGTCGCTTCCATGAACTGGCTGGTGCCCAGGCCCTGGTCCTTGTCGAGGATCTCGAAACCGACATTGCCGTCGCTCGGGGTCACCCCGGCAGCGGCCAGCTTGAGCCGGGCCCGGGAAACGTCATCGGCCTTGACCAGCAGCGCACCGGAGTTCGGCTCGACGGTGTAGGGAATATCCGCCGCCGCCAGGGTTTCCATGACCTGCTTGGCATCCATACCGGCCAGGCTGCCATACAGCGGTCGGTAGTCGGGCTGCTGGGACCACAACACCACGGCAAAACCAATCGCCACGCTGGCCGCCAGGCCGACCATCAGGCCAACCTGACGCAGCATGGTCATTTCGGAAAGATTTTCCAGAAAGGACAACCCGAACAGCGGCGGTTTACCGTCTGCGGGGCTGGACTTGGCCGGTACGTTATCGGCGAGCACTTCTGCCATGACTGTCTACGTCCCTAACCCTTAAACCGGCATCTGCATGATGTCTTGATACGCCTGGACCAACTTGTTGCGCACCTGGGTCAAGGCCTGGAACGAGACGCTGGCTTTCTGCGAGGCGATCATGACATCCGTCAGGTCGACGCCGCTCTTGCCGATCTCGAAGGCCGTGGACAGCTGGCCAGAGGCTTGCTGCACGTCGTTGACCTTGTTGATTGCATTGCCGAGCAAGTCGGAAAAGCTGCTACCGCTGATTTCCGGCGCGGCCACAGCCGATTTCGGTTGAGCCATGGCATCCATTTGCATGGAGCGCATGTCCAGCATCAAGCGATTAAATTCAACACCCTGGCTCATGAACTTCTCTCTCCGGCGACCTGCAATTTTTTGACACTCGTGCAGCAGTTAGTGAAGGGTTAGCAACAAGGGTGCCAGCTCCTTGTCATCCTCGAACAAAATCCGATACACGCGGAGCCGACCTGAATCGGTTTATGTGGCAAACAGATAGGCCTCGACATCCATTCCGGCATCGCGCATCTGCGCCAGTTTGTAGCGCAGCGTACGCGGACTGATACCCAGTCGCTCGGCGGCCTCCTTGCGCCGTCCGCGCTCGGCCCGCAGGGTGTCGATGATCATCTGGAATTCGCGACGCCGCAGGTCGTCGCCCAGGCCGCCCGGCTGCTCGACCGACACCACCTCGAGCGCCGCGGACTCGACGACGGCCGGCCGGGCAGCGGCAGGCATGCACGCCCCGCCGACCGGGCCGGCCAGGCAGAAATCCTCGGCCTGGATCAGCCCGCCCTGCTGCAGGATCAGCGCCCGCTGGATCGCATTGTCCAGCTCGCGCACGTTGCCCGGCCACGGATAGCCGATCAGGCAGGCCTGCGCCTGGGATGACAGTCGAACAGAGGCATGTTTCATTTTGGCGCTGTGCTTGGCGAGCAAACGCTCGGCCAGCGGCAGAATATCGGCGGTACGCTCGCGCAACGGACGCCAGGCCAGCGGGAAAACCGACAGGCGATAGTAAAGGTCTTCACGAAAGCGCCCCGCCGCCACTTCTCCGGCCAAATCGCGGTTGGTGGTGGCCACCACCCGGATATCCAGGCTGATCGGTTTGCGTGCACCGACCCGCTCGACTTCGCGCTCCTGGAGCACGCGCAGCAGCTTGGCCTGGAGCCCCAGGGGCATTTCGGAAATCTCATCGAGCAGGAGGGTGCCGCCATCGGCCTGCTCGAATTTGCCGGCCTGGGCCGCAATAGCGCCGGTGAACGAACCCTTTTCGTGCCCGAACAGGGTCGCCTCCAGCATGTTGTCGGGAATCGCCGCGCAGTTGATGGCAATAAACGGCTGGCTGGCACGCGGCGATTGTTGATGGATATAGCGCGCCAGCACCTCCTTGCCGGTGCCGGACTCCCCCGAAATCAGTACGGTCGAATCGCTGCGTGCCACCCGCGCCGCCAGTTCGAGCAACTGCGCACTGGCCGGCTCCGAGGCAATCGGTCCTTCACCCTCCACCGCACTCAAGCGCCCCAGGGCATGGCGCGCCACCAGGTCGAGCAGCGCCTTGGGCTCGAACGGCTTGACCAGGTAATCGGCCGCGCCCTGGCGCATCGCATCGACCGCACGCTCCACCGCCCCGTGGGCGGTCATCAGCAGCACCGGCAACTGCGGCTGGCGCGCCCGCAGCAGACCGAGCAACTGGTGCCCGTCCATGCCCGGCATGTTGACGT
The DNA here is from genome assembly GCF_000820515.1 of Pseudomonas batumici. Taxonomy (GTDB): domain Bacteria; phylum Pseudomonadota; class Gammaproteobacteria; order Pseudomonadales; family Pseudomonadaceae; genus Aquipseudomonas; species Aquipseudomonas batumici. The sequence goes on along the minus strand of NZ_JXDG01000003.1, from coordinate 216,680 downwards.
CGCTGATCACCAGACCGAACGCCTGCGCGGCGACCGCCTCCAGCGCCTCCTCGGCCGAGCCGACCGCGTGAAACCGATGCCCGGCCAGCAGCAGGGTGTCGCCCAGCGCCTCACGCAGGGCGTGATCATCCTCGACCAGCAGGACCTTGAGCAGCGGGGTCATTGTTGAGCCTCCTCCATGGCACCGGGAATCAGTGGCAGACAGACCATCGCACAGGTGCCACGCCCCAGCCGCGACTGTAATTGCAGATCGCCCTGATGCGCCCGGGCAACGGCCTTGACCACGGCAAGACCGAGGCCGGTGCCGGTGGTCTTGGTGGTAAAGAAGGGTTCGCCCAGGCGCGCCAGTACCGCCGGCTCGATCCCCGAACCATTGTCACTGATGCACAGGCGCAAGGTCGCGCCCCGAGCGTACAGGTGCACCTTCAGGCGCACCTCGCCGGCGGCGGCCTGCTGGGCGTTCTCGATCAGGTTCAGCAACGCCCCCACCAGGGTGTCGCGATTGCACAACAACTCACCGGCATGACTGTCGCACTGCCAGCGCACGGCCGCCCCCCGAACATGGGTCTGGGCTGCGGCTTGCAGCGCCTGCATCAGCCCCTTGGGTGTCAGCCGATCGGTCAGCGGCAGCTCGCCGCGGGCGAACACCAGCATGTCGCGCACCTGGTGCTCCAACTCATGCAGGCGCTCCTTCAAGCGCCCGGCAAAGCGTTGCTGGGTCTCGACCGGCAAGGCCTGTTCAGTGAGGTGACTGGCATAGAGCAAGGCCGCCGAGAGCGGGGTGCGGATCTGGTGCGCCAGGGACGCCACCATGCGCCCCAGCGACGAAAGGCGTTCATGCCGGGCCAACTGATCCTGCAGGCGACGGGTTTCAGTCAGGTCATTGAGCAGGACCAGCTGGCCCGGCTCCGCGTCCAGCGAACGCGTGGAGATCGACAGACGCCGACCGTCCTTGAGGGAGATTTCATGGCCGTCGTCCTCGCGCGGCGCGAAGCAACGGGCGATCACCTGGCGCCAGAGCTCGCCGACCAGCGGCAGGCCCAGCAAATCCCGGGCCGCAGGGTTGGCTTCACTGACGATGCCATGGGAGTCGATCACAATGACCCCGCCCGGCAACAGGTCGAGCAGGTTCTGCAGGCGATTGGCCAAGCGCTCCTTCTCCGCCAGTTCCGCCATGCGCTGGGCGCTGACCACGGCCAACTCACCCTTGAGCTCGGTAACCCGGGCTTCGAGCAGGCTGTAGGAGTCGGTGAGTTGCGTCGACATCTGGTTGAACAGCGAGAAGGCCTGCTCCAGACCCAGCCGACTAACCTGCTCGACGGACGACGATTGCCCCGTGGATTCAGGGACAGGTGACATCGGGGCGGCTTGGGGCATGGTGCTCTCTCGCTTGGCTGACCGTCATTTAAACGGAACGTTGCAAGAGACTTAGCAATACCCGTGCCTAAAAAAAACCGCCCATTTTTCAGCGGGTTGAAAAACCGGCGTCAATCATCCGCCTGTTCATCACCCTCGCGACGACTCATACCGTACTTGCGCATCTTCTCCACCAGGGTGGTGCGACGAATACGCAGGCGCTCGGCGGCACGTGCCACGATGCCATTGGCGTCATCCAGGGCTTGCTGGATCAACCCCTGCTCCAGGCCACCGAGGTAGTCCTTGAGGTCCAGGCCCTCGGGCGGCAGCATCGCCGAGGTGGCGAAGTCCGGCGCATGGCCATTGATCGCCACACGCTCTTCCAGGTCGTTGCGCAGGCTGTCCACCAACTGCTCGTCTTCGTCATCGACGTAGCGGAATTTCTTCGGCAGCTCGGCGACACCGATCACCCCGTACGGATGCATGATCGCCATGCGCTCCACCAGGTTGGCCAGTTCGCGGACGTTGCCCGGCCAGGCGTGACGGCACAGCGACATGATCGCTGCCGAGTTGAAACGGATGGAGCCGCGCTTTTCGTGCTCCATCCGCGAGATCAATTCGTTCATCAGCAACGGGATGTCTTCGACCCGCTCGCGCAGCGGCGCCATCTCGATGGGGAACACGTTCAGGCGATAGTAGAGGTCTTCGCGAAAGCTGCCGACCTCGATCATGCTTTCGAGGTTCTTGTGGGTGGCCGCGATGATGCGGACGTCGATGCTCTGGGTCTTGTTGCTGCCCACGCGCTCGAAGGTGCGCTCCTGCAGCACGCGCAACAGCTTGACCTGCATCGGCAGCGGCATGTCGCCGATCTCGTCGAGGAACAGGGTACCGCCGTTGGCCAGCTCGAAACGCCCGGCACGGCTGGTGATGGCCCCGGTAAAGGCGCCCTTCTCGTGACCGAACAGCTCGCTCTCCAGCAACTCGGCGGGAATCGCCCCGCAGTTGACCGGCACGAAAGGCGCGTCGCGGCGCTTGGAGTGATAATGCAGGTTGCGCGCCACCACTTCCTTGCCGGTGCCGGACTCGCCGAGGATCAGCACGCTGGCGTCGGTGTCGGCCACTTGCTGCATCATCTGGCGCACATGCTGGATGGCCCGGCTGGTACCGACCAGACTGCGGAACAGGTTGGGCTCGCGCTGCCGACCACGCTCGCGGGCCTGGTCGTACACCTCGCGATAGACCTGGGCACGGTGCAGGGAATCGAGCAGCTTGCTGTAGCTGGGCGGCATTTCCAGGCTGGACAACACCCGGCGGCGCTGCTCTTCCGGCAGGTCGGCGGAAGAAATTTCACCCAAAAGCAACACGGGAAGGAACTCATCCCAGGTGGAGAGTGTCTTAAGCAAGCCAGTCAGTCCGCTCGCGACATTGACCGTCCCGATCAGGACGCACAGCACCTCGCGACTGGACGACAACGAGCCGACCACCTGCTGCCAGTCATCACTGGTACAGGAAAGATTTTCTTCGCCGAGAAAATTTAAAATCACCGCCAGGTCGCGGCGGCGAACGCTATCGTCATCGATCAGCAGAATCTTGGTTTCACGCCACATGCAATAGCAACTTCCCTAGTCAACTCGATGCCCGGTATGGGTGGGCAAGCTAGACATCCGAGGCCGGAAAGGGCCTTCAAGGACGACTGAAATCTGGAAACAGCACTAGTTAAGTCAAAAAAGCGTACATAGTCAAATTTATGGCGCAATACGGTTCGATTAACCCAACATTAACCGAACAGATGGTAAACCTTTGCAGCGTTCCTTGCTTGCTGGATCTTCGACATCTCGTCGACTATCGACTGGCGTTCGCCCATGGCGGCCTCCAGCAGTTGGCGATAGACGTGGAGCAACTCTTCCAGCTTGATGCGCAGTGCATCCTCATCCACTGCCGTCTCGTCGAGCACATCTTCCATGCAGGCACGGCAGGCCAGGTCCAGTTGACTGATGGCCTCCCAGTCGCGCTCAGCCAAAGCCCTCACCAGGGCTTCGCGGGTTTCTTCGATACGCTGCAGTACGAGACTCATGATGCCCCCTTAAAACTGCGGACCTGGCGCGGCGATGGCGTCCCAGCCTTCCTTGACCGTGGTGAGCAGGCCGGCGACTTCGTCGAGCATCTGGATGTCCGAGTGAACATTGGCTTCCAACAGACGCGTCATCATATAGGCGTAAAGCTTGTCCAGATCACCCACCGTATCGGCGGATTTCTCCAGATCCAAGCCTTCGCGCAGCCCACCGACAATATCGATAGCCTTGCCGATGGCCACGCCCTTGCCCGGAATATCGTTGCGCTGGATCGCGCCCTTGGCCTGCGCAATGCGATCCAGGCCACCTTCCATCAGCATCTGCACCAGACGGTGAGGACTGGCCTCGGAGGTCTGTGCCTGGGCTCCCACTTTCTGGTATTGCCGAAGGGCTAGCATCGGATTCATGTTCTACCTCATTGCCACTCAAGGGTTCGTATAAGCAGTGTATCGCCTTTGAGTCAGAAAACTTTAGACCCGGAAGACAAAAACCCGGCAGGCGGTAAACGCAGCCGGGTTTTTGGCGTGGACGACACGGATCAGCCCGATGATTTCGAAGCGTTCAGGGAGGTGAAGAACGCCGTGATGCTGGTGGCCGTCGCCTTCAACTGCCCGACCACCTGGTCCATGGCGTTGTACTTGGCGGTCAAGGTAGCCGTCAGATTGGTGACGTGCAGGTCCAGCGCCGCCTGCTGTTTACTCAGATCGGCGGCGTTCTTCTGCAACATGTTGCTGCGCTGATCGAGCATACCGCCGGTCTGGACGTAAGGAGTGATCGCCTTGATCATCCGCGACAGCAGACCATCGGCACCGGACTGGGCGGTAGTACCGGTAAACAGCTGCTGGACCTGGCCGCTAAGACCACCCGTGGTCATGGCCTTGTTGAACTTCGTGGAGTCGAAGTTCAACTGCCCGGTGATCTCATCGGTGCCCACGCCCAGTTGCGAGAGCACCGTCAACTGACTGCCCGACCCTTGCGTGGTGAGCACACCGCGCATGGCGGAAATCAATGAGCGAGGCAGGGAGTCGCCGGTGAACGCCGCCGAAACCGTGAGCGCGCCACTGGAATCCGCAGTGGGCTTGCTCAGAGTGTTGATGGTCGACATCAGGTTGTTGTAAGCCGTCACGAAGCTCTGGATCGAGGTCTGCAAACCCGAGCTGTTGGTGCCCACGGTAACCGTCGACGTCGCCCCCCCTCCCGCCACTAGGTTCAAGGTCAGACCGCTGATCGCGCTGCTGACGGTATTGCTTTTGCTGGTCACCGCCAGGCCATTGATGGACAGGCTCGCATCCTTGGCCAACGCGGAAACCGCACCCGAACTGGAGGCCGTCGGAGGATTGGCCATGACCTGGGTGCCATTGATGGTCAGTCCGGCAATACCGCTAACCGACATATCGGAACCCGCGCCCGTGGTGGTGGAACCGAGCACCAGACGCGAACCATTGCTGTCGGTCACGATGTTGGCGGAAATACCCTTGGACGACAGCGTCGAGTTGATCGCGTCCCGTGTACTCTGCAGCGTGGCATTGGCGCCGATGGTGACATTGTAGTTAGTGCCATTCTGACTGATGGTCAGGGTACCACTCGGAATGGCACTGGACGCGCCACCGGCAAAAGCGGCACTGGCAATCTGCGAACCCGTGGCGAGGCTGTTGACCGTAATATTGTAGTTGCCCGCCACTGCCGTATTGTCGGAGGTGGCAGTCAAGGTCGCCGGCGTCCCGGAGGTGGCCGAGTAACCGGAAAACTGCGGATTGGTCGTGCTGTTGAGGTTGGTCAGCGCGGTCTGGAAGGTCGTCAGCGCACTTTTCAGAGAACCCACGCCAGAAACTTTCAGCGTATTGGCCGATGTCTGAGTGTTGATCTGCGTTTGCTTGGCCGTTTTATCGGAGTTGACCAATGCGGTCACGATCGAACCGATATCCAGGCCGGAACCGAGTCCCACATTCGATGTAATTGGACTTGCCATACCTATTTACCCTCAGTTTACCGCCAGTCTTTTGAGCTTTGCCGACGCCTGGAAAGCGCATACACGATTCATGCCAACCGTTCAGGCTTTCGCGTCGAACAATACGTTGCCGGCCGTACTCAGACTATCAGCCAGTTTCAAGGCTTCTTCGCTGGGGATCTGGCGAACCACTTCGCCGGTTTCGCTGGCGATCACCTTGACCACGACTTGCCCGGAGTGCTCGTCGATGGAGAATTCCAGGTTGCGCTTGATCGATTGAACGAACTTCTCGATATCCTGCACAGCCTGCTTGAGTCTGTCGGAAGAATCCGAATCCTTGCTGGTGGCCGAAGCGGCTTTCACCGCATCCGCATGAGGCGCCGCCGGCTTGTCGGTAGCAGGACTGGAACTGGCCGGCGTAACCGCTGGATAAGACAAATTAAGCTTTACACTCATGTCCACGTCCATCACCTCTCAATGTGAAAAAGCGAGAGAGCGCGCCAAGCACACTCCCCCGCCAAAACCCACTCTGAAATTACTGAAGCAGTTTCAGTACAGAGCTAGGCAGCTGGTTGGCCTGGGCCAGAATCGAAGTGGACGCCTGTTGCAGGGTCTGCCGCTTGGTCAGCTCAGCGGTTTCAGCTGCGAAGTCGGTGTCCTGTACGCGACCCTGTGCGGCGGTCACGTTCGCGTTCACGTTCTGCAGGTTGGAGATGGTGCTGTTCAGACGGTTCGTCGTTGCACCGAGGTTTGCACGGATGGCACCGATGGTGGACAGTGCGGCGTCGATCGCGGTGATCGCCTTGTCGATGTTCGCACTAGCGGTGGCGGTAGTAGCACCGGTCAGAACCAGAGTACCGCTGTCCACGGACATGCTGACGGCGTCGAGCTTGGAGCTCAGGCTCACGGAGATGTGGTTGGCCGAACCGGTGTTGGAACCCACTTGCAGGGTGATGGTACCAGCCGAACCGTCCAGCAGGTTCTTGCCGTTGAGCTGGGTGCTGGCTGCGATACGAGTCGTTTCGTCCGACATCTGGGCGAATTCGGAGTTCAGTGCGGTCTGGTCAGCGGTGCTGTTGGAACCGTTCTGGGCTTGAACAGCCAGCTCACGCATACGCTGCAAGATGTTGGTTTGTTCCTGCATCGCGCCTTCAGCGGTCTGCGCCAGAGAAATACCATCGTTGGCGTTCTTGATCGCAACGGTCTGACCACGGATCTGGCTGGTCATGCGGTTAGCGATCTGCATGCCGGCGGCATCGTCCGCGGCGCTGTTGATTTTCAGGCCGGAAGACAGGCGCTGCATGGCGGTGGACACACCAGTGGCTGCGTTGTTCAGGTTCCGCTGAACGTATAGCGAAGTTACGTTGGTATTTACGCTTAAAGACATGACGAAATCCTCGTTGGTTGGGTACTGCGGCTTTCCGGCCCTGGCAAGCGCCGGGTGTGGCCTAGAGAACCTTCGTAATAGTTATCGTCGGGATAGCGGCTGGCTTGAGGGCTTTTTTCAAAAAATTTGCTATCACACTGCCACACCTTGGAAAACAAGGGCTTGCGCCCCACCCACGAGAAAAAAATGACGTCAGGGAACTGCCGCGACCTCCAGTAACGCCACCAGTTCGTACTCCATCCAGTCGGCCAGCCCCAACCAGTCCTGTGACTCCTGGCATGCCAACATGTCGGTCAGCAGTTGCATCCACCGCCGTCGGGACTCGGTCGAGGCACCTTCCAGCAGCGACTGGGCCGTCTCGAACACCTTGACCATATCCAACGCCGCCTCCACGTCACGCCCGAGGCGAAACAACGCGGCACAGGCGCGGGCCTGCCCGATGCATTGTGCCAATCCACTCATTGCACGAACTCCCGGTCGAAGCCGACACCGACGATCCCCGCCCCCGCCCGGCTGCTGTTAAGGAAAGCCACCTGCGGATGACGGGCGATATAGCGCTCCAATTCAACCAGGTAACGCCGGAAGTTCAACTGCGTCCTGACCCGCTGCCCATGACCGTCCAGTACCCAGTGGCGCGCCAGGTCGACACCCGGGCCCAGGTCGCCATCCTTCCAACCCGCGTGGGTCTTGTTCATCGGGAAGGCGAAGTCGGCACCGAACAGGGTGATGCGGGCCGCGCCCATTTTCACCGCCAGATCGACCGCCGGATGCAGGACGCTGCCGCCGACGAACAACAGGCCGCGCTGGAGCTGCTGGCGCACCTGGGCATAGATCGGGCTGATGGAGTAGCCGCCGTAGCGCGGACCTTTCCAGGCCTGCAGCACCTGGGGATCGCTCATCGGCATATAGACCAGGGGAACGCCCTCGGAGGCCTCGGGGGGCAAATGCCGGAAACCGATGCGCTGGTCGATGCTGACCACGATATCGGGCCTGATGCCGTGCTCGCGCAGTGGCCGATAGGCCGTGTCGACACTGATGAACAGCGGCCTGTCCGGCTGCCGGGCAATCGCATGCAGGCGCTCGAACTGCTGCTCCAGCGTCGGCCCGGTGCCAATCACATAAATGTGTTGACCCTCACGGGTGGAAAACAGCTCGGCCACATCGCGATCGGACTCGAACACCTCGCGGGAGTCCTGCAGACGTTGCACGATTTCCAGGGACTGTGGATTGAATTCGCGGTTGTTGAAGGTCAGGTGCACTTCGCCGACCAGCCGATCGCGCATCCGCGCATTACCGTCATCGGCCAGCACCAGTTCGGCCGGCAGCGCGAAAAACGGCAGGAGAATCTCGGGATGGTCGGCGGCGTAGCTCAGTTCGACCCGTGGATCGCCCAGCCATGAGCCTTGGTCCAACAGGCCCAGCACCCGCTTGAACAGCGCCCCATTGAGGACATGGACACACAGGCGCTGCAGCGTCGGCCACTCCAGCAGGACCTGTTGCAGATCGCCCAGCCCCGTGCCGTACAGGTGCAACAAGGGGCTGTCAGGCGGCAGGCTGGCAGCCTGCAGGCGGGCCTCGGCGACACGATCATGCCGGCTGGTGAGCTGAATGCCCCCCACGCTCAGGGTCGAGCCCAGCCCTTCCACCAGTTCGACCGGCAACGACTCGCTGTCCTCGGCCAATAGCCGCGCCAGCAGCCCCGGCCAACGTGTGCCGATGATCTGCAGGTTGTGCTCGAAAATTTCGCTCATGCCGCCTCACTCAATATCCGCGCAAAAAAATGGCGCTCAAGGTTATCTCACCTGGAGCGCCATTTCAGAAGCGTTAACCGCTCAAGGCCGGTGAATGATCGCCGACCCCCAGGACAGGCCCACGCCAAAGCCGCTGAGGGCCACGCGCTTGAACGTGGAGCCCAGCACATGCTTTTCCAGCAGCAGCGGAATGCTCGACGACACCGTATTGCCGGTCTCGACCATGTCCTTGATGAACTTCTCGGGCTCGCCCTCGAAACGCCGCGCCACCGCATCGACAATAGCCGCGCTGCCCTGGTGGATGCAGAACGCATCGATATCGTCCGGCTGCAGGCCCGATTCCCCCAGCAACTCGTGCAGGTGTGCCGGGACCTTGAGCAAGGCGAAGTTGAACACCTGGCGACCGTTCATGAAAAACACCCCGTCGCTGACCTTCAGGTGTGGAGCGCCGGCACCATCGGTGCCGAACTTGGCCTTGCCCAACTGCCAGGGCGCGTCTTCGCCCATCCAGGTGGCCGTCGCCGCATCACCGAAGAGCATGGTGGTGTTGCGGTCTTCCGGATCGACGATCTTCGAATAGGGGTCGGCGGTCACCAGCAGGCCGTTCTTCAGGCCCGCCGCTTCCATGAAGCCCTTGATGGCGTAAATGCCGTAGACATAACCGGAGCAACCCAGGGAGATATCGAACGCGGCCACGCTGGTGGGCAGGCCGAGCTTGTCCTGGACAATGGCGGCGGTGTGCGGGAGGCCTTCTTCATCGCCGTTCTGGGTGACCACGATCAGCGCGTCGATGGATTCGCGCTTGAGCTCGGGATTGCGGGCGAACAGCGCGTTAACGGCCTCGACACACAGGTCCGAGGTTTCCTGCCCGTCATCCTTGCGCGGCAAGAAAGCCGAACCGATCTTGCCGAGGATGAAGGCTTCATCCTTCTCGAATTTTGCACCTTGTGCGTAATTGTCCAGGCCGGCTACAGGCACGTAGCTCGCAATGCTTTTTATGCCAATCATTACGGCTTCCCAATAATAAACAGCTGAAAACCCTCGATCTACAGGACCGAGGGCTGCCGACAAACAGAGATTTTGACGCCGCCCACGGGGAGCGGCTGCCGGAAGAACAAAAGGCTATCACCGGATCGGTCATGAGCCAGGCGCCCTCTTCCAGGTCAATACAATACAGTGAAGATGCGCGTTATGACTCACAGGTCACGCGATTTTGCCGAATCCATCCTACAAAGGGCTATTCGACCAGCGACCAATCCAGCGGAGTCCCGCGCTTGAGGGCCTGACGGGCATTGCGCCCGAGCACCGCGTCGAGATGCCGGGGGGCCAGCCCCAGGCCGGGTCGGATCGCCCGCAGATTGTCGGCGCTGAAGGTTTCCCCGACCGCCATGTCGCGGGTGACATACAACGAGCGGCGATACACCAGGGACTTGCGCTCCGCCTCGGTGACGCCGTAATGCACCTGCCCCAGCGCCTGCCAGGCGCGTTCGGTCTCGACCACCAGGCTGGCCAGTTCGGCCGGCTCCAGGGAAAAGCTCGAGTCCACGCCTCCCTCGGCGCGATCCAGGGTGAAATGTTTCTCCACCACCGTGGCCCCCAGCGCCACCGCCGCCACCGCCACGCCCACGCCCATGGAGTGATCGGACAAGCCGACCTGGCAGCCGAACAGTTCCCGAAGGTGGGGAATGGTCCGCACATGACTGTTTTCCGGGCTGGCCGGGTAAGTGCTGGTGCATTTGAGCAGCACCAGGTCCCGGCACCCGGCGGCCCGGGCGGCGCGCACGCTTTCATCCAGTTCGGCGACGCTGGCCATGCCAGTGGAAATGATCAGCGGCTTGCCGGTCGCGGCCACGCGCCGGATCAACGGCAGGTCGGTGTTTTCGAAACTGGCGATCTTGTAGGCCGGCACGTCGAGGCTTTCGAGAAAATCCACCGCCGTTTCATCAAAAGGCGTGGAAAACGCCAGCATGCCCAACTCCCGGGCCCGGGCGAAGATCGGCGCATGCCACTCCCAGGGCGTATGGGCCTTTTCATACAAGGCGTAGAGCGACGAACCGGCCCACAGGCTACCCGGGTCGCGGATGAAGAACTCGCCTTCGTCCAGGTCCAGGGTCATGGTGTCGGCGGTGTAGGTTTGCAGCTTGAGCGCGTGGGCACCGGCCTTGGCCGCCGCCTCGACAATGCGCAGCGCCACCTCCAGCGACTGGTTATGGTTGCCGCTCATCTCGGCGATGATGAACGGCGGCGCGTCCGGGCCGATCAGCCGTTGGCCAATCTTGAAACTAGTCATGGAGCGGATCCTTTAGCACACGCTCGAAACGGCAGACCGACTGGACATAGCCGCCGTGACGGAACAATTCGAGGGAAGCCGGGTTGTCCGGCAGTACCTGGGCGTCGATCACCGTCACCTGCGGCCAATGCCCGCGCACGGTTTCTTCGCCACGGGCCAGCAGCGCCCTGCCCCAGCCCAGGCCCATGCGGTCCTGGAACAGGTACAACGAAACTTCGGCGCGGCTACCCGCAAGATCGTAGCGCAGCACGCCCACCGGGCCATCGTCGGCCTCGGCGATCAGCAGCAGGCGCCCGGGGTTGAGCAGACTCGCGGCCAGCCAGGCCTGGTGCGCCTCCCAGCCGATGGGCTCGGGGCTCAACGAAGCGCGCCGAACCGACTCGGCATTGCGACCGTCGAACAACAGCGGCGAATCCTCCACCGTGGCCCGCCGCAAGGCCAGGCTGGCGCCGGCCAGGGCCACGGCAAAGCGCCGTGCCCCCAGCCCATCCACCAGGCGCCGCGACTGTTCGGCCAGGCTGCGCCGCAGGCTGACATTGCCCAGGAGGAAACCGATGGCCTGCCTGAGGCTGTCGACATCCACTTCGTCGCTGCTGCCCAGATAGACATGCACCCCGGCCGCGGCCAGCCGCTCGGCATTGGCGCGCTGATTGTCCGCCACGGCAATGCACAGGGTCGGCAGGCCGAGCACCGCACGCTCCCAGCTGGTACCGCCACCGGCACCGATAAACAGGTCGGCCCGGGCCATCAGCGCCGCGAAGTCGCTGACGAAGGTCTGCACCCGCCAGCGCGGCTGCCCGGCCGCCATGGCCTGGATCGACGCCAGCATCGGGTTGGCGGTGCCGGCGATGAAATCCACTTCCAGCTCGCTGAAATCCGCCAGGGCGCGCATGGCCTTCCAGGTTTCGCCGGCCGCGTCCAGGCCGCCAAAATTCACCAGCACCCGACGCGGCTGCAGGGAGATCGGCACGGGCTCGCGGCGGAACTCGTCACGGATCAGCGCGTAGTGTGGACCGAACAGTTCACGACAGGGCTGCAAGCAGCGGTTGGCGTACTCGGGATCGCCGGCCGTGAAGTTCTGATCGAAGAGGATATCCACGGCGTGTCGGCGATTGTTCAGGTCGTCGATGGCCGCAATTTGCCGCGCCCACTGGCGAGCGGCGGTTTGCCAGGCATGATCGAGGCCATAGTGATCGACCACGATCCAGTCGAATCTGGCCTCGGCGACCAGGCAGGCGCCCAGCGCGGCGATATCCGCCTGCCACGGCAACGGCGCCTCGATGCTCGCCCCGGGCTCTTCGCCCGCGTACTCGGCAGGCAACGCCAGGGCCCGAAAGCCCTGCTCGGCGATACGCTCCAGCGAGTGGCCGGGCAAGGCCCGACAGGCGAACACGACTTCGGCGCCGCCCTGGCGCAACACCTGGGCCAGGCTCAGGCAGCGTGCCACATGCCCGCTGCCAATGGCCGGCGAGGCATCCGCGCGGATCAATACTCTCATGGTTCCAGCTCTCCACCGGCCAGCAAGGCACTGTAAAGATACTCGGCGCGCCGCCAATCCTCGTCGGTGTCGATGTCCTGGACCAGGTAGCGCGGCAGGATGACCGGCAGGCTTTTTTCCGAATACAGCACGTCGCCCCTGAGCCAGGCTTCACTGCGTCCCCAGTAGAACTGCCCGGCATCCTGAAGAGCCGGCGGCAGGTCCTGGGAACGGGTCTGGCGGTATTCGGGATACAGCGCTGTCAACGCGCCCTGTTCGTCGAGTGTCAGGGCACGTTGCACGGGGAAACCGAATTCGCAGACCGAAAACGCAAAGGACTTGTCGACCTGCTCTTTCAACCGATCAAGCCCCTGGCACAGAAAGCGTTTCTGCAACAACGGTGCCGTGGCATAGAGGCAGCAGGTCCATTCGAAGTCATGGCCGGCCTGGCGCAACGCCTCCACGGCATGGGCCATCACCGCCGCCGTGCCGGTGAAATCATCGGCCAGGGCCGCCGGACGCATGAACGGCACCTCTGCCCCCCGAGCCCGAGCCAGGGCGGCGATTTCCTCGTCATCGGTGCTGACGATCACCCGCTCGAACAGGCCCGAATCGAGCGCCAGGCGAATCGAGCGGGCAATCATCGGCTCGCCGTGGAACAGCTTGAGATTCTTGCGCGGGATGCGCTTGCTGCCACCGCGCGCCGGAATGATTGCAATCGCACTCAAAGGCGTTTTTCCAGCAGGAACCAATTGATGTCGTCGGTCGGGAACTGCGGATCACGGTGATAGCTGAAGCCGTAGTCCAGCAGTTGCAGGTCCGGGTAGCGATCGAGCATTTCCCCGGCAAAGTCGCGCTTGAACAGTTTGCCGCTGTTGCCGCGATAGGACACTTCAACCGGCACCGGGTTGTAGTACTCGGCGATCAGGATATAGCGCCCGCTCAACGTATACAGCTGCTCATAGGCCGTCGCCAGCAGTTCGGGCGCCAGGTGAATCAGCACCCCCTTGCTCAGGGTCAGGTCGAAGGTACGCTCGCGCGGGTAATCGAACAACGAGCCATGCCAGATTTCGGCGATGCCCAGGTTGCGCGCCTGCTCGCAGGCCTTGGCGTTGATCTCCACACCCTGCAGGGCACAACCGGGCAGAAGCTGACACAAGGCTTGCAGGTTGTTGCCGGTATTGGTGCCCAGCTCCAGCAGGCTGGCGAGCCGAGCGGTGCGCGCCAGGGCCTTGGCGAACAGCGCCAGGTTGGCGGCGACCAGCGCCTGCCCCTGGTTGCGACCCACATAGTCATCGCCGAACTCGCCACGCCAGAACACTTCCTGCTCGCTGAACTCACGCATGTCGGGTGCTTATCCTCGGACCATTGAATGTCGTTTAACCGACAAGATTTCGTAACTGTTCGACCACATAGTCCTGCTGCGCTTCGGTGAGCAGCGGGAACAACGGCAGGCTGAGGGCTTCACCGAAGTAACGTTCGGCTTCGGGGAAGTCGCCTTCCTTGAAACCCTGCTCACGGTAGTAGGGTTGCAGGTGCACGGGAATGTAATGCAGGTTCACACCGATGCCGGCCGCCCGCAGCCTGTCGAAGACTTCGCGCTGACTGACCTGGATCCGCTCCAGCTGCAGGCGCACCACGTACAGGTGCCAGGCGGACTCGGCACCGGCCTGAGCCACGGGCAATCGCAGCGGCAGGTCGACCAGCAAACGGTCATAGCGGGCGGCCAGTTCACGGCGCCGGGCGACAAAGCTGTCGAGCCGGGCCGTTTGCGACAGGCCCAACGCGGCGTGCAGGTCGGTCATCCGGTAATTGAAGCCCAGTTCCAACTGCTGGTAGTACCACAAGCCTTGCGCGGGAACATTCATCTGCGCCGGATCGCCGGTGATCCCATGACTGCGCAGGCGGCGCAGGCGCTCGGCCAACTCGGGGCGGTTGGTCAGGACCATGCCGCCTTCGGCCGAGGTGATGATCTTCACCGGATGGAAACTGAAAATGGTCATCGCGGCAAAGGCGCCGCAACCCACCGGTCGCCCGAGATAGGACGCGCCCACCGCGTGGGAAGCATCCTCGATCAGCGTGAAACCATAGCGCTCGGACAATTCGGCGAGGGTGCGCATATCGCAACTCTGGCCGGCAAAGGCCACGGCCACCACCACCTTGGGCAAATGCCCACCCGCCTCGGCGACTTCCAGTTTCTGCGCCAGCAGGCGCGCATCGAGGTTCAAGGTCAAGGGGTCGATGTCGACAAAATCCACCTCGGCCCCGCAGTAGCGAGCGCAATTGGCCGACGCGACGAAGGTATTGGGGCTGGTCCACAAGCGGTCCCCCGGCCCCACCCCCGCCGCCAGGCAGGCGATATGCAAGGCCGCCGTGGCATTGCACACCGCCACGGCGAAATCGGCCTGGCAATGTTCGGCCAGCGCCGCCTCGAAGCGCGGGATGGTCGGCCCCTGGGTCAACCAGGGCGACTTGAGCACCTCGACCACCGCGTCGATATCGTCCTGTTCGATGCTCTGGCAACCATAAGGAATCTGATAGGGCGTCATGCTGGCAGCCCGGCATGCGGATCGACATTCTGCACCACCTTCAGACAGCCCGGTTGGGGCGGGTACTGCTCCAGCAAACGATGGATGAAGTGGCGACCGAACGAGCCGGTGCCGCCGGAGATGAAAATCGATTTGCCATTGAACATGCCGTGACTCCCTTAAACCGTCTGCCAGATTCAACCCAGCAACTGCATCCACCCGAAACCGTCGGCATCGCCCAGGCCGAAGCCTTTGCCATTCAAGGACAGGTTCTGGTTGTACGCCGGGTCGGCCTGGAACTGCGCCGCCCATTTCTCCCGCAGGGCCGCCAAGGCTAGTGGCGCCTCGGGCAAGGTGCCGGGGTGGTACAGCTGCACATGCGGCGTCCACGAGACCAGGTAACCGGCCTGGCCGATATTGAGGCACAGATCGACATCGCCGAAGGCCTCGGCGAAAGCGCCTTCATCCAGGCCGCCAACCGCGTCGAACAACGCCTTGCGCACCATCAGGCACACGCCGGACACCGCCGAATAGTTCTGCTCCACCATCAGACGGCGCATATAACCCTCGACATCCCGCTTCTCGCCCACGAAAGGCGAGCCAACAGCGCCGTTCAAGCCGAGAATCAGACCGGCCTGGGAGATATTCGCATCCCGGCTGTAGAGCTTGGCGCCGACCACCCCGACTTCCGGACGCAAGGCCTGGTTGAGCAGGGACTCGACCCAGTTGGGGTTGACCAGTTCGCTGTCCTGCGCGAGCAGCACCAGATACTCGCCCTGGGCCTGGCGCGCCGCCGCGTTGCAGAACGCCGGAGTACTCGCCCCGTCCGCCGACAGGATACGCACCTTGCCGGCCTGCGGTTGTGCCTTGAGCCAAGTCGCGAGCGCTTGCGAATAGCTCGGATGATCGGCCACCAGCACTTCGTATTTCAGGTAACGGGTTTTTTGCAGGATCGCGCTCAGGCAACGTTCCAGCTCGGCGAAGTCCGCCTGGCCGTGGAGAATGATCGACACCAGCGGACGCTCGGTATGGCGATAATCGACCATGTAGGTCCCAGGCTGCGGCGAACTGACCTGGGCCTTGTAACCGCGCGCGCCCAGGTGACGGATCAGCGCCAGGCGCTCCTGGTCGTTCTCCTCGAACGACGGCACGCTGGTAATCAGCAATGGCTCGTCCAGATGGGCCAGCCCGGCCATGCCGCCCTGCTCGATCAAACGCAGCAACAGATCGAATTCCAGCGCCTTGCTGAAATCGGCTTTGTAGCCGCCGGCGTCCAGCAGAACTTCCCGGCGGATCAGCCAGTGCCTGGCCATCAGCGTCGGCACGCTTTGCAGCAGATCGAGGTTGAAGCCCGGACGGAACACCGTGGTCAGCGCGCCATTGGCATCACGCTGAATCTCATCGGTGGCCACCGCGCGGCAACCCTCGGCATGGCGCAACTCCAGGCCGGCGCGCAGCAGGCCACTGGCGGTGAACTCATCGCCGACCTCGGTCAGCAGCACCCAATCGCAAGGCAACTGGCGAATCGCCTGGTTCATCTTGTCGACCAGATTGCCCGGGGTCACCCGAATGAAGTGCAAGGTGTTCTGCGGGGAGGTCGCCGCCGGCGGCTCGCCGGTGGTGAAGACGACGATGCGGAAGGACTTGCCGTGCCCTTCCAGCAGGCTGTCGAGAGTCACCTTCAACTTGTCGGCATCGTTGTCCAGATCCAGGACCAGCACGCCGAAGACCGGACCGTTGCCCTGCGCGACCTGATGCTCGGCAATCGCCTCAAGCTCAGCGGCGGACGGCTCGCGGACTTTCATCCAGTTGCGCAGACGCCCCGACAGCATCGTGTCTAAAGTCGCCTGATTGTCGTCAGTAGACACCGCGTCCAGGCGCTCGGCCCAGGCGAACAGGTTCCGCGCCTGTTCCTCTTCGCCCCGCTCCTGCAGTTGCGAGGCCAGTTGCTTGACCACCCGACGGTTGAACAGGTTGGCTTCCTGGGCCTTGCAGAGACGGTCCAACCGATCTTCCGGCGTGTCGTAGTGACGCGGGCACAACAGGGCGTCCTGACGGCTCCAGATCCCCTCCAGCATCTGCAACTGTATGCGACCGGCCGGCATCGCATGCAGCAGGAATTCGTACTGGGCCAACAGCTCGAAAAACGCCGCGTTGTAGTAAGGCATCTCCACGTACTGCCGGGGTCCGAAACTGCGCTGCGGCGGAGCATCCGTGCTCGTCCAGAAGGACTCGAACAGCAGCTCGACGGTCAAGGACCGTCCGGTGCGCAAACTGTCGGTCATCGCCTCGAAACTTTCCAGGGCGAAGGCTTTTCTCTGCGCGAGATCCAGCCCTTCGATCTGCGTGGGTTGTGCCGCCAGGAATTCGGCGAACGCCTCCCGCTCGGCCACGGATTTCGCATCCATGAAGGTCAGCGAGTGATACACCTCGGTCTTGTGCTCCGACTCTCCGGCGTTGATTTCCCGGATCACATAGGGCATCGGCAGCATGCGCGCCTTGGCCTTGGCCAGCATATAGTAGGCATGGCCGATCTCCTGCCACTGGAAGGTCGTGCCCGCGGGCATGGCGGCATACCAGTCGCGCAGCAAGGCGGTGCGGTGCACGGCGTAGAACGGCGGAATGTATGAATGCATGAAGTCGATGACCCGCGACCGGGCATCGGACGAATAGTCCTCGCAGACTTTCTTGTCGCGACGGTAATAGCGGACGCTATTGGCCAGCGTCAGGTACATCAGGCAATAGCCGTGGCACAGGCCGTAGTCCGGGTTCGACTGCAGAAAGTCCACGGAAGCAGCCAGTGCGTCATGCACGATGAAATCGTCATCCGCGGCAAACACCATATAGGGCGTACGGACCTGCTCCACCCCATGGATAAGCTTCTCCTGGATCCCCCAATAGCCGAACTGCGACAGATGCCGATACTCGACGTTCGGATAGACGCCCTCGAGCCCCTCGGTCATCCGGGTCGATGAGTCCAGCACCAGTATCCTGCAAGGCAGGCTGCTGTAGAACTTCGCCGCCCGGCGCGCAAAGGCCGGGCGGTTATGGGTGATCAGCACCACTGTCAACAACTCGCTCAGCGGTAACCCCTGTTCTGAAACGTACTTGCCTTGCATAAACTTTCCCCACGACCGGCGAATTGCCCGATGAACTCAGATGAATGGCGTTGCTTGACGGCTGGGTCGCTTAGCGGACCCGACGCAGGTAACCGTCCGGTGCAACCGTAATCAGCAGCTTGCTGTGGATTCGCGCATCGATCTCGAAATCGCGATTTTCCTCCAGATAGACCCAGACCGCGGTTTTCGGGTTATCGCCCTTGCCCCACGGACGATCCGGAAACGCATCGGCGGGCATGTCCTCGACCACGGTGTCCATCACCACGCAGTAGCTGCCGACCGACGCCAGCGGGGCGTAGGCCCGCAGTTCTTCGAGCACATGCTCGTGGGTGTGGTTGGAGTCCAGCACCACCAGCACTTTCTTGCCGGCCACCCGCTCGCGGACCTGCTCGACGATGGCCGGGTCGATGCTCGAACCCTGGATCATGCTGATCCGACGCGCCATCGGGTGACTCTCGATAGCTTCCCGATTGTGCTGGCGAATATCGATATCGATCCCCAGCACCTCACCGTGTCCGATCAGTTCCAGCATCGAGGCGTAAAACACCAACGACCCCCCATGGGCGATACCGGTCTCGACGATCACATCCGGACGCAGTGCCCAGATGATTTCCTGCATGGCGACCATGTCCTGGGGGAACTGGATGATCGGCCGGCCCATCCAGCTGAAGTTGTAGGTGTATTTATGCTTGGCGGTCACGCCGACCCAGTCCAGCGACTCGGCCTGAAGCTGTTTGTCCTGTTGCAGACCGTCGATGTTCTGGCGGACTTCTTCACGAAACTGCTCATGTGGATTCATGCAAACACTCCAATACGGGGGTTTTGTTAGTTGAAGACCCGGCCGTCCGCATAGGGAACTGCCTGAGCCTTGATGATCCTGGCCGGATTGCCCACGACCACGGCGTAATCGGGAACATCCCGAGTGACCACGGCGCCGGCGCCTACCGTCGCCCAGCGACCGATGCGCAGGCGCGGCAGGATGGTCGCGTTGGTGCCGATGAACGCACCGTCCCCCACCTCGACACACCCTGCGATAGCCACGCCGGGAGCCATGAACACCGAATGACCGATGCGCCCCTCGTGCCCGACAAGGCTGCCGTAGCTGATGCTGCTGTTATCGCCCAGGGACACCTCGGCCTGAAGGATCACGCCCTCCTGGAGATAGTTACCCACCCCCATTCGGGTCATGGTCAGGTCGATCCCGGGGTGTAGAAAATTGCACAAGGTGCCACCGGCCTCGATGATCTGGCGAGTGGTCTCATAACGGGTTCGGGTATCGCGGGTGATCAGGTTCACGAAGCGGGTGTCCGGACCTTTCAGATCGGCCACCCGCTCCACTCCACCAATGACCGGCACACCATGAAACAACGTGCCATGCTTGGCCGGGTCATTGTCGAGGAAGGCAAACTCGACAATCGGATTGGCACGCTGCACCGCCCGGATCATGCGGACCGCCTCGGGGTTGGCCGCACCCAGCAGGTAGAGGTTCACAACAGGTTCCTTTGCCGGCAGACGTTGCGAATGACATCGATCACCCGCTGCTGATCGGCATCCGACATATCGTGGTAACTCGGCAGATTGATGGCCCGCTCCGACAGCGAAAAGGCCATCGGGGTCACCACCGGCTTGTCGCAGAACATCGGCAACGAGGACAGCGGCCAGAAAAACACCCGGGCATCGATATCGGCCGCCTGGAACGCCTCGATCAAGATCTCCCGGGTCACCCCGGTAGCGGCCTCGAAAACCACCGTGGGCATCCAGTAACCGTTGCGCGAATGCTCCGGCTGCGGGTTCATGGACAACACCGGAATATCCAGCAGCCCTTGGGCATAGCGGTCGAAAATTGCGCGCTTGCGGGCGATCAGTTCTTCGAGCCGTTCGACCTGGGCACAACCGATCGCCGCCTGCAGGTTACTCATCTTGTATTTGAAGCCGATGAAGTCCGGCCAGAACTGACGCTTGCTACCGCTGACACGACCATGATTGGAAAGGGTCAGCACCTGCTCGTACAGCGCCCGGTCCGAGGTCACGAAAATTCCGCCCTCACCGGTCGTCATGGTCTTGGTGCCATGAAATGAAAAGGCGCCGAAGGTTCCCAGGGAACCGGCGGCTTTGCCGCGCCACTGGGAGCCGATGGCTTCGGCGGCATCCTCGATGACAGGGATGCCGTACTCGCGGCCGATCTCCAGGAGCGCATCCAGGTCACAGAGATTGCCGTACAGATGCACGGCCACGATGGCCTTGGTCCGGGGCGTGATGGCCTGCTTGACCTGTTCCGGATCCAGGCACCAACTGTCCGGCAACACATCGACAAATACCGGAGTGGCGCCCAGGTAATCAATCGGCGCCGCCGACGCGATCCAGTTGGTGTTGGCCAAAATGACTTCGTCACCCGGACCTATGCCCAACGCCGCCATCCCAAGGTGCAAGGCACCGGTGCAACTGGAGGTGGCAATGGCATAGGTCACACCCAGATGCTCGGCGAATGATCGCTCGAAGCGCGTGATGTACTCATAGCAGCGGTCGCCCCAGCCATGTTGTACGGCGTCCAGTACGTAGCTGGCTTCCAGCTCGCCCACACTGGGCTTGGTGTAGTGAATTCGGCTCATCTGAAACTCAACTCCGGAATGGCAACCACAAATTGTCCGCCCCAGGTACGGACGAGCGCGAACTGCTGGGTGATTTCGTCCACCAGATTCCATGGCAGCACCAGCACGTAGTCCGGCTTTTCCGCCTCGATCCGCTCGGGCGACACCACGGGAATGCGGCTGCCCGGCAGGAACTTGCCCTGCTTGTGCGGGTTGGCATCGGCCACCCAGGCCAGCAGGTCCGGCCTGACCCCGGCATAGTTGAGCAAGGTGTTGCCCTTGGCCGCCGCGCCATAGCCCACCACGCGCTTGCCCTCGGCCTTGGCTTGCAACAGGAAGCGCAGCAGGCCGTGCTTGATGCGTTCGGCGGCCGGGGCCAGGGTGGCGTAGAACGCCGGGGTCTTCACCCCGGCGGCCAGTTCGGCGTCCAGCACCTGGCGGACCACCGGTTGCACCGCGCGACGCGAACCGTCGGCGCGCTGCACGAAGACCCGCAGCGAACCGCCATGGGTCGGCAGGCCGCCGACATCGAAGATTTCCAGACCGTTGCGCACGCACAAGGCCTGCACGGCGGTCAGCGACAGGTAGGAGTAGTGCTCGTGATACAGGGTATCGAACTGGTGCCCGGCGATCAGGGCGAGCAGATGCGGAAACTCGAAGGTCGCCACCCCTGTCGGCTTGAGCAGCGTCGCGAAGCCCTGGAGAAAGTCATTGATGTCCGGCACATGGGCCAGCACATTGTTGGCCGCCATCAGGTCGGCCGCCCAGCCTTCTTCGCGCAGCTGCAAGGCGGTGTCCCGGCCGAAGAACAGCTCGCGGATCTCCAGGCCCTTGTCCCGCGCCGCCTGGGCAGTGCTGCGGGTCGGCTCGACCCCCAGGCAACGGATGCCGCGCGCGGCGACATATTGCAGCAGGTAGCCATCGTTGGCGGCCACCTCCACCACACGGCTGTCGGCGCCCAGTTCGAAGCGCTCGACCATCTCGGCCACATAGCGCTCGGCGTGGGCCAGCCAGGTACTGGAAAACGAACTGAAGTAGGCGTAGTCGGCGTCGAACAAGCTATCGGCGCGGGTGTAGTCCTCGGTCTGCACCAGCCAGCAGCTCTGGCACACCGCGACTTTCAACGGCACCCACGGCTCGGCCTGCTCCAGCTGGTCGGCCCGCAGGTAGGCATTGGACGGCGGCGAAGTCCCCAGATCGATCAATGGCAAAGCCAGCGGGGTGCCGCAACCTCGGCAGTTCATAAACGCACTCCAGGGAAAGACGCGTCGATCAGGGGGTGATTGCTGTCCCTGGTCGACAGATTTTTGACAGCCTCGGGCCAGGCAATTGCCAGGCGCGGATCGAGCACCGACAGGCCGCCCTCGCAGTCCGGCGCGTAGTCGGCGCTGTGCAGGTAAAGCAGCTCGGCGTCATCGCTCAGGGTCTGGAAACCGTGGGCGAAGCCGGCGGGAATCAACAGGCTGCGACCATCGCCGGCGCGCAGGTGTTCGGCGTGCCAGTGCAGGAAGGTCGGCGAATCCGCACGCAGGTCCACCGCGACATCCCAGACCTCGCCGCGCAGGCAGGTGATCAACTTGGCTTCCGGGGCCTGGGCATTCTGATAATGCAGGCCACGCACACTGCCCCGTTCGCGGGTACAGGAATGGTTGATCTGGCGGATATGGAAAGACTCGCCGAACGCGCTCAGGCTGCCTTCGCAGAACAACCGGGAGAAATGCCCGCGCTGATCGGCGTGACGCTTGTGCTGCACACTGAACAGCCCCTTGAGGGGCAAGCCATGAATCAGGAACTCACTCAAAACCCACCCCGGTACTGATTCAGTTGCGCCAGGGTCACGCTGCGCATGTCTTCGCCGTTTTTCCAGGCCAGGTGCCAGTCGAGGGTGTGCTCCAGGCATTGCTGCAATGACCAGCGCGGCTGCCAGCCGAGCAACTGCCGGGCGCGACTGCTGTCCAGGCGCAACAGGCCGGCCTCGTGCAGTTCACTGCGCTCGACCCGCAGGCCCGGCGCCTGCGGCCAGCGCCCGGCGAGTCGCTCGACCACGTCGCCGACACTGCACATGTCCTCTTCGCCAGGTCCGAAGTTCCACGCCCCGGCCACTTCCGGCCCGCGCTCATAGAGCGCGGCGGCCAGTTGCAGGTAGCCGGCCAGCGGCTCCAGCGCATGCTGCCAGGGACGCACGGCCTGTGGATAACGCAGCGTGACCGGCTCATCCGCCGACCAGGCGCGAAGCACATCGGGAATCAGTCGCTCCGGGGAAAAGTCGCCGCCGCCCAGGACATTCCCGGCCCGCGCGGTCGCCACCGCCAGGCCATGGGCCTCGTAGCGCTCGGAGGGGAAAAAGGAGGCCACGTAGGACTGCGCCAGCAGCTCGCAGCAGGCCTTGCTGCTGCTGTAGGGATCATGGCCGCCGAGGGCTTCGTTCTCGCGATAAGGCCAGGCCCACTCCTGGTTGGCGTAGACCTTGTCGGTGGTGACCAGCACACAGGCGCGTACCCCGCCGACCTGGCGCATCGCCTCCAGCAGGTTGAGGGTGCCCATGACATTGCTCGAATAGGTGCCGAGCGGATCGCGATAGGCCTCGCGCACCAGCGGCTGGGCCGCCAGGTGCAGGACGATTTCCGGCTCGGTCTCGGCGATCAGTTCGAGCAAGGCGCCGAGGTCGCGCAGGTCGCCCCGTTGGTCGTTGAGGCCTTCGCCGACGCGGGCCAGCTCATACAGACTGGACTCGGTGCCGGGGTCGAGGGCGAAGCCGCTGACCTGGGCGCCCAGGCTCTCCAGCCACAGCGCCAGCCAACTGCCCTTGAAGCCGGTATGGCCGGTCAGCAGGACCCGCTTGCCGCTCCAGAAGGTCGGGCTCAG
The DNA here is from genome assembly GCF_000820515.1 of Pseudomonas batumici. Lineage (GTDB taxonomy): Bacteria > Pseudomonadota > Gammaproteobacteria > Pseudomonadales > Pseudomonadaceae > Aquipseudomonas > Aquipseudomonas batumici. Next base: position 193,299 of record NZ_JXDG01000003.1, on the reverse strand, counting down.
TCCCACTGCTTCCATGGGGCCTCCCCGCTCTGCCACAAATGCTCCAGGTGATTCTTGTCACGCAGGGTGTCCATCGGGTGCCAGAAACCGTCGTGCTGGAAGGCATTCAACTGCCCCCGGGCTGCCAACCCCATCAACGGCTCGGCTTCCCAGACGGTACTGTCGTCGCTGATCAGCGGCAGCACCTTGGGCGACAGGACGAAGAAACCGCCGTTGATCCAGCCGCCATCGCCACGGGGCTTCTCGATAAAACCTCGAACCATGTCGCCATCGCGCTCCAGCGCGCCGTAACGACCAGGCGGCTGCACCGCAGTGACCGTCGCCAGCTTGCCGCTGGAAAGATGGAAGTCCACCAGCGCGCCGATATTCAGGTCCGAGACACCGTCGCCGTAGGTGAAGCAGAAGGCCTCTTCGTTTTCCAGGTAACGACCGGCACGGCGCAGGCGGCCGCCGGTCATGGTTTCTTCGCCGGTGTCGATCAGGGTCACGCGCCATGGCTCGCTGTAGTTCTGGTGAACGTCCATGCGATTGTTGCTCATGTCGAAGGTGACGTCGGAGGTGTGCAGGAAGTAGTTGGCGAAGAAGTCCTTGATGGCGTAGCCCTTGTACCCCAGGCAGATCACGAAGTCGTGGATGCCATGGGCGGAGTACTGCTTCATGATGTGCCAGAGAATTGGCTTGCCGCCGATCTCGATCATCGGCTTGGGCTTGAGGTGCGATTCCTCGCTGATCCGCGTGCCCAGGCCGCCCGCCAGAATAACTGCCTTCATCAACGTCCCCTCTTGTTCGACACAGGGCCTGTTCGGGCGCTGTGGGACTTACCAGACTGCCGGGTCAAATCGTGCGATCGGCTCGCGGCCCGTGGGCCGCGCCGCCAAATGCACGATTTATGGCGATATGCAGGGGGACTTGCAGGAAACGCGCCAGCTCCAGAAAGGGATCAATCGGCCAGCCAGCCGTTCTCCCAGTAACGCAGGTTATCGCCGCGCAGCATGTAGTCGCGCAGGACGATCTCACGCAGCTCGTCACCCATGCGGTAGCTGGCATCGGGATCGGACAGGTGCATGCGAATGGCCTGTAGCCATTCATCGGTGGTGTTGGTCTTGACCTTGGTGCACGGCAGATAACCGGTATAGGCCTTGGTGTCGCTGCAGATCACCGGATAACCGCAAGCCCCGTACTCCAGCAGACGCAGATTGCTCTTGCAGTCGTTGAAGATATGGAACTCCAGCGGTGCCAGGGCCAGGTCCAGGTTCAGGCTCGCCAGCTTCGCCGGATAGATATCGAGCCCGATGGTCCCATGGAACTCATGCATGTAGGGGCGCAGTTCCTGCGGGCACATGCCGAAAAACACCCAATCGACCTCCGCCGCCAACTCCCGCACGACATCGGCAATGACCGCCAGGTCACCGGCGTGGCTGGTGCCCCCGCCCCAACCGACACGCGGTTTCTTCGAGGTCCGGCGCTGCCCCTGCAAGCCCGTCCACATATGGGTCGCGAGCATATTGGGCACCACGCGGATATCGTTATGCATGGACGACAAGGCATCGGCCAGCGGCTCGGTCGACACCACCACCCGATCACAGAGCCCCACGCCACGTCGAACCAGCGCCTCCATCTCGTCGCGGTTCGGCATATTGCGCACATGGTCGTTTTTCTTGGTCGGCTGGATCACATAGTCATCCAGCTCGTAGATGCGGCGGGCATTGGAGTAGGTCTTCAGCGGCACGCACTCGTTGATCGGGCCCGCGGTATAACGCCCCTGCAACACGATAACGTCAGGAGACTGACGCTCCACCTCGATGATCGAAGGCATTTCATAGATGATCCGCCCGACCGCCCGCCCCGCGGCCTGCAGCTCGATCAGCGGCTGCGTCACCCGATAATGGCCGATGGCCGAAGCGTTGACCGGCAGGGCCAGGATCTTCGGCAGGCTACGCCGCGAAAACGGGCTCCAGCCGGTCAGCTGACCCGGTTCGAGGTTGAAACTGCCGTTACCCAGGGCGCTCAAGCTCAGGTTGGGGTTGTAGGCCGGGTCCCGGGCGACCACCGGCAACCAGCGCAGGAGGAAGGCCTCCTGCTCACGCTCACGCTGCTCGGCCTCGATCACGACCGCCGGCCGGGCCCCCAGGGCCAGTTGGGCATGGGGGGTCCAGACCACCAGATAACCGGCACGCCCGACCTTCAGGCACAGGTCGACCTCACTGAAGGTCTGGCCCAGTTGCCCTTCATCCAGTCCCTGCACGTTGTCGAAGACTGTCTTGCGCACCATCAGGCAGTCACCACCGACCGCGCTCAGGTCATGAGCCGCTTGCAAACGTTGCATATAGCCCATGGACTGCAGGGACTCACCATGGAACGGCAGCCCCGCCGCGCCGTGCAATCCAAGCACGATCCCGGCATGAACCACGCGCCCGTCGGCATTGTACAGTTTGGGACCGACCACCCCGACTTCCGGGCGCTGCGCATGGTTGAGCATTTCATCGAGCCAGCGGCCGTCGGTCACCACCAGATAGGGATTGAACATCAACAAATAGTCGCCCCGGGCTTGTCCGGCAGCGGCGTTGATCACGGCATGGGTCGACTGCTGCGCAAAGGTCAGCACACGTAGACGCTCGCTGCCCATGCTCGCCATGCCGTTCAACCAGGCCAGTGTCTGGGGACTTTCACTGCCGTTGTCCACCAGCAGCAACTCATATTCGCTGTAGGCGGTTTTTTCCAGCAGGCATTCGACACATCGTTGCACCGCCGCCAACTGATCCTTGCAGACGATGATAATCGAGACCAACGGCCGCTGCGCGTGCCGATAATCCACACGATTGAACAGCGTCTGCCCACGGTCACGCAATTCATGCTCGATACCCAGACGCGACAGATGCGCCTCGAGCACCTGGGCGTTGAGTTCGATCAAGGCCGGCGAGAACATCCACTCGGAGAACGCCAGCACGGACTCCACCAGAACCTCGGCGATATGCCCGACCGCCTGGGTACCGACCTGCTCGACCATCCGCCAGAGCAGGTCATAGGTCGCCAATTCGCCGTATCGCGATTCGAAGCCACCGAGCGCCAGAAAGGCTTCTCGCTTGAAGGCCAGCACCCGCCCGACATAGGGGTAGCTACGCATCAGGTCCAGGTTGAAGTCAGGCTTGAACACCGGCTCCGCCGACTCGCCATCGCGCAACCGCCCTTCGTCACTGTAGAAACAGCACTCCTCACCCGCCTGCACGATGCGATCGGCCAGCACCAGCAACGCGGGTTCCACCAGGCGGTCGCCGGCCTGCAGCAGGTAAAACCAATCCGCGCCCTCGACCTGGGCCAGCAACTCATTGAGTTGCCGCTGCCAGTCCTCCTGCAACGGCAAGGTAAACACCCGGTCCAACAGAACGGCTTCTTCACAGGTATCGGAGAGAACCAGGGTCAATTCCGGCGGATAGAGCTGCCCGGCCAGACTCTGCAGGGTCATGCCCAAGGCGGCGGTGCTGGAGTTGCGATCGATCACCACCGCGACGATCTTCGGCTGCCACGACCACTCGCGCAATGCATCGGGCAGCAGTTTGCGCTCAGGCTCGGTCAGGGTCCGGCAGGCCAGCCATTGGGCATAGAGTTCGGAAAAACTCTCGCTGGCAATGCCGACGCGCCAGATCTCGGTGGTCTGCTTGGTGCCCAGGGTCCGCAGCAGGGCCAGTTCTTCCCAGACACGGGGCGACTCGTGGGCACGGCTCAGCGGCAACAAACGGACCCAGCCATGGGCCGGCGCCGACTCGCCGCTGCGCGCCTCGAGCATTTTCACCAACCATTCGGCTTCCCTTTGCTCCGCCTCACGCATCGCCTGCTGACGGTTCGGGCGCTCCGGATAACGCCGCTCGACACTGAGGATATGGCTCAGCATCACCATGTTGCCGCGGCGCAACAGACAGATGTACAGCGCGAACGCCAGCGAAGCGACGAAGCGATGGCCCGGCTGGGTCAAGGCCGGCAACCACTCCAGCGCATCCGCGCGGCGCAACAGCGCATTGCTGAAGCCCCCCAGCAGGTTGACCGGAAAGGTCTCGAACATCGCCAGCAGGTCTTCACCCTTGAATAGCGCGCAGGTGTGCGCCAATGGCGAATTCTCAAGCCGCATCGGCAACTGCATATCGTCGGCGTCCAGGAGCAGGCGCTGCGCAAACACCAGGTTGACGTCGGCCTGCTCGATCAGCACCTGCGCCTGGCGTTCGATACAGGCACCAAACAGCTGGTCGTCATCGTAGAGGAACTTGATGAACTCGCCCTGGGCCAACTCAAGCCCCGCGAGCAGATTATCCACAGGGCCAAGATTGTGCGAATGACGGACATAACGCACCTCCAGACCGGCATCGCTGCTCATTTCCTCGACCAGACGGCCAATCTCGTCACCCTGGCTGTCATCGCAGACGATGATTTCGAGACGAGCGTAAGTCTGGTTCAACGCGCTGTGCAGGGCTTTGCCAAAAAAACGTGGATTGACGGCGGGAATGACGAGGCTGACGAGTGGAACTGGATTCACGGCGGGGCTCACGGGCGGCGGGACTCAGCCAAACGGACGAGCCACTGGAGCCGCTGAAAAGGGCGGTCGATAGAGGCGCGGGAGCGAGGACCGCTCCCGCGCCCGGGTCACATCAGATCTTGTTGAACAGGCCCAACTGGTTGATTTTACTGAACGCCAACTGCGCCGCTTGCAACATGGTCTGCTGCAGGGTCAGGCGGGTCATGACCTCCGCCGGGTCGGCGTCGCGAATCGCCGATTGGCTGGTGCTGTTGGCCAGGACCAGGCTCTGGTTGGTGGTGCTCTGGTCGTCCAGGGCCTGGCCCCGGGTACCGATGCTGGTGAGTGCGCTACCGGCCTGATTCATCGCGCTGGTGACGTTGCTGACGCCCGCGTTCATCGTCGCCTGCAGTTTCTGCTGGGCAACCGCGCTGCCATCGACCGGGGTATTCAGCGCCGAAATCATCAGACTCATGGTGTCGAGGATATTCTGGGTCTGGTGATTGTTCGACTGGACCACGAACTGGTCACCGGCCGCCGGTGCGCTGCCAAAGGTCAAGCTGACACCCGCCGCGGTCGCCGTCGAGCCGGCCAGGGTACCCGAGGACACCGGTCTGCTGCTGGCGCTGATCGGCGCTGCGTACAGGTCGTAGGCCGTGGCGCTGGTGAACTTGAGGATCGCCCCGCCGGCGGGAAACGTGCTGTTGTAGACCGCCTGGTTGGTGGTCGTGGCCGAGGTCACCACCGCGGTCGAAGGATTGCCCGCGCTGCGCGAGGTATTGAAGGTATCCGGTTGCGTGGCCAGGGTGAAGGTATGCCCGGGAAGCACGGTGTTCGGCACATCGCCGGACTGGAGGTTGATGTTCAACCCCAGGTCCACGCCACGGAAAGTGACCGTCTGGTTCGCGCCGTTGCTGTTGCTGATAGCACCATTCTGGCTGGCTTCGGCGGTGACATCGGTGCCGCTGGCATCGGTGATCTTGAGCTGGGTGCCGCTGACGAAGCTGATGGTGTACGGCTGGCCGCCGCTGAATTTGGCATCGTAGGTGGCACTGTCGCTGATCTGGCCGTTGGACAGGGTCACCCGTCCATCGTCCACGGCCGGCGCGGTCATGGCGACCTGGGTACGGGCGGTGTTGATCGATTGCTGGAACGCTTCCCAACCGGTGATATTGCTGGCCACCGAGTGATTGTCGCCAATGGCCATGTTCAACTGCGACTGATCGCCGTTATAGCTGTAGGTACCGTCGCTGTTGGCGGTATAGGGCGGGGCACTGGTCTTCGAACCGCCGAAGATGTAGTTGCCGCTCGAGTCCTGGCTGTTCATCAGCCCCAGGATGGTTTGCTGGATCTGCGTCAACTGCTGCGCGAACGCCTTGCGGTCGGCATCGGTGTTGGTACCGTTATTGGCGGACAACGCGGTTTCCCGGGCCGATTGCATGGCATCCTGAATCGCGGTCAGGGCCGTTTCCGACTGGCTGTATGAGCTTTTGAGGGTGCTGATATTACTGGTGTACTGCGTCAGCGCCGCACTCTGCTGCCCCAACTGTATCAGCCGCGCCGCGCCCACCGGATCATCGGCGGCGGTGTTGACCTTGACCAAGCTGCTGGCCTCGGCACTGGTCTGCAGTGCGTTGTTGTAGCCACGCGAATAGTTGGCAGCGGTGGTTTCGTAATACTGGCTGGTGGAAATGCGCATGGATCACGACTCCTTAAAGGCTGCTGATCAGCGTGCTGAAGATGGATTGGGCGGCCTTGATGATCTGCGACGCTGCCGTGTAGTACTGCTGGTACTTGACCAGGTTGGCGGACTCTTCGTCCAGGTTGACGCCGGCCAGGGAATCGCGGGCGCCCTTGGCATTGGTCAGGATCGTGGTCGTGGCCGTATTGTCCGAAGTGGCCGTGGCCGCCTTGGTACCGACGTTGGAGACCAGCGTGCCGTAGGCATCGGTGATGCTGCTGCCCTTGCTCGTAGCATTGGTGCCCACGGTCTGCTTGGTTTGCAGGGCGATCAGGGCGGTACTGTTGCGGTTGTCCGCAGAGCTGGCGCCGGTCATGGACATGGTGAAGCTTTCACCCGCTTTCGGGTTACCGTTCACCGTGGTCTGAACGGTGAACGTCTTCTGCAGGCCAGTGACCGGGTCCATCACCGGGGTGCCGCTGGAGTCGACCATGTTCACGCTCAGGTTCAGCGTATTGGCCTGCCCCGGCACGATGGTACCGGTGCCCATCACGTTGCCCTGGGGATCGGTCAAGGTGTAGCCCTGGGTCCCAGCGGCAGCTGCGGAGAAGACCAGCTTGACCGGCGTGCCATACTTGATGGCGTCCTGCAACTGCGCGTTGTTGACCGCGTTGGGCGTGCCCAACTGGCTGACCAGGGTCGGCTGGGTGTAGGTGCCGCCGTTGTTGGCACTGGTGACACCGGCCAGCGGAGCCGCCGCGGCGAGGTTCTGACCGTTGGTCATCACCATCTGGATATCGCTGGCGCCGCCACGGGTCGGGGTCACCTTGAAGCTGTCGCCGGCACTCATCGCGCCGCCCGTGAGGCTCAGGGTGATCCCGTCGATCACCGGTGCCGGCGTGGTGGTGGTGCTGAAGGCGCCCATGTTGGTGCCGTCCGAGCGCAGGACGCTGTAGTTGGTCGCGCTGGTGAAGGTCACCTTGTAATCGTTGGTGGTCAGCGCGCCGGTGTTGGCGATGGTCACGTTCAGGTTGCCGGAGCCGGCACTGTTGTTCGCGCTGGCGATACTGCGCTGGCTGATCAGGGCCGCGTTGTTGATATCGTTGAAAATCGCCGAACCGAAGTTGCCGTTCTTGTCGATGCCCTGGGCCTGTTGACTGTTCATCTGGTCGGCCGTGACCATGGCAATACGCCCCAACTCGTTCAGCGACGGGTCGAGCACATCGCTGCGATAGCGCAGCAGACCGCCGATCTCGCCACCGGTCACGGTGGAGGTGATGTCGACGGTGCTGGTGCCACGATCCAGTTGCAAGGACGAACGACTCGGGTCGTCCTTGCTCGGCACGGCGGACAGGGTGTTGGTGCTGTTGCCCATCACCAGCGGCTGGCCGCTGCCGATGTAGACGTCATAGCTCGAACCGCGCTCGACCACCTGGGTACCGACCAGTTGGGAGAGCTGGCGCACCGCCTCGCTACGCTGGTCCAACAAGTCGTTCGGTGCACCGGCGGCAGTGGTGACCCGGGAAATCTGATCGTTGAACTGGGCGATGCTGTTCGCCAGCTTGTTCACCTGGCCGGCCATGTCCGACAGGTTGGTGTTGATCCCGGTGTTCTGGTCGTTCAACTGCTTGGCGATGGCGTTGAACTTGTCACTCAACGCCTGGGCACTGGTCAGCGTGGTCTGGCGCGACGGATCGTCCGTCGGGTTGCTCGACACGGCCTGCAGGGAAGTGAAGAACTTCTGCAACGAAGCGGTCATGCCAGTGCCGGTATCGGACAACATGGAGTCCGTCGGCTTGACCTGGGCCAGGTACGAGGACGAATCGCTGTTGAGCGAGGTCGAGGTTTGCAACTGCGAATCCAGGTAGGCGCTGTAGACCCGACGGACATCCGCCAGGGTCGTGCCGGTGCCGATGAACACGTTGCCATATTGCTGCGAGGCAGAGGTGGTCTGCACGGTCTGCTGACGTGAATAACCGGCTGTATCAACGTTGGAAATGTTGTTGCCGGTGGTTGTCAAAGCCGTCGAGGCCGTGTTCAACCCCGTCATACCGATATTGAGCAAGCTCATGATTCAGACCTTATAAATTCGTGGAAGCGCCCGCCGCAGCGTAGTTCTGGTAGCTCTTCATCTGTTTGGCTATTTGCGAAATCTTGCTGGCGTAGTCCGGGTCGGTGGCGTACCCGGCCTTTTGCAACTCGCGTACAAACTGTTCAGGTTTATCGGCCGACTTCAGCACATCTTGATAGCGATTGTTGCTTTGCAACAGGGTCACCAGGTCGTGGAAGCTGTCCTGGTAGGACGCATAGGAGCGGAAGTTCGCCGTCTCCTTGACCATCTGGCCGTTCTTGAACTCGCTGGTGATGGCCCGGGCCTGCCCGCCCTGCCAACTGCTGCCGGCCTTGATGCCGAACAGGTTGTGACTGCTGCTGCCGTCCTGCTGGCGCATGACCGATTTACCCCAACCGGTTTCCAGGGCCGCCTGGGCCACCAGGTAACGCGGGTCGACGCCAATGCGCTTGGCCGCCTGCTCCGCCATCGGCAGCATGGTGGCGACGAACTCGTCGGGCGAGTTGAAGGCATGCTTGGCCGGCGCCAACGGTGGCTGGGCCACGGCGCGACCGTAGATCCGCATGCTCGCGGCCGGAACGCTGCTCAGGCTGCTGATGGCCCGCTGCTGGAGCAGGGAATCGGTGGAAGCACTGTTGCGCTCGGGCAAGGCCTGAGTGTTGACCGCGGCCAGGCCACCGTCGGCCGACGGCACCAGCCCGGCCATCAGGCGGTCGGTCAGCTTGCTCGGCAGGGCCAGGCGGCGCTGGTTGATCTTGGCCATATCGTTGCGCGGGCTGCCGTCGCTGCTGTGCGCCGGACTGGCCACCCGCGAGGCCCACAACGGACGCTGGCCATTGGAGCGCACGAACGGCGAGGCAGGGGTCGCACTGGTCGTGGTCCCGGCAGCGATGGGTGTCTCCACCGGCGTCTCGGCCGCGACCGTACCCGCCGGTGGCCCGACCTTGAGCCCGCCGTCGGCAGGCCTTGACGGTTTATTCTTGGTCATCTGCCGTACCAGCACATCGGCCAGACCGATACCGCCACCCTGGCGCGACATGGTCACCGCCAACTGATGGTCGTACATTTCCTGGTACTGCTTGGTCGTCGGGGTATTGAGCGGATTGTCCTTGGCCAGCACATCGCTGGCCGAGCGCGCGGACTTGAGCATTTCACCGATGAACAGCGACTCGAACTCCTGCGCCACCTTGTGGATGTTGGCGTCGCTGTCGCGGTTGCCGACCTTCAGGTTGTTCAGGCGGTTCAGGTCGCTGTAGGCACCGGAGTCGCTGGTACTGACCAGCCCGCTCTTGCGCATATCCATATCGGCGACCTCAAATCACGATCAGTTCGGCTTGCAAGGCGCCGGCCTGTTTCAAGGCCTCGAGAATCGCCATCAAGTCGCCCGGCGCCGCCCCCACCTGGTTCACCGCACGGACGATCTCGTCCAGGGTGGTCCCCGGGCCGAACTTGAACATCGGCTTGGCTTCCTGCTGGGCATTGACCCGCGAACGCGGCACGACCGCCGTGGTGCCGTTGGACAGCGGCCCCGGCTGGCTGACGATCGGATCCTCGGTAATGGTCACGGTCAGGCTGCCGTGGGTCACCGCGGCCGGCGACACCTTGACGTTCTGGCCGATCACGATGGTGCCGGTGCGCGAGTTGATGATGACTTTCGCCACCGCCTGGCCCGGATCGACCTCGAGGTTTTCCAGGATCGACAGGTAGTCGACCCGCTGGCTCGGATCCAGTGGCGCAGTGACGCGAATCGAACCGCCATCGATGGCCTGGGCCACGCCCGGGCCGAGCATGTCGTTGATCTTGTCGACGATCCGCTTGGCGGTGGTGAAGTCGGAGCGGTTGAGGTTCAAGGTCAGGCTGTTGCCCTGGTTGAAACCGCTCGGTACCGCCCGCTCCACCGAGGCCCCGCCGGGAATCCGACCGGCCGACGGAACGTTGACGGTGATCTTCGAACCGTCCGCGCCCGAGGCATCGAAACCGCCCACCACCAGGTTGCCCTGGGCGATGGCGTAGACATTGCCGTCAATCCCCTTGAGAGGCGTCATCAACAGGGTGCCGCCGCGCAGGCTCTTGGCGTTACCGATGGACGAAACGGTGATATCCACCACCTGCCCCGGCTTGGCGAACGCCGGCAGATCGGCGCTGATCGACACCGCCGCGACGTTCTTCAACTGCACGGTACCGGCGTTGGCCGGCACCTTGATGCCGAACTGCGACAGCATGTTGTTGAAGGTCTGCAGGGTGAACGGTGTCTGGGTGGTCTGGTCACCCGAACCGTTGAGGCCGACCACCAGGCCGTAGCCAATCAGCTGGTTGGAGCGCACGCCGGAAATAGTGGCGATGTCCTTCAAACGCTCGGCCTGGGCAGCGAATGCCGTGGACATCAGCAACACGGCCGCCATCAGATGCTTGAGATTGAACATGGTCATAGCACCTAGAAAGGCCAGAGCGGGCTGAGGAAGAAGCGGTCGAGCCAACCCGGCTGGCTCGTATCGGCAAAGGAGCCGGTACCCGAGTAGGTGATGCGCGCATCGGCCACGCGAGTGGACGGTACGGTGTTGTCGGTGGCGATGTCATCCGCCCGGACCAGCCCGGCGATCCGCACCAGCTCATTGCCGGTGTTGAGGGTCAACCACTTCTCGCCACGCACGGCGATGATGCCGTTGGGCAGCACGTCGGCCACGGTCACGGTGATCGAACCGGTCAGGCTGTTGCTTTGCGCGGCCTTGGCCGAGCCGTCAGTGGTCTTGGTACCGCCATAACCGATACCCAGGTTCACGTTGCCGCTGGTCACCGGAGAGCCGAAGAGCGAGGTCAGGCCAAAGTTGTTGGCATCCTTCTTCGACAGGTCGGAGTTGGCGTTCTTGCTGGCCTGGGTGGCTTCGTTCAGGGTAATGGTGATGATGTCGCCCACCCGGAAAGCCTTGCGGTCGCCATACAGGTTCTGCTCGAAACCGGCCTGGTAGATCGAACCGTTGTTCGCCGCCGCGGGCAACGGGGTGCGCGGCAACACCGGCGCGTAATACGGGTCATCGGGCTTGGGCGGCGGGCTTACACAGCCGGCCAACAGTGCCATCGCGCTCAACGCGAGCATGGGAAACAACCGATTCATGACCCTATTACCTCACGGTGTTGCAGGCGCCCTTCAGGCCGCCTCATAGACTTGATTACAGGTTCTGTGCGACGTACTGGAGCATCTGGTCGGCGGTGGAAATCACCTTGGAGTTCATCTCGTAGGCACGCTGGGTAGTGATCATGTTGACCATCTCCTCCACGGTGCTGACGTTGGAGGTTTCCAGGGTGCTCTGCTCGGTGGTACCGAAACCGTTGAGGCCCGGTGTGCCGACCTGCGGCGCGCCGCTGGCGGCGGTTTCCAGGAACAGGTTGCCGCCCACGGCCTGCAGGCCGGCCGGGTTGATGAAGTCGGCGGTCTGGATGTTGCCGAGCACTTGCGAAGTCGGGCTGCCGGCGACGGTGATCGAGACCGTACCGTCCTTGCCGACGGTGAAGGTCTGGGCGTTGTTTGGAATGGTGATCGCCGGCTGCAGGGCGAAACCGCTGGCGGTAACGATCTGGCCGGTGTTGCTCAGGTGGAAGGTACCGTCACGGGTGTAGGCCGTGGTGCCGTCCGGTTGCAGGATCTGGAAGAAACCCCGGCCGTTGACGGCCATGTCCAGCGGCTGGTCGGTGGTTTGCAGGCTACCGGCAGTGAAGTTCTTCTGGGTGCCGACGATCCGCACACCAGTACCCAACTGCAGGCCCGACGGCAATTCGCTGTCCTGGGTCGACTGAGCACCCGGCTGACGCTTGATCTGGTACAGCAGGTCCTGGAACTCGGCGCGATCACGTTTGAAGCCGGTGGTCGAGACGTTGGCCAGGTTGTTGGAAATCGTCGTCAGGTTGGTGTCCTGTGCCGCCAAACCTGTTTTTGCAACCCATAGAGCCGGAAGCATTCTGTTCTCCTTCGCGCGCCTGTTTTACGGCGCCACGTTCTGGTGATTAGCTGTTCTGCAAGACCCGAGCCATCGCCTGGTCATCGTCTTTGGCGGTGGTCATCATCTTGATGTGCAATTCGAACTGTTTGGACAGGGCCAGCACCGAGGTCATTTCCTCGACGGCATTGACGTTGCTGCCTTCAAGAAAGCCCGATACCACCTTGACGTTGCCGTCGACAGACGCCGGCTTGCCGTCTTTGGTATGAATCACCGAATCCGGGCCCTTGGTCATGTTCTTGAGGTCCGGGTTGACCAGCTTGATGCGGTCGACCTCCGCCACCACTCGCGGCCCTTCGCCCATGGCACGAATGCTGATGGTCCCGTCCTCGCCCACTTCGATCTGCGACTGGGGCGGCACGGCGATAGGCCCGGAGTTGCCCATGACCGGCATGCCGTTGCCGGCGCGCAGCACCCCCAGGGCGTCAATATTCATGCTCGCGGTGCGCACGTAACCTTCACTGCCGTCAGGCGTCTGCACGGCGACCCAACCATCGCCGGACACCGCCACGTCCAGATCACGACCGGTCTGAACCATGGGGCCCGGCGCGAAATCGGTGCCCGGGCGTTCGCTCATGGCAAAGGCCCGCGCCGGAAAGCTGTCGCCGAACACCGGCATCGAACGGGCCTGTTCCAGGTCGCGCTGAAAACCGTTGGTCGAGAGGTTCGCCAGATTGTTGGCATGGGCCTTTTGCGCCAGGGCATTCTGGCTGGCACCGGTCATTGCCACGTAAAGGTACTTGTCCACAGTCTTTCCTCTTCCTGACGGACGTTTGCCGCCACCGCTGTACGGCGAGAGGCGCAAGCAATTTCCGAACCAACTTGTTTTTTGACGCAAGACAAGCCCATGGACCGGGGGGTTGCGTACATTTCGCGGGTTTTCAAGGCCTTGAGGGCAGACGAAAAAACGGCGCGGTTATGCCGCTGGCGGCAAGCATCGGTCTCCTCCCCCCGTGACACGGGCGCCAGAGAAACCACCCTGGAATGGACCTTGCAAGCCAACCCGTCATACGGCGACCGACTTTAAGTTTGCCCTGGGGCTGCCGACACCCAGAACTAGCCACAGTATTCAGGAGGGCTCGCGTGAACCTGTACATCAACCAGCTCCAGAAAAAAGCTGACTTCAAGGAAGCCATCTATTCAGGCGCCATCTTCCTGGACACCCAGTTGGCGACCGCCAAGAAGCTCTGTGACTTTGCCAGAGAAAGCATCACCCTGGCCTTCGACGGTGAAACCGATCACCAGTCCCTGCACAAGATGATGCCGGTCGAAGAGTTCGTCAGCCGGGTCACCCGCCTCAAGGGCCAGTTCACCAACAGCCAACGCGTCAAGGACCTGATCCAGGCGTTCATCCGCGAGATCGGTATCGACCCGCGCGACTACATCTTCGACGTCCCGCGCCTGCGTGTCGTACCCAACTACAACTACCTGCACGCCGGCGTCAGCTACGCCTACAAGCCGCATCGCGATACCTGGTACGGCGGCGTGGATTGCCAGATCAATACCTGGATGCCGGTCTACACCATCGCGCCGGACCAGACCATGATGATCAATCCCGGCTACTTCGAAAAACCGCTGCTCAACACTTCGAAGGACTGGAGCCTGAACGACTGGGTCAACAACCAGCGACACAAGGCCAAGGACAACCTGACCGAAGAAACGCGCGTGCACCCGGTGCCCCTGGCCGACATCGACACCTCGTCGGAAATCCGCATTGCCGGCAACACCGGCGAGATGCTGATCTTCTCCGGTTCACATTTGCATGGCACCGTGCCGAACTACACCGAACAGACCCGCTTCAGCGTGGACTTCCGCCTGATGCACCTGGACGACCTGCAACACAAACGCGGCGCCCCCAACGTCGACAGCGCCTGCCCGGATGTCGGGGCCGGCTTCAAAGACTACTTCCACGCCCACGACTTCTCGAATTTCCAAGGAATCTATCAATGACCAAGCGCCGCATTACGCCTGCCGAGGCCCAATACAACGAAACCCGCGCCGGCGTGCTCAAGCGGGTCGATGCCGAGTATGTGGCCGACGCACCGTTCGTGTTCGCCAACCGTATCAACGTGACGGCCGCCATGTCGCGCATGGAGCTGTTCAAGAAAGTCCTGGATGTGCCGGGCGCGATCATCGAATGCGGTGTGTACAAGGGCAACTCGCTGATGCTCTACATGCACCTGTCGATGATCCTCGAACCCTACGCCATCAACCGTTCGATCGTCGGCTTCGACACCTTCGAAGGTTTCACCAGCATCAACAAGGATGAAGATCCGGCCGACATCAACGAGGACATGTTCTCCGACACCGACCAGTCGCTGATCCAGGACATGATCGACGCCAACGACCTGCTGCGTCCGGTCAACCGCATCCCGCGTTGCGAGCTGGTCAAGGGCGACATCTGCAAGACCGCGCCGGAGTTCGTCAAGTCCCGTCCGGACCTGGTGGTGGCCATGCTGATCCTCGACACCGACCTCTACGAGCCGACCAAGGTCGCCCTGGAAACCTTCCTGCCGTACATGCCGAAAGGCGCCATCGTGGTCCTCGACGAGGTTGCCTATCGCAACTTCCCGGGCGAAACCAAGGCCCTGCGCGAAGTGTTCGACATGAACAAGATCGAGCTCAAGCGCCTGCCGTTCGATTCCTGCGTGGGTTACTTCCACATCTGATGCACCCCTGAAAACAACGCCTGGCGCAGGCGTTGTTTTCGACGATTCATGCCTACTCTCCCTTACCCAGGTCATACGCCTTCAGCTTGTTGGCAATAGTGGTATGGGAAACCCCCAGTCGCTTGCCCAGCGAGCGACTGCTCGGGTGCTCCGAATACAGGCGCTCCAGCACCGCCCGCTCGAACCGACCGACAATCTCGTCCAACCCGCCCTCCAGGGAAAATTCCCCAAGGGGCTGGCGCACGCCATAGTCCGGCAAGCGGATATGCTCGGCCTTGACCACCCCGCCCTCACACAGGGAAACCGCCTGGAACAGCACGTTCTCCAATTGCCGGACATTGCCCGGCCAGTGGTAGTGTGCGAGACGATCCAGCGCCGCCGGCGCCAGCTTCGGCAAGGGGCAGCCGATCTGCCGACTGGCCTGGTCGAGAAAATGCTCCACCAAGGGTGTCAACCCGTCCAGGCACTCGCGCAGGGGCGGAATATGCAGGGACAACACGTTGAGGCGGTGATAGAGGTCCTGGCGAAACTCGCCCCGCGAGCACAACTCCGACAGGTCGACCTGGGTCGCGCAGATCACCCGCACATCCAGGTACACCTCCTCGTCGCTGCCAACCCGACGAAAACCGCCGTCCTGCAGAAAACGCAATAACTTGACCTGCAAGCGCGGGCTCATCTCCCCCACCCCGTCCAGGAACAAGGTGCCGCCAGCCGTCAGCTCCAGCAGCCCGAGCTTGCCCTCGGCCCGCGCGCCCTCGAACGCGCCGGGACCGTAACCGAACAGCTCGGTCTCGGCCATGGACTCCGGCAAGCCGGCGCAGTTGAGCGCCATCAACGGTGCCTGCCCGCGCGGACTGGCCAGGTGACAGGCCCGGGCCAGCAACTCCTTGCCGGTCCCGGTTTCGCCCTCGATCAGCAACGGCGCATCCAGTGGTGCCATGCGCCGGGCCTCGCGCACCACCGCCGCCATGACTTTCGAGCTCTGGAAAATACTGTCGAAACCGCGCAGCTCCTGCTTGCGCACGTTGTAGATACGCTCGCCGACCTGGTCGGCACGGTGCAAGGTCAGCACCGCGCCGGCCATGGCCTCGCTGTCATCGTGCTCCGACTGCAGCGGGGCAATATCCGCCAGGAAAACGTCACCCTTGATCTTCACCCGCAGGCCGTTGATCCGCGACTGGTTGGCGCGCACCAACTCCGGCAGGTCGAAATCCGGCGCATAGCGCGACAACGGGAGGCCCGGCACCTCGTCGACCCTGACCCCCAGCAACTGCGCCGCCGCCCGGTTGGCCGCGACAATCGAGCCGCCCATGTCGATGGACAGCACCGGAAACTCCAGCGCCCCGAGCAGGGCGTTGAGTTCCATATGCCGACGCTCGCTGGGCATCAGGCCGACGCGCTTGACGCCAAAGACCCCGGCAATGGTTTCGAACTTCGGACGCAGGGCCTGGAATTGCAGATTGATCAGATTCGGGCAATGCAAGTAGATGGCGTTGCCCTGGTCGCCGCCGACCTCGCCACGGGCGACGTTGATGCCGTAGTCCACCAGCAGGTTGAGAATGTCGCGAAGAATGCCGATGCGGTTCTGGCAATGCACTTTGATACGCATGGAAAGGCTCGAAAGATGGCCGGGACATACCGGTCCCTGCGGAGCGGGTACTTTTTTCAGTACGCTGCAGTTAGTCGTCAAGATTATGTGACACAAACCCGCCTGATCGCCACGTCAAAACGCCTTATACATCACCAGAAAGGCAGTTCGTAACGTTTTCTTTACGAAATGAGACCCTTCACCCCGCCCTTCAGCGCCTCGCCCCGGATGCACACGAGCCCTCAACGGGTTAACACTAGGCTCATCGCTGCACATAACAAGAACGAATCCCCTAGCAGGAGAGCTGTATGAAGCAGACGCAGTACGTGGCTCGCGAGCCCGATGCGCAAGGGTTTATCGACTACCCGGCCGCCGAGCATGCCGTGTGGAATACCCTGATCACTCGTCAACTGAAAGTGATCGAGGGCCGTGCGTGCCAGGAATACCTGGACGGCATTGAAAAACTGGCCCTGCCCCACGACCGGATTCCGCAACTCGGCGAGATCAACCGGGTCCTTGGCGCCACCACCGGCTGGCAAGTCGCCCGGGTGCCGGCACTGATTCCGTTCCAGACCTTTTTCGAGTTGCTCGCCAACAAGCAGTTTCCGGTGGCAACCTTCATTCGCACCGAAGAAGAACTCGACTACCTGCAAGAACCGGACATTTTCCACGAGATTTTTGGCCACTGTCCGCTGCTGACCAACCCCTGGTTCGCCGAATTCACCCACACCTACGGCAAGCTCGGCCTGCAAGCCAGCAAGGAACAACGGGTGTACCTGGCGCGGCTGTACTGGATGACCATCGAGTTTGGCCTGGTGGACACCCCGCAAGGTCGGCGCATCTACGGCGGCGGCATTCTCTCCTCGCCGAAGGAAACCGTGTACAGCCTGTCCGGCGAACCCGAGCACCAGGCCTTCGATCCGCTGGAAGCCATGCGCACGCCTTATCGCATCGACATCCTGCAGCCACTGTACTTCGTCCTGCCGGACCTCAAGCGCTTGTTCGACCTGGCCCACGAAGACATCATGGCCCTGGTCGAGCGCGGCCGGCAGCTGGGTCTGCACGCCCCGAAATTCCCACCCAAGGCCGCCTGATCCGCGACTTTGCGGGCTACGTGCGTCTTTCTCGAACCGACGTTTTCGAATAGCGTATTCGAACGGCGTCCTTGAATAAAAAACGATTTCAGGAATCCACCATGAACACCTTGAACCAAGCCCACTGCGAAGCCTGCCGCGCCGATGCCCCCCAGGTCAGCGACGAAGAACTGCCGGTGCTGATCAAACAGATTCCGGACTGGAACATCGAAGTGCGTGACGGCATCATGCAACTGGAGAAGGTCTTCCTGTTCAAGAACTTCAAGTTCGCCCTGGCCTTCACCAACGCCGTCGGTGAAATTTCCGAAGCCGAAGGCCATCACCCGGGCCTGCTGACCGAATGGGGCAAAGTCACCGTGACCTGGTGGAGCCATTCGATCAAGGGCCTGCACCGTAACGATTTCATCATGGCGGCACGCACCGACGAGGTCAGCCACGCCGCCGAGGGCCGTAAATAATGCATTTCGACGCCATCGCGCGTGTACCCGGCGACCCGATTCTCGGGTTGCTGGAGGCTTATGCCCAGGACCCCAATCCCCGCAAGTTCGACCTGGGCGTCGGCGTCTACAAGGATGCCCAGGGCCTGACCCCGATCCTGCAGTCGGTCAAAGAGGCCGAGCAGCGACTGGTGCACGGGCAACTGACCAAGTCCTATATCGGCGGCCACGGCGACCTGCGTTTCGGCAGCCTGCTGAACGACCTGGTGATGGGTGCCGACTCGCCGCTGATCGCCGCCCAGCGGGTCGGTGCGACCCAGACGCCAGGCGGTACCGGTGCCTTGCGCCTGAGCGCCGACTTCATCGCCCACTGCCTGCCGGGCCGTGGCATCTGGCTCAGCGACCCGACCTGGCCGATCCACGAGACCATCTTCGCCGCCGCCGGCTTGAAGATCAGTCACTACCCTTACGTCGACCGCGATAACCGGCTGAACGTCGAAGCCATGCTCGCCGCCCTGGAACAGGTCCCGCGGGGCGACGTGGTGCTGTTGCACGCCTGCTGCCACAACCCGACCGGTTTCGACCTGTCCCACGACGACTGGTACAAGGTGCTGGACATCGTCCGCCGTCGCGAACTGCTGCCGCTGATCGACTTCGCCTACCAGGGCTTCGGCGATGGCGTGGAGCAGGATGCCTGGGCTGCCAGGTTGTTCGCCCGGGAACTGCCGGAAGTACTGATCACCAGTTCCTGCTCGAAGAATTTCGGGCTGTACCGCGAACGTACCGGCGCGCTGATCGTCTGCGCCGGCGATGCCGAGAAACTGCTGGACGTACGCAGCCAACTGGCGGCGGTGGCCCGCAACCTGTGGTCGAACCCACCGGATCACGGCGCGGCGGTGGTGACCACCATTCTCGGCACCCCCGAGTTGAAAGCCCTGTGGGCCGATGAAGTGGAAGCCATGCGCCTGCGCATTGCGCAACTGCGCAGCGGCCTGGTGGAAGCCCTCCGGCCTCACGGCCTGGCCGAGCGCTTCGCGCATATCGGTGTGCAGCGCGGCATGTTCTCCTACACCGGCCTGTCGCCGGCCCAGGTCAAACGCCTGCGCGACGAGCACAGCGTGTACATGGTCAGTTCCGGCCGGGCCAACGTCGCCGGTATCGACGCAACGCGCCTGGATGCCCTGGCGCAGGCGATAGCTGCCGTCTGCCAGGACTGATGTAGGAGCAACGCATCCAAGGGGGCCGCCACGCTCAGGCCCCCTTCTCGATCAACTGCCCGAACGCCTCGAGCTCACCCTTCTCCAGGTCCGAAACCAGGATGAAGCGCAGGTGATCACGTCGCCACGACACCACGTTGTAGCCCCGCAGGGACAGGCTCTCCCGAGCCCGATCAGCCTCGGCCGTCGGCAGGATAAACAGATTGATGGTGTGCTTGGCATGCCGATACGCCAGTGCGGCGGCGGTCTGGTGTTGCAGATAATCCAATCGCCCCCCCAGCAGCGGATAGCCTTGCGCCGCATAGTCGAAGACCGGCGGCGCGAAGTCGAGCTTGCCGGTGAACCAGGGTTTCACCGTATGCCGGTCGGACGACACCACATCGTTCAAATGCTCGGCCATCAGCGAACGGACATGATTGGACACCGCCTCATCCAGCCAGGGTTGCTCGGCGGACGGCGTCACCACGTACAACATGACCGCCAGGCTCAAGGCCACCGCCGAAAACGCCGGAGCCCACCAGCGTCCCGACGCCGCTCGCAACCCCTGCATGAAACCGGCGCGGACCGAGGGACGAGCCGGAGTACCGCTCAACAGGCTACGACTCAGGGCCTCGGGCGCACGGTAATACGGAGCCCGGATCTTGACGTCGTCAATCAGTTGACGGACCTGCTCATGCAGCCGCGCACACTCGACGCAACCCGCCAGGTGCGCGGCCACCCGTGCCGAAGTCACAGCGTCCAGTTCATGGTCGAGGTAGCCATGGATCAATTCATGGCAGGTCTTGCAGTCGAGGTCATTCATAAGGATACAACTTCAGCAGTTCGCTCTTGAGCATGGCGCGCGCCCGGGCCAGCCGTGACATGACGGTGCCCAAGGGGATATCGACGACTTTCGCTATGTCCTTGTAGGGCATGTCTTCCAACTCCTTCAGGACAATGACTTCGCGGAACACCGGCGCCAACGCCAACAGCGCCAGCCGCACCTGCTCGGCTTCCTGGGCCCGGATGACCTGTGCCTCGGGCGTACACACATCGGTCAACGCCGGCTCGCCCTGCAGATACTCATCATCGATGACCACCCAACGCCGTCCTGCCGAGGCCTTGAGCCAGTTGTAGCTTTCATTGCGGACAATGGTCAGGAACCAGGCCTTGGCATTGCCGTCGACAAAACGGTGCTGGAACTTGAAGGCCCTGAAGGCGCTTTCCTGTACCACATCCTGCGCGGCGCTCTCACTGTCGGTGAGCCAGCGCGCGAGGTTATAGGCCGCATCCAGGTGCGGCGCAAACAGCGCCTCGAATCGCTTCATAGTGGCTCCGATACCTTTGTCCCTATAACGGTGAAAGCCCCGGCTTTATTCCCGAAATATTTTTTTTATTTTCAGGAATAAAGCCCCGCGCCGCCCGGTTTTACAGATGTGAGCTCAATCACTGTAGACCGCCAGCGAGGGCGTTCCCATGGACAAGCACCCAACACCACACGACAGACGCACCGACGGCCCGCTCGATCCCGAGCGCAGGACACTGCTCAAATGCTCGGCCTGGGCCGGCGCCGGGGTCCTCTGGGCCCTGAGCGGCGGTATTCCGCGGGCCTTCGCCCTGGACCAGGACGGCAAGCCCACGGACCCGGCCGCGCTGGCCGCCAACTTTCACTTCGTGCAAATCAGCGATTCGCACATCGGCTTCAACAAGGAAGCCAATCCCGAACCGGTGAAGACCCTGCAAGTGGCCATCGACAAGGTCATCGCGCTGCCCAAGCGGCCGGCGCTGATTCTCCACACCGGTGACATCACCCACCTCAGCAAGCCGGAGGAGTTCGATACCGCCGCGCAAGTGCTCAAGGGCCTGCCTTCCACCGTGCACTATGTGCCGGGCGAGCACGATACCCTCGACGCGGGCGGCGGCCAGCTCTACCTGCAGCGTTACGGCAAGGGCACCAAGGGCAACGGCTGGTACAGCTTCGATGACCATGGCGTGCACTTCATCGCGCTGGTGAACGTCTTCAACTTCCAGGCCGGCCACGAGGCCAACCTCGGCGCCGACCAGCTCGCCTGGCTGGCCGACGACCTGCGGGCGGTGTCGACCAGCACGCCGATCGTGGTGTTCACCCATATCCCCCTGTGGACCATCTACCAGCCCTGGGGCTGGGGCACGGAGGACGGCGACCAGGCCATTGCCCTGCTGCGCAAATATGGCTCGGTGACCGTGCTCAACGGGCATATCCACCAGGTGATCCAGAAGGTCGAGGGCAATATCACCTTTCACACCGCGCGCGGCACGGCCTACCCGCAACCGGCCCCGGGGGTGGGACCGTCACCGGGACCGATGACGGTGGCCGCCGATCAGTTGCGCAACTACCTGGGAATCACCGACATCCGCGCGACACAGGGCGACCATCCGCTGGCGCTGATCGACTCGACACTGATTTAGGAGAGCATTCATATGAAAAGACTTTTGCAGGTACTGGCGCTGGGCTGCCTGGCATTCTCGATCCCGGTGTGGGCGCAGGAAGTGAAAATCGATATCAAGGAATTCATGTTCCAGCCCAAGGATCTGACCGTCGCGCTCGGCACCAAGGTGACCTGGGTCAACGACGACCAGATCCCCCATACGGTGGCCGAAACCCACAAGCTGTTCCGTTCGGCCGCGCTGGACACCAACGACAGCTTTTCCTATGAGTTCAAGACGGCGGGCACCTACGAATACTTCTGCGCCCTGCATCCGCAGATGATCGGAAAAATAACCGTCAGCCCTTGACCTGCGCGGTTTGCCGGCGATGCAGCAGCGCTATCGCCGGCAAACCGGGTCCTGCCGAACTGACGAATGGCCGCCAGAACCGGGGCGAAAAAGTCTTTCTGTCATTTGCACTGCTGTATCCTGCCCAGGCTTTTTAAAAGCGCGGATCTACCCAGCGATTTAAAAAACAGACCTTGCGAGGAGCGACGACGATGCATGAGATACCCAACTTCCCCTTCCCAAGCCTGCACGAGACTGAGCAGAAAACCCCGCCACAAGCCAGTGCCCAACAGCCGGTAAACAACGAGGCCGCGGAAAGCCTCAAGGCCGACAGCGAAGACTGAACGCTAGCTCAACCGGTCGTGTGAAAAGCCCGCTCCCTGGTGTTTTTCACGCAACCGGATACAGTCCCCCCAGCGAGTTTTTTCGATTTACCCCCCCTGCAACCCGCCTCGCACCGTTATCATAAGCCTCCTATCTTTTTTCTCCGTGGCAACGGTGGTTCTTGTCCATGTCAGATACCCAGCGCCCCCTGGCGGTCACGCTGCAAGTCGTTTCCATTGTCCTGTTTACCTTTATCGGTTACCTGAACGTCGGCATTCCCCTGGCCGTGCTGCCCGGCTATGTCCACAGCGACCTGGGCTTCGGCACGGTGATCGCCGGGCTGGTAATCAGCGTCCAGTACCTGGCGACCCTGTTGAGCCGGCCCTACGCCGGCCGGATCATCGATAACCAGGGCAGCAAGCGCGCGGTGATGATCGGCCTGGCCGGCTGCGGCCTGAGTGGCGCGTTCATGCTGCTGTCGAGCTTTCTCCAGACGCTGCCGCTGCTGAGCTTGACCTGCCTGTTCATCGGCCGCCTGGTACTGGGCAGCGCGGAAAGCCTGGTGGGTTCCGGCTCCATCGGCTGGGGCATCGGCCGGGTGGGCGCGGCGAATACCGCCAAGGTGATTTCCTGGAACGGCATCGCCAGCTACGGCGCATTGGCCATCGGCGCACCGCTGGGGGTCTGGCTGGTCAACCGGCTCGGCCTGTGGAGCATGGGCGTGAGCATCCTGCTGCTGGCCGCCCTGGGGCTGCTGCTGGCCTGGCCGAAGCTGGCGGCACCGATCGTCGCCGGCGAGCGCCTGCCCTTCCTCCATGTGCTGGGGCGCGTCCTGCCCCATGGCACGGGCCTGGCCCTGGGCTCCATCGGTTTCGGCACCATCGCGACCTTTATCACTCTGTATTACGCCACCCAGCACTGGGCCAACGCGGTGTTCTGCCTGAGCCTGTTCGGCGCCAGCTTCATCGGTGCGCGGTTGCTGTTCGGCAACCTGATCAACCGACTGGGGGGCTTTCGCGTGGCGATCGCCTGCCTGTCCGTGGAAACCCTGGGCCTGCTGCTGTTGTGGCTGGCACCGGACGCCCGTTGGGCCCTGGCGGGAGCGGCATTGAGCGGATTCGGCTTCTCGCTGGTGTTCCCGGCGCTGGGGGTGGAGGCGGTGAACCTGGTACCGGCGTCCAGCCGCGGCGCGGCGGTGGGCGCCTATTCGTTGTTCATCGACCTGTCGCTGGGCATCACCGGCCCCCTGGCCGGGGCGATTGCGGCGGGCCTGGGCTTTGCCTCGATCTTCCTGTTCGCCGCCCTGGCGGCGTGCTCCGGGTTGCTGCTGAGTCTGTATCTCTACCGGCAGGCCCCAAAACAACGGGCGCTGCGGGAAAAACCTGAACTTGTCCAGTAATCTCAAGAACGCCATGAAACCTGTGGGAGCCGGCTTGCCGGCGATGAGGCCAGTCAGTCTTGCATCGCCTGATCGACCGCTATCGTCGGAACGCCGCCCGCAGCAAGCCGGCTCCCACAAGGATCGCGTCAAGCCTGCGAGGCCTAGAAATCGATCTTGCCCCGCCCGGCCTTGATGGCCCCGCGCTGGGACTTGCTTTCCAGGCGACGCTTCTTCGAGCCGAGGGTCGGCTTGGTCGGACGGCGCTTCTTCTCCACCTTGGTGGCGCTGAGGATCAGTTCGACCAGGCGCTCCAGAGCATCGTTGCGGTTCTGCTCCTGGGTCCGGTATTGCTGGGCCTTGATCACGATCACCCCGTCGCCGGTGATGCGACTGTCGCGCAACGCCAGCAGGCGTTCCTTGTAGAACGGCGGCAGGGACGAGGCCGGAATATCGAAACGCAGGTGCACGGCGCTGGAGACCTTGTTGACGTTCTGCCCACCCGCACCCTGGGCACGAATGGCCGTCCACTCGATCTCGGCATCGGGCAGATGCACGTTGTTGGAAATCACCAGCATTGGAAAAGCGTCCGACATCAGGGCGTTCAGGATACCTGATCCGGGCCACGCCGACTGTTCGCTGCGGCAGCGGTCGCATATAAACGACAAACCCGGCAACAGCCGGGTTTGTCGTTGTCACCGATAGCGGCCTACTTCACCGCGAGCAGTGCCTGCTGGGCACTGCGCCGGTTCTTGATGCCGTAGCAGATCCACATGAACGCCACCCAGAGCGGAATCGCGTACACCGAGACCTGGATCCCCGGGATCATCAGCATGACGCCGAGGATGAACACCACGAACGCCAGGCACACATAGTTGCCATAGGGGTACCACAGGGCCTTGAACAGCGGGCTCTGCTTCGTGCGGTTCATGTGCTGGCGGAACTTGAAGTGCGAGTAGCTGATCATCGCCCAGTTGATCACCAGGGTCGCCACCACCAGGGACATCAGCAACTCCAGGGCCTGTTGCGGCATCAGGTAGTTCATCACCACCGCGATGAAGGTCACCAGCGCCGAGGCGAGGATCGAACGCACCGGCACGCCGCGCTTGTCGATCTTGGCCAGTACCCGCGGCGCATCGCCCTGCTCGGCCATGCCCAGCAGCATGCGGCTGTTGCAGTAGGTGCCGCTGTTGTAAACCGACAGCGCCGCCGTCAGTACCACGAAATTGAGGATATGCGCCGCGGTGCTGCTACCGAGCATCGAGAACACCTGGACGAACGGACTGCCGCTATAGGCGTCGCCGGAAGCGTTCAGGGTGCTCAGCAGACTGTCCCAGGGCGTCAGCGACAGCAGCACCACCAGGGCACCGATGTAGAAAATCAGGATCCGGTAGATCACCTGGTTGATCGCCTTGGGGATCACGGTTTTCGGCTTGTCGGCTTCGGCGGCAGTGAAACCGAGCATTTCCAGGCCGCCGAAGGAAAACATGATGATCGCCATGGCCATCACCAGGCCGCTGACCCCATTGGGGAAGAACCCGCCGTGCTCCCACAGGTTGCTCAGCGAGGCTTGTGGGCCGCCGTGGCCGCTGACCAGCAGGTAGCTGCCCAGGGCAATCATGCCGACGATCGCCGCCACCTTGATGATCGCGAACCAGAACTCCGCTTCACCGAAGACCTTGACGTTGGCCAGGTTGATCGCATTGATCAGCACGAAGAAGGCTGCGGCCGAGACCCAGGTCGGGACATCGGGCCACCAGTAGTGGATGTACTTGCCGACCGCGGTCAGCTCCGACATGCCTACCAGGATGTACAGGATCCAGCAGTTCCAGCCCGACAGAAAGCCGGCGAAACCGCCCCAGTACTTGTGGGCGAAGTGACTGAACGAGCCGGCAACCGGCTCCTCGACGATCATCTCGCCCAATTGGCGCATGATCATGAAGGCGATGAAGCCGCAGATGGCGTAGCCGAGGATCATCGACGGACCGGCGGACTTGAGCACCCCGGCCGACCCGAGGAACAGGCCGGTCCCGATGGCACCACCGAGGGCGATCAGTTGGATATGACGATTTTTCAGGCCGCGTTTAAGCTCGCCCGAAGCAAGGGGTGTATCAGGGGTCATGCGTCACCTGTTTGTTTTTATCTGTGACGAAATCGAACCCATCGCGCTTATGACGCGATGGAGTGAACAAGGCGGGTAACCTTGAGTACATGGACCTTCGGGGGCATCGCAAGGCCGCCGCCGAAAGACACAAAATGCGCGGGTACGCAGTTGAGTCACAGGTAAAACGCCGCGCATTGTACACCGCCAGACCGCCACTGGCAGGCATCCGCGCATCTCACCGCCGTCGGCGTACGAGGGCAAGGGGCGTTTTCGGGGCAGAAAAAAATCCTACAGCCCCTCTCGGCAACTATTCCTTACACCAGCCAGAATCTCGAATTTAGCGGCGCTTTACCTGTCTAGATCGTCAGATTTTACTGACAAACTGTCACGTTTTCTTGCCAAAAAAGCCGCGAAAACCCCGTGTTCGAAAATTGACAGCCCCGTTGTTCAGGACGAGATATCCCAGGTGGATTGTTGTTTTCCCTGGAGAAGTTTTTTTCTACTCAGGCCCTGAAAATTTTTTTTGAAAATATTTTTTTGCGCCCTTCGACATCCTGCACTAGGTTTTCAGCCACTTGCCGACGCCTACTGACGGCGAGTCGGAGAAATGGATTTCACACATAGGATTTTTCCTAGCCGAAAGCCTTTTCGACCGTCCAGCAATAACCTTCCCAAGGAGATTCACCATGCAAGTCTCGGATCAGGACGTAAGCACTGAACTGCAACTGGACGATTGGTTCGAAGCCCCGACCCACGAAGCGGCCGTGGAAATGATGCAAGCCGATGCTGTCGTGCCATTTGGCACCGCGATGTGGCCTTTCTAAGGCCTTCGGGTGGGTGCGGCTTGCCGCCCCCACCCTTTTGCCGCTTCAGGAACGACGTCATGGACAAGACCCGCGCCCTCGAACATTTTCTCTACTACCTCGCCCGGCATCCGGCCCTGGAAGGGCTCGACCAACCGAAGGTCCTGCTGGGCCATACCCCGGACTACAGCGAGATCGCCGCGGCCATCATCGAGCAGGACGCCCAGCGTCGACAGTTCGACTTCAACGCCCTGCGCCTGGACCTCGAGCCCGCCCAGCGCCTGATCGAGGCCATTGGCGACAGCGACCTGTATATCTTCTTCTACGATTCCTCGATGCTCTCCCCGCCTCGCCCACAGGGGCCCGAATTCCTTCATGCGCTGCATGACGTGATGGCCGAGCATTGGCGCAAATCGCTGTTGTTCAAGGATTACGGCGACTACTTCTACGACACCTTCAGTGTCAGCCCGCAGCGCATCGCCGACCTCAACGACCGCCTGATCCGCCGGATGTCCCAGGCCACCACCTTGAGCTTCAGGGACAGCCACGGCTCGCACCTGCAGGCACCGCTGAGCAGCATCCGCAAGTGGACCAACATCAATGGCGTGGGCAACCACGACCTGGCCCCTGGCGAAATCGCCACCCACAGCGACGCCATCAATGGTTGCGTGAAGTTTGTCGGGACCTTTCTCGGCACCATTCCCTTCGCCCGCAAGTACGGGGTGCTGGCGTCGCCGCTGGAGCTGTGGATCGAGGATTCCACCATCAGCCGGATTGCCACCGAAGTGCCAGGACTGGAGGCGGACTTCAACAAATACCTGAATGCCAATCCGTCGAACCGGCGGGTCGAGGAGCTGGGTATCGGCACGAATGAGGGGGTCAAGGCGCTGTATGCACGCAACTCGGGGTTCGAGGAACGCCATTGCGGCCTGCATCTGGGGCTGGGCGGCGGCGCCAAGGGCAGCCATCACCTGGACCTGATCTTTGCCGGCGGGGTGCTGGCGCTGGATGACAAGCCGGTGTTTGACGGACAGTTTGTGTTTTGACGGTGGTGAACAGAACACTATTTGTAGGAGCCGGCTTGCTGGCGATGAGGCCCGAACGTCTTGCATCGATCGTTCGGACGCCATCGCCGGCAAGCCGGCTCCTACAGGTTTAGCGGCGCTTCAGAGCCTGCGTTCACTCAGGCTTACGACGCCCAAACCCCGGACGCTGGCCCGAGCCGGCCGGTGCGCCGCGGCGCTTGCCCGACGGCGCGTCCTTGTCCAGCACCAGGCTTGGACGCTTGGACTTGGGCGCCGGCTTGGCCGGGCGCTTGCTGTCCGCCGGACGCTCCGCCACTGGCGTACCACGCCCCGACTCACCACGACCGGCCGCCGGACGCGGAGCACGCGGTGCGCGTTCGCCATCCTGGCGCGGTGCCGGCTTGCGGGCCGGACGCTCGCCTTCGATCCGCGGCTCGCGCTCACTGCGCTCGGCCGGCGCACCATTGGCCGGACGCAGGGTCCGCACGCGCTCGCTCTTGCCTACCGGACGGGAGGACTTGCGCTGCATACGCTCCAGCTTGTCCTTGCTCTTGGCATTGAGCTGCGGCATCGCCACCGGCGTCAGGCCGACCTCGGCACTGAGGACATCGACCTCGTACTGGGTCATTTCACGCCAGCGGCCCATCGGCAGGTCGGAGTTGAGGAACACCGGACCGAAACGCACCCGCTTCAGACGGCTGACCACCAGCCCCTGGGATTCCCACAAGCGACGCACTTCGCGGTTGCGACCCTCCATCACCACGCAGTGGTACCAGTGGTTGAAACCTTCACCACCGGGCGCTTCCTGGATATCGGTGAACTTCGCCGGGCCGTCTTCGAGCATCACGCCGGCCTTGAGCCGGGCAATCATCTCTTCGTCCACCTCACCGCGTACACGCACCGCGTACTCGCGGTCCATTTCGTAGGACGGGTGCATCAGCCGGTTGGCCAGCTCACCGTCGGTGGTGAACATCAGCAGACCGGTGGTGTTGATGTCCAGGCGACCGATATTGATCCAGCGGCCTTCCTTCGGACGCGGCAGCTTGTCGAACACGGTCGGACGGCCTTCCGGGTCGTCACGGGTGCAGATCTCGCCGTCGGGCTTGTTGTACATGATCACGCGGCGAACCGATTCGGACGCCTCTTCGCGCTTGATCACCTTGCCATCGATGGTGATGGCGTCATGCATGTCGACGCGCTGGCCGAGGGTGGCGTCTTTGCCGTTGACCTTGATCCGGCCTTTGCTGATCCAGCCTTCCACGTCGCGGCGCGAGCCGACGCCGATACGGGCGAGGACCTTCTGCAGCTTTTCGCCTGCTGGGCCGATTTCCTGGTCGTCTTTCTGGTTGCTGTCACTCATCTGGGCACCTCCCGGTGTGTCGATTCAGGCCTGGCCTGAAGAAATTGAATCTGTTGCCTGGGCGAAGGGATCGCCGCGGGGGCGCGAATAATACGCGGATGTTGGGCATTATGCACCTTAGGCTCTGTACGAAAACTGCCTGCGCGACGATCATGCTGCGTTAAAAACAGGCTCGGACGAACGAAGTGAGAACGTCCGAAGGACGGCCCGAAGGGCGAGCGAAGCGAGTAATGCTCATGTAGGCCCCTACAGTCGGACGCGACCCCGGCCGTTCCTCGCCTGTTTTTGCCTTGCCTGATCGCCGCTCGGCGAGTTTTCGTACAGACCCTAGGAGGTCAGCAACAGCAGGATCTGGTCCATGCGATTGTTGGCGATCCAGGCCAGCGGTGCGCCGATCACCGCTGCCGCACCGGCCACGTAGGTCAGTCGGTTCTTGATGGATTTGACATCGTTGCGCACCTCGTTCAGGTCGCGGTGGATGTATTCGAAGCGGGTTTCCAGCTCTGTGATTCGGGGTTCCATAGCATCGCCTCCAGAGGTACGGGTCGTTTTGGCCTTGTCATGGCGGGGCGGGAATTGCGGTTTCGCGTCTTGACGGTCCGGC
The DNA here is from genome assembly GCF_000820515.1 of Pseudomonas batumici. Lineage (GTDB taxonomy): Bacteria > Pseudomonadota > Gammaproteobacteria > Pseudomonadales > Pseudomonadaceae > Aquipseudomonas > Aquipseudomonas batumici. The sequence goes on along the minus strand of NZ_JXDG01000003.1, from coordinate 163,715 downwards.
TCGTGGGCCGAAGCGTTCAGGCGAGGTGTCGCGCAGTGCTGTAGCTCGACTTCCATGTAAATATGCTTCCTCGAGGGTTCAGATCCAGAGTGTTATTGGCTCGATAAAAAGAGCTCCAAGAAGTTCGCCTTATTTTGCTTTTGGGTCAATTAAGGCTGTTCTCTGATGATTATCGGAAAAGTCCTCAAAGTTTGAGGTCTCTGCCAAGTCAGGTAGGCGGGTTATCCCAGTAGGCTTTGTGCATGCTCAGTGTTTTTTTCAGTGGCCTGGGCAGGTACCGTTCTTGCTGGCCCAGTTTGTAGGCGAGCAGTTTCACCGCGTTGCGCCATAGTGCCCCGGGCCAGGCCAGGCAGCGGGCGGGGCCGAGGAACTTCAGCTCGGAGATCATGTAGCGCCGGCCCTCGCCGCCGGCCCCGCCGAACTGCTGGCGAATCCAGGGCTCGCGGGCGTGGAAGATACCTATATCGAAGTAGCGTCGGAACTCTTCACCGAGGCTGTAGTTATGGGAATGTCGACAACTTGCGCTGCCTTCGTAGGCGACCTTCCACCCGGCCTGGAGCATTTTCGCCGCGACATACATGTCTTCCGACAGGATGACATGCGGGGGGAAGCCGCCGACCTCCATCAGGGCTTGGCGACGATAGGCGGAAAATGAGTTGGAAATGAAGGCGGTCTTGAGGCCCAGCCGGGGTGCGTCGACCAGGCTCTTGATGAGGGAGGTCGGCGGGTAGTTGAACAGTCGGGCGTGCTCGGCCAGGGGCGTGGCATCCGGGTGCGCCAGCTGTCGACCGCAGACGGCGCCGACACACTCGTCGGCAAAGGGCCGAACGAGGTTGGCAATGCCTTCGGGATCGTCCAGGTAGGCATCCTGGGTCATGAACACGTAGAGCGCGTAGTCGGGGTAGTGCTCGACCATCCATTGGCGGGTGCCGCCGTGGTTGAAATCCTTGCTGTCGATACGTTGCACCTGGAGGCCGCGCGAGCAGGCCAGCTCATAGGTGCCGTCGCTGGAGTTGGAGTCGACGACCAGGGTGTCGAAGGTGGCCGTCTGGGTCGGCAGGGAGTCGAGCAGGCGTTCCAGGTCGCGGCGTCCGTTGTAGGTCGGAATCACCAGGGCCACTTGTGGGGTCGACATCGTTCAGTCTCCAGGTTCAGTCGGGCACGGAGCGCCAGGGGCGCAGCCACGCGGCCAGGGCAATCAGCAGGATCAGGCTGCACAGGCTGCTCAGACCCAGTTGCAGCCAGATGCCATGCAGGGGGTGCAGGCCCAGCGCCGCCACGAGCATGACCGTCAACCCTAGCACGGCATGGCTGCGCCACGGCACCTGGGTGAGCAACTGTTGGCGGCGTATCAGCAGCAGGCCGGTGAGCATCACCCCGCAGATGGCGGCCAGGGCGATGCCGATCAGCCCGAGGAGATACGGTAGCATGGCCAGAAGCAGGGCATTGAGCAGGTTGCCGGTCAGTTCGCAGGTGAGGGGCAGGCGGGTGTCCCCGGCGGCGTAGGCGTAGCGGGCGAGCAGGGCATTCCAGGCGCCGAAGGCCAGCGGCACCGCGAACCAGGCCAGCAGTTCCGGCAGCGGGCCGTCGGCCGCCTGGCGGGGCAAAAGCAGACTGACCAGCGCCCCGGCGGCGCCGATCAGCCCGGCGACCGCGGGCAGGGTCAGCAGGGTGGCACTGGCCAGGCCCTTGCGCAGCAAGGCCAGCCGTTCGCTGCCCAGGCTGGCGCTCATCAGGCCGAGGAGCACCTGATTCAGGCTCATCAGGGCGATCAGCGGCAGGTTGATCAGTTTGCGCGCCAGGTTGATCCAGGTGACGGCGCCTTCGCCGAGCAACGACGCGACCATGCGCTCCAGCAAGGCCAGGCCCTGACTGGCCAGGTTGCTGCTGAGCAGCGGGCCGATGCGCTGCAGCAGTTCACTCACGGCGCCGGGCGCGTGGCCGCCTTGCCAGGGTTTCCAGCCGCTGCGGTACAAGGTCGGCAGCAGCACGGCCGGCATCAGCAGGCTGCCCAGTACGCAGGCGCTGGCGAGGCCGGTCGGGGTCGCGGCCTGGCGCAGGAGGGCCAGGTACAACACCGGCGGCAGGTTGAACAGCAGCGAGCCGAGCCCGGCCAGGACAAAGCGGGAACGGGCCTGCAGGGGGATGCAGAACAAGGCATGCAGGATAAACCCGGGGGCGCACCAGGCCAGCCAGTGCAGGCTGGCCCCGGCCCATGCATGGCCCTGGCTGTCGAGCCCCGGTCCGATCAACCGGACCCACAGCGGCGAACCCACGCTCAGCAACAGGGCCAGCAGCAGGCCGCAGAGCAGCAGCCTGGGCGCCAGGGCCCCGAGCCAGGCGGTCTGTTCGGCCGGCGCGCGTTGCTGGTAGAGGGGCAGCGCCGCCGCGCTGAACAGGCCGGCCGCCAGGGCCATGCGCAAGGCTTCGGGCAGGAACAGCGCCACCAGGAAGCTGTCGCTGCGCCCGCCGGCGCCCCAGGCGGCGACCAGCAGCCACTCCCGGGCGAATCCGGCGGCGAGGCCGGTGAGGGTCGCCAGGGTCAGCCACAGGGTTGAGCCGAGCAGTTTCGTGTCAGGCATGCCCGCGGCTCAGTGGAACAAGGTGAACAGGCTTTTGCCGCCCACCTTGTAGTTCAGGCCGCGACAGCGTTCGCCCTTGATCGCCGCGTCCGGGCCGCCGACGATGGCGTAGGCCGGAATCGGCTTGGAGACCACGCACTGGCCGCCGACCACGGCGCCTTCGCCGATGTCCGCGCCGAACGAGAGCAGGGCGCGGCTGGCGATCCAGGCGTAGTCGCGGATATAGACCGGCCCGCCGATGGCCCAGAACTCCGGCGCCTGGACATCATGGCCGCCGGCAATGATCAGCACGTGGGAGGCGATGGTCACGTGGTCGCCGATGATCAGGCCGCCGCGGGCATCCAGCTGGCAATGCCAGCCGACGGTGCTGTCGTTACCGATGCGCAAGCTGTCCACCCCCAGCACCTCGGTGTTGCGCCAGACCGTCGAGCCCTTGCCGATCTTCGCCCCGCCCGCGCGCAGCCAGAGCAGCCTCAGGGTATGGCTGGGAATCTTGCAGATCAGGATGTTGTAGGCCAACTCCCACCAGCGCAGCATCCGGTCGCGCAGGGTCGGCCAGTTGATCCCGTACAGGGGGATCAGTGCGCCCTTGAGCTCGCGGCCGAGCAAGGCATAGAAACGCCGGGCCAGGGGCGGCTCGATCCGCGGCTCGATGTTCAGGTAGCTGATGAAACACAGCGTATTGCCCTTGAGCGGCTGTTCGAAACACACGTCGTTTTCCAGCATCCACTGGTAGCTGCTGTCCAGCTCCTCCAGGCTGACGCCCATTTTTTCAGCGTATTCGGGCAGGGCCTGCCTCAGATTCAACGAGTGGAACAAGCGGTGTTTCATGGGCGGACTCCTGGCAGGGGGGCGGCCTTGAGCTTGAGACGCCGGGCTTCGTGCAGGTTCAGGCCGAGCAACAGCCAGAACAGGGCGATCAGCACTTGGGTAAAGCTGAAATAGTGGTCGAAGAGCCCGCTGAGCAAGGCCGCCATGAGGCCGCAGGTGCTGCCGAGCCAGATCGCGTTGTCTTCGCTCAGTTGGATCGCGGCCAGGGAGGAGCGGGTTTCGTGCCACCAGTTCCAGACCACCGCGATAAACAGTAGCAGGCCCGGCACACCGAGCTTGTAGATGAAGTTCAGCCACAGGTTGGAGATCCCCCACAGACCGGTACCTGGCACGGGCGGCTCGACCTTGAAGCCGATGCCGAAGGGGAACATGGCCACGGCAGCGGGGAAGTGCGAGTACTCCTCGAAGCGGACGTGGGTACTGGCGTCGTTGCTGGAAAAGAGCGTCAGCAGACGATCCTGCAGCGGAGGGTAGAACATCAGCAGCAGGCTGCCGAACACCAGGCCGGCGAGGATCAGTTGACCGGCATACGGTACGCGTTTGCGCGCCATCCAGAGCAGGACGATGGTCAGGCTGACCAGCGCCCCGCGTGAGCCCGAGAGCAGCAGGCCGACCACACCCAGCCCCGCCACGGCCAGGCCCAGCGTCCGTTTCCAGCCTTGGCGGGTCAGGCCGAAACAGAAGGCCAGCGGCAGCAGCAGGGCCATGGCCCCGCCCAGGGCGTTGGGATGCATCCAGGGCGAGCCCATGCGATTGGACAGCGCCGAGAGGCTGTCGCCCAGCACGTTGATGTCACCATAGCCGAGTGCGGCGAGGATCGGGGTCATGCCGGTGGCGGAGCCGCTCTTGAGGAACACCGGGATCGACAGCAGCAACAGCAGCAGGGTCCCGAGCAGCAGGCCGCTGACCACCTGTTCGCGAGCCCTTTGCTGGTCCAGCAGACGCGGTACCAGGAACAGAACCGACAGGTTGAGCAGCCAGCGTATCCAGTTCACCGTTCCATTGCCTGTGGCGTTGACGGTCAACTGGCCGACGATAAACGGAAAGGCACTGAACAGCATCAAGGCCACCAGCCAGCGCTCGGTGCGCAGCAGCGGCGGTTGGTGTGGCAGGTTGTTGAACAGGTTCTGCACCAGCACGCTGCCCCAGACCAGCAGGATCAGGGCCTCGGACAGCGTGGTGCGCAGGCCGACCTGTATCGTCGAATAGGGCAGGAAGGTGGCGAGCACGCTGAACAGCAGCAAGCCCCAGAGCGGGTGACGGACGATGGTCACCACGCCGCCGATGGCGACCAGCACCAGCACCACCTTGAATGGCGGCAGCAGCCAGGCCAGGATGCCGAAGACCAGGCCAGACAACAGGGCGATGGGCAGCGCCAGGGGCATTATTTCAGCTCCTCGAGCAACTGATTGAAGCGCTCCCGGTAGGCCGCCGTGTCATAGCCCCTGGCCCATGCCCGGAGCGCGTCGGGATCCTCGGCGGGGGCGTCGGCCAGGCGGGTCATCAGCGCGCTGAGGGCCGGGCCGTCGGTGGGCGAGAAGCGCGGGCAGTCCGACGGGGTGATTTCGTCCAGCGCCGAGCCGCTGGCGACGGCCACCGGAGTGCCGACGCTGAGCGCCTCGATGACCGGCAGGCCGAAACCTTCGGCATAGGACGGTTGCCACAAGCGCCCGGCCTGTTGGTACACCGCGTGCAGTTGGGCATCGCTGAGGCCGGTCAGGTAGTGCAGGCCCGGCAGGTGTCGCACTGGCGCGGGCAGGTCTTCAGGGGAGCCGATCAGCAGCAGCTCCGGAACCTGCGGCGATTGCTGGCGGGCGGCGTGCCAGGCGGCGACGAACCAGGGGATGTTCTTGCGCGGTTCACGGGTGCCGACGGCCAACCAGTAGCGCGCCGGCACTTGCAGGTCGGTGATGTCGGCGGCTTCGCCAGCGAAACCGCTGACCAGGTTGGGCAGCACCCGGACCTTGTCGCGGGCCTCGGGAAACAACTTGACCAGCTCGTCGGCGGTGTATTGCGACGGTGTCCAGATCCGGTCGGCGAGCTTGACCGAGCGGCTGATGGACAGGCGATCGGTGACGCGATAAACCTGCTCCTTGAGTTTCGAGCCGTGGCTGTTCTGCAAGGTCAACTGGAACAGGTCATGCAGTTGCAGCACATAGCGCAGGCCGGCGGGCTTGCGCCCCGGGGGCAGGCCCATGTTGAAGTTGCAGAGGTAGACCTCGATCCCGGCTTCGCGCAATGCGCCGGGCAGGAAGCCAGCCTCGAAGCGCAGGCGCACCGGCAGTCGATGTATGCCCTGCAACGGCGAACCCCACTTCGGACAGTGGACGCGGCGACGGATCGGATGATCCTCCGGGGCCACCCCGAACAGTTGCAGGCTCACCTCGGGATGAGCCCGCAGGGCCTGTTCCAGGGCCAGGTTCTGACGGCCGATACCGCTGTGGGCGTAGCCCGCCGCCGGGCGATAATCCAGACCTATGCGCATACGGACACGGCCTCCTTGAGGTGGGGGAGTCGGCGATAGACCGCTTCCAGTTGCGCGGCGGCCACGGCCCAGTCGTGCTCGGCCTTGACGTAGGCCCGTCCGGCTTCGGCGATCTGCTGCAGGCGCGATGGCTGTTCGAGGACGTCGGCGAGCATTCGGGCGAGGGCTTGCGGCTCTTCGCTGCCCAGATAGTGCCGGCCGTTTTCTACCCGCAGCCCCGACACGCCCTGGTCGGTGGTGACCACCGGCAGGCCGGCGGCCATGGCCTCGAGGACCTTGAGCTTGGACCCGCCGCCCTGGCGCAGGGGGGCGAAGAACACCGAGGCCTTGCTTTGCAGGGCGCGCAGGTCGGGGACGAAACCTTGCCATTCGATACGCGGATCGCTCCAGCGCTCGCGCCAGGCGTCCGGCAAGCCGAATCCGGCAATGGTGAAACGCACAGCGGGATTGATCCGCCACAGCGCCGGGAGAATGTCCTCCAGGGCCCACTCGACCGCATCCAGGTTCGGACTGTATTCGTAGTTGCCGATAAACAGCAGGCGCCGGGCGTGGAAGTCGGGCTGGACGCCGGCGTAGAGGTCGCTGTCGACACCATTGACCACCACCGCCACCGGTTTGCCGGTCCGCTCGCGCAGGACTTCGGCGTCCTCGCAGGTCACGGCGATCAGTTCGGCGGCCTGGCGAAACACCCGGTTTTCCCAGCGCCGATAGCGCCACTGGTCATACCGCGTAAAGGGTTTCATCCAGCCCGGCAGGCGGTCGTAGCTGGCGGCACCGAGGGCCGATTCGACATTGTGTTCGGTGAGGATGAACGGTCGTCCGGTGTCGCTCAGCGGCTGTTCGTAGGGTTGGAAACTGTAGCTGTGTTCGATCTGGATCACGTCCCAGTGTTCTTCCAGCAAGGTGCGCAACCGGGCCTGCAGGGGCGGCGCCAGGCCGTTGACCACGGCCAGCATCGGGTAGGGCGCCAGCAGTACGCCGAGCAGGGTTTTCAGGCTGCGCAGCGAACGTCGCGGCACCACGATCAGCCGCTCGACAATGGGCGCCAGGTTCTGGCGCGTGGCCTCGTCGAGGTCGGTTTTCGATTGCACCAGCAGGGTGATGCGATGCCCGCGCGCCGCCAGGCTGCGCAGCAGGTGAAACTGCCGGGTCTTGCCGCCGCTGGTGGTGGGCCAGGGCAGGTAGGGCAGGGTCCAGAGGATCTTCATGGCGTCCACACCAGGAGCTGCAGGCTGGTTTTCAGCGGCACGGTAATGGCGGTCCCGTCGCTCAGGTTCGTCCGGGTACCGGCCAGAGGGTCGAACAGCGTCGCCCGGGTCACGCCGGGCAGTTGCAGGCGCTGGCCGCTGGCGCTCCAGAACATCCAGACATGGGCACCGTCGTTACGGGTCCAGGCGATGTTGTACAGGTCGGCCGGCGCGTTGCTCGACAGCGGGGCATCGGCCGGCTGGAGCACCGGGCCGGTGACAGCGAGGAAGTTCTTCAGGGCGGTATAGACCGGTTTCGGCTCGCCGTCGAGGTCGAGCAGGCCGTAGTACTGGTCACGCGGGCTGGCCCGGGCATCCAGGTCGCTGAGGTTGAACAGGAAGATCCGTTGGTAGTCCATGGCGCTCATCAGGGCCAGGCGCCGCAGGGTGTAGTCGGCCTGCCCGCCGATGCCGATCAGTGCCTGCATTTCCTTGGGGCCGCTATAGCTCGACCAGCCCCATTCGGTGGCCCAGACCTGGGCGACGCCGTTGCCGTGCAGCTCGCCGTTGAGGGCATTGCCGCGGACCAGGAAGTCCTGGGCAGCGGCGTCGTCACCTTCCGGCAATTGGGTATAGGGGTGATAGGCGACGATGAGGTTCTGACCGGCGAGGCCTTGCTTGAGCAGGGACTCGAGCATCAATCCGGGGGTGCTGTGCATCTGGCTGTAATAGGCCATGCCGGCGGCGGCGACGGCCTTGCCGGGTACCTGGGCGCGGATCGCCGCGGCCGTGGTGCTCAGCAGTTGGTAATAGGCCGCGGGGTCCTCCTTGGGCAGCCAGACGATGTTCGGCTCGTTCCACACCTGCCAGGTGTTTACCTGCGGGTAACGCTGGGCCAGCGCGACCATGCGCGAGGCGAACAGCTTGAAGTCGCTGGGCGGGTATCGGTCGCTGCTCGGGGTGCCGGCCGCGGCGCTGCTGGCGAATGGCGGCGAGCCGACCAGGTAGGCGACGGTGTTGTAGCCATGGCGCTGCATCGCGGTCATGGCGCCGTCCAGTTCGGTCCACTGGAAAGCATCCCGCTGGGGTTCGATGAGGAACCAGTGGAGGGTCAGGCGTACCCAGTTCAGGCCCAGGTCATCGAGCCGCGCCATCTGTTTCTGGTAGATGTCCGGCTCGAAATACTGGAATTGCGCGTTGACCCCGAGAAAATTTTTCCATTCCACCGCGCGGGGCGCCTTGAGCGTCGTCTGGGCGGCGACCCGGGGGCTCCAGGGCAGCAGGCTGGCGACGACGGCCAGCACCAGCAGGGCCGGCAGCCGGAACAGGGGTTTACGCGACATCCGCATGTCCTCCGCAGGCCTGCTGGAACAGTTGCAGGAAACGCTCGGCGGTGTGGCTCCAGAGCCGCTGTTCGCCGATCACGCTGGCGTGTTCGGCCCAGCGGATCGCCAGTTCCGGCGTGGCACACAAATGGCTCAGTTCGGCTGCCAGGGCCGCGACATTGCCCTGAGGGAAAATCACCCCGTTGCCCTGGGCCACTTCCTCGGCAAAGGAGCGCGCGTCCGAGGTGATGGCGCCGCGTCCGCAGGCCACGGCCCAGGACAGGGCGCCGCTGGTGCCGCGCAGATTGCCCAGCAGTTTGAGTTTGCTCGACTCGCGGTACGGCAGCACCATCACATGATGGGCCTGGATCACCCGGGGGATGTCGGCGGCCGGCAGGTCCAGCTGCCAGTCGACGCTGTCTTGCAGGCCGAGGTTGCGAATGTGCCGACGCAGTTGATCGAGGTAGCTGCCGGAGGGGCCGAAGGCCATCTCCGGCTCGCTGCCCCCGGCCAGGGTCAGGCGCAATCGGGCGCGCAAGTCCGGTTGCTGGGTGAAGGTGACGGCCAGGGCGTCCAGCAGGTCTTCGATGCCCTTGCCGCGGTAGATGAAACCGAAGTACAGCAGCCGCAGCGGGTCCAGCGCCGGCAAGGGCCTTGCGGCAATGGCCGGGTTGCCGTGGGGGATCACCACCATCTGTTCGCTACGCAAGCCCATGCGCTGGCGCAGGCACTGGCCGCCCGAGCGGGTGAGGGTGACCAGGCGGGTCAGGCTGCGGGCCAGTTGCCGTTCTTCATGCAGGCACAGCGGGTCGGCCAGAACCGTGGCCATCTGCGGCAGCGGTGAAGGCAGCCGTGCGGCCAGCGACAGCGGCCAGGGCAAGCGCTCGCGGCGCCAGACCAGGCGTTCTGGATCATGCAGGGTGGCGGTCAGGGGGAGCGTGGGGAAGCGTTCGCGCAGGGCCTTCAAGGCGTGGAACTCGGCCAGGCGCCCGCCACCGATTTCGGCATGGACCAGATCGATGCCTTGCCACTGCGTTTGCGCCACCCGTTCCCGGGCCCGTTGCGGGTCGTTGCCCAGCCCGGCCAGGGGCGTGCTGACGCGCACCCCCAGGTCTTCCAGTGCGGCCTTCAGGTGTCCGGCATAGTCGGCAATGCCGTTCTGTTCCGGTGGCAGGGGCGCGATCAGGGCAATATGCATCAGGCTTGGCTCCGGATGCGCGCCAGGATGTTGAGCACGCGTTCGGGAATCTCGAAGCGCCGCCGATTGAGGATGATGCCGTCGACGCGCTTGAACGCGGTATTGAGCGTGGACAGGGCATTTTCCAGAATCGGTACGGTGGTGGCCTCCGCCTCGACGATCAGCGCGATCAGGTCGGCCTGGCGCAGGGTCACGAAGGCTTCCTGGTTGGAGAAGAAGGCGCCGGCATTGAGCAGCAGGATCTCTCCCGGATGGGCGGGACCCGTGGCGTCGATGCGCACGCGATGGCCACGTTCGCGCAGCAGGTTGGCCAGGTGATCGATGACGAAGCTGACCCCCTCGCCACGCCGGGCCGAGGTCAGGCCGATGGCGAGGCCCTTGTCGGCGACCTGATCCAGTGGCAGGACCCCATAGAGCCGGTACATGCTGGCGGTGAACGCGGTGCGGCGCTGGGCGTGGCCGTTGCTGATGTCTTGCAGGCTGGTCCAGACCTGGATCCCGAAACGCGACTCGATCTTGTCGCCGTCGTGGATGCGCTGGTCCAGCAGGTAGAAGAAATACAGGGCCAGCAGGCCGACCGCCAGGCTCAGTGGAAGCGCCAGCAACAGCATCGTCAGGCTTTTCGGGAAGACCCGGCGTTCGTTGAGGGTGGCCTGTTCGATCACCGCGATGTTGCTGATCTGGCTCTTGTCCAGTTCACGGTCGATCCGCGCTTTCTCGGTACTGGTGCTGTACAGGGCGAAGTTCTTTTCCGCGGCCTCCAGCTCGCGTTGCAGGCGGGCCATTTCCGGCTCCAGGGCCAGGGCCTGGCGGCGGTCCTGCTCCAACTGGGCGAGTTGGGTCTCTTGCTGGGTAGCCTGGGTCTGCAAGCGGCTGAGGCTGGCCTGCTGGTCGGCGAAGCTGTTCTGCAGGCGGGTATAGACCGGATTCGGCGCCAGGTTATCCGTGCGCTGGACCACCGCGTTCTGCGACTTGAGCAGGTCCTGCAGGTTGGCAATCGCCTGGTCCATGGCCTTCACCGGCGGTGCGCCCTCCTTGAAGGTGCGGAGCATTTCCTGGCGTTCGATCTGCTTGGCATTGATCCGTTGTTGCAGGTCCTGGCGGTCCGGGTTGAGGCTCATCTGCCGGCCGATGCTGATTTCCTTCTTCATGCTGTCGAGCTGGGCCTTTATCCGCTCCAGCCCGCTCTTGGTCGACGCCACGGCACGGGTGGTGTTCAGGTGTTCGCCGCGCAGGTTGTTGAGGTTGCGCGAGATATCGTTCAGGCGTTCGCCGATGCTCACCGCCCCCAATTCGTTGAGGTGGGCTTCGATCTGTTTCTTGTAGTCGAGGATGCGTTGGTTGGTCGCGGTGCTTTCGCCTTCGTAGAAGGTGTACAGGCTTTTGCGACCCAAGGTGCGGGTGCGTTCCTCTTCATACTGCTCGATCCAGCTCTTGACGAGGGTCTGGGCCACCTGCGGATCGTTCCAGGTGAAGCTGATTTCCATCACCGAGGAGCCCGCGGCGTGGGTCACGCTGAAGCTCTTCGACAGTTGGTCCGCCAGGCGCTCGACCGGGGGCTGTTTCTCCACCAGGCCGAGCAGTTGCAGCAGGCCGCGGCCGACATCCAGCAGGCCCTGCAGCGTGCTCTTGAGCAGGGCCTTGAGGGTGGCGATCAAACCCTCCTGGGGCGCGGCCCTGGACAGCTCGTCCAGGTATTGTTCGGCGACCAGCCGGGCGATGGGGCGCCCGCTGAGTATACGTTCCTCGTCGATGATCGGGTCGCGCTGGGCGCTGGGGATAATGGTCGCCTGGCGATCGGAAATCTCGATCGGCAGGGTGCTGGTATCTCGGCCCGGCTTGACCAGCAGCAGGGCGGTGGACTCGTAGCGGTTGGGCAGCAGGAACGCGCCCAGCAAAATGACGATGAAGGTCACCAGCACGGCGATTTTCACTTCGCGTTTGAAGATGAAGAACAGACGCAACAAATCGCGGAAGGAGCGGATACTGATCATGTCTGTTGGCCCTGACGCTCAGTTGCTGCCGTTGCGGTTATTCAAGTTGTAGTTCACTCCGATACCGATCGATTTCTGGAAGGGAATCAGCTGGTTCAGGTACAGGTCGACCCATTCGATCCCGTTACCCACATGGGACTTGGGCACGAACACCACATCGCCGCGTTGCAGCAGCACCGGTGCGCGGTGGCTGGCGCCGGCGAGCAGGGTGTCGCGGTAGTCGAAGAAGTAGGTCTTGTAGCGCCCGTCGTCGTCTTGGCGCAGCAGGGCGATATTGCGGCTGTCGCCCACTGGCAACAGGCCGCCGGCGCCGATCAGGGCCTGTTCCAGGGTGGTGACCGTGGTCACCGGCAGGCTGGTCGGATTGCGCACCGAGCCGCCGACGAACACGGTGTTGCCCGGGGACTGGGAGATGTTCACCGTCAGGGCCGAATCCTGGTAGATGTTTTTCAGCTTGTCTTCGAGGAACAGGGTCAGTTGTTGCGGCGTCAGGCCGGCGGCCTTGACGTTGCCGACGTAGGGATAGGAAAAGCTGCCGTCGTTCATCACGGTGAACAGCGTCAGTTCGTAGATCGAGTTGGCGGTGAAGGCTGAAATGGAGGGGGCCTCGCCGGTATTGCGCACGATGCGCAAGGTGTCGCCGGCACGGATGCGCTGGTCCGGCAGCGGTTTGCCGGCCAGGGCCTCGCCGGCCCGGTGACCTTCGCGCAGGATGTCGCTGTCCGGCAGTGCCACCTTGGCCGGGATGCTGCAGGCGCTGATGAATAGAACACTGAGGATGATCAGCAGGCGTTTGTTCATCGGTCAATCTTCCCTTTGTACATGGTCACACCCCTCTGACAGCCCCTGGTACGTTCGCGCGGCGGCTCCCCTGTCAGGTGTCTGAGCTTTTGCCGGTGTCGGCTCGAACCCGCCCGTAAATGTCGGTGAAGCGCACGATGTCGTCTTCGCCGAGGTATTCGCCGCTCTGCACTTCGATCATCACCAGGTCGATCACCCCGGGGTTGGCCAGCCGGTGTCGCTTGCCCGGCTTGATGAAGGTCGACTCATTGGTGTCGAGCATGAATTCGTTGTCGCCGCTGGTGACCTGCGCCATGCCGCTGACCACGATCCAGTGTTCGCTGCGGTGGTGGTGCATCTGCAGTGACAGCGAGGCCTGGGGGCGTACCACGATGCGCTTGATCTTGAAGCGCTTGCCTTCCTCGAGCACGGTGTAGGTGCCCCAGGGGCGGGTCACGGTGCGATGCAGGCGGTAGGCGTCGTGGCCCTGGCGCTTGAGCTCCTGGGCAATGAGCTTGACGTCCTGGCTGCGCTTGCTGTCGGCGATCAGCAGTGCGTCCGGGGTATCGATGATGATCAGGTCCTTGAGCCCCAGCCCGCCCACCAGGCGCTTGGGCGCATCGATGTAGCAGTTGCTGACGTCATACAGCACGGTCTCGCCGTTGCACTGGTTACCCTGGGCGTCGGCGGGGCTCAGCTCACGCACCGCCTGCCATGAGCCGATATCGCTCCAGCCGAGTTGGCAGGGCACCACCGCGACTTTCCGGGAGCGCTCCATCAGTGCGTAGTCGATGGAAATGTCCGGCGCCCGGGCCAGGCTCTGGCCATCCAGTTCCAACTGGAGTTCCTGGCTGCCTTCACGGCTGTGGCTGTGGGCCAGGCACTCGATCATGGCGTCGAGTACATCCGGGGCGTGTTCACGCAGTTCGCGCAGCACGGCGTCGGCCCGCAGGCAGAACATGCCGGCGTTCCACAGGTGCCGGCCGTCGTTGACGTATTGCCGTGCCGTCTTCGCGTCAGGTTTCTCGACAAAGCGCGCGACCTGGAAGTTGGCGCCGTCCAGGGCCTGGCCCTTTTCGATATAACCGAAGCCGGTCTCGGGGTGGGTCGGGACCAGGCCAAAGGTCACCAGCCAACCCTGGTCGGCCAGTTCCCGGGCGCTGTCGACCGCCTTGGCGAAGGCGTCCAGGTCCTTGATCAGGTGATCGGCCGGCAGCACCAGCAACTGTGCGTCCTCGCCGTAGAGCCTGGCCACGTGCAGGGCCGCCGCCGCGATGGCCGGGGCGGTGTTGCGGCCAAAGGGTTCGAGGATGAAGTCCAGTGTCGTATCGCCCTTGTTCAGCGGGCGGTAGTCGTCCAGGGTACGGAAGAACACCTCGCGGTTGGTCACCGTCAGCACCCGCTGGACACCGGCCAGGTCGGTGGCCCGGCGGAAGGTCTTCTGCAGCAGGCTTTCGCCATCGGGCAGGCGCATGAAGGGTTTCGGCATGGCCTCGCGGGAGACCGGCCACAGGCGGGTACCGGCACCACCGGCGATGATGCAGGGAATGAGTGTGCTCACTCAGAAGGCCTCGCGGGTCATGAACACTGCCGGAACAGTGCGGAACAGGATGTAGAGGTCGAACCAGATCGACCAGTTTTCGATGTATTCCAGATCGAACTCCACACGCTTCTCGATTTTTTCCAGCGTGTCGGTTTCGCCCCGGTAGCCGTTGATCTGGGCGAGCCCGGTGATCCCCGGCTTGACCCGGTGACGCGAGGTGTACTCCTTGACCGCTTCCTCGAACAGGATGCCCGCCACTTTGGTGGCCGTGGCGTGGGGGCGCGGCCCGACCATCGACATGCTGCCGATGAAGACATTGAACAGTTGCGGCAGCTCGTCGAGACTGGTCTTGCGGATAAGGCGCCCGACCCGGGTGATCCGCGGATCGCCGCGGGTGGTTTGTTTTTCGGCGGTGGCATCGCTCTGGTGCTGATGCATCGAGCGAAACTTGAAGACTTCGATCAGGCGGTTATTGTAGCCATAGCGCTTCTGGCGGAACAGCACCGGGCCCGGCGAATCGAGCTTGATCGCCAGGGCCACCAGCAGCATCAGCGGCGACAGCAGGATCAGCGCGGTGCTCGACAGGACCATGTCCTCCAGGCGCTTGAACATCGGCGACCAGCCGCGCAGGGGCACCTCGGAGGCGTTGAACATCGGCAGGTTGGCGACTTCGGTGATGCGGTTGTGGGCATGTCGGAAGGCAACCATGTCCGGCACCAGCAGCACGTTGACCGGCAGGCGGCGCAGTTCGCGGATGATGCAGTCCATGCGGTTTTCCGCCGACCAGGGCAGGGCGACCAGCACCTGGGTGACCTTTTCTTCGCGGATCAGCCGTTCCAGGTCGCTGGAGTTGCCCAGCAGCGGCAGGTTACCCAGGGTTTTGGGCAGGCGGCCGATGCGGTCGTCGATAAATCCGATGACCCCGGAGCGGATATCCTGATTCTGGGTCAGGTACTCGGCCAGGCGCTGGCCGTTTTCGGTGGCCCCGAGGATGACCGCGTGCTGCAGGAAAATGCCCCGTTGCATCAGTTGCCGGAACAGGGTCAGCAGGATCAGGCGTTCGATGCCGAACAGCACCGGGCTGGCGAGAAACCAGACCAACAGTTCGCGGTTGGTCAGGAGGCTGAACAGCTGCAGGCCGTGATGCATGAACAGCAGCAGGCAGAACGCCGACGACCAGGCGAAGAGGGTGAGTCGCAAACGCAGCAGGTTGCTGAAGAGGGTCTCGGCATACACCCCCAGCGCCTGGAAGATCAGGACGCTGATGAATCCGAAGAACAGCAGCAGGGCGAAGTAGCTCTTGATGGCGTCGGGATCTTGCTCGCGCAGGTAGATCAGCAGCATCAGGCCGGGCAACATCGCGGTCAGTCCATGGACCAGGCGGATGCCGAACAGGAAGTACTCGACCATGCTGGGGCGGGTCAGTAACAGGCTGTCAACCGGTTGCGGGCGCATAAACCCCTCCCGTCTCACCATCGCGAAATGGCGATTACGAAGCAGCGTGGCCGTTATTTTGAATAGAAAGCCTGGGCTCTTGCGCTACCCCCATCCTTGGCGGTTGATCTTTTCTGGATAGAACAGCGTCAATCCAAATGAGGCTTCCTTCCCGTAGTCTCGCGATTTTCATCGACTTGACACTTCACGCGTCCTCTCAGGTTCGGATGGCGTGGAGTTGAGTAAAGCTCATGAAACAGCAGGTTGCTAATGAATGATGGCCTACCGTCAAGAAAATACGACGGGTCGTTTCGTAATCAGGGCTACGAGCGTGACTGATAAATGCCTCAGTCGTCGAGGCTGATGATCTGCTCGCGTACCGCGAACAGCACGAGGCCGGCGACGTCGAAGATCTGCAGTCGCTTCATGATCTGCGAGCGGTGGGTTTCCACGGTCTTGATGCTCAGGCCCAGGCCATTGGCGATTTCGCGGGTCGACTTGCCCCGGACGATCAGCCGCAGGATCTCCAGCTGGCGCCCGGTCAGGTTGTGGTTATCCGCCCGCTCGGCCGGCAGGTTGCGCTGGACCTGGGTCAGGGCCTGGTTGATCACCGTGTGGGCGATGGCCGGGCTCAGGTAGCGCTCGTTGCTGCGCAAGGCGTCCAGGGCCTGGGCCAGTTCGGTGGCCGTGGTGTCCTTGAGCAGGTAGCCATGGGCGCCGATTTCCAGGGCCTGCATGATCAGTTGCGGGTCGGTGTGCATCGACAGGATCAGCACCTTGCTCTGGGGGCGCACCGCCTTGAGTGCGCGCAGGGCATCCAGGCCACCGGTTTTACGCATGGACAGGTCGAGCAGGATGATGTCCGGGTTCAGCCGTTCCACCGCGTCGAGCAGCTGCGCGCCGTCGCTGGCTTCGCCGATCACGGCATAACCCGGGATATCCAGTACCAGGGCGCGGACACCGGCCCGGATCAGTGAGTGGTCATCCACCAGAAGTAGGTTGCAGGTCATGGAGCCTTATTCTTGCTGGCGCGTTCCAGGGCGCGCGGCGCCCAGGGCAGCAGTGCTTCGATCTGCGTACCTTTGCCGGGTCCGCTGGTGACTGTCAATGTTCCGCCCGCCTGTTCGATGCGTTCGGCCATGCCGGCCATGCCGCTCTGGCCTTCGTCGCCGGGCCTGGCCGCCGGCGAAAAGCCCTGGCCGTCGTCGGCGATGTGCAGGGACAAGCCTTCGGGCAGGCGCTTGATACGCACCAGCAGGTTACGCGCCTGGGCATGGCGCAGCATGTTGGTGACCGCTTCCTGGGTCACCCGGAACGCGGTCACGGCCATCTCCTCGGGGAGGCCGGTCAGCCGCTGGTGACACTCCAGGCTCCAGAGCACACTGGTGTTTTCCAGGGTCTTGAGCAAGTGCGCCCGCAGGCTGGCTTCCAGGCCAAGGCTGGCCAATTGGCGGGGGTTGAGAATGGCCGAGACGTCGCGAACCTTGGCCAGGGTTTCGTCCAGGGTGTTGTTCAGCGTCTCGCAGTGGCTTTGCAGGTCGTCGGGCAGGCGCCGTTGCAACCACTGGGTCTGAAGTTTGGCCGCGGTCAGCAACTGGCCGATGTCGTCGTGCAGTTCGCGGCTGAGGCGATGGCGTTCGTTCTCTTGCACCTGGAGCAGGCGATCGGCCAGTTCCTGCGGCTGGAACTGGATAGCGGTACGTGAGTCGCGGTGCTGAAGCCAGACGCTGGCCAAGGCGGCGAGGTTCAGCAGCAGCAATCCCAGGGGCAGGCTGGAGCAGGTGCTGTAGATGAGTACGCTGGCCACGGCCGAGCCGATGCAAAGCACCGCGGTCAGCCGGCGGGCATTCTTTCGGGAGGGGAGCCAAGGCTTGAATGACTTGAGGCTGACGTACATAGCGTATGGAGCCGATGAATGTTCGCTACGGGTAGACCGTCAGGACAACCGACAGGCCAAGTTTGAAAAACGGGTACGGTTTAATACGTTCGCTCAAGGTGAAACAGTGTCAGGGTAAGAAAGTTTGCGCAATGATGTCATTTTGATGTCTTTTTGTGAAATTACTAAGCCGTACAAGTACATATGAGCGCTGGTGGCATAATACCACGTCATTCAGGGGTGGTCGCTCCCTGGTGATATATGTCCAAACGGTCAACTTTTCTTGTACGTTTGTTCCGCAATCGTTGTTAAGCCACGTTACTCTAACCGACGCTCGAACGGTATTTCGGTACTTTGTCGTGTAGACGCTAGTTATTCTTTTTGCATTAAAAATCCACGGCCTGAAACCCTGAAGTTCGAGGTTAGTTGCTGTTGTCGTTTTTGCGTATGAGCAGGACGGATTGGAGGCGTATCAAGGGTGGCGTGCGATGGGCAACAGGTTGGGATGTCTCGATGAGCGTGGGGGTAGCGAGCTTTTCAAACGGATCGTTCAGGGAAGGTGATCAGGGTGAAGGCCTTCGGTCCAATGATGGCTGATCCGCATTGGCCGGTCTGGATGGCCAGTGCGGTGATCAGTTCGGACTGTTCTTCGTCGTCGAGGCCCAATTGACCGGTGCAGGGGTCGATCAGCTCGACCTGCCAGGCCAGCAGCGTCAGGCAGTTGCGCAAGGCTTGCAAGGCGTCTTCATGCAGGTTGAGCGGGTCCTGGGGCTGGCTCAGGAGGGTGTGGATCTGCCGCGAGAACCGAGCCATCGAGCGTACGCCCAGGCCTTGCGCACAACTGGCCAGCGTGTGCAGCGAGACGAGGAGGCAGTCAATGGCGTCCTTGTCGTTGCGGATCAGTTCCAGGTGCTGGCAACACTCCTGCATCTTCGCCTGCAGGGCTTGGGCCTCCATCAGGAACTCCGGCAAGCCGGCTTGCCGTTCTTTACCGTTCAGCATGCTTTATCTCCTTGATTACATAGGCAGGCGATAGAAAGTCGCACGGGGCGAACGGTTTTAAAGTTAATGCCGACAGGCTGTGGGTGTCTGTAGTCTGTTTCCGATTGTTTCAAATTGCAGTGAGTGCATCCTGTTCTCAAATGCGTGTCGGCGGGCGCCAAAAGGCTGCATGGGCAGGCTCCCGGGAATTGGCCGAAAGTGGCCATCCAGAGGGCTTGAGCATGATCGGCGAAGGTTTTCACCTGGCCGTCTGGCCATGGTCCCGCAATCAAAAACAAAAGCCCGACTCCATTCATGCAATGAGAATGGCGTCACATTAATGGCTATTGGATATTGCGAATATCAGGTTGCGCCTGATTGTCACTAGGGGATTCCCCTAGTATGGGGAACTATCGGTGAAATCGGTGGTCGCGCTGGGCGTCGCGCGGCGGCGAGGGGGTGAACCGAGTAAAGCATGATGTTAATGTGGCATCAATGCTTTTGGCAGGCATTTTATCGGAGGGTCAAGGTCCGATGCTCTCCGCCGATAACCTATTCAATGTCACTTTCAGCATCAAGCCCAGGAGTCATTAATGGCCGGCATTCTCGACACGGTAGATCAACGTACGCAACTGGTGGGTGAGAACCGGCTGGAGATTCTCATGTTTCGTCTGGCCGGGCGCCAGTTGTTCGCGATCAACGTGTTCAAGGTCCAGGAAGTGCTGCAACTGCCCAAGCTGACCCTGATGCCCCAGCGCCACCCGTTCGTTTGCGGCGTGGTCAACCTGCGGGGCCAGACACTGCCAGTGATCGATCTGTCTCAGGCGATCGGCATGCGTCCGTTGGTGCCGGGGCCCGACAGCACCATCATCGTCACCGAGTACAACCGCTCGGTCCAGGCGTTCCTGGTGGGGGGCGTGGACCGCATCGTCAACATGAACTGGGAAGCGATCCTGCCGCCGCCGAGCAGTGCCGGGCGCCAGCATTACCTGACCGCCATCAGCAAGGTGGACGACCAGTTGGTGGAAATCATCGACGTGGAAAAGGTCTTGGCCGAGATTGTGCCCTACAACGCCAAAGTGTCCCGTGAAAAACTCGACGACCCAGTCATGGATCGGGCGCGTGGCCGCGAAGTGTTGCTGGTCGACGACTCGAATGTGGCCCTGTCCCAGTTGCGCGATACCCTCGGGCAGTTGGGGGTGAAAATGCATATCGCCAGCGACGGCCTGAAGGCCTTGAACATGCTCAAGGGCTGGGCGGATGCCGGCGAGGTCATGACCGACAAGCTGCTGATGATCTTCACCGATGCGGAAATGCCGGAAATGGACGGCTATCGCCTGACCACTGAAATTCGTAACGACCCTCGCTTGCGCGGGCTCTATGTGGTCCTGCATACCTCGTTGTCCGGCAGTTTCAACGATGCGATGGTGAAGAAGGTGGGTTGCGACAACTTCCTCTCCAAGTTCCAGCCGGACAAGCTGGTGGATGTGGTGCGCCAGCGGCTGATGCTGGATAACGCCTGACCGGCTGCTCCTGCGGTAGAATCGCTGCTTTATCTGCCCGGGAGCTGGCCATGTTGCGTCTGAGCGCGCTGTATCGATATCCGTTGAAGTCCGCCAGGGGCGAGACCTTGCGCCAGAGCCCGTTGGACGAGCTGGGCCTGGCCGGGGATCGGCGCTGGATGCTGGTGGATGAGGCCAGTGGGCGGTTCCTGACCCAGCGCGCGGTGGGCAAGATGAGTCAGTTGTCGGCGTTGTGGAATGTCGCGGGCGGCCTGACCCTGAGCGCTCCCGGGTATTCGACGCTGGACGTGGCCTTGCCCGGGAAGGACGAGGCCCTGCGTGGGGTAACCATCTGGAGTGACACCTTGCGCGTGCCGGATGCCGGCGATGAGGCGGCGGCCTGGCTGAGCGCATTTATCGGCAAGCCGACCCGCCTGGTGCATGTGCCGCCGGAGCGCGCCCGTCTCACCCAGTCCGGTTATGGCAAGGAGGAGGATCGGGTGGCGTTTGCCGATGGTTTCCCCCTGCTGCTGATCGGCCAGTCTTCGCTGGATGACCTGTCGCGCAAGGTCGGGCGTGAGCTGGAAATGCTGCGCTTTCGGCCAAACCTGGTGATCGAGGGGGGCGAGGCTTTTGCCGAGGACGGCTGGAAGCGCATTCGTATCGGCGAGGTCGAGTTTCGGCTGGTGAAGCCTTGTTCCCGTTGCATCCTGACCACCCTCGATCCTCGGACCGGTGAGCGCAGCGCTGATCGCGAGCCGTTGACCACCCTCAAGACCTATCGCGAGCGGGATGGCGAGGTGATGTTCGGGCAGAACCTGGTCAATGATGGCCAGGGGTTGCTGGAAGTCGGGATGCCGGTGACCGTTCTCGAGTAGCGGGGCTTTTACAGTCTTGACCTTTTAACGCGGTCACTGTGGGAGCCGGCTTGCCGGCGATGGCGTCCGCAAGATCAATGCAAGACTCCAGGGCCTCATCGCCGGCAAGCCGGCTCCTACAGGACCAGCATTACTGGTCGTCAAAATACCGCTCGTGCCAGTCCACCAACGGCTGCGGCACGTTGAGTTTCTGGCCGTAGATCACCGCGTACGACAACACGTTCTGCACGTACTGGCGGGTTTCGTCGAACGGAATGCTTTCCACCCACACGTCGAAGCCCAGGTGGTTGGCGCCCTTGAGCCACTGTCTGACACGACCGGGGCCGGCGTTGTAGGCAGCGGTTGCCAGCACGCGGTTGCCGTTGAACTGCCCATGCACCTGGCTCAGGTAGGCCGCACCCAACTGGATGTTCTTGTCCGGGTCCAGGATCTGCTGGGGCGAGGCCAGCGGAATGCTGAACTTGCGCGCGGTTTCCTTGGCCGTAACCGGCATCAACTGCATCAGCCCGCTGGCACCCGCGCCGGAGCGGGCATCATCCATGAAGGCACTTTCCTGGCGGGTAATGGCGAACACCCAGCTCGAGTGCAGTCCGCGTACCCTGGCTTCACGCACCAGGGTGTCGCGATGCGCCATGGGGAAGCGGATATCCAGGTCGTCCCAGTATTGCGCCTGGCTGATGGTGCGGATGGCCGGGAAATACCATCTCAGGTCGTAGGCCAGCTTGGCCTGGGCAACCATTTCATCTCGACTGAACAGGCGGCTGACGTGGTACCACTCGCGGCGCCCGTCGACGACTTGACCGCGGTCATGCAGTTCCAGGGCACGACGTATGCCGGGGGTGTTGCGCACCTTGTTGATCAGTTGCTGACTGAGGACCAGCGGTCGGTTGGTCAACTGGTACGGGGTCTGCGAGCGATCGGCGGCGAGGAAGCCGTAGAAGTCCCGTTCGTGGGCAACGGCCTTGAGCAGCACCTGTGCCTGCGGGTTCTGCGGCTGTGCCAGTTGCAGGCTGCGGGCCTGCCAGTAGCGCCAGCGGTTGGTGGTCGCCAGCTCCGGCGGCAGTCGACGGGTCAACTGGTAGGCGTCTTCCCAGCGGCCCAGGCGCAACAGCAGGCGCAGGCGCCATTCGGTCACGGTGTTGTCCCGCAGCTCCGGGTCGTACTGGGTCATGATGTCCAGCGCGCGGCTGTCGTAGCTGCGGGCCAGGGTCAGGCCGATTTCGCGGGCGATCGCAACCTTTTCGTCACGGGAGAAGTGCATGCTCACGGCATAAGTGTCGAGCAGCGGCATGGCCCGGTCGGGGTCCTGGCGAGCCAGGCGCCGCAGGCCGAGGCCGACCACGTCGGACATGGCCTCGTCCGCCGGGATGAAGCGCGAAGGCTGGTTCAGCAGGTCCGGTCTCTGGGCCACTTCGATCAACAGGCGACCTTGTGGGGCGAGGGTGGTCAGGTCGCTGACCAGGCTGTTGGCCAGGCCGTAGTTGCGGGCCTCGGCCGCCAGTTTCAGGCGCTGCCAGCGTTTCTGTTCGGTCAGTTGGCCTTCGGCGGCCCACATGCCGAACAAGGCGTCGCAGGCGCTCGGTTGGGACTTGCCGGTCAGCCAGAGTTTTTCCGCCGTGGCATAGCCCTCGGCGCGCAGGTTGTGGCTGAGCTGGTACTGACCGTTGAGGCAGTCCAGTTCAGTGAAATTCAGCTTGGGGTCGTAGTACTTGACGAAAGGCTGCCAGTCGCCGCGATCGGCCAGCCAGCGCAACCAGCGCAGCTTCATCCAGTTGGCCTGGGGCAGGTCGCCGTGCTCGGCGAGGAATTCCTCGATCTCGGCATTGCTCGCGGTTTTCAGGCGCGCGGTCAACTCATCGTAGGCCAGGTAGGGTTCCAGCGGGTAGTCCCGGAGGGCATCCTGGTAACGGAAATAGGGGCCTGAATCACCCTTGGCGAGGGCGCGCTTGGCTTCGTCGTAGAGCTGGCGTTGCTGGGAGAGGTCGACAGCCTGGGCGGTTTGGAGGGCGCAGGCGGAAAGAAGCAGACACGATAAAAAGTTGAAAAGACGGCTGCGCATGGGATTTCCGAACAAAAAACCTGACGAGCGCCGCTTCAATAGCGGCGCTGATTGCCGGGTAGCTTAGCCTTTTGCCGGCCAGGGGCGAAAGTTTTGCGCTCGGCTGTACGCAACTTGATACCAATTGTCACCTTGAACCGGGGTGCCGATGAAAATGCCGGCCGCCTGCGGGCTCAAGTCAGGTAGAATGCGCGCCCGGTTTTTGGAGAAGCTCATGACCCTGCTCAAATTCAGCGATGTGTCCCTTGCCTTCGGCGCCATGCCGTTGTTGGACAAGGTGTCGTGGCAGATCGCCCGTGGTGAGCGGGTGTGCATCATCGGCCGCAACGGCACAGGCAAGTCCAGCATGTTGAAGCTGGTCAAGGGCGTGCAGAAGCCCGATGACGGCTCCGTCTGGCGTTCGCCCGGACTCAAGATCGGCGAGTTGCCGCAAGAGTTGCCGGTGGCCGACGAGCGCACCGTGTTCGACGTGGTGGCCGCGGGCCTGGACGGTGTCGGCGAGTTGCTGGCCCAGTATCATCACCTCAGCCAGAACATCGTTACCGATGCCGACCTGGACAAGCTCATGCACGTCCAGCACGACCTCGAAGCCCGTGATGGCTGGCGTTTGCAGACCCTGGTCGACAGCACCCTGAGCCGCCTGCAACTGCCGGCCGACAAGACCCTCGCCGAGTTGTCCGGCGGCTGGCGTCGGCGGGTCCTGCTGGCCCAGGCGCTGGTGTCGGAACCGGACCTGCTGCTGCTCGACGAGCCGACCAACCACCTGGACATCGGCGCGATCGCCTGGCTGGAAGAGGCCTTGAAGGATTTCCAGGGCGCGGTGCTGTTCATCACCCACGACCGTTCCTTCCTGCAGAACCTGGCGACCCGTATCCTGGAGCTGGATCGTGGCGGCCTGATCGACTGGAATGGCGACTACGCCAGCTTCCTGGTGCACAAGGAAGCGGTGCTGGCCGCCGAGGAAACCGCCAACGCGCTGTTCGACAAGCGCCTGGCCCAGGAAGAAGTCTGGATCCGCCAGGGCATCAAGGCCCGGCGGACCCGCAACGAAGGCCGTGTGCGTGCGTTGAAGGCCCTGCGCGTGGAGCGTAGCGAGCGTCGCGAGCGCACCGGCAAGGCGAATATCCAGCTCGACACCGCCGACAAGTCCGGCAAGCAGGTGATGGTGCTGGAAAACGTCAGCTTCGCGCACCCGGGTGGCCCGTTCCTGATCAAGGACTTCTCCATGGTCCTGCAGCGTGGCGACCGGATCGGCCTGTTGGGAGCCAACGGTACCGGCAAGACCACCTTGCTCAAGCTGATGCTCAATGGCTTGCAGCCGACCAGTGGCACGGTGGAAGAGGGCACGCGGATCGACGTGGCCTACTTCGACCAGTTGCGCCATCAGTTGGACCTGGAAAAGACCGTGATCGACAACGTCGCCGAAGGTCGCGACTTTATCGACATCGACGGCCAGAGCCGCCATGTGCTGAGCTATCTGGGCGACTTCCTGTTCAGCCCGCAACGCGCCCGTACCCCGGTCAAGGCCTTGTCCGGCGGTGAGCGGGCACGCCTGCTGCTGGCCAAGCTGTTCAGCAAGCCTGCCAACCTGCTGGTGCTCGACGAACCGACCAACGACCTCGATGTGGAAACCCTCGAGTTGCTGGAAGAAGTGCTGCTGACGTTCAGCGGCACCGTGCTGATGGTCAGCCACGACCGGGCCTTCCTCGACAACGTGGTCACCAGCACCCTGGTCTTCGAGGGCGAGGGCAAGGTGCGCGAGTACGTCGGCGGTTACCAGGACTGGCTGCGCCAGGGTGGTTCGCCGCGTTTGCTGGGCGTGACCGAGAACAAGTCAGGCAAGGCCGAGCTCAATTCGGCGGTGGTCACGGCGGCGCCCGCGCCGGTGGCGGCAGCCGTGGAGCAGCCGGCGGCGAAGAAAAAGCTCAGCTACAAGTTGCAGCGCGAGCTGGAAGCGTTGCCGGGCGAGATCGACGCCAAGGAGCAGCAGATTGCCGCCGTTGAGGCCGAAATGGCCGAGGCGGGGTTCTATCAGCGTCCGGCGACGGAGACGGCTGCGGTCATCGCCGGGCTGGAAAAACTCCAGGCCGAGCTGGATGCCATGGTGGAGCGCTGGGCCGAGCTGGACGCCTGAGCGTTCGGCGAGTAACGAAAAGCCCGGCCCCAACCTGTGTGGGTGCCGGGCTTTATTTTGTGGCGTGCGCCAACCTGTTATCAGGTCGGACGTTTGACCAGGTGCACCGCCAGCACATCGCATGGCGCACCGTGCAGCACGTCATTGGCGGTGGAGCCCAGCAGCAGTGCCAGGCCGTGCCGGCCATGGCTGCCGACCACGATCAGGTCGCAATGCTGTTCCTTGGCCAGATGGTGGATTTCCTGGCGCGGCTGGCCGTAGGTCAGGTGGCAGTTGTCTTTCGAGAGTTCCGGGTATTTGACAATCAGCCGATCGAGGCGCTCCTTGGCCTGGTCGAATTGCTGTTGCTGCAACTGGGAAAGGTCCATGGGGACGTCGCCACCGAAGGCCATGGCCATCGGCTCGACGATATGCACCAGTGACAACAGGGCTTGGCTGCTGACCGACAGTTCGCGTGCGCGCTTGATGACCGGGTCGCATTCTTCTGTCAGGTCGACAGCTACCAGAATGTGTTCGTAGCTCATGAAAGGCACTCCTGAGGATCGCATTAGCTTTAAGTATGGCTGGTTTCAAGCGGGTTGGTTCGTCGGCGAGCCAATCGCTCATCAAGAATCGAGAGAGTTAGAGATATGACGGTATGGATAGTGGTGTCAATCCTGGCGCTGGTGTTGAGTCCTTTGGCCTGGCTACGTCCTTCGCGCCGCCAGAGCGGGATGATGGCCTTGCGCATGGAGGCCCGCCGTATCGGCCTGGGCATGCAACTGGCGCCCCAGGAGTGGCCCCACTGGCTGCCCTTTGATCCGCCCAGCCCTTGTGCGCAATACCACCGTCCGCGCCGTCGCCCCGATAGTCCCTGCTGGAGCTATTGGCAAACCGCCCCCGGAGTCTGGGTCAATCAATGGCGGGAAACCTTGACCGACGACAATCTGCTGGTGCATTTGCGCACGTTGCCGGACAACGCCTACAAGATCGAGGCGGACAAGCAGATGATTGCCGTGTATTGGGGTGAGCGTGGCGACGCCGGGGTCTTGCAGGCCATCGCGGCGGTACTCAAGGCCCTGGCTTGACGCAGGATCGGCCGGTCGACGCTACACTATTGATTCGCTGAATGGGTGGCCATAAACCTTGGATGGCCAAGGCCTGTCACGCTCGAAATATGACCGGGAAGTCGCTTTTTCAGCAACGTTTTCGGCAATTGACAATTGCTGCGAATTCCGTGAAGGTGTCCACACCCAAATCAAACGGGCGTATGAATTGAGCGTTTGTCTGATCAGACGGCTCCAAACAGAACCCCGACTATCGCGTTGGCGGGTGTGCCTGGCGGCTTGGCGTAGCATCGACGGTAATGTCCGTGCCGTACCATCCGCTCGCGTCCGACGTGTACTGTTCAGCTTCCATATCGTGGAGATCAGTTGATGATTTACGAAGGTAAAGCCATCACGGTTAAGGCTCTTGAAAGTGGCATCGTCGAACTGAAGTTCGATCTCAAGGGTGAGTCCGTCAACAAGTTCAACCGTCTGACCCTGAGCGAATTGCGCCAGGCCGTGGACACCCTCAAGGCTGATGCGTCCGTCAAAGGCGTGATCGTCAGCAGCGGCAAGGACGTGTTCATCGTCGGCGCCGACATCACCGAATTTGTCGACAACTTCAAGTTGCCGGATGCGGAGCTGGTGGCGGCCAACCTCGAAGCCAACAAGATTTTCAGCGATTTCGAAGACCTGGCCGTGCCGACTGTCGCCGCGATCAATGGCATCGCCCTGGGCGGCGGTCTGGAAATGTGCCTGGCCGCGGATTTCCGCGTCATGTCCAGCAGCGCCAAGATCGGCCTGCCGGAAGTCAAGCTGGGTATCTACCCGGGCTTCGGCGGTACCGTCCGCCTGCCGCGCCTGATCGGTGCGGACAACGCCATCGAGTGGATCGCCGCCGGTAAGGAAAACCGCGCCGAAGACGCCCTGAAAGTCGGCGCCGTCGATGCCGTGGTCGCTCCGGAGAAGCTCCAGGAAGCCGCCCTGGAACTGATCAAGCGCGCCATCTCCGGCGAGCTCGATCACAAGGCCAAGCGCCAGCCGAAGCTGGACAAGCTCAAGCTCAACGCCATTGAGCAGATGATGGCCTTCGAAACCGCCAAGGGTTTCGTGGCCGGTCAGGCCGGTCCGAACTACCCGGCCCCGGTCGAAGCGATCAAGACCATCCAGAAAGCCGCCAACTTCGGTCGCGACAAGGCCCTGGAAGTCGAGGCCGCCGGCTTCGTCAAGCTGGCCAAGACCTCGGCCGCCCAGAGCTTGGTCGGTCTGTTCCTGAACGACCAGGAACTGAAGAAAAAGGCCAAGGCCTACGACGAAATCGCCAAGGACGTGAAGCAGGCCGCCGTATTGGGCGCCGGTATCATGGGTGGCGGTATCGCTTATCAGTCGGCTTCCAAAGGTACGCCGATCCTGATGAAGGACATCAACGAGCACGGTATCGAGCAGGGGCTGGCGGAAGCCGCCAAGCTGCTGGTGAGCCGCGTCGAGAAGGGCCGCATGACCGCCGCGAAGATGGCGGAAGTGCTCAACGGCATTCGTCCGACCCTGTCCTACGGTGACTTCGGTCATGTCGACCTGGTGGTCGAAGCGGTCGTCGAGAACCCCAAGGTCAAGCAGGCGGTACTGGCGGAAGTGGAAGCCCAGGTCAAGGAAGATGCGATCCTCGCCTCCAACACCTCGACCATTTCCATCAGCCTGCTGGCCAAGGCCCTCAAGCGTCCGGAAAACTTCGTCGGCATGCACTTCTTCAACCCGGTGCACATGATGCCGCTGGTGGAAGTGATCCGCGGTGAGAAGTCCAGCGAGCAAGCGGTCGCCACCACCGTGGCCTATGCCAAGAAAATGGGCAAGAACCCGATCGTGGTCAACGACTGTCCGGGCTTCCTGGTCAACCGTATCCTGTTCCCGTACTTCGGCGGCTTCGCCAAGCTGGTCAGCGCCGGCGTGGACTTCGTCCGCATCGACAAGATCATGGAGAAGTTCGGCTGGCCGATGGGGCCGGCCTACCTGATGGACGTGGTCGGCATCGACACCGGCCACCACGGCCGTGACGTGATGGCCGAAGGCTTCCCGGACCGCATGAAGGACGACCGTCGTTCGGCGGTGGACGCCCTCTACGAGGCCAAGCGCCTGGGCCAGAAGAATGGCAAGGGCTTCTACGCCTACGAGACCGACAAGCGCGGCAAGCAGAAGAAAGTCGCCGACTCGTCGGTGCTGGAAGTGCTCAAGCCGATCATCTACGAGCAACGTGAAGTGACCGACGAGGACATCATCAACTGGATGATGATCCCGCTGTGCCTGGAAACCGTGCGCTGCCTGGAAGACGGCATCGTCGAAACCGCCGCCGAAGCCGACATGGGCCTGGTCTACGGTATTGGTTTCCCTCCCTTCCGTGGCGGTGCGTTGCGCTACATCGACTCGATCGGTGTGGCCGAATTCGTCGCCTTGGCCGATCAGTACGCCGACCTGGGCGCGCTGTACCACCCGACCGCGAAGCTGCGTGAAATGGCCAAGAACGGCCAGCGGTTCTTCGGTTAAGCGCCCACACCAGAGCGAGAGTGAACGATATGAGCTTGAATCCTAGAGACGTCGTGATTGTCGACTTCGGTCGTACGCCGATGGGCCGCTCCAAGGGCGGCATGCACCGCAACACCCGCGCCGAGGACATGTCGGCGCACCTGATCAGCAAACTGCTGGAACGCAACGTCAAGGTCGACCCGAACGAAGTCGAGGACGTGATCTGGGGCTGTGTGAACCAGACCCTGGAGCAGGGCTGGAACATCGCCCGCATGGCGTCGCTGATGACCCAGATCCCGCATACCGCCGCCGGCCAGACTGTCAGCCGCCTGTGCGGTTCGTCGATGAGTGCGCTGCACACCGCCGCCCAGGCGATCATGACCGGCAACGGTGACGTTTTCGTCGTCGGCGGCGTCGAGCATATGGGCCATGTGGGCATGATGCACGGTGTCGATCCGAACCCGCACATGTCCCTGTACGCGGCGAAAGCCTCGGGCATGATGGGGCTGACTGCGGAAATGCTCGGCAAGATGCACGGCATCACCCGCGAGCAGCAGGACGCCTTCGGCGTGCGCTCCCACCAGTTGGCCCACAAGGCCACCGTGGAAGGCAAGTTCAAGGACGAGATCATCCCGATGCAAGGGTATGACGAGAACGGCTTCCTGAAGGTGTTCGACTACGACGAAACCATCCGTCCGGAAACCACCCTGGAAAGCCTGGCGGCCTTGAAGCCGGCGTTCAACCCCAAGGGCGGTACCGTGACGGCGGGGACTTCCTCGCAGATCACCGACGGCGCCTCGTGCATGATCGTGATGTCGGCGCAGCGTGCCCAGGACCTGGGGATCCAGCCGTTGGCGGTGATCCGTTCCATGGCCGTGGCGGGTGTCGATCCGGCGATCATGGGCTACGGTCCGGTACCGGCGACCCAGAAAGCCCTCAAGCGTGCGGGCCTGGCCATCTCCGACATCGACTTCTTCGAGCTCAACGAAGCCTTCGCCGCACAGGCCCTGCCCGTGCTCAAGGACCTGAAAGTGCTCGACAAGATGAACGAGAAGGTTAACCTGCACGGCGGCGCGATTGCCTTGGGCCACCCGTTCGGTTGTTCCGGTGCGCGGATTTCCGGCACCTTGCTCAACGTGATGAAGCAGAATGGCGGTACCCTCGGGGTGTCCACCATGTGCATTGGTCTCGGCCAGGGCATCGCCACCGTCTTCGAACGCGTCTAAGCGTCTCGTCGAAGGAAGCCGGGGCCTGGTGCCCCGGCTTTTGTTTTTCCGAATTTTTTTATTTTTATTTGTAAGGAGCCGATACATGAAACTGGAACCCGGGCTCTATCAGCATTACAAGGGACCGCAGTACCGCGTTTTCAACGTTGCACGGCACTCCGAGACCAACGAGGAACTGGTGTTCTACCAAGCCCTGTATGGCGATTACGGCTTCTGGGTACGTCCCTTGAGCATGTTCCTGGAGTCGGTCGAGGTTGACGGCGAACAGGTCCCGCGCTTTGCTTTGGTGCAAGCTGAACCGAGCCTTTTTTCAAGGCCTTGAGGGGAGGGCGCGCAGAACCCTGTGCTTGACCTCACCTTGTAGCCACTATATATAGCGGTGCCGCGTCAGGCGCAGGCCGCCTCTCACTTCTAGCATTCAGGAATTTTCTGATCCATGGGCAAATCGCTGGTCATTGTGGAATCCCCGGCTAAGGCCAAGACCATCAACAAGTACTTGGGTACCCAGTACGTGGTGAAGTCGAGTATCGGCCATATCCGAGACCTGCCCACCAGCGGTTCGGCGAGCGCCACCAAAGAGCCTGCTGCCAAGCGCGGCAAGGCGGCGGCTGGCGAAGCCCCTGTGCTGTCGGCGAAGGAGAAGGCGCGCAAGCAGCTGGTCTCGCGCATGGGTGTCGATCCGGACCACGGTTGGAAAGCCCGCTACGAGATCCTTCCCGGCAAGGAGAAGGTGATCGAGGAGCTGCGCCGCCTGGCCAAGGATGCCGACACCATCTATCTCGCGACGGACTTGGACCGCGAAGGGGAAGCCATTGCCTGGCACCTGCGCGAAGCCATCGGTGGCGATGACGACCGCTACAAGCGCGTGGTGTTCAACGAAATCACCAAGAAGGCCATCCAGGAAGCCTTCTCGGCGCCTGGCGAGCTGGACATCGACCGCGTCAACGCCCAGCAGGCCCGGCGTTTCCTCGACCGTGTCGTGGGTTACATGGTTTCGCCGCTGCTGTGGTCGAAGATCGCCCGTGGCCTGTCCGCCGGTCGCGTGCAGTCGGTGGCGGTGAAGCTGGTGGTCGAGCGTGAGCGCGAGATCCGTGCGTTCAACCCCGAAGAATACTGGGAAGTCCACGCCGACCTCGGCACCGCCAAGGGCGCCAAGGTGCGCTTCGAAGTGGCGCGCGAGAACGGCGAGGCCTTCAAGCCGCTCAATGAAGCCCAGGCCATGGCGGCCCTGGAGAAGCTCAAGGCGTCGGCCTATACCATCGCCAAGCGCGAGGACAAACCGACCAGCAGCAAGCCGTCGGCCCCTTTCATTACCTCCACCCTGCAGCAGGCCGCGAGCAACCGCCTGGGCTTCGGGGTGAAGAAGACCATGATGATGGCCCAGCGCTTGTACGAAGCGGGCTACATCACCTATATGCGTACCGACTCCACCAACCTCTCGGCCGATGCCGTGGCGATGGCGCGGACCTATATCGAAAGCGAGTTCGGCGCGAAATACCTGCCGTCCGCACCTAACGTCTACAGCAGCAAGGAAGGCGCGCAGGAAGCTCACGAAGCCATCCGTCCTTCGGATGTGAACACCGACCCGAGCAAGCTGTCGGGCATGGAACGTGACGCCGAGCGTCTCTACGAGCTGATCTGGCGCCAGTTCGTGGCCTGCCAGATGCTGCCGGCGCAATACCTGTCGACCACCGTCAGCGTCGCCGCCGGTGACTTCGAGCTGCGTGCCAAGGGTCGTATCCTCAAGTTCGACGGTTACACCCGGGTGCTGCCGCAAATGAGCAAGCCGGGCGATGACGACGTGTTGCCGGACATGGCCCAGGGCGAGGTGATGAAGCTGATCCAGCTCGATCCGACCCAGCACTTCACCAAGCCGCCGGCGCGTTACTCCGAAGCCAGCCTGGTCAAGGAAATGGAAAAGCGTGGCATCGGTCGTCCTTCGACCTATGCGGCGATCATTTCCACCATCCAGGACCGTGGTTATGTGGCGCTGCACAACCGCCGTTTCTACTCCGAGAAGATGGGCGATATCGTCACCGAGCGCCTGGCGGAGAGCTTCTCCGACCTGATGGACTACGGTTTTACCGCCAGCATGGAAGAGCACCTCGACGACGTGGCCCAGGGTGAGCGCGACTGGAAGAACGTGCTCGACGAGTTCTACGGCGACTTCAAGAAAAAGCTCGAAGTGGCGGAAAGCCCCGAGAGCGGCATGCGCGCCAACCAGCCGGTGATGACCGACATCCCGTGCCTGACCTGCGGCCGGCCGATGCAGATTCGGACCGCCTCCACCGGTGTGTTCCTCGGCTGCTCGGGCTACAGCCTGCCGCCCAAGGAGCGCTGCAAGGCTACCGTCAACCTGGTGCCGGGCGATGAAATCGCGGCCGATGACGAGGGTGAATCCGAATCCCTGGTGCTGCGTGGCAAGCATCGCTGCCCGATCTGCAGCACGGCGATGGACGCCTACCTGCTGGACGAAAAGCGCAAGCTGCACATCTGTGGCAACAACCCCGATTGCGCCGGCTACGAGATCGAAGAGGGCAGCTACCGCATCAAGGGCTATGAAGGCCCGAGCCTGGAATGCGACAAGTGCGGCAGCGAGATGCAGCTCAAGACCGGTCGTTTCGGCAAGTTCTTCGGTTGCACCAATCCGACCTGCAAGAACACCCGCAAGCTGCTCAAGAGCGGTGACGCGGCGCCGCCGAAGATGGACCCGGTGAAGATGCCGGAGCTCCAGTGCGAGAAGGTCAACGACACCTACATCCTGCGTGACGGCGCTTCCGGCCTGTTCCTGGCTGCCAGCCAGTTCCCGAAAAACCGTGAAACCCGTGCACCGCTGGTGATCGAGATCCTGCCCCACAAGGACGAGATCGATCCCAAGTACCACTTCCTGTGCGAGGCTCCGCAGAAGGACCCGGACGGTCGTCCGGCGGTCATTCGCTACAGTCGCAAGACCAAGGAGCAGTACGTGCAGACCGAAGTGGACGGCAAGCCGACCGGCTGGCGCGCGTTCTACAGCGGGAGCAAGTGGGCGGTCGAAGACAAGCGCTCGTGAGATAAGCGTCCGATCCGCTGATCGGGCGTGAGCACCAAGGCCGCGTGAAAACCTGGGTTTTCACGCGGCCTTTGTTTTTTGGGCTTGCGGCGGACTTGGTCGATCCCTGAAACTGAATGACCTGCCTGTGGCCTTTTTTCGTGGAGCGTGCCGTCATGGCTAACGAACTCTATACCCGCACCAACCAGAAGATCTTTTATGCCGGCCTCGCCCTGGAAGCCCTGGGCAAGGCCGAGGAGAGCCGGGCGATGAATGCCCTGGCGCTGATCCAGGCCGAGCGCGAAGCGGCGGTGTTTCATCTGTACGGTGCGTTGCTCGGGCTCTGCCATGAGATTGCCGGCTTCTACCGCCTGCCCCAGGCTGCTGCGCCGCGGGCCGAGTTGCTGCTGACCCGGGAGGTATTGGAGGCGATCGCCATTCCGGAAATGGCCGAGCTGGTGGAGTTGGCCCAGAGCCCGCAAACCTGGCTGGCTCGCCTGATCAGTGCGCATGCCGCACTGTATCTGCCGCCCCAGGCCCCCAGGAAGGTCAAGGGCGATGTGCTGCAGCCGTTGATCGTGGCGGTCAGCCTGGATGAGGAAGAGGCGCCCGAACTGGGGCGTGAGGAGCTGGAGAGCTGGCGGCAGAATCTGAAGGGGCTGGCGATCCGCTTTCGCGATGGACTCAGCGAGTGCTGAGTGATTGAGTCGGCATATGGATGAACGGAGGTCGATTATTTTGTCGTCCTTTTCCTCTAAAAAAGCAGTCTCCATCTGTCAGATGTTCATCAAGCGGTAAAGAAAGCGCTGCAGTTCTCCTGCGAGGGGCCGTCGATGACTGATATAATGGCGGTCTTTCGTGGAGAACAGACACTATGCCTACGTCCTTTCTAGAAATTGTCGAGCTGCCGGACGGCCGTATCGAGCTGCGTCGGGCCGAGGACGAAGGTTCTCTGGTGACCCTTAACTTTTCCGAAGATGCCAAGGCATTCCTGCAGGGCCAGCACGTCGAGGTGGCCAAGGCCATGTTGAGCGTGGGCGTGCAGATGGCCGGGCGTTTGGTCGAAGGTGAAATCGAGAAGGACGACGGCGGGCCACGGGTTCTTCACTGAAACCAAGGCTCGTTCGGCGGTAGATGGCGTTTCAGATCGGCTTCCCTGTCCTGGAGAAGCCCTGCCGTGATCGCTGTGCACTATCGGCCCTGACGGCCGTTCAATCAGTCAGCCCAAGCGAATATTCAGACTTTGCGCATCGCCTTGACGAGCCGCGCTGATCAACTGTTGGCGGGCGTTCGCGTTCAGCGGGTTCAGCCAGCTGACCACGGTGTGGCTGCGGCCCAGGCGCAAGGCTTCACAGGTCAATTGCAGTGCGCTTTGGGCGCTGCTCGGTTGCAAGAGTAGAATCCGCTCGCGGTTGAGTCCGGCGTCCCGTAGCCAGGCCTGTGTCAGGCTTGAGGGTGGTGCGATCAGGGTCAGCCAGCGGGCCTCCTGATCCTGGCTCAATTCCCGCAGGATGGGGGCCAGCAGGCTCAGGCAACTCCCGGCAGCCCCCCGCAACGACGCCTCGCTGAAGACTTCTGGTTCGCTGCTCCAGGGGGCTTCGACCACCTCCTTGAGCAGGGGCGCGAGCGGCTGCGCCATGAACGCTTCGAACAGGGGGAGTTGTGCGTGTTGTGGGGTTTGCGGGAATTGCATGACGCCTCCTTCAGCGGCGAATGACGCCGACACTCAAACCTTCGATGACGAAGTCCTGGTCTTTCAGGTTGACTTCGATGGGGGCGAACTCGGGGTTTTCCGCCAGCAGCCAGACCTTGCTGCCTTCGCGCTTGAAGCGCTTGACGGTGACGTCGTCGCCAATCCGCGCCACCACGATCTGGCCGTTACGGGCTTCGCGACAGGTATGCACGGCCAGCAGGTCGCCGTCGAAAATGCCGACGTCCTTCATGCTCATGCCGTGAACGCGCAACAGATAGTCGGCCCGGGGATGGAAGAAGGTCGGGTTGATGTTGCAGGATTCTTCGACGTGTTGTTGGGCGAGAATGGGTGCGCCAGCGGCAACGCGGCCGATGATCGGCAGGGTGGACTCGTCTACCTTGGCTTCGAAGCCGGGGATGCGAATGCCGCGGGACGCGCCAGGGGTCATTTCGATCGCGCCCTTGCGGGCCAGGGCCTTGAGGTGCTCTTCAGCGGCGTTCGGTGATTTGAACCCCAGCTCCAGGGCAATTTCCGCACGGGTGGGCGGATAACCATTGTCGTCCAGGCAACGTTTGATAAAAGCCAGAATCTCAGCTTGGCGTGGCGTCAGTTTTATCATTTCGAGCGCTCTGTCTTTTTATACAGTGACTGGGATTATATACAGTGAAAGGCGCTTGGCAATCCTCCTTTTTCTCACGTCCGCCGGACGGTCACCGGGGCGTTGCGCACAAAGCGGATCTGCAGGGTGGCTACAGCCCCCGGATTGTATGGTTTAATGCCTGACCGGCGGGCCATGAACGGACCGTCAGGCTTGACATTCCCGGGGCTGAAACGTATGTTTCAAACAAGTGTTTGTCAGGCGGAGTAACCATGGCCCAGTCGGAAACCGTTGAACGCATTCTCGATGCTGCCGAGCAATTGTTCGCGGAAAAAGGTTTCGCCGAGACCTCATTGCGCTTGATCACCAGCAAGGCGGGGGTCAACCTCGCGGCGGTGAATTATCATTTCGGCTCGAAGAAAGCCTTGATCCAGGCGGTGTTCTCGCGTTTCCTCGGGCCGTTCTGCATCAGCCTCGACCGCGAGCTGGAGCGCCGCCAGGCCAAGCCCGAGGTCAAGCCCGGGCTGGAAGAACTGCTGGAAATCCTCGTCGAGCAGGCGCTGGTGGTGCAACCGCGCAGCGGCAACGACCTGTCGATCTTCATGCGCTTGCTGGGGCTGGCCTTCAGCCAGAGCCAGGGCCACCTGCGCCGCTACCTGGAGGACATGTACGGCAAGGTGTTCCGTCGCTACATGCTGCTGGTCAACGATGCCGCGCCGCGGATTCCACCGATCGAACTGTTCTGGCGCGTGCACTTCATGCTCGGGGCGGCGGCGTTCAGCATGTCGGGGATCAAGGCGCTGCGGGCGATTGCCGAGACCGACTTCGGGGTCAACACCTCCATCGAGCAGGTCATGCGCCTGATGGTGCCGTTCCTGGCGGCCGGCATGCGCGCCGACAGCGGTGTGACCGACGCTTCCATGGCGGCGGCGCAATTGCGCCCGCGCAGCAAGTCGACGCCGACGGTGGCCAAGGTTTAACAGGTTGCGGGTGGGCGCGCCGGCTTCGATCCGCTAAGCTGGCAGCCATGCCTGATTTCTTTCTGCTCCAAGTCCCCCTTGCCCGTTCCCGCTTGCCTGGCGCTGTCCATGGCGAGGTGTCGGCGTGCCTGTCTGTCGCCGGCCGCCGTGCAGGTCCGCGAGGACGACGGGCACTTTTGTCCAAGGATTCCCTATGAGTACTGCCCTGCAAGGCTCCCTGATGGTGGACGTCGCCGGTACCTGGCTGACGGCTGAAGATCGCCAGTTGTTGCGCCAGCCGGAAGTCGGCGGCCTGATCATCTTTGCCCGCAATATCGAGCACCCGCGCCAGGTCCGCGAACTGAGCGCGGCCATTCGGGCCGTGCGCCCGGACCTGTTGCTGGCGGTCGACCAGGAAGGCGGACGGGTGCAGCGCCTGCGCCAGGGCTTCGTGCGCTTGCCGGCGATGCGCGCCATTGCCGACAATCCGAACGCCGAATACCTGGCCGAGCAATGTGGCTGGCTGATGGCCACCGAGGTACTCGCGGTGGGCCTGGACCTCAGCTTCGCGCCGGTACTGGACCTGGATTACCAGCGCAGCGCGGTGGTCGGCAGTCGCGCCTTCGAGGGCGATCCCGAGCGTGCGGCGTTGCTGGCCGGGGCGTTTATCCGTGGCATGAACGGCGCCGGCATGGCCGCCACCGGCAAGCATTTCCCCGGTCATGGCTGGGCCGAGGCCGACTCCCATGTGGCGATTCCCACGGACGAGCGCAGCCTGGACGAGATCCGCGCCAATGACTTGTTGCCTTTCGCCCGCTTGAGCCGGCAGTTGGCCGCGGTGATGCCGGCCCATGTGATCTATCCACAGGTCGATGCGCAACCCGCCGGCTTCTCCCGCCGTTGGCTGCAGGAGATTCTGCGCGGCGAATTGCAATTCGATGGGGTTATCTTCAGTGACGACCTGTCGATGGCCGGCGCTCATGTGGTCGGCGATGCCGCCAGCCGGATCGAAGCGGCACTGTCCGCCGGCTGTGACATGGGCCTGGTGTGCAACGACCGCGCGGCCGCCGAACTGGCCTTGAGTGCTGCCCAGCGCCTGAAGGTCAAGCCGTCGCCGCGTATTGCGCGGATGCGCGGCCAGGGGTTCGCCCGCACGGACTACCGCCAGGACCCGCGCTGGCTGTCGGCACTCACGGCGCTCAAGGATGCTCAACTGATTGACTGAGGAGTCCTGCATGACGGTATACGCGATTATCGGCGGCACGGGCCTGACCCAGCTCGAAGGCTTGAGCATTCGTCAGTCGTTGACGGTGGATACGCCCTACGGCGCCCCTTCGGCGGCTATCCAGATCGGCGAATACGCCGGTCGTGAAGTCTTGTTCCTGGCCCGCCACGGGCATCCGCACCGTTTTCCGCCGCATCAGGTGAACTACCGGGCCAATCTCTGGGCGCTGAAACAGGCGGGCGCCGAGGCGATCCTGGCGGTCAACGCCGTGGGCGGGATTCATGCGGCGATGGGCACCGGACATTTCTGCGTGCCGCATCAGTTGATCGATTACACCAGCGGTCGTCAGCACACCTACTTTGCCGATGACCTGGAGCAGGTGACCCATATCGACTTCAGCTATCCCTACAGTGAAGGGCTGCGGGAACAACTGATTGCGGCGCTGGCGGCCGAGGGCTGTGCCTACAGCAGCCATGGCGTCTA
This sequence comes from Pseudomonas batumici, assembly GCF_000820515.1. GTDB lineage: Bacteria > Pseudomonadota > Gammaproteobacteria > Pseudomonadales > Pseudomonadaceae > Aquipseudomonas > Aquipseudomonas batumici. The sequence goes on along the minus strand of NZ_JXDG01000003.1, from coordinate 126,169 downwards.
CGCCTGCACCCAGGGACCGCGGCTGGAGACGGTGGCCGAGATCGCCCGGCTGGAGCGCGACGGCTGCGACATCGTCGGCATGACCGGCATGCCGGAAGCCGCGCTGGCCCGCGAACTGGCGCTGGACTACGCCTGCCTGGCCCTGGTGGTGAACCCGGCGGCGGGCAAGTCGACGGCGGTGATCACCATGGCCGAGATCGAGCAGGCACTGCATGACGGCATGGGGCAGGTGAAGTCGACCCTGGCGCGGGTGCTCGCGGCGGGTCGTTAACGGCCGGCTTTCTTGTCCGGCAGCGGCGCGAACAGGGCTTCGATATCGTCGTTCTGCAACTGCCAGTCACCGGCCTGGCGCCCGTCGAGCACGCCGGCGGCCAGGTCCGATTTTTCCTGCTGCAGGTGCTGGATCTTCTCCTCCACCGTGCCGCGGGCAATCATCTTGTAGACGAACACCGGCTTCTCCTGGCCGATCCGATAGGCGCGGTCGGTGGCCTGGTTCTCGGCGGCCGGGTTCCACCACGGATCGTAGTGGATCACGGTATCGGCCTCGGTGAGGTTCAGTCCCACGCCGCCGGCCTTGAGGCTGATGAGGAAAATCTGCAGTTTGCCGTCCTGGAAATCCTTGACGGGGGTGCGCCGGTCGCGGGTCTGCCCGGTCAGCAACGCATAAACCACTCCGCGTTTGCGCAATTCCGCCTCGATCAGCGAAAGCATCGAGGTGAACTGCGAGAACAGCAGGATGCGCCGGCCTTCGTCGAGCAACTCCTCGAGCATCTCCATCAGGCTGTCGAGCTTGCCGGAGGTGCCGCCGCGCGTGGGCAGCGGGGCGTCGTTGACCAGGCGCAGGTCACAGCAGACCTGGCGCAGCTTGAGCAGTGCCTCGAGGATGATGATCTGGCTGCGGGCCACGCCTTTGCGGGTGATCTCGGCCCGGACCTTCTTGTCCATGGCCAGGCGCATGGTCTCGTAGACATCGCGCTGGGCCTCGTTGAGATCGACCCAGTGGATGATCTCGGTCTTGGGTGGCAGTTCGGTGGCGACCTGCTCCTTGGTGCGGCGCAGCAGGAAGGGCTTTATCCGGCCGTTGAGGTGTTGCAGGCGGACTTCGCTGGCGTGTTTTTCGATCGGGATGCGGTAGTCGCGGTTGAAGCTCTTCACGTCGCCCAGCCAGCCCGGCAACAGGAAGTGAAACAGCGACCAGAGCTCGCCCAGGTGGTTTTCCAGCGGCGTGCCGCTCAGGCACAGGCGTTGTCGCGCATCCAGTTCACGGGCGGCCTGGGCGGCCTTGCTGCCGGGGTTCTTGATGTACTGCGCCTCGTCGAGTACCAGCACGTGCAGCGGCTGGGCCTTGAGGCGTTCGATATCCTTGGGCAGCAGGGCATAGGTGGTCAGCAGCAGGTCGTAATCCTGCAATTGCTCGAAATGCTTCTTGCGCCCGACGCCGTACAGCGCCAGCACCTTGAGTTGCGGAGTGAAGTGCGCGGCCTCGTCCAGCCAGTTGGGAATCAGGCTGGTGGGCATCACCACCATGCAGGGGCGGTCGAGGCGCCCGGCCAGCTTTTCGCTCAGGATGTGGGCCAGGGTCTGCAAGGTTTTGCCCAGGCCCATGTCGTCGGCCAGGATGCCGCCGACCTCCAGTTGCCTGAGGGACTGCATCCAGCTCAGGCCCTCGTGCTGATAGGGGCGCAGGGTGGCGTTGAGGCCTTCGGGGATCGCCGCGCTGTAGTCGCGGATATCCCGCAGCCGCTGGGCGAGGCCGCGGATCTGTTCGCCGCCTTCCCACAGCAGTGAAAGCTCGTCCAGTGGGTTGAGCCGGGTCGCATCGGCATGGCTCAGGCGCAGGCGGGTGGTGCCGGGCTCCTGCAGGTAGAACTCGCCCAGGGTGTTCAGTACCGGCTTCAGGCGACCATAGGGCAGCGCCACCTGGAGCGGTCCGTGGCTGCCGCCGGGCGAGGCCGGGATATTCACCAGGATCAGTTCATCGTCGCGGCGCCGGGCCAGGCGTTCGGGATTGAGCAGTTCGGTGTGCGAACGCACCAGGTTCAGCAGGATCGGCAGCAGGCTCAGGCGCTCGCCGTTGACGATGATCCCCAGTTCCAGGTCGAACCAGTCACGCTCGGGGGCTTCGTCGACCGTGGCGTACCAGTCCTCGACGGGGCTGAGGTCGAAACCGAAGTCCTCTTCGACCTGCAATTGCCAGCCCTGCTCGCGAAGGCCCGGCAGTTCGTTCAGGGTGAAGTTCAGCCAGGCGCTGTCATTGACCATTTCGAACAGCTCGCCGGCACTTTCCGGCAGGGCCTTGCTCTGGCGCGTGGCGATCTTGAAGCCCAGCTGGCGCAGTTGCTCGCGACAGGCCTTTTCCGCTTCGGGCTGACGCTTGATACGCAGGCTCTGGTGTTCCTGGCGCAGGATGATATCGGCGTTCTTCTGGCCGCTGACGTATTCACCCAGGTAGTCGAAGGACAGTGCCGCCCGATGCTGGATGTAGCGTTGCATCCGCCCGTTGCGCGGTTCGAAGGCGCTGAATTCGATACTTGCCAGCCACAGGCGCGGTACCGGCATCAGGTCGTCGACCTGCTGCTGCGGCAAGGGCGATGGCGTGCGCGCATCCAGCACGGCCTGGAGCTTCTCCAGCAGTTCGGCGTCCTTTTCCGCGGCGGGGTAGGCGAGGGTTTCCTGGACCTGCAGCAACACCGCGGCGGTGTGCTTGCAGCGGTTGCGCACCGGGCAGGTGCAGGTGGCGTCGACCACCAGCAGCGTGCCCTTGGAGGATTCGCGCAGGTGAATGGTCTGGCGGTAGGTGTTGCCACCCGAGCCTTCGCAACTGGCGGTGATGGTGCTGTCGCCGGCCTGGACGATCCTGACGCGATTTTCCAGGGCGTAGCGCCGACCCCGTTCCAGGCTCTGTTCCTTGAAGCGACTGACCCAGGACGCGGCGAGCGGTTTCGTCAGGCTGGGCGTCAGGGACGAGGGCATCGGGCTTTCACTGGTCGAGGTTCTGCGACGGTGCTTCGCGTTTCGAGGCGGCGAGCGAGGTGACCTTGAGCAGCAGGGCCAGGTGGCCGGCGTCGAGGAAATTGAGTTGGCCGTTCTTGGTCTGGCTGGTCTGGCTCAGGCGTTCGCTGGTGCTGACCACGCCGTTGCTGTCGAACTGGTTGACCCAGAATTGCGCCTGCACGTCGGTGAAGCGCTTGAGGGTGAAACTCAGTGTGCCCTGTACCGGGAACTGGCCGAACTGTTCCTGGCCGGCGGTGATCGACACCAGGCTCGGCTGGTCGCCCAGGGTCTGTTGCCAGGCCTTGTGCAGCAGCACCTGGTAGTTGCCGCTGGCGCCCAGCTTGGCCGTCATCTCGTTGAGGCTGGGGGTGCGCTCCTGCTCGGCGGTGATCGGTGTGGCGCCCTTGGCCCAGTCCTCGGGCGCCGGCTGGCTCTGGAAGGGTTGTTCCAGGTTCTGCCGGACCAGGATCATTTCGATCAGATACAACTCGTCGGCCATCGCCGCCGGGGCGATCAGGACCAGCAACAGGGTCAGCAAGGGGATCAGGCGCATAGGGCGTCCTTCAGGCAGATTTCGGGGTGAGGCGCTCGAACAGCGCCTCCAGTGTATTGAAGCGTTCTTCCGCGCGTTCCATCGGTACCATGAACTTGAACAGTGTGGCACCTTCGAACTTGTAGCGGTTGGGCTGGCCCTGGATCAACTTGATCAGCGACAGCGGGTCGACCGGGGTGTCCGCCGCGAACTCGAGGCGTCCGCCTTGCGGGCCGCCGTCGACCTTCTTGATACCCAGCTGCTCGGCCTGCAGTTTGAGCAGGGTCAGGCGCACCAGGTTCTTGGTCGGTTCCGGCAGCAGGCCGAAGCGGTCGATCATTTCCACTTGCAGGTCCTTGAGACCCTCTTCGTCGGTCGCCGAGGCGATGCGCTTGTAGAGGATCAGGCGTGCGTGCACGTCCGGCAGGTAGTCTTCGGGGATCAGCGCCGGCAGGCGCAGGTTGATTTCCGGACCACCGCCCAGGGGCTGGTCGAGGTTGGGCTGTTCGCCCTTGCGAATGGCCTTGACCGCCCGTTCGAGCATTTCCATGTACAGGGTGAAGCCCACGGCCTGGATCTGTCCGCTCTGGCCGTCGCCCAGCAGTTCGCCGGCGCCACGGATTTCCAGGTCGTTGGTGGCGAGCACGAAGCCGGCACCGAGGTCCTGGGTATTGGCGATGGCCTCCAGGCGCTTTTCCGCGTCGGGGGTGATCTGCTGGCGACCCGGAGTCAGCAGGTAGGCGTAGGCCTGGTGGTGACTGCGTCCGACCCGGCCGCGCAACTGGTGCAACTGGGCCAGGCCGAACTTGTCGGCGCGCTCGATGATAATGGTGTTGGCGCTCGGCACGTCGATGCCGGTCTCGATGATGGTCGAGGCGATCAGCACGTTGAAGCGCTTGTGGTAGAAGTCGCTCATCACCTGTTCGAGCTCGCGCTCGCGCATCTGCCCGTGGCCGATGCCGATGCGCGCCTCCGGCACCAGTTCGGCGAGGTCGGCGGCGCATTTCTCGATGGTCTTCACGTCGTTGTGCAGGTAGTAGACCTGGCCGCCGCGGAGCAATTCGCGCAGCAGGGCTTCCTTGACCGTGCTCTTGTTCTGCTCCATGACGAAGGTGCGCACCGACAGCCGGCGTGCCGGCGGGGTGGCGATGATCGACAGGTCGCGCATGCCCGACACCGCCATGTTCAACGTGCGCGGAATCGGCGTGGCGGTCAGGGTGAGGATGTCGACTTCGCTGCGCAGGGCCTTGAGCTGTTCTTTCTGGCGTACGCCGAACCGGTGTTCTTCGTCGATGATCACCAGGCCCAGGTTCTTGATCTTCACATCGTCCTGCAGCAGCTTGTGGGTGCCGATGACGATATCGATCTTGCCTTCGGCGAGGTCCGCCACGGCGGCGTTCACTTCCTTGGCGGACTTGAAGCGGCTCATCACCTCGACGGTGACCGGCCAGTCGGCGAAGCGGTCGCGAAAGCTGTTGTAGTGCTGCTGGGCGAGCAGGGTGGTGGGCACCAGGATCGCCACCTGCTTGCCGCCATGGACGGCGATGAAGGCCGCGCGCATGGCCACTTCGGTCTTGCCGAAGCCGACGTCGCCGCAGACCAGGCGGTCCATCGGCTTGGCCGCCAGCATGTCGGCGCGCACGGCTTCGATGGTGGTCTGCTGGTCCAGGGTTTCCTCGAACGGGAAGCCGGCGCTGAAGGTCGCGTAGTCGGCTTTCGGATCGGCGAACGCATAGCCTTCGCGGGCGGCACGGCGGGCGTAGATGTCGAGCAGTTCGGCGGCGACGTCGCGCACCTGTTCGGCGGCCTTGCGCTTGGCTTTCTGCCAGGTTTCCGAGCCCAGGCGGTGCAGCGGCGCCAGGGCGTCGTCGCTGCCGGTATAGCGGGCGATCAGGTGCAGGTTGGCCACTGGCACGTAGAGCTTGGCGCCCTCGGCGTATTCCAGGGTGAGGAATTCGGCGGCCTGGTTGTCGATCTCCAGGGTGGCGAGGCCCAGGTAGCGGCCGACACCGTGGTCGATATGCACCACCGGCGCCCCTTCACGCAGTTCGGTGAGGTTCTTGATCACCGCGTCGTTGTTGGCGTCGGCGCGTTTTTCCCGGCGCCGGCGCTGCATCACGCGCTGACCGAACAGCGGGCTTTCGGCCACCAGTGCCAGGGCCGGGTCGTCCAGCAGCAGGCCTTCGTCCAGCGGGGCGATGGTGATCGCCAGGCGCTCCTTGCCCGCGACAAAGTCCGGCCAGCTGTCGACGGTCCTGGGGCGCAGCTTCAGGCGTTCGAGCAGTTCCAGCAGGACTTCCCGGCGCCCGGCGGATTCGGCGGTGAACAGCACGCGGCCGGGGAACTGCTCGAGGAACTCGGCGAGTGCCGCCAGCGGCTGGTTGGCCTTGGCCTCGATCGCCAGGTTCGGCAGTTCGCGGGCGGGGAAGCGTTCGCGGCCGATGCCGGTTTCCACGTCCTGCTGGCTGGCGACCACCCGCGGCCAGTTTTTCAGGCGGGCGAAGCAGTCTTCCACCGGCAGGAACAGTTCGGCCGGCGGCAGCAGCGGCCGGGTCGGATCGACGCGGCGTTCCTCGTAGCGATTGCGCACATCGTTCCAGAAGTTTTCCGCCGCCTGCTCGATGCCCGGCAGGGAGAACACCTGGGTGTCCTGGGGCAGGTAGTCGAACAGGGTCGAGGTTTCCTCGAAGAACAGCGGCAGGTAGTACTCGATACCGGCGGGTGTGATCCCGCTGTTCAGGTCCTGGAAGATCGGGCAGCGGCGGAAGTCGACGTCGAAGCGTTCGCGAAAGCGCGCCTTGAAGCGGATGAGCGCTTCTTTCTGCAGCGGGAACTCCTTGGCCGGCAACAGGCGCACCGAGTCGACCTTGTCGATGGAACGCTGGTTTTCCGGATCGAAGGTACGCAGCGTCTCGATCTCATCGTCGAACAGGTCGATGCGGTAGGGCAATTTGCTGCCCATCGGGAACAGGTCGATCAGGGCCCCGCGCACGGCGAACTCACCGTGTTCGTAGACCGTGTCGACACAGCGGTAACCCGTGGCCTCCAGGCGTGTGCGCATCTGCTCCACGTCGAGTTTCTGGCCGATGTCCAGCACCAGGCTGCTGCCCAGCAGGAACTGGGTCGGGGCCAGGCGGTGCAGGGCGGTGGTGATCGGCACCACCAGCACGCCATGACCCAGTTCCGGCAGCCGATACAGGCTGGCGATACGCTGGGAGATGATGTCCTGGTGCGGCGAAAACAGGTCGTAAGGCAGGGTTTCCCAGTCCGGGAAATGCAGCACCGGCAAATCGGGGGCGAAGAAACTCAGCTCCTGTTCCAGTCGTTCGGCACTTTGGCTGTCGGCGGTCAGCAGCAGGGTGAAGCGCTTGGCGGCGCTGGCGGCCTCGGCAATGGCCAGGCTCAGGGCGGCACCGGGGAGATTGCCCCAGTGCTGTTTACCTGCCGCGGCAGGGAGAAGCGGTAGACGCAGAACGGGCACGGAAGGTTGAGCTCCAAGCGTTGCGACAAAGTCGGTAATTGTAACGGTCCCGGGTGCCGCCTGTCAGTTGCAGACTGTTTCTATTACGCATTGAGGGAAATGTAGTGGCTATGACAAAAAATAGCGCTTTTCGGCGTAATATGTAGTGCGATATCGGGCGTATGTTTTGAAGGGTTACGGACAAGTCGCCAGTGTCCGGTGAAAATACGCCCTGCTGAAACCCGCGTATCTACTGGGCTCGCGCGGGGCGTGTTTTTTTCAAAAGGGTTTTTCTTGACGGTTGCACGACAGGCGCGCATTGCTCGCGGGGCGACTCGGCGGCATAATGTAGCCCCTTTTTTCAGCCCCTACATGTGGAAGGTTCCCGTGACTCAGAAGCCCGACCAGTGTCTTGGTGAGTGGATTGATCGTGAAGCGCTTGCAGAAGCGATGATCCCGCTTATCGGTCAGCTCTACCGCAATAACAATGTGGTGAGTTCGATCTATGGCCGCAGCCTGATCAACCAGTCTGTCATCGCGATTCTCAAGGCTCACCGCTTTGCTCGCCATCGTCAGAGCGATGATGCCGAACTGTCCGTCCACGAGACTTTCCCGCTGCTCAAGGCGATGAGCGAGCTCAAGCTGGGTGCCGCTTCGGTGGACCTGGGCAAGCTGGCCGTGAAATTCAAGGCACAAGGCAATGGCCGCAGCGCCGAACAGTTCGTTCGCGAAGAACTGGCCGATGTAGTCGGTCAGCAGAACGCTGCCGCTCGCAAGGGCACCGACGTGGTGCTGTACGGTTTCGGTCGTATCGGTCGCCTGCTGGCCCGTATCCTGATCGAGAAAACCGGTGGCGGCGACGGCCTGCGCCTGCGTGCCATCGTCGTGCGCAAGGGCGCCGAGAACGACCTGACCAAGCGCGCCAGCCTGCTGCGTCGTGACTCGGTGCACGGTTCCTTCAACGGCACCATCACCATCGACGAAGAACACAACACCATCACCGCCAACGGTAACCTGATCCAGGTCATCTACGCGAAGAACCCGACCGAGGTGGACTACACCCAGTACGGCATCCAGAACGCGCTGCTGGTGGACAACACCGGCGTATGGCGTGATGCCGACGGCCTGGGCCAGCACCTGGCCTGCCCGGGTATCGACCGCGTGGTGCTGACCGCGCCGGGCAAGGGCAAGCTGAAGAACATCGTGCACGGTATCAACCACGGCGAAATCACCGCCGAGGACAAGATCGTTTCCGCGGCGTCCTGCACCACCAACGCCATCGTGCCGGTGCTCAAGGCCGTCAACGACAAGTTCGGTATCGTCAACGGTCACGTTGAAACGGTTCACTCGTACACCAACGACCAGAACCTGATCGACAACTTCCACAAGGGCGATCGTCGTGGCCGTAGCGCCGCGCTGAACATGGTGATCACCGAGACCGGTGCCGCCACCGCCGCTGCCAAGGCCCTGCCTGAGCTGGCCGGCAAGCTGACCGGCAACGCGATCCGCGTTCCGACGCCGAACGTCTCGATGGCCATTCTCAACCTGAACCTCGAGAAAGCCACCAGCCGTGAAGAGATGAACGAGTACCTGCGCTACATGGCGCTGCACTCGGATCTGCACAAGCAGATCGACTTCGTCAATTCCCAGGAAGTGGTGTCCACCGACTTCGTCGGTTCGCGCCACGCCGGTGTGGTCGATGCCGAAGCCACCATCTGCAACGACAACCGCGTTGTCCTGTACGTCTGGTACGACAACGAATTCGGTTACAGCTGCCAGGTGGTACGCGTGATGGAAGACATGGCCGGGGTTAACCCGCCCGCATTCCCGCGCTAAGCACTAGCCGCACATGAAACGCCCCGACTTGTCGGGGCGTTTTTCATTCTGGAAGTATGTGGCGGATTGATAGCAACGGTTATTCCGATGTGTTGAGTGGGTCGATGTTTTATATCGCTTTCATCTGGTGAGTTGGTCGGTCGAAATCATATCAATATAGATAAATAGTTCATTTTATTTTTCGGTTAATTAAAAACCTATAAAAAATAGTTGCTTGCCGATCGTTTGTTGGGAATACCTACGGAATGGATCCTATTTGTGTGGTGCTACATAATTGGCGTCATTAAATTGTTCACGTTCCCGCGCTTGACACTTGGAAGGACTGAACTTAGTGTCTGCCCCTGACAACGCCCCAACTTGCCGAGAATTAGCTATCAAAATGCCTGTGTTTAGCCATCAGGCAAGGGCGAAAGTCGTTATGTTCTTTCGGTAATAAACAGGCAACATAAATAGTGGATAAGTGGTCACTATGATCGGATGCCACCCTCCAAAAAGACGGGAATATCATTCCTGCTCACAACACTAAGAAACCAACAAGTCAGGCTGATCGAATAGTAATGGCCTGATGCTGGGACATCTTTGCTGGCAACACTGCTTTATGCCTTTCACGATAACGTGCGGCTAGCGATTGGCCGCTTGTTGAAAATGAATGTCTTCATGTCCTATCGGGAGCACCTGACATGACCGAAGAGCGCAGAAAGCACTTTTCATTATCCCTGTTACCCCGCCTGGTGGGTATGGGCATCCTGGGTTTTATCCTGTGGTTGTTGTTGTCGACCTTGTTCATGCCCCTGCTATCGGCTTCGGCCACCCGGGCCATTCTCAATGCGCCGGTGATTTTGCTGACCACGCCCATCGATGGTGTCGTGAGTTCCCTCAGCATCAAGTCGGGAACTTCCTTCGTCCAGGGGCAGAAGCTGGCTGTGGTGGAAAACCCCAGGGCCAATCAAGACACCTTGCTGACGTTGCAAACCCGGCGCTTGAGTCTGGAGCAGCAGTTGTCGTCCTCCCTCAGCCAGTTCGAACACGACCAGCAGTACTACCAGGCGCTGGAGAAAATCAGCCAGCAATACCAGTCGGCGTTCCATACCCGCCAGTTGTACGGCCAGAAAGCCCTGCGCGCCGAAAATTTTGCCGCCAGCGCGCGCTTGAAAGAGGCTGAGGAAACCGTGGAACGCAATCTCGAGTTGTTCCGCGAGGGGGCGGTCAGTGGTGCGTTGGTCGAGTCGTCGAAAGCCCAGTTGGCTTCGCTGCAGGGGGCGGCGGAGACGGTCAAGTCGCAGTTGGGCATCAGCAACGGTGATTTGAGCGCGGCCAATCAAAAGGTCTACCTGGACCCTGACCAGCTGCGCATGTTCGACCTCAACTCACACCTGGTCACCTTGAAGCTGAGCCTGGACAACCAGGAGCACAACCGCTCCACGGTGCAGCAGGAGCTGCAAAAGCTCGACGCGCTGATCGAGGAGGAAAACAGTCGGATCAAATTGATGTCCGGCTATGACGTGGTGGCCTATTCCGCCGGGACGGTCCAGGAAGTGGTGGCGCCCCAGGGCACGCTGGTGCGCGCCGGTTCGACCCTGGTGCGCGCGACCAATTGCGGGGAAAGCTATGTCATCGCGGTATTTCCCGAGCGGGTGGCGAGCAAGATCGATCGTGACACGGTGTTGAAGGTGAACATTCGTGGCCTGGACGCACCGCTGACGGCCAAGGTCGTGCAACTGCTGTCCCACTCGGCGGACCTTCAGCCGGGGACCTACAGCGTACCTTTCCCCTACGCCGAGCAGAACTCCGTGTATGTGGTCGCCACCTTTGCCGCGAATCTCAGTGAGCAGCAACGAAGCCTGGTGTGCAAGCCCGGGCTCTGGGCTTCCGCCGAGGTTGCCCGATGAGCCGCTGGCGGGGTGCGGCCTGGGGGCTCGCCGGGTTGTTGCTGGGCGTCGGGCAGGCGGCCTGGGCGGTATCGCCCCGGGTGCAACTGGCAACGGACACCTGCGGGGCATTGGAGCAGGCGACACGGGCCTATCCCGGTACGGGTCCGGTGCTGCTGGCCAGCTATCCGGCGCTGGACGGACAGCCGCCGGCGATACTGGCCCTGCGCGGGGTGGCCTTCACCTATGACAACGCCCTGGCCAGCATCGCCTTGTTTGCCTGTGGCAAGGCGCAGTCCGCCCGCAGGCTGGCCGATGCCCTGGTATTCGCGGTGGAGCATGACCCCGAGTACGCTGACGGGCGCTTGCGCAACGCTTATGCGGCGGGCCCGGTCAAGGGCCAGGTCATGGGGTTGCCGGGGTATTGGAGTGTTGAGCGCAACGCCTGGAGTCAGGATGCCTATCAAGTCAGCAGCGCCACCGGCAACCAGGCCTGGGGGGCGCTCGCGCTGCTGGAGGCTTTCCGTCAGACCGCCGAACCGTCCTACCTTGCGGCGGCACGCCGGGTGCTGGGCTGGGTCCAGCAGAACACCTACGACAATCAGCTGCCCCCGGGTTTCAGCGGTGGTGTCTATGGCTACTTGAACCGGCAGGTCCGGCAAGGCTGGAAATCCACCGAGCATAATGTCGACCTGGTGGCCGCCTGGACGGCGCTCGACCGCCTGTCGGCGGACTCGGATGCGCAGCGGCAGGCGCAGGTTGCCCGGAGCTTCGTGCAAAGCCAGTGGGATGACCGTGAGGGGCGTTTCCTGATCGGCACGGGCGCGGACGGACAAACCTCGGATCGCCTGCGTTCAGGGCTGGATGCGCAGCTCTGGCCGCTGCTGGCGATCCCCGCAGCGCCGCAGGACTGGCGTCGGGTGTTTGCCTTTATCGATCAAAGCCACCGTTTCGCCGACGGCTACGGGTTCAACCGCAACCCCGACGGGGTCTGGACCGAGGGTACCGCCCAGGCGGCGGCAGTGGCGCGCCTGAGTGGTTTGCCGGACAGGGCTCAACCCTTGTGGGGGGTATTGCTGGCGTTGCAGGCCAGTCACGGTTGGCTCTTCGCGACGCCGCAGGCGCAAATCAGCACCGGGCTTGCCATCGGCCCGGACTCGCCGAGCAACGATTTCTTCTACTACCACCTGCCTCATCTGGGCGCCACGGCATGGGCCGCTATCGCGGCCACTGGCGTCAACCCCTTCACCGGCTCTCAGGAGGCTGACTGACATGCACGCACTGGACTCGTTGCAGCTTGTGCAAATCAATTTCTGGACCCTGGCCGTGGTCATTCTCTTCAGTTGCCTGACCCGGCGTGAGCATTGGGGTGCCCGGGCCGGTTTTGGCGCGATCACCGCCTTGCTGCTGATCAACTACGCCGTCTGGCGCATCCGCGACACCTTGCCCGACGGCCAGAGCGGATTTGCCGCGGCATGGGCCTACGCCTTTCTGTTTTTCGAGATGATGGCCATTGGTTACACGCTGTTTTCCATTATCGTCATGCTCCGTCGCAGCGATCACCGCGCCAGCGCCGATGCCGGCGAGCGCCGCTTGCGCGCGGCCGGGCCGGATGTACCGGCAGTGGATGTGTTCATCGCCACCTACAACGAAGGCCTGGAGATCCTGGAAAAAACCATTCTTGCCGCCCAGGCCATCGATTACCCGAATTTCACCGTCTGGGTGCTGGACGATACCCGGCGCGACTGGTTGCGCGACTATTGCGCCGAGGTCGGGGTGCAATACGCCCGGCGCCCGGACAATACCCACGCCAAGGCCGGCAATCTGAACAACGGCCTGCGCCAGTCGGCAGCCAGCAGCAATGCGCCGTACATCCTGGTACTGGACGCCGATTTCGCCGCCCAGCAACCGATCCTGATGCGCATCCTCGGGCTGTTCAAGGACCCAAGGGTGGGCCTGGTGCAGACCCCGCAGTTCTACTACAACCCGGATCCGATCCAGCACAACCTCGGCTCGTCCGACTGCTGGGTGGACGAGCAGCGCGTCTTCTTCGATGTCTTCCAGCCGGCCAAGGACGGCTGGGACGCGGCGTTCTGCGTGGGCACCTCCTTTGTGGTGCGGCGCGACCTGATTACCCGCATCGGCGGTTTTCCCACCGGCTCGGTGTGCGAGGATCTCTACACCTCCTGCCGCCTGTCGCAGCAAGGCTACGTGACCCGCTGGCTCAACGAGCGACTGTCCATCGGACTGTCGGCCGAGGGATTGACCGAGTACATCAACCAGCGCGCGCGCTGGTGCCTGGGAACCCTCCAGGTCGCGCTGTTGAAGGAGGGGCCGTTGCGTGGCAGTGGCTACCGTCTCAATGATCGCCTGCATTTCCTGCATGGCCTGATGCACTGGTTCTCCAAGCCCTTCATCCTGATGCTGCTGGTGTCACCGGTGCTCTACTGGTATTTCGGCATTGCCGGGTTCTATGCCAAGCCCGCGGATTTCCTGGCCTTTGGCATGCCGGCACTGATCGCGTTCTGGGGCTACGGCACCTGGGTCACGGCACGCCGAACCCTGCCGGTGTTCACCGAAGTCACGCAGATCGTCGCGGCCCTGGCGGTCACCGCGACGATAGCCAGTGCAATGATTCGCCCGTTCGGTCGCCCCTTCAAGGTGACCGCCAAAGGCCTCGACCGCACCCGTACCCTGATCCACTGGAAGATGTTCGGGTTCTTCCTGGGGTTGATCGTGTTTTCCCAGGTGGGCGCGTTCACCGCTATTGCCACGGCAGCGGCCTTCGACGGCAACATGCTGTTCAACCTGTGCTGGACCGTGGTCGCGCTGATCTACAACCTGGCGACGCTGGTGGCCTGCGTTGACCGGCCGCGGCTGCATGGCGAAGAGCGCTTTCCCTCCGATGCAGCCACTGGCTTGCGCCTGGGGACGAAAACCTTTGCCGGGCGTCTGGTGGATATTTCGGTCAGCGGGGTGTGTTTGTCTTGCGACCTGGCGGTTTGGATCAAGCCGGGCGTACGAGGGCAGCTGTGGATCCCCGCGCTCGGTTGGCTCGGGGTCGAGGTCATGCGCAACCAGGGCAGCGATCGCCTGGGGCTGCGTTTTGTCGACCTCGACGAGGGGTTGCGGCAGCGCCTTATCACCCACTTGTTCAGTGACGCCAGCGTCAATGTGGCCAGCAAGGCCGAGCCGGCCATGGCCTTTGGCACCTTGCTGCGCCGGTCGCTGCTGGGGGAGCGGCGTTCGCGGCCAGCGTTCTCCCGGCCCTCCAGGGTGCCGTCCTATGCCGCGTTGGCGCGTTATCGACCGGCGGCCGTGCGTTTGCGCCAACAGCCCCTGTCACGGGTGGCCGGGCCCCGTGGCGGCCTCTGGGATGCCCTGGTTTCACCCTTGCGAGCCTTGTTGGGTTTGCGTTGATGAGGTGGATCATGAACCGTTGTGTACCTTCGACTTGTCTGGTGTCCCTGCTGCTGCTCAGCGCCTGTTCGCTGGACCCGACCTACGAAAAACCCGATGCACCGATCGACGCGCAGTGGCCGGCCAGCTCGACAGGTTCCTGCTGTGCGGCCAAGGAGGCGTTCGAGCATGATTGGCATGGGTTTATCCTCGACCAGCGGCTGCGTGCGCTGATCGAGCTGGCGCTGGCGAACAATCGCGGCCTGCGCCAGTTCGCTGCCGGCGTGGAAGAAGCCCGGGCCGGCTATGCCGGTGCGCAGTCGGCGCTATTTCCCTCGATCGGCATCGATACCTACGCCGGACGCAGCAAGTTGCCGCCGCTGGTGCGTACGCCGGGAGGTGGGGACAGCGCGGGCAGTATCGCCAACACCTTCCAGGCGACAGCCGGCTTCACCTCCTACGAACTGGACCTGTTCGGGCGCATCCGTAGCCAGAGAAGCGCCGCCGGTGCTCGCTTCGAAGCCTCCGAGGCTGACTATCAGACGGCTCGGCTGGCGCTGATCGGGGAGGTCGCCAGTACCTGGTTGAGTCTCAAGGCCAGCCAGAATCTGCTGGATCTCGCCCAGACCACCTACGACACCCAGAACAACTACGGGCAGTTGCTGCGCAAGAGCTACAACCTGGGCTCCAGCGCGCAGATCGATGTGCATCAGGCCGATGCGCAAACCAATACCGCGGCGGTGCAGATCAACACCTATCGCATGCAGGTGGCGCAGAACATGAATGCACTGCGGGTGCTGGTGGGGCAGCCGGTGCCCGCGGCCTTGCTGCCCAGCGGAGTGTTGGGCGAGTCCCTGGCCACCGCCGATGTGCCTGCCGGGCTGCCGTCGTCACTGATGATCCGACGCCCCGACATCATGGCGGCCGAGGCCCAGCTGCGCGCGGCCAATGCGGACATCGGCGCGGCGCGTAGCGCCTACTTCCCGACCTTTTCCCTGACCTCGGCACTGGGGAGCCTGAGCGGCGATTTTTCCCGGTTGCTCAGTGCCCCGGCGCAGTTCTGGTCGGCCGCCCTGACGGGCTCCTTGACCCTGATCGACGGCGGTGCCCGACGGGCCCAGGTGGATGGGGCGCATGCGCGATTCGATGGTCGGGTCGCGGCCTATGAGGCGACGGTGCAGAATGCCTTTCGCGAGGCGGCCGATGCGCTCAATGCCCGCCAGGAGATGCTCGTTCAGGTGGCGGCGCAGAAGCGTCTGGTGGAGGATTACCAGGCAGCCTATCGACAGTCGCGATTGCGTTTCGAGGCGGGTATGGACAGCTACTTCTCGACGATGGATGCCCATCGTTCGCTGTTCGAGGCGCAGCAGAAATGGTCGCAGTTGGAACTGGCGCGGGAGATCAATCAGGTGAACCTGTACAAGGCCCTGGGAGGAGGGTGGAGCCAGTCGTTGAAGGTCGCCGACAAGCGCGGGGTGGAAGCGGCCAGGCCCGGGTCTTAATGGATGGGGGAGTCCCCCTGACAAACCTGCGCGGCGTCCATGCTGCGCGAGAGGTGGCCGGCAAACGCCTGCATTGCAGGCGTTTGCCGGCGGGCGAGGGTGTCTGCTCAGCCGCGGCCGGACACGGCCATCTGCGCGGTGCGCAGTTCATGCTTGTTGCCACGGAACAGCACCAGGGTGGCGATCAGCCCCAGTACGGCTGCGCCGCTGAGCCAGATGCCCGGTGCTGCCTTGTTGTCCAGCACGTGGATCAGGTAGGTGCAGACCGCCGGGGTAAAGCCGCCGAAGGTCGCCGTCGCCAGGCTGTAGGCCAGGGAGAAACCGGTGGTGCGCACTTCGACCGGCATGATCTCGGTCAGGGCCACCACCATGGCGCCGTTGTAGGAGCCATAGAGGAACGACAGCCACAACAAGGCGATCAACAGGTGGCTGAAGCTCGGGGCCGCCACCAACCAGGACAGCACCGGATACGCCGTGAGGATCGCCAGGATGGTCGCTGCCAGCAGCAGTGGCTTGCGCCCGATCTTGTCGGACAGCGCACCCATCACCGGCAGCCAGAAGAAGTTCGACAGGCCGATGCACACGGTCACCAGCAGGGCGTCGAAGTCCGACAGGTGCAGCTCGGCCTTGCCGAAGGTCGGGGTGTAGGCGGTGATCAGGTAGAAGGACACGGTGGTCATGATCACCAGCGCCATCCCCGCCAGCACCAGGCCGAAGTTCTGGCCGATGGAGCGCATCACTTCCGGAAGGCTCGGACGATGTTTGCGGGCCTGGAACTCGGGGGTTTCTTCCAGCGAGCGACGGATGATGAAAATCGCCGGAACAATCATGCAACCCACCAGGAACGGCACGCGCCAGCCCCAGTCACCCATCTGGTCGGGGCTCAGCCAGTGGTTGAGGCCCACGCCCAGCAAGCCGGCGAACACGACGGCGGCCTGTTGGCTGGCGGACTGCCAACTGACGAAGAAGCCTTTGCGACCCGGGGTCGAGATCTCGGCCAGGTACACCGAGACACCGCCCAGTTCCACGCCGGCGGAGAAGCCTTGCAGCAGGCGACCGAGCAACACCAGCAGCGGAGCGAACACGCCGAGGGTCGAATATCCCGGTACGCAGGCAATCAGCACCGTGCCCGCGGCCATCATGGCCAGGGTGATGATCAGGCCTTGGCGACGACCATGGCGGTCGATGTAGGCGCCGAGGAAAATCGCCCCCAGCGGACGCATCAGGAAGCCGGCGCCGAAGGTCGCCAGCGAAAGCATCAGGGATGCGAAGGCACTGTCATTGGGAAAGAAGGTTTTGGCGATGGCCGTGGCATAGAAGCCATAAACCATGAAGTCGAACATCTCAAGGAAGTTGCCGCTGACAACGCGAAAGATCGCCTTGCCCTTGCCCGTATTCGAGGCCATTTTATGTACTCACTTTGTCTGTCTTATAAGCAATCCATCGTCTTTGCTCGTCCTAACTGAACCTTTCAGGCATACGCACGCTGGCAGAGCAGTTTTGTAACGATATGTTTAATAGAGTCATCAGGCAACAAAAACATAGCTTGCTGGCTAAGTGGTAGAACCCTTGATCTAGACGGTTTCCCTCAGGAGTTCACCAGGGCTGAAGATCCGTCATGGGCAGGCGATTATCTGGGGCATAATGGTCAACCTCGAAAAGGGCCTTTCTAGCGACTATGTCAAATCCACAGGCGGCCGCGCCTTTGTTACGAACCCTGCTGCTGGGGGGGGCCTTTGTCCTGCTCGCCGGTTGCGACAACACTGACTCGCTGGAGCAGTTCGGTGGTCCGACCCAGGGCAGTACCTATTCCATCCGCTACGTGCGCCATGTCGGTAGGCCGGCGGTCGCCGAAGTCAGGCACGAGGTCGAGGCGATTCTGGCGGAAGTCGACCGGCAGATGTCGACCTATCGCGGCGACTCGGATATCGAGCGCTTCAACGAACTGCCGGCCCATAGCTGCCAGGTCGTGCCGGCTCCGATCCTGGAACTGGTCCGGATCGGCGAACAGCTGTCGATGGAAAGCGACGGTGGCTACGACCTGACGGTCGAACCCTTGATGAACCTGTGGGGCTTTGGCCCGCAGGGGCGTGAGCAGAAGGTGCCGGACGCGGCGAAGCTGGCCGAGGTGCGCCAGCGTGTCGGGCACCGCTATCTGCGTATCGACGGCGACAAGCTCTGCAAGGACGCCGCCGTGGAGGTGGACTTCAACAGCATCGCGGCGGGTTACACGGTGGACCGTATCGTTGATCGGCTGAAGGGGATGGGCCTCGACAGTTTTCTTGCCGACGTCACCGGCGAGCTGAAGGCGGTGGGCCGGAAGCCCGATGGCAGTCCCTGGCGGATCGCCCTGGAGCTGCCGCGGGACGACCGGCAGGTGGCGCAGCGGATCGTCGTCCTCGACGGTTATGGCGTTTCCACGTCGGGTGATTACCGCAATTATTTCGAACAGGACGGCAAGCGTTATTCCCACACCTTCGACGCCCGGACCGGTGCGCCCATTACCCATAACCTGGCATCGGTCACGGTATTTCATCCCTCGACGCTGATGGCCAACGGCCTGTCGACCCTGTTGCTGGTACTGGGGCCCGAGCGCGGTTGGGAGTACGCGGAGACACATGGCATCGCCGCCTCTTTCGTGATGCGTGCCGATACAGGCTTCGTCACCCGGACGAGCCAGGCGTTCGAGCGCCTGGCCAAGGGTGACGGGCACGACATGTAGTGCAGGCAAAGCTGGCCTACGACGCTACCAAGGGTTAATGTGCGCGGCGTTGAAGCTTCTATAGACTGCACACCGAGATTTGATCCTTCATGTCGCTGGCCGCGACATGATTTAGCCGCAGGTGCCAGAGGGGTACCTCGGCCTGTTCTGAGGAGTACGCATGGCTGTCTACAACTACGACGTAGTGGTACTGGGTTCCGGCCCGGCTGGTGAAGGCGCGGCAATGAACGCCGCGAAAGCGGGGCGCAAGGTGGCAATGGTCGACAGTCGTCGCCAGGTCGGCGGTAACTGCACCCACCTGGGGACCATTCCGTCCAAGGCCTTGCGTCACTCGGTCCGGCAGATCATGCAGTTCAACACCAACCCGATGTTCCGGGCCATTGGTGAGCCGCGCTGGTTTTCCTTTCCGGACGTGCTGAAAAGCGCGGAGAAGGTCATCGCCAAGCAGGTCGCTTCGCGCACCGGCTTTTACGCCCGCAACCGGGTCGACCTGTTCTTCGGCACCGGCAGCTTCGCCGACGAGCAGACCATCGAAGTGGTCTGCCCCAACGGCGTGGTCGAGAAACTGGTGGCCAAGCACATCATCATCGCCACCGGTTCGCGTCCGTATCGCCCGGCCGATATCGATTTCCACCACCCGCGTATCTACGATAGCGACACCATCCTCAGCCTCGGCCACACGCCGCGCAAGCTGATCATCTACGGTGCCGGGGTGATCGGTTGCGAATACGCGTCGATCTTCAGTGGCCTCGGGGTGCTGGTGGAGCTGGTGGACAACCGCGACCAGTTGCTCAGCTTCCTCGACTCCGAGATTTCCCAGGCGCTGAGCTACCACTTCAGCAACAACAACATCACCGTGCGCCACAACGAGGAGTACGACCGTGTCGAAGGCCTGGACAACGGGGTGATCCTGCACCTCAAGTCCGGCAAGAAGATCAAGGCCGATGCCTTGCTCTGGTGTAACGGCCGTACCGGCAACACCGACAAGCTGGGCATGGAAAACATCGGGGTCAAGGTCAACAGCCGCGGCCAGATCGAGGTCGACGAGAACTATCGCACCTGCGTGCCGAACATCTACGGTGCGGGCGATGTGATCGGCTGGCCGAGCCTGGCCAGTGCGGCGCACGACCAGGGGCGCTCGGCGGCGGGCAGCATTGTCGACAATGGCAGCTGGCGTTATGTCAACGACGTGCCGACCGGGATCTACACCATTCCGGAGATCAGCTCGATCGGCAAGAACGAGCATGAGCTGACCAAGGCCAAGGTGCCTTACGAAGTGGGCAAGGCGTTCTTCAAGAGCATGGCCCGCGCGCAGATCGCCGGCGAGCCGCAAGGCATGCTGAAGATCCTGTTCCACCGTGAAACCCTGGAAGTCCTGGGGGTGCACTGCTTCGGTTATCAGGCGTCGGAGATCGTTCACATCGGTCAGGCGATCATGAACCAGCCGGGCGAGAACAACACCCTGAAATACTTCGTGAACACCACGTTCAACTACCCGACCATGGCCGAAGCCTATCGGGTAGCGGCCTACGATGGCCTCAACCGGCTTTTTTGAGCGGCTCCGGCCGGTGGCCTGAGCCGGCCGGGGAGACCGATTTCAGCCATTCCCAAGTGTGGCCGTGGCCAAACCGGGAAAGTCTGTAATCAGGCTATCGACGCCGAAGTCGGCGAGCCTGCGCATCAGCGCAGGTTCGTTGACCGTCCACACCGACACGTGCAATCCCTGGCGCTGGGCCTTGATCAGGCGCTCCGGGGTGCAGAGTGTCCAGTTCAACGCCAGCATCTCGCAGCCATAGCTCTGGGCGACCTTCAACGGGTCGAGCCAGGCGTATTCGGCTACCAGTCCCCGTGACAGGTCCGGGGTCAGTTCCAGGGCTGCCTTGAGCACTTCCCGGGAGCTGGAGGTGACGGTGACCTTGTCCAGCAGGCCGAAACGCTGGGCCATTTCGCGGATCGCCAGCACCGTGGTCGCCGCGCGAGTGCGCGAAGCGCTCTTGACTTCCAGTTGCCAGTGCTCGAAATCGCACTGTTCGAACAATTCCTCCAGGCGTGGGATCGGGCACGGCTTGATCCAACCGGGACCGCCCTTGCGCGCGTCATAGGTCACCAGTTCGGCGGCGGCGTGCTCGACCACCTTGCCGCGGCGGTCGGTGGTGCGCTTGAGGGTCGGGTCATGGATGACCATCAGTTCACCATCCATGGACAGGTGCAGGTCCAGTTCGCAACGGCGTACACCGTGCTTGAGGCATTCCTGGAAACTGGTCAGGGTGTTTTCCGGTGCTTCACCTTTGGCGCCACGATGGCCATAAATCAGAGTCACGACTGCTCCTTCAGGGGGAATACTGCTACAAGGTTAAAACGGTAAGAGAGCTTCAGCCGCAGGTGTCACGTGGCCTCGGGACCGTTCTGCTCCCGGGCCAGGCGTCGCTGCTGCGCCTGTTTCTGCAAGATATGCCGCGCCAGCAACTGGCGCTGGGCATCGGTCAATGAATCGAACTCGGTGCCGATATCGAAGGTGCCGAAGCTGCGGGGCGCGCAATGGGTCACCCTGGCCCGCAGCAACAGGCCGTGCGCCTGGGGCATCAGTACCATCTTGACCGCCAGGTGGCTGCCGGCGGCATAGGCCATATGGTGCTCGAACTCCAGGCCACCTTCGGAAAGGATCACCCGCTGCAGTTCGCCGAACTCGCCCAGTACTGAATGGGCCATTACCTGGCTGAGCAGTTCGATGCGCTTGTTCTGCGCCTTGAGGAAAGCGGTCAGGGCCCGATCGCGCTCGCTGACCTGGCGCAACAGGTGTTGCGATTCGAATTCGCTCAGGTGCAGTTCGCTCAGCAGGTTGAAGAGCGGCGAAGCATCTTGCAACACTTCCTTGTTCGCCGCGTCGAAGGCGGACAGGGGGCTGATTTCCAGTGCGATCGTGTCCTCGATACGGTAGTATTCGCGGCGATCTTCTTCATCTAATGTCGACATGGCGAACCCAGGGCAGAGGTGATGGTCTGAGTGTAAAGCTGCTGACCCTACCTCGCCACAAGGACGTCTTCTTTTCCTCCGAACAAGCCCCCCCGACATGTTCAGACCACTCACCGTATTTATCGGCGCGCGTTATACCCGTGCAAAGCGTCGCAGTCATTTTGTATCGTTCATTTCCCTGACTTCGATGATCGGACTGGCCCTTGGCGTAGTCGTGATGATCGTGGTGCTCTCGGTAATGAACGGCTTCGATCATGAGATGCGCACCCGCGTGCTGGGCATGGTGCCCCACGCGACCATCGAGTCCGGCGAGCCGATCAGCAACTGGCAGGCGCTGGCCGACAAGGTCCTCAAGAACCCGCAAGTGCAGGCGGTCGCGCCGTTCACCCAGATGCAGGGCTTGCTGACCAACAACGGCCAGGTGCAGAAGGTGATCCTCAATGCCATCGACCCGGCGCAGGAGCGCAAGGTCTCGATCATTGACCGGTTCATGCAGAAGGGCCAGCTCGATGCGCTGACGCCCGGCAGCTTCGGCATCGTCATCGGCGACAAGGCGGCGAACAAGCTGGGGGTCGGGCTCGGCGACAAGCTGAACTTCGTCGCCCCGGAAGTCACGGTGACGCCGGCGGGCATGTTTCCGCGGATGAAGCGCTTCACCGTGGTCGGCATCTTCCATGTCGGCGCCGGTGAGCTGGACGGTTACCTGGGCCTGACCAACCTCGACGACCTGGCGCGCCTGCATCGTTGGAAGCCGGACCAGGTCCAGGGCCTGCGCCTGAAGTTCGACGACCTGTTCCAGGCGCCACGCACGGCCTGGGAGATTGCCCAGCAGTTGGGCGAGAACCGTTACTACGCCCGTGACTGGACCCGTACCCACGGCAACCTGTACCAGGCGATCAAGATGGAAAAGGCCATGATCGGCCTGCTGTTGCTGCTGATCGTGGCGGTGGCGGCGTTCAACATCATCTCCACCCTGGTGATGGTGGTGAACGACAAGAAGGGCGATATCGCCATCCTCCGCACCCTGGGTGCCACGCCCGGGCAGATCATGGCGATCTTCATGGTCCAGGGCACCGTGATCGGGGTGATCGGTACGCTGATCGGCGCGGTGGTCGGGATCCTCGCCGCGCTGAACGTCAGCGCTGCAATCGCCGCCCTCGAGGGCCTGATCGGTCACAAGTTCCTCAATGCCGACGTGTATTTCATCGACTACCTGCCGTCCCAGCTGATGGCCGAGGATGTCTTGATGGTCTGCGGCGCGGCATTGGTCCTGAGTTTCCTCGCCACCCTGTATCCAGCCTGGCGTGCCGCGCGCACCCAGCCTGCGGAGGCGCTACGTTATGAGTGAGTTGGGCATGAGTGATAAAGCAGTGCTGAGTTGCCGCAACCTGGGCAAGTCCTACGAGGAAGGCCCGGAGTCGGTGGTGGTCCTGTCGGGCCTGCAGCTGGAGCTGCACGCCGGGGAGCGGGTGGCGATCGTCGGCAGTTCGGGTTCGGGCAAAAGTACCTTGCTCAACCTGCTGGGCGGCCTCGATACGCCGTCCCAGGGCAGTGTCTGGCTGGCCGGCGAGGAGCTTTCCGCCCTGGGCGAGAAAGCCCGCGGCCTGTTGCGCAACCGCTCGCTGGGGTTCGTCTACCAGTTCCATCACCTGCTGCCCGAGTTCACCGCGCTGGAGAACGTCTGCATGCCGCTGCTGATCGGGCGCACCGCGATTCCCGAGGCGCGTCAGCGGGCCACGGCGTTGCTGGAGCGGGTCGGCCTCGGCCATCGCCTGGAGCACAAGCCGGCGGAGCTGTCCGGTGGCGAGCGCCAGCGCGTGGCGATTGCCCGGGCCCTGGTGAACAAGCCGGGGCTGGTGATGCTCGATGAGCCGACTGGCAACCTCGACCACCACACCGCCCAGGGCATCCAGGACCTGATGCACGAGCTCAGCATCTCGATGCGCACGGCGTTCCTGGTGGTGACCCACGACATGGGCCTGGCCCGGCAGATGGATCGCGTGCTGCATTTGGAAGACGGAAAACTCGTCGCTATCTGATTTGCCAGGACCCGCACCCGCTGAACCGCGCGGGTGCCGGGTCGATTATTTTTCTACGGTGGCCTGCGAATGTTCAGACCGTTATCGATTTTCATCGGCGCGCGCTATACCCGCGCCAAGCGCCGCAACCGTTTTGTCTCTTTCATCTCGATGACCTCGATGATCGGCCTCGCCCTGGGCGTGCTGGCGATGATCGTGGTGTTGTCGGTGATGAACGGTTTCCAGAAGGAAATGAGTTCACGGATCCTCGGCATGGTGCCCCACGCTACGATCGTCGGGGTAAAGCCCATCGATGACTGGCAACCAGTGGCGGCCGCGGCGCTGAAGAACCCTGAAGTGACGGCGGCGGTGCCCTTTACCGAAATGGACGGCATGCTCTCCTACAAGGGTTCGATGCAGCCGATCCAGATCAGCGGTGTCGACCCGGCCCGGGAAGGCCAGGTGTCGATTGTCGCCCAGCACATTGTCCAGGGGCGTTTGGAAGACCTGAAGCCGGGTGAGTTCGGCGTGGTGATCGGTGAAATCACCGCTCGGCGCTTCCGGGTGAATGTCGGCGACAAGCTGACCCTGATTGTCCCGGAACTCAGCTCCGAGCCGGGCGGCATCACGCCGCGCATGCAACGCCTGAACGTGGTCGGGGTGTTCAAGGTCGGGGCGGAGCTGGATGGCTCCATGGCGCTGATCCACATGAGTGATGCGGCGGATATCCAGCACTGGCAGCCGAACCAGGTGCAGAGCGTGCGGCTGGCGGTGAAGGACCTGTACGCGGCGCCACAGGTGTCCACGGACATCGCCACGGGCCTGGGCGGTGATTTCAAGGCCGATGACTGGACCCACACCCAGGGCAGCCTGTTCAGTGCCATGAAGATGGAAAAGACCATGATCGGTCTGTTGTTGCTGATGATCGTTGCGGTAGCGGCGTTCAACATCATCGCGACCCTGATCATGGTGGTGAACGACAAGGGCGCGGACATCGCGATCCTGCGCACCATCGGCGCCACGCCACGGCAGATCATGGCGATCTTCATGGTCCAGGGCACGGTGATCGGGATTGTCGGGACCTTGATCGGCGGTGTGCTGGGGGTGATCGCGGCGCTGAATGTCAGCGAGCTGGTGGGCTGGATCGAGCGGGTCAGCGGGCAGCATATCTTCAGTTCCGACGTGTACTTCGTCAGCAACCTGCCGTCGCAGTTGCAGGGGGGAGATGTGGCGTTGATCTGTTCGGCCGGGTTTATCCTCAGCTTCCTGGCGACCCTGTACCCGGCGTACCGGGCGGCGAAGATCGAGCCGGCGCACGCCCTGCGGTATTCGTAGTCTGTGATGACCGCCTGCTTAGGGCTGAACACGGCCCCCCTGTAGGAGCTGGCTTGCCAGCGATGAGGCCCTTGAGCCTTGCACTGTCCTTGCGGCCGCCATCGCCAGCAAGCCGGCTCCTACAGGTTTCGCGGCAGTTTTACGCCTGGCGTGGCAGTTCGATCACGAATCGCGTCCAGCCAGCCTCTGATTCACAACGTATCCGCCCACCATGGGCTCGGATGATCGACTGGGTAATCGCCAGCCCCAATCCCGCATGTTCACTGCTGCCTTCATGGCGTGCCGGGTCGGCTCGGTAGAAACGGTCGAACAGCTGCGGCAACACTCCGGGTGCAATACCTTCCCCGGTATTCTCGATGCTGACCCGCAACCCCTCTGGCGCGCCCTGCAGCCTGACCGCAATCTCGCCCGCTTCAGGGGTGAAGCGCAAGGCATTGTCCAGCAGGTTGGACAGCGCGCGGCGCAGCATGCCGCGATCACCCGACAGGCTGGCGTGGCCTTCGCGCTTGAGCCGGACTCGATTCTCTTCGGCCAGCGGCATGAAGAACTCCAGCAGGGCATCCACCTCATCGGCCAGTTCTAGCGCTTCGTGGCGGGGCGTCAGCAGGCCGTGGTCGGCCTTGGCCAGGTACAGCATGTCATTGACCAGTTGCGCCATCCATTGCAGCTCTTCGAGGTTGCTGTGCAGGGCTTCGCGGTAGTCCTCCAGCGCCCGGGGCCGGGTCAGGGTGACCTGGGTGTGGGTCAGCAGGTTCGACAGCGGTGTGCGCAGTTCGTGGGCGATATCGGCGGAGAAGGCCGAGAGTCGCTGGAAGGAATCATCCAGGCGCGCGAGCATGGCGTTGAACGACTGCGCCAGTTCGGCCAGTTCAGACGGCATCTGTTGCTCGGGCAGGCGCTGGGTCAGCGAGCTGGCCGATACCCCCGCGGCGACTTCACTCATGCGCCGCAAGGGTCGCAGGCCGCTGCGCGCGGCCCAGGCACCGAGCAGGGCGGTGGCCAGGGCCGAGAGGCTGACCGTCAGCCAGATCAGGTGCTGCATGCGTTGCAGGAAATGCTGGTGGTGGGTGATATCGAGGATCAGGGTCAATTGCGCCGAGCCGGCCTTGTTCGGGTCCAGCGGGGCGTTGAAGACCCGGTAGTCGGTGCCCTCGATCCGCAGGCTGGTCAGTCCTGCTTGCGTCGGCAAGTCGCCGGGCAGGGCGCCCGGGGCATTGAACCAGCGCTGGCCATCGGCACCGCTGACCCGCAAGGCGACGTCGGGGCTCAGGTTGATGTCGGCTTGCAGCCGTTGGCTGCGCTGCTGGAAGTCGCCCAGGCTCTCGACCCCCGCGAGGCTGCTGCGCAGTGCCGCCAGGCGCGCGTCGAGCAGTTGCTGGTCGAGTTCGATGAAGTGCGACTCGCTGGCGCGGTTGAACAGTACGCCCGCGGTCAACGAAACCACGGCGGTGCAGGCGGCGAACAGCAGGGCCAGGCGGCTGCCCAGGGACAGGCGGCGCATCAGGCGTTGCGCTCTTCAAGGACATAACCCATGCCGCGCACGGTGTGGATCAGCTTGTGGCTGTGGTTGTCATCGACCTTCAAGCGCAGGCGGCGGATCGCCACTTCGATGACGTTGGTGTCGCTGTCGAAGTTCATGTCCCAGACCTGGGACGCGATCAGGGATTTGGGCAGCACCTCGCCCTGGCGGCGCAGCAGCATTTCCAGCAGGGCGAACTCCTTGGCGGTCAGGTCGATGCGCTGTCCGGCCCGCTCGACCCGACGACGGATCAGGTCCAGGCGCAGGTCGGCCAGTTGCAGGCTGGTTTCCTGGCTGGCCGCGCTGCCTCGGCGCAGCAGGCTGCGGACCCGGGCCAGCAGCTCGGAAAAGGCGAAAGGCTTGACCAGGTAGTCGTCGGCGCCCAGTTCCAGGCCGTGGACCCGGTCTTCCACGGCGTCGCGGGCGGTCAGGAACAGCACCGGAATGTCCAGGCCGGCGCTGCGCACCGCTTGCAGGATTTGCCAGCCGTCGCGACCGGGCAACATGACGTCGAGGATCAGCAGCGCGTAGTCGCCGGTCAGGGCCAGGTGCTGGCCGGTGATGCCGTCCGCCACCAGTTCGGTGTTGAACCCGGCCTCGCTCAGGCCCTGGCGCAGGTAGTGACCGGTTTTCGGTTGGTCTTCGACGATCAGCAGTTTCATGGATGGCTCATGGCAAATGGAACAGGAGCGTTATACCGCGCGCCGGCTGGATGGAGGCCAACCTGACAAAGTTGTAATCTGGAGGTCAGCTCAATGCCAGCGACCGGGCCCTACAGTTTCACACAACCTGGACCCGATCCCGTTGGAGTGTGACTATGTTTTTGCGTAACAGCCTGCTGCTGGTTGGTTTGCTGGCGGTGAGCCTGCCTGTCTGGGCCTCGCCCGCGGGCCACTATGATTTCGGCCAGCCGGCACCGGCGAGCAAGGCGACCCGCACGGTTGAAGTGATCATGACCGACATCGCCTTCAATGCCAAAGAGTTGGATGTGAAGGCGGGCGAGACCGTGCGTTTCGTGCTGATCAATAAAGGCCATCTGCTGCATGAATTCAACCTGGGGCACGCGGCGGCGCATGCCGAGCACCAGCAGGCGATGCTGAAGATGCAGCAGGGCGGCCAATTGACGACCACCGGCATGAATATGGCCGGCATGGACCACGCCGCCATGGGTCATGAAATGAAGCATGACGATCCCAACAGCGTGCTGGTCGAGCCGGGCAAGACCGCCGAGTTGACCTGGACCTTCAGCCAGGCCCGGAACCTGCAGTTTGCCTGCAATATTCCCGGGCACTACCAGGCGGGGATGGTCGGAACCTTGAAGATCGAGCCTTGAAGTGACCTGTCGGGGCGAGGGCTTTCGTGCGCGCGGGTGATTTGCGATAGACTGGCAGGGTTTATTCAGTCAGGTTTTTGTCATGCATCCCGCCGCCGAACACTCGCCACTGGGCAAATCCAGTGAGTACATCGCCACCTACACGCCATCCTTGCTGTTCCCCATTCCCCGGGCGACCAAATGGGCCGAGCTGGGCCTGAGCGCCGAGACCTTGCCGTATGTCGGCGTGGACTTCTGGAACTGCTTCGAGTTGTCCTGGCTGCTGCCGTCCGGCAAGCCGGTGGTGGCGATCGGTGAGTTCAGCATCCCGGCGGATTCGCCGAACATCATCGAGTCGAAGTCCTTCAAGCTGTACCTCAACTCCCTGAACCAGACGCCGTTCGTCGACACTGCCAGCCTGGAAGCGGTGTTGCGCGCCGATCTGTCGGCCGCCGCCGGCAAGCCGGTGGGGGTGCGGGTCCGTCGTTTGAGCGAGGTGCAGGCCGAGGGTGTGGTTGCCTTGCCGGGTGTGTGCATCGACGACCTGGAGATCAATGTCAGTGACTACGCCCATCCGCGTCCGGAGCTGCTGCGCTGTGACGAGTCGCGGGTGGTCGAGGAGTCTGTGCACAGCCACCTGCTCAAGTCCAATTGCCCGGTGACCAGCCAGCCGGACTGGGGCAGTGTGGTGGTGGAGTATCGCGGTGCGGCGCTGGATCACGTGAGCCTGCTGGCGTACCTGGTGAGCTTCCGCCAGCATTCGGACTTCCATGAGCAATGCGTGGAGCGGATCTTTCTTGACCTGCAGCGCTTGTTGAAACCGGAGAAATTGACGGTGTATGCCCGTTATGTGCGGCGGGGTGGGTTGGACATCAACCCGTATCGCAGCACCGAGAAGGTCGAGTTCCAGAACCTGCGGTTGGTACGCCAGTAACGGCAGGTATAAAACCGACAGGCATAAAAAAGCCCCGACAAATCGGGGCTTTTTCTATTGCGCGTACAGCTTAGGCTTGAACGACCGGAATATTGGCGTTCGCCGCGGCTTCACGGAACTCGGCGATCTGGTCGAAGCTGAGGTAGCGGTAGACATCGGCAGCCATGCTGTCGATTTTACCGGCGTACTCCATGTATTCCTCGACGGTCGGCAGGCGACCCAGGATCGAAGCCACGGACGCCAGCTCGGCCGAAGCCAGGTAGACGTTCGCGCCGTCGCCCAGACGGTTCGGGAAGTTACGGGTCGAGGTCGACACCACGGTGGAGTTCGGTTCTACCCGTGCCTGGTTACCCATGCACAGCGAGCAGCCCGGCATTTCCATGCGCGCGCCAGCCTTGCCGTAGATGCCGTAGTAGCCTTCTTCGGTCAGCTGGTGAGCGTCCATCTTGGTCGGCGGCGACAGCCACAGGCGTGTTGGCAACTGGCCCTTGACCTGATCCAGCAACTTGCCCGCAGCGCGGAAGTGGCCGATGTTGGTCATGCAGGAACCGATGAACACTTCGTCGATCTTCTCGCCAGCGACGCTGGAGAGCAGGCGGGCGTCGTCCGGGTCGTTCGGCGCGCAGAGCACAGGCTCCTTGACGTCGGCCAGGTCGATTTCGATGATTTCCGCGTACTCGGCGTCCTTGTCGGCTTCCAGCAGCTCCGGGTTGGCTACCCAGGCTTCCATCGCCTGGGCACGACGCTCCAGGGTGCGGGCATCGCCGTAGCCTTCGCCGATCATCCAGCGCAGCAGGGTGATGTTCGACTGCAGGTATTCGGCGATCGACTCTTTCGACAGCTTGATGGTGCAACCGGCGGCGGAACGTTCAGCCGAGGCGTCGGACAGTTCGAAGGCCTGTTCGACGGTCAGGGTTTCCAGGCCTTCGATTTCCAGGATGCGGCCGGAGAAGGCGTTTTTCTTGCCTTTCTTCTCGACGGTCAGCAGGCCTTTCTGGATGGCGTAGTAAGGGATCGCGTGAACCAGGTCGCGCAGGGTGACGCCCGGTTGCAGCTTGCCTTTGAAACGCACCAGGATCGATTCCGGCATGTCCAGTGGCATGACGCCAGTGGCGGCGGCGAAAGCCACCAGGCCGGAACCGGCCGGGAACGAGATGCCGATCGGGAAGCGGGTGTGGGAGTCACCGCCGGTGCCGACGGTGTCCGGCAGCAGCATGCGGTTCAGCCAGCTGTGGATGATGCCGTCGCCCGGACGCAGGGACACGCCGCCACGGGTCATGATGAAGTCGGGCAGGGTGTGGTGCGTGGTGACGTCGATCGGCTTCGGATAAGCCGCGGTGTGGCAGAACGACTGCATGACCAGATCGGTGGAGAAGCCCAGGCAGGCCAGGTCCTTCAGCTCGTCGCGGGTCATCGGGCCGGTGGTGTCCTGGGAGCCGACGGTGGTCATCTTCGGCTCGCAGTAGGTGCCGGGACGAACGCCCTTCACGCCGCAGGCCTTGCCGACCATTTTCTGCGCCAGGGTGTAACCCTTGGTGCTTTCGGCCGGAGCTTCCGGCAGCTTGAACAGGTTCGACGGTGGCAGGCCCAGTTCGGCGCGCGCCTTCTCGGTCAGGCCGCGGCCGATGATCAGCGGAATACGACCGCCGGCACGGACTTCGTCGAGCAGTACCGGGGTCTTCATTTCGAAGGTGGCCAGGACTTCATCGCTGTTGTGCTTGGTGACTTTGCCAGCATGCGGGTACAGGTCGATCACGTCGCCCATGTTCATGTTGGAAACGTCGAATTCGATTGGCAGTGCGCCAGCATCTTCCATGGTGTTGTAGAAGATCGGAGCGATCTTGCTGCCGAAGCAGAAGCCGCCTGCGCGCTTGTTCGGCACGTAAGGCACGTCGTCGCCGAAGAACCACAGGACCGAGTTGGTCGCCGATTTACGCGACGAACCGGTACCGACCACGTCACCGACGTAGGCGATCGGGAAACCGTCGTTGCGCATCTGCTCGATCTGTTTCATCGGGCCGATGGCGCCCTGCTGGTCAGGCACGATGCCGTCACGGGCCATTTTCAGCATGGCCAGGGCGTGCAGCGGGATATCCGGACGCGACCAGGCGTCTGGTGCAGGGGACAGGTCGTCGGTGTTGGTTTCGCCGGTGACCTTGAATACGCGCAGGCTGATCTTGTCGGCCAGCACAGGGCGGTTCTTGAACCACTCGCCGTCGGCCCAGGACTGGATCACTGCCTTGGCGTGAACGTTGCCGTTCTTGGCTTTTTCCGCGACGTCGTGGAAGGCATCGAACATCAGCAGGGTGTGCTTGAGTTGCGCGGCGGCAACGGCTGCCAGCTCGGCGTCGTCCAGCAGCTCGACCAGGGTCACGATGTTGTAGCCGCCCTGCATGGTGCCGAGCAGTTCTACCGCGCGTTTCTTGTCGATCAGGGGAGACTTGACTTCGCCCTTGGCCAGGGCGGAGAGGAAACCGGCCTTGACGTAGGCCGCTTCGTCCACTCCAGGCGGAACGCGGTTGGTGATCAAGTCAACGAGGAAAGCTTCTTCGCCAGCCGGGGGATTCTTCAGCAGCTCGACCAGGCCTGCGGTTTGTTCGGCGTTAAGCGGCTGGGGCACGATGCCCAGTGCTGCACGCTCTTCGATATGTTTGCGGTAGGCTTCAAGCACAGTTATTACCCTCATCAGTGGTCCCAAATGGGTGTCCGGGACGCTCATCCAGAAATGCACGGCACTCATGCGCTGCGGGGCTTTTTGAGCCGCTTAGCCAGAGTTTCCACGATCTCCAACAGAAGCTGTTTTCAAAGTTTTACGCCTGCGGAACGGGAGCTGATGAGGGTTGGCGCAGGGACTTCCGGGCGGAAATTCCCACGCCAACGCCGTTCTTTAGGATGAACTGTGCTCGTGACGCTTTGAAAACAGCTTCCAACGGACATTGGCGCCTAAAAAGGCAGGCCGATTCTACGGCATATTCCGAAGAAAGGTAAGTTAAGCCCGGCAGGTTCGGGGGTGACCCTTGTTAGACAAAGGGCTAACATGCGGACCTGTTTTGCTTTTGCCCGTGTTCCCTGCCCATGCCCAATCAGACCATCAAGACCCCTTGCGTCGGCCTCTGCTCCACTGTTTACGGTGATCTGGTGTGCCGTGGCTGCAAGCGCTTCCACCATGAAGTCGTCCACTGGAACGGCTACAACGAGGAGGAAAAGCGTGCGGTGTGGTTGCGCCTGGAACAATTGCTGGTCCAGGTGATGGTGGCCAAGATCGAGGTGTTCGATCCGCTCAGGCTGCGCCAGCAGCTGGAGGCCCGCAAGATCCGCTTCGTGCCCCACCAGTCGGAATATTGCTGGGCGTACCAGCTGATTGCCCGTGGCGCGCGGGTGATCAGCCAGTTGGAGGCCTACGGCATGGTGTTGTTGCCGGAGTTTCGCGACTGGGGGCTGCCCGAGTTGCGCGACGCCATCGACCGGGAGTTCTTCCTTCTGTCCGAAGCGCATTACCAGCGTTATATCGCGCCGGGTTTCCTCAAGGATGCCATGGGCGGTTGAGGGTGTCCTTTGCGCTCATTCAGGGGCGCGGCGCCGTCTCCACCAGGTGATCGATGATTTCCTGGGGCTTGAGCACCAGCACATCGCTTTCCAGTGCGTCGAGCACCACTTCCGCGGTATTGCCGATCAGCGCCCCTGAAATCCCGCTGCGCGCCACCGTGCCGATGACCGTCACCGCCGCCCCGAGTGTGTGGGCCATATGGGGAATCAGCACGTCGGCGGGGCCTTCCTTGATATGCAGGTGCTCGTCATCCACGTCGAATTGGCTCTGGAAGTCCCGGCATTGATCGCGATAACGGCCTTCGATGGTTTCCCTGAGCTGGTACACCGGGTCGGCGGCCGACAACATGGGCGAGGGATGGGCGCTGATCACGTGCAAGTGGCCCTTGGCCAGGCTGGCGATGTCATAACCGTGATCGATGATGCTGGCGTGCAGGTGCCGGTGTTCGTCATCGGAATTGCCCACGTCCACCGCCGCGAGAATCACCCCGCCTGACCAGGGTGTCTCGGTCTTGACCATCAGCACGGCGGATGGGCAGTAGCGCAGCAGCTTCCAGTCGGAAGGGGTCAACAGGGCTTTCTTCAGCGGGCTGTCGGGGCGATGCTGCTTGATCACCAGGCCGCAGCCTTCGGCCTGTTGCACGCCGATGATGGTGTCGTGCAGGGTCTTGTCCCAGGCCTGCTCGGCCGTGGCGCTGTAGCCGTCGTCATGCAGTTGGCTCTTGAGCAGGCTGAGCAGGGCGCTGTGATCGTGTTTGGGGTCGCACATCAGCAGGTGCAGGTGCGCATCCGTGACTCCGGCGATCAGCTTGGCGCGGTTGAGGGCCAGGCTGTGGGCGTGGTCGGGGTCGAGTATCACCAGAATGCTGCGGATGGCTTGCATGGTCGGGGTGCTCCGGGGAAGGCTGAAGGCGACTTCATACAACTATAGTTGCAGTCCACCGACTGCGATCTTGATGCATATCAAGTGGGGCGGCTGGCGATCTGCCCCGGGGCCCGTATAATCGGCGGCCTTGCCCTGTCTGCCCCCCCCCCGGTTTTTGTGAGCCCCATGTCGACTATTCCCGCGTTGTACCCCTGCCAAGCCACTCCTGTGACGGGAGCTTTCCTGTGAATCTGCCGGAAATCCACGAGTTCCTCGGCTGCCCGACCCCGCAAGGCTGGGTGCAGGCGGCGCTGGCGGATCAGGAAACGCTGCTGATCGATCACAAGAACTGCGAGTTCAAGGCCGCCAGCACCGCCTTGAGCCTGATCGCCAAGTACCATTCCCATGTCGACCTGATCAACCTGATGTCGCGTCTGGCCCGGGAAGAGCTGGTGCACCACGAACAGGTCATGCGCCTGATGAAGCGACGCAAGATCGAGTTGCGGCAGTTGTCCGCCGGTCGCTATGCCTCGGGACTGCGCAAGGTGGTGCGCAATCACGAGCCGGTCAAGCTGGTGGATACGTTGGTGGTCGGGGCCTTCATCGAGGCCCGCAGTTGCGAGCGCTTCGAAGCCCTGGTGCCGCACCTGGACGAAGAGCTCGGCAAATTCTACTTCGGCCTGCTCAAGAGTGAGGCCCGGCATTTCCAGGGCTACCTGAAACTGGCCTACCAGTACGGCGACGCCGAGGACATTGGCCGGGTCATCGAGAAGGTGCGGGCGGTCGAGCAGGAGCTGATCGAGTCGCCGGACAGCGAATTCCGCTTCCACAGTGGTGTCCCGGCCACTGCCGAGGCTTAAGTACGTACCAGCTTTTCCAGCGCCGCGTCCGCCAGGAACGATGAGCGGCTCTTGATCCGGTGGTCGCGCACGTAACGGTCGATGCGCTGGATCACGAAACCGGGAAGGGTCACGTTGACCTTCTCGGTCTTGCCCAGATAGGGCGAGATATCGATTTCCAGCATGCCCCAATCCATGTCCGCGAACTCGGGGTTAGACATCTAATTCATGGGTGTATCTAGAGTTATCTATTCGACTTGCCACCCTAATATCGGCTAAATAAGAAGCTTCCTAACGAATGCTTTGACATTAGCTGCCTAAGCAGTAATATTGGACCAACTCTCTGCCTAAGCAGCTTTTGGTGGTCTTATGAAACATTTCACCCCGGGCGACTTTCACAACTGCCATCTCGGCTTGCTCCTGGGTCGTGCCGCGTTGCTCAAGGACCGGATCATCGACACCCATATGGTTCCGTACGGCATCACCGCCGCGCAGTTCAAGGTGTTGATCATCATGGCCCAGTTCGGTGTCGATACCCCGGCGGAGCTGTGCCGCTACCTGTCCCTGGACAGCGGTTCGATGACTCGCATGCTCGATCGCCTGGAGCAGAAAGAGCTGCTCGCCCGCCGACGCTCGGAGGGCGATCGGCGCCAGGTCCGACTGGTGCTCACGCCGCAGGGGCAGACCCTCGCCGACCGTTTGCCGGAAATCGGTGCCGATGCGATGAACGAGCTGGCGGGGGCCATCACCGTGCAAGAGCTGCGGACACTGGAAGACATCCTGAAGAAAATTTTGCTGGCGGCCGGGGACTCGATCACCCTGCTGCGGGTGGGTGAAAAAAATGAGCAGTAAAACCCTGCGTGCCGGCTTCAGCCTGGTGTTCCTGTCGATGGTCCTGGCCGGTTGCGCCAGCTACAGCGGCCTGCACACCGAAGGTGTCAGCCTCGAGGCGAAAAACCTCAAGGCCGAACAATCCCTCAAGGGCGTGACGCTGTCGCCGGCGGCCTGGCCGAAAAGCGACTGGTGGACAAGCCTCGGTGACCCGCAACTCGATGGGCTGATCCGCGAAGCCTTGCACGACAGCCCCGATATGCAGGTCGCCAGCGCGCGTGCGCACCAGGCTAGCGCAGCGGCCGATGCCGCCGACGCGGCGCGGATGCCGACCCTCGATGCCAGTGGTGGTGTTACCCGCTCGCGCCTGGCACGGGACCAGGACCCCAGCGGTCGCGGCGGGAGCTACAACACCGTGCGCAAGCTGGGGGTCAGCTTCAACTACAGCTTCGATCTCTGGGGCGGGCAGCGTGACGCCTGGGAAGCCGCGCTGGGCCAGGCACGGGCCGCCGAAGTCGATCGCCAGGCCGCGCAATTGACCCTCGCCGCCGACGTGGCCCGGGCCTACAGCAACCTGGGGCAGGCGCATATCGTCTACGACCTGGACAACGACGACCTTCAGCGTACCCGCAAACTGCTGGAACTGGGCAAGCGTCGGTTGAGTTCCGGCATCGACAGTCATTACCAGTACCAGCAAACCGAAAGCCTGGCCGCCAGCGCCGAAGAGCAGGTGATCGACGCAGGGAAAAAGCTGCAAAGCGCCAAGGTCGCCCTGGCCGTATTGCTGGGCAAGGGGCCGGACCGCGGCAATGAGATCACCCGGCCGAAGATCCTCCAGCCCAGCGCCGTGGCCTTGCCGTCGGTACTGCCGGCGGAACTGCTGGGACGGCGTCCGGACCTGGTGGCTGCGCGCTGGCGCGTCGAGGCCGCGAGCAAGGACATTGCCGCTGGCAAGACCCGCTTCTACCCCAACCTCAATCTGAGTGCCGGCGCCGGCGCCGAGTCGTTGCTGGGCGACGCCATGTTCGGTTCCGCCAGTCGCTTCTTCAGCATTGCCCCGACCGTCTCGCTGCCGATCTTCGACGGCGGGCGCCTGCGTGCCGGCCTCGACGCCAAGGACGCCGACTACGACCTGGCGGTGGCGCAGTACAACAAGAGCCTGGTCCAGGCGCTGGGCGATGTCAGCGACACCCTCCAGCAGTTGCGCGCCCTCGGCCAGCAGATCACCGCCCAGCAACATGCGGCGGATATCGCCCAGGACTCTTACAACACGGTGTTGCAACGCTACGGTGCCGGCATCGGCAACTACCTGGACGTGCTCACCATCGAGCAGACCCTGTTGCAGGCCCAACGCCAGCTGGCGGACCTGAATGCCCAGCAGATCGATTTCTCCATCCAGCTGATGCAGGCCCTGGGCGGTGGTTTCCAGGCCGACAACATCGCCGCGAACGCCACCAGCCCCTCGGTTCAGACTCATTAATTCAAGGTACCTGCCATGGCCACTGAAAAGAACGCTACTGAAACAACCCCGGATGCCGGCAATTCCCGCAAGCGCAAAGTCATGCTGACGGGCCTCACCTTGCTGGTGATCCTCGGTGGCCTGGGTGTCTGGGGCTGGCATGAAGTCTACGGGCGCTGGAGCGAAAGCACCGATGACGCCTACGTCAACGGCAACGTGGTGGAAATCACCCCGCTGGTGACCGGCACCGTGGTCAGCATTGGCGCCGACGACGGCGATCTGGTGCACGAAGGCCAGGTGTTGCTGAACTTCGACCCGAGCGATGCCGAAGTCGGCCTGCAAAGCGCCGAGGCCAACCTGGCCAAGACCGTGCGCCAGGTTCGTGGCTTGTACAGCAATGTCGACGGCATGAAGGCCCAGGTCGCTGAGCAGAAG
Source organism: Pseudomonas batumici (assembly GCF_000820515.1). Lineage (GTDB taxonomy): Bacteria > Pseudomonadota > Gammaproteobacteria > Pseudomonadales > Pseudomonadaceae > Aquipseudomonas > Aquipseudomonas batumici. The sequence goes on along the minus strand of NZ_JXDG01000003.1, from coordinate 89,790 downwards.
TCGGCGGTACAGAAGGCCCAGGAGAACTTCACCCGCCGCAAGAACCTGGCGGCCGGTGGTGCGATTTCCCAGGAGGAACTGTCCCACGCCCGTGACGACCTGACCTCCGCCCAGAGCGCGCTGAGCAATGCCGAGCATCAGCTCAACACCAGCAGCGCGCTGGTGGACGACACCGTGGTGTCCAATCACCCGGACGTCAAGGCTGCGGCCGCGCAACTGCGCCAGGCCTATCTGGCCAACGCCCGGACCACCCTGATTGCGCCGGTGACCGGTTACGTCGCCAAGCGCACCGTGCAACTGGGGCAGCGGGTCCAGCCGGGTACCGCGCTGATGGCGGTGATTCCCCTGGACCAGCTGTGGATCGACGCCAACTTCAAGGAAACCCAACTGCGTGACATGCGCATCGGCCAGCCGGTGGACATCGAGGCCGACCTGTATGGCAGCGCGGTGAAATACAGCGGCACCATCGACAGCCTCGGTGCCGGTACCGGCAGCGCCTTTGCCCTGCTGCCGGCGCAGAACGCCACCGGCAACTGGATCAAGATCGTCCAGCGGGTACCGGTGCGCATTCACATCAACGCCGAAGAGCTGGCCAAGCACCCGCTGCGGGTCGGCCTGTCGACCCAGGTCGAGGTCAATCTGCATGACCAGAGCGGTCCGGTGCTGGCCCAGCAGCCGCCGCAGAAAGCTTCGTTCAGCACCAACGTGTATGCGGAGCAACTGGCCCAGGCCGATGCGGTGATCACCCGCCTGATCCATGAAAACAGCGCAACCGCGGCGAAAACCGCACAACGCTGAGTCGCCAATCCAGCCGCGGCCCGAAGGTCGCGGCACCTGCCTCGTTTCCAAGGATTCGCGATGAGCTCGAACGCATCTTTCACTCCGCCCAGCCTGTTGCTCAGTACCATCGGCCTGTCGCTGGCGACCTTCATGCAGGTGCTCGACACCACCATCGCCAACGTGGCGTTGCCAACCATTTCCGGCAATTTGGGCGTGAGTTCGGAGCAGGGCACCTGGGTCATCACCTCCTTTGCCGTGAGCAACGCCATTGCCTTGCCGCTGACCGGCTGGCTGAGCCGGCGTTTCGGCGAAGTGAAGCTGTTCATCTGGGCTACGATCCTGTTCGTGCTGGCTTCATTCCTCTGCGGTATTTCCACCTCGATGCCCGAGCTGGTGGGCTTTCGCGTACTGCAGGGGCTGGTGGCCGGGCCGCTGTACCCCATGACCCAGACGCTGCTGATCGCGGTCTATCCTCCGGCCAGGCGAGGCATGGCCCTGGCGCTGCTGGCGATGGTCACGGTGGTGGCGCCGATTGCCGGGCCGATTCTCGGCGGCTGGATTACCGACAGCTACAGCTGGCCGTGGATCTTCTTTATTAACGTGCCCATCGGTGTATTCGCCGCGATGGTGGTCCGCCAGCAACTCAAGGCCCGTCCGGTGGAGATCAGTCGCCAGCCGATGGACTATGTCGGCTTGCTGACCCTGATCATTGGCGTGGGGGCCTTGCAGGTGATTCTCGACAAGGGCAATGACCTGGACTGGTTCGAGTCGAACTTCATCGTGATCGGTGCGGTCATCTCGGCGATTGCCCTGTCGGTGTTCGTGATCTGGGAAATGACCGACAAGCATCCGGTGGTCAACCTGCGGCTGTTTGCCTACCGCAACTTCAGGATCGGCACCATCGTGCTGATCCTCGGCTATGCCGGGTTCTTCGGCATCAACCTGATCCTGCCGCAGTGGCTGCAGACCCAGATGGGCTACACCGCGACCTGGGCGGGCCTCGCAGTGGCGCCGATCGGGATCCTGCCGGTGCTGATGTCGCCGTTCGTCGGTAAATACGCCAACAAGGTCGATTTGAGGTTGCTCGCCGGACTGGCGTTCCTGGCGATCGGCCTGAGCTGCTTCATGCGCGCCGGTTTCACCAATGAGGTGGACTTCCAGCATATCGCCATGGTGCAACTGTTCATGGGGATCGGAGTGGCGCTGTTTTTCATGCCGACCTTGAGCATCCTGATGTCGGACCTGCCGCCGAGCCAGATCGCCGACGGTGCTGGGCTGGCCACCTTCCTGCGGACGCTGGGGGGGAGCTTCGCGGCCTCGCTGACCACCTGGATCTGGATTCGCCGGGCGGACCAGCACCATGCCTATTTAAGTGAAAGCATCACCCCGTTCGATCCGGCGACGCGTGAGGCCCTGGGCAATCTCGGTGGGGCGGGCAGCCGGGCCTATACCCAGCTGGATCAGCTTCTCACCAGTCAGGCGTACATGCTGTCGACCGTGGATTACTTCACATTGCTGGGCTGGGGCTTCATGGCCTTGATGCTGTTGGTATGGCTGGCCAAGCCGCCGTTCGCGGCGAAGGCCGGGCCTGCTGCGTCAGGACATTAATGTGGCGAGGGGGCTGGTGGCGGCGTGAAATCAAACGCCGCCAGCTGGAAACCCTGCTCATCCACCTGCAAGGCCCAGCCTTGGCGATCCCAATCGCCCAGCACAATCCGTTTCGCCGCCTGTGCACCGAGTTGCAACTTGTGAATGGCCGGTCGGTGGGTGTGGCCGTGGATCAGGGTCTGCACACCTTGTTGCTGCATGACCTGCGCCACCTCTTGCGGTGTCACGTCGACGATGTCATTGGCTTTCATGCGGGTCTGCGCGCGGCTTTCGCTGCGCAGTTTGCGTGCCAGTTTGTGGCGGGTGCGCAGTGGCAGGTGCCGCAGGATGAACAAGCTGATGGGGTTGCGCAGATAACGACGCAGGCGCATATAGGCCTCGTCCCGCGTGCACAGGCTATCGCCGTGCATCAACAGTACCGGCTCGCCATTCATCTGCACCACGCTTGGGTCCTTGAGCAGGGTGGCGCCAGCGGCCTTGCAGAAGGCCTTGCCCAGCAGGAAGTCACGATTGCCGTGCATCAGGAAAATTCGTGTGCCGCTGTCGCTCAATGCGCGTAAGGCTGTGCAGATCGAGCGTTGAAAGGGGGTCATGGCATCGTCGCCGATCCAGACTTCGAAAAAATCGCCCAGGATGTACAGCGCTTGTGCCGAACGGGCGCGTCCGGCCAGGAAATCCAGAAACGCCCGGGTGATGTCCGGGCGTTCCTCTTCCAGATGCAAATCTGAAATCAGCAGTATCACTCAACGATCTCGGCTTTCTCGATGATCACGTCTTCTGTCGGAACGTCCTGGTGGCCGGCCTTCATGGTGGTGGCCACGCCTTTGATCTTGTCGACCACGTCAGTGCCGGCAACCACTTTGCCGAATACCGCGTAGCCCCAGCCCTGGACGGTCTTGGCGCTGTGGTTCAGGAAGCTGTTGTCGGTGACGTTGATGAAGAACTGCGCGGAGGCCGAATGCGGCTCCATGGTGCGGGCCATGGCGACGCTGTATTTCTCGTTCGGCAGGCCGTTGTCCGCTTCGTTCTGGATGCTCGGGCGCTTGTCTTTCTTTTCTTTCATGCCAGGCTCGAAACCGCCGCCCTGGATCATGAAGTTGCCGATCACGCGGTGGAAAATCGTGTTTTCGTAGTGGCCGGCTTTGACGTACTCAACGAAGTTGGCCACGGTGATCGGGGCTTTCCCAGCGTTCAGTTCCAGGACGATTTCGCCATGGTTGGTGGTCAGTTTGACTTGGGTCATCTTGGCTACTCTTTGAAGGAATTCATGGGTTTCGGCGTGCGGGTAGTGCTCGCGGGGCCGAACCTGTCTGGTATAAATCCACCAGGTGGCGCAGTTTAACGTGAGGCGCGGGAACCGAGGCGGTTTTTTCATCCGGGCCCTATTAATAGCCGCCGTTTTCGGCGCGCCTCTGTCAGGCGCTTGATCGCATCGGCTATGATACCCGTTTTGATTGATCAGGCCGCACCCGGCCGCGCACTCGCAAGCCCAAGGATCCTATGAGCAAGCCCACTGTCGACCCTACCTCGAACGCCAAGACCGGACCGGCTGTCCCGGTCAACTTCCTGCGCCCGATCATTCAGGCCGACCTGGACTCGGGCAAGCACACTCAGATCGTGACGCGTTTCCCGCCTGAGCCCAACGGCTACCTGCACATCGGCCATGCCAAGTCGATCTGCGTGAACTTCGGCCTGGCCCAGGAGTTCGGTGGCGTCACGCACCTGCGTTTCGACGACACCAACCCGGCCAAGGAAGACCAGGAATACATCGACGCCATCGAAAGCGACGTCAAGTGGCTGGGTTTCGAATGGTCCGGTGAAGTGCGCTATGCCTCGCAGTATTTCGACCAGTTGCATGACTGGGCCGTGGAGCTGATCAAGGCCGGCAAGGCCTACGTCGACGACCTGACCCCCGATCAGGCCAAGGAATACCGTGGCAGCCTGACCGAGCCGGGCAAGAACAGCCCGTTCCGCGAGCGTTCGGTGGAGGAGAACCTGGACTGGTTCGCCCGGATGCGAGCCGGTGAGTTCCCGGATGGCGCACGCGTGCTGCGGGCCAAGATCGACATGGCCTCGCCGAACATGAACCTGCGCGACCCGATCCTCTATCGCATTCGCCATGCCCACCACCACCAGACCGGTGACAAGTGGTGCATCTACCCGAACTACGACTTCACCCACGGTCAGTCGGACGCCATCGAAGGGATCACCCACTCCATTTGCACCCTGGAGTTCGAAGGCCATCGCCCGCTCTACGAGTGGTTCCTCGACAACCTGTCGGTGCCGTGCAAGCCGCGTCAGTACGAGTTCTCCCGGCTGAACCTGAACTACACCATCACCAGCAAGCGCAAGCTCAAGCAGCTTGTGGACGAAGGGCACGTCAACGGTTGGGACGATCCGCGCATGTCGACGCTGTCGGGCTTCCGCCGTCGTGGCTACACCCCGAAATCCATCCGCAACTTCTGCGAGATGATCGGCACCAACCGTTCCGACGGCGTGGTGGACTTCGGCATGCTGGAATTCAGCATCCGTGACGACCTGGATCAGAGCGCGCCGCGGGCCATGTGCGTGCTGCGGCCACTGAAAGTGGTCATTACCAACTATCCGGAAGGCCAGGTCGAGAACCTCGAGCTGCCGTGCCACCCGAAAGAAGACATGGGTGTGCGCCAGCTGCCATTCGCCCGTGAGATCTACATCGATCGCGAAGACTTCATGGAAGAGCCGCCCAAGGGCTACAAGCGCTTGGAGCCGACCGGTGAAGTGCGCCTGCGCGGCAGCTATGTGATCCGTGCCGACGAAGCGATCAAGGACGCCGACGGCAACATCGTCGAATTGCGCTGCTCCTATGACCCGGACACCCTGGGCAAGAACCCCGAGGGCCGCAAGGTCAAGGGTGTGATCCACTGGGTGCCGGCGCAGGCCAGCGTCGAGTGCGAAGTCCGTCTGTACGACCGCCTGTTCCGCTCGCCGAACCCGGAGAAGGCCGAAGACGGTGCCAGTTTCCTGGACAACATCAACCCTGACTCCCTGCAGGTCCTGACCGGTTGTCGCGCCGAGCCTTCGCTGGGCAACGCACAGCCGGAAGACCGTTTCCAGTTCGAGCGCGAAGGTTACTTCTGCGCGGATATCAAGGACTCGAAACCAGGTGCCCCGGTATTCAACCGTACCGTGACCCTGCGCGACTCCTGGGGTCAGTGATTCAGGCCTGACCGGCTCTGATAGAGAGAGGAAAGCTTCTTCGTGCTAACGATCTACAACACGCTCACCAAGAGCAAGGAAGTCTTCAAGCCGCTGGATGGCAACAAGGTACGCATGTATGTCTGCGGGATGACCGTGTATGACTACTGCCACCTGGGCCATGGCCGCAGCATGGTGGCCTTCGACCTGGTGACCCGCTGGCTGCGGTTCAGCGGATACGACCTGACGTACGTGCGCAACATCACCGACATCGACGACAAGATCATCAATCGGGCCAACGAGAACGGCGAGTCGTTCGAGGCGCTGACCGAGCGCATGATTGCCGCGATGCACGAGGATGAGGCGCGCCTGAACATCCTCAAGCCGGACATGGAGCCGCGGGCCACCGATCACATCGCTGGCATGCACGCCATGATCCAGACCCTGATCGACAAGGGCTACGCCTATGCACCGGGCAATGGCGACGTGTACTACCGCGTCGGCAAGTTCCTCGGCTACGGCAAGCTGTCGCGCAAGAAGATCGAAGACCTGCGCATCGGTGCGCGGATCGAGGTCGATGAGTCGAAACAGGATCCGCTGGATTTCGTCCTGTGGAAAGCCGCCAAGCCGGGTGAACCGAGCTGGGAGTCGCCGTGGGGCGCCGGGCGTCCGGGCTGGCATATCGAATGCTCGGTGATGTCCACCTGCTGCCTGGGCGAGACCTTCGATATTCATGGTGGTGGCAGCGACCTCGAGTTTCCGCACCATGAAAACGAAATCGCCCAGAGCGAGGCGGCCACCGGCAAGACCTACGCCAATGCCTGGATGCACTGCGGCATGATTCGCATCAATGGCGAGAAGATGTCCAAGTCCTTGAACAACTTCTTCACCATTCGCGATGTGCTGGACAAGTATCACCCGGAAGTCGTGCGTTACCTGCTGGTATCGAGCCATTACCGCAGCGCCATCAACTATTCGGAAGACAACCTCAAGGATGCCAAGGGCGCCCTGGAGCGTTTCTACCATGCGTTGAAAGGCCTGCCGAACGTGCCGGCGGCCGGCGGTGAAGCTTTTGTCGAGCGTTTCACCCAGGTGATGAACGACGACTTCGGCACGCCGGAAGCCTGTGCGGTGCTGTTCGAGATGGTGCGTGAGATCAACCGCCTGCGCGAAAGCGATCTCGCGGCGGCGGCCGGCCTGGCGGCACGTCTTAAAGAGCTGGCCAGTGTGCTCGGCGTCTTGCAGTTGGGGGCAGACGATTTCCTGCAGGCGGGCGCCGAAGGGCGGGTCGATGCAGCTGAAGTCGAAGCGTTGATCCAGGCGCGCCTGGCGGCGCGGGCTGCCAAGGACTGGGCGGAATCCGACCGCATCCGTGACCAGATCACCGCCATGGGTGTGGTGCTGGAAGACGGCAAGGGCGGGACGACCTGGCGTCTGGCTGACTAAGCAGTTTCTGTGTAAAAACAAAAAAACCGCCAATTGGCGGTTTTTTTGTTGGGTGAAAGCATCTCAGTTATAGCACCACTGGATGCCTCCAGGCTTCAGGCATGCAGCGTTTCGGCGGCATACAAGGTGTTTTCCAGCAGGCAGGCGCGGGTCATCGGGCCGACGCCGCCCGGGACCGGGGTGATCCAGCCGGCGCGGGGCAGGGCGGTTTCGTAGATCACGTCACCCACCAGCTTGCCGTCTTCCTGGCGGTTGATGCCGACGTCGATGACGATGGCGCCTTCCTTGATCCACTCGCCCTTGACCAGGCCCGGCTTGCCGGCGGCCACCACCACCAGGTCGGCGCGGCCGACGTGGCCGGCCAGGTCCTGGGTGAAGCGGTGGGTGACGGTCACGGTGCAGCCAGCCAGCAGCAGTTCCATGGCCATCGGGCGACCGACGATATTGGACGCGCCGACAATCACCGCATTCATCCCGTAAAGATCGGCCCCGGTGCTTTCCAGCAGGGTCATGATGCCTTTCGGGGTGCAGGGACGCAGCAGTGGGATGCGCTGTGCCAGGCGACCGACGTTATAAGGATGGAAACCGTCGACGTCCTTGTCCGGGCGAATCCGTTCCAGCAGGCGGGAGGCGTCCAGGTGTTCGGGCAGCGGCAATTGCAGCAGCACGCCGTCGATCTGTGGATCGTCATTGAGGCGATCGATCAGGTCGGTGAGCGCCTGTTGGGTGGTGTCGCTGGGCAAGTCGTAGGCTTGCGAAATGAAGCCGACCTCTTCGCAGTCTTTACGCTTGTGCGAAACATAAACCTGAGAGGCAGGATCGCTGCCGACCAGAATCACCGCGAGGCCTGGCGTACGCAGGCCCTGCTGGCGACGCTCGGCGACACGCTGGGCGATCTGCTGGCGCAGACGGGCGGCGATCGCTTTGCCGTCGATTAGTTGTGCAGTCATGACGCGTGATTAACCATCGAGAGGGGTTGAAAAAGAGTGCGCATTCTCGCATGTCGCGGCGCGAGGGCAAAGGCGCTTGGTCCGGATATTCCCCTAACCCCTTTATATTTCTGAGTTTTTTTCAAAAAGGAGTTGACGACCTTTTGACTCGTCTATAACATCTGTCGCGCTTGTCGGGCATAGCCTAGCACTGGTTGAGAAGGTCGAGCAGAGTTGATGTCTGGCTCAGCAAGATTGAAGCACTTGGTTTGTAGTCGTCACCGAGTACAGATTAATAAGGCGCCCGTAGCTCAGCTGGATAGAGCATCCGCCTTCTAAGCGGATGGTCGCAGGTTCGAGTCCTGCCGGGTGCGCCAATAGGCAGCTTTGGCACAAGTAACGCAATATGGTGGGCGTAGCTCAGTTGGTAGAGCACAGGATTGTGACTCCTGTTGTCGTGGGTTCGATCCCCATCGTCCACCCCATATTTCGAAAAGCGCCAGATCAACGGTCTGGCGTTTTTGCTTTAAAGAGCTTGATGAGCGGATGTGGTGGAATTGGTAGACACACTGGATTTAGGTTCCAGCGCCGCGAGGCGTAAGAGTTCGAGTCTCTTCATCCGCACCAAATAAAGTTTCATCAGGGCCGGTTGGCGTTGGTGAGGCTGAACAAAGAGGTCGATCTGATCGGTCTTTTTGAATAGGCAATATGGTGGGCGTAGCTCAGTTGGTAGAGCACAGGATTGTGACTCCTGTTGTCGTGGGTTCGATCCCCATCGTCCACCCCATATTAGAAAAAGCGCCAGACTTGTCGTCTGGCGCTTTTTTTTTGCGCGCATTTCACCATCCGAGTGCGGGGAATATTCGTGTGATACGCCTTGCAGAGAAGTTTCTGGTGCTGAACGTGTCGGCCTTCAGGCCCTTTAGGAGGATGGATGAAATCAGGAGGCCGGGAAATAACAGAGTAGAAAGGCGGTGGGGTGACCGTCTGTCCCGGGCACCTTGCTCAAGGGCGGTCCATGACCAATCATTGCCTGCTGTTTTTAGCCGTTTTCAGTAGGGTGACTTCTTGAGTCCGACCCACTAGAATGCTTGCCCTTGCTTCTGAGGTCGGAAACGGCCGGCTAATGTCTGTGCAACGAGGAATATCCATGCAAGTTTCTGTTGAAAATACATCGGCTCTTGAGCGCCGCATGAGCATCACCGTGCCAGCTGAGCGCATCGAGACCCAGGTCAACAAGCGTCTGCAGCAGACTGCCCAAAAGGCCAAGATTGCAGGCTTCCGTCCTGGCAAGGTGCCAATGAGCGTGATCCGCCAGCGTTACGAGGCGGATGCCCGTCAGGAAGCCGTGGGCGATGTGATCCAGGCCTCCTTCTATGAAGCCGTGGTTGAGCAGAAGCTGAACCCGGCTGGCCAGCCTTCTGTCGAGCCGAAAGTGCTGGAGAAGGGCAAGGACCTGGAATACGTCGCTACTTTCGAAGTGTTCCCTGAGTTCACCGTTGCCGGTTTCGACTCCATCGCTGTCGAGCGTCTGAGCGCCGACGTGGCGGACGCCGACTTGGACAACATGCTGGAAATCCTGCGCAAGCAGAACACCCGTTTCGAAGTGGCCGATCGCGCTGCCCAGAACGAAGACCAGCTGAATATCGATTTCGTCGGCAAGGTTGACGGTGAAGTCTTCGCTGGCGGTTCCGCCAAGGGCACCCAGCTGGTGCTGGGCTCCAAGCGCATGATCCCTGGCTTTGAAGATGGCCTGGTAGGCGCCAAAGCCGGTGAAGAACGCGTTCTGAACCTGACTTTCCCTGCTGACTACCAGAACCTGGACCTGGCCGGCAAAGTCGCCGAGTTCACCGTCACCGTGAACACCGTGTCGGCACCGACCCTGCCTGAGCTGAACGAGGCCTTCTTCGCCCAGTTCGGTATCAAGGAAAGCGGTCTGGACGGTTTCCGCGCCGAAGTTCGCAAGAACATGGAGCGTGAGCTGCGTCAGGCCATCAAGTCCAAGGTCAAGAACCAGGTAATGGACGGTCTGCTGGCCGCCAACCCGATCGAAGTGCCGAAAGCCCTGCTGGAAAACGAAGTGAACCGTCTGCGTGTGCAGGCCGTTCAGCAGTTCGGCGGTAACATCAAGCCTGATCAACTGCCGGCCGAGCTGTTCGAAGAGCAAGCCAAGCGCCGCGTCGTGCTGGGCCTGATCGTTGCTGAAGTGGTCAAGCAGTTCGACCTCAAGCCTGACGAAACCCGCGTGCGTGAGCTGATCCAGGAAATGGCTTCGGCCTACCAGGAACCAGAACAGGTTGTGTCGTGGTACTACAAGAACGACCAGCAACTGAACGAAGTCCGTTCGGTTGTGCTGGAAGAACAAGTTGTGGATACTGTTCTGCAGAAGGCGAATGTGACCGATAAATCGGTCTCCTACGAAGAAGCAGTCAAGCCGGTGGAAGCTCCACAAGCCGACTGATTTTCTGACTCGTTGGAAAATACACACCATAAGCCAGCCTCGCGCTGGCTTATGCGTATTCAAGACATGACTATTTGGGAGTGACTGCAGGACATGTCCCGCAATTCTTATATTCAGCAGAGCTCTGACATCCAGGCCGCAGGCGGCCTGGTCCCGATGGTTATCGAGCAGTCCGCCCGCGGCGAACGTGCCTATGACATCTACTCGCGCCTGCTCAAGGAGCGAGTGATTTTCCTGGTCGGCCCGGTAGAGGACTACATGGCCAACCTGGTCGTGGCGCAACTGCTCTTCCTTGAAGCGGAAAACCCGGACAAGGACATCCATCTCTACATCAACTCGCCAGGTGGTTCGGTGACCGCCGGTATGTCGATCTACGACACCATGCAGTTCATCAAGCCCGATGTTTCCACGCTGTGCATCGGCCAGGCCTGCAGCATGGGGGCTTTCCTGCTGGCCGGCGGCGCCGCGGGCAAGCGTCACTGCCTGCCGAATTCGCGCATGATGATTCACCAGCCGCTGGGCGGTTTCCAGGGCCAGGCCTCGGATATCGAGATCCACGCCAAGGAAATCCTGTTCATTCGCGAGCGTCTGAACTCGCTGCTGGCCTACCACACCGGGCAGACCATGGAAACCATCGAGCGCGATACCAACCGCGACAACTTCATGAGCGCCCAGCGTGCGGTCGAATACGGCCTGATCGACTCCGTGCGTGAAAAGCGTCAAATGCCCGCCTAAGCAGCCCAAATGTAGGTGGTCGGTCACGACTGACCACCTGTGGACTTGAAAAAGCCCGCAATAGCCTTCATCTTGTGTTGCAAGCCTATCGGATTTGGATCGATCGAATGACTGACACCCGCAACGGCGAGGACAACGGCAAGCTGCTTTATTGCTCCTTCTGTGGCAAAAGCCAGCATGAAGTACGCAAATTGATTGCCGGCCCCTCGGTCTTTATCTGCGACGAGTGCGTCGACCTGTGCAATGACATCATCCGCGAGGAGGTGCAGGAGGCACAGGCCGAAAGCAGCGCGCATAAATTGCCTTCGCCTAAAGAAATCAGCGGCATCCTTGATCAGTACGTGATTGGTCAGGAGCGTGCAAAAAAGGTTCTGGCGGTAGCGGTCTACAACCACTACAAGCGTCTGAACCAGCGTGACAAGAAAAATGATGACGTCGAGCTCGGCAAAAGCAACATCCTGCTGATCGGCCCGACCGGCTCGGGCAAGACCCTGCTGGCCGAAACCCTGGCGCGTCTGCTGAATGTGCCGTTCACCATCGCCGATGCAACCACCCTCACCGAGGCGGGTTATGTGGGCGAGGACGTGGAAAACATTATTCAGAAACTGTTGCAGAAGTGCGACTACGATGTGGAAAAGGCCCAGATGGGCATTGTCTACATCGACGAAATCGACAAGATTTCCCGCAAGTCCGATAACCCGTCGATTACCCGGGACGTTTCCGGTGAAGGCGTGCAGCAGGCCTTGCTGAAGTTGATCGAAGGCACGGTGGCCTCCGTTCCGCCCCAGGGCGGTCGCAAGCACCCGCAGCAGGAATTCCTGCAGGTGGACACGCGCAACATCCTGTTTATCTGTGGTGGTGCGTTCTCCGGTCTGGAAAAGGTTATCCAGAACCGTTCCACCCGTGGCGGCATCGGCTTCAGCGCCGAAGTCCGCAGCAAGGAAGAAGGCAAGAAGGTGGGTGAGTCCCTGCGTGAAGTCGAACCTGACGATCTGGTCAAGTTCGGTCTGATCCCGGAATTCGTCGGCCGCCTGCCGGTTCTGGCCACGCTGGACGAGCTGGATGAGGCTGCATTGATGCAGATTCTCACCGAGCCGAAGAATGCCTTGACCAAGCAGTACGCCAAGCTGTTCGAAATGGAAGGGGTCGACCTGGAATTCCGTGCCGACGCACTGAAATCCGTCGCCAAGCGTGCCCTGGAGCGTAAAACCGGTGCTCGCGGCCTTCGTTCGATCCTGGAAGGCATCCTGCTCGACACCATGTATGAAATCCCTTCGCAGTCCGAAGTGAGCAAAGTGGTGATCGATGAAAGCGTGATCGAGGGTAAATCCCAGCCGCTGTACATCTACGAGAACAGCGAGCCGCCGGCCAAGGCCGCGCCTGACGCCTGAGGGCGACAGACTGTGACCTGACAAGGGGCCTTCGGGCCCCTTTTCTTTTGGCGCTTGTTTTTTTTCGAACAAGCCCCCATCTTGGTTTCAAGCTTATCCATCTGTTTCCGGCCTTATGGCCGCCGTAGAGGCGAAATCATGAAGACGACCATCGAATTGCCTCTCCTGCCATTGCGTGATGTCGTGGTGTATCCGCACATGGTTATCCCGCTGTTCGTGGGGCGCGAGAAATCTATCGAAGCCCTCGAGGCCGCGATGACGGGCGACAAGCAGATTCTGCTGCTGGCCCAACGTAATCCTGCCGATGATGACCCGGGCGAAGATGCGCTGTATCGCGTAGGTACAGTCGCCACTGTATTGCAATTGCTCAAATTGCCTGACGGCACCGTCAAGGTGCTGGTCGAGGGCGAGCAGCGCGGCACCGTCGAGCGTTTCAGCGAGGTCGACGGCTACTGCCGTGCCGAAGTGGCACTGATCGAAGAGGTCGATGCCCCGGACCGCGAGTCCGAGGTCTTTGTCCGCAGCCTGCTGGCACAGTTCGAGCAATACGTGCAGCTGGGCAAGAAAGTGCCGGCTGAAGTGCTGTCGTCGTTGAACAGCATCGACGAGCCGAGCCGCCTGGTCGATACCATGGCTGCCCATATGGCGCTGAAGATCGAGCAGAAGCAGGAAATTCTCGAAATCGTCGATCTGTCGGCCCGTGTCGAGCACGTGCTGGCCTTGCTCGACGCTGAAATCGACCTGCTGCAGGTCGAGAAACGCATCCGTGGCCGCGTCAAGAAGCAGATGGAGCGTAGCCAGCGCGAGTACTACCTGAATGAGCAAATGAAAGCCATTCAGAAGGAATTGGGCGACAGCGACGAAGGCCATAACGAAGTCGAGGAGCTGAAAAAGCGCATCGACGCCGCCGGCCTGCCGAAAGATGCCCTGGCCAAGGCCATGGCCGAGTTGAACAAGCTCAAGCAGATGTCGCCGATGTCCGCCGAGGCGACCGTGGTGCGTTCCTACCTCGACTGGCTGGTACAGGTGCCGTGGAAGGCCCAGAGCAAGGTGCGCCTGGACCTGGCACGGGCCGAGGACATTCTCGATGCGGACCACTATGGTCTGGAGGAAGTCAAGGAGCGGATCCTCGAATACCTCGCCGTGCAGAAGCGCGTGAAGAAAATTCGCGGCCCTGTTCTGTGCTTGGTCGGACCTCCTGGTGTGGGTAAAACCTCCCTGGCTGAGTCGATTGCTCACGCGACCAACCGAAAATTCGTACGGATGGCCCTCGGTGGCGTCCGTGACGAAGCGGAAATTCGTGGCCATCGGCGGACTTACATCGGTTCGATGCCAGGAAGATTGATACAAAAGATGACAAAGGTTGGGGTACGCAACCCGCTGTTCCTGCTCGACGAGATCGACAAGATGGGCAGCGACATGCGTGGCGATCCCGCCTCGGCGTTGCTTGAGGTGCTGGACCCGGAACAGAACCACAATTTCAACGACCACTACCTGGAAGTTGACTACGACCTGTCCGATGTCATGTTCCTCTGCACCTCCAACTCGATGAACATCCCGCCGGCGCTGCTGGACCGGATGGAAGTGATCCGCCTGCCGGGTTACACCGAGGACGAGAAGATCAACATCGCCATCAAGTACCTGTCGCCCAAGCAGATCCAGGCCAATGGCCTGAAGAAAGGCGAACTGGAGTTCGAGGTCGAGGCGATTCGCGACATCATCCGCTACTACACCCGTGAAGCCGGTGTGCGTGGGCTGGAGCGGCAAATCGCCAAGGTCTGCCGCAAGGCGGTGAAAGAGCACGCGCTGGAAAAACGCTTCGCGGTCAAGGTCACGTCCGACCTGCTGGAGCATTTCCTCGGGGTGCGCAAATTCCGCTACGGCCTGGCCGAGCAGCAGGATCAGATCGGTCAGGTCACGGGCCTGGCCTGGACCCAGGTCGGTGGCGAGCTGTTGACCATCGAAGCCGCCGTGGTGCCGGGCAAGGGCCAGTTGATCAAGACCGGTTCCCTGGGCGATGTCATGGTCGAGTCGATTACCGCCGCGCTGACCGTGGTGCGCAGCCGTGCCAAGAGCCTGGGCATCCCCCTGGACTTCCACGAGAAGCGCGACACCCATATCCATATGCCGGAAGGGGCGACCCCGAAAGATGGTCCTAGCGCCGGCGTAGGAATGTGTACGGCCCTGGTGTCGGCTTTGACTGGCATTCCTGTCCGTGCCGATGTGGCCATGACCGGTGAAATTACCTTGCGCGGTCAGGTGCTGGCCATTGGCGGTTTGAAGGAAAAACTGCTGGCGGCACATCGTGGCGGGATCAAGACGGTGATCATTCCAGAAGAGAATGTGCGTGATCTGAAGGAAATTCCTGACAATATTAAGCAGGATCTGCAGATTAAACCGGTTAAATGGATTGACGAGGTCCTGCAAATTGCGCTGCAATACGCGCCGGAGCCCTTGCCAGATGTGGCTCCGGAGATCGTCGCGAAAGATGAGAAGCGCGACTCCGATTCCAAGGAAAGAATCAGCACGCATTAAGTACGGATCAAGTCTGGATGGCTTCCTTGACAGCTTTTTAGAGCCCTTGTTATAAAGCGGCTCTTAAGTGTCTGTAGGCCATTCAGCACAGGTTTTGCGTTTACCCAAAAACTTAGAAATATACTCAATAGATATAAGGGGACTTAGAGTGAACAAGTCGGAACTGATTGATGCTATCGCTGCATCCGCTGATATCCCGAAAGCTGCTGCTGGCCGTGCGCTGGACGCAGTCATCGAATCCGTCACTGGCGCTCTGAAGGCTGGCGACTCCGTTGTACTGGTAGGTTTCGGCACTTTCTCCGTGACCGACCGTCCTGCTCGCATCGGTCGTAACCCTCAGACCGGTAAGACGCTGGAAATCGCCGCAGCCAAAAAACCAGGTTTCAAAGCCGGTAAAGCACTGAAAGAAGCTGTCAACTGACATTCGTTCAAGCCTTTGCCTATCCGGGTCGGGTTCATGCCTGATCTGGCCGCGGAGCGGTGAAGCGGTCGGCCAAGGTCCTTTCGGGGCCGGCCTGACACGCCGAGGGACGCGTATTCGAGCCCTCATCCGTTCCGTCAGTTACGAGAAGGCGCATCCTCGGATGCGCCTTTCTTCTATCCGGACTCTACCCACGCTCCACGGTTGCCCACCTTGAAGTTCAACCGTTTCTGGGGGAAGCATGCTGCAAAATATCAGGGACAATTCACAAGGCTGGATTGCCAAGACCATCATCGGGGTCGTCGTCGCATTGATGGCGCTGACCGGTTTCGATGCCATTTTCCGGGCCACCTCCACCAGCCAGGACGCGGCCAAGGTCAACGGTGACGAGATCACCCTGACCGAGCTGAGCCAGGCGGTCGACATGCAACGTCGCCAGCTCATGCAACAGTTGGGCAAGGATTTCGACGCCTCGTTGCTGGATGAGAAAATGCTGCGCGAATCCGCCCTCAAGGGGCTGATCGACCGCAAGCTGCTGCTTCAGGGGGCCGAGAAGTCGAAGTTCGCTTTCTCCGAGGGCGCTCTGGACCAGGTGATCCTGCAAACCCCTGAATTCCAGGTGGACGGCAAGTTCAGCTCCGATCGTTTCGACCAGGTGATTCGTCAGTTGGGCTATGGTCGCCTGCAATTCCGCCAGATGCTGGCCCAGGAAATGCTGATCGGCCAGGTCCGTGCCGGCTTGGCGGGCAGTGGTTTCGTCACCGATGCACAGGTGCTGGCCTTTGCCCGCCTGGAAAAGCAGACCCGCGATTTCGCCTCGCTGAACGTCCCGATCGACCTGTCGGCGGTCAAGCTGACCGATGACGAGGTCAAGGCTCACTACGACCAGCACGCCAAGGAGTTCATGACGCCGGATCAGGTGGTCGTCGACTACCTGGAGCTCAAGAAGTCGTCGTTCTTCGACCAGGTCAGCGTCAAGGACGAAGACCTGCAGGCACTGTACAAGAAAGAAACCGCGAACCTCGCCGAGCAGCGTCGGGCCGCGCACATTCTGATCGAAGTGAATGACAAGGTGAGCGACGCCCAGGCCAAGGCGAAGATCGAAGAGATCCAGCAGCGCCTGGCCAAGGGTGAGCATTTCGATGCCCTGGCGAAGGAGTTCTCCCAGGACCCGGGTTCGGCCGCCCATGGTGGTGACCTGGGTTTCGCCGGTCCAGGCGTGTATGACCCGGCCTTCGAGAAGGCGCTGTATGCCTTGACCAAGGACCAGGTGTCGACACCGGTGCGCAGCGAGTTCGGTTATCACCTGATCAAGCTGCTGGGCGTCGAGGCACCGCAGGTGCCGACCTTCGCCAGCCTGAAGGACAAGTTGACCCGCGAGCTGAAAACCCAGCAGGTGGAACAGCGTTTCGTCGAGGCGACCAAGCAGCTCGAAGACGCCTCGTTCGAAGCCTCCGATCTGGCTCAGCCGGCCCAGGACCTGAACCTGAAGGTACAGACCTCCGCGCCGTTCGGTCGTGAAGGCGGCGAGGGTGTGGCGGCGAACCGTGCCGTGGTGACCGCGGCGTTCAGTTCGGAAGTGCTGGATGACGGTGCCAACAGCACCGCCATCGACCTGGATCCGGATACCGTGATAGTGTTGCGGGTCAAGGAACACCACAAGCCCGAGCAACTGCTGCTGGCCAGCGTGGATGCCGCGATTCGCAAGCAATTGACCAAGGAGCACGCCACCGCGGCGGCCAAGGTCAAGGCTGACGAGCTGATCGCCAGTCTGCGTGCGGGTAAGCCGCTGCCGGCCGGCCAGGCCTGGAAAACCCAGGAAGCCGTTACCCGTGGTCAGGAAGGGGTCGATCCGGCGGTGCTGCAAGCGCTGTTCCGCATGCCCAAGCCTGAGGCCAAGGACAAGCCGACCTTCAGCACCGTGACCCTGGCCGATGGTAGCCTGGTGCTCGTGAGCCTGAAAGGTGTGAGCGAAGGCGCCGCGCCAAGCGAACAAGAGAAGGCGTCCTATCGTCGCTTCCTCGCGTCCCGTGCCGGTCAGCAGGACTTCGCGGCGTACCGCAAGCAGTTGGAAGGCCAGGCGGACATCAAGCGCTTCTGAGGCGATTGATTCGGCCAACACCCGTCGTACAAAAAAGACCGCTCATCGAGCGGTCTTTTTTATTGCCGGGACCTTGTACTCAAGGGCTCGGCAGGGCTGTCGGCCGAGCCCCCTACAGCGGGCTCGCGTCTGGGACGAGGAAGGCCGCTTTCAGCAACTGCTTTGTATAAGGGTGCTGCGGCGCGGCAAAGATGTCCTTCGCCTCGCCTTGTTCGACGGCCTTGCCATGCTTGACCACCATCAGCTTGTGACTCAATGCCTTGACCACCGCCAGGTCATGGCTGATGAACAGGTAGGTCAGGCCGTACTTGATCTGCAACGAGCGCAGCAGTTCGACGATCTGGCGCTGCACCGTGCGGTCGAGGGCCGAGGTCGGCTCGTCGAGCAGGATCAGCGCGGGCTTGAGCACCAGCGCCCGGGCAATGGCGATACGCTGACGTTGCCCGCCGGAGAACTCGTGGGGATAGCGATGGCGGGTTTCCGGATCCAGGCCCACCTCTTTCAGCGCAGCGATGATCGCTGCTTCCTGCTCCTGTTGATTGCCGATCTTATGGATCCGCAGGCCTTCGCCGATAATCTCGCTG
This sequence comes from Pseudomonas batumici, assembly GCF_000820515.1. Classification (GTDB taxonomy): domain Bacteria; phylum Pseudomonadota; class Gammaproteobacteria; order Pseudomonadales; family Pseudomonadaceae; genus Aquipseudomonas; species Aquipseudomonas batumici. Next base: position 71,622 of record NZ_JXDG01000003.1, on the reverse strand, counting down.
ACGCACATGCGCGGGCTGAGGCTGCCGAACGGGTCCTGGAACACCACCTGCATCTCCCGCCGCAACGGCCTGACCTGGTGCTGGGACAGGCGGTTCAAGGATTGGCCTTCGAAACGGATATCGCCTTGACTGCCGATCAGTCGCAGGATCGCCAGCCCTAGGGTGGATTTGCCCGAGCCGCTTTCGCCGACGATTCCCAGGGTCTGGCCTCGGGGCAGGCTGAAGTGGATGCCATCCACGGCCTTCACATGGTCCACGGTGCTGCGCAGCAGGCCTTTCTTGATGGGGAACCAGACCTTGAGGTCCTGCACCTCCAGCAGCGGCTCACCGGCCTCGGTACGGGCCGGTTCGCCACGGGGTTCGGCGCTGAGCAGTTCACAGGTGTAGGGATGTTGCGGGGCCTGGAACAAGGCTTCGCAGTCGGCCTGTTCGACGATGCGACCGCGCTGCATGACGCACACGCGTTGGGCGATCCGGCTGACCAGGTTGAGGTCGTGGCTGATCAGCAGCAGGGCCATGCCCAGGCGCGCCTGCAGCTCCTTGAGCAATTCGAGGATTTTCAGCTGCACCGTGACGTCGAGGGCGGTGGTCGGCTCGTCGGCGATCAGCAGCTCCGGTTCGTTGGCCAGGGCCATGGCGATCATCACGCGCTGGCGCTGGCCGCCCGAGAGCTCGTGGGGCAGGGCCTTGAGGCGCTTGTGCGGCTCGGGGATGCCGACCAGCTCCAGCAGCTCCAGGGTGCGCCGGGTGGCGACCTTGCCGCTCAGGCCCTTGTGGATGCCGAGCACTTCGTTGATCTGCTTCTCGATGGAGTGCAGTGGGTTCAGCGAGGTCATCGGCTCCTGGAAGATCATCGCGATGCGATTGCCACGGATGTGGCGGATGGTCTTCTCGGTGAGGGTCAGCAGGTCCTGGCCGGAATACTGGATCGTCCCGCTGGGGTGATGGGCCAGGGGATAGGGCAGCAGACGCAGGATCGAGTGCGCGGTGACCGACTTGCCCGAGCCACTTTCGCCCACCAGGGCCAGGGTTTCGCCACGGCGGATATCGAAGCTGACGTTCTCCACCACCCGCTGGCGCTGCTCACCGACCACGAACTCCACCGAGAGGTCGCGTACTTCGATCAGATTGTCCTGATTCATCTTACTTCCTCGGGTCGAAGGCATCGCGAGCGGACTCGCCGATAAACACCAGCAGGCTGAGCATCAAGGCCAGCACGGCGAACGCGCTCATGCCCAGCCAGGGTGCCTGCAGATTGGATTTGCCCTGGGCCACCAGTTCGCCCAGGGACGGCGAGCCGGCCGGCAGGCCGAAGCCGAGGAAATCCAGGGCGGTCAGGGTACCGATGGCACCGGTGAGGATGAACGGCATGAAGGTCATGGTCGAGACCATGGCGTTGGGCAGGATATGGCGGAACATGATCGCGCCGTTCTGCATGCCCAGGGCCCGGGCCGCACGCACATATTCCAGGTTGCGCCCGCGCAGGAACTCGGCGCGCACCACGTCCACCAGGCTCATCCAGGAAAACAGCAGCATGATCCCCAGCAACCACCAGAAGTTCGGCTGGACGAAGCTGGCGAGGATGATCAGCAGGTAGAGCACCGGCAGCCCGGACCAGATTTCCAGGAAGCGCTGGCCGGCCAGGTCGACCCAGCCGCCGTAGAAGCCCTGCAACGCACCGGCGCTGACGCCGATGATGGAACTGAGCACGGTCAGGGTCAGGGCGAACAGCACCGAGATCCGGAAGCCGTAGATCACCCGGGCGAGCACGTCACGGCCCTGGTCGTCGGTGCCCAGCAGGTTGTCCGCCGAAGGCGGGGCGGGGGCCGGGACGCGCAGGTCGTAGTTGATGCTCTGATAGCTGAACGGAATCGGCGCCCACAGGGTCCAGGCGTCCTTGGCCTTGAGCAGTTCGCGGATATAGGGGCTCTTGTAGTTGGCTTCCAGCGGGAATTCGCCGCCGAAAGTGGTTTCCGGATAACGCTTGAGGGCCGGGAAGTACCAGCCGCCGTCGTAGTGCACCACCAACGGCTTGTCGTTGGCGATCAGTTCGGCACCCAGGCTCAGGCCGAACAGCACCAGGAACAGCCACAGCGACCACCAGCCGCGTTTGTTGGCCTTGAACCGTTCGAAACGTCGGCGATTGAGGGGGGATAACTGCATCTCAATGCTCCCGATGTTCGAAGTCGATGCGCGGATCGACCAGGGTGTAGGTGAGGTCGCCGATCAGTTTCACCACCAGCCCCAGCAGGGTGAAGATGAACAGGGTGCCGAAGACGATCGGGTAATCGCGGTTGATGGCCGCTTCGAAGCTCATCAGGCCCATGCCGTCGAGGGAGAAGATCACTTCCACCAACAGGGAACCGGTGAAGAAGATGCCGATGAAGGCCGAGGGAAAACCGGCGATGACCAGCAGCATGGCGTTGCGGAACACGTGGCCATAGAGCACGCGACGCTGGGTCAGGCCCTTGGCCTTGGCGGTGATCACGTACAGCTTGTTGATTTCATCGAGGAAGCTGTTCTTGGTCAGCAGGGTCATGGTGGCGAAGTTGCCGATGACCAGGGCGGTGACCGGCAGCGCCAGGTGCCAGAAGTAGTCGAGGACCTTGCCGCCGAGGCTCAACTGCTCGAAGTTGTTCGAGGTCAGCCCGCGCAAGGGGAACCAGTTCAGGTAGCTGCCGCCGGCGAACACCACGACCAGCAGGATGGCGAACAGGAACGCCGGAATCGCATAGCCGACGATGATCGCCGAACTGGTCCAGACATCGAAATGACTGCCGTGGCGGGTAGCCTTGGCGATGCCCAGGGGAATGGAGACCAGGTACATGATCAGGGTGCTCCAGAGCCCCAGGGAAATGGACACCGGCAGTTTTTCCTTGATCAGGTCGACGACCTTGGCATCGCGAAAGAAACTGTTGCCGAAGTCCAGGGTCGCGTAGTTCTTGATCATGATCCACAGGCGTTCCGGCGCCGACTTGTCGAAGCCGTACATGTGCTCGATTTCCTTGATCAGCGCCGGGTCCAGGCCCTGGGCGCCGCGGTAGTTGGAGCCGGCCACCGAGACTTCCGCACCGCCGCCGGCGATCCGGCTGGTGGCGCCTTCGAAGCCCTCGATCTTGGCGATCATCTGCTCCACGGGGCCGCCGGGCGCGGCCTGGATGATCACGAAATTGATCAACAGGATGCCGAACAGGGTCGGGATGATCAGTAGCAATCGGCGAAAAATATAGGCCAGCATCTTATTGCTCCGCGCTCGTGCTGTCGGTTGGCGGCGATACCGCCGGCTTGGCATCCGGCTTGATCCACCAGGTGTAGAGGCCGATATCGTAGGCCGGCGAGACTTTCGGGTGGCCGATATGGTCCCAGTAGGCCACGCGCCAGGTCTTGATGTGCCAGTTGGGGATCACGTAGTAGCCCCATTGCAGCACCCGGTCCAGGGCACGGGCATGTTCCACCAGGCTCTGCCGGGAGTCGGAATCGATCAGCGCTTCCACCAGTTCATCCACGGCCGGGTCCTTCAGGCCCATGAGGTTGCGGCTGCCGGGTTTGTCGGCGCTGGAAGACTTCCAGAATTCCCGTTGTTCGTTGCCCGGTGAGTTGGACTGCGGGAAGCTGCCGACGACCATGTCGAAGTCCCGGGAGCGCAGGCGGTTGATGTACTGGGAGACATCGACCCGACGAATCACCAGGTCGATGCCAAGGTCCGCGAGGTTACGCTTGAACGGCAGCAGCACGCGTTCGAAATCGGTCTGGGTCAGCAGGAATTCGATGCTCACCGGCTTGCCCTGGGCGTCGACCATCTTGTCGTCGACGATGCGCCAGCCGGCCTCCAGCAACAGCTGGTAGGCGCGGCGTTGTTGCGGGCGAATCATGCCGCTGGCGTCACACACCGAGGGTTCGAAGGCCTGGCTGAAGACTTGTTCGGGAATCCGCCCCCGCAGCGGCTCGAGGATGGCTAATTGTTCGGCGTCCGGCAGGCCCGTGGCGGCCATTTCGGAGTTTTCGAAATAACTGCGGGTGCGGTGGTAGGCGCCGTTGAACAGCTGCTTGTTGGTCCACTCGAAGTCGAACAGCAGGCTCAGGGCCTCGCGCACGCGGATATCCTGGAACATCGGTTTGCGCAGGTTGTAGACAAAACCCTGCATGCCCGTCGGATTGCGATTGGGGATCTGCTCCTTGATCAGCCGACCCTGTGCGACGGCGGGGGTGTTGTAGGCATTGGCCCAGTTCTTGGCGCTGTTCTCCAGCCAGTAATCGAACTGCCCGGCCTTGAGAGCTTCCAGGGCCACCGTGTTGTCACGGTAGTCATCCAGGGTCATGAAATCGAAGTTGTAGAAACCGCGGTTGACCGGCAGGTCCTTGGCCCAGTAGTCCTTGACGCGCTCATAGCGTACCGAGCGTCCGGCCTTGACCTCGGCCAGCTTGTACGGCCCGCTGCCGAGGGGCAGTTCCAGGTTGCCCTTGTTGAAGTCGCGGTTGGCCCACCAGTGCTTGGGCAGCACCGGCAGCTGGCCGAGGATCAGCGGCAGTTCGCGGTTGGTGGTGCGCTTGAACTTGAACAGCACCCGCAGCGGGTCTTCGGCGATGGCCTCGTCGACATCGGCGTAGTAGGTCCGGTACAGCGGTGCGCCATCCTTGATCAGGGTCTGGAAACTGAACACCACGTCTTCGGCGCGCATGGGGTGGCCGTCGTGGAAGCGTGCCTCGGGGCGCAGGTAAAAGCGCACCCAGCTGTTGTCCGGGGCCTTTTCGATTTTTTCCGCCACCAGGCCGTATTCGGTGAAGGGCTCGTCGAGGCCATGGCGCATCAGGGTGTCGTAGATCAGGTCGAGCCCGTCGGCCGGTACGCCCTTGGTGATGAAGGGGTTGAGGCTGTCGAAACCGCCCATGGTCGATTGGCGGAAGGTGCCGCCCTTGGGCGCGTCGGGGTTGACGAAGTCGAAATGGCGGAAATCGGCCGGGTATTTCGGCGGTTCGTTGTAGAGCGTCAGGGCATGTTGCGGGGCGGCGACGGCGGTGCCGGCCAGGGCGCTGAACAGCAGGCCGCCGGCGGACAGGAACAGGGTACGCGCAAACCTCATTGGGCTTTCTCCGAAGCTTTCATCCACCAGGCGCTCAGGCCCAGGGTGTACGGCGGTGTGGTCACGAAGGCGAACCGGTTGCGGTAGGCCAGGCGATGATAGTCAAGGTACCAGTTGGGAATCATGATGTGTTGCCAGAGCAATACCCGGTCCAGGGCGCGGCCGGCGGCCAGTTGCTCGTCCCTGGTCCTGGCCGCCAGCAGAGCGTCGAGCAGGTGGTCGACCACCGGGCTGGCGACCCCCGCATAATTCTTGCTGCCCTTGACGCCGGCCTGGCTGGAATGGAAGTACTGCCACTGCTCGAGTCCCGGGCTGAGGGTCTGGTCCAGGGTCATCAGGATCATGTCGAAATCGAACTGGTCGAGACGTTGTTTGTACTGGGCACGATCCACTGTTCGCAAGCGGGCGTCTATACCCAGGCTCGCGAGGTTTTCGACGTAGGGCTGGAGAATCCGTTCCAGGCTCGGATTGACCAGCAGTATTTCAAACCGCAAGGGCTGTCCGTTCTTGTCCAGCAGGCGCTGGCCGTCCAGTTTCCAGCCGGCTTCGCCAAGCAGGGCGAGGGCGCGGCGCAAGGTCTCGCGGGGGATGCCGCGACCGTCGGTCCGCGGCAGGCTGAAGGGTTCGCTGAACAGCCGGGCCGGCAGTTGTTCGCGGTATGGGGCGAGCAGCAACCATTCCTGGCCGGCCGGAACGCCGTTGGCGGAAAACTCGCTGTTGGGATAGAAGCTCATGGCCCGCTGGTAGGCCCCGCCGAACAGGGTGCGGTTGGTCCATTCGAAGTCGAACATCAGGCCCAGGGCTTCGCGCACCTTGTCCTGGGCGAAGCTGGCACGGCGGCAGTTCATGAACAGGCCCTGGGTCTGGGTCGGGATCCGGTGGGCGATCTGTGCCTTGATCACCTCGCCGCGCTCGACGGCCGGGAAGCGGTAGCCGTTGGCCCAGTTCTTGGCCTGGTGTTCGATATAGATATCGAACTCACCGGCCTTGAACGCCTCGAAGGCGATGTCGCTGTCGCGATAGAACTCCACTTCGACCCGGTCGAAGTTGTATTTGCCGCGATTGACCGGCAGGTTTTCGCCCCACCAGTTCCTGACCCGTTCAAAGACCAGCCGGTGGCCGGGCTGCACCTGGGTGATGCGATAGGGGCCGCTGCCCAGGGGAGGGTCGAAGGTGGTGGCGGTGAAGTCGCGACCTTGCCAATAGTGTTGCGCCAGTACCGGCAGTTCACCCAGGCGCAGGATCAGCAGAGGATTGCCCGAACGCTTGAACACGAAGCGGATCCGCTGGGGCGTGAGCACGTCGACCCTGGATACTTCCTGCAGGCTGGTACGGTATTGCGGGTGGCCTTCCTTGAGCAGCAGGCGGTAGGAAAAGGCCACGTCGTAGGCGGTAATCGGCGTGCCGTCGTGGAAGCGCGCCTCGGGACGCAGGTTGAACACCACCCAGCTGCGGTCTTCGCTGTATTCCACCGACTGGGCGATCAGGCCGTAGCTGGCGTTCGGCTCATCCCCCGAGGGGGCGTACTGGCCGGTGCCGGCCATCAGGGTCGCATTGAGTTCGTTGACGCCGTATTGCAGGAAGTTGGGCGTCGTGACCGGGCTGGTGCCCTTGATGGTGTAGGGGTTGAGGGTGTCGAAGGTGCCGAACGCCATCACCCGCAAGGTACCGCCTTTGGGGGCGTCGGGGTTGACCCAGTCGAAGTGGGTGAAGCTGGCGGGGTACTTGAGTGTGCCGAACTGCGCATAACCATGGCTTTCGCTGATCGTCGCGCTTGCGGGAGAGACCAAGGCCAGGCTGAGGAACAGCAGGAGGAGGGGACGCGTCAAGGCAGAGATCCGATCCAGGCGACTTGGGCTATAGGCCAGTACCTTAACAGCTTGTATCGGGTGGAAAAAGGCGCTGCTGAGTGGACGCGATTCCTGTGTGGAAACCAGCAAGCCGGCTCCTACAAGGGGAACGGTGTAGGGCTATCAGCGTGGCTGGGAGACCGTGAGGATCTGCCCCGGCTTGAGCGCCTGGCCGGTGCGTGGGTTGAGGCGCTTGAGGTGTTGCATCTCGACGTTGAAGCGCTTGGCGACGATATACAGCGAATCGCCTTTCTGCACCTTGTAGGTGGTGGCAGCCTTCTTGCCGGCCGCGCCCTTGATGTTGTCCTGCATGACCAGGGTCTGGCCGACCTTGAGATGGTGCCCCGACAGCTTGTTCCAGTGTTGCAGGTCCTTGGCGTCGACCCGGTTGGCCTTGGCAATCGAGGCCAGGCTGTCGCCGCGCTTCACCTTGTAGCGGCGGGTCAGGCGCGCAGGCGGATTGCCGGCGAGGGATTCGAACACCGGCTTCTTCGGCCGCAGGCTGATCAGTTCCTCGGGTTTCATCCGCGACAGGTTGGCGGTCAGCAGTTGCGCCTTGGAGCTGGGCACCAGCAGGTGTTGCGGGCCGTCCGTCGTGGCTTTCTGCTTGAAGGCCGGATTGAGCTGGATCATCTCGTCTTCGTCGATCTCGGCCAGGGCCGCGACCCGGCTCAGGTCCATCGGCTGGTTGACTTCGACGGTGGCGAAATACGGTTCGTTGGCGATCGGGTTCAGGTTCACGCCGTAGGCTTCGGGGGCCATGACCACCTGCGACAGGGCCAGCAGCTTGGGCACGTAGTCGCGGGTTTCCTGGGGCAGCGGCAGGTTCCAGTAGTCGGTGGGCAGGCCGAGCTTTTCATTGCGCTCGATGGCCCGGCTGATTGTGCCTTCGCCGGCATTGTAGGCTGCCAGGGCCAACAGCCAGTCGCCGTTGAACATGTCGTGCAGGCGGGTCAGGTAGTTCATCGCCGCGATCGTGGAGGCGGTGATGTCCTTGCGCCCGTCGTAGAAACGGTCCTGGCGCAGGTTGAAAGAACGCCCGGTGGACGGAATGAACTGCCACAGGCCTACGGCATCGGCGCGGGAATAGGCCATCGGGTTGTAGGCGCTTTCGATCACTGGCAACAGCGCCAGCTCCAGCGGCATGTTGCGTTCTTCCAGGCGCTCGACGATGTAATGAATGTAGAGGCTGCCGCGCGAGCTGGCGTTTTCCAGGAACGAGGGGTTGCTGGCGAACCACAGGCGCTGTTGCTCGATACGCGGGTTCACGCCCAGGCCGTCTTGCAACTGGAAGCCCTGGCGCATGCGCTCCCAGACATCCTGGGGCGGCGTGGGCTTGGACTTTTCGTTGAGCCAGATCGGTTTTTGCTTGACCCGGGAGCTGAGATTCTGGGTCAGTTCGGTGTTGCCGTCCGAGGGGTGATGAAGACTCGAACAGCCCGCCAGGGTGGCGGACACAGCCACGGCGATAGCTTGAGCCAATCGCGTCAATGCGTCTGAATTGATGGATTTACGGTTGGATGACGACATTGGCTGGAAGTGAGTTCCGGGCAAAAATGTCGGGCGATTCTAGAAAGCGCTCAGGGTGCGGTCAACCATTCAGATTTTTGACGTCGCCCGCACCGGTATCAGAAGCTGTCTTTCCAACGGCGCAGGGCCGCAAAAACCTCACTCGGCGAGTGGTTGTCGAGGCCGTTCCGTTCGTCTGCTTTTTCTTTAACAGATGTTTCGCCGGCACGCAGGAACGGGTTGGTCTTCAATTCCAGGGCCAGGTTCGACGGCAGGCTGATGCGTCCCTCGGCCCGCCATTGGCTGACCTGTTCCAACCGCTTGGCAATATCCGGGTTGTTCGGCTCGACCGCCTGGGCGAAGCGCAGGTTGCTCAGGGTGTACTCGTGGGTGCAGTACACGCCGGTCGTCGCCGGCAGTGCCGCCAGTCGACTCAGGGAATGGTGCATCTGCTGGGGCGTGCCCTCGAACAGGCGGCCGCAGCCGGCGGCGAACAGCGTGTCGCCGCAGAACAGCAGCGGGCGCGTGTCATCCCCGTGGTAGTAGGCGATATGCCCCAGGGTATGGCCGGGTACGGCGAACACCTGGAATTCGAGGCCGAGCACCGTGACGTGGTCGTTGTCCTTCAACGCCAGGTCGCGGGCCGGGATGTCTTCGCTCGCCGGCCCCAGCACGCGGGCACCGGTGGCCTGTTTCAGGCGTTCGACACCGCCGACATGATCGTGGTGGTGGTGGGTGACCAGGATGTCGTCGAGCAGCCAGCCCGGATGCTGTTCCAGCCAGGCCAGCACCGGCGCGGCGTCGCCCGGGTCGACCACGGCGCAGCGGTGTCGGGCGATATCCTGTAACAACCAGATGTAGTTGTCGGTGAAGGCGGGCAGCGCGTCGATCTGTATCATGGTGCAATTCCCAAGCGCAAAACTATGGCGCATCTTAGTGCTTGTGACGCCCTTGTGGCGAGTTGGAGAAGGCAATGACCGATAAAGCGTTCGCTCAGGCTGATCCTGACTGGCTGGCACTGATCAGTGCGGCCCGCGACTGGCTGTCCGGCCCCGTGGGGCAACTGCTGCTCGACGAGGAGCGGCGCATGCTCGAGGACGAGCTGGGGCGGTATTTCGGCGGCTACCTGGTGCATTACGGCCCGTCGGCCGAGCCCCCCCCGCAAGCCGGGCAGGTGCGCCGCAATGTGCGTCTCGGTGCGCCGCTGCCGGGCGTTGAAATCGTCTGCGAGGAGCAGGCCTGGCCCCTGAGCGAACATGCCGCCGATGTGGTGGTGCTGCAGCACGGCCTGGATTTCTGCCTGTCGCCCCATGGCCTGCTGCGCGAGGCCGCCGCCGCCGTGCGTCCCGGCGGGCACCTGCTGATCCTCGGCATCAACCCCTGGAGCGCCTGGGGCTTGCGTCATGTGTTTGCCCATGACGCCCTGCGCAAGGCCCGTTGCATTTCACCCTCGCGGGTCGCCGACTGGCTCAACCTGCTGGGCTTTGCGCTGGAGAAACGCCGCTTCGGGTGCTATCGTCCGCCGCTGGCATCGGCCGCCTGGAAAGCGCGGCTGGCGGGCTGGGAGCGGGTTGCCGGTGGCTGGCAGCTGTCGGGCGGCGGCTTCTATCTGTTGGTCGCGCGCAAGATCGTGGTGGGCCTGCGGCCCGTGCGCCAGGTGCGCCGCGAACCGGTCGGCAAGCTGGTACCGCTGCCGATGGCCAAGGTCAACCGGCGGCAAAGCGAACAGTAGCCAATTTCTTTCTTCCTTGGGGGTCGAGTGTGCTCGGCCCGGGATGCGTCGGTCGGTTACCGGCGCGCCACGGGGTCATTTTCGATGGAAAGGTTGTAATGAGCGATAGCGTTGAACTCTTCACCGACGGCGCCTGCAAGGGCAATCCCGGCCCGGGCGGCTGGGGGGCCTTGCTGGTCTGCAAGGGCGTCGAGAAAGAACTCTGGGGCGGCGAAGCCAACACCACCAACAACCGCATGGAGCTGATGGGGGCGATTCGTGGCCTCGAAGAGCTCAAGCGTCCCTGCGAGGTGCTGCTGGTGACCGACTCGCAGTACGTGATGAAAGGCATCACCGAGTGGATGGTCAACTGGAAGAAACGCGGTTGGAAGACCGCGGCCAAGGAACCGGTGAAAAACGCCGACCTGTGGCAACTGCTCGACGAGCAGGTCAATCGCCACACGGTGAAGTGGAAGTGGGTGCGCGGGCATATCGGTCATCACGGCAACGAGCGTGCCGACCAGTTGGCCAACCGTGGCGTGGATGAAGTGCGGGGGATCAAACATGCGTAGCGTGGTGCTCGATACCGAAACCACCGGCATGCCGGTTACCGATGGTCACCGGATCATCGAGATCGGCTGCGTCGAACTGATGGGCCGCCGCCTCACCGGCCGGCATTTCCACGTCTACCTGCAACCGGACCGGGAAAGTGACGAAGGCGCCATCGGCGTGCACGGTATCACCAACGAATTCCTGGTGGGCAAGCCGCGTTTTGCCGAGGTGGCCGACGAATTCTTCGAATTCATCCAGGGCGCCCAGCTGATCATCCACAACGCGGCGTTCGACGTGGGCTTCATCAACAACGAATTCGCCTTGCTGGGCCAGCAGGATCGGGCCGATATCACCCGGCACTGCAGCATCCTCGACACCCTGATGATGGCCCGGGAGCGTCACCCGGGACAGCGCAACAGCCTCGATGCCCTGTGCAAACGCTACGGCGTCGACAACTCCGGTCGCGAACTGCACGGCGCCTTGCTCGACTCGGAGATTCTCGCCGACGTCTACCTGACCATGACCGGTGGCCAGACCAGCCTGTCCCTGGCCGGCAACGCCAGCGATGGCAACGGTTCCGGTGAAGGCTCCGGTAGCCAGGCCAGCGAAATCCGCCGCCTGCCGGCCGATCGCCAGCCGGCCCGGATCATTCGCGCCAGCGAAAGCGATCTCGCCGAACACCTCGCACGCCTCGAGGCCATCGCCAAGTCCGCCGGTGCCCCGGCACTCTGGACCCAGCTGGCCGAAGCCGAGTCCCAACGCCACTGAGTGGCCCGCAGATGATCTTTTGTGCACCGGCGATTGACCTTCTAAGCTGAAGGGGCCGGTGCACCGAGGCTCACTGTCCGGGGACGGGATGTTCCCGACCTGACGTATCCCTGCTGATCCTGTACCGCGCTATCAAGGTCTAAGGATGGTTCGCCCAATGCATTTAGTCACGAACCTGAAGTATCCCGAAGTTTCGGTCCGTGTGGCTGACGCCGGTTTCTCCGAGTACATCTGGCGCAGTGATTTCAGCTTTGAGGTCAAGGCCCATGGCCTGGCCGAAATCGGCAAGCGGGTCGATCAGTGGCCGCTGGTCCCGGTGGCGCCCTACCGCAAGTGCTATGGCATCGACCCCGAGGAGTTCGCCAGCTATCGCGCGGCGGTGGACAGCGAGATCTTCATGGCCTATCTGGACGGTCGCGCGGTGGGTCATGTGGTGGTCAGCACCAACTGGAACGGTTTTGCCCATGTCGACGAGCTGGCGGTCGACGCCTCGGCGCGGCGGCACGGGGTGGCCCGGGCGCTGCTGGATGTGGTGCGCTTCTGGAGCCACAAGAAGAACCTGCCGGGGGTCATGCTGGAAACCCAGAACAACAACCTGGGGGCCTGTCGCCTATATGAGCGTTGTGGCTATGTGCTGGGCGGTATCGATCATCTGCGTTATCGCGGGATCGATGCGCAGACCCCGGAAGTGGCGATCTTCTGGTACCTGCTGTTCGCCGGGCAGCCCTGAGGCGCGGTCGGGTCAGAGCAGCATCGCCACGGCTTTTTCGCCGACGATTTCCAGCAGGGCCTTCAGCGCGGCGCTCGGCTCGCGATCTTTGAGCGTCAAGGCGTACAGGGTGACGCCGATGGCCGGCGACAACGGGCAGACATCCAGCCCGCCGGCCCTGGCCCCGACGGCCGTGAACGGATCGACAATCGCCAGCCCCTCGCCGGCTTCCACCATGCTGCGCATCATCTGGTAGGTCTGCACCCGGGTCTGCACCAGTGGCGCCGGCCGCAGGGCCTGCAGCTTGCCATCGAGCATCAGGCTCAGGGTGTCCTGCTCCTCCAGGCCGACCATGGATTGTCCGGCCAGCTCCTGCAGGGCGATGTATTTCTGCCGGGGTTGCAGCCAGCCGTGCGGCGCGAGTAATTGCAGCTTGCCCTCGGCCAGGGCCTGGGCGTGGATCTGCGGGTGATCGGGGTTGTGCAGGCTCAGGCCCAGCTCGACCTCCCGCAGCAACAAGCCGCGGACGATCTCGCGGGTGTGCTGGCTGGCGAGGGTGCAGGGGGTTTCGCGAAAGCGTCGGCGCAAGGCCGCCAGGCTCTGGGGCAACAGCTGTTGGGCCAGGGTCGGGGTGCAGACCACCCGCAACGCGGGATCCTGATGCTGGCGCAGGCTGCTGGCCAGTCGCCGTAGCGGTTCCATTTCCGCATACAGGCGGTGCAGCAGGGGTTGCAGTTCGCGGGTTTCACGGGTCGCCTGCATCCGGCCGCGCACGCTGGCGAACAGCAGGAACCCCAGCTGCTGCTCGGCGTCTTGCAGCGTCGCGCTGACGGTGGCCGTTGGCAGTTGCAGCAACTCGGCGGCGGCGCCGAGGTTGCCGGTCTGCAGGAGGGCCTGGATTACTTCGATATGGCGTAAACGCATGCTTGAAGTCCGTGTCCAGCCGGGAGGAGGTCAGTGGACTGATCCTAACCCAAGTCGGCGCGCATGACTTCAGGTGGCTGCCTGTGTCCGTTGTCCCGGATCAGGAAGGCGCGCTCGAGGTCGCCGGTTCACGGGTGAGGGTGACGCCGGTTTGCACCAGCAGGAATGAATTGTCGTCGAGTTTGTTGACGCGATCGCCAATGGCCAGTTTGTAGGTGGTGACGGGCTCCGTGCCGGCCAGGCCTTCGGCGCAAGGCGTGGATTCCTGGAATTCATGCACGGAATAAACGCGACCTTCCGCATCCCTTGCATGGAATTGTCCGACGAGTACTGCGGCCATCTGTTTAGAACCTCTGGAAATGAACACTTGATTGACGGTTCAGTAGACCGTGGTTTGGCGGGGGAAGTTTTGCGCCGGGGAAAAAATAGTCCCGCCACTCCGCGGATTCAGGGGGGACGAGGGGGGAAGGCGCTGTGCTGACGGGCAAAATCGCCGGGGCAGTGGCGGCCGATCATCTATAACTAGTGTTCCTTTGCCCAGAAAGTCGGGAGTTCTCATGAGCAACGTCTACACGGTCGCTGTCCTGGTCGGCAGCCTGAGAAAACAATCGATCAACCGCAAGGTGGCACTGGCCCTGACCGCGCTCGCTCCGGCGAACCTGAAGCTTACGATCGTCGAGATTGGCAATTTGCCACTTTACAGTGAGGACCTCGATGCAGGCGAGCCGCCGGTCGCCTTCACGACCTTTCGCGATCAGGTCAGGGCCACCGATGCGGTGCTGTTCGTCACCCCGGAATACAACCGCTCGGTGCCCGGGGTCCTGAAGAATGCCATCGACGTCGGTTCGCGGCCGTATGGCAAAAGTGTCTGGAGCGGCAAGCCGGGGGCAGTGATCAGTGCCTCGCCGGGCGCGGTTGGCGGGTTCGGTGCCAATCACCATCTGCGCCAGTCCCTGGTGTTCCTCGACGTGCCGTGCATGCAACAGCCGGAGGCTTACCTGGGCGGCGCGGGCAGTGCGTTCGACGAGGCGGGGCAACCGTCGGAGTCGGTCCGGCCGTTCCTGCAAAAATTTATCAATGCCTATGGGCAATGGGTCGAGCGCTACAAGAAGGCGTGAGATTTAGGGTGGGTTTTCCAGGCGCTGACGGGTCAACCCCTGGGTTTCCCGCAGCCAGGCCTCGATTTGCACCGCCGATAATTGCGCGGTGATGCAGTAACGACGGCCACCCCATACCAGCACCAGCCAGGCCTCGATCGCTTCATTCGAAGGTCGGGAGGCCAGGTCCGTGCAGGCATCGAAGGCGTCCCGCCATTTCTGCGACAACTCCTGGAATACCCGCTGGTGGTGCTTGGGTTCGGCGATCTGGTGTTCGAGCATCAGCAGCGGGTAGTCGAACAACGGCTGGTCCGGGCCTGCCGGATGACCACTGAGTTGTACCAACCGTTCGAGGCGCGCCTGCCAGGCAAGGCCCTCGGCCCGGATCACCTGTTCATCGAGCTGGTGCAGCAAGCGCTCGACGCTATGGCGCACATAACCGGACAGCAACGCGGCCTTGCTCGGGAAGTAATCGTACAGCGTGCCGATGGCCACACCGGCTTCCAGGGCCACCGCACGGGTGGTCAGTGCGGACCAGCCGCTGCGCTGCCAAATCCGAACAAAGGCTTGGTAAATGGCCTCGACGGTGAAAATCGCCCGGGCCTGGCTGGGCCGCTTGAGCGGCTTGGCGCGGGGCTTGAGGCTGTGTGCGGCCGGCTTGCCGGCGTTTCCGAACCCGTTCTTCATGGTCTGCCATTAAGCTGGTTCCACCCGCAATCGTCGCAGAGAGGAGTCTGATTATGCCAAGTGCCAGCACGGTAACACGACTGATCACCCGCAAGAACGGCCTCGACCAGAGCCGGATCGAAGTGCAGCAACGCCCACTGGTAGCGGGGCCGGGCGAGGCGATCCTCAAGGTTGAACGCTGCGCCCTGACCACCAACAACATCACCTACGCCGCCTATGGCGATTCCATGAACTACTGGGGCTTTTTTCCTACCGGGCAGACGGATTGGGGCCATATGCCAGCATGGGGTTTTGCCGATGTGCTGGTGTCGAATGTGGACGGGGTGGCCGTGGGGGAGCGTTTCTACGGTTATTTTCCGATTGCCAGCCATCTCTGGATGAAGCCTGAGCGGGTCACCGAGCGGGGCTTTTATGACGGTGTTGAGCACCGCAAGGACCTGACCTCGGCCTATAACCAGTACACCCGGTGCAGTTGGGATCCTTACTACAGCCCGGACACCGAGGATCTGCAGATCCTGCTCAAGCCCTTGTTCCTGACCTCGGCGATGCTCGCGGACTTCCTTCAGGACAACCGGTTCTTCGGGGCCACGCGCCTGGTGTTTTCCAGCGCGTCGAGCAAAACGGCCTTTGGTACGGCGGTCTGCCTGGAGGGCCGGCCCGAGCTGGCGCGAGTCGCCCTGACGTCCTCGACCAACCGGGCGTTTGTCGCCGGTCTGGGCTGTTATGAACAGACCCTGGCCTACGATGAGCTGGAGATGCTGGAAACGGATCGTCCGACGCTGTATGTGGATTTTTCCGGTGACCTGGCGCTGCGTGATCGGGTGCATCGGCGCTTGGGCGGGCAATTGGTCTACAGCTGCTTCGCCGGCTCCGCGCAAACCACGGACGAGGCGCAGCTCACGGCGATCGAAGGGCCGCAGCCGGTGTTCTTCTTCGCGCCGATCCAGATCCGCAAGCGTAACGCCGAATGGGGGCCGGAACGGGTGAGCCGCTATATCGGCGAGGGCCTGCAGCGTTTCTACCAGACGGTGAGCGAAGGGCCGACGCCATTGCTGGAAGTGGTCGTCGGCGAGGGCTTCGAGGCGGCAGAGCAGCTGATCTCACGGCTCTATCACGGGCAGGTGCCGCCGGCCCAGGGCAATATCATCAAGCTCTGACACCCCGGCTCCGGCAGGTCTCCGGTATCAGTTGCCCTGGGGCATTTCCCCCTTCGCCAGGCGCTTGTTGATATCGGCGATCACCTCCGGTAGATCGTTGAGGGTGTCGATCAGGTAGTGGGGGCGGGAGCCGGCAAACAGCTCATGGATACGCTGGCGCTCGCTGTCCAGGGTCGCCCGGTCGAGGGCGCGGTATTGCTCGTAGGTCAGCCCCAGCGCATTGCCGGAGCACACCAGGGCGACGGTCCACATGCCGGCCCGGCGGCCTTCGAGGATGCCCGGCACGGTGTCGTCGACCTTGACGCAGGCGGCGACATCGTCGATGCCCAGCGCGATCACGTTGGCCAGGGCCTGGGCCGGCCAGGGGCGACCGTTGGGCACCTCGTCGGTGGCGACCACGTGGTCGGCGACATAGCCGTTGCCGGCGGCCAGTGCCACGACCTTCTCCATGACCCGCGCCGGATAGCCCGAGCACGAACCGATCTTCAGCCCCTGCCGGCGCAGTGTGGCGATGGTGTCGAGGGCGCCGGGAATCAGGGCCGAATGTTCGGCGATCTTCTCGATCTGCAGGGGCATGAAGCGCTCGTAGATGGCCGTGACGTCGTCATCGCTCGGGGTGCGGCCGAACACCTTGCGGTAGCGCTCGCTGATCGCCGGTTGGTCGCACAGCGTGCGGATATGCTCCCACTTACCCATGCCCATGGGGCCTCGGGCTTCTTCGATGGAGACCGCCACGTCGAATTCGGCGAAGGCCTCGACGAAGATCTGGGTCGGTGCGAACGAACCGAAATCGACGACGGTGCCGGCCCAGTCGAGGATGGCGGCTTGCAGTTGAGTGGGGTTGCGGTAGTTCATGTGGGTCAGCCTTGAAGACGATAATAGAAATTGGAATGCAGACCTGTAGGAGCCAGCTTGCTGGCGATGAGGCCTTGCGTCCTGCATCGCTCTTCAGGACGCTATCGCCGGCAAGCCGGCTCCTACAGGGGCGTGTTCAGTCTTGAAAATCTAGATGTCCAGCACTTCCATTTCCCGCAGGGCCTCGGCGATCGCAGCGACTGCCGCCTGCATCGTGCTGCGCCCGACCTGGCCGATACAGCCCACGCGAAACGTCTCGACCCGGGTCAGCTTGCCCGGATAAAGAATGAAACCCTTGGCCTTGACCCGTTCGTAGAACGCCTTGAACTGGTAGTGCGGGTCTTGCGGTGCATGAAAGGTGACGATGATCGGCGCCTGGATCGCCGCCGGTAGGAAGCTGCGCAAACCCAGCCGAGCCATTTCCTCCAGCAAGACCTGGCAGTTGTCGGCATAGCGCCCGAGGCGGGCGGGCAGGCCGCCTTCCTCGTGGTACTGCAGCAGCGCTTCGTGCAGCGCCGCGACCACGTGGGTCGGCGGGGTGAAACGCCATTGGCCGGTCTTGGCCATATAGGCGTGCTGATCGTGCAGATCCATCGCCAGCGAATGCGAGTTGCCGGCAGCCGCGGCCAACGCCTCCTTGCGGGCAAACACCAAGCCCATCCCGGGCACCCCCTCCAGGCATTTGCCGGAAGCGGCGATCAGGGCGTCGAACGGCACCTGGCGGGCATCGATGGGCAGGGCGCCGAACGAGCTCATGGCGTCGATGATCAGTCGTTTGCCGTGGCGGGCGACCACCTCGGCGATCTCCGCCAGCGGATTGAGGATGCCGGTGCTGGTCTCGCAGTGGATCAGCGCCACATGGCTGACGGTCGGGTCGGCGCGCAGCAGGCGCTCGACATCGGCGGCGCTGGTGGGCTCGTCCTCGGCGGTTTCGAAGGTGCTGAACGAACGGCCCAGCACCTCGCAGATCTTCGCCAGACGCTTGCCGTAGGCGCCGTTGATCAGCACCAGCACTTTGCCGTTGCGTGGCACCAGGGTGCCGATGGCCGCTTCCACGGCGAAAGTGCCGCTGCCTTGCAGGGGTACGCAGTGATGGCTGTCGGCACCGTTGACGATTGCCAGCAGTTGCTCGCACAGGCTGGCCGTCAGTTGGTTGAAAGCCTCATCCCAGGAGCCCCAATCCAGGTTCATTGCCTGGCGAGTGCGGGCCGAGGTGGTCAGTGGGCCCGGGGTGAGCAGGACGGGAGCGGCAGTACGCATGCGGGTTTCTCGCGGCAGGGATCGTTGACGGGATACAGGGCATAAATTGCAGTTTGGCTTGTCATCAATCAAATTGTTTGTTGTTATGCGAGCTATCAGTGAGGCCGATAGCTATGAACCTGTTCCAACTGCGCGCATTCGATGCCGTGGCCCGCGAAGGCAGCTTTACCCGCGCCGCGGCCCGGCTGTTCATCAGCCAGCCGGCGGTGACCGGGCATATCAAGGCCCTGGAAGAGCATTACCAGATCACCTTGCTCAGGCGCACGGCGCGGCGCGTGGAGCTGACCGCCGAGGGCACCCGGTTGGCGGCCATTACCCGGGCGATGTTCGGCCTGGCCGAGGAGGCCCAGGCCATGCTCGAAGCCAATCGACAACTGTTGACCGGGCGCCTGGAAATCGCCGCGGACGGGCCGCATATGGTCATGCCGATGCTCGCCCGGCTCAGGGCGCGGTATCCGGGGATCACCGTCAACCTGAGGCTGGGCAATGCCCAGGAAACCCTGGCGGCGTTGTTGTCCGAGCATGCCGACGTGGCGGTGTTGACCGAGGTCGAGCCGCGCAAGGGCCTGTACCTGCAAGACCTGAGCGAGTCGCGGATCTGTGCGCTGGTGCCGCAGGGGCATCCGTGGCAGGCCGAACCGCAGGGGATTGCCCTGGAGCGACTGGACCAGGTGATCATGGTGCTGCGCGAGCCGGGTTCGATCACCCGGCGAACCTTCGACCAGGCCTGTGCCCAGGCCGCGGTGAGTCCTCGGGTATTGCTGGAGCTGGACAGCCGCGAGGCGGTGACCGAAGCGGTGGCGGCGGAGCTGGGGGTGGGGATCGTGTCATCGCTGGAAGTCAGTCATGACCCCAGGGTACGGGCACTGCCGATCCGCGGCGATGGCCTGGTCAACCGGCACCTGCTCGGCTGCCTGGAACGGCGCAAGGAACTGCGGCTGATTCAGGCCTTCCTCGGGCTGGTGCCGGAAACGCTGGCGTCACCCAGTCCGTCCTGAAGAAAGGCCTGGCGTTGACGCAGGCTCCAGTGTTGCTGGAGGTACTCGTGCAGGGCCACGCATTGCCCGGGGTAGAGCAGCCAGAGTTGTTCCGGCGTGGCGGCCAGCTCCAGGGCCAGCCGCCGTCTGCCGGCGGGGCCCAGCAGGGCCGCGCCACGGCTGTCACTCTTGCCCTCCAGGAGGATGTCATCGCGACTCAGGCGCGCCAGTTCCTTGAGCCCGGGCCGGGGCATCCGCACGATGTACCAGATGTTTTCGCACAGGCAGTGGCTGGAGGCTGACGGTGGTTCATGGGGCTGTTCATACAGGTAGAACTCCCCGGGATCGTCGTCCGGCGCGCGGAGAATATCCTGTCCCTCCCAGGGCGTGGGCGTGCCGAGCGGCACATCGACCGGGGGCCCTTCGTCAAGGGAAACGTCCCGGTCAGCGAGGAAACCGCAGATCAGCGGCTGGTCGGGCTTGCCCTCGACAAAGTCGATCAGCACCCGGCTGCCGACCCTGGGCGCCTTGCCTTGCGCGACCCCTGGCGCGACCCAGCAGCCCGGCGCGCTGTCCACGGCCTGGACGCTGTTCTGCAACTGCACCCGCAGGCGTCCCTGGGCATCGGGCCGGGCGATTCCCGCATGGCGACCCAGGACGGTGCCGATCTGATACCCCTGGGAGGGGGGGCGTTTCTGCCGCAGGGAGGGGCGAAACGGTGTTGACCAGGGGATGGCCCTGAAATGGTTGCTGTAGCCTTGTGGGTTGAAACACTCGTCGTGCAGGCCGTCGTCGTCCTCGACACTGAAGGCGTCGACGGGGCATCTGTCCAGGCACTGTTCGCCCAGATGCTGAATCTCGGTGATCAGCCATTGATCGTTGAGCGCCTGGCGCGGATGGCCGCCGATACGCCGGACGTCGCCGCTGCGCAGGCTATCCAGGTTGCTGTAGCCCTGGATCTGGCGTTGTTCGCAGCGCAACCGCTCGAGGATACGCTGGCTGCATTGCTGCTCGTGTCGCTGCCGGGGCGTGGGACTGGCGCTGTGCAGGCCGTAGGCGTTCGCCTGGTTGGCGGCCCCGTCGGCGGGTGCCTGGGGTGGCCAGATCGGGGTATGGCCGGGCAGTCGACTGTCATGGCTGGCGAGCATCTGGTGACGCTCGTAGAGCTGGCTGATAAAGGGCTGCTCCAGCGCCTGGGCACTGTCGTGGCAGGGCAGGACACCGGGCCGTTCGGGGAAGCTCTGCGGGTCTTCGGCGAACACCAGGACATGGCGTTGCGGTGCCTGTTCGAAGTGATAGTGGATGCCTTCTTCCTCGCAGAGCCGGTTCAACAACTGCAGGTCGTTTTCATCCTGCTGCAGGCACAGCGCCCGGTTCGGGTACAGGCCGCGGTCGAGTTCGAAGCGATAATCGGCGGCGTCCAGGCCGTGGGCTGCCAGCAGCCGCCGAAGAATCGCCGGCACGCTCAGGTCGCAGAACACCCGGCGCCTGGGGGCAAGCTCCAGGGCTTGCAGACGGGGCACCAACACCGCTTGGTAGTGGCATAGCCTTGGCTCCAGGTAGCGGCTGCTGATTTCGTGGATGATTCCATGCCAACCGCCTTGCCCGGGGCCGAAACCCAGGAAGGCCGGGCGATGCAGCAGTGTCTCCAGGTCCAGGGCGGTGTCGCCCAGCAGGTCCATCTCGAAGCGAAAGGGCTCGTTCAAGGCTTCGCGGCCCTTGAAGCGGATGACCGGCAAGGGGTCGGGGAGCAGGCCGATGGTCAGTGAGATCTGTCGTTCCTTGTCCTGAGGCATTTCGTCTCTTCTCCACGGATTTTGCGGCAGAGGGTACGAAAAGCCGCGGGCGCCTGGACACAGCAAAAGTGTGTTTGGGAAATTGCCTACGATCATCAGGGTAGAGTCGTAATCTTCGTCAGGTTTTGGTCGATTGGCGGGTTCTGGCCGTATAAACTGGGCGGTAAAGCGTCGGCCAATAAATGTCGCGACGCCTCTGATCGAGAGAGTGAGTAATGGGCGCACAGTGGAAGGTTAAACACAAAGAAGCCGCGGCCAACGCCAAGGGCAAGATCTTCGGCAAGCTGGTCAAGGAAATCACCATTGCCGCGCGCAATGGTGCGGACGTCGCCACCAACGCACATCTGCGCCTGGTGGTCGAGCAGGCGAAAAAGGCCTCGATGCCCCGCGAGACCCTGGAACGTGCCATCAAGAAAGGCTCGGGACAACTGGGCGAAACCGTGCAGTATCACCGCGTGACCTACGAAGGCTTCGCCCCGCACCAGGTGCCGCTGATCGTTGAATGCGTCACCGACAACATCAACCGCACCGTGGCGGAAATTCGTGTGGCGTTCCGCAAGGGCCAACTGGGTGCGTCGGGTTCGGTGTCCTGGGACTTCAACCATGTCGGCATGATCGAAGCCACCCCGGACAGCCCGGATGCGGACCCGGAAATGGCCGCCATCGAAGCCGGAGCCCAGGATTTCGAGCCGGGCGAGGAGGGCGCGACCCTGTTCCTCACCGAGCCGACCGACCTCGATGCGGTACAGAAAGCCCTGCCGGAGCAAGGCTTCACCGTGTTGTCGGCCAAGCTGGGCTACCAGCCGAAGAACCCGGTCAGTGGCCTGAGCGACGAGCAGATGGCAGAAGTCGAAGCCTTCCTCGAAGGCCTGGACAACCATGACGACGTGCAGGACATGTTTGTCGGCCTGGCGGGCTGATCCTGTAATCCTGTAGGAGCGAGCTTGCTCGCGATGGTAGTCAGGACACCGCGGGGTATCAGGTGCCCGGCGTTATCGTTGACGTCCATCGCGAGCAATCGAGCGTCGACCGGCTGCTCCTACAATGGCATTGTTTTATGCCAGCGTTGCGCAGATCGCTTCGAACCCCGGCCGGGCCAGCACATCCGGCTGGGTGCAGCGCAACTGCAAGGCCTGGAGCGACTCAAGCGTGGACGGCTCCAGGCCTCCATCGATCCGCTCCAGCAACTCCCCGAGCAAAATCCCGAACGCGCGCACCTCGATCCGTTGCAGGGCGCGGGTTTCCAGGCTGTCCGTCGGTGCGTGGAACGACGCCGCGCCAAAATCCCCGAGCAGGCAATCCCCGGTTTCGTTGTAGAGAATATTGTGCGCGTACAGGTCGCCATGGCAGAGCCCCAGGCGGTGCAGGTGCGCGCCCACCGAGGCGATCCCGCGCGCCATGCGCAAGGCCTGGTCGGCGCTGAAACGGGTCTCGTCCCGGTACACATCCCGGCTGCACGAGTCGAGGCTGGGCAGCGCCGCGAGGTTGGCGAAGCGCGGGTCGATCAGTTCCATCACCAGGCCCGCCTGGCCGTCGGGATGACCGGCGATACGCCCTTCGACCTTGATCAGGTTCGGATGCAGGCCCGCCGCGATACAGGCATTCATCTCGTTCAGGGGCGAACCGTCGCTGGTCATGCTGCCCTTGTACAGCTTCACCGCCACCGGCAAGGCCGGCGCCGGCGGGCGGCTCCAGAGGGCCTGGCTGATCACGCCCGAGGCCCCTTCGCCCAGGCGCTGCTCAAGTTGCAGCTGGTCCCAGTCGATGGTCGGGGTGGTGTCGCCGACCAGCACTTCACCGGTGTGGTCGAGCTTCGGGTTACCGGCATAGGCGATCCAGGACAGGCTTGGCAAGGTCAGCAGCCACTCGGGCAACTCGTCCAACTGGTTGGCGGCGATGCGGATCAGTTCCAGCCGGTGGCAATCCGCCAGGCTGGCGGGCAGGGTGCGCAGGCGATTGCCCGCCAGCATGAGCTTCTGCAGCAAGGGCCGGCGTCCCAACTCCTCCGGCAGCTCGGTGATGCGGTTGTCGGTCAGGATCAGCCAGCGCAGCAGGGGCGGCAGGCCGGCGGCCGGTACCTGCTCGATGCGGTTGGCCTTGAAGGCGACCATGCTCAGTTTGGCGCACTGGCCCAGGCAGGCCGGCAGTTCGGTGAACTGGTTGTCCGAGCAGAACAGGATGCGCAGGTGCGTCAGCCGGTGCAGATCGTCCGGCAGGCTGCTCAGGGCGTTGCCGCTCAGATTGAGGATTTCCAGGGAGTCGGCCAGTTGGAAGATTTCCCGGGGGAACTCGGTCAGCCCGCAGGACAGGTCGAGTCGCTTGATACCGGTCAGTTGGCCGGCGCGCAGTTGGGCAAGGGTATCCATAAGCGGGCGTGAGTACTCGTCGCGATCATCGAAAAAAGACCGCCATGATAGCAATGTTGTTCAGGTGCGGCGCAGTGATGAGTGGGCGCCGCTCGTGTTGAGGTCGATATCAGTCGTGGCGATGGCTTCAGGCCCGACTTCGAGCAACTGTCCCAGCCGGCTGCGGGTCCGCGCCAGGTCGATGGCGTTGCCGCCCAGGCTGTCGCGCAGCGGACGCTCGCCGATCAGCAGCAGGCGCTTGTCCTGGTCGTACAGCACGTCGATCAGGTTGATGAAGCGCTGCTGGGCGGCGATCGAGCAGTCCTCAAGACTGGGCAGTTCGTCGATGATCCAGGTGTCGAAGCGTCGGCACAATTCCAGGTAGTCCATCACGGCCGTGGGCTGGTCGCACAGATCGGCGAACTCGAAGCGCACTGTGCGCTCGGCACACAGGCGCACGTTCAGTTGCCGGGCGCCCACCCGCAAGGCAAAGGCCGGGGCCTGGCGCTCCGGCAACCGCAGGGACTGGCGTTGTGCCGGGCTGCCCGGCCAGACGTACTGGCCCTGGGTGAACTGCTGCTGGGTATGGCTGTGGGGCTGGCCGCGGTAGTCATGCGGACCGCCGACCTCCATGACCTCCATGCGGGCGTTGATCAGGTCGATCACCGGTTTGAAGCGGGCGTGATAGAGCGGGTTGGGCAGCAGTCCTTCGGGCGGGTAGTTGGAGGTCACCAACAGCAGCACGCCCCGTTGGAACAGGGCCTTGAACAGTCGGCTGATGAGCATCGCATCGCCGATGTCATGGACATGGAACTCGTCGAAGCACAGCAGCCGACAGTCCTTGAGCAGTTCGTCCAGCGTCCGGCCCAGGGCATCTGGCGCTTCCCGGTGGCGGAACATGCCCTGGTGCAGGTGGGTGAAAAAGTCGTGGAAGTGGACCCGCTGTTTCTCGGCAATCGGCACGGCCTGGAAAAAACCGTCCAGCAACCAGCTCTTGCCGCGTCCGACCGCCCCGTGCAGGTACAGGCTGCGTTGCCGGCTCCGGGGGGAGGTGTGCAGCAGCGCACTGGCCTGTTGCGCCATGCGCTCGATGACCCGCTGTTGGCTCAGGCTCAGGGTGTAGCCCTGGTGATGGGCTTTGCGCCGGAAATATTCGTGCACGTCGTGGGACGGTGGCAGGGGGCTGGCCTTCCCGGCGAAAGCCTTGCCGAAAAAGCGGCGCAAGGCTGGCCAACGGGACTTCACGCCAGGGCGATGGGGGGGCAGGACGGCCAACGGAGAGGATCCCCTTGCGTAAAGGTCCAGAGGGTCGGGCTCATGGTGTCGCGAGCCGCATCGAGCGCTATCTTGCAGGCGGCGGCGCTAATTTAACCAATACCCAAGGCGCCGACCAGCGATCTCGAAAATGCATGACTCCGGGACCCCGCTCCGGGGCGTCGTCGCCCCCAGGGCCGCTAGCGCTCGATACTGCGATTCCAGCGCGCGTTCCACTCCGGGCGCAGCAGGTTGACCTGGTCCCAGTCGATGGCCACCGCGGTTTCCAGGTAGTGCTTCATCGCCTCGACCTGACCCCGGGTCTTGTCGGTGGTCGGGGTGTTGGGGTTGGACGGGATCTGGTCGCCATCTTCCAGCGCCGCCGCCTGGGCCTCGGGCGTGAGCAGGAACTCGGCGAGTTTCTGCGCCAGTTCGGGCTGGGTGTTGTTGGCGATCGCGCACTCGGCCACGTTCAGCACCACCGCGCCTTCCTTGGGTTGTGCGTACCCCACCGGGATGCCCTTGAGCTGGAGCGCGGTGACCTGGGTCGGCGTCAGTGGAAACAGCGCCGCTTCATCGGTCTGGACCATCTCCGACAGCTTGGCCGAACTCGGAATGTACTCCAGCACATTGCGCCCCACGCTCTCCGGCCAGGCCTTGAAACCGGGGTCGACGTTGGTCTCGCTGCCGCCCTGGATCCGGTTGAACATCAGGAACCCGTGCAGGCCGAAGGTCGAGGACGACATCGACTGGAACACCAGTTTGTCCTTGTATTTGCTGTCCGCCATGTCCATCCACGAGGTCGGCGCGGCCCAGCCTTTTTCCTTGAACAGCCGGGTGTTGTAGGCCAGCCCGGTCACCCCCAGGCTGACCGCCACCGCCTGGTCCTTGATCCGCCCCTTGGCCGGGATCTGCGCCAGGGTCGGGTTGTCTTCGAGCTTGCTGCACAAACCCATGGAGATCGCCCGGTACATGATCCCGTCATCGAGGAAGATCACGTGCAATTGCGGGTTATCCTTGCTTGCCTGGACCTTGGCGAGGATGTCGGCGGACGTGCCGGGCACGATGACCACCTTGACGTGGTTGGCCTTTTCGAAAGGTGGCAGCACCTTGTCGGTGTACAAACGCTCCATGGTCCCGCCGTTCATCCCCAGGTACAGCGTGGGCTCGGCCTGGACCGGCGCGGCGACGAGCAGGGCAGTGAGAGGCAGGCAGGACAAACCGATCAGGGCATTGCGTTGAGTCTTCTTCATGGCGCGATCTTCCTCTGGGTTCTGACGGCCCGCTCAAACGGCGGGAGTGGATTGGAAACGGGTTATGGAAAAAGCTTCGATCGGCGTCGACGACTGGCCCTGGCACACCAGTTCGGCCAGCACTTCACCTACCGCCGGAGCGATCTGGAAGCCCGCCCCGGCAAAGCCGAAGGCGTGCAGCAGGCCGGGTTGGGTACGGCTCGGGCCGATCACCGGCTGGCGGTCGGGCAGGTAGCCTTCGGTGCCGCTCCAGGTACGAATCGCCTGGGCGCCTTCCAGGAACGGGTAGAGCTCGACGGCTTGCCGGAGAATCTCCAGCACGGCGGCCTGCCCCGGGCGGGCGCGGGCGTGATCGAGGGCAAAACCCTGGCCGCCACCCAGCACGCAGTTGCCGCGGGTGACCTGGCGGGCATAGATGCCGCCGCCCTCGACGCCGGTGCTGGCGTCCATCACCCGGGGCAAGGGTTCAGTCACCAGCATGGCCGGATGGCCGGCGTGCATGGGCACCGTTTCACCGAACCGGGCGGCGAGGTTGCCGGCCCAGGCGCCAGCGCAATTGAGCAGCCAGGGGGCGCGGACTTCGAGGCCTGTTTGCGTGCGCAGGATAAAGCGTCGGCCATCATGCTCGACCTCGCTGACCTCGCTCTGTTCCAGCACGGTCGCGCCGAGCAGGCGGGCGGCCCGGGCAAATGCCGGAGAGACCAGTCGGGGGTTGGCATGCCCGTCGTCGGGGCAGAAGGACGCGCCCTCGGCAATCTTGCCGACCCAGGGAAAACGTCGCTGCAACTGCTCGCGGTCAAGCATTTGCAGGTCGAGCCCGAAGCCCTGGCTGCTGTCGGCATAGGCGTGCAGGGCGGCCAGGTCGTCGAGGCTGCGGGCCAGCTTGAGATGCCCCGAACGCTGGTATTCGCCGTCGATGCCGATCAGCTCAGGCAGGCGCGCCCAGATCCCGTGGGCGCGCTGGGACAGCGGCAACTGCGACAACGGCCGTCCCTGGCGGCGCACCCCGCCGTAGTTCACGCCGCTGGAATGGGAGCCGCAGAAGTCCCGCTCCAGCAGCGCCACGCGACGGCCTTGACGGCTCAGGGCCAGGGCTGCCGAAGCGCCGACGATGCCGCCGCCGAGAATCACCACGTCGACTTCGATCATGGCGCGACCTCCACGCCGAAGGGCAATGGCTTGATCGGCGCCTGGGCGCGCAAACGGCCAATGCCGTCCAGGCCCAGGCCGCTTTCACTGGCGATGATTTCCGCCGCCGCCGCGCCACAGATCCGTCCCTGGCAGCGGCCCATGCCGACCCGGCAATGAGCCTTGACCCGATTGATTTCCCAATGGCCTTCGCGGACCACCGCGCGCACCTCACCGACGCTGACTTCCTCGCAGCGACACAGCATCAGTGTGTCCGGGGCGTCCGGAGCCCAGCGCTCGGGGAAGGGGAATGCCTGTTCCAGTCCTTGGCGGAAGGTATCGATGCGTTGCAGGCGAGCCTCCAGAAATGCTGTTCGCTGCGGATCGACGGCGCGTCCAAGGTCTTCCAGCAGGGCCAGGGCGGCCCGCTCGCCGGCCATTTCCGCCGCATCGGCGCCCATGATTCCGGCGCCATCGCCGGCCAGGTAGACACCCGCCACGCTGCTGCGCCCGGCAGTGTCGCGATCGGGCAGCCAGGCGCGGTTCAAGGGATTCCAACTGAAATGACAGCCCAGCAGATCGGCCAGTTGGGTTTCGCTGCGCAGGCCGTGAGCAAGGGCCAGCGCGTCGCAGTCAAGCGCGTGCAGGGACGTGCCCTGGCGCCAGCACAACGACTGCACGCGTTGCTCGCCGTCGATCTGTTGCAGATGGGCGTCCTGGTGCACCGGAATGCCGTGGGCCATCAGCCAGCTTCGGTAATACAGGCCCTTGGCGAGGGTCAGCGGTTGCTTGAGCAAGCCGGGCAGGGCGCGGCACTGGGCGCTGAAGGGCGCACTGTCGAGCACCGCCACGACCTTGGCTCCCGCCTTGGCGTATTGGTAGGCCACCAGGTACAGCAGCGGTCCGCTGCCGGCGAATACCACCCGTTGACCGATGGCACAACCCTGATACTTCAGGGCAATCTGCGCGGCGCCGAGGCTGTAGACACCGGGCAAGGTCCAGCCCGGTACCGGCAGCACCCGGTCGGTGGCGCCGGTGGCGACGATCACCCGGGCATAGGCCAGGCGCCCGGCGCGGCCTTGTTGCAGTGTGTCCAGTGCACCGTCCTCGGCGTTCCACACCAGGGTGTCGGGCCGATAGTCGAGCTGTTCGCGCAGACGGTCGAGGGTCTGGTGGACAGCGACGGCCTTGCGGGCTTCGAAACCGTAGAGTGTCACCGGCGAGCGGCGGAAGTTCTCCGGCTGGCGCCGATAGATCTGCCCGCCGCCGCGCGCGGCTTCATCCAGCAGACAGGGCCGCAGGCCATGGGCAACCAGGGTTTGCGCGGCACGAATGCCGGCCGGTCCGGCACCGACGATCACAATCGCACTCACGACCGCGGTCTCCCTTCACGACTCACCTGCTGCCCGGCTTCGAGCATCGTCGAACATGCGCGCACCCGGCGCCCGTCGGCCAGCCTGACCCAGCAATCCTGGCAGGCGCCCATCAGGCAGAACCCGGCGCGAGGCTCGCCGCTGAAGTCGCTGTGGCGCAGATGTTCACCGGCGGTCAGCAGGGCGGTGAGCAGGGTGTCGCCCTGCAAACCGCTGGCCGGCTCGCCGTCGAGGGTGAAGTCCAGGGCCGGGCGATCGCCTTCGGCCAGTCGTTTCAGCAGCGCCATGTCGACCTCATTGTTTGCCTACCAGTACCCGGTCCAGGCCGTAGACCCGGTCGAGCAGAATCATCGTCAGCGCGGTCAGCGCGATCACCAGGGCCGAGACCGCCGCCATCATCGGGTCGATGGACTCGGTGGCGTAGACGTACATGCGCACCGGCAGGGTCTGGGTCGCGGGGGAGGTGACGAAGATCGACAGCGTCACTTCGTCGAAGCTGTTGATAAACGCCAGCAGCCAACCGCCGGCCACGCCGGGCAGGATCATCGGCAGGGTGATCTGGCGGAACAGGGTGAAACGCCCGGCACCGAGGGATTCGGCGGCCTGTTCGGCGCTGCGGTCCATGCCGATGGCGGCGGCCAGTACCAGGCGCAGCACATAGGGCGTGATCACCAGCACATGGGCGAAGATCAACCAGGTGAAGCTGCCGTTGACCCCCTTCAGGGCGAACAGGCGCAACAGCGCCACGCCGAGCACCAGGTGCGGGATGATGATCGGCGAGAGAAACAGGCCGTTGAGAAAGTCCCGGCCGGGGAAGTTATGCCGGGTCATCGCCAGGGCCGCCGGAACGGCGATCAAGGTCGCCAGGCTGGCGGCGCTGAAGGCCAGGATCAGGCTGTTGTAGAACGCCCGGACAAAGTCCGCGCGTTCGAACACCGCGCGGAACCAGCGCAATGAGAAGTCCGTGGTCGGCAGGCTCAGGGTATTTTCCGGCGTGAAGGCCACCAGGCAGACCACCACCAGCGGCGCCATCATGAACACTACGATCAGGCTGTGGAACAGCAGGGCCAACGGGCCGTTTCTGGACATTTACGCGGCCCCCAGGGATTTCTTGTAGCGACGTTCGATCATCCGGTTCCACGACAGCATGATCAGCAGGTTGAGCAGCAACAGCACCACGGCAATCGCCGCGCCCATCGGCCAGTTGAGCTCCGAGAGGTACTGGTCGTAGACCAGGGTCGCGACCATCTTCAGCCGGCGTCCGCCGAGCAGGCCGGGAATCGCGAAGGAGCTGGCGGCCAGGCCGAACACGATCAGCGTGCCGGACAACACCCCGGGCATGACCTGCGGCAACACCACCTGGCGCATCACGGTGGCGTGGCTGGCACCGAGGGACAGCGCGGCCTGTTCGGCGGCCGGATCGAGCTTCTGCAAGGAGGTCCAGACCGGGATGATCATGAACGGCAACATCACGTGGACCAGGGCGATCACCACCGCGAACGGCGTGTAGAGCAGCTTCATCGGTGCCAGGCCGAAGGCTTGCAGGCCATGGTTGACCAGGCCGTCGGCGCCCAGCAGGAGGCTCCAGCCGAAGGCCCTGACCACCACTGAAATCAGCAATGGCGTGAGGATCAGGATCAGGAAGATCGAACGCCAGGGCGTGCCCATGCGGCTGAGGACGTAGGCCTCGGGCACACCGATCAGCACACAGAGCAGGGTGGTCAGGCCGCTGATCCAGAAGGTGCGCAGGAAAATTTCATAGAAGTACGGATCGCTGAACAGTACGCCGTAGTGTTCCAGGGTGTAGGCGTTGCTTTTGACCCCGGTCTGGTAATCGAAGACGTTGAACGACAGCACGCCGGTCAGGCCCAGCGGCAGGACCAGCAGGCCGAGGTAGAGCAGCAGCGCTGGCGCCGACAGCAGGTAACCGCGGCGTCCCTGGCGCATCCGCGCGAGCAGGCTCATGCCGGTACCTCGCCGTGCTCCAGCACCCGCAGAAGCTCCGCCGGCCAATCCAGGCCCACCGCCGCGCCTTCGTTCAGCGGCGCCGAACCGTCATTGCGGCGCACCACCGTGACTTCGCCGATAGCGGTGTCGATCCGATACAGCCACTGGCTGCCGAGAAAGAAACGGCTGAGGATCTTCCCGGGCAAACGCCCGCTGCCGGCGGCCAGCAGGTCGATCTTTTCCGGACGCAGGCTCAGGGTCAGAGCACCTTTACCCGGCAGTTGACGGACCTGCGGACAGCCATTGGCGTCGCGGTCTCCCGGTAGCAGGTTGGCCTTGCCGACGAAACCGGAAATAAAGCGCGTGCGCGGGTGCTCGTAGAGTTTATAGGGCTCGTCGATCTGGGTGATGCGCCCGGCCTGCATCACCACCACGCGGTCGCTGATGGACAGGGCTTCGGCCTGGTCGTGGGTGACCATCAGGGTGGTGATGCCGACTTCACGCTGGATGCGACGAATCTCGAACTGCATCTCTTCGCGCAGATTGGCGTCGAGGTTGGACAGCGGTTCGTCGAGCAACAGCACCGGCGGCTCGATCACCAGCGCCCGGGCGAGGGCGACCCGCTGGCGCTGGCCGCCGGACAGCTCGCGCGGATAACGTTCGGCGTGCTGGTGCAGGCGCACCAACTGCAGCACCGTTGCCACCCGTCTGCGCACTTCGGCGGCCGGCACCTTGCGCATGCGCAGGCCGAAGGCGACGTTGTCCTGGACGCTCATGTGGGGAAACAGCGCGTAGCTCTGGAACACCACGCCGAGGCCGCGACTGCTGGGCTTGGCATGGGTGATATCACGGTTATCGAGAATAATCGTGCCGGCGCTGACCTCGACGAAGCCGGCGATCATTTGCAGGGTCGTGGTCTTGCCGCAACCGGAGGGGCCGAGCAGCGAGACGAACTCGCCCTTGTCCACCGAGAGCTGCGTGGCGACCACGGCATCGATCTCGCCATAGCGCTTGCACACGCCTTCAAGTCGTAGAAAGGCCATAACTGCGTTCCACCTGTGGTTGTTGTCGTGCACGCGGGGCGCACTTTTCTTGTCATGGGCAGAGACGAAAGGGTGTTGCCGGGGTACGTGGTGCTCGACGGGTGTCGGCTACCGATGTTGTTCGAATCGCCCCTTGTGGACGCAGAGTAGGACGAAGCCTAGGATGTGCGAAAGAGTGAATTTCACTGAAAGAATGATTATTTTCACTTTCATTCAGTGGGTAAAATTTCAGGTGAAAAAGATGCCAGCAGATTCCATTAATCGGAATGAAAAGAAGAATGAAGTCGGTGTCGGTGCGGTGTCACGGCTGTTTGCCGTGTTGCGCAGCCTGGGGGAGACTCCGGAGGGCGGTGAACGGGTGACCCAACTGGCCGAGCGGGTTGGTTTGTCCCAGCCCACCACGCACCGGCTGCTGCGCAGCCTGGTGGACGAGGGGATGGTCGAGCAGGACGCACGCAGCAAACGCTATCGCCTGAGCCTGGAGTTCTTCGCCCTTGCGGCCCGGGCCGGACAGACCGGCAATCTGCGTGAACTGGTGCGGCCGGCGTTGCTGCGGTTGTCGGCGTCGCTGGGGGATTCGCTGTTTCTCCTGGCCCGCAGCGGTTTCGATGCGATCTGCCTGGACCGTAGCGAAGGGCCGTTTCCGATCCGCACCTTTACCGGTGATATCGGTGGGCGCGTGGCCCTGGGCGTAGGGCAGGGCAGCCTGGCGATCCTCGCGTTCCTGCCGGAAGAGGAGCGGGAAACGGTGATCCGCTACAACCTGCCGCGGCTGCGGGATTTCCATCTGTATGACGAAGTGCTGCTGCGTTCGGAGGTGGAGAATGTGCGCAAGCTCGGTTATGCCGGTCGCAACACTGGCGTGCTTCAGGGCATGGCCGGGGTCGCGGTCCCGATCCTGGATCGCGAGGGCCGGGCGGTGGCGGCCTTGAGTGTCGCCACCATCAGCGACCGACTCGGGCCGGATCGCCTGCCGACGGTGGTGGAGTTGCTCAAGCGCGAGGCGGCGGCGATCGGTCCGCGGATCAATCCGTTCGATCCGTTGTTGCGGCGGCCGTCGCAGATATTTGGTACTCCGGAGTAGTGGGGTTTGTCTTGCCTAGAACCGGGCGGTCTGCTGCAGCAGCTGCGCCGCCGGACTGTCCGCCGGGGTGACTATCGCGTAGTTGTAGCCGCTGCCGGACCAGTATTCGGCCTGCAGTTCGCCGTCGCGCCGATGTCCGCGCTCCAGCATATAGTTCCTCGGTCCCGGCGGCCGCACGTAGTAGCCGATCCGCTGCCCTTGCGGGTTCTCATACAGGACCATCGCGGCCGCGCCCTGCTCGGTGCTCAGCAAGCGCGCGCCGACCGGTTTGAACCCGGCATTCTGCAGGTTCGGCAAGCGGTTGGCCTGGGTGAAATAACGGTCGAGCCAGTTTTGCAGGTCGCCGCTCTGCTCGACCTTGAAGTCCGCCGGCAGGATGTCCTGGGTGGCGAACAGGCGATAGGCCTGCACCGCATCGGCCATCGGCGCGGGCAGCGGGAAGGTCATCTGCCGGGCCTGCCAGCCGCCGACGCCGCCGAGGGTCACGGCCAGCAGCAACACCGCGGCGCTGGCCAGGTGACGGCGGGACCTGCCACGCAGGCGCTGGCGAATCCGCGTCGGGTCCAGTGCCGGGTTCGCCGGCATCTGCAAGACACCGCCCAGGGCCGCCCGCAAGTGCTGGGCGTCGCGTTGCCAGTCGCGGACCTGTTCGGCCAGTTCCGGGTTGGTCGCCAGGTATGTCTCCAGCAACTGCCGGTCGGCGTCGCCGAGCTGATGATCGACGTAGGCGTGCAGGTCACGCTCGCTTGGGGGAAGAGTGATCATTTCAGTATCCGCAGGGAGGGGCTGGTGATTTCGCCGTCGCCGAGCTGGCGCAGGGCTTGGCGGGCGCGGGACAGACGCGACATCACGGTACCGGTGGGGACGTCGAGAATCTCGGCGACTTCCTTGTAACTCAAACCTTCCACCGAGACCCAGAGCAACAGCGCCCGCTGCTCGGCGGGCAACTGCTCGAAGGCTTCCAGGGTCGACTGGGCCACCACCGTGCGTTCCACCGAGGGTTGGGCGTCGCCCCGACCGGTGAAGAACTCGAGCATCCGCGCATAGCGTTTGCCGCGACGGTGGGCGTCGATGAATTGTCGATACAGGATCGAGAACAGCCAGGCCCGCAGGTCGCCCTCGGCACGCTTGTCACCCCAGCTGGACAGGGCCCGCTCCAGGCTGGCCTGGACCAGATCGTCGGCGCTGCTGGGATGACGCGTCAGCGACAGGGCGAAGCGCCGCATCCGCGGGATCAGCTCACGTAACTGTGCATCGAGATCGTTCATGGAATCCTGCGGGTTCTTGACCCGTCGCTACGCCTGGACCAGCAAGACGCCTGGCTTCGCAGGTTATTCCAACGGCCGGAAAATAAATATTCGAACAATCAATCGAGGAGCCGGGAATAAACCGCGCCGACCTTCGTCCTATAGCTCCTTCACCGTGTGGCCGCCTGAGGCCCTGGAGTTCTTTCATGGTAGATCACACCCCACCGCCCCTCAGTGGTTCGAGCAAGGCCTTGCGCCTGGCCGGCATCGCCGTCGTGGTCGGTGCCCTGGCCGGGGCCTTTGCCTATGTCGGCGGTCGGCTCGACCCGCAGCGCCTGACGCCCGGGCGCATCGTCGATACCTTCGAGAAAAACAACGGCCTGCATGCCGGTTTCAGACGCAATCATGCCAAGGGTGTTTGTGTGGCCGGGTATTTTGAAGGCAACGATGCCGCGCGTGCCTATTCCACCGCCCAGGTCTTTCGCGAAGGCAGCGTGCCGGTGGAAGGGCGCTTCGCCTTGCCCAGCGGCAATCCCTACGCGCCGGACAGCAGTGTGCCGATTCGCAGCCTCGGCTTGCGCTTCACCCAGGCCAACGGCCAGCAATGGCGTACTGGCATGAACAGCATGCCGGTGTTTCCGGTGGGCACGCCCGAGGCGTTCTTCCAGCAGCTCCAGGCGGCCGCGCCCGACCCGAGCACCGGCAAGCCGAACCCGGCGGCCATGGCGGCGTTCTTCGCCGGTCACCCGGAAACCGCGCCGTTCCTGCAATGGATCAAGACCGCCAAGCCGTCGGCCAGCTACGCCACCGAAAGCTACAACGGCCTGAATGCCTTCTACCTGGTCAACGCGGCCGGCCAGCGCCAGGCCGTGCGCTGGGGGCTGGTGCCGCTGAGCCAGGATGCGGCGGGTGCGATGGCGCCGGACGGTGCCGATTTCCTCGCCAGGGACCTGGCCCAACGCCTGGCGGCGGGGCCGCTGAAATGGCAGTTGAACCTCACCCTGGCCAGTCCCGGCGACCCCACGGACGATGCCAGCCGGCAATGGACCGGCGAGCACAAGGTGCTCAACGCCGGCACCCTGGTGCTGGAAAGCACCCAGCCCCAGGACGACGGCGATTGCCGCGATATCAACTACGACCCGCTGGTCTTGCCGAGTGGCATCGAGGCTTCGGCCGACCCCCTGCTGGCGGCGCGTTCGGCGGCCTATGCCAGTTCCTATCTGCGTCGCACCAGCGAAGTGGGCGCATTGCCCGCCGTCCATTCGTCACAGGAGTCCCGCCCATGAGCGCCCCGTCGAATCACTTCGCCCCCTTGGCGCGTCTGCTGCATTGGTTGATGGCGTTGATGATCCTGGCGATGCTGTTTATCGGTGCTGGTATGGTGGCCTCGGTGTCCGAGCGGCATGAGTGGTTGCTGCACCTGCACAAGCCGCTGGGGATTGCGATCCTGCTGTTGGTGGTGGTGCGTCTGCTGGTGCGTTTCAGTACTCGCCAGCCACCGCTGCCGAGCGATTTGCCGGGCTGGCAGGTGCTGGCGGCGAAGCTGTCCCATGTGTTGCTGTATGGCTTGATGCTGGTGTTGCCGCTGCTGGGCTGGGCGATGATTTCGGCGGCGGGGGATCCGGTGATGTTGAGCGGTTCGTTGCAGTTGCCGGCGCTAGTGTCGGCCAATGCGACGACCTTTGCCTTCCTGCGCAAGGCCCATGGCTACCTGGCGTATCTGCTGTTCCTGACGGTGTTGCTGCACCTGGCGGCGGCGCTGTTCCATGGCTGGATTCGTCGGGACGGGGTGCTGGAAAGCATGGTGCGCGGCAAGGACTGAAGGCGAGCGCGGCTTCAGATTGCCTTGACCGACGGGCGGGTCATTCGCGGGAAAACCGCTCGCGGCTGTTGCTCAGGTGTGTCCACATCGCCGCCCGCGCCGCATCCGGGTCCTGGCGGCGGATAGCCGTCAGGATCGCTTCGTGCTCCAGGCTGGCGAGTTGGCCCAGTTGTGCCAGGTCAGCATCGCCGCGCTCCGCGCCCGGCACCCGGGTGCGCGGAATCATCGAGCTGCCCAGGTGCAGCAGGATCTCGGAAAAGTAGGCATTGCCGGTGGCTTCGGCAATCAGCAGGTGAAAACGCTGGTCGGCCGCCACGCAACTGTCATTGTTGGCCAGCAGGCTCCGATACTCGTCCAGCGCTGCGCGCATCTGCTTGAGATGCTCGTCGCTGCGCCGACGTGCCGCCAGCGCCGCCGCCTGGGTTTCCAGGCCCAGGCGCAGTTCCAGGAGATCGCGCACGCTCAGCGCGGTTTCCACATTCAGGCGCAAGCCATGGGGCTCCTGGCGCTCCAGCACGAAACTGCCGACTCCATGATGGGTTTCCACCCAGCCCGCGGCCTGCAGTTTGGAAATCGCCTCGCGCACCACCGTGCGGCTGACCTTGTGCTCGCGCACGATGGCACTTTCCGACGGCAGCTTGTCGCCCGGTTTCAAATACCCCAGGCGAATCTGCTGGGTCAGGTGATCGACCAGGTCATGGGCCAGGTTGGGGCTGCGTTTGCGTTGTGGCGCAAGGGGGGCGGTTTCAGTGCTCATGGGCGTGTCACGCAGGGGCGAGGGGAAAGCTTAACACTCGTCTGACAAGAGGCGTAGCGGCCATGGCTATCATGTATGACAACTTGATGCCGAGGAAGGCGAGTTTTTTGGCGGCGGCTTTGGTCAAAGGCTTTTATGTGATTTTGTCGGGCGTGCTGCTTTTGTAAAAAATACCTATAAATCAATAATATAAAATTCATAGAAGAATTCTACCGCTCAATCTGAACGCTTTTTACCCAAAAAACGCTGTATGACCACTTGTTGCTCTATTTTTCTACTCGTATGATGACTGTCGACTGGGTCGTCTGATCCAGCACCCCCGCACACAAAAACAACCCGTGGGAGACTGTCGTGAACAACACCCTAGATCCGTCCGCAACGGCGGAACGCGATTCCCTGCTGGCCGCCGCCGTGGCGAAGGTCAAGCGTCATGTGCTGCCGCTGTTCGTCATCATGTTTATCGTCAACTACATCGACCGGGTGAACATCGGCTTCGTGCGCACGCACCTGGAACACGACCTGGGGATCGGAGCCGCTGCCTACGGTTTTGGTGCCGGGCTGTTCTTCATCGGTTATGCACTGCTCGAAGTCCCGTCCAATATCCTGTTGCAGAAGGTCGGTGCCCGGATCTGGCTGACCCGCATCATGTTCACCTGGGGACTGGTCGCCACGGCCATGGCCTTTGTCCAGAACGAAACCCACTTCTATATCCTGCGTTTCCTGCTGGGGGTGGCTGAGGCCGGGTTCTTTCCCGGGGTGATCTACTACTTCACCCGCTGGCTGCCGGGGGTGGAGCGGGGCAAGGCGATCGCCATCTTCCTCAGTGGCTCAGCCGTGGCCTCGCTGATTTCCGGTCCGCTGTCCGGTGCCCTGTTGCAGATCGAAGGCCTCGGCTGGCACGGCTGGCAGTGGATGTTCATCATCGAGGGCCTGGCGTCGGTGGTGCTCTGCGGATTCACCTGGTTCTGGCTCGACTCCACGCCTGCGGATGCGAAGTGGCTGAGCGTTGCCGAGCAGCAGCGGCTGGTACAGGCCATCGAGGACGAGCAGCACGAGCGCGATGCCTCGATGCCGGTCAAACCGTCGATCTGGACCTTGCTCAAGGACCGCCAGATCCTGTTGTTCTGCGTGCTGTATTTCTGCATCCAGCTGACCATCTATGCCGCCACTTTCTGGCTGCCCAGCATCATCAAGAAGATGGGCCAGCTCACTGACCTGCAGGTCGGCTTGTTCAACTCGATTCCCTGGCTGATCTCGATCATCGCCATGTATGCCTTCGCGGCCGCCTCGGGCAAGTGGAAACACCAGCAGGCCTGGGTCGCCTCGGCACTGCTGATAGCCGCGCTGGGGATGTTCATGTCCACCACCGGCGGGCCGATCTTCGCCTTTGTCGCAGTGTGCTTCGCGGCGATCGGCTTCAAGTCCGCGTCGTCGCTGTTCTGGCCGATTCCCCAGGCTTACCTGGATGCGCGCATCGCCGCGGCGGTGATTGCCCTGATCAACTCCACGGGCAACCTCGGTGGTTTCGTCGCGCCGGCCACCTTCGGCTTGCTGGAGGAGCGCACCGGCTCGATCCAGGGCGGCTTGTACGGCCTGGCGGCAACTTCGGTGATCGCCGCGATCCTGGTGTTCTTTGCCCGCACCAAGCCCAAGCCTTCTCACACGCTACCGGGATCGGTCAGCCCGGTCTTGAACAAATCCCATTGAATACTGCGGTTGAACACAGGTACGAATCATGACGACAAACACCTTGAACATGGCCGGCCAGGCCCCCGTCATCACCGGCTTGCAGGTTATCCCGGTAGCTGGCCACGACAGCATGCTGCTGAACCTGAGCGGTGCCCATGGCCCGTTTTTCACCCGCAACATCGTGATCATCACCGACAGCAGCGGTCACACCGGCGTCGGTGAAGTCCCCGGCGGCGAGCGTATCCGCGCCACCCTGGAAGATGCCCGTTCGCTGTTGCTGGGGCAGTCCATCGGCAACTACCAGAAGCTGCTCAACCAGGTGCGCCGCACCTTCGCCGAGCGCGATGCCGGCGGTCGCGGCCAGCAGACGTTCGACCTGCGTATCACCATTCATGCGGTAACCGCACTGGAAGCCGCGCTGCTGGACCTGCTCGGCCAGTTCCTCGGTGTGCCCGTGGCGGCCTTGCTGGGTGAAGGACAGCAGCGCGATGCGGTGAAGGTGCTCGGTTATCTCTTCTACATCGGTGATCGTGG
Organism: Pseudomonas batumici; assembly: GCF_000820515.1. Classification (GTDB taxonomy): domain Bacteria; phylum Pseudomonadota; class Gammaproteobacteria; order Pseudomonadales; family Pseudomonadaceae; genus Aquipseudomonas; species Aquipseudomonas batumici. The sequence goes on along the minus strand of NZ_JXDG01000003.1, from coordinate 33,213 downwards.
CAAGACCGACCTGGCCTACCGCCACGAAGCCGAGGCAGATGACGCCTGGTTCCGCCTGCGCCATGAGGAGGCCATGACCCCCGAGGCCATTGTCAGGCTGGCCGAAGCCGCCCAGGCGCGTTACGGCTTCAATGACTTCAAGCTCAAGGGCGGGGTGCTCGGCGGAGCGCAGGAGATGGAGGCGGTGACCGCCTTGGCCGAACGCTTCCCCCAGGCGCGGATCACCCTTGATCCCAACGGTGCCTGGTCGCTCAAGGAGGCGATTGCCCTGTGCCGTGACAAGCATGCCGTGTTGGCCTACGCCGAGGATCCTTGCGGTGCCGAGAACGGTTACTCGGGGCGTGAAGTCATGGCCGAGTTCCGCCGGGCCACGGGCCTGCCGACGGCGACCAACATGATCGCCACCGACTGGCGGGAAATGGGTCATGCGATTCAATTGCACGCTGTCGACATACCCCTGGCCGACCCGCATTTCTGGACGATGCAAGGCTCGGTGCGGGTGGCGCAGATGTGCCATGAATGGGGCCTGACCTGGGGTTCGCATTCCAACAACCACTTCGATATTTCCCTGGCGATGTTCACCCATGTGGCCGCCGCTGCGCCGGGTGAGATCACCGCCATCGACACGCATTGGATCTGGCAGGACGGCCAGGGGCTGACCAAGGATCCGTTGCAGATTGTCGACGGTTTTATCCAGGTCCCGCAAAAGCCGGGGTTGGGGATCGAGCTGGATATGGATGCAGTGGCCAAGGCCCATGAGTGCTACAAAAATATGGGCCTCGGCGCCCGCGACGACGCCGTGGCGATGCAGTTCCTGATTCCCGGCTGGTCGTTCAACAACAAGCGCCCGTGCCTGGTGCGGTGAGGCCTGTTCGATCTGGCGAATAAACCTTCAGGAAAAGGTCGAACACGCTCCCTTGTAGGAGCAAGCTTGCTCGCGATAGACGTCAACGATAACGCGGGACACCTGATACCCCGCGGTGTCCTGACTACCATCGCGAGCGAGCTCGCTCCTACAATGGCAGGCTTGAGAGGACGCTTGCAGAGAGGGTGTATGCCGACGTTTTACGACGCACGTGGGAATATCTATGCCGTGGCCAGCCCCGCGGAAGTACGCGGACTGGGCCTGGATGTGCCTGCGCACGCCGAGCAGGCGGCGCTGCAGCGCCAGTCCTGGACGCTTGAAGCGGTGGAGGCACTCTGTGGCTGGGGCGGGCAGGCCCCTGCGCGAGGGGGCAAACACCATCGTTCGGATGGCTTGTTGGTCGGGCCGTTCCAGACGCAAGCGCCGTTCGATCTGCTGATCGTCAATACCGATGGCACCCTGGCCGAGCGCAGCGGCAACGGCTTGACGATTTTCGCCCAGGCGTTGACCGAGCAAGGCTTGATGCCGGCGCAGGGCGGCTGTCTGCTGCGGGTCCATCACGATCAGCCGGGCGGTCTCACGCCGGTCTCCACCTCGGTCGAGCCGGCGCGGGTCGAGGATCAACAGGGGTTCTGGCTGGATCTGGGGAAGCCGGCGTTCGGTCCGGCGGCGGTGGCGGCCCAGGGTGTCGGCGAGGCTGAGTTCAACGGCCGTCCCTTGAACCATGTCGCGGGCTTGTCGAGCCTGAACGCCGCCTGGCAGCGCAGCCAGTTCGTGCGCATCGGTAATCCGCATTGCGTGACGCTGGTCGAGGATCCTGCGTTGCTGCCGAGCAATGCACAGATGGGCGAGTCCTCGCTGGAGCCTGGTCTCACGCGCCTCGCATTTGCTCCACCGACCGGTGCCGGCGAGCCCTGTGCGGCGGGGGTGAATCTGCAATGGGCAACCCTGGTGGCACCGGGGCATTTGCAAGCCCGGGTATTCGAGCGGGGTGAAGGCCCCACGGCATCCTCCGGCACCAGTGCCAGCGCAGTGGCCTGCGCCGCCTGGCGGGTCGGCTGGGTCGAGGCGGGCGAGGTCCGGGTCAGCATGCCGGGCGGTACGGCGCCGATCCGTCTGGTGGCGCTGGAGGATGAATTGCAGAGCGTCCATCTGTTTGGCGCGGCCCGGCGTCAATCCTGAGGGGCGGTGCTCGCTGCCGACATCACGAGCAGAAAAAACGCCCCCTCGAGAGGTCCGTTTTGCCCTTGTCCGGCCCTGGCGGTTTTGGCTTGATGGATCGGCGAGGTTCAAGGCTGGCGAGTGCCTGTCTCGCTCGGCCCGTGAAAACAGGTGCGAATTTCCGACTCGTTTAAATGGAATTTACGATGAGAGTACCTAAAGGTTTATTCAGCACGCTGGTGTGTGCCGGGCTGGTTTTCAGCGCCGGCTCCGCTTGCGCTCAACTGCTGCCCGAGCCGGTCGCCAGGGAAAGGATCACGGCGTCCTCCGGTGCGACCGATGCGGTCGAATCCAGTCCGGCGGAACTGCTGGAAGGCAGTCGCACCGATTATTTTTCATGCTCGGTCGGCCCCTTCCGCGGTGAGCTCGAGGCCAGGGTGGTGTTCGCCTCCGCCGGCAGTACGGCTTACTTCGATGTCAGTACGGTGAGGTACCGGATTGTTCGCAGCGGCGGCCAGAGCGGCGGCAACAAGGCCAATGTGAACTTTCACCTGGACACCTTGAATAAACAGGGCGTGGTTCGGGCCAGTGACCCATACCGCTCGCCGGACGCCATGCGCCAGGACGGCAGTTGGCATCTGCTCGACGTCAACCGGATCGTGCGCACGGATTATCAGGGGGCGGTGACGTTCGAGTTCGTGTTCGACCGCTCGGTGGCCAGCGATACCCGTTGTGCCGCGCATAAAACCTACCAGTGGGCCGGCGCCTCGACCGCGCGTTCCAGCGCGGTCGACTGAGCCGACTCAAGGGGCATCGAGTCCTGGCGCTTCACGGATCAGGAAGTGATCCAGGTTGTCGATTTCACAACTGAACACGCTGAAGGTCTGTTCCGGGTCCTTCTTGCTCGGCACTTGCTTCAATTGCGGCGTGACGCCGTAGAAGAAGCAATACAGGTCTTCAGCCTGGTCGATGACGCGCTTGATCTCTTCCAGGAACACCGTGCGCTGGCGGTAATTCTCGATGAGGTTCTTGCTCAGGTAGACATTGATCGAATAGCGCTTCTTGTCGGCCCACACCGGTTTGTCGAACACCACGCTGAAGCTGGTTCTGTAGTCCTTGATTTCCTTGATCTTGCCCCAGTAGATCAGGCCCTGGCGGTCCTGGCAGTATTCGACCTTCTTGAAGAAGGCGTTGTAGTTCAGGGTCAGGTCGCCAATGGTCAAGGGCATGCGTTTGAGCAGGTCCTTGTTGGCGTGGTTGGAGACGAAGCACTCCACCGGATGGGCGAATACGCTGGTGCGGTTCGGCGTGGCCTTGGCTTCATGGGCGGCAGGGGCGTCGAAGGGGGCTGGTGCCGGCTCGGCGCTCGACGGTGGTTGGTGGCCGGAGCTGGCGGTCGGCGTCTTGCGTGTGTAGGTCCGGCGGGTCAGTAGCAGTTCGACGGGGAAGTTCTGCTCGCCTTCGATATCCTCCAGCGGCTGATCCGGATCGAGCCCATTCGCTGCGGTTTCCGGGCTCAGGTACGGGCAGTCTGCCAGGTGCCGGGTACTGGGCATGTTCTTGAAGTGCGGGGTCCGTTTGAAGCGCGGGTTGCTGGCGTTGTAGGTGGTGAGCCGGTTGCTGCTGTCGAAGGCCGCGCGGCAGGCATCGTTCGGGCACTGGAAGCTTTCCCGGCCTGAATCGAACTCCAGCGTTTCATCGAAGTTCAGGTCGCGCACGTCATAGATCGTCAGTTTCTCGTCGAGGCTGACGCAATAGGCCTTGTCGAATTTCATGGGCGGTCCTGCCAGTGCAGCTGCGCCGGTTCGCGTTGCACCAGGACCTGGCCGTTGCGGATCGAATACAGCGGCAGGCCCTGGCTGCGGATCATCTCGTAGTCGCTGTCCGCCGAGAGGATCAGCAGGTTGGCCGGGCGTCCGACTTCCAGGCCGTAGCGGTCGCCCAGGGACAGGGCCTTGGCGCTGTTGTCGGTGACCATGTCGAGGGCGCTTTGCAGGTTGCGATAACCGAGCATATGGCAGATATGCAGCCCGGCCTCCAGCACCCGCAGGATGTTGCCGTTGCCCAGTGGGTACCAGGGGTCGACGATCGAGTCCTGGCCGAAACAGACATTCATCCCGGCGTCCAGCAACTCGCCGACCCGGGTCACGCCACGGCGTTTCGGAAAGTTGTCGAAGCGTCCCTGCAGGTGAATGCTCTCGGTGGGGCAGGACACGAAGCTGATCCCCGAGGCCTTCAGCAGACGGAACAGCTTGGCGCAGTAGGCGTTGTCGTAGGAGCCCATGGCCGTGGTGTGGCTGGCGCTCACCCGCGAGCCCATGTCGCGGCTGCGGGCTTCTTCGGCCAGCACTTCGAGGAAGCGCGAGTGCGGGTCGTCGGTTTCGTCGCAATGCACGTCCACCAGGCAGCCGGTTTTTTCCGCCAGGTCCATCAGGAACTTCACCGAGGACACACCCTGGTCCCGGGTGTATTCGAAATGCGGGATGCCGCCCACCACGTCCGCGCCCAGGTTGATCGCCTCGACCATCAGCTCCCGGCCATTGCGATAGGACTCGATGCCTTCCTGGGGAAACGCCACGATCTGCAGGTCAATCAGGTGCCGGGTTTCCTCGCGCACTTCGAGCATGGCCTTGAGTGCGGTCAGTTGCGGATCGGTGACGTCGACATGGGTTCGCACATGCTGGATGCCATGGGCGGCGAGGCTGCGGATGGTCTTTTTGGCACGGGTCTTGGTGTCGTCGTGGGTGATGGTGGCCTTGCGCTCACCCCAGCATTCGATGCCTTCGAACAGGGTCCCGCTCATGTTCCAGCGCGGTTCGCCGGCGGTGAGGGTGGCGTCGAGGTGGATATGCGGTTCGACGAAAGGCGGGACGACCAGGTTGCCCTGGGCGTCGAGGTCGCTCGGGCCGACCGTCAACGGGCCGGTCTGCGGGGTGATGCTCGCGATCCGTGCGTGTTCCAGGTGCAGGTCGTACAGGCCTTCGCGATGACGCAGCTTGGCGTTGAGGATATGCATGGGTGGGTCCTTGTCGGGTGAGCTTCAGACGGTCAGCAAGCGCTCGCGCAGCTTGGCGACCTCGTCGCGCATCTGCGCCGCCGCTTCGAATTCCAGGTCGCGGGCCAACTGGTACATCTTTTCTTCCAACTGGCGAATACGCTTGGCGATCTCGCTCGGCGAGCGCAGTTCGTTTTCGTAGCGGGCGCTTTCCTCGGCGGCCTTGGCCATGCCCTTGCGCTTCTTGCTGCGCGAGCCGGGCACGGTGGCGCCTTCCATGATGTCGGCGACATCCTTGAACACGCCCTTGGGCGTGATGCCATTGGCCAGGTTGAAGGCGATCTGCTTGTCGCGCCGGCGCTCGGTCTCGCCGATCGCCCGTTCCATGGAGCCGGTGATGCGGTCCGCGTAGAGAATCGCCCGGCCGTTGAGGTTGCGCGCGGCCCGGCCAATGGTCTGGATCAGCGAGCGCTCGGAACGCAGGAAGCCTTCCTTGTCCGCATCGAGGATGGCTACCAGCGACACCTCGGGCATGTCCAGGCCCTCGCGTAGCAGGTTGATCCCCACCAGCACATCGAAGGTGCCCAGGCGCAGGTCGCGGATGATTTCCACCCGCTCCACGGTGTCGATGTCCGAGTGCAGGTAACGTACCCGCACGCCGTGGTCGGCGAGGTAGTCGGTGAGGTCCTCGGCCATGCGCTTGGTCAGGGTGGTGACCAGCACGCGTTCTTCCAGCGCCACCCGCTTGTTGATTTCCGAGAGCAGGTCGTCGACCTGGGTCAGCGCCGGGCGGACCTCTACCTGCGGGTCCACCAGGCCGGTGGGGCGAACCACCTGCTCGACGACCCGGCCGGCGTGTTCGGCTTCGTAGTTGCCGGGGGTGGCGGAGACGAAAATGGTCTGCGGGCTGACCGCTTCCCACTCGTCGAAGCGCATCGGCCGGTTGTCCAGCGCCGAGGGCAGGCGGAAACCGTATTCCACCAGGGTTTCCTTGCGCGAGCGGTCGCCCTTGTACATGGCGCCGACTTGCGGAACGCTGACGTGGGATTCGTCGATCACCAGCAGCGCATCCGCCGGCAGGTAGTCGTAAAGGGTCGGCGGTGCTTCGCCGGAGGCGCGGCCCGAGAGGTAGCGCGAGTAGTTTTCGATGCCGTTGCAGTAGCCCAGCTCGAGGATCATTTCCAGGTCGAAGCGGGTGCGCTGCTCCAGGCGCTGGGCTTCCACCAGCTTGTTGTTGTCGCGCAGGTAGTCCAGGCGCTCCTTGAGCTCTTCCTTGATCCCGTCGATGGCGTCGAGCAGGGTTTCCCGCGGCGTCACGTAGTGGCTTTTCGGATAGAAGGTAAAGCGCGGCAGCTTGCGGATCACCTCGCCGGTCAGCGGGTCGAAGGCCGACAGGCTTTCCACTTCGTCGTCGAACAGCTCGATACGGATCGCTTCCAGGTCGGATTCGGCCGGGTAGACGTCGATCACGTCGCCGCGCACCCGGAAGGTCGCCCGGGCGAAGTCCATGTCGTTGCGGGTGTATTGCAGGTCGGCCAGGCGGCGCAGCAGCGCGCGCTGGTCGAGCTTGTCGCCGCGGTCCACGTGCAGGACCATCTTCAGGTAGGTTTCCGGGCTGCCCAGGCCATAGATGCAGGACACCGTGGTGACGATGATGGCGTCCTTGCGCTCCAGCAGCGCCTTGGTCGCCGACAGGCGCATCTGTTCGATATGGTCGTTGATCGACGCATCCTTCTCGATAAAGGTATCGGAGGAGGGCACGTAGGCTTCCGGCTGGTAGTAGTCGTAGTAGGAAACGAAATACTCCACGGCGTTGTTCGGAAAAAACGCCTTGAACTCGCCGTACAACTGCGCGGCCAGGGTCTTGTTCGGCGCCAGCACCAAGGTGGGCCGTTGCACCTGGGCGATGACGTTGGCGATGCTGAAGGTCTTGCCCGAGCCGGTCACCCCGAGCAGGGTCTGGTGAGCCAGGCCGGCTTCGATGCCCTCGACCATCTGACGAATGGCTTCGGGCTGGTCGCCGGCGGGCTGGAAGCGGGTGACGAGCTGGAATTCGGACATAACCTACCTCTGGGTTCGTTCCCGCCTGACAGTCACGGCAAAAACGAGAAAGGGTCTCTTACGACCGATGTCGTAGGGAAAAACCATGATAATGCTGGATATGGTGCTTGGTACGACAGCTTTCAAGGCAATCCTAACCTAGACACCTTGTTGCAATTGGACGGGCGTGCCGCAAATAAATCAAAAAACTTGTCACATTCCGACAATAGTCGGTCGCCCTGACCGGTGATGGCCTCTATACTAGCTCCCCGTTTGTGCACCGCTCTAGTGCAATCGGCTGGAGCGTTGTCACCCCCTCCATCCTCCATTCAGAGCCGCCGCAATAATGAGCCTGTTCTCCGCTGTCGAAATGGCACCACGCGATCCTATCCTGGGCCTCAACGAAGCATTCAATGCCGATACCCGTACCGACAAGGTCAATCTGGGTGTTGGTGTTTACTGTGACGAAAGTGGGAAAATTCCACTGTTGCGGGCCGTTATCGAAGCCGAGACCCAGCGCGCGGCTCAGCATGCTTCCCGTGGCTACTTGCCGATCGACGGGATTGCCGCCTACGACAAGGCCGTGCAGACCCTGTTGTTCGGTCAGGATTCGCCGCTGATCGCTTCCGGTCGTGTCCTCACCACCCAGGCGGTCGGCGGTACCGGCGCGCTGAAAATCGGTGCCGACTTCCTCAAGCAACTGCTGCCGAGCGCCACCGTGGCCATCAGCGACCCGAGCTGGGAAAACCACCGTGCGCTGTTCGAAACCGCCGGTTTCCCGGTGCAGAACTATCGTTACTACGATGCCGCGAGCAACGGCGTGAACCGTGCCGGTCTGCTGGAAGACCTCAACGCGCTGCCGGCCAAGTCCATCGTCGTGCTGCACGCCTGCTGCCACAACCCGACCGGTGTCGACCTGACTCCGGCCGACTGGCAAGACGTGCTGAACGTGGTCAAGTCCAAGGACCTGGTGCCGTTCCTCGACATGGCTTACCAGGGCTTTGGCGATGGCATCGATGAAGACGCCGCCGCCGTGCGCCTGTTCGCCGAGTCGGGCCTGACCTTCTTCGTCTCCAGCTCGTTCTCCAAGTCGTTCTCGCTGTATGGCGAGCGTGTCGGCGCGCTGTCGATCGTCAGCGAATCGAAGGAAGAGACCGCCCGTGTCCTGTCCCAGGTCAAGCGCGTGATCCGCACCAACTACTCCAACCCGCCGACCCACGGTGCGAGCATTGTCGCGGCGGTGTTGAACAGCCCTGAGCTGCGCGCCCAGTGGGAAGCGGAACTGGCGGAAATGCGCCTGCGCATTCGCGGCATGCGCATGCAGATGGTCGACCTGCTGGCCCAGCACGGCGCCAAGCGTGACTTCAGCTTCGTCGGTCGCCAGCGCGGGATGTTCTCCTACTCCGGCCTGACCGCCCCGCAAGTGGCCCGCTTGAAAAGCGAGTTCGGCATCTACGCGCTGGATACCGGCCGTATCTGCGTGGCGTCGTTGAACCAGCGCAATATCGAAGCCGTGGTGAAGGCGATCATCCAGGTGATCTGACCTGACCGGTAATGCCTTGGCGTCATGAAAAAGACCTGCAGCGATGCAGGTCTTTTTTTTCGCCTGGAGAAACATGAGCGGCAACTTAAAACTCGGTGAAGAAAGTTTCACTGCCGGTTAATTCAGTGTTCATCAAGGCCGCGAGCAAAAAAATATATATAGGTGGCGGCAATTACAATAATGATCCATCCGCCACTTCCTTCGATACTTCGAAGATTGTCCTTGCCCTCGGGCACTTCCTGCCCTTCACCGTTTTACGTTTCCACCCCTTCGCGCGGAGGACGGCGCGTGCGCCGCCGTTCGCACTGACAAGAGGGTGAAACATTATTAACCAGGGGAATAACAATGATATCGACCAAACTCAACTTCCTGACGCTGGCGGTCTCGCTGGGCGTGGCCCAGGCCGCCATGGCGACCACGGTCACGGATCAGGACGAGGCCAAGGGGGTCGTCGAGGACAGCAGCCTCAACCTGCATCTGAAGAACCAGTACTTCGACCGTGACGTGAAAAACGGTCCGGCGGACAAGAAGGACTGGACCCAGGGCATCTTCGGCAACTACAGCTCCGGGTTCACCCAGGGCACCGTCGGCTTCGGCGTGGACGCCTTCGGTTACTGGGGCATCAAGCTCGATGGCGGCGCGGGCACGGCCGGTACCGGTAACCTGCCGGTGAGCCGCAGCGGCGAGCCCGAGGACGATTACGCCAAGGCCGGCGGCGCGGTCAAGATGCGGATCTCCAAGACCGAGTTGCTCTACGGCGATATGCAACCGACCGCGCCGGTATTCGCCGCCGGCGGCACCCGCCTGATTCCGCAAACCGCCACCGGCTTCAACCTGCTGAGCAGCGAGATCAAGGACCTGGACCTGGAAGCCGGGCACTTCACCAGTGGTACCGGGGTGGTCTCCACCAGCAACGATCATTCGCTGTATGCCACGTACGCCAACGTGACCACCAGCGCCGTCAACTACCTCGGCGGCAAGTACAAGGTCAACGACAACCTCAACTTCACCCTCTACGGTTCCGAGTTCGAAGACGTCTGGCGCCAGTACTACACCAACGGCAACTACACCCTGGGGATCTCGCCGGGGCAGTCGCTGAACTTCGACTTCAACCTGTACCGGACCAATGACGAGGGGGCGGCCAAGGCCGGACCGATCAACAACACCGCGTTCTCCTTCGCCACCGCCTACACCTTCCTGACGGCGCATACCCTGACCCTGGCGTTCCAGAAGATCCACGGCGACACGCCGTTCGACTATGTCGGCTTCGGCACCAACGGCCCGGGCGATGGTGGCGACTCGATCATGCTGGCCAACTCCGTGCAGTACTCGGACTTCAACGGCCCGGGCGAGAAGTCCTGGCAGGCGCGCTACGACCTGAACATGCTGAGTTATGGGGTGCCGGGCCTGAGCTTCATGACCCGCTATATCTACGGTGACGATATCAACGGCACCCGGATGGCGGCGGACAGCGCCTACAACCAGCTGCACTACGGTGCCGATGGCCGGCACCACGAGACCGACTTCGAAGCCAAGTACGTCGTGCAAAGCGGTCCGGTGAAGGATCTGTCGCTGCGTCTGCGCCAGTCGTTCCACCGTGCCAACGCCGACCAGCCTGAAGGCGACAACAACGAACTGCGTCTGATCGCCGATTACCCTATCTCGATCTTCTGATCAGGGGGTGGGAAAAGGAGGGGCGGTCAGGCCTCGGCGCCTGTCCGCGCCGCCTCCACGCGATTCCTGCCCGCGCGCTTGGCCTGATACAAGGCGGCATCCGCCAAGCCATAGGCGCTGTCGAAACCGGTGCCCATGGGGCTGGCGCTGACCCCGAAACTCGCGGTGATCCGCCGGTTGACCGGCTGCCCGAAGACATGCGAGGCAATGCTGTCACGCAGGGTTTCGGCCAGGCTGAGGCCTTCCTCGAGCGTGCCGGCGGGAATCAGCACGGTAAATTCCTCGCCGCCCACGCGGCCAATGAATCCCGCATTGCCCACCGCCCGGCGCAAGCAGCCGACGATGCCTTGAATCACCGCGTCGCCCGCGGGATGGCCGAACTCGTCGTTGATCTGCTTGAAGTGGTCGATGTCCAGCACCACCATCACCGCACCGGTCTTCTGCAAGGCTTGCACGGTCAGGTCAATGATCGCGCCACGGTTCAGCACGTCGGTCAGCGCATCGTGGGTGGCGCGGTATTCGAGTTGGCGGGCCAGGGTTTGCAACTGGGCGTTGAGCGTATTCATTTCGCGCTCGGCACGGTCGCTGCGCCGTATCAGGCGGCGCGTCTCGCGCATGAGCCGTTCGAAGTGCACGGTCAGGTCGCCGAGTGCCTGCTGGTACACCGGGGCGTCAGCTTCAGTCAGGGCCAGAATCGAACGGGCGTGTTCAAGGGCGTCAGTTTCGCTTCTGAACAGGTCGGGTACCGCGTCATCCTGTGCGCCGGCGGAAGTGACTGAAGCAGTCATGCTCATCATCCTTCTCGGGGACTCATTGCAGAGTCGTTGCGTGGTCGTTGAAAGTGATGGCGGTAAAGTCGGCCTTCAGCTCTTCACCGAACTCGAAAATCGTTTCGTCTTCTTCATCGTGGTACCAGTTCACCTGCATCTCGTTACCCGATTGAGCGGCCTTGTCCAGCGCATCGAAAATGCTGAACAGCATCTTGGTGCTGGAGCTGTTGAAATAGGCCAGCGCGATATGGGTGGTGATGGTGGTGTCCTCGCGGGTGGCGAGGTAGCTGCGCAGTTGCTGGAGGACGGGGGTATAGAAGGCGGCGGCATTTTCCGGGTAGGACTCGCCTTTTATCGTCAGCAGATTCTGATCGAAACGAAAGTCGACTTCCGGTGATGTGGCGGTTGCTTCAACGTAGAAATTATCCATGGCGATTGCGTCCCTCTACTTAGATAGTGGCTTTAAGGCAGAACAGCGTGGTTCCCGGGTCGTCCGCTCTCGGGTAGAAATCGAACTCCAGCGGCGCACAGGCATCGCGCGCCATCGTCAGGAAACCCAGGCCCGCGCCCTTGCTGCCCTCGGGGGTTTCCGCGCGCAAGGTCACTTTGTAGGCCTGCTTGATCTCCTCGAGCGACATGTTGCGCAGGGGTTCGAGTTTTTCCCGCAGACGGTCGACGTCGCTGGTGGCGATCGGGTTGGCACAGAGCATCAGGTGGCGATCACCCTCTGCGCTGATGCACACCGCGCCCTGGCGCAACGACGAATCTTCGCAAGGGTCGGTGGGCAACGAGTCGGATGAGTAGTGAATGATGTTCTGCGACAGTTCGACGAAGGATGAAAACAACTTGCGTCGCGTCGGCCCATTCACACCCGAGATTTCCAGTTGCAGCCTGACCACCTCGGCCATCGCGGTGATGATGGTGTGGGAGAAATAACCCATGTGATAGAAAATCACGTTGCGCTGTTGGGCCAGGTCGAAGAAGTGGCAGTCGGAGTGAGCAGCATTTGAGTTAATCATGATCGTTTCCAAGACGCGCGCAGAAGAGGGTGAGGTCGTCACGCCGGGCTTGCTCTCCCTGCCAATTGGCCAGCGTGCGTTGCAGGGCTTCGCAGATGACGGTCGCTGGCTGATTGCGGTGTTCCAGTATCGTGTCGAAGGCCTTGCTCTTGCCGAAGGCAATGTTGCGCGGGCCGCCGATCTGGTCGGTCAAGCCGTCGGTGGCAATGAACACCAGGCTGGCCGGCGCCACCGTCACTCGGCTCACCGGCCATTGGTAGTCGATGTCGCTGTCCACGTAGCCGACGCCCACGCGCTGGCCCGCCAGGGTTTCCAGCTGTTGGGCATCAGGCGGCAAGAGGTAGAGCGACATGCGCGCGCCGGCAAAGCTCAAGGTCCGGCTCGCGCTATCGAACCAGAAAAAGGCGGCATCCAGGCCATCGTCGGACTCGGGGGTTTCATCGACGCCCTGGACCTGTCCCAGCAGCTCCTTGACGCTTTTGTTCACCGCCGATAACAGTGCTCCGGGATCACGGGGGCCGAGCTGGACCAGCGCCTGGGTCAGCGAGGAGGAAGCGATCAAGGTCATGAAGGCACCGGGAACACCATGACCGGTACAGTCGGCGATCGCCCCGAACCAGCCATCGGGGTAGGCGCAGAAATGATAGAAGTCGCCACCGACGACATCCCGCGGTTCCCACAACAGCACGGCATCGTCGAGGGTCGACTTCAGGGTGTCCCGCGAGGCGCGCAGCATGGCGCGCTGGATAACGCTCGCGTACTCGATGCTCTGCATGATCTGGCGATTTTTCTCGGCCTGCATGGCCGCGACCACTTCCATCAGTTGCAGGCCGTTGCCCAATCCGGCGAATTGGCCGTCGCGGGTGATGATAAAACCGTCCGCCAGGGTCTTTTCGCCAAACTCCACGGTCTTGAAGGTCAATTCTTCAATGCTCATTCCGGCATCGACGATCAACGGCTCCTTGTCCATGAAGGCAATGCAGCTTTTCTTGTCGTACAGCTCGCGATGAAACGGCTTGCTCATCATCGACAGGAAGATATTGCGGTTGATCAGGCCGATCGGGCGCTCGTCTTCCAGCACCGCCAGGCAGGCGATTTCCTTGCGCGAGGTGAAGGTTTCCATCACCAGGGCATTGGTGCTGCTGGAGTCGATCGCCGGGACTTCAATGCATAAATCACCTGCGCAGCGATGATCTCTGGGCCGCTGTGGACGCATAAAGGGGAAGTTTTCCGCGCGCATGCTGGGGTCGCCGGGCAAGATGAAGGCACAATGCTATCTGCGCAATATGAAGCTTATATGACGGCCTCTCGTCTGGCCGATCTGCTCAAGGAGCCGGCGACAGCCCGGCCCCTGTGGGGGGCGAGAGAGCGTTCTTTCCTGGTCACAGGATATGATGGGCCCTCGCACGTCGGAGCATCGTCATGTTGGATATTCTGAAAAACACCACCTATCGGCATCTGTTCCTGGCCCAGATCATCGCGCTGGTGGGGACGGGCCTGGCAACGGTTGCCCTCGGCTTGCTGGCTTTCGACCTGGCCGGCGCGCAGGCCGGGGCCGTGCTGGGCACCGCCCTGGCGATCAAGATGAGCGCCTATATCGGCGTCGCTCCCGTGGCTGCGGCGTTCGCCGAGCGCCTGCCGCGACGGACGATGCTGGTGGCGCTGGATCTGGTCCGGGCCCTGGTGGCGCTGACTTTGCCTTTTGTCAGCGAGATCTGGCAGATCTATGTACTGATCTTCGTGCTGCAATCGGCCTCGGCCGCCTTTACCCCGACTTTCCAGGCCACCATTCCCGATATTCTCCCCGACGAGGAGCAGTACACCCGTGCGCTGTCGCTGGCGCGGCTGGCGTACGACCTGGAAAGCCTGGTCAGTCCGATGCTCGCCGCCGCGCTGCTGGGCGTGATCAGTTTCCACGGCCTGTTCGGCGGCACCGCGCTGGGGTTCTTCGCCTCGGCCATGCTGGTCGGCTCGGTGGTGCTGCCCAAGGCCAGGAACGGCGCGCGGCGCAGTATCTATGAACGCACCACCCGTGGCGTGCGCCTGTTCCTGGCGACACCGCGCCTGCGCGGGCTGCTGGCCCTCAACCTGGCCGTGGCCGCCGCCAGTGCCATGGTGATCGTCAATACCGTGGTGCTGGTGCAGGCGCATTTTTCCCTGCCGCAGCGCTTTACCGCCTTCGCCCTGGCGGCCTTTGGCGCGGGATCGATGCTCGCCGCGCTGGTGTTGCCGCGGCTGTTGAGCCGCGTGGCGGATCGCACGGTGATGCTGCTGGGGGCCGGGTTGCTGGTGCTCGGCCTGGGTGCCGGGACAATGCTGAGCACCTACAGTGCGCTGTTGCCGCTCTGGTTCCTGCTTGGGGTGGGCTATTCGCTGGCGCAGACCCCCGGTGGTCGGCTGTTGCGCCGCTCTTCCCATGCCGAGGACCGTCCGGCGTTGTTCGCGGCGCAGTTTGCGCTGTCCCATGCCTGCTGGCTGATCACCTATCCGCTCGCCGGCTGGTTGGGCGCGCAGGTCGGCCTGGTTGCCTCGTTCGCGGTACTGGGCGTGCTCGCCGCCGTGGCGGTCATGGTCAGCCTGGCGATCTGGCGACCGGCCCACGAACAGGCATCGCTCAGGCATAGCCATGACGACCTGCCGGCGGATCACCCGCACCTGCATGGCGTCGGCGGCAAGATCCACGAGCACGCCTATATTATTGATGATCAGCATCGCCGCTGGCCGGTGTGAGGGACGGGTACTGGCCAGCGGCGCCGACGGCTGATCGGGCAGGGCTTGACTTCTCTTTTTATATCAGTAACATAGGCGCCATTCCGCAATAGCTCAGTTGGTAGAGCAAGTGACTGTTAATCACTGGGTCCCTGGTTCGAGTCCAGGTTGTGGAGCCAGACAGAAGAAAAAGCCTGCAGCGATGCAGGTTTTTTTTTGCGCGTTTGTTCGTTATAGCCTGCGTCAAAGCCATCGCTGGCAAGCTTCACGATGCGGCTGTCCGGGTTGCTGAAGTTCTCCTGCGCCTTGTTTCCGGGGATGCCAAACTCACGTTTGCAGCGTCCTCTTTGAGGCTTGCCGTCCGGCCCGCGTGGACGGCGATCGTCGTCACTACGTCCCTTCTTCAGATCGGCTGCGCGCTGACGCTGCTCCAAGCGCTCTTTGGCCGCGAGAGGGTGGCCAGACGCGTTTCACGTCGCTCGATCTTGCGCGAGCTGAACACTGTGGCGCGGCGGGCAACAGGACGAGTTGGTCGGGTCGGTAAGGACGATAGCTCGTGGTTATACCTAATCTTCGCATGGGCCGTTTCAACACCCATCAGGAGTCTGCAAGTTCTGCCGTGCAGACTCCTAGCACTTATACCGCTGTTGAAGGTTTAGAGCTCGCGGCTGCACGATAGACATAGTTGTTCGCCGGCTCGTATTCCTTACGTTGCATGAGGTTGATGATTTTAACTTTTCCGCTGTGCTTGATGTATTTGTAAGTGAAATACCGCGCAACCTTGTCCTCGTGCGTGGACATGATGATTTGTCTGTCGCTGAAGTCATTGCGTAAGAGTTCGACGAGCGACGACATGTTGATGTCATCCATTGTCTGGACGGGGTCGTCAATGAGGATGGTTGAGAATTTTTTCGCATAGACTCGGTTTAGAGCTAGCGTAAGGGCAATGACTACCGCCGAGATTTGACCAGAACTCATGGTGTTCATGATATCGTGGTCTGTCGTCCAGTCAGAGACGAGCCGCACGTTCTTCAGTACGTCATTACCGAGGGGATCCTTGATGAACACCCCTTGCCCTTGGCCAGCTTGATGGCTTTGGAGTATCTTACCTGAGTATATGTAGAACGGGATTTCGATGTCGGTAATCAGTTTTTTCCGGTACTGACCTAGTTGGGTGTTGACGACATCAATAAGCCTGCCGGTGTCCAATAGCGCGATATCAAGCAGTGCTCCTTGTTTCTCAAACTTTAGGAGTTGAGCTACTACTTGAGTCAGCGAGCTAAAGTATTGAGACTTGATAAATCGCTCTTTGCGCTCAAGCACGGCTAGGTCAAAGCCGCGGAGTTTTTCACCTTCTCGTTCGAAGTAATCTAGGTAAATCCGCTCATAGATATCGTTGCCAAACGACTCTGTGTAGCCGTCTGGTGATGGGCCAATGCGCGATCGGATACGCTCAGATAGCAGGTCAGCCTTTTCTGATATAAAGGCCTGACTACCCGTTACAGGGAAAATAGGCGAAATGAGATCGTGGTCGGCAATATTTTCGCTCGCAAGCCAACTGCGTAGGCGTTCCAGTCTATCCTTATTAGCCGCTGCTTTTGCTATTCTCGACAATTCCTGTTGCGATGGTAGCTCTCGCAATTTGAGAAACTCGTCGCAAGCCTTGAGTACGGGCTTGAGTTGATTGTTTTCAAATGATTCTCGCGCTGTGACCAATACCCGGTCTTGATCGCCCAACTGAGTGCGTAAAAGGTGGCCGTGATCAGTGACCGCTTTGTTCAATGCTTCATGGGTCGAATAGTCATGGCCGCAGAGAGCGCACAGGGTATCCGTAGGGTTCGCCTGCATGCTGTCATGCAAGGCCTTATGATGCTTCATTAGCTCTGTATAAATCGACGTCAGTCCCTTGGACTTTTCTGTGAGCCCGACCAAAGAGGCGACATCGTTGATGAAGGCGTCAGGAAAGTCGACGTTGAGAATTTGGAATAATTTTGCAGTTTCCAGATTTTGATGTAGGATTTTCAAATCGCCGTTGTTGAGTATGTCGCTCGACCGTTTTACGAATTGGTAAGTGCTGTAGTCGGCTTCAATCTGCTGGTAATGATGGTAGGTATTTGCATAGCCGATATATAACTCAATGAGTTCCCGCTCTTGGGCTGCCCGCTGATACCATCTGGAGCGCAGAAAAAATTCTCGATAAGTAAACAGGGCACGAATTTTTTCCAGTTCCGCAATCGCTTTATTCATGCGATCTTCATTCAGCTGGGCAATAGAAGGACGATCCCAGAACGGCATCTTCTCTCCGGTCAGCCATGGCAGTACATAGGCATGTTGCTCGGTTTCACCTGCCGACAGATCGTTGATGGCTTCAAGGTTGTGCAGGCTGCGTATATTCTCTATCTTGGTCTTGTTGTCTCTGCGTGCCGTAAACAGCCTTTTCTTGACATCCGTGAGCTTTAGAAGTTTTTGTTCCGATTCGAAGGTGTCGCCAAACAGGTTGGCCAACTTCTCCGCGCGCTGGGCCTCATTGTTTGATTTAAGGAATCGAGATGTATCTTCCTGCTCGATATAATGAAAGAGTAGGAAGTCGCGAGCAAAATCTTTGCTATTGAAAAGCTGGTCGAATGTGTCGTTATGGAGCGGGATCGCTTGGGTGCCTACGACTTCATGAAATTCCCACAGATCTGAGAAATTCCCGATGCGTCTTGCTGAGTTGGATATGTTGGGCTTGAGCCTCCGCCGGAAAGTTCGTTTGTTTCCGTTCTCATCGCGGAACTCTACAATAATTTCGACATCGTTCTGCCCGTTGTGGGCTACCACAATGTCCGAGGGGTTTTGCCGGCTTTCGAGCACAATCAGCCTGCGAATGGTACCGGTGATGGCGAGTTCAATGGCATCGAATACCGTTGTTTTTCCATATCCATTCGGGCCGTCCAGCAGGGCGAGGCGATTATCTTCGAAGTTTACCGTAAAAGGTTCGCCCCCGTAGACTTTAAAGTTTTTAAGCGTCACCTTGGTCAGTGTGATCATGCTTTATTTCCCCAGATCGACTCTACGTTCGCAATAACCGCCTCGTCCTTCCAGTCGGCTGACAAAATTCGCTCAAACGTTTCGGTCAATGCGGCCGGTACGGCGGCGTCGATCTGCCCTGTCAAATTTTCGAGTTTTTGTTCTTGCGGGTGGTAGGAAAGGAAAGAGAGCTTGAGCATCACCCTGATAATGAGGTCATAAAGTCGGTTGTGAGATCTGTTCTGATGCTTGAATTCTAGGAAATCTTTGCCGCTGTTTGCGTTTAGAATGTCGTTAATCGTGTCGTTCGTGATCGCGGTTATGGAGTGGCTGGTCAGGTAGGCGTTAAGCGCCGCCAATTCAGTCGCAGAGTACTTGATGACATTCTTTTTGAAGTTGTAGGGGTCCTCTTCGAGGGCTAACACTAAGTCCTGATCCAAGCCTGAAGAATCTAGGCAGATGAGCATGGTGCAGTTTTTTTCAAAGTATAATTCGACCTTGCCCGAGCTTTGAATGTCTTCAAATATCTCTTGCGCGGCTTGATCAATAAATCGTTTCAACGCCTCGTTGCTATTATCATTTAGATCAATTGTTAAAAAATACTCTTCTCGGAGCTTGCTCTCTGCTTTATACAAGCTGGAGTTGAATGACTCGTTCGCCAGGTCGACATCCACCAATTTGAACCCGTTGCTTGCCATGATGTTGTTGAGGATTGTTATCATTTTGCAAGCGCGCCTTTTGCATTTTCTAAGGGAAGGAGGGTGATTAATGGCAAGATGTCGTCACGTTTGGCTCGCGGGTCGTCTTCTGTTGATCGAGGCGCACTGGTGCTTTTGTCGTCATCTGGAGCAAATGGATGAACTTCTGTACCGCAATAGATCAAATTACGAACCTCGTAGAGAAGCTCTCCAAGGCATGGGTTCGAGCTTAGTTGTCGAATCGTATAGCTGATCCTGGCCACGGGCATGATGGTGGTTGGTAGATAACCTTGCGGTGGAATAGTGGTGCATTTGTATGAAAACCGGTAGCGCTCAGCATCCTGAGATAAACGTGAAAAGTTTATTCCGTGAAGGATTTTCAGCAGGCAAAAGCGAATGCCGTCGTCGACGGCACTGAATGCATTGTCGGTATTGTTGCCACTGTCGAGATGAAGTTGTGGCGAAAAATGCCGGTAGTGCTCCCATAACTCCATGGGAGGGAGTGATAGCAACAGCTTTTGCGCTGCCTTCAAATTACACTGTTCCGAGGACTTGGGTTGAGGGTAATCTTCCTCATCCCCTAGGTATTCGTCCATCAGTCGTGTGAAACGATCTTTGAAGCGACAAGCAATGTAGTGCCTGCTGACATCCTCATGATCAAAGCTGAGGGCGGCGATGATTTCTTCGAACTTAATAGGGCTTGCAGTTGCGGCTGTCTTGGTCTTGTGCCGTTCAATGATATAGCTATCAATGATCCCTAAAAAGTAATTGAGATTTTTTTCGAGTTGGTCATCGGTGATCGGGATATGGCGTTTAGCTAGCGCTATCGAAAGCTGCTGCTTTATTTTGGTGTTAATGTCACCAAGGTCGCAGAATGCTTTTCCGTCTTCATAAACGTAACTGGCTAGCCGCGCTAGAGCATCGTTTTTTTGGGTAACGATGTTGTCAATGATGAGAGCGAGCGCTTTGGCATTTAGGCCTGGAAGCGATGCTTTTAGGATTGACGCCTTCTTTTTGAGGTTGTTTCCCCCGGCAGCAGCTGTCTCCAGAATGCTTTTACCTGTTTTAGGGTTTGCATCTCGATATTCTTTCAGTACCGTGGAAAAGTCGTTCTTAATAGATGCGAGCAGGCCTTTGCACTTCGGCCTGTCATTAATTTTTTTCCAAGTATGGATGTACCCATTCACATCATTTCTTTTGTAAAGTTCTATGGTGAGACCAAATAAAGCATCCGAATATTCTTCAAATGTGCTGGAGTTGTAGGCTTTAACTTGATGAAATGAGACCGATGCGCCATTGATGATGATTTCAAAATCCTCATTGGCTTCAAGCATTAAATCTGTGGTCGAAAAGTCGTAACCAACCGGCTGAGCATTGATTAGCGTCAGCGCGTGGTGAAGAGCGACCTTGCCCTGGTAGTTGAATCCACTCCAGGAGGGTGAAGCATCGAAAGCCATCGGACAATCTCCAGCACCATCACCTAAAATTTGGGGGCGGGTAGGCCAAACGGACAATGCAGCGTCTCCCTACGCACCCGGCGATTTTAAAGGAGAATTGTGGCTATGTGCCATGCTTTCGAAGATGGGTCGATAGCGAGGAGCCTGGTATGAGAGGAGCGATGAATGGGTCAGTTTGCAAAAAGCTCGGGGTTCCGTTGAACAGCCTCGACCAAAGCACCTTCAGTGGTCAGCCCAGATCTGATCAACTCAGCAAATGCTTCCAGCGCCTGCAGAGGTGTGTCCTTGTCCATCGTGTCTCTCATGAAGGCAGCTGCGAGTTCGTGGATATCGCTATTTCCCTCCTGTTGCCTACCCATCTGAGCAAACATGTAGAGCACCGACTCGCCCGACGAGCGCTCATCAATGCCAAACAGCTCGTTGAACACCATACCTAGCGTCCCTACGATATGGGGCTGGGGACGGCTCCAGGTGTCACGCAGCTCGCCCGTTTGGTCGGCTAGTTCAAGTTGCTTGCGAATCTTCGTAGCGATGGTCGCAGTAGCGCGTTCTTGGCTGTAATAGGAACGTCTGGACAAGGCTGCAGCATCGCGGACGACCTTCCAGACGATGAACCAGAGCTGAGATACGCTGTAAGTGCGCAAGCCATGACGAATGGTGTCCTGGATTTTCACAAATGCGACAGGCTCGACTAATTGATTGTGCAGCTCGCACTGATCCATCAGGTATCGCGTCACGTCATCACAGGCGTAATCAAGCCACAGCGTGCTCAGTGCTTCAGAGTCTGTGAATTCCCTGTCAATGAGCAGGCTGAATGCTTCCTCACCAGAACCGAATTCAAAATCGGGCGGCAAGAACAGTTTGGCGTATTCCAGCCGGATCCGAACCTCACCTTCGCTCTGGTAATAAGTGCCTTGCCAAGCTGCTTCCGGGTCATCCCCTAGCACACCTTCCCTGTAGAGGCGGTTGACGAATCCTCCACTGGCGTAGGGCGACAAGTCACTGCAGTCTTCATGAGTGAATCGGCCCTTCCACAACCGAGAGCCCACGGAGGCATGCAAGGCCCGCAGCACCAGTACCGAATCATCTGCCAGCTCTCGATACACAAGCGTTCGACTCTTCATCCACTCAATATGCGGAGCGAGTTTCGCTTCGAGCTCGGCCCTTTCTGCAGCTTCCCTCTCTTGCTTCTCCAGCAATTGCCTCTGAAGGCACGCTTCGCACGGATGGTGCGATTGACGTTGAGACCTGCTCACGTTTGAGCGGCCGTTGGCCCGGTGCGGCTTTCCACATTTGCAGATATCGTTCAAGTCGTAAGCGAGGCAAAGCGTCCGCACGAATTTGGTCAGCTGTGCAGGCTGCTTGATCTCTTTGAACGGTACGAGGTCTTTCAGGGGCATCAAGAACTCGCCGTACTCGTTCATTGCCCAGTAGCGGTTTGCCAGCTCCATTTCTTCTGGATCTGTGGTTAGAAAATCAAGCTCAACTGCCATGTAAAAGCGACCTGGTTAAATGTTTGATGACTAGCGCTGTGAAACGTCTTCCGCCAGTAGCTGCTCAGCTGAGTTCGGGGCGGCCCAGCGACCGAAGCAATTTATGCAAAACTACGCATTGGGAGAAGCGGTGCGTCAGAAAATTTTTGGATATGTAGCTGTCCGGCGACTTTTCACTGCTTCAACCATCAGCGGATCGGCGGTGGCTGATAGTCATCCAAAATCGCTATCTGGTCGACCTCGGCTATTGGCCCGTAATCGCTGGCTGTGGTGAGCCCACAAGGCGCCTGGGTTAGGCAGCGCGTGCGGGGATTGGGCTGGCGGAATGAGGTTTTTTTCAGATCATCAGGGGGGCGAGGTTACCTGCCGGCGCCTGTGCCAACGCGTGTCAATCGACGGGGACATGGAAATGCCAGCCACCGAGCCAACGGTTATCTACCTCGACAGTTCCGATTACTCCACCCTCAGTAATCCTAACCTGAAGGCCGCCCAAGGCCAGCAATTAGCAGTGCTGAGAGTTCTCAAGAAACGTCACGACGTCAGGTTCGTTTTTTCAGGGACGCACATCGCTGAGATGTCACCTTTGGAGCAGCAGTACGTCAGTGCAGGTGTGACGCGCACTGCGCTGATGGTGGAACTATGTGGCCGTACGACAATGATTTCGTACGATCGCCTGATGAAAGCCGAGCTGACGAATCTGGTGGCGCTGGATATGGCGCATGACGCATGAACAGCGAGGGAGGCCTCAAGGCCTGTTGTTTCACTCCAACCAAGGATCGCAATACACCAGCCGTCACTGTCGCCAGCGGCTGTGGCGCTATCGGATGCTTCAGAGCATGAGCCGCCGAGGAAATTGCTGGGATACGCGCCGATGGAGCGTGTGTTTCGGAGCTTGAAAACGGAGTGGGTACCGGCGGTGGGATACACGACAATGCTGCAAGCCCAGCGCGACATCAGCGATTACCTGATGCACCGCTACAACTGGGTACGGCCACATCAATTCAGCGGCGGGCTGCCACCAGATCGGGCCGAAGAAAAACTTAAAATCGTGTCCGGGATCAGTTGACCACTACAGTTGGTAAGGGCGATAGCTCGTGGTCATGCCTAATCTTCGCATGGGCCGTTTCAACACGCATCAGGAGTCTGCGAGTTCTGCCGCGCAGACTCCTAGGCCCGGTGGCTCCTGGCCCCCAGGCTGCGTGATCGCCTCAGCGACGATCCAGCCACACCGTCTGGGCGTTGCAGAATTCGCGTACCCCGAAGTGCGACAGTTCACGCCCGAAACCGCTTTTCTTCACGCCGCCGAAGCTGACGCGCGGGTCGCTGGCGCTATAGCCATTGATGAACACGCCGCCGGTTTCCAGTTCGTCGGCCAGCTGGCGGGCCAGCTCCAGATCGGCCGTGTAAACGGTTGCGGTGAGCCCGAACTCGCTGTCATTGGCCAGCGCCAGTGCATGCTCGGCATCCCGTGCGGTGATGATGGACGCCACCGGGCCGAACAATTCCTGCTTGAACGAGGTCATCTGGTCGGTGACATCGGCCAATACCGTGGGCTCGTAGAAGTTGCCGGAGCCTTCGACCTTTTTACCGCCGAGCAACAACGTCGCACCTTGTGCCAAGGTGTCCTGAACCTGTTGATCCAGTTCGTCACGCAGATCGAAGCGGGCCATGGGACCGATATAGGTGTCGGCGGACATCGGCTCGCCGACCACCAACCGGCGGGTGGCTTCGACGAACTTGTGGGTGAAGGCTTCGACGACGCCTTGCTCGACGATCAGGCGCTTGGCGGCCGCGCAGACTTGCCCGGTGTTCTGGTAGCGGCCGATCACGGCGGCCTTGACCGCTTCGTCGAGGTCGGCATCGTTGAGTACGATAAAGGGGTCCGAGCCGCCCAGCTCCAATACACACTTCTTCAGCGCCGCACCGGCCTGCGCGCCGATGGCCATGCCGGCTCGCACGCTGCCGGTGAGGGTGACCGCGGCGATGCGCGGATCGGCAATGGCCCGGGAGACACCATCCGGCGTGACATTGATGACTTCGAAGACGCCTTCGGGGAAATCGGCGCGCTTGAAGGCGTCCAGCAGCAGGTAAGCGCTGCCCATGACGTTGGGCGCATGCTTGAGCACGAAGGTGTTACCGGCCAGCAGCGTCGGCACCGCGCCGCGCAGCACTTGCCAGATCGGAAAGTTCCACGGCATCACGGCGAGGATCGGACCCAGCGGGCGATACTCGATGCGCGCCTTGCCGCCTTCCACCTGGGTCGGTTCGGCGCTGAGCATGGCGGGGCCGTGTTCGGCGTACCACAGGCAGAGTTGCGCACACTTCTCGATTTCCCCTCGGGCCTGGGTGACAGGCTTGCCCATCTCCAGGGTGATCATCTCGGCCATCGCCGTGGCGTTGTCGCGCAGGGCCTGGGCCAGGGCGATCAGCAACTGCGAGCGTTGCTCCAGCGCTGTGCGCCGCCAGCGCGAGAACCCGGCCGCGGCACGGGCCAGGGCGGCATCCAGGGCCGCTGCGGACTCGAAAGGGTAGTGGCCGACCTGTTCGCCGTTGGCGGGGTTGATCGACAGGGCATGGGTGAGGCTGGAAATCGAAGACATGGCACCGTCCTGCTGGGGTGGGAACGGCCTCAGATTACGGTGGCATTGCTTTTCTGGAAACTGAATAATAGTGAGCCTATCGTTCACGATTGGAGAATGACTTGGATCTGGTCCAGTTGGAGATCTTCAAGGCCGTTGCCGAGCACGGCAGCATCAGTGCGGCCGCCCAGCACATCCATCGGGTGCCGTCGAACCTGACCACGCGGATCAAGCAGTTGGAGCTGGATCTGGGGGTGGATCTGTTTATCCGCGAGAAAAGTCGCCTGCGGTTGTCACCGGCGGGCTGGAGTTTCCTCGACTATGCCCGGCGCATCCTCGACCTGGTCCAGGAGGCGCGGGCCACCGTGGCCGGTGAAGAACCGCAGGGCGCGTTTGCCCTGGGCTCGCTGGAGAGCACGGCGGCGGTGCGTATTCCGCAACTGCTGGCGGCGTATAACCAGCGCTACGCCAAGGTCGAGCTGGACCTGTCCACGGGGCCGTCCGGGACCATGATCGATGGCGTGCTGTCCGGCCGCCTGGCCGCCGCGTTTGTCGACGGGCCGGTGCTGCATCCGGCACTGGAGGGGGTACCGGCGTTCGAGGAAGAGATGGTGCTGATCGCGCCGCTCCAGCATGCGCCCATCCAGCGTGCACAAGCCGTCAACGGCGAGAGCATTTATGCGTTTCGCGCCAACTGTTCCTATCGGCACCACTTCGAAAGCTGGTTCAGCAGGGACGGCGCGGTGCCCGGCAAGATCCACGAGATGGAGTCCTATCACGGCATGCTCGCTTGCGTGAGCGCCGGCGCCGGCCTGGCGCTGATGCCCCGCAGCATGCTCGAGAGCATGCCCGGCTGCAGCACCGTGAGTGTCTGGCCATTGACCGAGTCCATGCGCTACTTGCGCACCTGGCTGGTGTGGCGACGGGGCACGGTGTCGCAGAGCCTGTGCATGTTTGTGCGCTTGCTCGAGGAGTGCGGTGTGGTCCGCGAAGAGCGCTGAGACGCCTGGGGATCCGGTCCGACGCGGGTTGGCGCGGCGGGCCGGGTCCCGCCTAGCCGGCCTTGACCGCGATGAAGGACGCGACCAGTCCGGCCGGTTTGCCGTTGTGGGGTTTGACCCGGATCACCGAGCCGGTGATGGCTGCCACCTGGTTCACGCCGTTGGGCCAATGTTCGGTCAGTGAGCCGTCATAGTCGTAGAAGTAGTCCTGTGTCGAGGTGCCGGGGCGACCGCTGCCGACGATGTGCACGTGGGCCGCGAAGCTGCCGTATGCGGGGGTGATGACGCCTTTCAGGTCCATGACTGCGTTCGGGCCGAAGCTCAGTTCGCCGATGAATTCCCGATCGGCGGTGTTCTCTACTTGCCACACGCCTTCGGCGAACAGCAGCGCCGCCAGTTTCGTCGGATCGCCGTCGGTCAGCGCCGGGTCGTTGAGAAAGCTTCTATAGGTCCATTTGCCGGCAAAGGGATTGCGCATGATGGGTGATTCCTTATCCGTGTTGTCCAGTGACTGGGTGGGTGTGCCGCGTGTGCGTCATGCCTTGCGTTCGAGCACTTGCGCGATGGTCCCGGCCATGCCGGGAAAGCTGCAGGTACTACCGTCGCCGGGGTTGTAGACCGGTGGCCGGGCCACCGAAGGGTCACCGCTGCTGACGGGGGGACGGGGGTTGTACTGGATCGTCAGTTGCACCGTTTCGGCGACGATCCGGCTGGATAACAGCTCGATGATTTTCAGGGCCTCATCCAGGCCCGACGAAATGCCGCCACCGGTGATGCGTTGCCGGTCGATTTCAAAACGCGGATAGCCGGGCACCACCTCGATCTGCGGAAACAATTTCAGGCAGGCCAGGAAGGCCCAGTGCGTCGTGGCCCGGTAACCGTCGAGCAAGCCGGCCGCGGCGGACAGCAGCGCGCCTTCGCAGACCGATACGGCGAAGTGCGCGGCCTCGCCTTGCTGCCGCAGCCAGTCCATGCGCGTGTCGTCGAGCATCAGGCGCTGCAGTGCACGCGGGTCGCCACCGGGCACCCAGAGCAGGTCGATCGGATCGGTGTGGTCGCTGAACAGTGGAAAATTGCCACCCAGGGGCAGCCCGTCACGGGTTTTCACCGAGGGCCCGTCGAGCGAGATCACGCGGACTTCCCGGGTCGGTGCCTGGGGGTTGAGGTCTGGTTCGAGCTGCGCCATCCAGTTGAACAGTTCGTAGGGCGCGGACAGGTCGAGCAGGTCGACACCGTCGTAGACCGGAATGCCGATCAGGTACCGTTCAGAGGCGGACATGGCTCCCTCCCTGGGGAAGACCGCGCGACGGACGCGTATGCGTCATCGGCTGGTATAGCTTCCTGCTAGTCGGCGTGGCGCGGCCCGTACGTCAGGATCCGGGAGCTGGTCAATGGGGATCGAGGCCGTGCAGCGCTACGTCTGGGGGAGCATAGTCGGCGTTATCGGGGGAGCAAGGTCTGTTCGTCGGCAACAAGGGCGAGTGACCCGCTGCTTTGACATCGGGGAATCAAGGGATTAACTTCGCGGCTTTTTACCCGGGACTCCAAAAGGTTGCGGGCAGTCGCAACCTATTGTTAAGGAAGGGCACGATGGCGGAAATGGCACAGCAGGACGATTTGTTTCAGACCGACAAGCGGCTCTCCCTCAAGCCGGTGACGGACTTCAACGCCTTTCTGCTCCAGGCGTTTGCCGACGGGGCCTGCAAATGCCTGCGTTGCGTGGAAGCGGCGGGCGTCGAAACCGGCTATGCCTTCCAGCACACGTTCGAGCTGGGCAAGCGGGTCAACCGCCAGTTCGCCCGGACCAGCCCAAGCGAGGTCCTCCTGGCGCTGAAGAAGGCCTGGTTGTCGTACTTCAAAAGCGAGCTGGAGATTCCCGGTGCGTTGGAGCTGTCCAGGGTGCATGAGTTCGTCAAGCCCGAGTTGCACGTTCGGTTGCGTCCGCTGCTGCTGGCCTGCGGCCTGATCGTGGAGCAAGAGGGTGGGTGGGTGTTGCAGGCGGTTTCGGAATGACGGGTGGGCAAGGCTCCCACGAAGATTAATATTCACTTAACCTGTCGACGCTTAAGTAACCTATCCTTTAGCGCAATCCCTTTCATTGGCGTATTCGATGTTCAGGTTTCAGCTGATCTTGACCCTGGTGCTCAGCCTGATGCTGCCGATCTTCGGCAGCATGGCCGCGGCCGCGTCTTTTGCCGAACCTTGTCCGATGCCGTCGATGAACCACACCGGGTCGAAAATGACCCACTCCCCCTGCTGCAATGACATGGAGCACGGTGCTGTCTCCAAGTCGTCCTGCAAGTCGGGGGAGGAGTGCAAGATCGGTGGGCTGCTCCAGGTCCTGACGATCAAGAGCTTCACTCCGCTTGCGCCTCTTCCGCTCACCCTGCAACCGCCCGCCGTGCTCCAGCCCGAGCCGGCTACTTTCTGGCGCCCTCCGCGTTACGTCTGATGCCCTGATCCGAACCCCCGCACGCCGCTGAAAAACGGCGTAGGGGCCATCGCGACCGCTATTTGCAGCGGGCGCGTCGATCCTGCATTGGAGACGAAAGCATGTTCGCTTTCCTTCCCCCACACCGCGTATTGGCCGGTGTGATCGCTGTTGTCCTGGGCGCCAGCCCTCTGGTGGCTATCCGGGCCGAGCCGCTGAGTTTCGAGCGGGCCCAGCAGCTGGCCGAAAACACCGCCCCCGAAAACCTGGCGCGCCTGGCGCAGGTCGAGTCGGCACAGTCCTCGGTCGGTCCTGCCGATGCGTTGCCCGACCCCAAGCTGATGCTGGGGATCCAGGACCTGCCCATCCAGGGCTCCGGGCGTTATTCCTTCAACGGCGACTCCATGACCGAGCGCCAGATCGGCCTGCGCCAGGACGTGCCCAACAGCGACAAGCGCCTGGCCCGCAAGCAACTGGCGCTGGCGAGCGTGGACGTTGCCGAAGCCGAGCGCCGGGCTTCGCTGCTGGAGGTCAAGCGGCAAACCGCGCTGGCCTGGCTGAATGTGTATTACGCCGAACTCAGCGTGAAAAACTTCGATCAACTGGATCACCAGGTCGCGCTGTTGCGCAGCACCACCCCGTCGCGTATCGCCGCCGGCACCGCGCAGGCGGGCGATCTGCTCCAGGCCGACCAGGAAGCCCTGGCGCTGGCCGACCGGCGTGACGAACTGCTGCAGAATATCGCCATGGCCCGGGCCAAGCTGCGCCGCTGGATCGGCGCCGATGCCGACCAGCCCCTGGCCGACGGGCCGCCGACCTGGGGCCCGATCCTGCCGCATACCCAGCACACCCTGGGGCGGCATCCGGACCTGCAGGCCGCCACCGCCCGGGTCAGCGAAGCCAACGCCGAGCTGGCCGATGCCATCGCGCAGAAGAAACCCGACTGGGGCGTCGAACTGGTCTACGGCCACCGTGACCGGCAGTTCGGCGGCGACATGGCGTCGCTGCAATTCACCTTCGACCTGCCGCTGTTCAGCGGTTCCCGACAGGGGCCGCGGATCAATGCCCGGCAGCATGCGGTCGAGCAACGGGAAGCCGAACAGGAAGCCATGCTGCGTGAGCACAAGGCCGAGCTGGAAAGCGGCCTGGCCGAACTCGAGCGCTTGAAGAAAGCCCTGGAGCGTTCGCAACAGTCGTCGATTCCCCTGGCCGAGCGCCGCGCCGAACTTTCGCTGGCGTCCTACAAGGCCGGCAAGCTCCCGCTGAACGAAGTCATCGCTGCCCGCCGCGAACTGATTGAGGCCCGGTTGCGCACCATCACCCAACAGAGTCAATTCAACCAGCTGTCCGCCAGCCTGTATTACGCCTATGTGGAGGGCCTCAAATGAAGACGTTCGCTTACGCCTTGTTGACCCTCGCGCTGGCGGGACTGGGGGTTGCCGGGGGCTACCGGCTCGGCCACGACGGGACCGCGATGTCTGCTACGGCCGATGCCGCCAAGCGGGAGCGCCCGGCGCTGTACTGGTTCGATCCGATGTACCCGACCCAGCATTTCAACGCGCCGGGCAAGTCGCCGTTCATGGACATGCAACTGGTGCCCAAGTATGCCGATGGCGCCGAGGACACAGCGTCCGTCAGTGTGTCGCCGCAACTGGCCCAGAACCTCGGCATGCGCACGGCTTCGGTGGTGCGTGAACGCCTGCCCGGCGGGCTGGAGGCCGTCGGTTCGCTGGGCTACAACCAGCGTGACATCGCCAACCTGCAAGCCCGTGCGGCGGGGTTCGTCGAGCGCGTCTACGACCGTGCCCCCGGTGATGTGCTGCCGGCCGGCGCGCCCCTGGTGGATCTGTTGATACCCGAGTGGTCGGCCGCGCAACTGGAGTTCGTCGCGGTACTTGCCAGTGGCGACAGCCGCTTGATCCAGGCCTCGCGCCAACGCCTGCGATTGCTCGGCATGCCCGAGGCGGTGATCGCCCAGGTGGCGAAGACCCGCCAGGTGCGTCCTGTGCTGACCCTGTCCACGCCGATTGCCGGCGAACTGCAAAGCCTGGACGTGCGTGCCGGGATGAGCGTGTCCGCCGGGATGAGCCTGGCGCGGATCAACGGCCTGGGCAGTGTCTGGCTCGACAGCGCGATCCCCGAGGCGCAGGCAGCCTCCGTCCAGGTAGGCGCCCCGGTGTCCGTCGCCTTGTCCGCCTATCCCGGACAGACATTGGCCGGGCGGGTGGTGGCGGTATTGCCCAGCGTCGATCCGCAGAACCGTACCCTGACGGTACGCAGCCAGTTGCCCAACCCTGACGGCAAGCTGCGTCCGGGCATGTTCGCCAGCGTGCGCCTCGCCGATCCCGATCCGACCCCGAGCCTGCTGGTGCCCAGCGAAGCGGTGATCCGCACCGGCAAACGTACCCTGGTGATGCTGGCGCAGGACGAGGGCCGTTATCAGCCCAGGGAGATTCGCATCGGGCGCGAGTCCGCCGGGCGTATCGAAGTGCTCGAAGGGCTGAGCGAGGGCCAGAAAGTGGTGACGTCCGGACAGTTCCTGCTCGATTCGGAGGCCAGCCTGCAAGGCATCGCCCCAAGGGATGAGCCGATGGAGGGCATGAAATGATCAAGCGCCTGATCCACTGGTCCATCGGCAATCGTTTCCTGATCCTGCTGGCCACCCTGTTTATCGTCGCCTGGGGCATCTGGTCGGTGCGCAATACACCGCTCGATGCACTGCCGGACCTGTCCGACACCCAGGTGATCGTTCGCACCAGCTTTCCCGGGCAGGCGCCGCAGATCGTCGAAAACCAGATCACCTATCCGCTGGCCAGCACCTTGCTGTCGGTCCCCGGGGCGAAGACCGTGCGCGGTTACTCGTTCTTCGGCGACTCCTTCGTCTACGTGATTTTCGAGGACGGCACCGACCTGTACTGGGCCCGTTCGCGGGTGCTGGAATACCTCAACCAGGCCCAGGGCCGTTTGCCCCAGGGCGTCACCAGCAGCCTCGGCCCGGATGCCACCGGCGTCGGCTGGATCTATCAATACGCCCTGGTGGACCGCAGCGGCCAGCATGACCTGGCGCAGTTGCGCGGGATTCAGGACTGGTTCCTCAAGTACGAGCTCAAGACCGTGCCCAATGTCGCCGAAGTCGCCACCATCGGCGGCATGGTCAAGGAGTACCAGGTGCTGCTCGACCCGCAGAAAATGGTGGCCTACGGCATTACCCAGCAACAGGTCAGCGACGCGCTGAAGAGCGCCAATCAGGAGGCGGGCGGCTCGGTGCTGGAACTGGCCGAGCGCGAATACATGGTGCGGGCCTCGGGCTACCTGAAGACGCTTGAGGACTTTCGCAATATCCCGTTGAAAACCTCGGCGCAAGGTGTGCCGGTCCTGCTCGGCCAGGTGGCGACGATCCAGATCGGCCCGGAGATGCGTCGTGGCCTTGCCGAGCTGGACGGCCAGGGCGAGACGGTCGGCGGCGTGGTGATCCTGCGCTCCGGCAAGAACGCCGATGAAACCCTGCAGGCGGTGAAAGCACGTCTCGACAGCTTGCGCAGCAGCTTGCCGCCCGGGGTCGAACTGGTCACCACCTACGACCGTTCGCAACTGATCGACCGGGCCGTGCACAACCTGAGCTTCAAATTGCTGGAGGAGTTCGGCGTGGTGGCGCTGGTGTGCCTGCTGTTCCTCTGGCACTGGCGCTCGTCCCTGGTGGCGATCATCACCCTGCCGCTGGGGGTGCTGATGGCCTTTATCGTGATGCGCATCGAGGGCGTCAACGCCAACATCATGTCCCTGGGCGGTATCGCCATTGCCATCGGGGCGATGGTCGATGCGGCGGTGGTGATGATCGAGAACGCCCACAAGCATATCGAGGCCTGGCAACTGCGCCATCCCGGCCAGAAGCTGCAAGGCGAGACCCATTGGCGGGTGATCGGCGATGCGGCGGCGGAGGTCGGGCCGGCGCTGTTTTTCAGCCTGCTGATCATCACCCTGTCGTTCCTCCCGGTATTCACGCTGGAGGCCCAGGAGGGGCGGCTGTTCGGCCCGCTGGCGTTTACCAAGTCCTATTCGATGGCGGCGGCGGCGGGGCTGTCGGTGACCCTGGTGCCGGTGCTCATGGGTTACTGGATTCGCGGTCATATTCCCGGCGAGCAGCAGAACCCGCTCAATCGCTGGCTGATCGCGGCCTATCGCCCCCTGCTGGAGGCGGTGCTGAAATGGCCGAAACTGACCTTGATGCTGGCGCTGCTGATCTTCCTTTCCAGCCTCTGGCCCTTGACCCGGTTGGGGGGCGAGTTCATGCCGGCGCTGGATGAAGGCGACCTGCTGTACATGCCGTCGGCGCTGCCGGGGCTACCGGCCAGCAAGGCCGGCGAGCTGTTGCAACAGACCAACCGGATGATCCGCACGGTGCCGGAAGTCGAGCACGTCTTCGGTAAATCCGGCCGGGCGGAAAGCGCCACCGATCCGGCGCCCCTGGAGATGTTCGAAACCACCATCAAGTTCAAGCCCCGTGAGCAATGGCGCGCCGGCATGACCCCGGAGAAACTGATCGAGGCGCTGGACCAGGCGGTCAAGGTGCCGGGGTTGTCGAACCTCTGGGTCCCGCCGATCCGCAACCGCATCGATATGCTCGCCACGGGCATCAAGAGTCCGATCGGGGTCAAGGTGGCCGGTACATCCCTGGCCGACATCGATGAGGTCGCCCACCAGGTCGAAGCTGTCGCCAAGCAGGTTCCGGGTGTGAGTTCTGCCCTGGCGGAGCGCTTGACCGGGGGCAGCTACCTGGATATCCGGATCAACCGCCTCGCTGCGGCCCGCTATGGGTTGAGCATTGCCGATGTGCAAGCGGTGGTGTCCGGTGCGGTGGGCGGCAGCACGGTGGGGGAGACGGTCGAGGGCGTGGCCCGTTATCCCATCAACCTGCGTTACCCGCGGGAATGGCGGGACAGCCCGCAGGCCTTGCAGCGCTTGCCGATGCTCACCGCCAGCGGGCAACAGATCACCCTCGGCGCGGTGGCGGATATCGGCGTGAGCGCGGGGCCGCCGATGCTGCGCAGCGAGAACGGCCGCCTGTCGGGCTGGGTCTATGTGGATGTCCGCGGGCGCGACCTGGCCTCGACCGCCAGGGACCTGCAGCAACAGGTGGCCCGGCAGGTGAAGCTCAAGGCCGGGATGACCGTCTCCTACTCCGGGCAGTACGAGTTCCTGGAGCGGGCCAATGCCCGGCTGATGTGGGTGGTGCCGGCCACCCTGCTGATCATTTTCGTGCTGCTCTACCTCACCTTCGGGCGTTTCAGCGAAGCGGGACTGATCATGCTGACCCTGCCTTTCGCGCTGTCCGGCGGCGTCTGGTTGCTCTACCTGCTGGACTTCAACCTGTCGGTGGCCACGGGGGTGGGCTTTATCGCACTGGCCGGGGTGTCGGCGGAGTTCGGCGTGATCATGCTGCTCTATCTGAAGAACGCCTGGACGGCGCGCCAAGACGCAGGAAGCGAGGAGGACCGCGATTTGCTTGAAGCGATAGGCGAGGGCGCGGTCTTGCGGGTCCGGCCCAAGGTGATGACGGTGGCGGTGATCATCGCCGGCCTGCTGCCGATTCTCTGGGGCAGCGGCACCGGTTCCGAAGTGATGAAGCGGATCGCCGCGCCGATGGTCGGTGGCATGATCACCGCGCCGTTGTTGTCGATGCTGGTGCTGCCGGCGGCCTACTGGTTGATGAAGCGTCGGCGGTAAATCAGATCTGTGGCGAGCGGGCAAGCCCGCTCGCCACAAGGGGGG
>NZ_JXDG01000029.1 GCF_000820515.1 Pseudomonas batumici | reverse complement strand
TACCAGTACTGCATCGAATCGCTGGCCATGGATGAAGGCGAGATCTTCAACATGTACCACGAGATTCCATCGGTGGCGAAAAAGGCCACCTGGGGCCTGAAGTACACCCGTTCGATCTCCGATCCGGAATTCAAGACCGGCACCGTCGAGACCGACAAGGAACTGCTGCGCAACCTGATCGCCTACTACTGCGTGCTGGAAGGCATCTTCTTCTACTGCGGCTTCACCCAGATCCTGTCCATGGGCCGGCGCAACAAGATGACCGGCGTGGCCGAGCAGTTCCAGTACATCCTGCGCGACGAATCCATGCACCTGAACTTCGGCATCGACGTGATCAACCAGATCAAGATCGAGAACCCGCACCTGTGGGATACCGAGATGAAGGAAGAAGCGACCCAGATGATCCTGCAGGGCACCCAGCTGGAAATCGAATACGCCCGTGACACCATGCCGCGCGGCGTGTTGGGCATGAACGCGGCGATGATGGAGGACTACCTCAAGTTCATCGCCAACCGTCGCCTGAGCCAGATCGGCTTGAAGGAAGAGTACCCGGGCACCACCAACCCGTTCCCGTGGATGAGCGAGATCATGGACTTGAAGAAAGAGAAGAACTTCTTCGAGACCCGCGTGATCGAGTATCAGACTGGCGGGGCGTTGAGCTGGGATTGATGCAGGTATTCACCTTGGGTGAATAGACTGGACAATCGAAAAGCCCTGAACTTGTTCAGGGCTTTTTTGTTTGTGTCTGGGCACTGCGTTATGAAGCCATGCGCTTCGCTTCCAGCCCTCGCGCTTCGATCACGTCGAACACGTCACTGGCATCCTGTAGCAACAGACGCGAAATCGCGGCGATGTTTCCCAGGTCTCGCGGATCGCTATCGCTCAGTCGGCTACAGGTGAACAAGGTCATCAACTTGTTGACCGCCCGCATGCGCTCGCTGACGCAGGCGTGCAGATCAACCAGCGGGGCATGGCGATCAATGTAGAGAACGGGGAATTGGGTGGAGACGCTGTCCATCGGGACGAAGCGCCTGGAGGGGTGCTCGCTATTCATGCTGGAACTCCTGATCATGAAGAATTCCATATGTCGTCAGGCTGCGAAACCCGGCTCTCCGGGATCAGCCGGGGAACAGACCCAAGCTTGAGCGCCCCACTCCATCGAAGCAATTCGCCAAAGCCGTCAGATAGCTGTCGAATTTTCCGACCACTAGGTAGGCACAGGGTACAACAGCACGGCCATCGGTATCAGAAAGCGAAATGCTCGGAAAAATCCGTTTTTCTGTAAGCACCTTCCGAACGTCTTGGACGTCAATCCACCCAACCCACGCCGCCAAAAGTCTTTGTTTCAGCAGGTGTCGACGTGTGGACGCCTACAAAATCCGCGTGCAATCTACACGTGCATCAACGCTTGGCAGGCATCAACAATCGAACACAACTCAAGGCAAGACTCATATATCAATGAGATACACAGGACTTACATCTGCTATACAGGAATGCTACGATTGTGCCGCAGGTCTGCTCAGCCTGCCGACGATAGAGAGCGCCCCCATAGAGGGTTTCATGATGCTGAAGACCAGCCCCCCAGAACCGACGAAAGAAAAGCCCGTACCCATCAATATGCGGGCAGACATCAAGAAACGAAATTTGATTGATATCGCTGCTGCCTTATCAGGCCGTGACCGTACCAGCTTCATTCTGGAAGCAGCCTGCCAGAAAGCGGAAGAGGTCATTCTGGACAGGCGGTTGTTCGTACTCGATGAGGATGCGTTTGACTCATTCGAGCAAGCTTTGGAATCCAACCCGGTGCGAGGGAACCAGTGCCTGCAAAAACTCCTGGCAAGGCCAAAACGCTGGAGCTGAGTGCCCCAGCAAGGTTAAGTGAACAACACGATCTGAACGATTTCGATTGTGGTGAAAGCTCGATCAATGAGTACCTCGTCAAAAAAGCACATAAGGCCCAAGCCGCCAAACACGCGGTGGTCTATGTGATTTGCCTCAAAGGTACCCTGAAGGTCGTCGGTTACTACACCCTGTCCAACGGATCAGTCATGCGCGCATCCGTAGTGCCGAAGAGCCGACAACGTAATTCTCCCGGGCAGCACCCTGTCACCATCATTGGCCGAATGGGCATCAGCCTCATTGCTCAAGGTAATGGTTACGCCATCGACCTGCTGCAGGATGCAATTGAGCGGTGCATCAGCGCATCCGAGACAGTGGGTTCAACCGCTGTGCTGGTCCATCCCTTGAACGACAGGCTCGCGGATTTTTATGCCAGACATGCAGGCTTCATCCCCTGCCCCAGTGTCTCACCCATAACAATGATGCTGCCGTTGCAATGAATATCGAGTTGCCCTAGAGCGCGCGTCAATCCCCTCGAACAGTCGCTCTCCCCCGCCCAGCAGAACCGGCGAGATAGCGACGTGCAGCTCATCGATGAGGCCCACACGAAGACATTGCTGAAGTCGTCAGATATCTGCCATGGGGTCGACTGGACTTGGCTCCGTACGCCCCCTTGAAATACCTCTGGCGGCCCCTGAATCCGGAGCACTTCGGCGCTGGTGCCACGGGCTAATTAGATTTCGTCACGGACCTGCATAAGCGCGAAGCCCAACAGATTCAGCCCACGCCACAGATCGGGGTTGTTCGCGTTTTCATCGTCCTGAGCGAGCCCAATCCCCCAGATGCTATCTACGGGACTGGCCTCAACGATAATGCGAGAGCCGGTCTCCTTGAGGAAAGCGCTCAACTCCGGGTTTTGGGAGAACTTGGCCTGGTTGGCCCGAACGACAATCGCATATCGATGTTGCAGCCAAACCTCATCGTTGAATCCGCGCACGTTGCGGCCAAGCGTTTTGGCGGCGTTAGGGGTGGGAGCCAGAAGCACTTGAGCACGAACTTCCTGATCGCCGAATAAGGCAGCCTTCTCGGCCATCATGAAATGCTCAGCCGTTGGGTAACATTGCCCCTCGACGATGAACTCGGCGTTGAACCACTGGCTGAAGCACGAAGCAGTGATACCCTTCTTGCTTCGTTGGTGCCCCCAGAAAAAGACATACTCTAGCGCCGCTCCAGAGTTGAAACGGGAGCGGAGATCTTCGAGGTATTTGGAGTCGTGCAATGGAGCTTCCTTAGCGACTAGCTGCTGACGTAATAGGTTTACCACGATGTGCCGGGTAAATCTCGATTGAAGCGTTTTTCAGCCATGCGCAGTCAACATTCTCTTTTTGAATTCGTCAGCGTTGAATCGGCGAGGCTCCCCGCTCGACTCACCGTCTATCAACGCAGCACGAATAGCCTCAAGTTCAGCGCTACGCCCCTGGTCGCGCCGGATCAGGTCGCGAATGTATTCGCTGTCGTTGGTGTAACGGCCAGCGTCGATTTGCGCCTTGATCCAACCGTCTTGCTGATCAGTCACAGTGATGGTTTTACGCACGGCTCCCATGATTTAGCCTCCAGAAGGTGATCAATAGCACTCAGATCATCATACTATTGGTGCGATATCGCGCTTCGTGGAGCGTCATGTCAAAGCGTGTCCATTCCCACGACGTGGCCCATCAGCTTTCCTTGAGGCTTGTCAGGGACCTCAGATCTTTGCCTAATTGTTCTCGGATTATAATGTCAAGGCATTCCGCCCCGGAGAGCCTCGCCATGAACTCGCCCCATCTTTACGAACGCCTGACTCGCGAAAATGCCATCCTGCTACTGGTCGACCATCAGGTTGGCCTTTACACCGGCGTGCGCGACATCGACACACTGGCCCTCAAGCACAACGTCGTCGGCCTGGCCAAGGCAGCGCTGGCGCTGAAGGTGCCGATCATCGTCACCACGACGACCGAGCAGATGTGGGGGCCGCTGATCCCCGAACTCGCCGAAGCGCTGCCGGGCGTGCAGCGCATCGAGCGCACCACCGTCAACGCCTGGGACGAGCAGCGCGTCGTCGATGCCGTCAAGGCGACCGGCCGCAAGAAACTGATCGTGACGGGTATCTCGACCGACGTTTGCCTCGCTTTCCCGGCGATCTCGGCCATTGCCGACGGCTACAACAGCTATGCAGTGATCGATGCTTCCGGCGGATTCACCCAGACGCAAGTCGACATGGGCGTGGCGCGCATGCTGCAGGCCGGCGTGATCCCCGTCGGTTACTCGAACGTCGCCGTTGAGATGCTGGCCGACAACGCCGCGCCCGAAGCCGAGGCCGTCTACGCTGCGCTCGGCATGCCCTTCGCCGGCCTCGTGTATGGCTTGAAGCAGTACTTCTCGCACCACTGAGCGCCTACCGATCCACCACCAACACCTGCCAAGCGCCCCGAACACCCGGGGCGCTCTTCTATGTCCGCTATGGAGTTGTGGATTCAACCGGTCGCGGCAGACAGGAATCGGTCATTAACGGCCTTTCAACTCATCACGACAGCCCAATCCAACTTTCAAAAGCCATTCCGGCGACAACCGCCCCATAGTGGCAATCGACGATTTAGCTTGTGCCATGTATAGAATAGAGATTCGCCCACTTCCAAAGGAATGATCGAGTGATCACTTGTCACGTCAAGTATGTAATCGACCCTTACCACGTCCCTGCTTTCGAAAGCTATTCGCGGCGCTGGATACAGGTCGTGACCCGCATGGGAGGACACCATCATGGCTATTTCCTGCCCGCAGAAGGCGCTAACAACATCGCATACTGCCTATTCAGCTTCTCCAGTCTTGCAGATTACGAGCGATATCGTAAGGAAGCTGAAACGGATCCAGAGTGCGTTGAACTGGTCGCTCAAGCTACCGAGCAAAAATTCATACTGAGCTACGAACGAAGCTTCCTTCGCCCCGTACTTGATTGAAAAATGACTCACTTAGCGCGCTGCAGCCGGTTGTTAGCCGTCACTGTGCCCTTGGCGTCGGAGTACAACATGGGTGGCGTTCTCCGACGCGACGAACTCAACGCATTCGTATCCTAGAGCGCGCGCGTCAATCCCCTCGAACAGTCGCTCTCCCCCGCCCAGCAGGACCGGCGAGATAGCGATGTGCAGCTCATCGATGAGGCCCGCACGCAGATATTGCTGGATAGTGTTAGTTCCGCCGCCAATGCGCACATCCATGCCGTTGGCTGCGTCACGCGCCTGGTCAAGCGCCTCGTGAATACCGCCCGTGACGAAATAGAAGGTCGTTCCGCCCTCCATATGGATGGGCGGGCGCGCGTGATGAGTCAAGATGAAAGTGGGAACGTGATAGGGTGGGTTGTCCCCCCACCAGCCTTTCCAGTTCATGTCGGGCCAGGAACCGCGAATCGGCCCGAACATGTTTCTTCCGAGAATCCAGGCGCCCACATTCTTGAAGCCCCGCGCGGCGAAGTCGTCATCGATCCCCGTTGTGCCACCATCGACGCCAAATAGGGTCCGTTGGAACGTGCGTGTCGGGACCAACCAGCGGTGCAAATCTGTCCCGCCCACGCCGAGCGGATGACTCATGCCCTGATTCGGACCCGCTCCGTATCCGTCAAGCGAGATCGTAAAGCCATTAACTCGGACGCGTGTCATTTTCATGCCTTCCTTTGGGAAAAGTGAGACAGGTTTATTTTAGGTAGAAAATGAATCTGTCACCCTTGCAGTCGCAGGAAAGGTGGTCTGTCGCTTATTGGGAGCGCTTAGTTCGGGACTACGCTAAAGCTACGCGGGGTCGTCGATCAAGTGACCCATTGTTCGCGCTGCATCCGCCCCTGGAGCGCCCAATGCCGCCCATCATCACGCGCCTGGTGGCGCTGTGTATTCTTTGCCTGACTCTTGAAGTCCCAGCCCAGACCAATGCCTGCCCAGTTGGCGAAAAACAAGTGTGCCTGGATAGCTGCATCTGTCTGCCAGACCTGGGACCGCTGCTCGGCCCCCTGCCTAGTGGTATCTACCGGATCGCGGCACCTGCCCTGGCGCTGTGGCTGACCCAAGCCCGCGCTGAAGCAGCCAAATCCGGCACCCGTCCCATTCCACCGCACATCCGGGAGCAACTGCTGCGCTGGTACGCCCCCAGCGTCCTCGATGCCGCGCGCTACACAGTCAGCGACAACAGCCAACTCAGTGCCGCCAATGCCATACTGCAAAACCCCGATGTCGGTGCCGTGACGCTGATCGACATCATTGTCTTCCAGGACGCTCAAACCGCAGAACAGAACGTCGCGCTCTGGGCCCACGAATTAAAGCATGTGCAGCAGTATCAGGAATGGGGGGTAGAAGGATTTGCCCAGCGTTATACACAAGACTTCAATGCTGTGGAGGCACCGGCTTATGCCATACAGGCTGAGGTCAGACGCTCGGTGCGGAAAGAAACTGACTGAAGGGTCGCAAAGATGAAAAGACCTGAAGATGCACCCGGTGCGTTCCAAGCGGCTTGGAACAGCCACGACATGGTGGCTCTCGGTGGCCTGTTCGATCAAGATGCGACGTTCGTGAATCGTTTCGGCCACTATGTCCGGGGCATTGAAGAGATCGTGGCGCTCCACGTTCCCATTCACGAAACGATCTATCGTGACTCTACGCTCCAGAACGAACTCATCGATATGGCTCATATCGCCGACGGGGTGGCAGTCATACATTTCTGGAGTCGCCTGGCGGCCGGCGCCGCTCACCCGGCCGGACCACACGCAGTGGATACGCTGATTCTCGCCGTGCTGACGAGACAGGACGAGATCTGGCGCATTCGAGCGCTGGAGAATGTGACCCTGACAAACCCGCGGACCGGTGAGGCGATCTTGCGCGATTAGCGAAACCTCGGGCGATGGAATAACAGGTCGCCCTTGCAAAATGTCGAGCGGCAACGTGAAACCTTGAACTTTGAAACGCCGGCCGATCGCTTACAACAGCTTGTTGCGTCGGCCGGTTGAGCCCGCCCTGCTCCAGCTTGCTGTATAAGGCGAAATCATGCTTTCCTGCCCTGACGATCACACTGATAGCCTGCACCAATGTGCAATCAAATTTCTGAACACCGGCATGGAGCATGTTTATGTCTAATGAAGTGAAGCTAGTCATTTTGATTTCTACGCAGGCGGGGCGAGGACAAGAGCAAATTGATGCATTTGAAAAACTTGCCCCACTTGTCAGAAATGAAGAAGGGTGTCTGCAATACGACCTTCATAGGGTCGCCGACAATGAAGACCAATTTGTTTTGATCGAGCGATGGGCGTCGAAATCAGCCCTGGAAGCTCATGACATTACGCCTCATATGATTGCAGCTGACGCATACAGTCCGACCTTCAGGGCAGGCCCCGCGACCGTTTTGCACCTTGGATCAACGATCCCGGCCTAGTGCGATCGAGCCGCTCCGTCATCACGGTCAGATGCTTGGGGTCGATAGCGGCCCCCACCTCCATAAAAAACCTTCAGATGCCCACCTCCTCCAAGCTTTTCGCCAACCACCCCCGTGGCGACAGGCCGACCCTGGCCGTAAAGGCGCGCGACAGTGCCGATGGATTCGCGTAACCCAGTTCCTCCGCCAGCAGCTTGATCGGTTGACCTGCGCGCAGCCGTCCTTGGGCCAGTGCCATGCGCCAGTCGCCCAGATAGTCAGCGGGCGTCTGGCCGACCACCTCGCGAAAGTGGTTGGCGAACGCTGTGCGCGACATGCCGGCGCATCCGGCCATGCGCTCCAGCGACCAGTTCTCCCCGGGCGCCTCGTGCATGGCCACCAGCGCGCGGGCCAGGCGCGGGTCCGACAGCCCGGTGATGAAGCCGGGGCGCACGCCGGCTTCCTGCGGGTGATCGAGCAGCCAGCGCATCAGTTGAATCACCACCACTTCGAAGATCCGGTCGACCAGCAGACGCTGTCCGCAGCGCGCGTGATCGACTTCGGCGAACAACAGTTCGAGCGCCAGCTCCAGACCCGACACCCGCGCCAGCGGTATCGCCACTAACGCCGGCAGCGCCCGTGCCAGCGGGTTGTAGGCGCCACCGTCGAAATTCAGCCGCGCGCAGGTGAAGTCGGAACCTTCCTCGGGCGGGTTGTGGAAGCGATGGGTAACGGGGCGTGGATACAGCAGCAGGGTCGGTTCATCGAAACGCATCGAGGCGGGCAACTCACCTCTGCCCGGATGGCGCACCTCCAGCTCACCGCGACGCAGCACGTGCAGGTAGCCATGCCCCTCGCGGGCGTCGAAGTGGCTGATCCCGCACAGCGCACCCGAGTGATGGAGCTCGGCCTGGACGCGGAAGCGTTCGAGGATGCCGGAAAGACGGTCAAGAGGCGGCAGATTGCTCATATGAACCAATTGGTATGTTTGTCGGACGTATTGATCCCAATCATACAGAACGTCTTCTTATACTGCGACCTCGCGTTACCCGGCGGGGTTAACCCATCCATCCCCTCGCCGGTTGTTTTCCCAACCTTAGGAGATAGCCATGTCCCGTGTCAGCCTTCAAACTCAAAACGCCCCTGCCGCCAGCCAGCCGCTTCTGGCGCAGATCCAGCAAGTCTTCGATGCCACCCCGAACATGTTCAAGGCGGTGGCCAATTCGCCGGCGGCCTTGCAGAGCATGTGGGGTGCCTTTGGTGCATTGGGCAAAGGCAAGCTGGGTGCAAAACTGGGCGAGCAGATTGCCGTGGCCATCGCCAATCGCAACCGCTGTGAATACTGCCTGGCGGCCCACACGGTGCTCGGCCAGAAGGCCGGTGCCTCAGCCGCCGACATGTCGGCAGCGCAGGTCGGGCTGTCCACCGATGGCAAAACTGACGCGGCACTGACCTTCGCTCTCAAGGTGGTCGAGCATCGGGCACAGCTCAACGACGCCGATGTGGCGAACCTGCGGGAAGCGGGCTTTGATGATGAGCA
Source organism: Pseudomonas batumici (assembly GCF_000820515.1). Classification (GTDB taxonomy): domain Bacteria; phylum Pseudomonadota; class Gammaproteobacteria; order Pseudomonadales; family Pseudomonadaceae; genus Aquipseudomonas; species Aquipseudomonas batumici. Next base: position 39,163 of record NZ_JXDG01000029.1, on the reverse strand, counting down.
GATCGTCGAGCTCTTGGCCCATGTGGCGTTGAATCTGTTCACCAACTACATCAACGTCGCCCTGGATGTTCCGTTGGACTTCCCCAGGGTTGCCCTGAAGTAAACCCGGCTGAGCCTCGTCCGGCGCCGGGTGGGGCTCATCTCCATGCGAAAGGTCGGCAGCATGATCGACGACAAAATCGAAACCAGCGACTGACTCAAGACCGACCAGCCTCTCCGTTCTGCGCGGCCACGTGGTAGTGGCAGTGGGCGAAAAGCGGGACAAATTTATTTTACGCAGAATCCGACCTCGGCTAACCTCCGCGTCCCCGCAGGTGGCCTTCAGCCAAAATCCGTTGTCCAGGGTAGAAAATAAATCTGTCACCTTTTCATTTCAGAAGGGATGCTACTCAGCAGGTAGTCATACGGACTCCTTGTTTATGTAAAACTAAACTACCTGCTCTCAAAAGCCACCTATACTTGCACAGCCCCTCCCCTTTCAGGTTCAAGAATATGGACATTTTTTTTGCAACCAAACCGGAAAAATTATTCTCTCTAGTACTCGCATCACTCCTGCTTAGTAGCTGCGCATCAGTAAAGCCTCCACCCGAACCTAAACCTTCCGCCATACCAGAGGCTGAAACTGTTACTTTATCAGAGAAAATCAATTACGGCCTTGAGCAATACGCTGCAATAAAAGTTAAATATGCGACCAACAGAAGAAAAAATGCAGAGGGTGGTTTCCTGCCTGAAATCGACACGTCTAAAAATTCTTTATCATACGGTCAAGAGGTCGTATTAATCCCACTCGCCAGAGAGCGTGGGAGCTATAAAGACTCCCACAGCACTTTTTTTAAAATACTGATGAAGGCCGGCCTCAAAGATGAAAAAAACGACCCTATCATCTCAATCGAGAGCAGCCAATCCCAGGCACTATCCGAGGCTGATTTTTTCAAAAGCCTCAAGGCTGACGACCAGCTGAGCAAGGGAGATATTCTTCTATTTGTGCATGGATTCAACGTCAAATTCGAAGACTCAATCAAGCGTGCCGCTCAAGTATCTTACGACCTAGACTTAAACCTTCAGACATTCGTCTTTAGCTGGCCCTCTATTGGCGAACCTTTAAAGTACAATCGTGACTTCGGTAGAGCCATTGACTCAACTGATGACTTCAAGAACTTCCTTTCAAAGCTAGCCGCATCAAACAACGGAAAAAGAATACATATTTTGGCACACAGCATGGGATCAAAAGTTGTTATACCAGCACTGACCAGTCTTTACGCTGAAAATCACAAATTTTTCAAGCAACACTTTGGAAATATAATACTGGCAGCGCCTGACTTTCCACGAGAAACCTTTTTCAAGACCTACAAGGACTCGTTTGCAGATTTTGGTCGAACGACAATCTACATGTCATCAGATGATAGAGCACTTAAACTCTCATCCAGCTCCTACATGGCAGATCGTGACATGTTAGGTTTTAGTGGGCCCGCCGGCTTTTTTTATCCAGGCATTGACTCCATCGACATTACCCAAGCACTTAGTATAGAGGACATTTTAGGGCATTCAAAATATGGAAATTCAAGCCGAGTACTGGGAGACATGCACTATATGATTGGAGAGAACTTGAGAGCCAACAAAAGATATGGCTTCCACGTTATCCCCCCAAATAAATACTGGGTTCTTCAACCCTAAAACGACTGTAAGGCGTGACGTAAGCCGAGTCACGCCCACACATGGCAATGTCCTCAGACCTCAGGTAACGACCAGAGAACCGCCCTAGCCTATAGCCCAAGCGGTATGAAGGTCCCTGATTTTTGGTTTCGGCTGCCATGCTGCTGACCTCGCTGTTGAGATTCCATTCTTCGCCCATTTAAATTGGTGCGATTGTTCAGACCAGCTTTACAGATGATCCGCAGAAGCGCCTGATGGAAACCCAATTGGGCTCATTGTTCTTTATCAGCAGATCGCAGATTGGTTTTCTGGAAGCCTTGGAGGACGACTCCCTCGACGTGGTCCTTCATCGAAGTGCCCTTACGAGCGCGCCCACCTCAGTTCAGCCCTCCAGATCCACAGCGCTTCCTGACAGGAATCATTTTTTACTCGTCCCCGGACAACCAGTTCTTTCGCGACCTGCAAGAGAACTCTCTTTCCCTTGACTGAAATTTCCTAGAAAATCCTGACCGCTTGCGCCTGCCCGCACCGGTGGCTATCTTCGAGTTATCACTGCATATCAGTGACAGGGTTTGGTAGCCCTCGGTGTAACTAGGCGCAAAGCGCCACCTTGAGCAAGGCGCTTTTTTTCGGCCTCAGCTTTTATGGTGGTCGTGCGCAGGGCGTCCGCGGACGCGCCGGGTTCCTAGTGCACCGGTCTACCAACCTGCGTACGGCCGCCACCCTTAAATCGTTTGGTAGCGATGGTGACGGCTCCAAAACATGCACTTGGAGTACCTCGTACTATGTTCAAGCCTACCCCCAACCCGCCCCCAACCTCCAACGTTGAAACCATCGACCCTCGTATTGCCGACCGGGTTTTGTCTCACTACAACCTCGGTCCGGACGCAGGCTCGAAACCCGCCCCAAACAAAGTACTGCATGACCATCTACCTGACCCCAGGCATCAGGAAGAGGCCCTGGTCAACGTCTACTCGATTCTGCAATCCGCTGCGGCCACGGCCTATGAACACGCTGACAACCAGACCGGTTCACACCGCAAGGTGGCGATGGGTGTGGTGCATCTGATTGAGCTGGCACAACTCAAGATGGACTCGGTGCTGAATGAGCAAGCAGTCAGCGTCTGACAGCCCTCAAACGAGAGAAGAACGGGAAGCACTACTTCCCGTTCATTTGAGTATGAAGCTCAATAGCCGCATCAGCCCTATTAGGCGATCGCCTGACACCAGCTCAGGCCGAGAAAACCGAACGTCGTGTCCGGGATTAGTTGACCACTACAGGCTGTGTCCAACCATTTCCGGGATAGCAAGCAGATCCGCGTTACCCCATAAAAATTTCGCCCGCCGCCGCATAAAATTCAACGCTGCTTGAAGAAATATGCAGGGGTATCCACAGCCACTGAAAAACACGTCTATATTGTTTTTCAAACCCAAGCTCCACGGTGCTCAACGACTCACAGCAAGCCTCATCAGCAAGGATGCGCAATGCACAACAGCCCGGACATAAAGTCAATCAAGACCGGCGAGTGGTTCATTGCAATTGGCACAGGCTTTTTGGCAACCGCAGTGCTATCGGGCTGCAGCGTCATCAACATTTATGACCATGGTGCCTTGGTTCAGACCTATTACGGGCTGCCCATCTACACCATCGACACCACAGAACCTCAAAAAACTCTTTTTTTGGAAAGTCGTGGCGTTGGGATTATCAGTGGCCCGACTGGCTTCTCCATCGGCTTCAGCAAAGAAACATTCCTGAGCCTACCCACCGGTCAATGCGCGGCTGTGTTCATCAATAGCAGCGCCGAAGCCATCAACGCGTTAAGGACCACACTTGAAGCGGCCGGGGTCGACATCAACACCCTGTGCCTCTACCCCGACCGAGGAGCCCGCCATGAATAAATACATCCTAACCACAAGCCTTCTGATCAGTGGATGCTCACCCTTGCAGCAAGCGCCTCTGGTGTACACCTCCAAGCAGGTACTGGGTATTGATATTTCAGCGCCAACTACTGAGTCGACGGGCGTCAGCATGAACCTAGGATTCAAGAACATCGATGCCGCCTATGTTCCATTGGCCGTGTCCAAAGCGGCTGAAGGTAATAATGCATTTGAAATCAAACCCGTCTATGCAACTTATGGCGAAGGCCCCCAAGCGGGGCAAACCGGTACAGCCCCGGAGCAACAACAGACCGTATCGAAACTGACAAAAGAACTGGCCGTAAAAGACCAACAGGTAACGCTGCTGAAATCGGCGAAAGCCCAACTTCTCGAACACAAAACCCTGATTGAAAATGGACCGACCCCAGGCAATAAACTGCTATCTGAGCGGCTGTCTGAACTGGTCTCATTACCCCCAAACGTAGAAACCAAGCTCAAATCCAACCAAACACTGACGCCTGTGGAAGTACAGCAAACCCTTATCCCCGTGGACGAGGGTATCAAGACGTCAGAAGCCGCAGTGGCTCAAAAGCAAAAAGAGATCAGCCAAGCGCTGAGCATCACCAAGCAGGACGCCATGTCTGTATTCGGAAGCTTTGATTCAGGGATTAAAGGCGACAGCGCCTCAGGCGTTTCACATCACCTGGGGAAAATGTTTTCCACCGGCGTTGCCGCACAAAACCTGACGCAGGGCCTGCAGCGATATGCTGTTCTGGAGCAATGCCTGAATCTGATCAAAAGCACGACGGACGAGACACAGAAAAAAAACCTGATTGCCATGTGCAACAGCTCGATTGGCACAACCGAAGCTAAATGAACATTGCGCTCGGGCTCGCACGCGAGCCTCCCCCCTCTTATGGAAGCTGGCCATTTCAGCAGCCAGCAAGAGGTCGCCCCAAAACTGTCTATCATCAAGACATCGAGAAGATAGAACTAAGCGTCACGAAATTTATGGCACACCACTCTCGATGACTGAAGGATGGTGGGTGCGAACACCCGGGGATCACTCTGTGAGCCCCCCAGGCAATCCTGATGTCCATTCCATCCAGGTGCGCCGTCATCTTTCAGCCAATTCCCGTGAAGTTTCTCACGGCGTATTCATCAAATCGTCTGCCGGTGTTCCATCGGCGGTCTTCATAGACGTGGCGCAGGCATAAAAGTCGAAATCGAAACCCTCGAAATAGCAGGCTGGGCCATGGACTTGGGCCTTGAGCGGGCGCGGGTCCCCTTTTCGCTTGAACAGCATCTTGCCCGTGACCAGGTTAAAGTCCGTGTCGACCACCGCGACGAGATCGTGGTCCGGTTCGCCGCTGTCACTCGCGCGGTGGAGCTTGATACCAATAAGGCGAAGCCTCCCATCGGCTTGCTGCTTGAATTGATAGCCTCCCCAGGCGCCCTTTATCGCATCCAGATCGATGAACAAGCTGCCCCGTTCAATACGGGCGGTGGCTTCAAGGTAGCCACTCGAGACGACCTTGGTCTGAGCGATGACTCGCAGAGAGCCATTGGTGTCGTGTGCCAGCAAGGCTATTTGAAGGCTCATCAAGGGCTCCGTGTGCCTGATGGTGATGGCCTGCACTTCACCTATTCCAGACAGTTCGCCGGTGGTGGCTCCGCTCACTGAACCACCATCGTGGGCCAGGAATGTCTCAAGTGCCTTCAAGTCGGCGAAGACCTGGCCCTGCTTGATGGCGGTCTGGATATCGTCGGATTGCGCGAGCGCACTACCGCTCAAAAAGAGTGAACTGATCAGGAGGAAGAACGCGGCTTTGACACAGTAGCGGGTAGACACCATGAGATCCTTTCGACGTTGCCTATGAATTTTCATTTCGTGCCTGAGCTTCCAGGCAGTGGTACTGGGTTGAGTCACTGATGGCGTTCAATGTTGAACTGGATCGGGAAGCCAGGCCTCCCGTTCCGCGGGCGTCACTCCACCGTTTTGATCGTCCACTTCCCGTACCATTTGAACGGGCCGTTCCCGATATACTCGACCGGCACAAACAGTCCATACGTCTCCAGGTAGGCGTAAGTGCCGATGCCTTTCCCCCAGTCGTAGTCCTTGCCCGTGCAATTGAGCACCTTTGCGTTACCCATCAGGCTCGGGTGATAGGCGCTGGCAGGCCGTTGCGATTCAACGTTACACGTGAAGCCGTAGTCCTCAGGTACCTTACGTTTATCGTAGGTGGTGAAAGGTATCTGCACGGTGTATCGAAGCTGGGCACCGATAGGCATCGTCGCCCAGTCGCCCTCGAATCTGAGGTCAGTGGCAGGTGCACGGTCGTCGACGATGACTCCATCCCTTTCATGCCCATAGAGGTTGGAGTTACTTTTGCCCAGGGTCATCAGGCCTCGGAAGCTGACCTTGACCTCTTGGATTCTCGAGACTTTATGGCGCTCGACCAACAGCTTGCCCGCCTCGTTCGACTCGTAGAGTGTGTCGCTCCCCAGGCGCCCCAAGCCATAGGGCCCTGGTCGGTTTGCCTCGGCCATGTCGTTGAACACCAGTTGCAGGCGCTGGATGCTTTTCTCCGGCTTGGGCATGTTCAATGCCTCGATGGCCTTCACGATCGAGGGCGCGATCACCGGTGCCGGCAATTTAAAGGGTGATTGCTCGCGCCCTTCATAATGCGCGTACTGGTCCAGTGACTGCTGTCTGCCGCATGCTAACTGAAGCAGTTGGCGTTCATCAGCGTCCAGACTGCTCTGGCCATTGGGGCCGGGTTTTGCCTGTATCTCTCCAGCAATGACGTGACTGTTCGCGCCCAGGTAGAAGACACTCAAGGGGGTGAGCTATTGCAGTGAACAGTTGGCTGTCCACCGCTGTCGTGACTGCCGATACAAGGCCTCTTTGTCGGGCGTCAGCATTTCGCTGGCCGGAACTCGGGCGCTCCAGAACGTGACCTCATCACCCCTCACCTTCAGGCTGGCGCGGTCGATCAGTTGCCAGTCCTGATGGTCGGGTGTTGCGAATGCGCGCCAGTCGGGGGGGGCGGTCTGAGCGCAGACTTGTTTAAGTTGCGTGCTCTGCAGGTACTGCTTTTTTTGTTCGGCCGGTATTTGTCCGAACGCCTCGGCACGCGCTCTTGGACCATCAGAGAACGGCACCATTCCCCTGGAAGTACGAAAGAGCATCTGTACAGTGGGCTGACTGCAATCGGACTCGAAACTCGCCAGATAGCGGTGTTCCCGTCCCGGCGGCGTGATCACGACATAACTGATCAGCCCCCCTTCACGCACGATTGAGCTCGGCTCTGGGGTCTCGTTCAAAACAGCGTTGAACACCTCAAGCCCTGGCGAGATTGCCGGCGGCGTGGGTTCCCCAAGCCCGGTGGTTTGGCATCCTGAAAGCGCCAAGGTGAGAGTGAGCAATGGAAAACAGCTAAAGCGGTGAAACGTGGCATCCATGCGAGCGTACTTAATCGATAGAAAGATGGCACTTTAACATGAATGCAGCTCCGTCACTGAGGGGGCGGCGGCGCCAGCTTCAGCGCCCTGGTGCGGAATTGCACTCCACATGACCACCTGTTTGCATTCGACCTGACTCGTCATTTGCATTGCATCTGGCCAGCGATTGCATCGGATTTAACCATCTCGCTTCATGACCATGATCGTCGGAGAACTGCACATTACTGCCGATGACGGCGACAGGCAGTAATCAGCCAGAAGCGGTCGGTCGACACCGAAACTGTTCGCAGGTTAAATTGCCGTCTTCATTGTCAAACGGCATCCAATATGGCCGACATCTTTCAGGGCAGCTGCCTTTGCGGCGCCGTCAGATACGAAATCCACTCACGACCAAAAGCCCTTTCTCACTGCCATTGCAGCCAATGCCGCAAAAGCCATGGAGCAGCGTTTGCCAGCTACGGCAGCGTGTTGCGTAGCGACCTGCATCTTGCCCAAGGCGCTGATGGCATCAAGTCGTACCAATCCTCTGAATCAGTCATTCGCCAGTTCTGCGCCGAGTGCGGTTCGTCGCTGTTCTGGTCGAGAAGCCAAGGTGAGTACGCCGAGTGGATCTCGATAGCGATGGGGACGCTGGACTCCATGTTCACGTCCGACAAGCAGAAACATATAGAGGTGATGTCCAAGGCAACATGGTACGAAATTCAGGATCATTGGCCACAGTTCCAGTAACCGTTTTGGGCGATTTCAGCCTGTCACGAATGCCCGTAATCGACCCAAGTGGACATTATCGAAAGTACCGCGTCTCACCCTGCCTGGAACAGTGACTGTATGAAGCGCCTAGGTTGGGCTTGCTAAAAATATGTTCTCGTAGCGGAAACTTAGTGTGGGGGGCTCAGTCTGTATGGATAGTGGCATGCTGCCATGCCGCATTGATACAAACGGGTGTGCGAAGCTGCCCTTTCTACCTAGGCTTGATCAAGGAGTTCGAGATACCAAACTATTCATACTTTCTATCGTATACCAATAAATCAATCGCTCCCGCATGGTCGCGTGAGCCTGATTATTTTGCCAGTGATCTCGAAACCTCCCGTAAGGAACGTTCATGAAATTCAAGGTGGTTCTGCTGGGTTCAATTCTATTTGCTTCTTCGCTGCATCCAGCCTTTGCCGACAGTTGCAGTGAAAATATTACAGGCGGTTACGATTGTAGATACGACGATGGTACAACCTCAACCAGCCGTGCGAACATCATGGGTGGACAGGATACGGAGTACAGTGACGGTCGCCGCTCAACCAGCAGAGCGAACATCATGGGTGGGCAGGATACGGAATACAGTGACGGTCGTCGCTCAACCAGCAGAGCGAACATTATGGGTGGGCAAGATACGGAATACAGTGACGGTCGTCGCGCAACCAGCAGAGCAAACATCATGGGTGGACAGGATACGGAGTACAGTGACGGTCGTCGCTCAACCAGCAGAGCGAACATTATGGGTGGGCAGGATACGAGCTATTAGAAAGTGACTGCTGCGTATCCCCGGACTACCGCAAGCCTCCGCTCGCACAATCCACATTTGGCCCAAGCGGTTCAGTTTTCAGCCGGTAGGCCGGGTCAGATTTTCATCGGTACTGACAACAATCTGGTTAAACTGCCGACGCCTTGTATGGACACTCGGAATGAATCACCCTCATGAAAAAAATCACCTCACTGTCGCTCCTGCTCCTGACCTGCCTGCCATTGCCAGGGTGGGCAGGCTGGTACGAGGTTCGCAACTACACCGGAACCCTGGGCAGCCATTCGGTGCATATGTCGCTGCAGACGTATGTGTGGTTGCTACAGAATAATCCCGGAAAGGTCGATGGCAGTTATTACTATGATGAGCATCGCATTCCGATTGCCTTGCATGGCAAGCAACAGGCTGAAAACCAACTGGAGCTCTGCGAAGAGCCTGACAAAAAGTGCCCCATCACACTGACTGTGACTGACCAGGGTGCGAGCGGGACCTGGAGTGATGGTAAGCGGACCTTGCCGATCAACCTGCAACAGGTGGGCCGCCTGGATAACACCGGCGAGAACAACCAGTTGCTTGAAGGCAACGTTGAAATCCCGATGTGGTCCCACACCAAGGATCGCATGTTCCTGGGCGTGTACGGCGTTCAGGCCCCAGCAGAAACATACCAAGAGCCCTACGTCACGATGAAGTCGATCAAGGAGATTGAGATCAAAACAGGCAGACTGCTACGGACTCTGGACACAGATGACATGGCCGGCTTGTTAATGACACCGATCTATATGAACGTCGAGGCTTCGATACAGAGCAACGGTGTGAACTTGCTCATTCAGCATGGCGGCGGTCGGATGGGTTACGACGAGGACCGGGTTATTCCGGACTAGCCAACACATTTTCCGATCTTGTACCGCTGCGCCGTTCCGGCGGCCTCGGTGCAACGCATCAATGATGTCGGAGCGGCCTCGCCCTTCAGCAACCGGAGGCGGACCTGCCGCTTTGATTGGCAGCAGGCCCGGCAAGTTGCACCGGCTTAGTCGGCGGCGTTGCGGATAAAGCCGGAAACGCGGCTAAGGGTCGCATTTTTGGTAATCGGCCACCCCGGCCTTTCGGGGTCCTGCTTGAAGTACTTGCCATATCCCTTCAGGAAGGCCTGGAAAACCGGACCATTGACGTGGCGGCTGAAGGCGACTTCGTCCTTGTAGATTTCCAGGAAGATGACTTCATTCTGTCCCGCCAGTGGAATCAGCGGTGGCGGCGGTTCGATCGGGTTGTTACTGGAGTCGAGTGGCCCAGGTGCCTGCAGGTGAACCAGGTACATCAAGGTGTCAGGCTCCACCGCCTTGACTTTGTCAGCCAAGCTGTCCAGCTCGCATTTCAATTGTGTCGGGCAGCCATCCAGCAGTTCCCAGCGGGAGATCAACGTGATCATGTTTTTTTCCTTTTCAGTCAACTGCGGGTTCGACCCATTCGAAGGAGGGAGCGCCATTGCGCCCTTCGGGGTCGTTTGCGATAGGCGTCGCCACCATTTTCAGGGCGGTAGCGGTCATATCGTGCATGCTGTTTAGGATGGCGGTATACATCGCACCGGATGCGCCGTTGAGCGCCTCGGCAATCTGGTACAGCATCAGCGAGTAGAGGCGGTTGAACTCGTCATTGAGTGTCGACATGGCAGGGTCGGCAACGTAATCCGTCGACTTGGGATTGGCCTTGATCGGATAAACCTCGCTGTAGTCAACCTCAAACGCAGGGCCGGTGGGGGGCTGGCGGGGATTATCTCCCGGCTGATAGTGACGGCCGAACTGGATTTCTCGAAAGCGAAAGAAATGGGCCACTTGCTCCGGCTGGCCGAAATAGTCGTGGTCGTCGTCATACACTTCATGGCGGACGCCTTCACCCTGAGTAACGATGACCTGGATAGCACGCTGGGCCGACTCCAGATCATTGATTATTATCGGTCTGCCGCCACCGCTCCAATAGTAGTTCAAACCCAATTGGTGTTCGGGATTGCCATTGAAGACAGCTGTTTGACCGTAGACCTCACAGAGGGATGCTAGCTTTTTGGCAATCTCATCGTAGAACTCACCGATGGTGTAGCCCGGCACATCAAGCTTCAGGGCAGCCTTGAGCTGGGGCCGCTCCCGCCACCCCTCAGGCAGTTCGATCTCGGCAAATATTTCGATGTTGTCCGGACTGAATGGGGCAAGATTGGCCTCGAACTCCCGATCCTTGAATCTTTTTCCATCGAACTTGAGTGTCAAAGGAAAGGAAGGAATGTTTTCTGCAGTGAAGGTCGTCCTGCCACCGATGGCAGAAAGTAGATTTCCCGCGAGAGACAAGTGCAGCATCTCCTCCATCATCACGCTGCGGAGGATGTTGGCAGCAACCCGGTTCTTGCCAGGCTTAATGCTGATCAGTGCCGTCATGTAGAGGGGGATGGTGGACAGTTCGAGGGTCATGGCGGTGTGCAGCCAATGACTCAGCTTACTTTTTTCCTGTTCCAACGTATTCATATGGATTGACCTCGCTTTGTCATGGTTGCACCGGCGCTGCCAAGCGCTCGCCCAGTCGTAACGCCAGCGCCGTGAGCGTCAAAGTTGGATTGATCGCTCCAGTGTTGGGAAATGCAGCGTTCGAGCAGACATACAGGTTGTCGACGCCGAAGAGCTTGAGGTTTTTATCGATAACCCCCTCTTGCTCGTTGTCTGACATGCGGCAGGTGCAGGCCGCGTGATCGGCACGCCAGGAGATGGAGGGGGGCCCGGAGAGTGTGGCGCCCATTGCCTCGAATATCCTGCCCACATGGGCGCCGATCTCCTGCATGCGCGTGTTGAAATCCGCCGACTGGGAATAGTCCACAATGGTTTCCTGCAGGCCAATTCGGTTACGGATATCGAGATTCATCACCCGGTTCTTGTAATCACTGGGGATTTCAACCATGCCATGGATCTGAACCTGAGCCGAACCTTTCACCGCGTTTTCGATGTCCTGCCGCAGCATGCCGTTTTGCATCATCTGGGCGATGCTCAACGTCTTACCGTTAACCAGGGGCATGAACGAGCTAGGCGGGTTGATCAGGATGAACTTCCCCTTGGCCTGCTCTTGCGGACTGTCGAAGTAGCGGCTGCACAGCGTTGGGAAGTCCATTTCAGGCTGCAACCACTCCGGGTTGCTGTTGACAGTGGCGGTGAAGACGAAATAAGGGTGGGTGACGAAATAGCGGCCTACCAGGTCATGATCGTTGCCGATGCCGTTGGGCCAGTACTCTGAGCACGAGCGCAACAAAAGCTTCGGCGTTTCAATGGCGCCACCGGCCACAATCACCGTATTGGCTTCAATGGTGAGGTGTTGGCCGCTCATCTTGTCCAAGTAGGTGACACCACTGGTGCGGTTCTTGGACGACATGATGACTTCTTCGACCACGCAATTGTCCATGACTCGGAAGTTGGGGAAATTGCCCCAGTGGGTCATGTCGTTAAGAAAGTTCGGGGCAGCGTAGCGTGCGCCAAATGGACAATACTTACAGGTGCCAGTGGTCTTGCAAGGGGCGTGGCGGGAAGTGGTGTTGGTGATACCGTGACGGGCGATCGGGACATTGGCCGTGCTCATCCCGAGCGCAGTCATCGCACTGTGGACGGGCTGGTCTTCCAGCGTGTAAGGGAAGGCGGGAAAAGGATAAGGTGCCGAACGCGGCGGGTCCTGGTTTTTGGAATCACCAGAGACGCCAATATAGCACTCTGCCTGGTTGTAGAAGGGCTCCAACTCGGCGTAGTTGATCGGCCAATCAGCACCTTGGCCAGTATTGCTCTTGAGTTTGAAGTCTTCTGCCTTGAGCCGGAAGCTCCACCCCCCCCAATGGATGGTGGATCCACCATAGGTCATGACTCTTGCGCCGGCCAGCGGGACCAAGGTAGCGCCGATATTCAGGTTCTCACCGGGGGCGTCGCGTTCCGGGTAGTTAAGGTCGTTGTACTTGTAGTAGGGCAGCTTTGAGTATGAGCTGCCGGAGACCATGAAGTCATCCCAAAGAGCCTGGTCTTGCATCTTGACCTTGGCACCCGCCTCAAGGATCAAGATAGCGCGAGTGGGATCAGCTTGCAGCAGACGGTTGGCCAGAGCCGTGGCGGCCACGCCGGAACCTATAATCAGGACGTCGGTATTCATTTTGCCGCCTCCTCGATCGTTCTATAGGGAGCAGGCTCACCCGGGATGAAGGCACCGGCAATATAACCGGGATAATTGACAGCGCCGGTAAACGCCTTGAAGCCGCCTTGCGAGACCTGGAATGCAATGAACTCGTTGGAGACCTTCTGACGTGTCAAGGCCAGCGGTGTTTCCGGCGGAGCCTGATTAGCGGCCGTGTCGGTAAACAGCGTCTTATAAGCATCTGCCTTGCCCATACTCTTGACCAACTCGTCCAGCGTTAGCTTGGCGTGGCTATAAATACTCCTGTATTCGGGATGCAGCCTGATGCGATTGTCCATAAAGACGAACAACCGGGATTTGAACTGCTGCGGGTTGTCCAGATTGCCCCAGAAACTGCAGATTTGCTCGAACAGTTCGAACATTGCCTCATAAATTTCTGTAGCTAAGGGCTGGACGCCCAGGTTAGCCGGGTGGTTGACCTGTTGTTGGTACATGCGTGATTTCCTCCATGACAATCTGTCGAATAACCCGCCACAGGACGCTATGCGCTTCATGGCAGGGTCGGACAAATAGCGCATCAGCGTGATCGGCTTGCCCAGTGAGCTTGCAGGGCGTTGGAGCCGGAACTCGCATCGAACAAGCCGACTGAGAACATGTAGTTGGCCATCATGGGCGCTCCTACAGCAGCCTCTCGACGATGTTCAGCTGATACAACTCTTGTGGATTGGAAGTGAGCGAAAAGGTGTATGACTGGCTGAAGAAGTCCTCGTCATCGCTCACGTCGATAGGCCAGCCTGGGTATTGATTACCCTCGCTATCGAACACCCACATGAACTTGATGTTGTAGTCGGTCGAGGAGTCCGATCTGTACACACCGCCCGCCACCAGCGTTCCGTTGCTGTAACGGGCAAAAGCCATCACGATCGGCGAGCCCGGATTGATTTCATCTGGTACCGGTGAGTCGCCCTGCATGATCCGCGTCCATGCCTGCATTCCACCGGCAGGTAGAACCATGGTTGCGGCGTGTTGAGGAGCCGGTGTGGCGGTGACTGCAGCTTTTTGGGCGCCTGCTTGTGTCACGGTCAGCGTGTAGTTGTAATTGTTTTCACCGACGGGCTGCGGACTGCTTATTTCGCAGATCAGGCCAGACTCTTGGCCTAGCGTGACGTACGGCACCCAGGAACCTGGCTCTGATCCTGAATTGATCACACAGTAGATGTCAGGGTTATCCGTTAGATAAAGCGTAAAGAACACATTGCCATCGTTATCCCACAAACCGGTCGTCACAGGCCCTGCGGTGGCGGGGGTGAAGACTGTAATTTGTCCACCGTAGCTGCCGCCGCCGTTGGCGCTTTCGAATGACACACCGATGTCGAGGCTGCTGGAAACGGTGAAATTGCACGTGAGATTTGAGTCGGAAGACATGATTCACTCCTTGAAATCACGGTGGGGTATGGCCATAAAAACTCCGTGGCCAAAAGGCAGTGTAGTAGCAATTTGCCTCGTGTGAGTGTCCACCTGAATCCGATCGAATTTAGTTAGCTCCTTGATGAGTAGGACCACATTTTCTTGCAGACTCTCGATTAACTATCCCAACCGAGCTCTCGGTAGGGCGTTTTGCCTTGTTCCGGGAAGTCCGCTTGGTATTCCCCCTGCCCATGTACGAATAAGCGAGAGATGAATTCACCGACCACATCGCGTCTGCTTAAGCACTGTCGCGAGCAAAAAAGGCGTCCGGATGAGCGAGTTGCAGTTGTGTAGACTTTCCGGAAGAAATCTCGGCAACCGCAACTCGAACATCTGAACGACGAGACTATCGCACTAGCTGCCAAACGGTGGCGGCATCGGTATATCGCCGAGCTGCAAGCCCAGCAGTGTCATGTACTCGTAGATGTGCTGATATCCGGATTGAGACTCATAACCTGTGCACTTGGATTGAAGTTGCCCACAGAGCCGCAGCTCCATGTTCGCGCTGCCCATTCCCCATTGCGTATAGTTCAGATTATTGGTCATAATCGTATCCATTTTTTTACAAACCCTGTTCCTCATGGTTTCATCAATGGGGTCGGCATCATATAGCGTCAGGGAGTAATCGAGAGAAGTTGCGCACCACGCCATCGGAACAACATCCAAAGTGTTGTAGATGCGTAGCGCATTACCGGCCATTTGCTGATTGAAGTAGCTCGCAAAAAAACCATCGCCAGCCGTGGGCGCAGCAATCGTTTCGCAATAAAATTTAAAGCCCGGAAATTTGTCTTTCAGATAAAGCGCGACCACCGACATGAGCGCACCGCCAAGGCTATGTCCAACCAATCGGATCGTCGCCCCACTTTGCTGCTTCCCTAGAAAATCGCACAGCGTGCCCTCAGAACCGATAGTGGATGCCGTAGTCAATATCGCGTTCGCCCCATCTGAAGTTCCCTGCGCGATGTTCGCCCACACCTGGCAGCCCGTGATAACGCTCTGCAATGGCACCATTGGAAAAATATCCAGATCGTCCACCTGATCCTTTAAAGAATCCTTAAGTGTCCCACTCGTCACCACGACGATGTCGTTCTCATTTTTTCCGCCGATCAGCACCGCTGTGATGTGCGCTACGTGTTCGCCATCCATCACCAGAGCGGGGCCCCAGGCCACGCCATAACCGCCGCCTACCTTGGAGGCATTGAGACGCGAATGAATATTGTCTTTAACCTGACTCGGCGTAGGATTCTTCATGTTTTTCCAGGACTGCGAATACAACGCCGCATTGTTGACCACGAAAGCGTGTGTAAGACTGATTTGCCTTTGCTGAAGTGAGTCTAGCGAAGTCATGACTGCTCCTTGTCTCGAAGAAAGTTTCCAGTGGCCTGTGTGGTTAATCCGGACGCCGAAGTTGAGGGCACGAATTAACCATACAAGTCATCAGGGACCAACGAAAACCTATGGCAGCCGTCGATCCTTCTGGGCCAGCAAGACCGAGTGTAGTCGCAGTTTTTTGAAGCGTGAGTGCAATGCGCTGAACGAATGCATCGCCGCAATGTCATGATGGTCGCCGTGTCAACGAGCCACCTCAGCCAGCCCCCTCCCTCACCATCGCCATTGGCGATGGCAAGCTCGTGAATGCCTGATATACGACGCCTCCCTCCCCTCCTAACATCGGTCGCAGATGAGCGTTCGTCTGCCGATCACCTTCGTCGGCGCACGAGTTTCCAAAAATAATAAGTTCAGACCCACGAGGTTCAATCATGAAAACCCTAGAGGCCAGTTCCACGGCCAGTGCGTCTTTAGTCGATGGCGTCGGTCAACTCAGCGCCAACCAGCGCTACGTCACATTGGGCGGTTCCTGGGCCGCCTGGTTGTTCGATGCCCTGGATGCCACCATCTTCGGCTTTGTCCTGCTCGCCGTCGCCAAGACCTTTTCCGTGGGCCTGGGCGACGTTGTCTCCACCGTTGCCTGGTTTCTGCTGGCCACCGGTATCGGCGGTTTCTTCCTCGGCAATATCTCCGACAAGATCGGCCGCAAGAAAACCATGATGCTGTCGGTGTTCGTCTACGGCTCCGGCACCTTGCTCTGTGCCTTTGCCGACAGCCTTTGGCAGCTCAATGTGTTCCGCTTCTGCGTCGGCATCGCCGTCGGTGGCCTGTGGTCTGCCGCCGCAGCGCTGGTGTCGGAGATCTGGCCGGCAGCCGGTCGCGCCAAGGCCTTTGCGGTGATGCAGACCGGCTGGTCGGGAGGCGGTCTTCTGGCGGCGATTTTCGCCTGGAGCTTCCTCGACGGCGGCAACCCCGAGTCCTGGCGGACGCTGTTCATCTACGCCTCGATCCCGGCCTATCTCACCCTGGTGTTCATCTGGCTGTTCGTCAAGGAATCGCCGGTTTGGCTCGCCAACCGCGAATTCATGCGCCATCACACCGACAAAGGCCGGCTGATGGAAATCTTCCGCCCGCAGTACCTGAAAGTGACCCTGCTGGGCCTGGGCATTTCGGTACTGGGGATGTACGGCTACTGGATCATCACCACCTTCATGCCGGCGTACCTGCAGAACATTCTGAATGTGCATATCGACCAGGCACCGGTGTTTGTCATCTGGATCGGTATCGGCGCCACCCTGGGTTATCTGACCTACGGCTACCTGGCCGAAAGCATCGGTCGGCGCTTGTCGTTCGCGGTGTTCTTCAGTGGCATGGCGATCATGGTGCCGGTGTTTGCCTACTCGGCGACCTTGATGCCCTTGACCGACGGCAAGCTGTTGTTCACCCCCCAGAACGTCATCACCCTCGGTTCGCTGGCGGCGCTGCTGGGCTTCTTCACCGGCTATTTCAGCGGCTTCGGCGCCTGGTACTCGGAACTGTTCCCCACCAGCATCCGTTCTACCGCGTCGGGTTTCTGCTTCAACTTCGGGCGGGTCGGCGCGATTGCCGGCATCAAGCTGGTACCGGTGCTGATCCCACTCATCGGCTTCACCGCCACCATTTCCCTTGCCTCCGTTTCCTACGTCATCGCCGCCGTCATGGTGTTCACGCTGCAGGAAACCAAAGGCGTTCAACTCACCAGCGGCAACTGACCTGCACTGTTCAAAGGAAAATCCCATGAAAAATTTTCGCATCGGCCAAATCGTTCCCAGCTCCAACACGACGATGGAAACCGAAATCCCGGCCATGCTGACCTCGCGCTACGAGCTGTTTCCGGAAGAGCGTTTTACCTTTCACTCCTCACGCATGCGCATGATGCACGTCAGCCCCGAGGAGCTGAAAAAGATGGACATCGACAGTGATCGCTGCGCGCTGGAGCTGAGCGACGCGCGAGTCGATGTCATGGCCTACGCCTGTCTGGTGGCGATCATGTGCCAGGGCCCGGGTTATCACAAAGTCTCGCAGGAGCGACTCAGCAAAACCGTGGCCTCCAACCAGTCGAACGCCCCGGTTCTCAGCTCCGCCGGTGCGCTGATCGACAGCCTGAACATGCTCGACTACAAGAAAATCTCGATCATCACCCCCTACATGAAACCGCTGACCCAGCAGGTGATCGACTACATCGAGGCGGCCGGCATCGAAGTGGTCGACTCCATCAGCCTGGAAGTGTCCGACAACCTCGAAGTCGGTCGTCTGGACCCGATGAACCTGGTGGCCCATGCCGACAAGCTGAACATCGGGCAAGCCGATGGCGTGGTGTTGTCCTGCTGTGTGCAGATGCCATCGCTGCCGGCGATCCAGATCGTCCAGGATCGCCTCGACAAGCCGGTGCTGTCCGCGTCGGTCGCCACCGTTTACCAGATGCTGAAAACCCTTGGCCTCGAGGCCAAGGTGCCGAACGCCGGCCATCTGTTGTCCGGGGCATTCTGAGCCGATGCCCGGGGAGGTACTATGCTGGCCATTCAGGTCAGCCCACCGGTACCTCCCATGAAACTCGATCCGGTCTCGTTGCGACTGTTCGTCAGCGTCGTCGAAGAAGGCACCATCGCTGCCGCCGCCAAGCGCGAACACATCGCGGCGGCGGCGGTCAGCAAGCGACTCAGTGAACTGGAAGAACTGCTCGACTCGAAACTGCTCAACCGCACCAACAAAGGCATCGCCCCGACCGACGCCGGCCTGTCGTTGCTGTTCATGGCGCGCAGTGCGCTGAACAACCTCAATGAAATTGTCGTGCAGATGCGCGACTACTCCCACGGTCGTCGTGGCTCGGTGCATGTCTTGGCCAATATCTCGGCCATCACCCAGTTCCTGCCCGGCTTGATCAAGTCGTTCATGGACCTGTATCCACTGATTCACGTCAGTCTCGAAGAAAAGCAAAGCCTGGCCATTACCAAGGCCGTGGCCGAAAACCGCACCGACATCGGCATCTTCACCCGTCTGCCCCATGGCGCCGACATCGAGGTGTTCCCGTTTCGCACGGATCGCCTGGTGTTGCTGGTGCCCGATGGCGATCCGCTGGCCAAACGTCAATCGGTCAGGTTCAGCGAAACCCTTGAGCACGAATACATCGCCTTGCGCAGCGGCACCCACCTGAATTTCCAGCTGATCAAGGCCGCCAACGACCAGGGACGCTCACTGAAAATCCGCATGGAAGTCTCCAGCTACGACGCCCTCTACCTGATGGTTCAGGCCGGACTGGGCATTGGCATCCTGCCCGAGGGGACTGCGGATATTTACAAGATGGACGGGGCGAAGGTGGTCAGGCTGGACGAGACCTGGGCATCGCGCGAACTGAGCGTGTGCGTGAGATCGCGCGAGGCGCTGTCGGGCGCGGCAAGATTGTTTCTTGAGCACTTGCTCGAAAGGCCGTGAGTCTCAACTGACTGATTACGGACATCCAGGCCCGAAATGTTCGGACCCCTGGCGTATTTTTCCCAACGGCATCTGTTCCTACACTGGGGTCCATCAACTTTCTCTCAGTGGGAATACCATGGACTCAAACCAGTTTATCAAGGGCAAACGGCCGCTTTATTGGCTGGCCTTGGGCACCTTTGCCGTCGGTACCGAAAGCTTCATGATCGCCGGCCTGCTGCCCGGCATGGCGGAGGATCTTGACGTCAGCGTCGGCGTGGCGGGCCAACTGGTCACGGTATTTGCGCTGGCCTATGCACTGGGCTCTCCGATCCTGGCCGCGCTGACCGGGCACCTGAATCGGCGCAAGCTGCTGATCGGGGACATGGCGTTATTTGCAGTGGCCAATCTGCTGGCCTTTGCGGCCAGTGGCTACTGGTCGTTGATGGCCGCGCGGGTGGTGTTGGCACTCGCGGCAGCGGTATATGTACCCGGTGCGAATGCGCTGGCCAGTGTGGTGGTGTCACCCGAGCAGCGTGGCCGTGCCATCGCCATCGTCAACGGCGGCCTGTCGCTCGCCATCGCCCTCGGTGTTCCGGCGGGCACCGTGCTGGGTGCAGCCATGGGCTGGCGCGCCACGTTCGCCAGCGTCGCGATCCTTTCCGCGCTGGCCGTCGCCGGCTTGCTCATGGGACTGCCACGGGAAATAGGCGCCGGCCTTGCCACCGCGAGTCTGCGCCAACGGGTTGCAACCGCGGCCCAGCCAGCGGTATTGCGTACGCTGCTGATCACCACGTTGTGGGCGATGGCCAGCTACACCACCTACACCTACCTCGCCCCGCTTCTGGAAGCCACCACCCCCATCAATGGGCCGGCGATAGGTTTCGTGCTGTTCGGCTGGGGCGTTGCCGCCGCCATCGGCCTGGCCATCAGCGGCCCGGCGGTCGACCGCAAAGGTCCGCGCGCGGTGATCCTGCCGGCGTTGGCGACCTCCACCACGGCCTTCATCGTCCTGTCACTGGCGCCGCACTTTGCCGGCCAGCAGCTCGCGGTGGTGCCGATTGTCCTCGCCATCGCGGCCTGGGGCGTGGCGCACTGGGCTTTCTATCCGGCCCAGCAAACTACGCTGGTCGGTCTGGCGGGCGTGGCGAGCGCGCCGGTGGCGCTGTCGCTCAATGCTTCCTTCATGTATCTCGGCTTCTCACTGGGTGCGGGTCTCGGCTCCCTGACGTTGCGCTACAGCGCGTTGACCCACCTTGGCTTCGTCAGTGCCCTCTGCGCGGCGGCGGCCTTGAGCCTGGCCTATGCCTCCGGCCGCCGACCCGCACCGCAACTTTGCCCTTCAAACTAAGTTCAGGAGCTTCATGACCATGCCCTCTAAAATTCGAGTGGGTCTCATTGGCGTCGGTAACTGGGCCGAGTACGGCCACCTGCCTGCCCTCAAGCTGCTTCCCGACTATGAGCTGACGGCCGTCCACAGTCGCGACCTGGGTAAGGCCGCCGAACTGGCGCAGCGCCACGGCATTCGTTTTGCGCTCGACTCCATGGAAGCCTTGGTGAACCATCCGGAAGTGGACCTGGTGGTCGTGCTTAACACGGCCCCCCAGCACGAGATCACCGTGCGGGCAGCCATCGCCGCCGGCAAGGATGTGTACTGCGAATGGCCGCTGACACCCAGCAAGGCCGTATCGCAGGAACTGATGGAGCTTGCTGAGCAAGCTGGCGTTCGCCATATCGTCGGATTGCAGCGTCGACTGCACCCGGACTATCGCTACGTGCGCGACCTGTTAAAGGACGGCTATATCGGGGAACTGCGTTCGGTGCGGCTGCATATCAGCGTCGAATACTTCCAACGGGAACGCATAGCCGCCCTGCACTTCACCATCCCGCCGGAGAATTTCTCCAGCCTGCTCTCCATCTATGGCGGTCACTATTTCGATGCCGTGTTCAGCATGCTGGGCCATCCGCACAGCATCAGCGCTCTCACGGTCAACCAGTTCCCGGAAGTGACGCTGATCGAGACGGGCGAGGTCCTGAAACATACGACGGCCGACCAAATCGTGCTCAACGGTACCTTCTCCAACGGCGCGGTGCTGACGGCCCATATCGAGGCAGGAAAACGCAACAACTACGGCATTCAATTGGATCTGACCGGCACCCAGGGTGATATCAGGATCAGTAACACCACCGCCTTCGGCAGCGGGTTCTACACCCTCGAGGCCGCCCAGGGAGATGCTCAACCCCTGCAACGGCTCAAGGTGCCGCCACGCTACAACTGGCTGTCGGAGAACAACCTGGACAACAGCCAGCAGGAAATAGCCAACCTGTATGCCGCCTACGCGCAGGATGTGCGCGATGGCACGCACCAGGCTCCCACCTTCGCAGACGCCTTGTGCATGCACGAATTGATCGAGGCCATCGAGACATCCAACCGCGAAGGCGTGCGCCTGACGCTGGAGGCGTGAACCATCAGATCCGCAAGTGCGCACTCATGTAGTCAATGAACACCCGCAGCTTAGGTGAGGCATAGCGGCTGGCTGGCCACAGCATCCAGAAGACGACCTGGCGGTCCAGGTAGTCGTCCAGCAAGGTGACCAGTTGGCCGCTTTCCAAGGCTTCGCGCACCAGGAAGACGGGCAGGAAGGCAATGCCCCTGCCCTGGATGGCGGCATAGGCAAGGGGCTCGATGGTGTTCGACGTCATCGTGGCGGGCAGCACCAATTCAGCCTCGGAGGCTTCGAGCCGCAGCGGCCAACGCTCCAGCTTTCCCGTTGAGGGAAACTTGTGTTGCAGGCAGAAATGGCGTTCCAGTTCACGCGGATAGGCAGGCATACCCTGGCGCTTGAGATACGCGGGCGACGCCACCAGCACATGCGCGCAGGAGCCCAAGCGGCGCGCGGCCAAGCGGGAATCGGCTTGCTCGCCGGTCCGAATCACCGCGTCGAACCCCTCCTCGATCACATCGACCATACGGTCGCAAAAATCGATATCCAGCTCGACTTCCGGATAGCGCTCCATGAACCCGTCAAAGGCTGGCATCATCAGGTTGCCCAGCAGCGGCGTGCCCACGCGAAGCCGCCCACGCGGGCTGCCCGCCAGGCCCGACAGCTCGGACTCGGCCGCGGAGACCTCGCTGAGGATGCGGCGGCAGCGCTCAAGGAACACCGTCCCCTCGGCCGTCAGCGTGATGCTCCGTGTGCTGCGATGAAACAGCCGTACGCGCAAGCGCTCTTCCATCCGGGCGATGGTCTTGCCCACGGTCGAGGACGACACCCCCAACTGCCGGCCGGCCTCGGTAAAGCTGCGTGTTTCGGCAACCTGCACGAACATCGAAATGCCATTCAGACTTTCCATCACCTTTCCTGTCTGCCCCGGTAGTACCCCGCCCACAACGCTGGATTGCGGAAAAACGGTCCGAAATGTTCGGCCTCACGAGCTATTTTTCCTCAACCATCGCGCACCTATATTACGACCATCATCTCACTCCTGACAGGAATCGATTTCATGTCCAAATTGCATACGAGCATCAAAGTAGGCCCTTATCAAATTGCCCACCGCGTCGTCCTGGCGCCGCTGACCCGCATGCGCGCCGAACCGGGCGCCATTCCTGGCCCGCTGATGGCCGAGTACTACGCCCAGCGTACCACTGCCGGTGGGCTGCTGATCGGCGAAGCCACCATCGCCGCCGCCAATGGTAACGGTTACCTCGGTGCTCCCGGCCTGTATGACGATAGCCAGATCGAGGGCTGGAAGCTCGTGACCGACGCCGTCCATGCCAAGGGCGGAAAAATCTTCCTGCAGCTTTACCATGCGGGGCGCCAGTCCAATAGCCTGCTGCAGCCGGACGGTGGCCAGCCTGTGGCTCCTTCCGTCGTGGCCGGCGGCCTGTCCTTCACCGAGTCCGGCTGGACCCCCGTCTCCCCGCCACGCGAACTGACCGTCGCGGAAATCCGCCAACTGGTGGAAAGTTTCCGCGCTGCCGCCGAACGTGGTATCGCTGCCGGCTTCGACGGCGTGGAGCTGCACTCGGCCAACGGCTACCTGTTCGATCAATTCCTGCAGGACGGCAGCAACCAACGTACGGATAACTACGGTGGCTCGTTCGAGAACCGCAGCAGGTTCCTGCTGGAAGCCGTACAGGCGGTGATCTCCGTCTGGGGCAGCAATCGGGTGGCGGTGCGTCTGGGGCCAAGCGGCAATTTTGGCGATATGTCCGACAGCGACCCCGTTGGCCTGTTCACCTATGTCGCACGCGAGCTGAACAAGCTGGACCTCGCCTATCTGCATCTGATCGAGCCGCGCATCCTGGGTGTCGCCGAGGACGAGCGCCGGGACCAGAATCCGGTGGCGTCCCAACTCATCCGCCAACACTACAAGGGCACCCTGATCGCCGCGGGCGGCTTCTCCGGTGATTCGGCGAAGGCCATCCTGGAGGCCGGCGATGCCGACCTGATCGCTTTTGGCCGCCACTTCATCGCCAACCCTGACTTGCCGGAGCGCCTGCGCAACGGCTGGCCGCTGAATCCGTACGACCGCGAGTCGTTCTTTGGTGGCACGGAGGTGGGCTACACTGATTATCCCTTGTACACCGAAGTGGCCTGATACGCTGCACCGCCGGCAACTGGGGGTCATCTGTGCCCTCAGTTGCCCCTGGGCACCTGTTTCGTTTCCAAAGAGGTGCCAAGCCTATGAAGGACCTTTTCACCTACAGACTTTTCACCAGGGTGGCGCGACTGGGCAGCTTTTCGGCCGCGGCACGCGAAGTGGGTCTTTCTCAATCCCAGGTCTCCAGGAGTGTTGCCGAGCTCGAAGCCGATCTCGGCACGCTGCTCTTGGCGCGATCGACCCGCGCGGTCGTGCCGACTGAAGCGGGGGCGGATTTTCTATCGCGTATAGAGCCCATCCTTGCAGCCGTGGAAGAAGCCGAGCAGAGCGTTCGCGGCGGTGGAGAGCTGCGCGGCGTCGTGCGGATCAGCATGCCGACGAGCATCGGCGTGAGGGAAATCATTCCGCGTATCGCGCCGTTCGCGGCGATGCACCCCAACCTGCATATCCAGGTCATGCTCGCCGATCACTGGCAGGATCTGGTCCGCGAAAATATCGATGTGGCGATAAGGCTGGGGCATCTGTTGGATTCCACTGCCACGAGCCGTCAGATCATGACCATCTCCCGATTCATTCTCGCCTCCCCCGCCTACTTGCGCACCGCCGGAGAGCCGAGGATACCGGAGGACCTGCAATCCCATCGAATCATCGCGGGGCCTGCCTCGACGGTCCCTAGCGGCTGGCTGTTCACGCGCAATGGAGAGACCCGGGTCATTGCGCTCGAGGCTCACTTCTCCACCGACGAAAATGAGGGCGCTGTCGCCGCCGCAACCGCTGGATTGGGGATCACGTCGACAACGGCCTGGGCCTGCCGGCGTGAGCTTGAAAGCGGCGAACTCGTCGCGCTGCTCACCGATTGGGAGACCCAACCCGTCCCTGTGCATGCCTACTTCCCCCATGGTTCGCGTACCCGCAGTGCCGGCCGCGCCTTGATCGAGCACCTTGTAGCCAGCCTCCAGGGTGAGGACGCTAACGCTTCGAACCTGTAGGTCGATGACGCTCGCCGCATTGCCTATGCATCCCTTGCATAGAAGATAGCGAAAAAGAGTGACTACTCAGATCCCGCCGAAATTGCCAATTTAGTGCCAGCACCCTGCACGACGCATCGGTCGACCTGTTCACCCGGGCGGCGCGCTGGACGGTCTTTATTTTCCCTCTTCCAGGAGAAATGTCATGCGTATGACTGGCAATACGATCTTCATCACCGGCGGCGGCTCCGGTATTGGCCAAGGCCTGGCCGAAGCGTTCCACAAACTCGGCAATCAGGTGATCATCTCCGGCCGGCGCAAGGAGCGGCTGCAGCAGACGCTCGACGCCAATCCCGGCATGGTCGCCATCGAGCTCGACATCACCGACCCGGACAGCATCCAGGCGGCCGCAAAGACGCTTATCGCCGATTACCCGGACCTGAATGTGCTGATCAACAATGCCGGCGTGATGATGCTCGATCACGCGGACAAACCCGTGGACGATGCACTCGCGTTGTCGACCGTCACCACCAACCTGCTCGGCCCGATCCGCATGACCTCGGCATTGATCGAGCATCTGAAGGCGAAGCCCGATGCAGTGATCGTCAACGTTTCCTCCGTGCTCGGCTTCGTGCCGATGGCGGTGACGGCGGTCTATTCGGCGACCAAGGCGGCGCTCCATTCCTACACCTTGTCACAACGCTACCTGCTACGCGGCCATGGCATCCAACTGGTCGAAATCGCGCCGCCTTGGGTGCGCACCGAACTGCTCGATAGCAGCGAGGAAGAGCGTGCCATTCCTCTCGACCAGTTCATTGCGGGCACCATGGAGCAGTTCGAGAGCGGCGTGGACGAAATCCTCGTCTCACCCGCCGAGGCGATGCGCGCCAACCCGGGTCCGAACGAGCATGCGTGGGTCAATCAGTTCAACGACATGATCGCCAACGGGCCGGCTTTCGGCTGACCTCGCCGGGCGGCCCCAGCGGTCGCCTGCCTCTCACATCGCCAACAGGACCAAGACCATGACCGCACGTACCCCCGCCGAGAACAAGGCCATCGTTCTCGAAGGCTTCGAAACCCTCTTCAATCGCAAAGACCTGGTTGCGGCCGAACGCTTCTGGTCGTCCGTCTATACCCAACACAGTGCTCATGTGCCCCCAGGTCGCGAGGGCCTGTTCGAGCTGGTCGCCACGGCGTCACCCGACATGCGTTACGAATGCCAGCTCGCGGTAGCGGAAGGCGATTTCGTCATGCTGCACGGCCGCTTCTCCGGCCTCGGCCAACCGACGAACTGGGTCGTGGTCGATATCCTGCGCCTAGAGGATGGCGTGATGGTCGAACACTGGGATGTCATCCAGGACGAGGTGACGCGCGAAAACTCCGTTGGCGGCCATCCGATGTTCGGCGATCAGTTTCCAGGCTGACGCTCCTGAGCAAGCACTCGGTCGTCTTTGCGGCGATCAGCACCTACCTGGGATGGATCATCGTTCAGGATACTCAAGCTGGAGTGCCACAAAGTCGGCGGTTGCAACACCGTACCGACTGGCAATGTTTTCCAGTGCGACATCCAGTGCGGTTGCCGATGCACCGGTGTAAGACGTTAAAACCTGTTGACCCGGGCGCGACGCGACGGCGGGAATCAGGAGCAAGCCGCGCCGGGACCTGACCATTGCGGCGATACTGGTTGCTGCCGCTTCGGATCGGTAGGTTCGGGACCAGGCGTCGGCGGTCAGTGCCACGCCAATTTCGTCGAAGCCATCTTCGACCGGCACCTCGACGGTCTCGTGTCCCCAGAACGAGAGCAGGTTTGCGACCGCGACAGCGACGCGACCGGCGCTCAATCCGAAGGGCGCACTGTCATGCTCGGGGCCCCACGTGGCCACACCCAACCGCTTGGCCGTCGCATCGGCCGCAGCCCGCCCGGCGATGGCGTCAACAAGCGCCAGCGACGCGGGAATCGAAGCGCTCACGCCTGTCGTCGTCATCACGTTTCGGTCAATGACATAGCGGCGGTTTCGGACCCATGTTGTGTTGGGGTTCTGCTTTTTGAGTTCACTCAAGGAATACCAGTGCGAAGTCGCCATCCTGTCCCGCAGAAGTCCGGCGTTGGCAAGAATCCACGCACCGTCGCAGATCGAAACCACCAGGGCCCCCTTGGCCGATTGGGCACGAACCCACGCAAGCAAGGAGGGTCTATCCGTTCGATGCATGGCCGGCACGATCAGGATGTCTGCGCCGTCCGGGGTCGATGCATCGAACTCGGCGGTGGTCGTATCTGCACGGACCTGAAGTGCCGGCATGAGTTTTATCGTGCCCGGTTCGGTCGACACCGCCAGTACGTCCGCCACCCGCGACTCCTTGAGGACTCCATATGGAATCACGAAATCGGTGGTTTCAGTCCCGGCGTTGTCAGCCAGCACGACGATCAGGGGACGCGTTCGCCCGGCTTTGGGCGTCGGGACCTGAAGTGCGCTCGCTGCCTGACTGTCGGGGCCGGGCGTCGTGCCGGGCGTCGATGGCACGGAGCATGCCGCCAATGCAAATAACGCCAACGCCAGTGTTGCGATCGTGATCCGGAAAGCCTGCCGCATGAACGGTCTCTTCTTAGCTGAATTGCCTGCCGGGAAAATTAAACGCATCATGCGATGACTGAAAGGTCAATCTAGTCGCATTTTCCGCCATGACTTACTTGCAACGTGGGACACGTGAGATCGCCGTGATCGGCTTCGATGGCGTTCAGTCTCTGGATATCGTCGGACCGATGGAAGTGTTCGCCGTAGCGAATCTCCATAGCCCCGCCGGCGTCATGCCTTACAGGATCACGCTGGCCTCGCACACGGGTGGCGAGATTACCACCCATGCCGGTTTGCGGCTCGCCGGAGCGGTCGCACTCGACGACCTCCCTGATGAACTGGACACGATCGTCATCGCAGGTGGCAGCGAGGCGGCGTTGCGTCACGCCGCCTCCGAGGATGGGGTTCTGCCGTGGTTGCGAGCGCGTGTCCCACGGACGCCTCGAATCGCCAGCGTCTGCACCGGTGCCTTCGTGCTGGCGGCGGGAGGATTTCTCGACGGGCGTCGAGCGACGACACACTGGAACGCATGCGCATTGCTACAGGCGCTCAGGCCGGCCATTCAGGTTGAGCCCGACGCGATCTTCATTGCGCAGCCGCCTTTTTACACCTCGGCAGGCGTCACCGCCGGAATAGACTTGTGCTTGTCGTTGGTGGAGGCCGATTGCGGCTCAACCGTTGCCCTTGCAGTCGCGCGCGAACTGGTTCTCTATATGCGTCGACCGGGCGGGCAATCGCAGTTCAGTGCAGGGCTGAAGGTCCCTGCGAGTGCCACGCCGCGTCTGCGTTCTCTGATTGCAAGCATCATCGACGATCCAACCGGGGATCTCTGCGGTGCGGCGCTTGCCGAGCGTGCAGGCATGAGCGAGAGGACACTGTCGCGGGTGTTCCGTAAGGAGACGGGCCATACCCCTGGATATTTCATTGAAGCGGCCCGTGTCGATCGCGCGAAGATACTGCTCGAAACTTCCGACTGGCCGCTTGCACGCGTCGCTGAACGTGCAGGTTTCGGCAGTATGGATGCGTTGCACAGGGCCTTTCTCAAGCGCGTCGGGGCGACACCCGGCTTCTACCGGAAGAGATTTGGGCCGCATTCCGATTGCACGTCCTGATCTGCGTAAGGCTTCCCCCTGCCCTTTAGCAGCTCTACTCGACTCTGCGATCCACGGCAGCAACGGCCTATCAGCACGCCGACAACCAGACCGGTTCTAACCGCAAGGTGGCGATGGTCACGAGCTGAAACATCACCACGCTTCAAAAAATGGACGCCACGGGTACAAAATCCGCCTGTCAGCACCACAAACCTATACCCCCATCCCGACGATGGATGACCCCATGTTGAGAGAAGAGCGCGAACACCTGGAGTTGGAAAACCTTTCGGTCGAAACTCGCAAGCTCATGGCAGAAATGAGCAAGCTGAACACCGAAAAAGAAAAAATAAAGCGTGAAACCGTGCTTTACCCCTTCGTCGTTGGAGCAAGTCTGATCACCGCCCTGGTCGCACTACTCACATTTCTGGACAAGTAGGCAAAAGCGGTCAAAGACTTGAGCATTCGTCGGTGCCAAATCACCGTTAGTCGAGGGGTTGTGCGGTCGGACGACCATGCCTCCAACCACGCCCTTGAATGAGGATAAACATCATGCAAACCCCACGTACCGAAGAACCCCGCAGTCTGTCTGAGGACCTGATACAACTGCGTGCCGACGTGGCCGCGTTTCACCAAGAAGCAAGAAATACGCCCCCCTATGATCCTCGAAAGGTTTGGTTGTCTTTCGGACTAGGCGCCGGCATGGCGCTGGCCGTGTTTATCATCGTCTCGCTAATGAAGCACCTGAGCTGATCGTCTACGAACGCGCAACGCGCCTTGAAGCATTACCGGCCTCGACCTTCTCTTTCCCGAAGGTAACTGCCTCTCACTGCGGTTAATCGCCCTCCATCCCCGCCAACACCGCACTGTCACTCCACAATTGCTGCGCCACATCATCACGACGAGCGAGTTCGGACGGCTCCGGCCAAGTCAGCTCGCCTCTCACCAGGGACGCATAAAGCCGCCCTCTCGGTGGGGCAATCCGCCCCAACGCCAGATCGGCCAGGGCTTCCCCGGCTTGTATCCGCATGACATCCGCGAAATAGGGACTCAATGCCATGGGCGGTGCCGTGAGCGCTCCGGCAGGCAAATTGCGACCCAGGCCGGTGCCGGGGATATAGCCCGGGTTATAGGCGATGACCCGCAAGCGCCGCGCCTTGACCTCCGATGAAGCCGCAAAGGCACGCGCCGTCAGCAGATTGCACAGCTTCGAGGTGGCGTAGGCGCGGAACCCGGACTCGAATGCCACATTGCCCTGCGCGCCTTTCCCAAGGTCCGAATGGGCCAGTTGTTGTGCATCGACAAACGGAAACGGCGCAACCGGACTGAACTGGGGGTCATGGGTATTGCTGGTGGTCAGCACCACGATTGCATCGCGGGCCAACGCAGGCGCCAACAGACGCAACAGCAGATAATGCCCCAGGTGATTGACCGCAAAGGTCGTCTCGTAACCGTCCACCGTACGCGCCGCCGTGGGAAAGCTGAGCCCGGCATTGAGCACCAGGGCATTGATCTTCGTCTTGCCCAAGGTGTCGAGCACCTGCCTGGCGAACTGCCTGACACTGCCCAGGCTCGCCAGCTCCAGCGGCAAGCGGGTGGCTCGCCCACCCAAGATGAGCTGGGTGTCAGGGGCAGCACCCAGTTGCTGCGCTGTCGCTTCCCCCAACCCGAAAGTCCCACCGGTCATGATGATCGTCTTCATGCTCAGAACACCTCGACCAGTACCACTTCGGTATCGTCGATGGCCTCGACAACGAGCATCGACTCCCGAGTCATGGCGACCCCATCCCCCGCCTCGACCCTTTCGCCATTGACCCTCACCGCGCCGAGCACCGGCACCAGATAGCCCTGGCGAGTGTCCGAACAGCACTGGCTCAAGGACTGCCCGGCCTTGAGCGTCGCGCCGAGCACACGGGCATTGGCGCGGATCGGCAAGGCGTTTTCATCGTCAGGCATCCCGCTGGCCAGCACGACCCATTGACCGGCCCGATCAGACTTGGGAAAAGGACGCGTGCCCCAGTGGGGACGCCCACCGTTTTCCCGCGGCCGCAACCAGATCTGGAACAGCCTCAACGGCACGCTGCCCGCGTTGCGCTCTTCATGCCGAATGCCGGTCCCGGCACTCATCGCCTGCACGTCACCGGCCTCGGTGCGGCCTTGCCCGCCGACACTGTCCCGATGGCTCACCGCGCCTTCCAGCACGTAGGAAACGATCTCCATGTTTTCATGACCGTGCATCGGGAACCCGGTGCCGGGCGCGATCTCGTCGTCGTTCCAGACCACCAGCGCCCCCAGCGGACGGTGGGCGGGATTGCCGTCGGCCGTGGCCATGAAGTGATGACGGGCCTTGAGCCAGCCATAGTCGCCGCCGCCAAGATCGGCCTTTAATCGATGCTCTAACATTTCAGCTCCTGAAAAAGCGGCCGATTGCCGCGTAAAGAGCATAAATTTGAAACGAACAAAGAAGAACGGCTTAAAAAACAATGCTACGTTGTAGAAAATAGAACGATCAGATCACCGCGAGACAGGCCATGGACCCTCTGACCGATTTGAACAACATGTACCTCTTCGCCAAGGTGGTGGATCACGGCGGATTTACCGCTGCGGCGAAGGCGATGGGGTTGCAAACGTCCAAGCTCAGCCGTCGCGTCGGGGCACTCGAAGCGGAACTGGGCGTACGCCTGCTCAATCGCAACACGCGACGGGTGTCCATGACCGACGCCGGTCGATTGTTCTACCAGCATTGCGTGGCCCTGGTGGAGGAAGCCCGGGCGGCGAAGACAGCCATCGAGCAGACCCGCGCCTCTCCCCAGGGCGTGGTGCGAATCAGCTGTCCATTGGGCGTCTTGCAGATGGGGGCCAGGGCCATTCTGTCTCAGTATCTGGTAGACAACCCGTCAGTGCGGATCATGCTCGACGCGACCAACCGACGCGTCGATGTCATCGAGGAAGGATTGGACATCGCCGTGCGCGTGCGCCTGCTGCCATTGGATGACTCCCAGCTGACCCTGCTGCCCCTGCAGAGCGCTCCTCGCATTCTGGTCGCGAGCCCGGCCTTGCTGGCACAGCATGCAACACTCACTGATCTGGACGACTTGGCGCAGATGCCGACCTTGGCCATGGCCAACACCAACGACAAATACCAATGGCACTTCCAGGCGCCGCAGCCGGTGGTGTTCAGCCACCAGCCAAGGTTGGCCACCGATGATCTGGAGACGTTGCGTGAAGCGGCCTTGAGGGGAATAGGTGTCGCGCAGTTACCGAGCAATCTGGTTCAGAACGATCTGGCCCAGGGCCGCCTCCTGCAAGTCCTGCCCGACTGGCCATCGCCCGAGGGCAGTCTGCACGCCATCTTCCCCTCCCGGCGTGGCATGGTTCCAGCCGTGCGCGGTGTGCTGGATGCCTTGCTGGCGGGGTTCAACCGGTAACGGTCAGAACACCAGCTTGTAGCCGATGGAAAACAGCATGAGCGCCAGGCAAGGCCGCAGGACTCTGTCGGACACCCGCCCGGCCAGATGGCTGCCGATGTAGATCCCCGGCAGCGAGCCCATCAACAGGAAGCCCAGCAGCTCCCAGTTCATGTTGCCCATGCTCGCATGCCCCAGGCCCGCGACCAGGGTCAGCGGCACCGCGTGGGCGATTTCCGTGCCCACCAGGCGCCGGGTCGGCAGGAACGGATACAGGATAAACAAGGCCACCGTGCCCAGGGCGCCGGCACCGATGGAGGTCAAGGCCACCATGGTGCCGAGGATCAGGCCGGTCACCAGCGTCAGCCCGTTCAACTTCGAGTCACTGATCTGCGAGTGATCGACACCACGCCGATGGGCAAACGCCAGCAACTTGTTCTTGAACAGCACCGCCAGTGCCGTCAGCAACAGCACGAAACCCAACGACTGCTTGATGATGCTGTTCAAGGCTTCGGGCGCGGTGTGCAGGCTGTGCAGGAACCACAAGGTCAACATCACCGCCGGCACGCTGCCCAGGGTCAGCCAGCCGGTAATTTTCCAGTCGATATTGCTGTTCTTCCGGTGCACGAGCACGCCACCGGACTTGGTGATCGCCGCGTAGAGCAGGTCCGTGCCCACGGCCGTCGCCGGGTTGATACCGAACCACAGCAGGATCGGTGTCATCAACGAACCGCCACCCACGCCGGTCATTCCGACGATAAAGCCGACCACCAGGCCCGCGACGACAAAACCGAAATTAGCGACATCCATTAGCAAACCCTGCGAATTCAGCACAACCACAAACAATATGGCGGGCAGCATAGCGCCTAACGTTATGACTCTTTATATAATTATAATCTAACGTTATAACTCATCGTGGTATGCGAGCTGTATGGGAAACCACTTGCCTATTGGTGCAAAGCCATTCAGTCAGCGCCCCGGCTGCCATTCCGGATGCTCGGCCATTCCTTCATATTGCAGCCACGGCACGTCATGGGAGACCCAGATGTGATGCTCGGCCGCCACGCCCGGATCGTCATCCAGGGTCGCGACACGCACAATCACCAGGGGCAGGTTCGGCCTCTCGGCCATCAGATGCGAGCCGCACCGCGAACAGAAATGGCGCAGCTTGCCCGGCGAGGACTCGTAGGTCGTCAGTGTTTGCTGGCCCTTGAGCCAGCGAAAATGCTCGCGCTTGACCCCCGCGGTGGAGGCAAACGCCGCCGCATGGGTTTTGCGACAGGTATGGCAATGACAATGCCCGATCGGCATGTCGATACCGTCGATTTCATACTCGACGGCCCCGCAAGCACAGCTGCCTTTCATATCCGCTCCTTGGCCGTGCCCCTCTTCAGGGTCGCATCCTGACCTGCTCGGTAGTGGGAGTTAAGCTGGCCAATGGGCATCAGTCCAGGCGAATGCAGCGATAGGCCTCGGTCCGGTAAGGGAAGTCGATGGTCGGCCGGTCGCGCAATGCCGGATGGGTTTGAATCAGCGCCTGAAGTTGCTCGGTGACCACTGCCTTCTCGGTCGCCGGCAATGCCGCAATGAAGCTGACCGACAGAAAGCGGTCGATGATGACTTCCTGGGGCGTACCCACATGTGTGTACTCAAAACGACTCAGCTCCGGTGCCGAGAAGTAGCGGCCGTTGAACGGCTGGCGCCAGGCGCCCGTATGAAAGCGCGGCGTATCGCCCTCGTAGGGGGTAATGATCCGGGTAATGGCCGCTACCCAGTCGACCGACTCATCCCGCACATTCCACACCAGCCCGAGTCGCCCGCCGGGCTTGAGCACCCGGTGCATCTCGGCCAGTGCCGCCTCGTGAGCGAACCAGTGAAAGGCCTGGGCACACAGCAGCGCGTCGCACACCTGGGATTCCAGCGGTATGTCGTCGGCCGTACCCGACAGTGCCCGGACCATCGGCAACCGTGCGACCAGCTCGGCGCGCATCGCATCGACCGGTTCGATGGCCGTCACCGTGGCTCCGGTCTCCGCCAGCAATCGCGTGAACTTGCCGGTGCCTGCACCGAGGTCGATAACCTGCCCGCCCGGCACGATGCCCAACGTGTCGCGAAGCCACGGCAGCAGTTCGGCGGGATAGTCAGGACGCCCGTGAGCATAGGTTTTGGCTTCAGCGCTGAAACCGACTTGTGCAGCCTTGTGAACACCCGACATTGCAATGACCTCCATGGATTGATCCCGATGAATACCGCCCAGCCTCAGTCATCCAGATCCTTGGGCGGCTTGCTGGCCTTGGCGCCTTTCGCGCCCTTCTCCGGTTTGGCTTCCGGCACCGCTGGGGGTGGCGGTGGAACGGCGGCTTTCTCCGAGGCCGGCAAGGCATCGACTGCACTGAACACGTCCTTGAGCGCCATCGGCCCATCGTGTTCCAGGATCTTCTGCTCGCCATCCTTGCCCACCAGGATCACCGTGGACTTGCCCTCCGGCGTGACCCCCAGCTTGAGCCCGCGAATCAGCGCCATGGTGCTCGGCTGTTCCATCCATTTGCCCGCACGCTTGCCGACGGTCTGGGCCACTTCGTAGAGCACCAGTTGACGCTCGTCGACGTCCTTCTTGTTGGCCGGGTCTTCGATGGCCTTCTTCAGGCTGACCAACGTGGGATCCGCCGTACTCGGCGCAATCACGATCAGTGGACGGTACTTTCCCAGATCCAGGGCCAGCGGGGACGCCTCATCGGCCGCCCAGAGAGGACTGGCAGCAACGACGGACAGTACGGCGAGGGTCAAAGACCGGATGAACATACACACCTCCTTCGGATATCCATGGGCTAATGATTGCGCATCGCAGCAAAAGGTCCACCAGCAACGCAGTTATTTTTCAAAATTCAGGTAACTCGATCTTTCTTCCAGCAAGACATCGAACAACGCCTGGGCCGCCGCCGACAGCTCATGGCCGGGTTTGGTCAGCACGCCGATGGCCCGCTCGACCACCGGATCACGCAAGGTGATGCAACGCGCGCCCAACTCGCGCATCTGCCCGATACACAGCGCCGGCACCGCACTCACCCCCAGCCCGCTGGCGACCATCCGCCCCACCGTTGCCAATTGATGGCTCTCGAACTCCACCGGCAGGCTCATGTCCCGGGCCCGCAAATGCTCTTCCAGCATCACCCGTACCGTGGACGGACGCTGCAAGGTGATGAAAGGCTGCGTGAGCAAGGTGTGCCAGTCGATCTCCGCCTGATCGCCCCAGGGCGAATCCGTCGGCACCACGGCAACGAAGCGGTCGATATACAACGGAGTGAAGGCCAGCGATGAACCCTGCTGCGGCTCAAACGCCACGCCCAGCTCCACCTGGCCCTCACGCACCATCTCCAGGACCTGCTCGTTGATCACGTCGTTGACCGTGACATTGACCTGGGGATAGCGTGCACGGAAGGTCTTGAGGATCGGCGGCAGCAGGTTGCCGGCGAACGACGGCATGGCCGCCAGGGTCACGCGGCCACGCTGCAAGGTGAAACGCTGGCGCAGTTCGTCCTCGACATTGTCCCAATCGGCGATCAGGCGCCGGGCCAGGGGCACCAGCACCTCGCCTTCCGGGGTCAGCGCAACGTTACGGGTGTTGCGGCTGAACAGCCGCCCGCCCAAGCCTTCTTCGAGGGCCTTGATCGTCAGGCTCAAGGCCGACTGCGACAAATACAGGCGCTCGCCCGCCACGGCAAAGCTCAGGCTCTGGGCAACGGCGAGAAAGGCCCTAAGCTGTTTAACAGTCATGGACGAGGTCTCTACTGGATAAACGGGTATTCTTGAACTTTATCAATCAATCGCCATTAAAAATCAACTTAACAAATATATCTCCCGGAGCAACACTCACCTCCAACGGCGAGTCCGACAAACAACAAGAGGATGGTGCATATGGCAGGTTTCGATAAACGCGTGTCTTCCTACGAAGAGGCCCTGGCCGGGCTCGAGGACGGCATGACGGTCATCAGCGGCGGCTTCGGCCTGTGCGGTATCCCCGAGAACCTGATCGCCGAGATCAAGCGCAAGGGCACCCGCGACCTGACCGTGGTCTCCAACAACTGCGGCGTCGACGGTTTCGGCCTCGGCGTGCTGCTGGAAGACCGGCAGATCCGCAAGGTAGTCGCCTCCTATGTCGGCGAAAACGCCCTCTTCGAGAAACAACTGCTCAGCGGTGAAATCGAGGTGGTGTTGACCCCGCAAGGCACCCTGGCGGAAAAAATGCGCGCCGGCGGTGCCGGTATCCCGGCCTTCTTCACCGCTACCGGAGTCGGCACCCCGGTCGCCGACGGCAAGGAAACCCGTGAATTCCACGGTCGTCCGTACCTGATGGAAGAGTCCATCACCGGCGATTTCGCCATCGTCAAAGGCTGGAAAGCCGACCACTACGGCAATGTCATCTATCGCCACACCGCCCAGAACTTCAACCCGCTGGCCGCGACCGCCGGCAAGATCACCGTGGTCGAAGTCGAGGAAATCGTCGAACCCGGCGAGCTGGACCCGACGCAGATCCATACCCCTGGCATCTACGTCGACCGGATCATCTGCGGCACGTTCGAGAAGCGCATCGAACAGCGCACCGTGCGCAAGTGATCGCCAGCCCCCTACTCGACTAACGGAGAACAAGAACATGGCACTTTCCCGCGAACAAATGGCCCAGCGCGTCGCCCGCGAGTTGCAGGACGGCTACTACGTGAACCTGGGCATCGGCATTCCGACCCTGGTCGCCAACTACATCCCCGCCGGCATGGAAGTCATGCTGCAATCGGAAAACGGCCTGCTCGGCATGGGCGCCTTCCCGACCGAAGACGAAGTCGATGCCGACATGATCAACGCCGGCAAGCAGACCGTCACCGCCCGTACCGGCGCCTCGATCTTTTCCTCCGCCGAATCCTTCGCGATGATTCGCGGCGGCCATATCGACCTGACGGTGCTGGGCGCCTTTGAAGTCGACGTGCACGGCAACATCGCTTCCTGGATGATCCCCGGCAAGCTGGTCAAGGGCATGGGTGGTGCGATGGACCTGGTGGCCGGCGCGGACAACATCATCGTCACCATGACCCATGCGTCCAAGGACGGCGAGTCGAAACTGCTGCCGCGTTGCAGCCTGCCGCTGACCGGCGCGAACTGCATCAAGCGCGTGCTGACCGACCTCGCCTACCTGGAAATCGAAAACGGTGCGTTCATTCTCAAGGAGCGGGCGCCGGGCGTCAGCGTCGAAGAGATTGTCAGCAAGACCGCGGGTAAACTGATCGTTCCCGACCACGTGCCTGAAATGCAGTTTTCCTGATGAGGAATGAAGCGATGCAAGATGTAGTGATTGTCGCTGCCACCCGTACGGCGGTGGGCAGTTTCCAGGGTTCGCTGGCGAACATCTCGGCCGTGGACCTCGGTGCGGCGGTAATTCGCCAGTTGCTGGCCCAGACCGGCCTGGACGGTGCGCAGGTCGATGAAGTGATCATGGGCCAGGTGCTCACCGCCGGCGCCGGGCAGAACCCCGCGCGCCAGGCCGCGATCAAGGCCGGCCTGCCCCACGCGGTGCCGGCCATGACCCTGAACAAGGTCTGCGGCTCGGGCCTCAAGGCCCTGCACCTGGCGACCCAGGCGATTCGCTGCGGCGATGCCGAGGTGATCATTGCCGGTGGCCAGGAAAACATGAGCCTGGCCAACTACGTGATGCCCGGTGCCCGCACCGGCCTGCGCATGGGCCACGGCCAGATTATCGACACCATGATCAGCGACGGCCTGTGGGATGCGTTCAACGACTACCACATGGGTATCACCGCCGAGAACCTGGTGGCCAAGTACGACATCAGCCGTGAAGCCCAGGATGCCTTTGCCGCCGCGTCGCAACAGAAAGCCGTGGCCGCCATTGAAGCCGGGCGTTTCGTCGACGAGATCACCCCGATCCTGATTCCCCAGCGCAAGGGCGACCCGGTGGCCTTCGCTACCGACGAGCAACCGCGCGCCGGCACCACCGCCGAGTCGCTGAGCAAGCTCAAACCAGCGTTCAAGAAAGACGGCACGGTCACCGCCGGCAACGCCTCGTCGCTGAACGACGGCGCCGCCGCCGTGATCCTGATGAGCGCCGCCAAGGCCGAGGCACTCGGCCTGCCGGTGCTGGCGAAGATCGCCGCCTATGCCAACGCGGGCGTCGACCCGGCGATCATGGGCATCGGCCCGGTCAGCGCCACCCGTCGGTGCCTGGACAAGGCCGGCTGGTCCCTCGACCAGTTGGACCTGATCGAAGCCAACGAAGCCTTTGCCGCCCAGTCGTTGTCGGTGGGCAAGGAGCTGGGTTGGGACGCGGCCAAGGTCAACGTCAATGGCGGCGCGATTGCCCTGGGTCACCCGATCGGTGCTTCGGGTTGCCGGGTGCTGGTGACGCTGCTGCATGAGATGATCAAGCGCGATGCCAAGAAAGGCCTGGCGACCTTGTGCATCGGTGGTGGGCAAGGCGTGGCGCTGGCGATCGAGCGCTAGTCCACGACGGCGCAGCTCCCACAAATCGGCGTATCACCGCTCAACCGCGCCGAACCTAAATCCTGTGGGAGCTGGCTTGCCGGCGATGAGGCCCTTGAGCCTTGCGGTGTCTGTACGGACGTCATCGCCAGCAAGCCGGCTCCTACAGGTCGGCGTATCGACGCACAATGCTGTGGTGCCATCTCCTACAGGAATCATGGCGCTATCCTGCCCAGCCAGCCCCCGATCCTGCTGCTATCCTCGATAACTACTCCGTAGCCATCGAGCCGCCTGCATGATCCTGATCCTGCTCCCCCACTCCGACTACGACCCGACCGAAAGCAGCGTCCCCTGGCAGGCCATGTGCCGGGCCGGGATCGAGGTGCGCTTCGCCACCCCGCTGGGCGCCCCGGCCTATGCCGATCCACGTCTGGTGGAGCACGGTTTCGGCCTGCTGAATCCCATGCTGATGACCCGCGACAGCGACCTGCAAAGCTACAACGCGATGCTCGCCGACGCGCATTTCCGCCAGCCGCTGGCCTACGCCGATGTCGACCCCGAGCAGTTCGAAGGTTTGCTGGTACCGGGCGGACATGCCGAGGGCATGCGCAGCCTGCTGGAATCGGACGAGGCCAAACGCATCGTCCTGCACTTCTTCAAGGCCGGCAAACCGGTCGCTTCGGTGTGCCACGGCCCGCTGCTATTGGCCCGCACCCTCGACCCCGACAGCGGGCGCTCGGTGCTCCACGGGCGCAAGGTCACCGCGTTGCTGTCCACGACCATGGAGCTGGCGGCCTGGCTGATCACCGCGCCATGGCTCGGGCGCTATTACCGGACCTATCCGCAAACCGTCGAGTCCGAGATCAAGGCCGCGCTGGCCAGTCCGAAAGACTTCTCCCAGGGCCCGCCGGCGCTGCTACGCGATTCCGCGACCAAGCCGGGCCGTGGCTTCGTGGTCCGCGACGGCAACCTGCTGACCGCGCGTTGGCCAGGAGACTGCCATCGCCTGGCCGCCGAGTGGATAAAGATGCTAAGACCCACGCCGTCCCTGTAGGAGCTGGCTTGCCGGCGATGGCACCCGCAAGATCGATGCAGGACTCACCGGCCTCATCGCCAGCAAGCCGGCTCCCACGGTACGGTGTTTC
>NZ_JXDG01000028.1 GCF_000820515.1 Pseudomonas batumici | reverse complement strand
GTCCTGCAGATCCGCATCGTCGAGATTGATGACCGGCACCTGCACCGCCGGCAAGGCTTCCTGCACCGAGTGCTGGCTGAGCAACGCCACCGGAGCGCTGTCACCGAGGGTGTAGGCCAGACGCTCGCGAGGATAGGCCGGGTCCAGCGGTACATAACCGGCGCCGGACTTGAGGATACCCAGCAGGCCAATGATCATCGCCGGGCCGCGCTCGACGCAGATCGCCACCCGATCGTCCGGGCGCACGCCCAAGGCCAGCAGGCGATGGGCAACCTGGTTGGCCCGGGCATTGAGTTCGCCGTAGCTCAGACTTTCATCCTGATACACCAGCGCCACGGCCTCCGGCCGCTCTTCGGCACGGGCTTCGAATTGCTGATGGATCAATGCATCGGCAGCATAGGCCTTGCCTGACTGGTTCCAGTCTTCGAGCAACTGCTCGCGCTCGGCCGGCGGCAATATCGACAGCGCATGCAATGGCGTCTGTGGCGCCTGTTCCAGGGCCTGGACCAAGCCGTCCAGGGCCGTCTGCAAGTAACCGCAAAGACGCTGCGCACCAATGCTCGCGGCCACCAGCGTGGTGAAGTAGAAACCGTCGCCCAGATCGTCGACGTTGACGGTCAACGGGTAGTTGGTCCGCTCTTCGCCCACCAGGGCCTGCATGCCTTGCCAGGCGCTCTGGCCTTGCTCGGTCACCACCGTGCTGCTGTGGCGGTAGTTGAGCAACGCGCTGAACAGCGGTGCCGGTGCAACCACGCCGCTGCAACGCTGGGCCAAGGCCAGGGAGGCGTGTTCATGCCCGAGCAAGGCGGTCAGCCGCGCATGGGTCGCCTTGACCCCGTCACGGACTTCCCGTTCACCCAGGTCAACCCGCAGCGGCAAGGTATTGATAAACATCCCCAGGGCCCGTTCGGCGCCCTCGCCGGCCTGCATCCGGCCGAACAGCACGGTACCGAACACCACCTGGTCACGCCCGCTGACTTGCCCCAACAC
The DNA here is from genome assembly GCF_000820515.1 of Pseudomonas batumici. Lineage (GTDB taxonomy): Bacteria > Pseudomonadota > Gammaproteobacteria > Pseudomonadales > Pseudomonadaceae > Aquipseudomonas > Aquipseudomonas batumici. The sequence goes on along the minus strand of NZ_JXDG01000028.1, from coordinate 4,385 downwards.
CTGGGCAAACGCCAGGTGCACCAGGCTCGCGGCACTGACCCCAAACTGACGGGCCTGGACCCGCAGACGCTGGCTCAAACCGGCGTCCAGGGCCAGGTGGGCCTGTTCGATGGCATGGCCGTCGCCCTGCACATCCTGCAGGCCGAACGGCAGCGTCGGCTCGTCTATATCGCCGAGCATTTCCCTGAAGAACGCCTCGTGGGCGTGCTCGCTGACCCCCAGGCGGGCCTGGGCGACATAATTGCGATAGGGCACGGAGACGCCCAGTTGATCGGTCTGGCCCAGCAGCCAGGCCTGCATTTCCTGCTTCACCTGGTCCAGCGCGGTGTGGTCGAGGACCATATGGTGGAACAGCAAGGTCGCCAGCCAGCGCTGGTTGGCCGTGTCCAGGGCGAAGACCAGGCGCAGCATCGGCGCCTGGCGGACATCCAGGCGCACCCGGCGTGGATCGAAAAGCGCCTGCAACTGCTCGGCGATATCGCCGACGCGAGGATCCAGATGGACTTCCTCGATGCTCAACTCGGCACGGCGCCAGACCACCTGCAACGGCTCGTCGAGGCTTTCCCAGTGCATGGAGGTGCGCAGGATGTCATGCCGGTCGATAACCGCTTGCAGCGCGTGGGCGAAATCGTTCAGGCGGGCGCGGCTGTCAAAGGCGAACTGCGATTGCAGCACATAGGGGTCGCCCTGCTCGGCGCTCAGGTGGTGGTAGAGAATGCCTTCCTGCAACGGCGCCAGCGGGTAGATGTCCTGCACATTCGCCGCGCCACCGGGCACCGTGGCCACGACGCGGTCGATAGTGGCCTGGTCCAGGCTGATCAGCGGCAGCATGTCCGGGGTGATGCGCTGGCAGTCCGCGGCAATCGCATTGGCCGGAACCGCCAGGTCGCTGACCGCGCCCACGGACGCTGCCAGGGAGGCCAGGGTCGGTTGGCCGAACAACACGCGGACATCCGCCGCCAGGCCGACCTGGCGCATGCGCCCGATCAGGTTGACCGCCAGCAGCGAGTGACCACCGAGTTCGAAGAAATGGTCATGCCGGCCGACGCGTTCGACCTTGAGCACATCGGCCCAGAGCCGCGCCAGGGTGATTTCGATATCGCCCTGGGGCGCTTCGTAGCCACGGCTGACCAGCGCCGCCAGATCCGGCGCCGGCAGTGCCCGACGGTCGATCTTGCCGTTGGCGGTCAGCGGGAAACTGTCCAGGGCGACATAGGCCGACGGTACCATGTAGTCAGGCAGTTGCGTTTGCAGGTAGGCACGCAGGGTTTCGATTTCCAGCGTGGCGTCGGCCGAGCTGTAATAGGCCACCAGGCGCTTGTCGCCGGGGTGATCTTCACGGGCCAGGACCACGGCCTCCTGGATCTGCGGATGGCTGGCCAGGCGGGTTTCGATTTCCCCCAGTTCGATACGCAGGCCACGGATCTTCACCTGGTCGTCGTTACGCCCCAGGTAGTCGAGATTGCCGTCGGCCAGCCAGCGCGCCAGGTCGCCGGTCTTGTACATCCGCGCCTCGGGCTCGCCGCTGAACGGGTCCTTGAGGAAGCGTTCGGCGGTCAGTGCCGCGCGGTTCAGGTAACCGCGGGCCACGCTCGCGCCACCGATATAGAGTTCGCCGGGCACGCCCATCGGTACCGGACGCAGCTGCTCGTCGAGCAGATAGACCCGGGTATTGGCCACCGGCTTGCCGATATGCAGCGTCGCGGCGTGTTCGTCGATCAGCCCGGAGGTCGCCACCACCGTGGTTTCGGTCGGGCCGTAGTTGTTGATCAGGGCGAAGCGCTGGCCCTGGGGGAACTGTCGCAGGCGGTCGCCGCCGATCAGCAGGGTGCGCAGGGTCGGGTGCTGCAGCGACTGGCTGAAGGCATATTCGGCAATCGGTGTCGGCAGGAAGCTGACGTCCAGAGGTTGCGCCAGCCACCAGGCCAGCAGGCCGTCGACATCTTCACTGCCGGCCTTGGCCGGCGGCAGGTGCAAGGTGGCGCCGACACACAGCGCCGGCCAGACTTCCCAGGCCATCGCGTCGAAGCCGAAGCCGGCGACGCTGGAGGTCTGGCTGCCCGCTTCCAGGGCGAACGCCTGGCAGTGCCAGCTCACCAGGTTGGACAGCTGACGGTGCTCGACCATCACGCCCTTCGGCTCACCGGTGGAGCCCGAGGTGTAGATCACATAAGCCAGGCTGGACGGGGTCAGCGCGGCGATATCCAGGTTGTTGTCCGACTGCGTGTCGACACCCGCGGCGCTGCGGGATTCGGCATCGAGCAGCAGTACCGGCACATCCGCCGTTGAAAGACGTTCACGCAGGTCGGCCTGGGTCAACAGCACCCGTGGGGCGCTATCGCGCAACAGGTAGGCCAGGCGTTCCGCCGGATGAGACGGATCGATCGGCACATAACCGGCGCCGGACTTGAGGATCGCCACCAGGCCGACCAGCATGTCTAGGCTGCGCCGGGCGCTGATAGCGACGCGGTCATCCGGTTGTACGCCAAGGCCGCGCAGATGATGGGCCAGCTGGTTGGCCTGACGATTAAGCTCGGCATAGCTCAGGCTTTGGCCTTCGTGGACCACCGCGAGCGCGTCGGGGGTCGCGAGAACCTGGGCTTCGAATTGCCGGGCAATGGTCAGGTCGACGGGATAAGGCGCGGAACTGCGGTTGAAACCTTCGAGCAATTGCTGCTGTTCGGCGGCCGGAACTACCGACAGCGCGGACAGCGGCGTCAGCGGCGCCTGCTCCAGGGCATCGGCCAGATTGACCAGGGCCGTGTGCATGTAGTCGCAGATCCGTTGCGCGCCGATCACCTCCGGAGCCAGGACACTCAGGGCGAAATCTTCACCCAGGTCATCCACCGACAGGGTCAGTGGGTAGTTGCTGCGCTCCTCGCTGCCGAGGATCTCAATGCCTTGCCAGGCCTGCACGGCCTGTTCGGAAACACTGTCCGAGGCACTGTGCCGGTAGTTGAGCAGGCCGCTGAACAGCGGCGTCGGTGCGGCCACGCCGCTGCAACGCTGGGCCAGGGCCAGGGAGGCATATTCATGGCCGAGCAGCGCGGTCAGCCGCGCGTGGGTCGCCTTGACCCCGGCGCGCACACCCTCCTCGCCCACGGCGACGCGCAGCGGCAAGGTGTTGATGAACATCCCCAGCGCCCGTTCGGAGCCTTCACCGCCCTGCATCCGGCCCATCAGGACGGTGCCGAAGACCACGTCCGACTTGCCCGATAGAGCCCCCATCACCCGCGCCCAGGCCAGGTGATGCAGGCTGGCGGCACTCACCCCCAACTGCCGGGCACGGGTTCTCAGGCGCAGGCTCAGGGTCGGCGACAGGACCTGCGAGGCTTCCTCGATCTGCTGGCCTTCACCCTGCACCTCGCGCAGGCCGATCGGTAGCGTGGGTTCGTCGACATCCCCCAGCATGTCGCGGAAGAACACCTCGTGTTCCTCGCGGCTCAGGCCCAGGCGCGCCTGGGCCACATAATTGCGGTATGGCACCGGGCTGCCCAGTTGTTCGGCCTGCCCCAGCAGGTACGCCTGGATTTCATGACGGACGACCTCCAGGGTCGTATGGTCCAGGGCCATATGATGGAAGCGCAGCATCGCCACCCAGCGCTGCCCGGCTTCATCCCGGGCAAACACCAGTTGCATCAGCGGCGCGCGGGTGACGTCCAGACGCGAGTGACGGCTGTCAAAGCGCTCCTTGAGCTGGCCGGCCACGTCACCGGCACCCGAGTCGAGTTCCACGGCTTCGCATTGCAGCCGAGCCTGGCGCCAAACCACCTGGACCGGTTCGTCCAGGCCTTCCCAGAGCACGGCGGTGCGCAGGGTGTCATGACGGTCGATCACCTGTTGCAGTGCCTGGGCAAAATCATCCAGGCGCTGACGGTCCTGCACCGTGAACATCATGTGCAGGACATAGGGATCACCGGCCACGGCTGACAGATGGTGGTAGAGGATGCCTTCCTGCAACGGCGCCAGCGGGTAGATATCCTGCACATTCGCCACGCCACCCGGCACGCTGGCGACAATACGGTCGATGGCGGCCTGGTCGAGATCGGCCAGCGGCAGCATATCCGGAGTGATACGTTCGCAACCTTCGGCAATCCGGTTGGCCGGCACGCTGACTTCACGGCCCCCGCCCACGGCGGCGGCCAGCGCGGCCAGGGTCGGCTGGCCGAACAGCACCTGGACATCGGCACTCAGGCCGACCTGGCGCATGCGCCCGATCAGACTGACCGCCAGCAACGAGTGGCCGCCCAGTTCGAAGAAGTGATCATGGCGCCCGACCTGCTCGACCTTGAGCAAGTCGGCCCAGATCTGCGCCAAGGCGATTTCGGTTTCGCCCTGGGGCGCCTCGTAGCCACGACGGATCAGTGCATCGGCGTCCGGCGCCG
>NZ_JXDG01000027.1 GCF_000820515.1 Pseudomonas batumici | reverse complement strand
GATTGATCACCGGCACCGAAACGCCCGCCAACAACGCCTGGGTAGCCGCCTGAACCAAGACCGCCGCCAGGGCGCTGTCCTGCAACATGTAGGCAATCCGCTCTACCGGATAAGCCGGGTCCAACGGCACATAACCGCCACCCGCCTTGAGAATCGCCAGCAGGCCAACAACCATCTCGGCCCCGCGTTCAACGCAGATCCCCACCCGCGAATCCGGTTGCACACCCTGTTTACGCAGGGCATGCGCCAGGCGGTTGGCCTGCTCGTTAAGCTCGCGATAGCTCAGACGCGTCCCACCCTGCACCACCGCCAGGGAATCCGGCGTACGCTCTACCTGCGCCTCGAACAACCCGTGAATGGTCTGTTCTTGCGGATAATCCAGTGCCGTGTCGTTGAAGCCCACCAGCAATTGCTCACGCTCATCGGCCGGCAGGATCGACAGGCTGTTGAGCGCCGAGGTCGACGCCCGCTCCAGGGCCTGGACCAACTGCTCCAACGCCGTCTGCATATACCCGCAGACCCGCTGCGCACCGATACCGGCAACCGCCTGCACATTCAGGCTGAAACCTTCGCCCAGGTCATCCAGGGACAGGATCAGCGGATAGTTGGTGCGCTCTTCGCCACCCAACACCTCGATCCCTTCCCACAGTTGAACCGCCTCGCCCGTCACAGCCTCAGCCGAACTGTGCCGGTAGTTGAGCAAGGTGCTGAACAACGGCGTCGGCGCAGCCACACCGCTGCAACGCTGGGCCAGGGACAACGAGGCATGCTCGTGTCCCAGCAGTGCGGTGAGCCGCGCATGGGTCGCCTTGACCCCGGCCCGCACATCCTGCCCGCCCACGGCAACCCGCAGCGGCAAGGTATTGATAAACATCCCCAGGGCCCGGCGAACCCCTTCGCTGCCGCGCATCCGTCCCAGCAGCACGGTACCGAACACCACATCATCGCGCCCGCACAGGCGCCCGAGCACCTGGGCCCAGGCCAGGTGATGCAGGCTCGCCGCACTCACCCCCTGCTGCCGGGCCTGGGTGCGCAGGCGCCGGCTCAGATCGGCGGGCAGGACCTGGGTCGCTTCTTCGACGCCATGGCCATCGCCGCGCACATCCTGCAGGCCGAACGGCAGGGTCGGCTCGTCGACATCGCCGAGCATCTCGCGGAAAAACGCTTCGTGCTGCTTGCCGCTGACCCCGAGCCGGGCCTGGGCCACATAATTGCGGTACGGCACCGGCTCGCCCAGGGTCTGGGCCTGGCCGTACAGGTACGCATGGATTTCCTGCTGCACCACTTCCAGGGCCGCGTGGTCGATAGCGATATGATGGAACAGCAGCATCGCCACCCAGCGCTGGTTGGCCGCATCGTGGGCAAAGGCCAGGCGCAGCAACGGCGCCTGGCTGATATCGAGACGGTAGTGCCGCGGGTCGAAGCGTTGTCGTAGTTGCTCGGCAGCCGCGCCGGCGGCGGGGTCGATGTCGATTTCAGTGAGGACCAGCCGCGCCTGGCGCCAGACCACCTGCACCGGTACGTCCAGGCCTTCCCAGACCACGCTGGTACGCAGGATGTCGTGACGGTCGATCACCTGCTGCAAGGCCGTGGTGAACTCGTCGAAACGGGCGCGGCTGGCAATCGCGAATTGCGCCTGCAAGACGTAGGGATCGCCCTGTTCGGCGGCAATATGGTGATAGAGAATGCCTTCCTGCAAGGGCGCCAGCGGGTAGATGTCCTGCACATTGCCGACACCGCCGGGGACGCTGGCGACGATATGCTCGATGGCCGCCTGGTCGAGCTTGACCAGGGGCAGCATATCCGGGGTGATGCGCGTGCAGCCGACAGGGATAGCCTGGGCGGGAATCTCCACCTCGCCGGCCTTGGCACTGGAATACTCGCCGGCGTTGATCAATTCGATCAGCGCCGCCTTGTTCTCGCGCAACATCGCCAGCACAGCGGGCTCGGTGAGGGACTGTCGCCTGCCGCTGACGACCAGTTGGTCGCCCTTGACGGCAAGTTGCACATCTTTCTCTTTCAGTACTGCCAACAGTTCGATCACGCTCACAGAACAATCTCCATTCTTTCCGTCGTTGCCGCGTATTCCGAGAGGGTGGGATGTTCGAACAAGGCCCTGACATCGGCTTCCAGGCCTTCCTGGCGCATGCGTTCCATCAGGCTCACGGCGAGCAGCGAATGGCCACCCAGTTCGAAGAAGTGGTCATGCCGACCGACCTGCGCGATACCCAGCAAGGTTTGCCAGATCTCGGCGATCAGGGTTTCGGTCTCGCCTTGCGGGGCCTCAAAGCCACGGCTGATCAGCGCGCCGCCGTCCGGGGCCGGCAGGGCCTTGCGGTCGAGCTTGCCGTTGGGGGTCAGCGGCAAGGCGTCGAGCCGCACGTACGCCACCGGGACCATATAGGCCGGCAGTTGCCCCAGCAGCCAACCGCGCAGGCTGTCGATGGCTGGCTCGGCGTCCATGGACCGGACGGTGTAATAGGCCACCAGGCGTTTATCGCCAGGAATATCTTCGCGGGCCGTGACCACCGCTTCGTGGACGGCTGGGTGCTTGGCCAGACGGGCGTCGATCTCACCCAGTTCGATACGGAAACCACGGATCTTCACCTGGTCGTCGTTACGGCCCAGGTATTCGATATTGCCATCTGGCAGATAGCGACCGAGGTCGCCGGTGCGGTACATGCGAGCATTTGGCGTGGTTGCGAACGGATCCTGGAGGAAGCGTTCAGCGGTGAGGTCGTCGCGGTTCAGGTAACCCCTCGCCACGCCGGCGCCGCCGATATAGATTTCGCCCGGAACACCCAGAGGGACCGGTTGTTGCTGCTCATCCAGAAGGTAGAACTGGGTGTTGCCGACGGGTTTGCCGATATGTGGGGCGAAGCCGTCTTCGCGATCCATCGCTACCCAGCTTGAGTAAGTGGTGGTTTCCGACGGGCCGTA
>NZ_JXDG01000026.1 GCF_000820515.1 Pseudomonas batumici | reverse complement strand
GCACGGATTCGTCCTGCAGATCCGCATCGTCGAGATTGATGACCGGCACCTGCACCGCCGGCAAGGCTCCCTGCACCAAGTGCTGGCTGAGCAAGGCCACCGGAGCGCTGTCGCCGAGGGTGTAGGCCAGGCGCTCGCGGGGATAGGCCGGGTCCAGCGGGACATAACCGGCGCCGGACTTGAGGATGCCCAGCAGGCCGATGATCATCGCAGGGCCTCGCTCGACGCAGATCGCCACCCGATCGTCCGGGCGCACGCCCAGGGCCAGCAGGCGATGGGCAACCTGGTTGGCCCGGGCGTTGAGTTCGCCGTAGCTCAGGCTGTGCTCCTGATACACCAGCGCCACGGCCTCCGGCCGCTCGGCGGCACGGGCTTCGAATTGCTGATGGATCAACGCATCGGCGGCATAGACCTTGCCTGGCTGGTTCCAGTCTTCGAGCAACTGCTCGCGTTCATCGTCCGGCAGGATCGACAGGCTGTTCAGCGCGGCCTGCGGTCGGTGTTCCAATGCTTCCACCAGGCTCGCCAGGGCAGCCTGCATATAACCGCCAACCCGCTCGGCACTGATCTGTCCCACGGCCTGGATGTTGAGCATAAAGTCGTCGCCCAGGTCATCGACGTTCAGGCACAACGGATAGTTGGTCCGCTCCTCCATGCTCAGGGTCTGGATGCCCTGCCAGACCGACAACGTTTCGGACGAGGCTACACCGCCGGTGCTGTGGCGATAGTTCAGCAAGCTGCTGAACAGCGGCAACGAACTCGGTACGCCACTGCAACGCTGGGCCAGGGACAACGAGGCATGCTCGTGCCCGAGCAGGGCCGACAGCCGCCCATGGGTCGCCTTGACCCCGGCCAGTGCGCCCTGGGCACCGACGCTCAGGCGCAGCGGCAAGGTATTGATAAACATGCCCAGGGCCCGGTCGCTACCCTCGCCGCCTTGCATCCGGCCCATCAGCACGGTGCCGAAGACCACTTCCTCACGGCCCGACACCCGGCCCACCACCTGGGCCCAGGCCAGGTGCACCAGGCTCGCGGCACTGACCCCCAGTTGCCGCGCACGGCTGCGCAGACGCCGGCTCAGGCCGCTGTCCAGCAGTTGGTGGATTTCGTCGACACCGCTGCCGTCACCCTGCACGTCCTGGATGCCGTAAGGCAGTGTCGGCTCGTCGATATCGCCAAGCAGCTCGCGGAAAAACCCTTCATGTTCCTGCTGGCTGACCCCCAGGCGTGCCTGGGCCACGTGGTTGCGATACGGCACCGGCGCCGGCAATTGCCCGCCCAGTCCTTGCAGACAGGCCTGCATTTCCTGCACCACCACTTCCAGTGCGGTGTGGTCCAGGGCTATGTGATGGAACAACAATATCCCGACCCAGCGCTGGTTGGCCATGTCCTGTGCATAGGCAATGCGCATCAGCGGCGCCTGGCCGATATCCAGACGGTAATGGCGCGGGTCGAAGCGCTCGTGCAGGTGTTCCAGCACGTCACCCGCAGCCGGATCGACCGTTACCTCTTCCAGCCCCAGTTGCGCAGTGCGCCAGACCACCTGCACCGGCTGGTCCAGTCCCTCCCAGACCACGCTGGTACGCAGGATGTCATGGCGCTCGATCACGCTCTGCAAGGCCTGGGCGAAACCACCCAGGCGCTCGCGATTGTCGAAGGCGAACAGCATCTGCAGGACATAGGGATCACCCTCATGGGCCGCCAGGTGGTGATAAAGAATCCCTTCCTGCAACGGCGCCAGGGCGTAGATATCCTGCACATTGGCCACACCGCCCGGCACGCTGGTCACAATGCGATCGATGGCCGCCTGGTCCAGATCGGCCAGGGGCAGCATGTCCGGGGTAATACGTTCACAGCCCGGGACGATCAGGTTGTCCGGCACCCGCACGTCCTGGTGCCCACCCACCGCCGCGGCCAAGGCCGCCAGGGTCGGCTGGCTGAACAGCACCCGCACATCGGCAGCCAGGCCGACCTGGCGCATGCGCTCGATCAACTTCACCGCCAGCAACGAATGCCCGCCCAGTTCGAAGAAGTGGTCATGGCGACCCACCTGCGGCAGTTGCAGCAAGGACTCCCAGATCTGCGCGATGGCGATTTCCACCGCACCTTCGGGTGCCGCGTAGTCACGTCGTACCAGGGCCTGCGCATCCGGCGCCGGCAGCGCCTTGCGATTCAGCTTGCCGTTAGTGGTCAGCGGGAAGGCTTCCAGGGCCACGAAGGCACTCGGCACCATATAGTCGGCCAGGGACAGCAATAGCTGGGCACGCAGCTCGGCGGCCACCACTTCCCGGTCCGGCGCGGCGATCACATAGGCCACCAGGCGTTTGTCCCCCGGTTCGTCTTCGCGGGCCAGCACCACCGCCTCGCGGACACCTTCGCAAGCCGCCAGCGCCGCTTCGATCTCGCCCAACTCGATACGGAAGCCGCGGATCTTCACCTGGTCGTCGTTGCGGCCCAGGTAATCGAGGCTGCCATCGGCCAGCCAGCGACCCAGGTCGCCGGTCTTGTACAACCGCGCCTGGGGATCCTTGCTGAACGGGTTCGGCAGGAAACGCTCGGCGGTCAGTTCGGCACGGTTCAGATAGCCCCGTGCAACCCCGGCACCGCCGACATACAGCTCGCCGACCACGCCCACCGGTACCGGCTCGCGGCGGCTGTCGAGTACATACAACTGCAAGTCGGGAATGCGTACGCCGATAGGGCTGACGCCCGCCCGCTGCGCATCCGCCGCCACCAATGGGCAGTAGGTCACATGCACCGTGGTTTCGGTAATGCCGTACATATTCACCAGTTGGGTGCCGGCGTTGGCCACCCGGGCGTACCACGGTTTGAGAATCCCGGTCTCCAGGGCTTCGCCACCGAAAATCACCTGGCGCAGGGAATGCCGCAGATCACTCTCGCCCTGGGCGTTGAGCAACTGGCGGAACGCGCTCGGGGTCTGGTTGAGCACCGTCACCCCGGCGTTGCACAGCAGTGCGTAGCAGTCTTGCGGCGAACGGCTGACCAACTGCGGCACCACCAGCAAACGCCCGCCATGCAGCAGCGCGCCCCAGATTTCCCAGACCGAGAAGTCGAAGGCGAACGAGTGGAACAAGGCCCAGACATCCTGCTCATTGAATTCGAACCAGCTCTGGGTCGCCGAGAACAGCCGCGCGACATTGCGGTGCTCGACCATCACCCCCTTGGGCAGGCCGGTTGAGCCGGAGGTATAGATGACATAGGCCAGGTGATGCGGGCTGAGTCCGCTCAGCCGTGGATTGGTGCTCGACTGGGCCAGCAGCGCCGGGCTGCGCAGATCGACCCGGGCGCCGTCAAAGCTGCCCAGCAGCGCCAGGCCGGCGGCATCGGCCAACACCGCCACCGGGGCGCTGTCCTGCAACTGGTAGGCGATACGCTCGGCCGGATAGGCCGGGTCGATCGGCACGTAGCCGGCGCCGGCTTTAAGGATACCCAGCAGGCCGACAATCATCTCCAGACCACGCTCGACACAGATCGCCACCCGGTCATCCGGACGCACACCCAACCCCAGCAAGTGATGGGCCACCTGGTTGGCACGGGCATTCAGTTCGCCGTAGGTCAGCGTGCGCTCTTCATATTGCAGCGCCACGGCGTCCGGTTGCGCCACCACCCAGGCTTCGAAAGTGCGGTGAATCAAGGCGTCATCGGCATACAGCGCATGGGGGGTGTTCCAGCTTTCCAGCAATTGCTGGCGCTCGCCCGGCGGCAAAATATTGACCGCGCCCAACGCCGTGTCCGGTGCCTGCTCCAGGGCCTGCACCAGGTTTTCCAGGGCGCAGTGCATATAACCGCAGACCCGCTCGGCACCGATCCGCCCTTCGGCCATGACGGTCAGGTTGAAACCTTCGCCCAGATCGTCCACCGACAGGGTCAGCGGGTAGTTGGTGCGCTCTTCGCCGTCCAGCGCCTGGATGCCTTCCCAGGCGGCCAGCGCCTGGTCGGTCACGCTGGTATCGCCGATCTGCCGATAGTTGAGCAAGGAACTGAACAGCGGCGTCGAAGCGGCCACGCCGCTGCAGCGTTGTGCCAGCACCAGCGACGCATGCTCGTGGGCCAGCAGCCCGCTGAGTCGGGCATGGGTGGCCTTGAGACCGCTGCGCACGCCCTGCTCTCCCAGAGCCACCCGCAGCGGCAAGGTGTTGATGAACATGCCCAGGGCCCGATCAGCCCCGGCGCCGCCTTGCAGGCGACCGAGCAAGACGGTGCCGAAGACCACATCGTCCTTGTCCGACACCACGCCCAGTACACGACCCCAGGCCAGGTGATAGAGGCTCGCGGCACTCACCCCGAGCTGACGGGCCTGCAAGCGCAGGCGCCGGCTCAGGTCGTCGTCCACGCGTTGGCGCACCTCCTCGATCGCATGACCGTCACCCTGCACATCCTGCAGGCCGAACGGCAGCGTCGGTTCCTCGACATCGCCGAGCATGTCGCGGAAGAACGCTTCGTGTTCCTCGCGGCTGACACCCAGCCAGGCCTGGGCCACGTAGTTGCGATAAGGCACGGACGGCGGCAGCTCGGCCTGGCGGTCGAGCATATGCGCCTCGATTTCGCCGCAGAGAATGCGCAGCGAGGTGGCGTCGTCCACCAGGTGATGGAACAGCAGCATGCCGACCCAGCGGTTGTTCAGCGGGTCCTCGGCATATCCGATACGCATCATCGGCGCCTGGCGGATATCCAGGCGGGTATGGCGTGGATCGAGGCGCTCACGCAGTTGTTCGACGATTTCACCGTTCGCCGGGTCCAGCTCCAGCTGTTCAAGACCCAGGGTCGCTTCGCGCCAGACCACTTGCACTGGAGCATCGAGGCTTTCCCAGAATACCGAGGTACGCAAGATGTCGTGCCGCGCCACCACGCCTTGCAGGGCCTGGGCGAAGCTGTGCAGACGTTCGAGACTGTCAAAGGCGAACATCGCATATTGCAGGTACGGGTCACCCTGGACCGCGGCCAGGTGGTGATACAAAATCCCCTCCTGCAACGGCGCCAGCGCATAGATATCCTGCACATTGGCCAGGCCACCGGGCACACCGGCGACCACACGGTCGATATCGTCCTGGCTCAGGGACACCAGCGGCAGCATGTCCGGGGTGATGCGTTCGCAGCCTTCGGGGATGAGGTTGGCCGGGACTTCGACCTCCTGCTTGCCGCCCACTGCGGCCGCCAGGGCAGACAGGGTCGGCTGGCCGAACAGAACACGGACATCGGCACTGAGGTCGACCTGGCGCATGCGCTCGATCAGCTTCACCGCCAGCAGCGAGTGGCCGCCCAGTTCGAAGAAGTGGTCATGACGACCGACCTGCTCCAGTTGCAACAGGTCCTGCCAGATCCGCGCAATGGCGATCTCGGTGTCACCTTCAGGGGCCTCGTAGCCACGGCTGGCCACCGCCGAGCGATCAGGGGCCGGCAGGGCCTTGCGATCGAGCTTGCCGTTGGCGGTCAGCGGGAAGGCCTCCAGGCTGACAAAGGCACTCGGCAG
>NZ_JXDG01000025.1 GCF_000820515.1 Pseudomonas batumici | reverse complement strand
CTGCCGAGTGCCTTTGTCAGCCTGGAGGCCTTCCCGCTGACCGCCAACGGCAAGCTCGATCGCAAGGCGCTCCCCGTGCCGTCGACCGAGTCTTATGCCCGGCGTGAATATGAAGCCCCCGAGGGCCCGGCGGAAACCACTCTGGCCGGACTCTGGGTCGAGTTGCTCGGCGTCGAGCAGGTGGGGCGTCACGATCAGTTCTTCGAACTGGGCGGGCATTCGCTGCTGGCGGTGAAACTCATCGAACGCATGCGCGAAGTCGGCCTGAGCGCTGATGTCCGTGTGCTGTTCGGCCAGCCGACCCTGGCCGCGCTGGCGGCGGCCAGCGGCAAGGGCGGCGAGATTGTCGTGCCAGCCAATGCGATCCCCGCCGGGTGCCAGCACATCACTCCGGACATGCTGCCCCTGGCTCAACTCACCCAGGCCCAGATCGACCGCGTGGTGGCCTGTGTCCCGGGTGGTGTCGGTAATGTCCAGGACATCTACGCGCTGGTGCCATTGCAGGAAGGTATCCTCTATCACCACCTGTCGAGCGACGAGGGCGATCCGTACCTGTTGCAGGCCTTGCTGCGGGTCGACACCTTCGAACAGTTGCTGGGTTTTGCCGAGTCCTTGCAGTCGGTGATCAATCGTCACGATATCCTGCGCACCGCTGTGTCCTGGGAAGAGCTCGATGAGCCGGTACAGGTGGTCTGGCGCGAGGCGCGGCTGCGGGTCGAGGCGTACTTGCCACACCCGGATCAAGGCGATGTGGCCACCCAGTTGCAACAGCATTTCGATCCGCGGCGGATGCGCCTGGATCTGCGCCAGGCACCGATGATGCGTCTGCACTATGCCGAGGACGCCGCCAACGGCGGCTGGGTCGCGGTACTGCTGTTCCATCACTTGATTGACGACGCCACCTCCCTGGCCCTGCTGGGCAAGGAGATCGAGGCGTTCAGCAAGGGCCGCGGCGCTGAACTGGCCGCTTCCGTACCCTATCGCAACCATGTGGCCCAGGCTCGCCTGGGGGTGAGCCGCGAGCAGCACGAGGCGTTCTTCCGCGAGATGCTCGGCGATGTCGACGAGCCGACCTTGCCCTTCGGCCTGCAGGATCTGCAGGGCGACGGCAGCGGTGTCGAGGAAGCGCTATTGCCGGTGGACCCGGACCTGGCCCAGCGGCTGCGTGCCCAGGCCCGACGCCTGGGGGTGAGCAACGCCAGCCTGCACCATCTGGCCTGGGGCCAGGTGGTGGCGCGCTTGTCCGGGCGTCGCGACGTGGTCTTCGGCACCGTGCTGATGGGCCGCCTGCACAGTGGCCAGGGCGCCGAACGGGCGCTGGGCATGTTTATCAATACCCTGCCGCTGCGGGTGGCGGCGGGCGAGCAGGGCGTCCAGGCGGCGGTGCGCACCACCCATGCGCGGCTGGCGGCTTTACTCGGTCATGAACACGCGCCGTTGTCGCTGGCCCAGGGTTGCAGTGGGGTGGCGGCACCGACGCCGTTGTTCAGTGCCCTGATGAACTACCGGCATGCCGCCGTCGGCGCCCAGGCACCGAAGGACGCCGGCCAGGCCAGGACCTGGGCCGGGGTCGAGGTGCTGGGCGGCGAGGAGCGGACCAACTATCCGTTGTCGCTGTCGGTGGACGATCTCGGCGAGTCCTTCGGCCTGACCGTCCAGGCGGTAGCCGGGGTCGGTGCCGAACGGGTCGTCGGTTATATGCATACCGTGTTGGAGCAACTGATCGAGGCCCTGGAGCAGCAGCCCGATGCGCCCTTGCACAGCCTCGACTGGCTGCCGGCGAGCGAGCGCCGGCAGTTGCTGGAGGTGTTCAACGCCTTCGATTGCGCCTATCCGACCGACCTGCTGCTCCATCAACTGTTCGAGGCTCACGCGGCGGCGCAACCTGACGCGGTGGCCGTCACCTATGAAGGCCAGCGCCTGAGCTACGCCGAACTGAACCAGTGGGCCAACCAGATTGCCCATCGGTTGATCGCCGAGGGCATCGGTGCCGACGATCGGGTGGCGATCTGTGTGGAGCGCAGCCTGGAAATGATCGCTGGCCTGGTGGGCATCCTCAAGGCCGGCGCTGGCTATGTGCCGCTGGACCCGTCGTACCCGGCCGAGCGCCTGGCCTATATGCTGGAGGACAGTGCACCGAAGGTGCTGCTGACCCAACGCGGCTTGCGCGAACGCTTCCCGCAGGCGCTCATGCCGGTGTTGCTGCTGGAAGCCGAAGCTCGGATCGAGAGTGGTATCGACGCCGCGCCCCGGCACAATCCGCAGGTGCCGGGGTTGACTTCGGCGCACCTGGCGTACCTGATCTACACCTCGGGCTCCACCGGCCAGCCCAAGGGCGTGGCCATGCCCCACGGGCCGCTGGTCAACCTGATGCACTGGCAGATCGCACAGACCGTCGAGCACGGCCGACCCGGGCAACGGACCCTGCAGTTCGCCGCCCTGGGGTTCGACGTGGCCTTCCAGGAGGTCTTCAGCACCTTGTGCGCCGGCGGCGAGCTGTCGCTGATCCATGGCGATATCCGCCTGGATTTCCGTCGCCTGTTCCAGCATATCTGCCAGCAGCGCATCGAGCGGCTGTATATGCCGTGCATCGCCCTGCAGGCCCTGGCCGAAGCCATGGTGGCCGAAACGGAGCAACCGGCCTGTGCGTTGCAGGACGTGATCACCGCCGGCGAGCAACTGCGCATCACCGAACCGATGCGCCGCTTCTTCGCGCGCCTGGAAGAGGCGCGTCTGCACAACCACTATGGCCCGACCGAGTCCCACGTCGTCACGGCGCTGACCCTGAGGGGCGATCCGCAGGCCTGGCCGACCCTGCCGAGCATCGGCAAACCGGTGGCCAATACCCGGATCTACCTGCTCGACGAACACTTGCGGCCGGTGCCGGTGGGCGTGGCGGGGGAGCTCTATATCGGCGGTGCTTGTGTCGCCCGTGGCTACCTGAACCGCGATGAGCTGACCGCCGAACGCTTTATCCGCGATCCGTTCGCGGCCACCGAAGGTGCGCGGCTGTACAAGACCGGCGACCTGGGGTGCTGGCAGGCCGACGGCGAGATCGACTACCTGGGCCGCAACGACGACCAGATCAAGATCCGTGGCTTCCGTATCGAACTGGGTGAGATCGAGGCGCGCCTCGGCCAGTACCCGGGGCTGCGGGATACGGCGGTGCTGGCCCGCGAAGACCGTCCCGGGGAAAAGCGCCTGGTGGCGTATTTCAGTGTGCAGGCCGGCCAAGCGGCGCCCGAAGCCGATCAGATGCGCCTGCATCTGCAGGCGCTGCTGCCCGACTACATGATTCCGGCGGCCTATGTGCATCTGGAAAAACTCCCGGTTTCGCCCAATGGCAAGCTGGATCGCCGCGCGCTGCCGGAGCCTTCGGCCGACGCCTTCGTCAGCCGTGACTACCAGGCGCCGCTCGGCGATACCGAAACCACCCTGGCCGCGCTCTGGTGCGAAGTGCTGGGCGTGGAACGGGTCGGTCGCCAGGACCATTTCTTCGAGTTGGGCGGCCATTCGCTGCTGGCGGTGAAGCTGATCGAGCGTATGCGTCAGGCCGGCCTCAGTGCCGACGTGCGCGTGCTGTTCGGCCAGCCGACGCTGGCGGCGCTGGCGGCAGCGGTGGGTGCTGGGATCGAGATCGTGGTTCCGGCCAACGGCATTCCCGCCGGTTGCACGCGCATCACCCCGGACATGCTGACCCTGACCACCCTGGACCAGGCCAGTATCGATCGCATTGTCGCCGGCGTGCCCGGTGGCGTTGGCAATGTGCAGGATATCTATCCACTGGCACCGTTGCAGGAAGGCATTCTTTATCACCATATCGCCGCCGAACAGGGCGATCCCTACCTGCTGCAGGCGACGTTCGCCCTGCGGGATCTGGCACAGCTGCGCAGCTTCGCCGAAGCCTTGCAGGCGCTGATCGACCGCCATGACATCCTGCGCACGGCACTGGTCTGGCAAGGCCTTGAGGAACCCCAGCAAGTGGTTCTGCGCCATGTTGAACTGCCGCAGGAGCAAATCCCGCTGCAACTGGCCGAGGGCGATATCCTCGGCCAGTTGCAGCGTCGTTTCGATCCCCGCGAGTGCCGCCTGGACCTCGGCCAGGCACCGCTGATGCACCTGGCTTTCGCCCAGGATCCGGCCAACCAGCGCTGGGTAGCGATCCTGCTGTTCCACCATATCGCCCTCGATCACACCGCCCTGGATGTGATGAGCGAAGAGATGCTCGCCCATCTGCATGGCGCGGCCGGTCAACTGCCGGCGGCGATGCCGTACCGCAACTATGTGGGGCAGGCCCGCCTGGGGGTGAGCCGCGAGCAGCATGAGGCGTTCTTTCGCGAGATGCTCGGTGATATCGATGAGCCGACCTTGCCGTTCGGTCTGCTGCAGGTGCAGGGCGACGGGCAGGGCGTCAAGGAGGTCCGCCACGATCTTCCGGCTGACCTCTGTCAGCGCCTGCGCAGCCAGGCCCGGCAACTGGGGGTGAGTGCGGCCAGCCTGCATCACCTGGCCTGGGCCCGGGTCCTGGGCAGCGTCAGCGGCCGTGACGACGTGGTCTTCGGCACCGTGCTGCTGGGCCGTATGCAAAGCGGCCTGGGGGCCGATCGCGCACTCGGGATGTTCATCAACACCTTGCCGTTGCGGGTCGACGTCGGTGCCTGCGCGGTACGCCAGGCGGTGCGCCAGACCCACGCCCGGCTCACCGCGCTGCTCGGCCACGAGCATGCGCCGTTGGTGCTGGCCCAGCGTTGCAGTGCGGTGGCGGCCTCGTCGCCGCTGTTCAGCGCGCTGCTCAACTACCGGCACAGCCCGGCGCTCGAAGCCAGCGGTGGCGATTATTGGGCGGACACCCAGGTACTCGGCGTCCGTGAGCGGACCAACTACCCCTGCACCTTGTCGGTGGACGACCAGGGCGAAGGCTTCCTGCTGAGCGTGCAGGTAGCGGGCGGAGTCGATGGCCAGCGGGTCTGCGGTTATATGCAGACGGCCTTGACCCAACTGGTCGAGGCCCTGGAGTCCGCGCCGGACTCCGCGGTGCGTGACCTGGCGGTGCTGCCGGAGGATGAGCGTCGGCAATTGTTGCAGGACTTCAATGCCACGGCGTTCGATTACCCGATGACCCGCACCGTGCACAGCCTGTTCGAGGACCAGGCCCGCCTGCGGCCACAAGCGACGGCGGCTGTGCACCACGGCCAGGCCCTGAGCTACGCGCAGTTGAACAGCCGGGCCAACCAACTGGCCGCCCATCTGCTCGGTCTTGGTGTACAACCAGGGGCGCGGGTGGCGATCCTGCTGGAGCGCTCCCTGGATCTGCTGGTCAGCCAGTTGGCGATTCTCAAGTGCGCGGCGGTCTATGTGCCGCTGGACACCAAGGCGCCGCTGGAGCGCCAGCAATTCATGCTTGAAGACAGCCAGGCCGTGGTCCTGCTGACCCATTGCGGTTTCGCGCTGGCCAGCGGCACGGCGGCGCGGGTCGATCTCGACGTCCTGGCGCTGGACGCGTTGCCGACGGATGACCTGCAATTACCGCAATCGAGCGAAAGCCCGGCCTACATCATGTACACCTCCGGCTCCACCGGGGTGCCCAAGGGCGTGGTGGTGCCGCACCGGGCCATCACGCGCCTGGTGATCAACAACGGCTACGCCGACTTCAACGACCAGGACCGCATTGCCTTCAGCTCCAATCCGGCGTTCGACGCCAGCACCATGGACGTCTGGGGTGCCTTGCTCAATGGTGGCCAGGTGCTGGTGGTGGACCATGACACGCTGCTCGAACCGGCCCGTTTCGGCGAGCTACTGATCAGCGCCAAGGCCACGGTGCTGTTTGTCACCACGGCGGTGTTCAACCAGTACGTGCAACTGATCCCGGAGGCGATCAAGGGCTTGCGGATCCTCCTGTGCGGCGGCGAGCGTAGCGACCCGGCGTCGTTCCGCCGCCTGCTGGCGCTGGCGCCGCAACTGCGCCTGGTGCATTGCTACGGACCGACGGAAACCACCACCTACGCCACCACCTGTCACGTGACCGCGGTGGCCGAGGATGCCGAAAGCGTGCCGATCGGCCGTCCTATCGGCAATACCCAGGTCTATATCCTCGATGCCCGCCAGCAGTTGCTGCCCCTGGGCGTCAGCGGTGAAATCTGCATCGGTGGCAAGGGCGTGGCGCAGGGTTACCTCAACCGTGCCGACCTGACCGCCGAGAAATTTATCGCCGACCCGTTCAGCCATGAGCCGGGCGCCTTGCTCTATCGCACCGGCGACCTCGGCCGCTGGTCGGTCGATGGCCAGCTGGAATGCCTGGGGCGTAACGACGACCAGGTGAAGATTCGCGGTTTCCGGATCGAACTCGGGGAAATCGAGGCGCGCCTGAGTACCCACTCGCAGGTGCGCGAATGCATCGTGCTGGCCCGCGAGGACGTTCCCGGTGACAAACGCCTGGTGGCCTATATCACCGCGAACGGCGAGCCGGCCACGGCGGAAGCACTGCGCAGCTACCTGCAAGGCCTGTTGCCGGAGTACATGGTGCCCAGTGCCTATGTGCAACTGGACGCATTGCCGCTGACCCTGAACGGCAAGGTCGACCGCAAGGCACTGCCGGTGCCGGAGTCGGACGCCCTGGCCCGCAGCGATTACCAGGCGCCGCAAGGCGAAGTGGAAACCCTGCTGGCATCGATCTGGGCCGATGTGCTCAAGGTCGAGCGGGTCGGGCGCCATGATCACTTCTTCGAACTGGGCGGCCATTCGCTGCTGGCGGTCAGCCTGATCGAGCGCATGCGCCAGGTCGGCCTGAGCGCCGATGTGCGCGTTCTGTTCGGCCAGCCGACCCTGGCCGCGCTGGCGGCGGCGGTGGGTGGCAGCACGGAAATCGTGGTGCCGGCCAACCTGATTGCGGATGGCTGCGAACACCTCACCCCGGACCTGCTGCCGCTGATCCAGCTGACCCAGGCGCAGATCGATCAGGTGCTGGCGAGCGTGCCGGGCGGTGCGGCGAACGTGCAGGATATCTATCCTCTGGCGCCGTTGCAGGCGGGCATCCTCTATCACCATATCAGCGCCGAACAGGGCGACCCCTATGTTCTGCAAGCGCTGTTCGGCCTGCGGGACCGCGCGCGGCTGGAGGATTTCAGCAGCGCCTTGCAAGGGGTGATCGACCGTCACGATATCCTCCGTACCGCCGTGCTCTGGGAAGGGCTCGACGAGCCGTTGCAGGTGGTCTTGCGTCGGGCCACGCTTGAAGTCACCGAGCTGTTCCTCGATCCGGCGGCCGGTCCGCTGGCCGAACAGCTGCACCAGCGTTTCGATCCGCGCCACTACCGCCTCGATGTGCGCCAGGCGCCGTTGATCCGCATTGCCTTTACCCAGGATGCGGCCAATGACCGTTGGCTGGCGATGCTGCTGTTCCACCACATGGCCCTCGACCACACCGCGCTGGACGTGGTCCAGCACGAAATCCAGGCGCATCTGCTCGGCGAGGCCCATACCCTGGGCGAAGCGGTGCCGTACCGCAACTATGTGGCCCAGGCGCGCCTGGGTGTCAGCCAGGCGCAGCACGAGGCGTTTTTCCGTGGGGTGCTCGGCGATATCGACGAGCCAACCCTGCCGTTCGGCCTGCAGGATGTGCAGGACGGCGGACGTGATATTGAAGAGGCCAGCCTGACCCTGGCGACCGAGCTGAACCTGCGCCTGCGGGCCCAGGCCCGGCAGGCGGGGGTCAGCGCCGCGAGCCTGATGCACCTGGCCTGGGCACGGGTGCTGGGCAGTGTCTCGGGCCGCGAGCAGGTAGTGTTCGGCACGGTCCTGCTGGGCCGCTTGCAGGCCGGCGAGGGCGCCGACCGGGCCTTGGGCATGTTTATCAACACCTTGCCGTTGCGGGTCGATGTCGGTGCGCAGACGGTGGTCGGCGGGCTCAAGGCAACCCACGGGCAACTGACCGCACTGCTCGGGCATGAACATGCGCCGCTGGTGCTGGCCCAGCGTTGCAGCGGCGTGGCCGCACCGGCACCGTTGTTCAGTGCGCTGCTCAACTACCGCCACAGTGTCGTGGCGGCGACCACGGCCGAGCATGCAGCGGCCTGGAGCGGTATTGAAGCCTTCGGCGCCGAGGAACGCACCAACTACCCGCTGACCCTGAACGTCGATGACCTGGGCGATGGCTTCAAGCTGTCGGTGCTGGTCACCGCCGAGGTCGGTGCGCAACGCCTCTGTGGCTATATGCAGGCGGCGGTGGCGCAACTGGTCCAGGCATTGGAACAGACGCCTGCGGCGACGCTGGACAGTCTGTCGATCCTGCCACCGGCAGAGCGTGAGCAGGTGCTGGTGGGCTTCAACGCCACGGCCACCGATTCGCCACGGCACACGACCGTGCACGCTCTGTTCGAGGCCCAGGTGCAGCGCACTCCTGAAGCACCGGCGGTGGCACATGATGCAACGAGCCTGAGCTACCGCGAACTGAATCGTCTGGCCAACCTGCTTGCGGTTGAACTAGCGAGCCTCGGTGTGCAGCCGGGGGATAGCGTGGCGCTACTGTTGCCGCGCTCCATCGACTTGGTGGTCAGTCAACTGGCAGTGCTCAAGTGCGCGGCGGTCTATGTGCCGCTGGACATCAATGCCCCGCGCGAACGCCAGGCCTTCATGGTGCAGGACAGCCAGGCCGTGCTGGTGCTGACCTACAGCGCTGAAACCCTGGATCCGGGTGTACGGCGTCTCGACCTCGACACCCGGTCTGTCAGCGCAGAGCCGGCGGCCAATCCGGATCCAGCGGCAACCGCCGAGTCGGTTGCCTATATCATGTACACCTCCGGCTCAACCGGGACGCCCAAGGGGGTGCGGGTTCCGCACCGGGCCATCGGCCGCCTGGTGATCGACAACGGCTACGCCGACTTCAATGCGCAGGATCGCGTGGCCTTCGCCTCCAATCCGGCCTTTGACGCCAGCACCCTGGATGTCTGGGCACCGTTGCTCAATGGCGGTTGCGTGGTGGTGGTCGAGCACTCGGTATTGCTGTCCCAGGATGAATTCCGGGCGCTGCTGCTGGCGCAGTCGGTCAGCGTGCTGTGGCTGACCGCTGGCCTGTTCCATCAATACGCCGACGGCCTGATGGAGGTCTTCGCTCGCTTGCGCTACCTGATTGTCGGTGGCGACGTGCTGGACCCGGCGGTCATTTCCCGGGTACTGGTGCAAGGCGCACCGCAGCATCTGCTCAACGGCTATGGCCCGACCGAGGCCACGACCTTTTCCGCGACCTACGAGATCACTTCGGTGGGCAGCGGCGCTATTCCCATCGGTCGACCGATCGGCAACAGCCAGGTCTATGTGCTGGATGCCCGCCGTCAACCGGTGGCGGTAGGCGTGCCCGGTGAGCTGTATATCGGCGGCCAGGGCGTGGCCAAGGGTTATTTGAACCGGCCGGAATTGAGTGCGACGCAGTTTGTCGCCGATCCGTTCAGCGATCTGGAAGGGGCACTGCTGTACCGCACCGGTGACCTCGGTCGCTGGAGGGCGGACGGTAACCTGGAATACCTCGGCCGTAACGACGGTCAGGTGAAGATCCGTGGTTTCCGTATCGAACTGGGTGAAATCGAGGCCGCTTTGGTCACGCACCCGGCGGTACAGGACGCGGTGCTGCTGGCGCGGCAGGACGCTGGTGAAAAACGCCTGGTGGCCTATTTCACCCTGCGCGAGCCACAACAGACGCTGGATATCGAAACCCTGCGCAGCCATTTGCAGACCCGCTTGCCGGACTACATGGTGCCCGCGGCCTATGTGCGTCTCGACGCGCTGCCGCTGACGCCGAACGGCAAGCTGGACCGCAAGGCCCTGCCGGCACCGGATGCGCAGGCCCTGGTCAGCCGTGGCTACGAGGCGCCCGAAGGCGTGGTCGAAACCACCCTGGCGGCGATCTGGGCCGAGGTGCTCAAGGTCGAGCGGGTCGGGCGTCACGATCACTTCTTCGAACTGGGCGGGCACTCGCTGCTGGCCGTGAGCCTGATCGAACGTATGCGCCAGGCCGGCTTGAGCGCCGATGTGCGTGTGCTGTTCGGCCAGCCGACCCTGGCCGCGCTGGCGGCCGCCGTCGGTGGCGGCAATGAAATAAAGGTCCCGGCCAATGCCATTCAGGCCGGCTGTACCCGGATCACACCGGACCTGCTGTCTCTGGCCGATCTCGACCAGGCGGCTATCGATCATATTGTCGCCAGCGTGCCGGGCGGCGTGGCCAATGTGCAGGATATCTACCCGCTGGCACCGTTGCAGGAAGGGATTCTTTATCACCACCTGGCGGCCGAGCAGGGCGATCCGTATGTCTTGCAGACCCTGTTCGAGATGGCCAGTCGCGAGCGCCTGAGTGCCTTTATCGATGCCTTGCAATGCGTCATCAAGCGCCATGACATCCTGCGCACCGCCGTGCTTTGGCAAGGGCTGGAGACACCGATGCAGGTGGTCTGGCGCCAGGCTCGGCTGTATCTGGAACAGGTGGAACTCGACCCCGCCGAGGGCGAGATCGCCGAGCAACTGCATGAGCGTTTCGACGCCCGTCATTCGCGCCTGGACCTGACCCAGGCGCCGCTGATGCGCCTGGTCTTTGCCGAGGACGCGCCGAACCAGCGCTGGGTGGCGATGTTGCTGTTCCATCATATGGCCCTGGACCACACCGCGATGGACGTGGTGCGCCAGGATATGCAGGCGCACCTGCTCGGCCTGGCCGGCCAGCTCGGTGCCGCGATGCCGTATCGCAACTATGTGGCCCAGGCCCGCCTGGGTGTGAGCCGCGAGGCCCATGAAGGGTTCTTCCGCGAGATGCTGGGCGATATCGATGAGCCGACCTTGCCGTTCGGCCTGCTGGATGTGCAGGGTGACGGTCGCGATATCGAGGAAAGCAGCCTGGCGCTGGAAAGCCGGCTGGACCTGCGCCTGCGGGCCCAGGCCCGTCAGTTGGGGGTGAGTGTCGCCAGTCTGGTGCACCTGGCCTGGGCCCAGGTATTGGGCAAGGTTTCGAGCAAACGCACGGTGGTCTTCGGTACCGTGCTGATGGGCCGGATGCAGGGCGGCGAGGGTGCCGACCGGGCGCTGGGGATGTTTATCAATACCTTGCCGCTACGGGTGGACCTGGGCGAGCAGGGCGCGCGGGACGGGGTCCGGGCGACCCATGCGCGGCTCACCGTGCTGCTTGGCCACGAACATGCGCCGTTGGTGCTGGCCCAGCGTTGCAGCGGGGTGGCCGCGCCGCTGCCGCTGTTCAGCGCGCTGCTCAACTACCGACACAGTACCGCGGCAGAACACTCGGGCGAGGCCCTTGAGGCTTGGCGCGGTATCGAGGTGCTTAGTGGCGAGGAGCGCACCAACTACCCGTTGACCCTGAACGTCGACGACCTGGGCGATGGTTTCAAACTGACGGTGCTGGTCACCGGTAGGGTGGGTGCCGGGCGCGTTTGCGGTTATATGCAGACGGCGCTGGAAAGTCTGGTCGGCGCACTGGAGCAGTCACCGGCCACGGCACTCGACAGCCTTTCGATCCTGCCTGTCGCCGAGCGTGAGCAGTTGTTGTTCGGGCTTAACGATACGGCACTGGATTATCCACGGCAGCAGACGATCCATGGGTTGTTCGAGGCGCAGGTGCAGCGTACGCCAGAGGCCTTGGCGGTGGTCCATGGCGAGCGGCGTTTGAGCTATCGCGAACTCAACGAGCGGGCCAACCGTTTGGCCCACGCCTTGCGTAAACAGGGTGTGCAGCCGGATTCGCGGGTAGGGATCTGCGTTGAGCGCGGAGCCGAGATGGTCGTCGGCTTGCTGGCGATTCTCAAGGCGGGTGGCGGTTATGTGCCGCTGGACCCGGCTTATCCGGTGGAGCGGATTGCCTACATGTTGCAGGACAGTGCCCCGGCGGCGGTCTTGGCTCAGGCGGCTACCCAGGCGTTGTTGGCGGGTGTTTCGGTGCCTGTGATCAATCTCGAGCAGGACACCTGGCAGGACGAATCCGTCCAGAATCCGCAGGTGCCGGGGCTGACCTCGGCACATCTGGCTTATCTGATCTACACCTCGGGTTCGACCGGCCTGCCTAAAGGCGTGATGATCGAACACCGCAACACGGTGAACTTCCTGACCTGGGCCCACGCCGCTTTCAACGGCATCAACGATCACACGACACCCCTGAATCACACAAACCCTGTAGGAGCTGGCTTGCCAGCGATGGCGTCCGATCAGGCAGTGCAAGACTCTCGGGCCTCATCGCTGGCAAGCCAGCTCCTACAGGGACCGGGTTCGGCGTTGAGTAAGACGTTGTTCTCTACATCGCTGAACTTCGACCTGGCGGTCTACGAGTGCTTCGCGCCACTGACCTGCGGCGGCAGCATCGAGGTGGTGAAAAACGTCCTGGAACTGCAACACGGCGAACACGATAT
>NZ_JXDG01000024.1 GCF_000820515.1 Pseudomonas batumici | reverse complement strand
AGGTGGTCGAAGCCCTGCAACCGGAGCGCAGCCTCGGCCACAGCCCGCTGTTCCAGGCCATGCTGGTATTGGGCAATACCCCACGGGACCAGGCCCTGGCCCTGCCCGGCCTGGAACTGACCCCACTGCCCCAGGCCAGCGGCACCACCCAGTTCGACCTGAGCCTGTCGCTCAACGACGACGGCGAAAGCATCCGCGGCCAGTTCGAGTACGCCACCGACCTGTTCGACGAAAGCACCATCGCCCGCTGGGGCCGCCACCTGCTGCAGCTGCTCGACGCCCTGCTCGGCGATGTCGCGCAGCCACTGGCAAGTCTGCCGCTGCTGGATCACCAGCAGCGCGAGCAACTGCTGTCGTCGTTCAATCCACCCCGCGAACCCTTGGACGAAAATCCGCAGCGCCTGCCCCACCGGGTCTTCGAGGCACAGGCCGCACTCACTCCGGACGCGGTGGCGCTGGTCTGCACCGGGCAAACCCTCGGCTACGCCGAACTCAATGCCCGGGCCAACCGCATCGCCCATCGCCTGATCGCCCTCGGTGTGCGTCCCGATGACACCGTCGGCCTCTGCGCCCAACGCAGCCCGGAGATGGTGATCGGCCTGCTGGGCATCCTCAAGGCCGGCGCCGCCTATGTACCGCTGGACCCGCAATACCCGGCACAGCGCCTGGCCCACATGCTGGCCGACAGCGCACCACGGGCCCTCGTGCACCAGCAGGGACTGGACGAGTTGCCGCTGCCCGAGGGCCTGGCGACACTTGAACTCGGCGACCCGGCGCACCACCAGGCCCCGGAGCACAACCCCCAGGTGCCAACGCTGAACTTCAGCCATCTGGCCTACGTGATCTACACCTCCGGTTCCACCGGCCTGCCCAAGGGCGTGATGGTGGAGCATCGCGGCCTGCGCAACCTGCTGGACTGGTACCTCGACGACCTGGCGTTCCATGCCGGCGACGCGGTGCTGCTGGCGTCTTCCTACAACTTCGACCTGACCCAGAAGAACATCCTCGCGCCGCTGATGGTCGGTGCCACGCTGCACCTGGCCGAAGAACCGTTCAACCCCGGCGCCATCGTCGCGCAGATTGCCGAGGCCGGTGTGACCCACCTCAATATGTCGCCCAGCGCCTTCCACGCCCTGGTGGACGCCGACCGGCAGCAGGCCATGGCCTGCCTGAAGCGGGTGGTGCTGGGGGGCGAGCCGATTCAGATCGCCATGCTGGAAAAACTCGCCCAGCCACGGCCGGCGGTGATCAACAGCTACGGCCCAACCGAGTGCAGCGACGTCGTCGCCTGGCACACCGCGGACACCGACCTGACGACTTACCGGGATCGCTCGATGCCCATCGGCAAACCGATCCGTAACATGCAGCTGCATGTGCTGGACAGTCACGCCCAACTGGTGCCCGTGGGGGTCCGCGGCGAGATCCATATCGGCGGCGTCGGGGTCGCCCGGGGTTACCTCAATCGCCCGGAACTCAGTGCCGAACGGTTTATCGCCGACCCATTCTGCGAACTGAGCGACGCACGCCTGTACAAGACCGGCGACATCGGTCGCTGGCTGCCCGACGGCACGCTGGAATACCTCGGCCGCAACGACGACCAGGTGAAGATCCGCGGCCTGCGCGTCGAGCTCGGGGAAATCGAGGCCGCCCTCGCCGCCCTGCCGGGGGTTCGCGAAGCGGCGGTGATCGCCCGCGACCCGCAGGACGGACAAGCCGACAGCAAGCGCCTGGTGGCCTATCTGTGCGGCAAGCCGGCAGCGGCCGAGCAACTGCGCACCGAGCTGCTTCAGCGCCTGCCCGGCCATATGGTGCCGAGCGCCTTCGTGGTGCTGGACAAGTTGCCGCTGACCCCCAACGGCAAGCTCGACCGCCGGGCCCTGCCGGAGCCGGGCCAGGAGGCCTACGCCAGCCGGACCTATGAGGCTCCCCAAGGGCCGGTGGAACAGGCCATCGCCGAGATCTGGCAGCAATTGCTCGGACTTGAACGCATCGGGCGCCACGACGGCTTCTTCGAACTCGGCGGTCACTCGCTGCTGGCCGTCAGCCTGATCGAGCGCCTGGCCGCACAGGGCCTGCACGCCAGCGTGCGCACGGTGTTCAGCGCCCCCAGCGTGCGGGAAATGGCCCTGGCCATCAGCCGCGACAGCCACGTCCTGTTCCAGGCGCCGGCCAATCGCATCCCGGCGGGTTGCACGGCACTGACCCCGGACATGTTGCCGCTGGTCGTACTGAACGCCACGCAACTGGAGCGTATTGTCGCCGCCGTTCCCGGCGGGGCCGCCAATATCCAGGACATCTACCCGCTGGCACCGTTGCAGGAAGGCATTCTCTTCCATCACCTGCTCGGCCATGAAGGCGACGCCTACCTGGTGCGCTCGATGCTCGAGTTCGACGACCGCCCGCACCTCGACGCCTTTATCGCGGCCCTGCAGCGGGTGATCGAGCGCCATGACATCCTGCGCACCGCCGTGCACTGGGAGGGCCTGCCCCAGGCGGTGCAAGTGGTGCAACGCCAGGCGCGTCTGCCGGTGCACAGTGTCACCCTCGACAGCCACAAGGACCCGCTGGAGCAGTTGCGCAACCTCAACGATCCGCGGCAACTGCGCCTGGACCTGCGCCAGGCGCCGCTGATGCGCGCCTGCATCGCCCGCGACCCGCACTCCGAGCGCTGGTTGCTGGCGCTGCTCAACCACCATATGGCCAGCGACCATGTGACCCTGGAAATCGTCCTGGAAGAAATCCACGCGATCCTCCATGGCCAGGGCGACCACTTGCCGACCCCGCAACCCTATCGCGACTTTATCGCCCAGACCCAGGCCACCCCAGCCGAAGTCCATGAAGCCTACTTCCGCCGCCGTCTGGCCGACGTCGATGCGCCCACCGCGCCCTTCGACCTGCTGGAGGTCCAGGGCGATGGCAACCACGTCGACGAGGCCGAAGTGCACCTGAGCAGCGAGCTCACCCGGCGCATCCGGGCCCAGGCCCGCGAGCGCGGGATGACCCCGGCGGTGCTGTTCCATGTGGCCTGGGCCCAGGTGCTGGCCCGCTGCACCGGACGTGACGACGTAGTGTTCGGTACCGTGGTCGCCGGTCGCCTGCAAGGTTCGGCGGGCGCTGAGCGGGCCCTTGGGGTGTTTATCAATACCCTGCCGGTGCGGGTGCAACTGGCCACGCAAGGGGCCCATGAGCTGGTGCTGGCGACCCACCGCGACCTCGGCGAGCTGCTGGCCCACGAACAGGCGTCCCTGGCCCTGGCCCAGCGCTGCAGCGGCGTGGCCACGGCGTTGCCGCTGTTCACCAGCCTGCTCAACTATCGCCACCAGAGCGATGACAGCCAATTGCAATGGCCGGGCATGCGCATGCTCGACAGCGCCGAGCGGACCAACTACCCGCTGACCCTGTCGGTCAACGATTACGGCGAGGCCCTGGGCCTGACCGTGCAAAGCGTGCGGCCGGTGGACCCGCAACGCCTCTGTGGCCTGATGCAGCGCGCTCTGGAGCAACTGACCCAGGCGCTGATGTACACGCCGAAAATCCCGCTGACGCAACTGGATGTGCTGCCGCCCGCCGAACGCACCCTGCTGCTGGAAACCTTCAACCAGAACCGCCTGGACTACCCGACGGACGCCTGCATCCAGCACTTGTTCGAAGAGCAGGTACGCTGGACACCCGAGGCCATCGCCCTGGTCGATGCCCACGGCAGCCTCGACTATGCCGGGCTCAACGCCCGCGCCAACCAGCTGGCCCGACGGCTGATCGAGGACGGCACCCAGCCGGGCGAGCTGATCGCGATCTGCGTCGAACGCGGTGCGGCAATGATCGTCGGCATCCTCGCCATCCTCAAGGCCGGTGCCGCCTACGTGCCGCTGGACCCGACCTATCCGGCCGACCGCCTGGCCGCCATCGTCGAGGACGCCCGGCCGCGCCTGCTGCTGGCCGATCCGGTCGGACGCGCGGCGGTGGGCCAATTGAGCGGCCAGACCCGCTACCTGGCACTCGAACAGGCGCAGGCACCGGTGCCGGCAACCGACGCGGAGAATCCACAGCTCGCCGCCAACGCCCTGACCTCAGCGCACCTGGCCTATGTGATCTACACCTCGGGCTCCACCGGCAAGCCCAAGGGCGTGATGATCGAACAGCGCAACCTGGTGGCCTCGACCCTGGCCCGCTGCGCGGTATACGCACCGAACGAGGCGCGGCGCTTCCTGTTGCTCTCGTCGATCGCCTTCGACAGCTCCGTGGCGGGGATCTTCGGCACCCTGATCAGCGGCGGCACCTTGTGCATCCCGGATGCCGAGACCGCCCGCGACCCCGAAGCCGTCGCCCGCTTCATTGGCGAGCAGGCGATTACCACCCTGCTCTGCGTGCCGTCCCTGGGCCGCCTGGTGCTGGGCAGCCTGGCCAGCCGCAAGGGCCACACCCAACTGCGCGAGATGATCGTCGCCGGCGAAGCCTGCCCGCCGCTGCTGGTGCAGGAATGCGCCGGCTTCGAACCGGCCATCGCCTTGTACAACGAGTACGGTCCCACCGAAGGCACGGTCTGGGCCACGGTGCACCGCTGCAGCGGCGCTGAACAGGGCACGGTGCCGATCGGCCGGGCGATCCCCAACACCCGCCTGTATGTGCTCGACCCGCTGGGCCAACCCGTGCCGCTGGGCGTCTCGGGCGAGCTGTACATCGGTGGCGAAGGGATTGCCCGTGGCTACCTGAACCGGCCGCAGTTGAACGCCGAACACTTCCTCGCCGACCCGTTCGGCCTGAGCGACAACGCCCGGATGTACCGCACCGGCGACCTGGTGCGCCAGCGCGGCGACGGTGTGCTCGAATTCCTCGGGCGCAACGATCAGCAAGTGAAGATCCGCGGCTTCCGTATCGAGCCCGGTGAGATCGAAGCGCTGATGCTGACCCTGCCGGGGGTGCGCGAGGCGGCGGTGATCGCCCGCGAAGAGGTTCCGGGCAGCACGCGCCTGGTGGCCTACCTGAGCGTCGAGCCGCACCTGGCCGGGCGCAATGCCAGCCACACCCTGCGGCCATACCTCAGTTCGCAGTTGCCGGACTACATGGTGCCGTCGGCGTTCGTGCTGGTGGAACAGCTGCCACTGAGTCCCAACGGCAAGCTCGACCGCCGCGCCCTGCCGGCCCCGGGTGCCGAAGACTTCGCCCATCGCGAGTACGAGGCGCCCAACGGCGAGACCGAAGAACTATTGGCCGCGATCTGGGCCGACCTGCTGGGCCTGGAAAGGATCGGCCGCCACGACGACTTCTTCGAACTCGGCGGTCATTCGCTGCTGGCGGTGCAGGTCACCCTGCGGGCGCGGGAGACCTTCGATGTCGAAGTGCCCCTGAGGGGCCTGTTCGAACACCCGTCGCTGCAGGCCCTGGCCGACCTGGTCACCACCCTGCAACTGGCGCAGTACGAGTCGGACGAACTGCTGGACCTGCAACAAGAAATGGCTTCGCTGTCTGAAAGCGAACTGCTCGCTATCGTCTCCAAGGATGCTTGATAAATTGAACTCACATAACGATAGTCTCGACCAGTTGAAACGTGCCGCACTGTTGCGCCTGCTCAAGCAGCGCGGCGCCACGCGGACCGTCGATACCGCCCCTGACGACATGGTTGCCGTGGACCGCGAAGGTCCGCTGGCGCTGTCGTTCGCTCAACAACGCCTGTGGTTCCTCGATCAGTTGGACCCGACGGCCAGCGCCGCCTACCACATGCCGGCGTCGTTGGTGCTGCGCGGCAGCCTTGACCAGGGCGCACTCGAGGCCGCCCTGGATCGCCTGGTGGCCCGCCATGAAAGCCTGCGCACCACCTTCCGCCGTGACGGCGAGCAGCCAGTGCAGGTCATCGCCCCGGTCGACTGCGGTTTCAGCCTGGTGCAGCACGACCTGCGCCACCTGCCCCGGGAGCAGGCCGAAGAACAGGCGGCCCAGCTGAGCGAGCGCGAAGCGACTGCCCCTTTCGACTTGCTGCACGGGCCGCTGATCCGTGGCAGCCTGCTGCGCCTGGCCGACGATGAACACCGGCTGCTGATCACCCAGCACCACATCATCTCCGACGGCTGGTCGATCGGCGTGCTGGTCAAGGAATTCGCCGCGCTGTACCAGGCGTTCAGCACCGGCCAGGCCGATCCCCTGCCCGCCCTGGCCCTGCAATACGCCGACTACGCCGCCTGGCAACGCCAACACCTGGAGGGCGAACGCCTGGGCCAGCACGTGGAGTTCTGGCGCAGTCACCTGGCCGGCGCCCCGGCCCTGCTCTCGCTGCCCACCGACCGGCCACGGCCGGCGGTGCAGAGCTACCGTGGCGAGACCCTGGGCTTCGACCTGCCGGTGGCACTGTCCGGCGCTATCACCCGCTTCGCCCAATCCCGCGCGGCGACCCCGTTCATGACCCTGATGGCCGCCTGGGCCGTCCTGCTGGGCCGGATCAGCGGCCAGCAGGACGTGGTGATCGGCACCGTGACCGCCAACCGCGACCGCCAGGACGTGCAGGCGCTGATCGGCTTCTTCGTCAACACCCTGGCCCTGCGCGTGCGCCTGGACGCCAACCCGACCCTCGACCAGGTGCTGCAACAGGTCAAGGAGCTGATGCTGGAGTCCGCCAGCCGCCAGGACACGCCGTTCGAACAGATCGTCGAAGCCCTCAAGCCGCCGCGCAGCGCCAGCCACAGCCCGGTGTTCCAGACCATGCTCTACACCAACGCCGGCGGTGCCGGCGGGCAGTTGCAACTGCCGGGGCTGAACCTGGAGTTCCTGCCGTCGCACAAGGACAACACCCAGCACGACCTGTCGTTGCATATCGACGAAGGCGGCCCGAGCCTGTCCTGCAGCCTGTCGTACTCCACCGCGCTGTTCGACGCCAGCACCATCGAACGCCTGGCGGAGCGCTTCGAGCGCCTGCTGCGCTGTTTCACCGAAGCCCCGCAAACCCGCATCGGCGCCCTGGAGCTGGACCCGGCCCTGGCCCTGCCCGAGGTCAGCCCCCTGGCGCCGACCCCGGCGCGGCTGCCGCTGTCCTATCACCAGGAACGGATCTGGTTCGTCGACACCTTCGAAACCGGCTACCTGTACGAGGCCAATCCGGTCTACCACAACGTCGCCCTGCTGCTGGAGCTGTGCGGCGAACTGCAGGTCCCGGCGCTGCAAAGCGCCCTCGACGGGCTGCTGGCGCGCCACGCCATCCTGCGCTGCCGGGTGCACTCCGACGGTGCCAGGGCCTGGCAGAGCTTCGACGGCCCGGCAAACCTGGTGCTGGAGCAGTTCCAGGGCGCCTTGGGCGATATGCGCGCCCTGGCCCTGGCCGAAACCCGCCGCCCGCTGGACATGAACGGCGGCAGCCTGGTGCGCGCCAGCCTGGTTCGTGCCGACGAGAAAAACGCCGTGCTGGCCCTGGCCGTGCATCACCTGCTGGCCGACCGCACGTCGATGCAACTGATCAAGCGCGACCTGCTGGCCCTCTATGAGGCCGCCTGCGCCGAGCGCGAGGCCACGCTGCCGTCGCTGGCCCTGGGTTACGGCGACTTCGCCGCCTGGCAACGCCAGTTGCCGGCCGCCGTGCGGGAGAACCTGCGGGCCTACTGGAGCTATCAACTGCGCGGCAAGCTGCAAGCCCTGGAGCTGCCGCTCAATCGACCACGGGCGGCGGTCCATGTCTTCACCGAAGCCACCCATGAGTTCGTCATCGAGGCGGCGCTGGTCAAACGCCTTGGCGACCTGGCCCGGGAAGTCGGCGTCAGTGCCGACAGCCTGGCCCTGAGTGCTTTCACTGCCTTGCTACGGCGCTATGCCGGGCACGATGAATTGGTGATCGGCACCACGGCGGCCTGCCGCGAACCGGCCCTGCAGGATGTGGTCGGTCCACTGGACAACCTGCTGGTGATCCGTGGCGCCTGCGACAGCGAGACCACCCTGCAAACCCTACTGGAACAGACCGCCAGCACCCTGGCCGACGCGCACCGCCATCGGCACATGCAGTTCGACCAACTGGTCCTGGCCCTCAATCCGGCCAAGGACATGAGCCGCACCGCGCTGTTCGACGTGCTGTTCAACTTCCAGCAGGCCAGCGACAGCCGCACCTTGATCGCGGGGCTTGCGGTCAACAGCCTGGAAACCAACCTGGGCTACGGAAAGAACGATCTGCACCTGCTGATCAGCGCCGGCGAGCAACAATGGAACGGCCATCTGGCCTACAACGCCGACTTCTTCGACCCTGAATTTATCCAGCAACTGATGCGTCATTACGTGCGCCTGCTGCAGGCCTTTGTCGAGAGGCCGCAACAGCGGGTCGACGACGTTGTCCTGCTGGATGCAGCCGAGCGGCAGCGGCAGATACTCGACTTCAACAACACCGAGGCCGCCTGGCCCGACAACCTGAGCCTGCACCAGCTCTTCGAAGAGCAGGTCCGCCGGACCCCGGACAATATCGCCGTCAACCTCGGCGAGGAACGCCTGAGCTACCGCCAGTTGAACGAACAGGCCAACCGCCTGGCCCATCGTTTGCGCGCCGCGGGTGTGCAGCCGCAAGACCTGGTGGCCATCGTCCTCGACCGCTCGCTGGCGATGATCGTCGCCACCCTGGCGGTGCTCAAGGCCGGCGCCGCCTATGTCCCGATCGATCCGGCATCACCGGCTGAGCGTATCGCCTATGTGCTTCGCGACAGCGGTGCACGCAAGGCCGTCGCCCGCCAGGACATGAGCCCGGCGCTGCTGGCGCTCGGCATCGAGGTCTTCGCCCCCGAGACGACCGAAGCGGCGCGCAACAATGCCGAGGGTGCGACCAACCTGCCTAACGTCAACGCCCCGGATCATCTCTGCTATGTGATCTACACCTCGGGTTCCACCGGCGAACCCAAGGGCGCACTGTTGGAACACCGCAACGTCGTGCGGCTGATGCACAACAATCGCTCGGAGTTTGCCTTCAACGCCGAGGACGTCTGGTCGCTGTTCCACTCCAACGCCTTCGACTTCTCGGTCTGGGAGATGTACGGCGCCCTGCTCTACGGCGGCCGCCTGACCCTGGTGCCCGAAGCCCTGCGTCGCGATCCGGCGGAGCTGCTGGGCTTCCTCGAACGCGAGCAGGTCACGGTGCTCAACCAGACCCCGTCGGCCTTCCTGCAGCTCAGCGCTGCTGCCCTGGCCCGCAGCGATGTGCGCCTGGAACGCCTGCGCTATGTGATCTTCGGCGGTGAAAGCCTGGAGCTGGGCAAGCTCGACGCCTTCCATCAAGCCTTCGGCCATGTGGCGCTGGTCAACATGTACGGCATCACCGAAACCTGCGTGCACGTGACCTACAAGGCCATCGATGCCGCGGATATCGCCGCCGGTATCTCCAACGTTGGCCGGCCGATCCCGACCACCGTGGCCTATGTCCTCGACGCCCAGCAACGCCTGCTGCCAATCGGCGTGGCCGGGGAAATCTGCGTCGGCGGCCTGGGTGTCGGCCGTGGTTACCTGAACCGCCCGCAGCTGAGCGCCGAACGTTTCATCGCCGACCCGCTGCGTCCCGGCGAGCGCCTGTACCGCTCCGGCGACCTGGGCAAACTGCTGGACAACGGCGAGATCATCCACCTGGGCCGGATGGACGCCCAGGTGAAGATCCGTGGTTTCCGTATCGAACTGGGGGAAATCGAGGCCAAGCTGCTGGCCTGTGACGGCGTGCGCGAAGCCCGCGTGCTGGCCCGCGATGACGCCAGCCAGGGCAAGCGCCTGATTGCCTACCTGATCGCCAAGCCCTCGGTCCGCCTGGAAGTGGCGGCCCTGCGCAAGCAACTGGGCGCCACCCTGCCCGACTACATGATCCCCAGCGCCTTTGTGACCCTCGCGGCCTACCCGCTGACCGGCAACGGCAAGCTGGACCAGGACGCGCTGCCGGCTCCGGACCTGGACGCCATGTCCGAGCGCGGCTACACCGCCCCCGAAGGCGCCACCGAACAGGCCCTGGCGCAGATCTTCCAGGAACTGCTGGGGCTTGAGCGGGTGGGCCGTCACGACGGTTTCTTCGAACTCGGCGGCCACTCCCTGCTGGCCGCGCAACTGGTTTCCCGGGTGCGCCAGCAACTGGGCGGCGAGATGATGCTGCGCCAGCTCTTCAGCCATCCGACCGTGGCCGAACTGGCGCGGGTGGTCGGCGGCCTGCAAACGGCGGAGACCGACA
The DNA here is from genome assembly GCF_000820515.1 of Pseudomonas batumici. Classification (GTDB taxonomy): domain Bacteria; phylum Pseudomonadota; class Gammaproteobacteria; order Pseudomonadales; family Pseudomonadaceae; genus Aquipseudomonas; species Aquipseudomonas batumici. The sequence goes on along the minus strand of NZ_JXDG01000024.1, from coordinate 5,276 downwards.
GCATCGAGCCGATCGAGCGCAGCGCGCCGTTGGCGCTGTCCTTCTCCCAGCAACGCCTGTGGTTCCTCGACCAGCTCGATCCCGGCGCCAGCAGTGCCTACCACATGCCGATGTCGCTGCTGCTGCGCGGCGATCTCGACCGGGACGCGCTCAAGGCCGCGCTCGACCGCCTGGTGGCGCGTCATGAAAGCCTGCGCACCACCTTCGAACGCCACGGCGAGCAACCGGTGCAGATCATCGCCCCGGCCGACTGCGGTTTCGCCCTGGCCGAGCAGGACCTGCGCACGCTGTCCTACGAACAGGCCGGCCTCAGCGCCTCGCGTATCGGCAACAGCGAAGCCACGGCGCCCTTCGACCTGCGCCAGGGTCCGCTGATTCGTGGGCGTCTGCTGCGCCTGGCCGATGACGAGCACATCCTGCTGATCACCCAGCACCACATCATCTCCGACGGCTGGTCGGTGGGGGTGCTGGTCAAGGAGTTCGCCGCTCTTTACCAGGCCTTCAGCCAACACCAGGCCGACCCGCTGCCGGCCCTGTCGATCCAGTATGCCGACTACGCCGCGTGGCAGCGCCGGACCTTCACCGGCGAACGCCTGGCCGAGCAAGCCGACTTCTGGCGCGGCCACCTGGGCGGTGCCCCGGCGCTGCTGTCCCTGCCCACCGACCGCCCCCGCCCGGCGGTGCAGAGTTACCGTGGCGGCGACGTAGCGGTGCAAATCGACCCGGTGCTGCGCGAGCGCCTGGAACGCTTCTGCCAGGCCCACAACATCACCCTGTTCATGGCACTGCTCAGTGCCTGGTCAGTGCTGATGGCGCGCCTGGGCAACGAACGCGATGTGGTGATCGGCGTACCGACGGCCAACCGTGGTCGTACCGAAACCGAAAACCTGATCGGCTTCTTCGTCAACACCCTGGCCCTGCGCGTGGACCTGAGCCAGAACCCGAGCGTGGAACAACTGCTGGAACAGATCCGCCAGACCACCCTGGCGGCCCACGAGCACCAGGACATTCCGTTCGAGCAAGTGATCGAGGCCTTGCAGCCGCCGCGCTCGCTGAGCCACAACCCGCTGTGCCAAGTCGCCCTGTCGCTGGACAATACCCCGGCGGCCGTCGAGCTGAGCCTGCCGGGGCTGAGCCTGGTGCCCGTGGCCCAGGCCCATGAAACCGCGCAATTCGACCTGATGCTGACACTGGGCAACACGGACGGCTCGCTGGCCGGGGTGATCGAGTACGCCAGCGACCTGTTCGACCGCTCGACCGTGGAGCGCTTCGCCCAGCACTTCCAGATCCTGCTCGAAGCGATGGTCGCCGATGTCACACAACCGGTGCTCGGCTTGCCATTGCTCAGCCCGGCACAGCGCCAGGCCTCGCCGGCGCTGCTGCCGCCGAAGGCGGTTTTCGCCGTGGAGCAACTGATTCACCAGCGCTTCGAAGCCCAGGCGGCGAAGCATCCGCAACGCACCGCCCTGGTTTTCGGCGAACAGACGCTGACTTACCAGGCCCTCAACCGCCGCGCCAACGGCATTGCCCGCGCCCTGCTCGCCCAGGGGGTGCGCCCCGACGATCGGGTGGCGATCCTTACCCTGCGCGGCGTCGACATGCTCTGCGCGGTGCTGGCCGTGCTCAAGGCCGGCGCGGCCTACGTGCCGCTGGACCCGGCCTACCCGACCGAACGCCTCGGCTACCTGCTGGACGACAGCGCCCCGGTAGCGCTGCTGGCACAGTCGGCCTGCCTCGACGCCCTGCCGGCACACAGCGTACCGGTCCTGACCCTCGACGAACTGAACCGCGAAGACGCCGCCTTCGACAGCAGCCTGGACCTGAACCCGCAGGCCGGCGACCTGGGCCTGGCGCCGCAGCACCTGGCCTACGTCATCTACACCTCGGGCTCCACCGGTTTGCCGAAGGGCGTACTGGTGGAACACGGCAACGTCGCCCGCCTGTTCGATGCCACCACCGGGCTGTTCGACTTCGACCACAACGACACCTGGACGCTGTTCCACTCCTTCGCCTTCGACTTCTCGGTCTGGGAAATCTGGGGTGCCCTCAGTTACGGCGGCAAGCTGGTGATCGTGCCAAGCGACGTGGCCCGTTCACCGGATGACTTCTACGCGCTGGTCTGCCGGCAGCAAGTCACGGTGCTGAACCAGACGCCGAGCGCCTTCCGCCAGTTTATCGAGGCACGCGCCCGCAGCGAGGAGGAGCACGCGCTGCGTGAAGTGATCTTCGGCGGCGAGGCCCTGGACTTCCGCAGCCTGCGCCCCTGGACGGCCACCACTCCACTGTCACGCACCCGCCTGGTGAACATGTACGGCATCACCGAGATCACCGTGCACGCCACCTACTACCCGGTCAGCCAGGCCGAGATCGACGCCGCAGCCCCGAGCCTGATCGGCCCGGCGCTGCCGGACCTGTGCCTGCGCATCCTCGATGACTACCAGCAACCGGTACCGGTGGGGGTCAATGGCGAGATCTATATCGGTGGCGCCGGGGTCGCCCGACATTACCTGAACCGCGACGCGCTGAACGCCGAACGTTTTATCGCCGACCCGTACTCCGATGCACCGGGCGCGCGGCTCTATCGCACCGGCGACGTGGCCCGTTACCGTACCGACGGCGGCGTGGTCTACGTCGGCCGCAATGACTCGCAGATCAAGATCCGTGGCTTCCGTATCGAACTGGGTGAAATCGAGGCGCAACTGCTGGCCTGTGCCGAAGTCCGCGAAGCCCTGGTGACCGTGCGTGAGGACCAACCGGGTGACAAACGCCTGGTGGCCTACCTGATCGCCGAAGACGGCTGCGCCCCCGAGTCCTCGGCCCTGCGCAGCCAACTGGCCGGCGTGCTGGCCGAGCACATGCTGCCGAGCGCCTTCGTGACCCTGGCGGCCTGGCCGCTGACCACCAACGGCAAGCTCGACCGCGCGGCCCTGCCGGCACCGGACTTGTCCGCGGCGGTGAGCCGTGACTACGAAGCGCCGCTGGGCGAGATCGAAATGACCCTGGCCGGTGCCTGGCAAGAATTGCTCGGCGTTGAGCGCGTCGGTCGCCAGGACCACTTCTTCGAACTCGGCGGTCACTCCTTCCTGGTCATCAGCCTGATCGAGCGCCTGCGCCAGGCCGGCCTGCAACTGGATGTGCGCACGGTGTTCTCGGCGCCGACCCTGCAGGCCATGGCCACCGTCCTCGCCGGCGGCAGCAGCGCCGAACGGGTGGTCCCGGCCAACCTGATTCCCGCCGATTGCACCGCGCTGACCCCGGACATGTTGCCGCTGGTGACCCTGAGCCAGGCGGAGATCGAGCAGATCGTCGCCGACGTGCCCGGTGGCGCCGGCAATGTGCAGGACATCTACCCGCTGTCATCCTTGCAGGAAGGCATCCTCTTCCACCACCTGCTGCAGTCCGAAGGCGACGCCTACCTGATGCGTACCGTGGTGACTTTCACCACCCGCGCGTTGCTCGACAACTTCCTGGCCGCCGTGCAGGTGGTGATCGACCGCCATGACATCCTGCGTACCGCCCTGCGCTGGCAAGGTCTGCCGCAACCGGTGCAGGTGGTCCATCGCCGGGCACAGCTGCCGGTGGTCAGCCTGGACAGCATGCCCGGTGAAGACGCCTTGCAGATGCTGCGCGAGCGTACCGACACCCATCACCTGCGCCTGGACCTGCAACAGGCGCCGCTGATCGCCGCGTACGTCACCTACGATGCCCAGCGCGAACAGTGGCTGCTGGCATTGCTCGACCATCACCTGGTCAGCGACAACGTCACCCTGCGCCTGATCATGCTGGAGATCCAGGCGGTGCTGGCCGGCCAGGCCGACAGCCTGCCGCCGTCGCAGCCGTATCGCAATTTCATCGCCCAGGCCGCCAGCGTTTCCCAGGCCGAGCATGAGGCCTACTTCCGCCGCCTGCTGGCCGATGTCGACGCCACCACCGCGCCTTATGGCGTGCTGGATGTGCGCGGCAACGGTGCCGGCATCCAGCGCGCGGTGGAGCACCTGGGCGAAGACCTCAGCGCCCGGGTCCATCGCAGCGCGCGGGTCCAGGGCGTGCCGACCTCGGTCCTGTTCCACGCGGCCTGGGGCCTGGTGGTCGCGGCCACCAGCGGCCGCGACGACGGGATCTTCGGCACCGTGCTGTCGGGGCGTTCCCAGGGCACCACCGGCGCCGACCATGCGTTGGGGATGTTCATCAATACCCTGCCGATGCGCATTCGCCTGCAACACCACAGCGTGCGCGACATCGTTCAGGACGCCTACCAGCAGCTCAGCGAACTGCTGACCCACGAACAGGCGCCGCTGGCCCTGGCCCAGCGTTGCAGTGCGGTGGACGCGTCGTTGCCGTTGTTCACGGTGATCCTCAACTGCCGTCACGGCGACCTGGTGAATGCCTCCGGGGAGAACGTCGAGGACATGGGCGAGCATGAAGGCATCCACTTCATCGCCTCGGAAACCCGCACCAACTACCCGATCGAAATCGCCGTGGCGAACGTGGCCGGCGGCTTCTCCCTGACCGCACAATCCATCAGCGGCATCGATCCGCGACGCATTGCCACCTACCTCGGCCAGGCCGTTGCCGCACTGGTCGACGCCCTTGAGCAGGATCCGTCACGCCTGGCCGCCAGCCTGGAAGTGCTGCCTGCAGCCGAGCGCACGCTGCTGCTCAACGACTTCAACAACACCGCGACAGACTTCGGCCCGGCCGAGCCGATCCATGCCCTGTTCGAGACCCAGGTCCGCGCCAACCCCGACGCCGTGGCCCTGGTCTGCGAAGACCGGCAACTGAGCTACCGCCAGCTCAACCGTCGCGCCAACCACCTGGCCCGGCAGCTGCTGGCCCTCGGCGTGCAGCCGGACGAACGTGTGGCGATCTGTGCCGAACGTAGCCTGGAGATGATTGTCGGCCTGCTTGGTGTGCTCAAGGCCGGTGCGGCTTACGTACCGATCGACCCGGCGCACCCGGCCGATCGCATGGCCTTCATGCTGCAGGACAGCCAACCCCGTGCCCTGCTGACCCAGGCCGCGTTGTCGTTGCCGTCTGGCGATACGCCGCTGTTGCTGCTCGACACCGCCGAGTCGCTGCGGGCCGCAGATGATGACGCTTTCGACGAAAACCCAGTGGTTCCGGGCCTGGCGCCCGAACACCTGGCCTATGTCATCTACACCTCCGGTTCCACGGGCCAGTCCAAGGGCGTGATGGTCGAGCACCGTTCGGTGTTCAACTTCTGGCAGGTGCTGACCCGCACCACCCACCAGCATTGCCCGACACCGGCCACCGTG
>NZ_JXDG01000023.1 GCF_000820515.1 Pseudomonas batumici | reverse complement strand
CTGGATGCCCGAGGCGAGCCCGCACCGCTGGGCGTGGCCGGGGAAATCCATATCGGCGGAGCCGGTGTGGCCCGGGGTTACCTCAACCGCGACGAGCTGAGTGCAGAGCGCTTTATCGTCGACCGTTTCTCCCAAGCCCCGAACGCCCGTCTGTACAAGACCGGCGACCTGGGTCGCTGGCTGGCCGACGGCACCCTGGAGTACCTGGGCCGCAACGACTTCCAGGTGAAGATCCGCGGTTTCCGGATCGAGCTGGGGGAAATCGAGAACGCCCTGCTGGCCGTCCCGGGTCTCCGCGAAGCAGTGGTGATCGCCCGCGACGACAGCCAGGGCGAGTCGGACAACCAGCGCCTGGTCGCCTATGTCTGCGGCGAGCCAGTGCCGGCCGAGCAACTGCGCAGCGCCCTGCTGAGCGGGCTGCCCGAGTACATGGTGCCCAGCGCCTTCGTCCATCTGGACGCCCTGCCGCTGACCGCCAACGGCAAGCTCGACCGCCGTGCCCTGCCCGCCCCGGGCCAGGACGCCCTGGCCAGCAAGGCCTACGAGGCGCCGCAAGGCGACACCGAAGAGGCCATCGCCGAGATCTGGAAAGGCTTGCTGCACCTGGATCAGGTCGGCCGCCATGACGGTTTCCTGGAGTTGGGCGGCCATTCGCTGCTGGCGGTGCAGTTGCTCTCGCGACTGCGGCGCAAGCTCGGCGCGCGGATCACCCTGCGCGAGCTGTTCGATGCACCGACGGTGCGGGGCCTGGCCGCGCTGGTCAACGCCACGGCGCCGAGCGCGGCGCAGTCGATTCCGCTGGCCAACCGCTCGGGCCGGCTGCCGCTGTCGTTCTCCCAGCAACGCCTGTGGTTCCTCGATCACCTGGATCACGCGGCCGGTGCCGCCTACCACCTGCCGATGGCCTTGCGCCTGACCGGCACGCTGGACAAGGCGGCCCTGCAAGCGACCCTCGATCGCCTGGTGGCGCGCCACGAAACCCTGCGCACCCGCTTTGAACTGGTGGACGGCGAGCCGCTGCAGAAAATCGCCCCGGCCGACACCCGCTTCCCGCTGGTACAGCAGGATCTGCGCGAACTGCCGGCCGAAGAGCGCGCCGCGACCCTGGCGCGCCTCGGCCAGGACAATGCGACGCAACTGTTCGACCTGAACCAGGGACCGCTGCTGCGCGGCCAGCTGTTGCAGATGGCCGATGAAGAACATGTGCTGCTGATCACCCTGCATCACATCGTCTCCGACGGCTGGTCCAACAGTGTCCTGGCCCATGAGGTGAGTGTGCTGTACAGCGCGTTCAGCCAGGGTCACAAGGACCCGTTGCCGGCCCTGGCCCTGCAATACGTGGATTACGCCGCCTGGCAGCGGCAGTCCCTGGACGGTCTGGCGCTGCAGGCGCAGGTCGACTTCTGGCGCCAGCACCTGGAAGGCGCGCCGAGCCTGCTGAACCTGCCGCTGGATCGTCCGCGCCCGGCCATCCAGAGTTATGCCGGTGGAATCGTCAACTGCGTCTTTTCCCCGACCTTGAGTCGCGATCTGCGAGCGTTCAGCCAGGCCCAGGGCAGTACGCTGTTCATGGTGCTGCTGGCCGGCTGGTCGGTGCTGATGAGCCACCTGAGCGGCCAGGCCGATGTGGTGGTCGGCACACCGGTCGCCAACCGCCAGCGTCCGGAGCTGGAACCCTTGATCGGTTTCTTCGCCAATACCCTGGCACTGCGCGTCGCCACCGACCGCGACACCCGGGTGAGCGAGATGCTGGGACGCATCAAGGAACTGACACTGGCGGCCTACAACCATCAGGACCTGCCGTTCGAGCAGGTGGTCAGCGCCTTGCAGCCGACCCGCAGCATGAGCCACAGCCCGTTGTTCCAGGTGATGCTGAGCCTGGACAACACGCCACCGGCGCCGTTGCAACTGCCCGGACTGCACGTGGAGTCCCTGGACAGTGCCCACCGCACCACGCAGTTCGACCTGTCGTTGTCGCTGGTCGACACCGGCGAACGTATCGGTGGCAGCCTGCAATACGCCAGCGATCTGTTCGACACCGCGACCGTGGAGGCCATCGCCGGGCTGTTTGCCAAGGTCCTGGAGAATCTGGTGGCCGACGCCCGGCAGTCGATCGGTCAACTGCTGGAGAACACCCCGGCGTTGCCGCGTTCGGCCCATGCCGTGGTGGTCCCCGCCACCGCCGAAGAGGCGCAGCCCGAGGCACAACCTTACGAAGCACCCCAGGGCGACACCGAAATCGCCATCGCCCACCTCTGGAAGGACTTGTTCAAGCTCGAACAGATCAGTCGGCATGACGACTTCTTCAGCCTGGGTGGTATTTCGCTGATGGCCGTGCAGATGACCTCGCGCTTGCGCAAGATCCTCGGCAAGCCGATCGCGGTGCGCGATCTGTTCGTCGAACCGACTATTGCCGGTTTCGCCCGAGCCCTGGACGGCCAGGCGCGCCCCGGTCAGCGCAGCAACCTGGTGCCGATCCGCCGTACCGGCTCGGAACGGCCACTGTTCCTGGTCCATCCGCTGGGTGGCGAGGTGCAATATGCCCGCGATCTGGCCCCTGTGCTGGATCCCCAGGTGCCGGTCTACGGCTTGGCCGCCAGTGGCCTGGTCGCTGGTGAAACACCGTTGTCCGATGTGGCAGCCATGGCGACGCGCTACCTGGCAGCGATTCGCCAGGTCCAGCCGCAAGGGCCCTACCGGATCGCCGGCTGGTCGGCCGGCGGCCTGATCGCCTATGAAATGGCCCGTCAACTGCAGGCCGGCGGTGAGCAATTGGCATTCGTCGGCATCATCGACGCCTCGGCACGCCCTGGGCCGGCGGTGCCGGAATCCTTGAGCGAGGGACAATTCCTGATGGCCTGGCTGCCCGAGCAGGTCGATCCCGAGGTGCTCCGGCAACTGACCGGGCTGGCGCAAGAGAATGCCATCGAGCCGATGCTGGCGCTGTGCATGGAGCACGATCTGCTTCCGGAGGAACTGCCCCGGGACGTCGACGCCAGCCTGCTGCGCAGTCATCTCGCCGTGGCCTACGGGATACGCCTGGCCATTGGCGCCTATGTCAGCCCGCCCGCCCCGCTCAAGGTGACGCTGTTTACCGCCAGCGGGCAGGAACGCAGCGACCCGCTGCTGGGCTGGGGCGCGCTGCTGGAGGCCCCGATCAGCGTCACGGCACTGCCCGGGACCCATAACACGCTGGTCAAGGCCCCCCACGTCAGCGCACTGGGCCAGGCGATTTCCCAGGCACTGAAGGACGGTACCTCGTCATGAACTTTATGAAGAAGTGCTTTTCATTCTCAAAAAAAAGTGTCAATTAAGCATCTCCTGGTCAGACCTGTAGGATGTCCCTGTTTTCCACTACAGACTTTTCCCACATAACTGAGCTTAATTATCACTACTGACTGAATCGTTTATGTGAAGGGATTCACGGGTGATACCCGAATTTCCGGGTATCAGGACAAGAAATGGCTTGAGCGTCTCGGAGGGGACGGACGGATTTCGCCCCCTCCGACGACAGGATCGCAAGCGACTTCTGAATATGCAGGATCAGCATATGAACCAACAGACGAATGCTAGAGATGTAGAGAACGCCCACATTTACCTGGAGCTGGGAAAACTGGTTTCCAGCGTCGGCAACGAGCAGTTCCTGGGCAACATGCACCAGTTGATCAACGCCTCGGTGTCGGTCAGCCGGGTCGAGCTCAGTGAATGGACCGTCGACGACACCCAGTCGGCCGTTGTCGATGTGCAGCTGCTGGGCTACGCAGGTCTTGAACTGAGCCCGCAAATGCAAGCGGTCTGCCCGACCAATGCCAAGCATCGCAACGACCATCCCCTGGTCAAGCGGGTGCTGGAGGTAGAGGACGCACTGCTGATCCACCTGAATGCACGGATGAAAAACGAAAAGGACAATAACTGCCTCGGCACGTCCCACCAGTGCAGCCTGATTTCGCGCAAGGCCAATCGCTGCTGTGTGATCTCGCTGCACCGCCCCCGGGTGGAGCGCGACTACTCCCTGCAGGAGCTGTCCTTCTTGAAATACCTGTCGGAGACCTTGTTGCCCCTGGCGGAACGGCATGCCCGTGCCCATCGCCAATCCAGTGTCAAAAGCGCTGGAGGGACGACACCGCGCACCTTGATGGCCATGGAACAGACGCAGCTGCAACGCGAGTTCAATGAGCGCCTGAGTGCCTGCGACGTCACCCTCTCGGCCCGCGAAAAAGAGGTCTGCCTGGGGTTGCTGGCCGGCGGCACCGTACCTGAGATCGCAGAAAAACTCTGCGTCAAGAACAGTTCCATCGAAACCTACCTCAAGCGTTCCGCCGCCAAACTGGGTGTCAGCGGGCGACATGGGTTGGCCAAGTGGATGATAGGAGCATCATGAACAAATCCCTGAGCCCCTGGCTGGTTGCGGCGCTGGCCCTGAACGGTTGCTCGCTGATTCCGGACTACCAGCGCCCCGCGGCGCCGGTCGCCGCGCAGTACCCGCAGACGCCCGCCTACGCGCCGGCCCTGTCGGGTCCGCTGGCGGCGGACATGGGCTGGCGTGAGCTGTTCCGCGACCCGACGCTGCAACAACTGATCGAAAGCGCCGTGGCCAACAATCGTGACTTGCGCGTGGCGGCCCTCAACGTCGAGGCCTATCAGGCGCAATACCGGATCCAGCGGGCCGACCTGTTCCCGGCGATCAGCGCCAATGGCACCGGCACCCGCCAGCACGTGCCGGCCAGCCTGACGCAAACCGGCAGCTCGGTGACCAGCGGCAGTTACTCGGCGACACTGGGCATCAGCTCGTATGAACTGGACCTGTTCGGGCGCATCCGCAGCCTCACCGACCAGGCCTCGCTGACCTACCTGTCCAGTGAAGAAGCCCGTCGCAGCACCCAATTGAGCCTGGTGGCGAGTGTCGCCAACGCCTACCTGACGTGGCGCGCCGACCAGGAACTGCTGGCGTTGACCCAGAGCACCCTCGGCTCCTACGAGCAAAGCCTGCGCCTGACCGAACGCAGTCAACAAGTCGGCACCGCCTCGGCCCTGGCCCTGGCCCAGGCGCAGACCGCGGTGGAAAGCGCGAAAGCGAGCCTTGCGACCTTCCAGCGCCAGGTCGCCCAGGACCTCAACAACCTGACCCTGCTGGTGGGCACCTCGGTCGCGGACAGCCCTTCCAATCGCCCGCTGGCCTCCGAGTGGCTCGCCGAAGTACCGGCGGGCCTGCCTTCGGACCTGCTGCAACGGCGCCCGGACATTCTCCAGGCCGAATATCAGTTGCAGTCGGCCAATGCCAGCATCGGCGCCGCACGCGCGGCGTTCTTCCCCAGCATCACCCTGACGGCCAACGCAGGCACCTCCAGCAATGAATTGTCCGGGCTGTTCAAGGGCGGTTCGGGGGGCTGGCTGTTTCAACCGCAGATCAATATCCCGATTTTCAACGCCGGCAGCCTGCGGGCGAGTCTGGATTACTCGAAGATCCAGAAGGATATCCGCGTCTCGCAATACGAGAAATCGATCCAGACCGCCTTCCAGGAAGTCTCCAATGGCCTGGCGGCACGCCAGACCTACAAGGCTCAATTGAAGGCGCAGAACGATCTGGTGCAGGCCAACCAGGCGTATTACCAGCTGGCGGAACGCCGCTATCGCATCGGTGTCGACAACAGCCTGACCTTTCTCGATGCACAGCGCTCGCTGTTCAGCGCCCAACAGACCCTGATCACCGACCGGTTGGCCCAGCTGACCGCCGAGGTCAATCTGTACAAGGCACTGGGCGGCGGCTGGACGGAACGCAGCCAAAAAACCTTGTGAGATCACTGAAGATGGTCACATTCGAACCTGGTACACGTGTGCGACTTCGCTCGGGCGGCAAGATCATGGTGGTCAAGCACGGCTCGACCGCCTCCCATCTCCCCGATACCTTGCTGGTGCTGTGCGAGTACCAGGCCAAGAACCGGTTGGTGCAGGGTTTCTATTCCGCACGGGACCTGGTTCCCGCGCCCCGGGAGCCGATGCCGGCCCCCCAGGGCTAGTGACGCTTCCCCTCTTCCTTATCCCACCGGCATCGGCGTTGCCGCACCCGGCGCGACCTGCCGGGCCGGCGCAGCACCGGTGCTGGCGACGAAGTCCCCCTGGCGCAACAGCACCAGCGCGATCAGCGACACCACGCCCGTACCGATGTAGAAGTACCAGGGCGAGGTGATGTCTCCCGTCAGCTTGATCAGCCAGGTCGAGATCAGCGGCGCGCTGCCACCGAATACCGCCACCGGGATGTTGTACGCCACCGCGATGCCGGTCGAACGAATGCGCGTGGGCAGCAGCTCGCTCATCAGCGCATAGGTCGACGAGGCATAGAGCCCGAACAGGATCGCCACCGCCATCAACGGCCAGAAAAACGACGCCTGGGTGGCTGTCGGAGCCGACTTGAACAGCCAGTACATCGCCAGGGTGGCCAGGGTGCCCACCACCAGCAGGAACGGCTTGCGCCCGTAGCGGTCGGTAAACGCCCCGCCGAACGGCATGACGAAGGCCGCCGAGAAGCTGGAGACGAACACGTAGAGCAGGATCGTACCGCTGTCGAACTTGAGAATGCTCGACATGTAGGTCGAGGCAAAGGTCAGCACCAGGTAAAAGATCGAGCTGTGCAGGGTGATGATGAAGAACACCAGGGCAATCGCCCGTTTCCACTGCCAGACTTCGCGCAGCGGCGCCTTCGAGGTCTCACCGGCCCGCAGCAAGGCGAGGAACTCGGGGCTGTCTTCCAACTTCAGGCGGATGTACATCGAGATCAGGCCCAGGGGCGCGGCCAGCAGAAAGGGTATGCGCCAGCCCCAGGCCTGCATCAGGTCGGCGCCCAATGCCCAGGTCATGCCGTTGGCCACCGCCCCGCCGAGCAACAGGCCGAGCACCGCCGTGACCATCAACCAGCAGGTGGCGAAGCCGCGACGCCCGGGTCCGGCGTACTCGGAAATGAAACTGGTGATGGTGCCGATCTCGCCACCCGCCGAAAAACCCTGCACGCAGCGGATCAACACCAGCAGGATCGGCGCGGCGATGCCGAGCGTCGCGTAGGTAGGCAACAACCCCAGCAGGCAGGTGGAACCGGCCATCATCACCAGTGCCGCGATCAGGGTCTTGCGCCGACCGATCCGGTCCGCCAGCGGACCGAAGAACAACCCGCCCAGGGGCCGGATGAAAAAGCTCAGGGCAAAGGCGGCGAAGCTGGCGAGCAGACTGGTGGTGGGGTCGTCGGAGACGAAGAACGACTTGCCGATATAGACGGCGAGAAAACCATAGACACCGTAGTCGTACCACTCGATCAAGTGGCCGGATGTCGCACCGATAAACGCCCGACGCCGTTGCCGGGCCGGGTCTGTGTGTTGCATGCCCATGAGAGGGACTCCTGTCTGATAGCTATCCGTAAAAACGTTCGTCAGGGAACGCGGGTGTCATTGGCGCTGCTTTTCAACCACAGGCGCAGCTCGGTCTTGAGGACCTTGCCATAGCTGTTCCTCGGCAATTCGCTGCGAAAGACATACTTCTTCGGCTTCTTGAACGAAGCCATGCGTTCGACAAACCAGGCATTGAGCGACGCCTCGTCGAGCGTCCCGGCAATCCGCGCAACCACGAACGCTACCACCGATTCGCCCCACTGTGCATCCCATTCGCCCACCACGCAGACTTCAAAGACCCCGGGATGCTGCGCCAGCACCTCCTCGACTTCCCGGGGGTAGACGTTGCAGCCGCCGGAAATGATCACATCCTTGGAACGGTCGGTGAGCGTCAGGTAACCGGCATCGTCGACAAAGCCCACATCGCCGGTCAGCAACCAGCCGTCCACCAGGGTCTGGCGCGTGGCGGCCTCGTTGCGCCAGTAGCCTTGCATGACGGTGGGCCCGCGCACGGCGATTTCGCCCATCCGGCCGGGCGGCAGCGGCTTGTGCTGGGGGTCGAGGATGCGCACGTCCACGCACGACTGGGCCCGGCCCACGGACGCGGCCAGCGTGGCCCAGTCGGGGCGCTTGCGATCGGCGATCACCTTGCGGGACAAGGCGCTGATGGTCATCGGGCTCTCGCCCTGGCCATAGATCTGCACCAGCCGCGGCCCGAAGGTCTTGAGCGCCTCCTTCAGGTCCGCCAGGTACATGGGCGCGCCGCCATAGACGATGGTCTTGATGCCCTCCCCGCTATAGCCTTGACGACGGGCCTGCTCGACCATGCGCTTGAGCATGGTGGGCGCCGCGAACAGACTGACATTGCCCAGCCAGTTCGCCAGCCCGAACAGTTCGTCGGCCTGGAAACCACGGGACTCAGGGACCACATGGCGGGCGCCCCGGCGCACATGGATGAAGTTGTAGAGACCTGCGCCGTGGGACATCGGCGCCGCATACACCACCGCATCCTCGGCGCTGACCGGGTCGACATCCAGCGGATAGCACAGCGACATGGCCGTCAGGTTGCCATGGCTCAGCATCACCCCCTTTGAGCGACCGGTGGTGCCGGAGGTGTAGAACAGCCAGGCCAGGTCATCGGCCTGACGCAAACAAGGGGTCGCCAGCGCCGTCGAAGCGATCGACTCGAATGCGCCCATGTCCTCTCGATCCAGCTCTCGACAACCTGGCAGCGGGATATCGGGCGCGAACACCTCGCCACCATCGGTGAAAATCAGCCGGGCCTGGGCGTCATCGACGATCCCACTGACCTCGACGGGGTGCAGCTTGCAGTTGATCGGCACCGCCACGGCACCGACCCACCAGATGGCGTAAAGCAATTCGAGGTATTCGCAGCAGTTCTTCATGAACAGCGCGACGCGATCGCCGGGGACAATGCCGTGCTCGTTGACCAGGTACGCGGCCCGGTGCCGGACCAGGGCGACAAAAGTGCC
>NZ_JXDG01000022.1 GCF_000820515.1 Pseudomonas batumici | reverse complement strand
TGATTCTGCTGGCGGTGTCGTTGATGACCTTCCTGGTCTGGTACTTCGGTCGTCAGGCCGAAGAGCGCCGCAAGAAAGCCATCCAGCAGGCCATCGAGGAAGCCGCGGCGGACTCCTGGAAACAGCCGGACGTGCGTCGGGCGCCGGTGGCGGAGGCCGCGTAGGCTTCAAGCGTTTCGTCAGAACACCGACCTGGTCCTGTACCGGGTCAGTCTTGAAATACCAACCTGTAGGAGCCGGCTTGCCGGCGATGGCGGCCGAGCTGGCGATGCGGGGCTCACTGGCCTCATCGCCAGCAAGCCGGCACCCACAAGGTTTGTAGTGTCCTCAAGGGCTTACTCGGCCCAACGGCGAACGCCGAATCACCTGACAGATGGGTCACCCGCTCGAAGCGTTTTTCCAACAGAAATGTATCGACATGACCGTTCGGCGCTTTTTCTGGCGAGATTAGAAAATCATACCTAGGGTTACGTTGCTGGTGAAAGGCCAGCACTGCGAGTGCCAGAAAGGGCACCGTGATTGACAGCAATGCCAAGGAAAATCAGGGATGGTTTGTGCTTGCGATCCTCTATTCGCTCGCCCTGAGCAACGAGCCACCCCCTGCGTTTCGTTGTTTTCTCTCAAGAAAAGAAAGATGAGGGTGCCCTCCTTCCCGGAAGGGCGGTATTGGCAACACCACGGAAGGATCCATCGTTATGAGCCGTTCAACGCCACACTTCTTACCCCCTTATGGGACCGCCATCCACGACGCGATCGAGGAAGGCAATCTGCAGCAGATGAAGACGTTGCTCAAGCAACGTGACTCAGCGAAGCCGCAACCGAAAGACCTGCAAACCGCGTACGAAAAGCTGGCCAAGGAAGTTTCCCGTTTGGAGAAGCTTTAGGGCCTTTCTCTCAATGCAATGGAGGCAATCACTATGTCTGGTTCCACTCAGCAATTTGTCGGCTTGTTCCCACTCAGCTATCGCATTGGCACTAATGCCCCAGGGGCACAAAGCCTGACGCTCAACCTGCTGGTCTTTACGCCCGAGCAGAGCGTCAGCGGTACTGCCGTGGTCACCCAGGCGATCAACCCGCCGCTCGAGCTGCAGTCGGATGTCTGGGGTGAGTACACCTACATGACAGTCATGTCACCGGCCGTCAGCAAAATCCTGATTACCGCTCAAGGCAACCACGGCGGCCCGAGTTCAAACTCTGCGGTGAACTTCAAGCTGCACCTGGTGGTGGGCAGTGACTGGAAAGAAGGCGTGGCCAACTACCAGTACTTCGATGGGCAGCGCTGGGTTCAGGTCAACAACGCCCCCGCACACCTCGAGCAACCGGTGCAATCCAACGTCGCCTATGTGCCGACGGGTCCTGGCCCGGTCATTCTGCCCTACCCACCCATCATGCCCCTGTACGCAGCGCCTATTCAGAGCGCCATTGCCAGCGGTGACCTGGCCCAGATGAAACACCTGGCCGGCCTTGCCAAACAGCAGCTGGAGCGGCAACCCCAGTTGCAGAGCGCACTGGAAGCCGCGAAGAGCGAAATCAGCAGGCTGGAACGTCGCTGACTGGCGGCTCGATCAGACTGAACTGTCCGCATACATCAAGGGAGTTGCACCATGTCGATTGGACTTTTTCATACCCGCCTCAGCGCCCACAACTCACTGCTGGGTTCACCCGTACTCACCCTCGATCTGCTGGTTGATACGGTTCACAAGACCGTCAGCGGGATTGCCAGTGTTTTTGCGAGCACCTACCCACCGGTCAATTTCCGCGCCCGGGTTTGGGGCAATTACTCCGAGGCAAAACTGACCGCCTCGGTCGAGAACCATATTGTGCTCACCTTGTCGGGTAGCCCGAGCGGCCCGCTCAGCCAGATCGCGGAGACCTTTCATCTCAAGGGTATCCTCGGCGCTGATTGGGCCAGCGGATTTGTCGACTACAGCTACGTCGAAAATGGCCAAGAGCATTACGTCAGACACGCCGCTGTCAGCCAGGCCCCCGTCTCGCAGCCTGAACCGGGGACGCATCACCCCATGCCGCTCTACGCCGTAGCGTTGCAACAGGCACAAGCCAGTGGCGATCTGGCGCAGCTGAAATCCGTTGTACGCCAGGGAGAGCAGCAACTGGCTCAACACGGTGTACTGCAAAGTGCCCTGGAGCAATTGAACGCGGAAATCGCACGCCTGGAAGCGCGCTGATCCGCTTTGCCCGGGCGAGGCCGATTCAGGTCTCGCCCGGGTCTTTCCAACCCGAGGTCAATCCAGTCGCGCCATCGACGCAATGGAAGGCGCGAACACTTCGATGGACTCGTATCGCGCCCGTGTACAAGGAGGTTCCATGTCAGACAGCCGCCCTGCCCGCTACCTCAGCGAAACCGACCTCAAACGCTACGTGCCGGTGCATGTGGTCTGGGAAATCACCCTGGCCTGCGACCTTAAATGCCTGCACTGCGGCTCACGCGCGGGCCATCGACGTCCCGATGAATTGAACACACAGGAATGCCTGGAAGTGATCGATTCGCTGGCGGCCCTCGGCACCCGGGAGATCACCCTGATCGGGGGTGAAGCCTATTTGCGCAAGGATTGGACGCAACTGATCCGAGCGATCCACGATCACGGCATGTACTGCGCCATACAAACCGGTGGACGCAACCTGACACCTGCCAAGATGCAGGCTGCGGTCGAGGCCGGCCTCAATGGTGTCGGCGTTTCACTCGACGGTCTTGCCCCGCTGCATGACGCGGTACGCAATGTGCCGGGCTCGTTCGACAAGGCCGTGGATACCTTGCGCCGCGCCAAACAAGCCGGGCTCGCCGTGAGCGTCAACACGCAAATCGGCGCGGCCACATTGCCGGATTTGCCGGCGCTCATGGACACCATTATCGACCTGGGCGCCACTCACTGGCAGATCCAGCTCACGGTCGCCATGGGCAATGCCGTCGATCACCCGGAGCTGCTGCTACAGCCCAGCCAACTGCTTGAGGTGATGCCGTTGCTGGCGCGGCTTTACCGGGAGGGGGTCGATCGCGGCCTGCTGATGAACGTGGGCAACAACATTGGCTACTACGGCCCTTACGAACATATCTGGCGCGGCTTTGGTGACGAGCGCGTGCACTGGAGTGGCTGCGCCGCCGGCCAAACGGTCCTGGCACTCGAGGCCGATGGCACGGTGAAAGGCTGCCCCTCCTTGGCCACCGTCGGCTTTTCGGGCGGGAACGTGCGCAACATGAATTTGCACGACATCTGGCATTACAGTGAAGGCATGCACTTCGGCCGCCTGCGCGGCGTCGAGGATCTGTGGGGCTATTGCCGAAGCTGTTACTACAACGATGTTTGCCGGGGTGGCTGCACCTGGACATCGCACTCCCTGCTTGGCAAACCCGGCAACAATCCTTACTGCCATTACCGTGCGCTGGACCTGGAAAAACAAGGGCTGCGCGAGCGCATCGTGAAAATCGAAGACGCCCCTCAGGCCTCCTTCGCGGTCGGGCGCTTCGACCTGATTACCGAACGCATCGACACCGGCGAAAAAGTCGGCAGCGTCAGTGATAGCGGCCAGGTGATCAAACTGGCGTGGGCCAATCAAGGGCAGAAATCGCCGGATGAAGGGCGTATTCCCGTGCAACTGACCCTGTGCCGTGGCTGCCTGCAGTACATCTATCCTCACGAGTTGACCTGCCCACACTGCAAAGCCGATGTTGCGGCTGCAGAAGCGGGACACCAGGCCGACCGCGCCAGGCAACAAGCCATCATGAATACCCTGACGGAGATCCTGGGGATTGCGCCTACTAACTTGATGTAGCGATTGCGCAGGCCATTTTTCCGGGGGGGCTGCGCTGCGGCAATCGGGCCGCGGCGACTCCGGCTCTCTACGTAATTTCTTGATCGATTCTCAACATCATTGATTTTTTGAAATCACACCACTCATGTATTGATGTAGATCGCGCAGATCCTTAATACTCCAAGCGTGCGGTGATAGCTTTACACCATTCTCTTGCAACGTTCTTGGAATCAAGTTTCCATTTGGACGAAGTATTATCGATGAGACAATAACGCCCGGATAATCATTTAGTCTTTTTTTGAAAGCGGACGTTGTAAGATCAGGTGTAGGAGGATTGCTTTTATGAGCCAATGGCCCTGTTCCTTTGAGATCTATTTCGTGACACATGACACATCTCTGTAAATAGAGATTTCTCCCATTGACATTATCCGCGAAGGACAGTGATGTTTGAGTGAGCGATAAAATTCCTAGCGAAGCGGTGAGTAATATTTTTATTTTCACTTTCCATGTGGCCTTGTTGTATAAATCAGGTCTGATGTCAACTCGTTGATTTCACTGAGTAAATCTTAATGACGGGCATTAGAGATCCGTCATTCTCCTTCGGGACGCCCTTGCTTGCAAGGATCGCCCAGAGGGGCTAATGAAAAATCTCGGTTTAAAGTTACTTCTCCAGCCACTTCTGCCAATCCACGCCCACGCAAAATGTTCCACGCCGAATAAACAATTCCTCTATCGGGGACAGCATTTTCGCTACACCCAGTCCGTTTTTTGACTCGATAAGCGTTTGGGCCACGCCAACAAGGCCACACACTCACTCCCGGCAACCTGTCACCAAATGTATCGCCGTAAAAACCTCCGGACTCATTGGCCAAAAGGTCGGCCGGGTCTATTTTTGTTCCTTTTTTAATTGAATCCAATGTATTAGACGACTTTCAGCCGCTTCGTGTACGCCTGGACGAAGACCGCTGGAGGAAGGTTGGCCTCAAACCTGCTTGTATGTACAATCCTATACGACCAGTGTCCCGGGGTGGCAATAGCCACTTTCGTGGTTCAACCGCAGCAGGATCCGAGTGCAAACGGCTATGAAAACCAAAATATTTCCAGGATGGTACGTGGTGTTCGCGGCACATCTGCTGCTGGCACTTATCTTTGGCGGCGCCTACTCGTTCGGGGCGTTTTTTTCGCACATCCAGTCCAGCTTTGATGTGGGGCGTTTTTCCGTGGCATCGGTGTTTTCACTGACTGCCTTCATATATTACGTGGTCGGGGTCTTCTCCGGCTCTCTGGCGGATCGCATCTCGACCCGGGTTGTGGTCTGCGTCGGCATAATCTTGCTGGCGCTGGGCTTTTTCCTCAGCAGCCTTGCCTCCGGCTCATTGCAGTTGTTCCTGGTGTGCTTCTGTTCCCTGGCCGGGTTGGGGGTCGGTCTGGTGTATGTGCCGACGGTGACAGCGGTCCAGCGCTGGTTCGTCAAGAACCGCAGCAAGGCTTCGGGCATTGCACTGGCGGGAACCGGTGTCGGGACTTTTGTCGGACCGTCAGCTGCCGGGCTGCTGATGCAGCATGTTTCCTGGGAGGCGACAATGCAGATCTTCGCCGTGGCCATTCTTGTCGTTGGCCTGCTGGTGGCGTCGCTGGTCAGGAGCAATCCGCAGGAGCTAGGCCTTTTGCCGGATGGTCTCGCCCCCTCCTCTTCGAGCGCCAGCCATCATGCGGCACTCAGCGGCATGCGCCTGGCCGAAGCCGCGAGTACGGGGCGATTCTGGTGGTACTTCGGGGCGATTTTTTTGGGTTCGGTCGGGCTGTTTCTCGCGCTTGTGCACATCAACCCCTACGCTCGCCAGTTTGGTATTTCCGCCACTCAGGCCAATTTGTTGATCGGGCTTATCGGTGTCGGCAACGTAGCCGGCCGGTTGTTCCTGGGAAGCATCGGTGACCGGATGGGGGCTCGTCGCCTGCTGATCGTTTTGACCTTCGCGCTGGTGCTGCTCAATCTCCTGTGGCTTGGCGCCCACACATTCATCACGCTGGCGCTGTTCGCCATTTGTTTCGGCGTGGCCAATGGTGGCTGTATATCCCTCTACCCATCGGTGGCTGCCAACTGGTTCGGCACGGCAAATCTGGGGGCAATCCTGGGCGCCCTGTACATTTCGGTCGGGGTGGCCGCCCTGATCGGAGGGAGCGTCGCAGGGCTGCTGTTTGACCTTTATCAGAATTACGCGGTTTCGATCATGCTGGGTGCGCTCTGTGCGCTGCTGTCAGTGGTGTTCATCCTGATTGCCGGCCGCCAGTTGCCTCAGGTTGCTGTCCCGGCCCCCTCGGCTGGTTCCTGAGCGAAGGGGCGGGTTCAAGGGACAGTGGCAACTCATGCCCTGGTACTGGCGCACCTTGTCCAGTTGGCTCAATGCAGTGGACATGGCCGGTTTTCGGCTGGTCGCTCTGCTGGTGCCGCAGCACCCGCACAGTCCTGTGCCGCAGTCGTTGTTGTTGAGGTGGTCACAACGCCAAGGGCCGAAGTATGAGGCCCTGTTGGGCCGCGTGTGCCACCATCGTCACCTCAAGCATGAAGGATTAAACTGCGGCGTTGTTCTGCTCCTAAAAATCAAGGATGAAACATGATTCGACCCTCATTTTCCAGCGCATGGGCGGCCTCTCAACGGATTTACGACCCCCTCAATCCATCTGAAAAAGTAGCGACAGTCATCGGCGGCAATGTTGCAATGAACATTAACAGCCGCGATCCAGCCCTAAGGTGGGTCAACACGTGCGCAGTGCGCATGAGCTATATCCTCAATTACTCAGGCTCACTCATACCGAGAATAGTTGGCCAAACCGTGTCTGGCGCTGACAAACGCTGGTACTTCTATCGCGTCAAAAACCTGATTGCCTATCTGGAACAGCAATGGGGAAGTGCCGAGACAGTTAGATACCCGGCAGCAGGTGGCGGCACCCTGGCGGGCAGGAAGGGGCTTATTTTGTTTGAAGTTTCTGGCTGGTCGGACGCTCAGGGGCATGCCACATTGTTTGATGGCAGAATGTGTTATGACCACTGCTATTTCAATGAACCGGGTGTGAACTATCAAACCGACCGCGCAAACTTCTGGAGTTTGTCTTGATGAGATATTTGACTGCGGTCTTGGTACTGGCTTGGGCAGCCGCACCTTCCAACTGCTGGTCCAAGGATGATCCGACCCACTCCCCACAGGCAGGCGGGCGCACCTACGCGCAAAATTACAAGGATATGGTGCTGGCAGACTGCATCGCTACCGCCTACAAGAGCGAACCTAAAGCCGCCCAGGATGCCGGAAGCAGTGCCAGTGCGCTTATGGACTGGACCTATTTCGATCTGGAGCAAGCACCTCAGGCCGGTAGACCTCTGGTTGACCAGTTTCTGGCTCGTGACTATCACAATCCACTGGTCGAATCAGAGCGTCCGGGCGTTCGCTTTGAGCTGCTCAAATGTCTGGACCTGTATCACAGCAAAGAGTTGGACAGCCAAGTCAGGCAATTGGTCATCAATCCCCAACATACCTATCGTCAGGACAACCCGCCACGCCCCCAAAAGGATTGACCCTGCACCGTGATTGACGATGAGTAACCGTTCGGCCGTTCGACTTCGCCAGACGGTTACTCCACGATTAAGTGACGTTTTTTGAGGGTTATACGACCTTTGAGACATCTACTTCAGGTTCCATAATTTGCCCAGGGAATCAAGCCGAAACACGCGCACAACAGTAATCGCGCCTTGAACTTTCGACTTGATCAATCACCAAGCAGAGAAAGGAACGGAAGATGAGACTCAAGAACAAGTCAGCGTTGATCACGGGCGGCACCAGTGGCATCGGTCTCGCGACCGCCAAGCTGTTCATTGCAGAAGGCGCCCGGGTCGCGGTTACGGGTCGCGATGTTGCCGCCTTTGAGCGTGTGAAGGCCGAGCTCGGCGAGAACGCGCTTGTTCTCAAGGGCGACGTGCGTTCGATCGAGGACATGAAGGCGATTGCCGCTGAGGTGAAAGAGAAGTTCGGCGGTTTGGATGTCGTGTTTGCCAACGCCGGTCGGGCGTTCCCATCCGCAGTCAACGACATCGACGAAGATCTCTATAACGAGATCATGGACATCAACGTCAAGGGCGTGGTGTTCACGCTTCAGGCGGTGCTGCCTGACTTGCGAGAGGGCTCCTCCGTCATTCTCAATACATCGTTCGTCGCGCAGACCGGCAAGCATGGCATCTCGTTGACGGCGGCGGCGAAGGCCGCCGTACGATCACTTGCCCGCAGTTGGTCCTACGAGTTTCTCGACCGAAAAATCCGCTTCAACGCGATCGCGCCCGGCGCAATGGACACGCCCCTGATCAGCAAATGGGGGATGTCAGATGAGTGGGTTCGCGACCGCAAGGCCGAGTTCGCCAAAGCAGTTCCGGTAGGCCACATGGGCAAGGCCGAGGACATTGCTTACGCGGCGCTCTATCTCGCCAGCGACGAATCCTCCTACGTAGTCGGCACCGAACTGGTCGTCGATGGCGGTGCCTCGCAACTTTAAGGAGAAATTATCTTGACCAACGACAGCGAAAATAACTTCTCGGGCGAACAAAAGATCAACGGGGGCTACTCCCGCCGCGATGCTCTAAAGCTCGGAGGCGTCGCGACACTCGGCGCCATCCTGGGAGGCGCCCTACTGGGCGACGCCACGTCCGCTCTCGCGCAGGCGGCTGGCGCGCAGATGCTTTCCTCGACCGATCCGCTCGACATCGTCATCGCGGTTTACCCTGGCGGAACCCTGCTCGACTTTGCCGGCCCCAGCGAGATTTTTCACCGGCTACCGAATACGAACGTTCGCTATGCGAGCCTCGAGGGTGGTTACGTGACCCTCGAATTTGGCGTCGTGTATGGCAAGACTGAACGACTGGCCGATATCGAGAAGGCCGACATGATCCTGGTCCCCGGCGGGTCTGATTTGAGTGCGCCGATGCGGCCGGAGTATCAAGCGCAGATCCGGCGTCTGGCTGAGAGCGCCAACCATGTCACGTCGGTGTGCAACGGGTCGCTCGTGCTCGCCGCAACGGGCGTTCTCAACGGTAAGCGAAGCGCCTGCCACTGGGCTTTCGTCAACAAACTGTCTGAATATGGCGCCATCCCCGTTCCGGATCGCTTCGTAGAGGACGACAACGGCCGGTTCATGAGCGGCGGTGGCGTGACGGCGGGCATCGACTTCGCACTTCGCGTTGCCGCGAAGCTGCGCGGTCAACAGGCCGCCGAATTCACGCAACTCCTGATCGAATATGACCCCGCCCCGCCGTTCCATTCCGGTCACCCCAGAGAGGCTCGGCCAGAACTCATTGCGCTGGTCGACAAGAAACTGCCTGGCGCATCCAAGGGGCTCGCACGAATTCCAGGCATTCGATGAAACGCTGGCAGGCAATGTCCGAGAGGCCACACCGCTGGCCTCGATGAAGGCCGCAACCGACGTTGCCTGCTCCACCTGCCCAACCTGGCGCAGGCCTCTCCCATTCAATCCAAAATCGGAAATCATCAGATGCCACAGATTCGTCTTTGTGCTGCTGCTCTTGCAGCCTGCCTCCCCCTTTTCGCTCTTGCGGCACCTGCAACCGCAAGTGGCTCTCAGCGTCCGCCCGAAGCGGCCATCAAAGCCGAGAACGCACGATGGGCGCAAGCCTTCGGGCGAGGTGATTATGAGGCGATAGGCCGCCTCTATACGGAAGATGGCGCACTCCTGCCGCCCGGGGGCGACAGAGTCACCGGGGCCAGCGCGATCGCCGAATACTTCACCAAGGGCTATGCCGGATCCCGGCCTGACACCGTTTCGTTCAGCAATTACGAGTTCCATGGCAACGATCAGATCGTGACGGAAGTCTCGGATGCCGAGATCCGTGATCACAGTGGAAAGCTCAAGCTGCGCGCTAAACAGATCCTCATCTTCCTGAAGCAGGGCGGCGCCTGGAGGCTGCACCGCGACATCTGGAATGATTACGCCCCCCTGAAATCCGACGATCGTTGAGCGTCCGGCGAAAGTATCCTGGTCGGTGGGTCTGACAGCTGTGGCCCGGGACGCGCGCTGATCGTCGCGTCGATCGATCAGCGCTCAGTGTTCAATCTGCTCTCGCGGCGGATCGATTGCGGCGGATGTCCATGCAGTTTGACGAAGGCCCTGCGCATCCGTTCCGGATCGGTGAAGCCCACGGCCAGGGCAATCTGTTCGATCGGTTCGCTACCATCCTGCAGGCGCAGGCGCGCCGCTTCAACGCGCAAGCGCTCGACCGCCTTGGCAGGCGTTTCACCCGTTTCCCGGCGAAATGCGCGTCCGAACTGTCGCAGACTCAATCTTGCGGCATCGGCGAGTCGCTCGACAGGTAGCGCTTCAGCCAGATGTTCCCTGGCAAAATTCAGAGCGATGCGGATACGGTCCGACTCCGGCTCCATTTGCGACATGGCAGAGAATTGGGACTGACCTCCAGGTCGGCGATACGGAACGACCAAATGCCTGGAGACAGCGCGCGCAACTTCCGCGCCCATATCTCGTTCAATCATACCGAGCGCCAAGTCTATTCCGGAGGCGATGCCAGCCGACGTCCAGATGCGGCCGTCTGCGATATAGATACTATCGCCCTCGACCCTGGTGCGAGGGAAGCGCGACTGCAATTGAGCCGCGTACCGCCAGTGCGTCGTTGCCCTCCGGCCGTCCAACAAGCCGGTTTCCGCAAGCAGGAACGCCCCCGTACACACGCTTGCCACCCGCGGGGCTTTGGAGGCCAACTTCTTGGCCGCGGCGATGTTCTCCGATGTCTGCATCGGATCGATATCACCGCCCACGAATACGACGGTGTCAAACGTGCGCTTCCCGATCGGCCTTGTCTCGATCGGAAGGCCCGCATTACCAACAACTGGCCCCCCGGACTGCGAGATGACATGAAGATCATATGGGGTGTGGCCGGCGGCTATGGCCACCTGATGAAAAGCCGAAAGTGGCCCACCAAGATCTAGAGCATCGTAGCCACGGCAAACGAAGAATCCGATTCGATGCATGATGGAGAAGTCGACTGAGAACCCTGAAGTGGCGTATTTTAAGGAAAACCCTTGAATAGCGCCACGAAAGATCTTTCTGTCAGGGGTCAAGGATACTCATGTCAGGCTCAGCGTAGAGCCTGACATGAGGAGAGTGGCGGCGAGAGAGTCGACTCGAGGCTTTCGGATTAACCAGCGATCTTTATGGCGATCTCAGCGACGTGCTTACCTTGGAAACGCGCAATATCCAATTCATTCTGTGATGGTTGCCGACTTCCATCGGCTGCTGCCAGGGTTGTGGCTCCGTAGGGTGTACCGCCGGTGATCTCGCCCATATTGCTCAATCCCGGACAGGTGTAAGGTACCCCCACGATCACCATGCCCTGGTGCAGTAGCGTGGTATGGAACGAGGTAATGGTCGTTTCCTGGCCGCCGTGCTGGGTGCCGGTCGACGCGAAAACGCTGCCGATCTTCCCAACGAGAGCGCCTTTCATCCACAGGCCACCGGTCTGGTCGAGGAACGTGCGCATCTGTCCGGCCATATTGCCAAAGCGCGTCGGTGTGCCGAAGATGATGGCGTCGTAGTTGCCCAGCTCGTCAGGCGTCGCCACCGGCGCCTTCTGGTCGAGCTTTGCACCGTAAGCGGCAGCCTGCTCGGCGGGGATCGTTTCAGCGACCCGCTTGATCGTCACGTCAGTGCCAGGCACTGATCGTGCGCCATCGGCGACTGCCTCAGCCATCGTTTCGATGTGACCGTACATTGAGTAATAGAGAACCAGTACCTTAGCCATGATGCCTCCTGGGTTGGGAGTCACTCGGTGTGATTTGAGGAGTCTTGAATCGAACCGCATGCACGAAAATTAACACTAGCACCCGTTATCAGGGCCTGTAGGAAAACTCGCCGAGCGGCGATCATGATCAATGAATCTACCCCCTAACAGTTGAAGTTCTGAAAATGCCAAAGACAAAACCGGCGGGTACCGCGACAGCAACGGCTGCAGATATCGAAAAATCAATCCAGGCCCTGAACAAAATGGCTGAACGCCTTTGGGGGGATGGCAGGGAGAACGAGGCAAAAGCACTCCTCGATGCCCTGGACGCGTTAAACCGGGCGCTGGACAGGATCCGGATCGGCGAGAGTCGCAGGGTTGTGACGCTCCATTAAGAAGCCAGAGACCAGATCGGCCCTTTACTTGCACACCGACAACAGGACTCAGCGCCCTCCCCCGGCCCGACCAGCGCGATAGACCGAGAGGCCGTAGAACGCCAGCGCCAGGCCCGCCAACACGCCCCCCACCACACCGACATAGGCAAACCCGAGTTGCCGCCCCACCCAACTGCCCACCAGCGCCCCACCACCGATACCGATGTTGTAGATCCCCGAGAACAGCGCCATCGCCACATCGGTTGCGTCCGGCGCCAGCACCAGCACCTTCGACTGCAGCGACAGCCCGAAGCACATGATCGCCATGCCCCAGAACACGCTGAGCGCCCCCAGCGTCGACACCTCGCTGCTCAAAGGCAACAGCAACGCCAGGCACACCACCAGCAACAAGGTGGCCACCAGCAGAAAGCGCTGCGGGTATTGCCGATTGAATCGACTGAACAGCAGCGACCCGAAAATCCCAGCACCGCCGAACAGCAGCAGGATAAAGGTCACCACCTCGCCGCTCATGCCGGCCACGGTTTTGATGAACGGCTCGAGATAGCTATAGGCCGTGAACTGCGCCGTGATCACCGCAGCCGTCAGGCCGTAGACCGCCACCAGTGCGGGGCGCTTGAACAGCACGGGCAGGCTTTTCAGGGAGCCCGAATTCTGGCTCGGCAGCAGCGGCAGGCTTCTGCCCAGCCAGAGCACCAGGGCGCCCGCCATCAACGCGATCACGAGAAAGGTGATGCGCCAACCCATGGCTTCGCCAAGCATTCGGCCCAGCGGAATCCCCAGCACCAACGCCATGGACGTCCCCGTCGCCAGCAGGCCCAACGCCTGCACCTGCTTGCCCGCAGGCGCCACCCGCACCGCAAGGGACGCGGTGATGGACCAGAACAGCGCATGGGACAAGGCGACCCCCACCCGGCTCACCAGCAGGACACCAAAGCTCGCGGCCAGACTGGACAGCGCATGGCTGACAATGAACAGGCCGAACAGCACCATCAACAGCTTGCGCCGCTCGACGTTCCGGGTGAGCAGCATCACCGGCAGCGATGTCAGGGACACCACCCAGGCATAGATCGTCAGCATCAGCCCGACCTGTGCGCTCGACAGGTCGAAGCTGTCGCCGATGGCACTCAACAGGCCGACTGGCACGAATTCGGTGGTGTTGAAGACAAAGGCCGCCAACGCCAGTGCAATGACCGGTTGCCAGTTGTCGGTGTTTTCAGTCGCGGGGGTACTCATTTAAAAATCCGTCATACGCTATCGAAGATCAACCGGCCGGTGGTGCATGGGCCGGGCAGTCAAAAGAAAAGCCAGCCGAGGTGAAAGAGATGGCTGACAGGATGCAAGTATCGCTCCTTGGAGGGGCTTCATCGCTGAAAGTTGCCAGATGAGCTGTGCCTTGCACGAAGGGGACGTATTTATTTGCTCTGAAATAAATGCGTCCCCTTTTCGGTAAGCGTCGACATTCGATAGACAGCTTTCGATCACCGCCCGAGTTCAGTCGTTCGGTGATTGTGCACACTCGTTATTCCTACACCCAATTTTCTACTCGCAGACCCGGCACTCGATCAAACTCACGCAGGTTGTTTGTGACCAAAATCAAACCTTGTGAACGGGCGTGTCCGGCAATAATCTGATCGTAGGGGCCAATGGGAGTACCCGCTTTGGCCAGCTCCGCGCGGAGCTGGCCCGTATGTGCTGCGGCGTCCTGGTCGTATTTCAAAACATCGAGGCGTGCCGCAAAGCCCTCTACGTCCGCCAGATTGCGCCCTGGATTCGCCGATTTTTCCGCCCCGTAAATCAGCTCCATCAAAGTAATCGTACTGATGCACAACTGACCATGGTGCGCTTTGAATACTTCGCGCACATGCTGGGGTTTGTTCTTGATGGTGAAAATACAGATGTTGGTATCGAGCATGAACTTGAGCATCAAAACGACTCCCGCTCCTGCTCAGTTGGTTGCTCACGATCCACCATGAAATCAGCCGTTACCCCGTCACCGTCAAACCAGCTATCCCAGGACTCACCAGCGGGTGTGATAATCCGGGTTCTGCCAATGGCAACAATGTCAACGCGCTTAACGTCATCAGGTAGTGCAACAGCCTTTGGCAAGCGCACGGCCTGACTACGATTACTCTGAAATACGGAGCCTTGTTCCATGCTGCACCTCGACGGGATATATCTAACGTATATCCCATTGTAGAATCATGATGGGATATGTCAACGGTATATCCAGGCGTGCGTGCGAAAACTGGCGTCTGACGGGAGTGGGTCAGATCCTTTGAAAACCGCCGAGCACCTGTGGCATCACTCTTGCTTCCTAACACATCACATCAGCAGGATTAGCTCCTGCAAGGCAAAGGCGCCTGAATCCGCTGCAGATATTTTGCAGAGGCTTCAGGCTTTTTTTTTGGCTACCGCATTGGAAATTCAGACACATGAAGTGGCTCACCTACCCTGCATTCTTGCTGCTGCGCGAATTGGGCATCGTCGGCATGATCCGCACACTGTTGGCGATCAGCCTGGCGGGCGGTGCCACTACCCTGACCGCCGCGACACTGCCAACAGGGCCGCTGTGGGCGATACTGGCCTACCTGGCCATTGCCAGCCTGTGGCTGTTGTTGCAGGAGATCGCGCAGTTGCAACGCGACTGTGAAGACTCCGCACAGCCTGGCGCCCAGGAGCCAGCCAGCACTGCCGAGTGGCTGCTGCAGCCGATCAGACGAAGCTTTCAGCAGCGGCTGAGCCGCGAACACCGCCAACAACAACTGTTACAGCAGCGTCTGGATGAAATATCCCACTCCTCATACGAACTCGAACAAAGCGCAGCGCAGGTGACCCGCAATGCCGAAGGGCAAAGCGAATCGGCCACTGTCGCCGCAGCGGCGGTAGAACAACTGAATGTGAGCATTTTGCAGGTGGCGGCGCTGGCCGATGAGTCGCGTCAGACCAGCGTCGTGGCCAGCGAACAGTTGGCCGACGGGATCAGCCAGCTCACCAACTTGGTGCGGCAGGTCTCCGAGATGGCGCAGCAAGCCATCACCACCAACGAACTGATCCTCCAGCTGAACACCAACTCGCGCACCATCAATGAAATGTCCGGCACCATCCGCGAGATTGCTTCGCAAACCAACCTGCTCGCCCTGAATGCCGCCATCGAAGCGGCCCGCGCAGGTGAGAGCGGTCGTGGCTTCGCCGTGGTGGCCGATGAAGTTCGCCGTTTGGCCCTCCACAGCCAGGAGTCGGCGGCAGAAATCAGTCGCAACATCGAATCGGTGCAACAGCACATCAAGGAAGCCACGGTGCAGGTGTCCGACTTGACCCATCTGGCGCATCGCAGCGCCGCCAGTTCCGAAGCGGTGTGCGCGCTGATCAATCAGGTGCAACAGCACACCCTGCAATTGACCGGGCAGGTCGACCAGGTGGCGGTCAGTACCGAACAACAGGGTAAAGCCGTTGCGGAAATCGCCGAACTGGCCGACCGCGTCCGCCAAGGCAATGCCGACAACCTCCAGGCCGCCGATCAGGCACGAACCATCGCCCACCATCTGGCTCATCTGACGGGGTAATCAACATGAATGGATTGCACGGACTACTGCTCTTGCTCGTCACAGCCCTGGTCACCCTGATCCTGCTGTTCTATGGCTTGCACCGGCGCCGGCAGCGGCAAAAGCGCCAACATATCCAGTTGAACATTCGCCAGTTGGCCTTGTTACGTGCACTGATTTCCGGGTTTCAGCGCCATCGCGGCCTGAGCAATGGCGTGCTCTGTGGCGATGCCAGCCTGAGTCAGGATCTTGCCACCGCACGCCAGGGGCTGGACCAGCATATCCATGCGGCCCAGGCGTTCGACAGCACGCACCGGGCCGCCTGGAACAGCTTGATCGATCATTGGTCGCGCCTGCGCGAAGGGCGCAGTAGCGACCGGGCGAACAATCTGCTGCAGCATCACCTGATCATTCGCAACAGCATTTTCCTGATGGAGGATGTGGCGAGCGAAATCGATCTGACCGAGGGCCGTGCCGAGCTGGGCTATCTGCCCTGCATCTGGCGCGAGGTCGTCCAGGCGGCCGAATGGGCCGGCCAGGCGCGCGCCTTGGGCACCGGCATCGCGGCGGCCGGTCAGAGCAGCGCCGAGCAGCGCGTGAGGATGCGTTTTCTCTACCAGAAGATCGAGCTGCTGGCCGACACCGCGTTCGCCACGCTGCAACACCACGCCACCGACCACCCGCAGACTGACGCGTTCCGCCTGCAGCATCGCAAACAGAGGGTGGAGGATTTTCTACGCTGCACAAAAGAGCAGCTGCTCGACCAGGAACAACCCGTGATTGCCGCCAAGGCCTACTTCCAACGCGCCACCCAAGCCATTGATGAACTGCTGGCCCTAGTGGATGTGGCGCTGGCTCAGCTGCAGCCCCGCTAAGGAACTGCAGATGCCAAATGCCGTTTCCTCTCTGACGCACGGAGGTTGATCGCGCC
This sequence comes from Pseudomonas batumici, assembly GCF_000820515.1. Taxonomy (GTDB): domain Bacteria; phylum Pseudomonadota; class Gammaproteobacteria; order Pseudomonadales; family Pseudomonadaceae; genus Aquipseudomonas; species Aquipseudomonas batumici. The sequence continues at coordinate 106,284 of NZ_JXDG01000022.1, read as the reverse complement.
CTCGATGCTCAGTGACATCGAAGGTCTCAATTCACAGCGATGGCGCGCAGGGACTTGAGGTAGGTTGGAATGGTTCGTCGAAACACCGTGTCGATGCTCTCCTTACCCTCGAGCACACAGAGCAGCCCGGCGCCTTCTATCAGGGCAAGGCACTGATCCGCGACAACATCGGGCGACAGCGAGAGGCTGAACCGCCCTTGATCCTGATCACGCCGAACCGACGACGCAATGCGCAGACGTGCCGCCGCAATCTGCTGCGCGATAACGGGCTTGATCTTCGGCAGGATAGAAAACAGAAACCGGTAATACGCACTCAGATCAGGCGTTATCGTGGCTATTTCTGCAATCAAGTGCGAGTAACCGGAGTAAAGCTCACCCACGATCTCTTCGAGACCGGGCTCACTCTTCAGCGGTTCAACCTCTTCTGGCTCTGCCGATGTGAAGAAGCGAATGAAGAAATAGTGAATCGTCGCGTCATGCAGGGCTTCCTTGTCCTTGAAGTGATGATAGAACGCGCCTTTTGAAAGCCCGCTGGCCTTGACCAGGTTCGACAGGCTGGTGTTCTCGTACCCATGCTCCAGGAACAGGCGGAACGCACACTCAATGATTGAGGACTTGGTATCTTTCACAGGAACTCCTTGGCCGATCTGAACAGGCAGTGCGCGGTGACGCCGCCGAGGTCGACTGACGCCAGCGTTCTGAATCCCCAGCGCTGATAGAGTGCGACATTGGCCTCATTCTCGGTATCCAGTGCGATACCGGTCGAACGCCCATGGCTTTGGGAGCGATCAAACGCATCCATCATCAAGCGCCGGCCGAATCCTCGCCCCTGCCCGTCAGGGTGCACGCCGATCAACGACAGGTAGCAATGTGGCGATGGAGGCGATGCGGCTCGGGTGCGCTTCATATACTCATTCAAAAAGGCGGTGACACGCAGTGGCATCGCCAGGGTCACGGGTAAAAAGCGCAGGATCGACAGCGTCAGCCGCACGCCCATGACCAGCCGACTGCCAGAGGGGGGCTCCAGCAACGCACAGGCCATCAATTGCTGACCGACGAACAGACCCCGCGGAGTCCCCCCCATCAGCCGATTCATATCAAACAGAAAGGACAAGAATGCCTTGAGTGAGGTTGGCGTTTTCCGGGAATGAGTAAGGCCCCCGAAAGCCAAAACAAAGAGCGGATCCTTTGCAAAAGCGCTGGCCATGACCGTCATGAACGCGGCCTTGTCGTGCCGCCCCAGGTTGCGAAGGGTTGTGGCTTCAATCATGTGAGGCCACCTGCGAGGACCGCATCCTGACGCCGCCGTAGTGATCGACCGCAAAACCGTAAATGACCTTGAGCATGAACAGCGCGCAAACAACCACCATCAACGGAGAAATCTCAGGCCATAACGGCATCCAGCCAAGGCCTGTGACCAGCAGAAAGGCCCCTGCAAAGGGTTGATATGAACTGGGCTTGAGAAGGTTGACGATCGTCGCGCTGGCCAGGGTGTAGGCCCATACCGCCCATGCCACATCCGTCTCGCGCCCGAGCAGGAAAGCGACCGCGACAACGTGGACATGTACCGCAATGAAGCCCCAGCGATTGGCTGGGCGCTGGGCATAAAAATCGTTGGTCGAGCGCGTGAAATTGGCGATGCAACCAGCCGCGATATCCAGGATCAGTACCAAAGCAAGCACGCTCCTCCAGAGCGGCAGCGCTTCAATCAACTGAGTCGAAGAAACGGCAAGCGCAACCGTCAGGCCTGTGCCGAACAGCAAGATGGCCAGTAACTCGAAGACGGTTTGCTCTTGCCCAAAGACATCGTGGAAGTAGTGATGGATGGAGATAGGTTTCATATCAACGCCTCTACATACCGAACGGTCGGTATGCTATCAACGCCATTTTTTGCCGTCAAATCGACGACCATTCAGCTTGTCCCCTCCTTCCCCATTCATGGCTACTCGCTGGCGGCCGACCTGATGTGGGAGCGGCTCAAACCGTGCCTGCGTACGTCGGCATCAGGGCAAGGTAGCCCTGGCGCCGCCAGCCTAGTGCAACATCACCTGATCTGACGCCCGTTATGTCACCTGGCCCAGGGTGTTGATACACACCACTTTGGGCTGAGTCATTTCCTCATAGGCGAAGCGCACCCCTTCCCGCCCCAGGCTGCCGTACTTGAAACCACCAAACGGCATTGCATCGAAGCGATAGTCGGAGGAGTCGTTGATCATCACACCACCGGCCTCGATCCTGCGTGCAGCGCTCATGGCCGTTGCCAGATCATTGGTGAAGATCCCCGCATGCAGGCTGTACTCTGGCTCGTTCGCCAGCGCGATAGCTTCATCGAGAGTCTCGAAAGGCTGTAGCACCACGACCGGGGCAAACACCTCGTCGCGCCAGAGCCGACTGGCGTGATCGACGTTTTCCAACACCGTGGCGGCGTAGCACGAGCCCTGGCGACGATGCCCGCAGAGCAATGCGGCGCCTTGCGCCAATGCTTCGGTCACCACTTGCTCGGCATTCAGCGCCGCTTGCAGGGTAATCATCGGGCCGATATCGGTACTGGCAAGCATCGGGTCGCCGGTCACCAGCACCTGGGCTTGACTGACAAAACGCTCGCGAAATGCCGCATAGATCGACGCCTGGATCAGCAGGCGCTGTGTGCCGATGCAGTTTTGCCCCGCCGCCCAGAACGCGCCAGACAGGCAACTCTCGACGGCAGCCTCGAGATCGCAGTCGTCCATGACGATCACGGGGGCGTTGCCGCCCAGGTCCATGGCCAGTTTCTTCAGGCCTGCCGTGCGAGCAATCCGCTCACCCGTGACGAAACCACCGGTAAAAGAAATCATCCGCACCTCGCGAGCCTCCACCAGGGCCTTGCCCAATTCTGCCCCGCCGGTGGCGACCGTGACCACCGACTCCGGCAGCCCCGCCTCGACCAGATACCTCACCAATCGGAGGGCCGACAACGGCGCCAGCTCGGACGGTTTGAGAATCACCGCGTTGCCCCCGGCGATGGCCGGACCGAGCTTGTGCGCCACCAGATTCAACGGATCGTTGTACGGGGTGATCGCGACGATCAGGCCCAGGGGTTCGCGGGAGAACCAGCCTTGGCGCGACTCGGAGCCCTCATAGGCGTCGAACGGCAACACCTCGCCAGCATTGCGCCTGGCCTCTTGCGCGGACAGCTTGAGGGTGTTGACGCACCGTTTGACTTCTTTTTCCGCCTGCTTGAAGGTCTTGCCGGCCTCTTCGACGATCAGTCGGGCAAACGCCAGGGCATCGCGTTCAACGTTCAAGGCCGCCTGTTCGAGAATACGTGCCCGCCCATGACGCGACAGTCCGGCGCAGGCTCGTGCGCCGTTACGACCCTGCTCCAGCAACCCCGGAACCTGCGACGCACCAATATCCGCGACAGTCCCGACGACGGTGCCGTTAAAGGGGTTCAGGACATCGATTTGATGTTCAACTATGGCCAGGGCCAGATGCGATGGTTTCACAGGCATTCTCCTAGTTGTGCGCCACAGACTGATGCAGGTTGATGATGTCCGATAGCAGGGCGAACGCCGTTTCCGTGCGCCCTGCCCCCGGCCCCGAAACCGTCACCGCGCCGAGCAGACCGGTGGTAAACGAAACGGCATTGGTGGCGCCGGAAATACCGGCCAGCGGATGATCGTTGTTCAACAGTCGCGGCCCGACACTGGCGCTGACCGAACCATCGGCATGGCGCGTTGCGGCGCCGATAAGCTTCCAACGTGCTCCGTCCCTGCGGGCACTTTCGATGTCGTCCAGGCTGAGTGAGGAAATACCGCTGCAACTGACATCGCTGACCGTCAGCTTGGCATCCAGCAGTTCATTGGCCAGAATCACCACCTTGAGGCGCACGTCATGCCCCTCGACATCCGCCGTCGGATCAGCTTCGGCATAGCCCTGCGCCTGAGCCTCGCTCACCGCCTCGGCGAATCCCAGGCCGCCTTCCATGCGGGTGAGAACGAAGTTGGACGTGCCGTTGAGAATCCCCTCGAAACCCACCATCGAGCTGCCCGCCAGCGACTGCTTGGCCAAGCGAATCACCGGCGTGCCACTCATCACCGAACCTTCGTATTCAAAGGCCACGTTATTGCGTCGGGCCAGTTCCTTCAGCTCGGCACCATGGAGGGCAATCGGTCCCTTGTTGGTGGTGACGACATGCTTGCCACCTTCCAGCGCCCAGCGGCAGAACGAAGTGGCCGGCTCGCCGTCGACCGGATTGGTAAACGTCGCCTCGACTACGATGTCAGCACCGCAGTGCTTGATCACGGATTCGTTGAAGGCTTCGCCATCCCCTCCCGGCACCTGCGCCAGGGCCCCCTTGACCGCCGGCAGGCTGGCCAACAGTCCGGCATCCAGCCCTTCGCGGCGGATCACCGAACCGAGGAACAGGTCGGTGACGCCGACGATTTTCAGGGTGAAACCCAGTTCGCTTTTCCAGCTTTCATTACGCTCGGCAATCAGCTGAGCCAATGCTCGGTTGACACCACCGAAGCCGACCAGCGCCAGTTTGTATTCAGTCATTTCTATTGCCCTTGATCCGAGTGAGGGGTTGTTGGGCACCAGATTAGGCGGGCAGCCAAGGCAGTAAAATATGCCAATTTGCTCTATTTCATGGGCGTTTTGACCTGCACGCGGGCAAAGCGTCAGACATAAAAAAAGCCAACAGACGTTGGCTTTTTCAGCAGGGTAACCGGGGCTAGACCACGGATGATAAAACGAATGAGGTCACGGTGTTTTCCACCCCGGCCAGTGCGGAAATTTCATGCCAGACCCTATGCACCCGCTCCGGACTCGCCGCACCGACCCGCAGCATCAGATCGAACTCACCGCTCATGACATCGCACTGGATGACTTCCGGTATTGCCCGCAGGGCCTGCAGCACTTCCGCGCCGCGCATACGGTCGTAGCGGTAGACGAAAATCACCGCATTGATGTTCGAAGAAGCCTGCCGCCCCTCTCCCGTGCGCACCGTATAACCCTGGATCGCACCGTCACGCTCAAGACGCTCGATACGCTGACGCACGGCATTGCGCGACAGATTGACCTTGGCCGCCAGCTCGGCGTGGGCGGCTCGAGCGTTGACCCGCAGCTCAGCGATGATGCGTTCATCGAGAGGGTCCAGAATTCGCTTCACTTGACCTCCTGGTACGGCGTCTTCACAAGGCGCCGAGCAGTTGATGGAGGGTGTCGAGGTCATCGTGCTCAATCCGATGGAGCTGTTCCGGCCCTGGCTCCTCCAGTGGCCGGTGCTGCGTGGGCACGATGATCCCCAGCTCGCCCAGCAGCGCGGTCGACTTGGCGGGCGAGATCTCGCCCAGGGTGACCATCGGCGCCACCAGGCTTCGACGGTACAGCCTGGCCGCAAGGACGCCGGTGGCGGTATGCGGATCAATCACGTAACCGGTGTCACGATACAACGAGGTGATTTCCTCAAGCGTCTGCTCATCGCTGACCGCGTAAGAGTCGATGATCATCCGCGCCTGCAACCAGCACGCGTTGGAGAGGGTCATTTCACCGCTGGATTCAAACGTTCCCATCAGGGCGCTCACCGCCTGATCGTCATGCTCATAAAGCTCCCAGAGAAAACGCTCCAGGTTGGAAAAGATCGACAAGTCCATGGCCGGCGACAGGGTTTTGTTGGCTCGCAACCTGGAGTAGTGGTTCTTTAGAAACAACTGATGCAAGGCGTCGTTCTGATTGGTCGCAACGATCATCTGGGTAATCGGCAGGCCCATCTTCTGCGCGATGTAACCGGCGTAGACCTCGGCAAAACTCGCCGCCGGTACGCTGAATCCGATCGGGCGCTGACCACCACCCAACTGCAGGACAGCGTGGAAATAAAACACCAGTTGCGCCAGTACGCCGACCCAGTTGCTGGAGTTGAAACTGATCACCTCTCGCTGCGCGCACGGCCACTGCCGCAACAGCCGGGAGACGAGAGTCTGGCAATCGTCGAAGCTGCCGTTGACCGCCACTTTATGAACCCTGGGGTGCGCCACCGCTTGCAAATGCTGGAGCTGGTCCCGCGGCACACCCGCCTGCGGATAAAGCACCACCACGACCGTTTCGTCGCAGTGCTTGAACGCCTCGATGGCCGCCAGCCCGGTATCGCCGTTGGTGGCCCCCAGGACGACTCCGCGACGCTGGCGTTTGCGCAGGAAGTACTGCACCAGGCGTGCCTGCAACTGCGCGGCAAAATCCTTCGAAGAGCGGGTCGGCCCATGGAACAATTCCAGCACCCATTCATTGCGGTCGACCTGATGCAAAGGCGCCAGGGAGCGATGGCTGAAGTGGCTGCCCGCCTCCTTGAGCAGGCGCTTGAAATCGGCTTCGGGAATGGCCTCACCGACAAAGGGACTCATGACCCGATAGGCCAGTTCGTCATAGGGCAAGGTCGACCAATTGGCGATCTCCTGCGGTTCGAACAGCGGCAGCTCGAGGGGTACGAACAACCCGCCGTCCTCGGCCGTTCCAGATAACACGACCTGTTCAAAATTGACCTGCACAGTCGAATTTCGTGTACTCACATAGCGCATGATTGGCTCCGACCACTCATTTGAATCGATGTGCCTGCTCGACCAGCCAGGTGGAAAACATGACCGCGTCGGGGTGCTGGTCGGCCTCGGAACCGCGGACCAGGTAAAACGACTCGCTGGCCTCGATACGCTGGGCGAAGGGTTCGACCAGTCGCCCGTCTTCAAGCATCTCGTCAACCATCGAGGACCGGGCCAGGGCAATGCCCTGCCCCAACTCAGCCATACGCAAGGTGGATATGAGCGTGTCGAACTGCAGGCCGGTCGAGGAATCAACCCCGTGCGCGCCCACCCTGTTCAGCCAGTAACCCCAGCCCTCTTCGTAGCCCAGGACGTGCAGCAGCGGGTGGTGAGCCACATCCGCTGGCACCTTCAGGGGTGAACTCGCCATCAGGGCCGGCGAACAGACCGGAAACAAGGTGTCCCAGGTCAGGCGCTGCGACACCAGGCCGGGCCATTGACCATGGCCCCAGCGAATCTCCATGTCGTCCTCGCCATCGAGCTCCTTGACCCAGATATTGCTGATGTAGCGGATATCGACATGCGGCTGGGCCTGGCGAAAGCCCACCAGCTTGGGCGCCAGCCAGTGCACAAAAAACGACAAACTGCCGCGCACCTTGATCGGCCGGCGCTTGTGCTGACCAAAGATCTCGTTAGTGCCCACCGCCAACCGGATGATCGCATCCTGCACCACCGGCAGATAAGCCTGCCCTTCCTCCGTCAGCCCCAACCCTCGGGGCAAGCGTTTGAACAGCGCCACCCCCAGGTGACTTTCCAGTTGGCGGATCTGCTGGCTGACCGCTCCCTGGGTCAAACACAGCTCTTCAGCGGCGTGGGTGAAGTTCAGATTACGGGCGGAGACCTCGAATGCTCGTAGCCAGTTCAACGGAGGTAACGTCTTCTGCTTCATGGCCTGGACCTCATGGATACCCTCCGCACCGAGCACGCTGCCCACCCCATCGACAGTGCCTAGAACGCATCGGAGGGTTGTGCCAAAGGAGCAAGCGACAAGCGGCGCTCGCGGCTTTTGCGGGTAATGTAATACACGAAGTAGCACCAGGCGATGAAGGGCACACCGAAGTACAAGGCCACCCGCTGCTCAGGGTCGAAGGCAATCCCGACACAGGACAGGCTGCAGCAGACCAGCGCTCCCAGCGGTACCCACGGATAGCCCCGCACACGGAACTTGAGATCGCGGACATCGCCGCCGTTGGCCACATAGTGACGGCGGAAGGCGATCTGGCTCGCGGCGATGCTCATCCACACCACCACCACTGCCAACCCGGAAATCGACACCAGCGCCAGGTAGATGGTGTCGGCGGCAAACACGCTGCTGAGCAACGAGGCCGCACCACCGACCATGCTCAACACGATGGCATTCAACGGCGTCCCCATGCGGGTCAGGGCCGAGAACTGCTTGGGCAGGTGACCTTGGTCGCTCAAGGTCCAGAGCATCCGCGAAGCGGCGTACAACCCGGAGTTGGCGGCGGACAACAAGGCGCTGATGATCACGAAGTTCATGATGTCCGCGGAGTACGGAATCCCGATGTAGGTGAACACCGTGACGAACGGGCTCTCCACCAATCCGGCCTGCTCCCGGGGCAGCAAGGTCGCCAGGACGAAGATGGTCCCGACAAAGAAGATCGCCAGGCGCAGCACCGTAGTGCGAATGGCCCGCGGCACGTTGCGTTGCGGGTCCTTGGTCTCACCCGCGGCGATACCGATCAGCTCGGTGCCGGAGAAGGCGAAGGAGACGGCCAGCAAGGTCATCGCAATCGACATGAAACCGGTGGGGAACAAGCCCTCACGGGTAAAGTTGCCCAGGCCGATGCTGTGAGCCTGATCAATGTGCAGCAGACCCAGAATCGCCCCGCCGCCGATCAAAAGGAACATCACCACCGTCACCACCTTGACCAGGGACAACCAGAACTCGGTCTCGGCGAACCAGCGCACCGAAATCACGTTGCTCAGAAACACCACGCCGGCGAACAGCGCACTCCAGATCCACACCGGAGTGTGCGGGAACCATCGCACCATAAGGATACCGGCGGCAGTGAATTCCGAGCCGATGGCCACGGCCCAGGTCAGCCAGTAAAGCCAGGCCACCGTGTAACCGGTCCCCGGGCCGAGAAAACGTGTGGCATAGGTGCTGAACGAGCCGGTTTCCGGCATCTGCACCGCCAGCTCCCCCAGGCACATCATGACCATGTAAACCATGAGTGCGCCGATGATATAGGCAATGACCGCTCCCAAGGGACCGGCCTGGTTGACCGTGTACCCGGACGTGAGAAACAGCCCGGTACCAATAACGCCACCCAATGCCAGCATGACAATATGGCGGGTCTGCATTTCCTGTTTAAAACCGGCACGCGTATCGAGTTGTTGTTCTTTTATGGACATGGTTATTCTCATGAAAGTGGTGAGGGCACGCATTAACGTCTGCGCTAAGTTGCTGGGCAGAGTAAAAACAGCTTGCCGCTACGTTTTATTATTATTGCTCTTCATGAAGTCCTCACAGACTGTCGGGTCGTGAGGTATTAACGTGCAAACTTCAACTTGCGACCTCAGTGCAAGGTTCTTTGATCGAGGGTTGTGTGTGTTTGGGTGTCTGTTCATCCCGTGAACGCCTGACAAAGGCAAAGGCCTGTTTCAGATCATCGAGCAGATCGTCGGTGTCTTCGATGCCCACCGAGACCCGCACCAGCCCTTCGCCAATCCCCAGCGCCAAACGCTCTTCCAGGGTGTTCTCCACATGGCTGGTGGTCCTGGCCGGGCCGTAGAGGGTTTCCACCGCGCCCAGATTCCCCGCGCAGTGGGCAAACCGCAGGCGGGGCAACAAGACCTTGACCGTGTCCATCCCACCGACAAGGACAAAACTGACGATGGCGCCAAAACCGCGCATTTGCGCACACGCCACCGCGTGGTTCGGGTGGCCGGGCAAGCCGGGATAGTTCACCGATTCCACCAGCGGTTCACTGCCCAGGAACTCCGCCAGGGCACGCGCGCTGTGTTGCTGCTGACGCATGCGCAGTACCAGGGTCTTCATGCCGCGGATGATCAAGTAGGCCGAGAAGGGATCGAGCGCCGCACCATTGATTTCCCGGTAATGACGCACCTTGTCCATCAGGAATCCGGCGCCGCACACCAGACCGCCAAGCACATCGCCGTGACCGCTGAGGAACTTGGTCGCACTGTGCACGACCACGTCCACGCCCAATGCCAGGGGGTTCTGATTCAGCGGCGTGGCGAAGGTGTTGTCCGCCACCACCAAAGCGCCGACGCGCTTGGCCGCACTCACCAGACGTTGGATATCGAGTATTTTCAGGGTCGGGTTGGTCGGCGTTTCCAGATAGAGCAACTGGCAGCCCTTGGCAACCTCACGCTCGATCTCCTCGTGATCGAAGGTTTCGCACAACGTCACCTCCACGCCCATGCGCGGCAGAAACTCTTCGAAAATCTTGTTGGTGCCGCCGTAGCTGTCCTTGGTGGACACCACCCGATTGCCATGGGCGAGGAAGGTGTAAAGCACACTGCTGATCGCCGCCATGCCGCTGCTGAAGGCCACGGCGGACGCGGCCTTTTCCAACTCGCAGATCTTGGCTTCGAGGATCTCGACCGTCGGGTTGCTCATACGGCTGTAGATAAAACCCGGTGCCTTGCCCAGTGCAACGTCGTACCAGTTGTCGATGTCGTCGTAACCATAAGCGGCGCTGACCACAATCGGTGTTTGCGTGGCGTTGTAAGGGTGCCTGACTTGCTCCCCGCCCCAGACCGCACGGGTCCCCGTTCCGGCGTTATCAAGCCCTGCGCTATCAGGTTTATTGTTCATTGAGACTTCTCGCACTGAGGGGGTGAATGTTGAGTGATTCACCGGATCTGGCGGCCAATATATTGAAAACCCGTACACCCGAGAAACGATGTTATCGGTGCCAAAGGGCTGCTTTTTTTAATGGTTGATATGCCCCGGGCCGGCCGGGTTCAGGCGGGCAGCGCAGCCACGGCCTCGATTTCAAACAACATGCCCTCCAGGGCCAGGCATGGCACCGGTATCAGGGTACAGGCGGGTGTCGGCGAGGCGCCCCAGAGTTGCTGCAATAGCGCACTAAAAATCCCAAGGCGCGCATGACTGTGATCGACGATCAGCACCGTGAGCTTGGCCACCTGGCCGACCTCGGCACCGACCGAACGCAGGGCCGTCTGCAGATTGGCCAGAGCCTGGCGTACCTGATCGGAAAAATCAGCCGACAGTTGGCCATCGGCGGTCTCCCCGCCTTGGCCGGCGATAAACACCAGCCGGGCACCGGCGGCCACCTGGGCCACATGGGAGTAGCCGTTGGCGCTGGGGTCATACAGCCCCGTCGGGTTGGACAAGGTAAGCGTGTGCGAGGGGGCTGAGTGCATGCCATGACTCCTGTAAGGGGGAGCGGTCATGTTATTGGCTGATCAATCATAGATAATCAGGCGTTTTATTGATTGAGATTCAACCCAGGAGAAACAATATGGATGTATGGGTCGCCATGCGTACCTTTCGCCGCGTGGTTGAACGCGGCAGCTTCAGCCTGGCCGCCGTCGACCTGGGGCAATCCACAGCGGCGGTGAGCAAGCAGGTGCGGCAGTTGGAGGAACGCTTGGGCAGCCTGTTGCTGCTGCGCACCACCCGCCGCATGAGCCTGTCCGAGGCTGGCCAGGCGTACTTCAGCGAATGCTGCCACCTGCTCGATGAACTGGAAGCCCTGGAACGCGCGACCCAGGTCGGCGCCAGTGAACCCAGCGGCCGTTTACGGGTGAACGCACCGCTGTCGTTTGGCCTCAAGGTGCTGTCGCCGATCCTGGTGGCGTTCATGCAGCGCTACCCACAGCTCAAGGTCGAGCTCACCCTCGACGACCGCCTGCTGGACGTAGTCAGCGAGGGCTTTGATGTGTCGCTTCGGATTCGCAGTCACCTGCCGGACTCCTCGCTGATCGCCCGACGCCTGGGCGAAGTTGAACAAGTGATCTGCGCCGCACCGGCTTACCTGCTGGCCAACGGCACGCCGCATAGCGTCGACGACCTGCGCGAGCACAGCTGCCTGGCCTATCGCCTGGCCGAGCATCCCGGCAGTTGGCACCTGCGAGGCTCGCAAGGCGATAGCCGCCTGGAACTGCCCGTGCGCCTTGCGGTGGACAACAGCCTGATGCTTAGCGACATGTTGCTGGCCGGCCTGGGCATCGGCGCCCTGCCCTCGTTCATCGCCAAGCCCTTGCTCGACATCGGCCAGTTGCTGCAACTGCTCCCTGGGCATTCGATGCCTCGGCGCACGATCTATGCGCTGTACGCCAGCCATAGGCATGTGTCGCAGAAAGTTCGGGTGTTTGTCGATTTCCTCGCCAATGCACTGGAAGCGCTACCGTCGGCGAGCACGTCCACGGGCGCAATGACAACGCTGGACTGATCCGGCTTCAGTCCAGGTTAAATCACGTACCACCATTGAGCTGGCGCTGCACCCGTTTTGGCGGAAAAAGGGGCCGAATCAACGGGTGCCCGGAATCAAGTCCAGGATTTCCTCGATCCCCAGGCAACGTTGCTCCACCTCCAGCGTACGCCCATGCACCAGGATCCCGCTGGCCACCTCCTTCATGGCCATGTAGGCACTGCGCAACATGTGGTTGGCATAGATGACGACGTTGAATCCCGCCGCCTGCAACTGATCAAAGCTCAAATGCGCGTAGCTGGTGGGAACGCAGACCAGCGGAACGTCGGGGTAATGCACACGAAACCGTCGGGCAAACTCCAGGACCTCCTCGCCATCCTTCCTGCGGCTATGGATCATGATGCCGTCGGCACCCGCCTCGGCATACGCAAGACAGCGCTCCATCGCCTCGTCCATGCCTCGGTCCAGAATCAGGCTTTCGCAACGAGCAATGATCATCATCCCCTCCGGGGACCTGCTCGCCCGCCCCAGGCGAATCTTCTGGCAAAACGCCTCGATTGACTCCTGAACCTGGCTGACTGCGTTGCCAAACAGCGAGTTTTTCTTCAGCCCGCATTTGTCCTCGATCACCACTGCCCCGACACCTGCGCGTTCCAGCATCTTGACGTGGATGGCGAAGTGCTCGGGCTTGCCGCCGGTATCGGCGTCGTAAATCATGGGCAAGGCACAGACGTCGAAAATTTCGCGGATGCCTTGCAACCGATTGCTCGGCGAAAGAATTTCGATGTCGGGCAGGCCTCGTTGTGTCGAGTCGGTCAGCGAACTGGACCAGATGGCATCATAGCCCACCCATTGGCCAGGGCCTGTTTCCTGGCGCGATTGCTCCGCCAGCAACGCGGATATCGGACTGTGTACTTCCAGCACCCGTAAACAAGGACGGGTGGCCAACAGGCGGCGAAGGCTGTCCGGACGAACGTCTGCTTCCTGCATACGAAACCTCTCATAGTCTGGTGGGTGTGCTCTCGGGTAGCGCCCCGATCACGGATGAGTCATGTCCAGGGGCACCACGAGTCGATCAAACTCATGAGGGGAGACAAATCCCAACTGGTCTGCCACCTCTCGCAAGGTTTTACCTTCATGGTGGGCTGTCTTGGCGATGATCGCGGCCCTGTCATAGCCGATGTGGCGATTCAACGCAGTGACCAGCATGAGGTTTTTCTGCAGGTTGGCTTCGATTCGAGGCAGGTTGGGAGTGATGCCCTCCGCGCAATAATCGTTGAAGGCGCGGCACGACTCTGCCAGCAGGGTGATGCTCTCCAGCACGTTGTGCACCATCACCGGCTTGTAGACGTTCAATTGAAAGTTGCCCTGGCTGCCGGCAAACGCCACCGTCGCGTCGTTGCCGAATACCTGGGTACAGACCATGGTCAGGGCCTCGCATTGGGTCGGATTCACCTTGCCCGGCATGATCGACGAGCCTGGCTCGTTCTCAGGGATATCGATCTCGCCGATGCCACAGCGCGGCCCGCTGGCCAGCCAGCGCACGTCATTGGCAATCTTCAGCAGGGCCATGGCAAGCGTGCGGATAGCCGCCGAAGTGTTCACCAACGCGTCATGGGCGGCCAGGGAAAAGAACTTGTTCGACGACGACCTGAACGGGTAACCGGTCAGGTCAGCGATGTGGCGCGCGCACTCATCGCCAAAGTGTGGGTGGGCATTGAGCCCGGTACCCACGGCCGTGCCACCGATGGCAAGGTCATACAACCCCTGGATATTCTGTTCTATGCCTTGGAGCGTGTAATCGAGCTGCTCGACCCAACCGCCGATCTCCTGGCCCAGGGTGATCGGCGTCGCGTCTTGCAAGTGAGTCCGGCCGACCTTCACCACGTCCACGAACGCCTGGGCCTTGGCGGCCAGCGTATTGCGCAACAGCGTTACGCCCGGAAGCAAGGTTTCGAATACTTCCGCCACCACCACCATGTACATGGCCGTAGGGAAGGTATCGTTCGACGATTGACCACGGTTGACGTGATCGTTGGGATGGATTGGTGTCTTGCTGCCCATCTCCCCGCCCAGCATCTCGATTGCCCGGTTGGCGATGACCTCATTGGCGTTCATGTTCGACTGCGTTCCGGACCCCGTCTGGAACACGACCAGCGGAAAATGCTCGTCCAGCTTCCCGCTGATGACTTCGTCGGCCGCCCTGACAATTGGCAACGCAATCGACTCGGGGAGCTCGCCCAAAGCGAGGTTCGCCAGCGCCGCGGCTTTTTTCAGAATACCCATTGAACGGATCATGGGGGCGCCCCAACGGAAACGCGAACGGCCAATGGGAAAGTGATGGATCGAGCGCTCCGTCTGCGCTCCCCAGTATTTGTCGGCCGCCACCGGCACAGAGCCCATGGAATCGGATTCAAGGCGCATCAGGTTCTCCTGTCATCGTGTTGATGACCGTGATCAATGGATTGTCAGAAAAAGTCACAGCAGCCCCTATGCCGCGAGGACGGACGCCATCTTGCCCAGGTGTTCACAGGCGCGAACCACGTATTCATTGGACAGTGCCGCGATGCGGCGGTAATTGACCGATTGGCCGGTGGCTTGGCAGTACAGCACGAGCGCATCGGTGGCATGACGAAAATGCCGCGCTTCGACACTGCCGCAATGGACGCTGAGAAAGGCAGCGATGCGGTGGGTTTCGCCCGCCGGGTAGCCGCGCGACTCGCGCAGCCAGCGTTTCCACAGCGGCGTCATCACGTTGTATTCGCCCGTGTTGAACAGCTCGGTCAGTGCCATCATTTCCAGGGCTTCGGTCAGGTCCGGCGCAAGCGGGCGCTTTTCACCCACCCAGGCCGAAAACTCCTTGGTGATCGGGTTCAGGTACCGATCCTGCAAACGCCAGTCATCAGAACCGCAGATCACCGAGGCCATGCGCTGATACAGCTTGGAATGGTGGGGATGGCCGTGCATTTCCCCCAAGCCCACGTCCTCGACAATGATTTCACCGCAATGCCTGGCGGCGTCCAGCAACGCCAACTTCGCCGCGGTATCTGGCATCGACTCGGAAAGTTGAAGGAGGCGCACGATAATACTGGAGACGGCATGCGCCGCCCCATCAGGACTTCTCCACCCGCAAAAGAACGTGCACAGCGAGGACGTCGACCATGGCCGGGAAGTCATGTCTTCATAACGTCGCGTGTAATCAACCAGCTCATCGGCATGATTGATAAAGCCGTCCAGCAATGCTTCCACCAGGTTGCGGTCCTCGACCTCTACCAATGCCTGATGCACGTAATCAATGAATGCCCCATTTGAACTATCCATATTCTCTCCTGGCGTTATTGTTATTGAATCAGTGGTTATTCACGCGCTCGACCGACGACAGAAACTGCACGAAACGATATAGGCCCTCCGCCAACTCTTCAGGCTCAAGCGCATAGGAGATCCTGATACTGGAGGGGTCACCACAGCCGGACCCGGGCACCACCGCGATATGCGCCTCGGTCAACAACAGATCGCTCAGGTGGTCCACGTCCCTGACCTGTTCGCCGCGATAAAAACCGCCCAGCCATGGGGTGACGTCGATGTACAGGTAAAAGGCGCCTTCCGGCGGCGCATAGACCAAGCCCGGCACTTGATCCAGGTAGCGGCGCGCCGTGTCCAGTTGCCCTTGCAGGAAGGGCGCAAGCTGGGCGACAAAGGGCTCGGTGCCGGCGCTGATCGTGGCCAGTGCGGCGTACTGCGACAGGCTGCTGGGGTTTGACGTGGTGTGGCCTTGCAGATTGTGCATGGCCGAAATGACCTGGGCCGGCGCGCAGGCATACCCCACCCGCCAACCGGTGACAGCCTGGCTTTTGGAGAATGAATCGATCAACACCGTCTGGGGCTTGAGCGCCGGCAACAACGACAGGATGTTGTGATGTTCAAAGGAATACCGGGTGAGGCTGCGATAACACTCGTCAAACAACACCCACAGCTGATGATCGACCGCCAGTTGGGCGATCTCGAGCAACTGCTGTTTTTGATACACGGTGCCGGTTGGATTGTTGGGTGTGTTGATCACGATCATCCGGGTACGCGGGGTGAGCGCAGCCCTCACCGCCCTGGCGGTCAGGCGGTAGTCATCGTGCCGCGTATCCACGCCCACGGGGGTAGCGCCTGCCAGGCGAATCTGCGTCGGGAACGTCTCCCAGTGAGGCGTCGGCACGATGACTTCGTCGCCCGGGTTGAGCAACACCATGCAGGCGTTGTAGAGCGCCTGTTTGGCCCCGGCCGTCACCGCCACTTCGTTGGCCGCGAACGTGACCCCGGTGCGTTCCGACACCCGCTGCGCCAGTTGCTCGCGCAGGCGAGGCAGGCCAAGGGGTGGGGTATAACGGTTGCGCGCGCCATGGATGGCTTCCAGAGCACCCGCTTTCATTTGCGCACTGGCGTCGAATGACAACTCGCCGGCGGCGAAGTTAATGACACGCACCCCGCTCTCTTTTAACGCGTTGGCTTTGCTGCGCATACTGGAAGTGCCGGGAGGGCTTAATTGGAGCGCGCGGTGTGACAAACAAAACCGAGGAGCTGATAGTTCATTATTATTCATTGTATACCTGCACGTGTGCCCACGACTGTCATCAAGTGCCCCTTACTTCGGTGCACTTGCAGTTTGATGACAACTTGACGTGCAGGCCAATACTCTTTCAGTCGTTATTGATACTTGCCGCTGGATGAATCCAATCCTTTCTGCACACACCATGAAAGCGGCAGGGTCAGTAACAACAGCGCCGCCAGGCTCACCACCGCGACAGGAATGCCGGTCACGTCCCCCAACCCGCCAAACAGCACCGGCGCCAACGCCCCGCCGCCAATGGTGCCGGTGTAGAACAATGCAAAGGCGTGGTCGCGCCTGCCCTCCCCGGCCAGGTCCGGCACCGCGCCATACAGCACCGACGAGGTTCCATTGAGGGCCAACCCCAGCAGCGGCAACACCGCCATCAGCCACAGGTACGGCAAGAACAGGGCAAGGATGATCAGGGTTGCCGTGGTGAACTCCGTCAACCACACGGTTTTCATCATGCCAAAGCGTGCGCCCAGGTAACCGCACAACAACTTCCCGAATGCCCCGCCGACGAACAACATCGTCAGGGCCAGGCCAATACCGGCGGTGCCGGCGCCCTTGGCCTGGAGCAGGAACGGCAGGAACGTCAGAAAGCCCATGCGCACCGCGCTGTCCAGGGTGCCGGTCAGGATCATGGCCCGCAGCCCGCCGGCCGAGCCCTTGCCGCTGACGGGCTTGGCCATCTTGGCTTGCACGCTGCTCGTGGTCGACGGAATCATCCACCACAGCCACCCCGCTACCACTGCGGCCAGCACGCCCACCCACATCACGCTGGCGCGCCAGCTGATCACCGTCAGCAAGAGCCCGACAAGCCCGGGCACGAGGGTTTTGCCGATGTCACCCGCGAAGTTGTACTGTGACAGCGCCTGCTTTACCCCGCCACCGGGCTCATAGGCATCGGTGATCAGCGAGGACGCCAAGGGATGTTGGGTGCTGGCGCCCAAACCGCCCATCACCAGCGCCAACAGCAAAACGCCCAGGCCCCCGGCATACCCCGCTACCAGGTAGGCCAACGCCGCCAGCAGCGTTCCCCCCACCAGCAGACGCTTGCGCCCCCAGCGCCTGGCCGCGCGGCTGGCGAGCAACTGAAACCCGGCCATCATGGCCGCATAGGCACCCCGCAGCAGCCCGATCTGGGCATAGCTCATGGCGAATTGCGCCTGCCACACGGGCAGCAGCACGTAGATCACGTCCGTCAGCCCGTCGTGGATGGCATGGGCGCCGCAACCGGCAAACAGGGCGCGGCGGCGCTTGGCCGCGCCCTCGACGATGACTGCAGGCGCGGGCGACGGGTGGATGAGCTCATTCATGGTGTCGGGCCAGGCACTGGGCACAATCGCGCATCACCGCAGCCTTGCGCTGCAAGTATTCGCCGAAGATTTCCTGCGCGGCAGACTTGACCACCGCCACGTCCATGACCTCGACGAACTCCTCCACGGCCGCTACCGCATGAGCGAAGTGATTGCTCTCGGTGCCACCGGTATGCACGGTCACCCAGGCCACGGTGCTCCTGACCTTTTCGGCAGGCACGCCCATGTCGCGCTCGAACCACTGTTTGAACAACGGGTGAATGAACTCTACTTCGCCATGGGTGTAGACCTCGTGAACCAGGGTCGTCAACAGCCCCTGCAACAGGTCGCGGTCACGCAGGCGTCGCGCATCCGTCCAGTCCTTGAAGGCCTGCGCCGAAGGCAGGCAGTTTCCTTTCAGCAGCCATTGATCGTCACCACAGAGCGGTGTCGCCATGTTGTAGAAGAGGTCGGAATGCAGGATGTTGCCCAGCGCGCCGAGGTCCTCGTCGGTGATCCGTTGCAGGTTGCTGCACACCTGGTACAGCCGCTGCGCCGCCGCACCGTTCTGTTCGGAGCGCGCCAGCAAGGTAATCCGGTTGGCCAGGCCCGAGACGCTGGCAGCGGAGTTGTTGGTCTTTGACCAGCTGGCGAAGAACTTGCGCAACTGCTGGGCGCCGTGGCGGCGTGCCGTGAGTGCGTGGAATGCACCTTCGATGTCCACCAGTGCCGCCTCATGACTGCTAAACGCATCCACCAACGCCTGCTTCAGAACACCGGCGTGCATCAGTTGCAGCACCGGTTCCACCACATTCAACAACTGGCTTTGCTGGGTCAGCGGGTTGCTCACGGTCATCTCACTTTTTCCTTGTTGGATGATGAATCAAGCGTATTCAGGGACGCGATGGCAGCGATGGCCGGCAGAGGGCGCCCCGGCAGCGGGGCAGGCTTCCAGCTGGTCCAGGCGACGAGTAGCGACAACAGCTGGAAGACAACGATCAGCGCGACGCACCCGGGCCACCCCCAGTGGTCCCAAAGGGCGCCGGGCACCCAGGCGCCAAAGCTGCCGCCCAGGTAATAACTGGTCAGGTAAAGCCCCACGGCACTGGCTTTGTTGTGCCGTGCATGGCTGGTGGTGAAGGCATTGGCCGCGGCCTGGGCAAGGAACACCCCGGTGGAGCTGAGCGCAAGACCCAGTACGATCAGCCACAACGCCGGCGACAGGGTCAGGACCGAGCCGGTGACGCCCAGCCAGGCGGCTACCTTCACCAGTTCCCCCGGCGGCCGTGCCTTGCTCAAGCGCCCGGCGATGGGGATCACCACCAGCGCCAGCAGGAACACGGCGTAAATCGCCCCGAGTGCGCCCGAGCCCAGGGAAAACGGCGCCAGGCTCAAGTGCAAGCCGGCATAGGTAAAGGTCGCCACCTGCGCAAACAGCACACAGAAGCCCACCGCGTAGGCGGCCAGCAACGGCCTGCTCCACAACTCGCCCGCCGTGGCCGCACGACCGACCGAGGCCTGCACGGGCGCCCCGGGGTTACGCGGCAACAGCAACATGATCGCCGCCCCCATGACCAGACTCAAACCGGCCAGTAATGTCAGCGCAAGGCGCCAGTCCGCATACTCGGTCACCAGGCCGGTCAAGAAACGGCTACAAAAACCGCCCAGGACCGTGCCGGCGACATACACGCTGGTTGCCTCGGTCACGGCGCCGCCGCTCCAGCGCACGCCGATATAGGCAACGCTGGTGGCAAACACGACGGGAATGAGCATACCCTGCACAGATCGCCAGAGCAGGAATTCGCTGAAACCGCCCGCCCACGCGGCCAGCACAGCGGGCAGCGCCAACAGCATCGCGGCCACGGCGATGACCCGGTGTTGCGCCGCACCTGCGGTCAACCGGCCCACAAAGGGCGCGGTGATAGCCACGGCCAGTGTGGTGACGGTGATGCTCCAGCCGGCTTGCCTGGCAGAGACATCGAAGGCCCCGGCCAACTCGTTGAGCAGCCCCTGGGTGGCATAAAGGTTGAGAAAAGCTGCGCACCCACCCAAAAACAAGGCAACACGAGGGTTCATAAGAATATTCGTAATATTTTCAAACAATTTTATAAGATAGGCCGGCTAAAGGATCCAATACCTATTTCTGACCGATTGATACCCAAGGATGAACATGATCGACCTGCGCCGGCTGCGCTACTTCCTGACTGTCAGCGACG
Organism: Pseudomonas batumici; assembly: GCF_000820515.1. Lineage (GTDB taxonomy): Bacteria > Pseudomonadota > Gammaproteobacteria > Pseudomonadales > Pseudomonadaceae > Aquipseudomonas > Aquipseudomonas batumici. The sequence continues at coordinate 86,214 of NZ_JXDG01000022.1, read as the reverse complement.
AGTTGCACTTTGGCCGTGCAGCGTCGCGCCTGCACATCGCCCAGCCACCGTTGACACGACAGATCTCGGCATTGGAAGCGGAACTGGGTTTTCGCCTGTTCGACCGCAGCACCCGCAACGTCACACTCACCTCCGAAGGCCGCCACTTTCTGCCCTACGCCCGTGCCGTACTGGAGCAAGTCGATCTGACCGCAGCCATCACCGGCAAGCTGGCGGCAGGGTCCGCGGGCCATCTGGCGGTAGGCTATGCCAGCTCCATTGCCCTCTCGGACATTTTCAGCCAGACCATCCAGGCATTCTGCACCTCGTATCCGGACGTCCAGTTGAGCGTGGAAGAAGGCGCCTCCAGCACCCAATGGGCACACATCATCGAGGGCCGCCTGGACATCGGCATGAGCCGCATGCAGCCACCCGGTGATGACACCGACGTTCAGGCCATCTGTCTGGACAACGAGCCACTGGTGGCGGCCATCGCCAGTGACAGTCCCCTCGCCCGGCAGGAGCAGGTGACGCTGGCCGAGCTCAGCGTCTATCCCTTGATCGCGTTCCCCGCGGACTATGGTTCCGGGCTGAATGAAATCGTGGAGACGCTCTATCGCCGCCATGCGCTGACTCGCCGCCCGGCGCCCACAGGCAAGCAGATCACCTCGATCATCGCCTTGGTCGCTGCGGGCCGTGGCGTCGCCGTCGTGCCCCAGTGCACCCAGACATTGGCCAAGCGGGGCGTGACCTATCGGCCCCTGGCAGAGCCTGAGGCCACTGCGCCCTTGCTGGTGCTGACGCGCAAACGAGAGCGCAGCCCGCTGGTCGGGGCTTTTGTCGACGTGATCAAACAAACGATCGGAATGGAATAATTTCGCACATCTTCATCGGCCAGGGGCTCGGGAGCCGCTTCAGCGGGGAACGCTACCTGGAAGGCACGGGCTGATCTCCAGCGCGACATCGCCACCACCGCCCCCTGCCAGTTGTCCACGAATACAAAAGTATCGATCCTAGATCACTAGAAGTTATCCATCGCGTTACACATCGACAGTTTCCCATCAGGCTTCGGTTCGACAGCCACCCATCGACCACCGTTTGCTGGAAGTTCATCCAACTGGAACGAACAGTCTTCCGATATGGACGCCTGCACCCTGTAGTCCACCCCAGGCCGGGGCACGAAGGTCATGGTCTTGAAACATTGGCGGGCGTATTGCAGTCGCCCCAGGTAATGAAACGCGATCGGCTTGTTCGCCGGTACTAGCAGTTCCGACGATACCGCACCCGCCCACGAATAAATCGGCCCTGGCATGCCCAGGTTTTCGCCATTGTGATCGGGGAAACCGGATTTCGCCGAGGCCATCACACCCGCGCCCGGGGCATTCCAGTCCAGGCAATCGCGCCCGGGCACCGCGCGCACCAGGCCGTCTGTAACCACCCGAACACGGGCGGTCTCGCCTGCCTGCGGGGGGGTGTAGGAAGTGGAGAGAGAACGCACGTTCGCCACTTGGCCACACCCCGTAAGCAGCACCAGTAGCACTGCAGGGATAACACGCAAAACCATCATCAGCAAATCAACTCGCAGGTGAAGTAAGGACCGGTTACGGCTGGCGGCAGTTCTGATTGACCGACAACTGCGGCGCTGGCTCGAAGCTCACTCGCTGCAAGCCATCGGCGCCCTGGAAGATGAAATATTTGGTGCGGCAATCCTTGAACATCGGCGAGTAACCTTCAGCCCGGAACCCTTCGCCCTCGACCTGTTTGGTCACGGTATTGTTGCGGCTCACCACGGCGAGCACCTGGGCATAGGTATCGCCCATCTTCACCCCGGGCTCGCCGGTAATAGTCGCTGACGAGGCGCAACCGCCCAACCCTACGGCTGCCAAAACCAGCGCGCGCCCATACAGTCCATTGCGTGTGTTATTCATTCCCTGTTTCCTTTTCATGATGAGTTATCGGCGGTCTTCACAAATCGGTGATTCGCCAATACGGCCTTGCTTGCACAGGTCCAGGTTATCTTTGCGGGTGAAGCCCGAATCCTTCATGCAGTAGAACCGCTTAAGTGCCTGGTCAATCGGCGTCTTGTCCCCCGTACCCGCCAGGTTGGTATAGCCGCAAGCACGCATGCCACTCTTGACGTCCTCCACCGAGGCGCCATTCTTTTGCCACTTGGTGAACTCCGGAGGCGGTGGTTGAAAGGGGGTAAACGTACAGCCGGTGAGTAACAGAGCGCAGGCACTCAACAGCAGATTACCCTTGAGTATGGCGCTCTTCCTCATGGTTTGACTCTGACAAAGTGTGGCATGCCATCGGGCGAGTCACTCCAAAAAGGCTTGCACGTGTCACCGCCATGGCCGTAGCAATTGTGAACGGTATTCTCGCCACCCAGCACCTTCAGCCACTCCCAAACGCGATTGCTGCCGTCCGGGATCGTGCCACCCGTACCAGGGTTATTCCCCACCGGAAACCGACCCACGGGGTCGAAGGCATGAATCTGGTATTGCAACGCCATCGCTTCGCGCTGTGCCTCGAAGCTGAAACTGCCTCGATCTTGTAATACACCTAGCAGCTTGTCGGCCTTTTCAACCCCATAGGCGGCACCGAAGAAGTTCATGGAGGTGCCACTCAAAATGCCGATGTTAGACGAGTCACGCATGAACGACTCCATGGCATTGCCGCTAGTCATCGTGCCCCGGCTGTGACCATCGATATGCAGCCCGCTCTGGCCGAACTGGGCCATGTAGTCTTTGGTTTGCAGCGTGGCATTGGACAGCCCCCAGAAATCATTTTCGAACGATTTCTGATACGCCGCGATCATCAGTTCGGAGGTGAAGTTGTTGGCTTTCTCGAAGTGGATCAAATACTGCGGCCCGGCATCGGCAGTGCTGTGTTGTTCGGCGTATTTGGCTGCACCATTGGCGTCGTTGAAAATACCGTTGTTGGCAATGTGTACCTTGCCATCTGGCCCAGCCTTGAGGTGTTGTTTTTCTTCGTCACTCAACTCGCGATATTGAACCTTACCGTTGTCATTGATCAACGCCTTGCCATCCGGGTCCTTTTCGATCTCATACACCTTGGCCTTTTCAATAAAAATCTTGCGATAAGCTTCATCGGCCAGCAACGCGATCTGGCGATACAACTCACGCTTGATCTCCTGCTCGGCTTCAACCTTACGCCCCATTTTCGCCACATCCAGGCGCTCCACGGCGACATGGGCGGTCTCGGTATTGCGGTTCAGACGGGCAATGGCCTCGTCGACGGTCATGTCGTTGGCCCGCCGCTGACGTTCGGCATTGGTGATGACCAACGTGCCGGCGCTGACCGCGCTGCGGGTGTCGCTGGATTGGGAGCCGGACTCCGACGCATTGTTGAGGCTGTTGGCGAGCAGCGCCTTGGCGGTGCCCAGTTTGCCGTCGAGCATGTCCGAACTCAGGTCAACCCCCGAGGTCTTGGCGCTGGCTTCGGACACGTTGTGGATATCGGCTACGGTCAGGGTGCCGGTCGTCAGGCTGTTCTTGCCGTCGGCGATGGCCTTGTCGGAACTGGCAATCAGGCCCCCCTTGAGGTCGGTATTGCCCTTGACGGTGATGTCAAAGCCACCATCGCCGGCGCGGACGCCTGACTGCTCGATCACACTGGCGAAATTGGACTTCTGTTGGGTGTTGCTGGAACTGAAACTGGCGCTGGAGGCGCCGGCACATACCGGCGGGATACAAATGCTGATGCCAGCACTCAGGCTTTTCTGCTTGGAAGCAAAGGTACTGGTGTCCTGTAGGCTCTCGATATTCAAGTCACCACCGACGTCAGCCTTGACCTTGTCGCCTGACACCACAGCGCCGCGAAGGGCAGTGTCCTTGCCGGAAATCAGGCTTACCTGGTTGCCGGCAGTGAGATGAGTATTGCTCCAGACTAGGTCGTTACCATCGGCGTTGCCCCGGCTCTGGGAGGCTGCAGCGTTGAAACTCAGGCCGTTTTTCTCACCACCGAAGGAAATCCCGATGCCGATGCTGGCATTGGTGCTTTTGTTGGTGCTGTGCTGCTCCATGGTGTTTTGCGCACCCACCAGCAGGATATTGCCATCGGCTTTCAACAACGCATCGTTACCCGCCGTGATCTGGCTGCCCTGCACAGTCAGGTCGTTGTTACGGGTGCCACCGCTGGACACAATCGAGACATCATGCCCTGCCGCGACCGTCGAACCGGCCGCGGTGCTGCCGGTCTGTTCACTTTTACTCTGACTCTGACTTGCGCCCAGGGAAATGCTCAGGTTGATCCCTCCCATTGCCGCCGGGTCAGCCATCACCTGGGTATAGGCATCGCTGGCGGCGAACGCGGTGCTCAACGCGGCAAGAGCCTTCATGCGTTTGTCGTCGGTACGCGCTGAGGCTTTCTTCATGCGCTGACCGGTCTGTACCGCACTCACCACCGGATTGGTCAGGGTCAGGCTGACGCCCGACTGCTTGAAGCGCTGTTCCTGTAGCTGCGAACTGAGGTTGCGAGCTTCCAGGATATTGACCTCGGACGCTTCGATCGACACATCGCCCTTGGGCGAAGTGACGTTGCTGCCGATCTGACGGTACTCGCCACCCGCACTGACCAGTACATTACCGTCCGTTGCCCCGATATTACTGGCGGCGGCTGTACTTTGGCGGCTGCGGTCGTCATTGGTCTGTTGCTGGGAGCCCACGGTGACTGCAATTGCGCCGCCGCTGAACAGGCCGCTGGTTTTCACATCCTTGGTGTGTTGTTCGCTCAGGTGCTCGGTGGCGGCCTGCACCTTGATGTCATTGCCGGCCACCAGCACCGTGCCCGACGTAGACACCACATTGCTGCCTGTAACTGCGATGTTGTTCCCAGCCTGCATCACCGTTTGCTCGCCACTGAATGTCGAGCCCTGCGCGATGGTCTGGCTGACCGTATCGCGGGTGGTGGTGGTCTTGCTGGATAACAGGCCGTTGCTGCCCTTGACCTTGTGCGCCTCATCGGCGCTGTTGAAGCGCTCGCTGGCTTCTACGTTGATATCTCGCACTGCGCTGGCTGCCACCGCACCAGCCGCACTGCTGACTTCGGCACCACGCGCATGCAGGTCACGACCTGCGCCCAAGCGAATATCCCCGGCCGCCTGCAACGAGCTGCCGACTTCATTGCGCCCGGCTTCCTTGCGCCAATTGTTACCACTCCACTGATTGGCCTGGGTGTAGGACTCGCCGACAGTGCCCAAGGTCATGTCGTTACCCGCCACCAGCGCGGTCTTGCCGCCAACGCCGGTGTTGCTCACTTGAGCGGCTTGCAGGTTGATATCGTGGCCGGCGGTGGCAATCAGGCTGGCCGCCGGTGCCGACACGTACAGCCCCGCTACCCGCGACAAGGCGGTACGGGTGCCTTGATCGCTCTGGCTGTCAGTGGTGATCGAGCGCATATTCAGGTCATTGCCGACACTGAGGGCCAACCGGCTGTTGGCGCTGATGAGGCCGCCGATGTTGTTCAGATCCTGGCTGGCACTGAGCGCCACGTCGTTGCCTTGAATCTGGCCACCGAGGTTGTCGAGGTTCTGCACGCTGATGTTCACGCCATCGTGCCCTGAAAGGCTACCGGTGTTGACCAAATCCCCGCGCACGTCCAGGTTCAACCTGCGCCCGGCCATCAGAGCGCCGGCGCCATCAAGATCACCCTCCCGGACTCGCACGTAGACCTGCGGCACCAGTACCCGGCGTACTTCGCCACTGGCCAGGGTCATGTCCTTGGCGACCAGCCAGACGATGTCACTGGTCAACTGCGCCATTTGCTCGGCGGTCAGCGCCACGCCCGGAATCAGCTTCCACTTATCGGCCAGAGTGACAGCACTGTCGATCATCCCACGATACTGTTCTTCGTCACTGGCGTAGCCGTCGACAAAACGCCGCCCAGTGAGTTGCACCACTTGCTCGCGTATCAGCTTCTGCTCATAGAAACCGTCCCCCACACGCTGCTGGGTGAGCGCCGGGTCCAGGTTCAGGCGCTGCAGCATGTAGTCCGACGACAGCCACTGACGGTAATTGGTAAATCGCGGATCAGTTTCTACCAGATAGCCGACGGTGCTGTTGGCATTGGTGTGGAACAGACTGCTGTTGGGCAGGTCGGGGGTGAAGCCGCCGGTGCGAATCTGCTCCACCACGCCTGCGGTATTCTGTTGGGTCAGCGCTTGCACCTGACTGATCGGGCTGACGACATAGCTTCTTCCGGCACTGGCGAGATCCCCGGTACCTGCGGCTTTATCCGTCACCTTGGCCAACACCAACGCGCCGACCTGCGTACTGCGGCCATTGATGGCCGTATACTCGGTAAACACCGTAGGGGTCAGGGAAATCTGCTGAATCAATGGTGCCGGTGTATAGGCCGTGGTGTTACGGCCTTGGCGGTCACGCCCCTTGCGTTGAATGCGGTAGAAATTGGTCAGGGTGCCATTGTCGGTGGTGACCCGCTCGCCCGTCACCTCGGTGTTGACCACAGTGCCCACACTGGCCGTCAGGGCCTGACCGGCGACAATCCGGCTCTTGTCATTGAGCACGTGATCGGCGGTCAAGTTGATATTGCCGCCAGCAAGCATTTGCCCAGGATCAGAACTGACGATCCGGGTTTCGGTAACCTCGCGCGTGTAGTCATAGCGGTTCCACCGATCCCGGATTCCCTCCGGGGTCACCAGGTGCTCGACTTCATCGTTGTAAGTCGACACTTGCGATGGGGTGTAGCGATTGGTTGACCCTGACAGCTGGAACTCCTGCAATACGTCACGGGAGAGCACTGACCGTTCAGTGGCAAAGTGTTCGTTGGTATTGCGAATGATCTTCGCATTCACGCTCAGGCTGCCCAACGCCTCAACGGTGGCGCTGGTGTTGTTCAGCGCCTGCGCCTGGCCGGTGGCCTGATCGTTAGCCTCAAGCAGCGCGCCGATGGCCATGTCGCCAGCACTGAAGATCAAACCATGCTCGCGGTTGTTGATGGACTGACTGGCGATATCGAGCCGGTTACGCGCCGCGATGGTGGCGGCCGTTGCACCTTCGAGGGTGTTATTGAGAGTGTCGGCAGCGATGGTCAGGTGATCACCGTAGATACGCCCGGCACCCAGATTGTTCAGGGCCGCGGTGCTGAGGCGGGTGGCCGCGCCGTCGATCAGGCCGCGGTTGTCGAACTGCTGGCTGGCCGTCGCTCGCACCTGCTGGCCGATCAGGCTGCCGCCGGCGGTGTTATCAATGTCTGTCGCGTTCACCCGCAGCAGACTGCCAGCCTGCAAGATGCCCTGATTGGTTAGGCGGCCGCTGGTGTCCATCGACAGACCACCGTTGGCCTGGATCAGTCCGGTGTTGATGAAATCCCCCGCCAGCCGGAACGACAGGTCGCCCAGACTGAGCACCTTGCCGTTCCCGCTGTAGTGGGCACTGTCGAGAACCAGCGACTGGCCGGCAATCAGCTTACCCGCGTCGTTGCGTATGGCCTGGGTTTTACGCGACAGATTGCGATCGGCCACCTTCAGCAAGCCACCGGCGGAAACAATCCCCTGTTGGTTGTCGACGGTGCCGCTGCCTTTCAAGCCCAGCGCGTGATCGGCAACGATCAAACCGCCACGATTGTCGATCGAGTCGGCCTCGATATTCACCGAGTTGCCCTTGATGCCTTGGTTGGCACCTTGGGTCGTACGGTTGTCGACGCTGGCCGCGCTCAGCGCCAGTTGGCCATCGGCGCGCAACAGGCCGGCCTGGTTGCTCAACTGTTGTACGTCGACTTGCAAGGTGCCTGCGCTGCCGATAAAGCCCTGGTCGTTAAGCAATCGGCCGGCGCGAACACTGACGTCACGCTGGCCGAGGATGCCAGCGTTGGTGCCTGAATCGCGGTTGCTCAGCCACTGCCCGTGCGTGTCCAGCCGCAGAGTCGACTTGGCCTGCACGATGCCGCCGTCGTTGTTCAGGGCGCCGCTGTCGAGCGTCAGCGTATCGCTGGCGTTGAGTGTGCCGAGGCCGTTATCCAGTTGCTGGCCCAGGGTGTCGATTCGCAGTTGCGCGGCGGTCACCGCGCCCCCCGTATTGTTCAAGCCCCGTGCGTTCAGGGTCAATGCCTTAGCAGCCTCAAGGTGGCCGCCACGGTTGTCGAGTATCTCATCGTCACTGTTGAGGATCAGGTCGCCGGATACCGAACCGAGGGTGCCGCCCTGGTTCAGGAGGCTGGCGGCCTTGACCGTCAGCGTTTGAGTGGCCGCGACGGTGCCCTTGGCGTTGTTCAATTGCCGGGCGTTGACGTCCAGCGCACCGCCTGCGGTGATCTGCCCGCTACGGTTATCGAGGGTGCCGCCGCTGAGGGACAACTGAGCGGCGGTCACCAGCCTGCCGTTCTGATTATCCAGTTGCTGGCGCGCCGTGACATACAGGTCACCGAGACCGCCGGACTGCATCAGGCCACCCTGGTTGCCAAGGGTGTCGGCGCTCACATAGAGGCCGCCACCGCTGGCGAAGATGCCACCGCTATTGTCCAGATTACGGGTGACAGTGACGCGCATGCCAGCGCTGCTGGTCTGCACCCATTTGCCGCCGACGTTGGACAGGTCCAGCGCGGTGCTGGTCATTTGTGCCGCGCCCAACTGCGCGGCATCGCTGAGCAGTGCCTGATTGGCATGCAGGGTCAGGGCCTGGCCTGCGGTGAGGTGGCTGCGGCGCAGGTCCAGTTTCCCGACGGTACTTTTCAACTCGACGGTGTCGGCGGAGGTCTGGCTGTCACTGAGGTCGACTTGCGTGGCGGTGGCGCTCAAGGTTTGCGCCGCAAGGTTCTGTCCCTTGGCCGTCAGGGTGCCGGCCGATGTCAGCGTCAGCGAGCCGGCGCTGCCCAACTTGCCGGTGCTGTCGACGCCGGCGGCCAGTGCAGAACCTGCATGACTGCGAATCGCCGAATTCGCGCCCTTGGCCGTGAGGCGGGTATCGCCTTGGGCGGACACAATGCCTCGGTTGTCGATATCACCGGAGGTGTTCAGCTCCAGCTTGCCTTGGGCGAAAAGCGTGCCGTTGTTGTCGATGCCCTTGTCAGCCTGGACCGTCAGCTGAGTGGCACTGCTGATCTGCCCGTGGTTCTCAATGCGCCCATCGGCACTGATAACCACCTCTCCGACACTGGAACCAATCTGCCCGGCATTGCGGACGCCGATGCCGGCACCGTTGCCCACCAGGGTGATCTTGCCGGCATACATGCCGCCCAACTGCGCCACATCGATGGCCACAACGGGGGCGTCTGTCCGACTCCGATCGGTAGCACCGGCCTTGATGCTCAAGTCTTTCGACCAGATGCCCGCGTTGACTTCGACCGTGCGGGCAATGATCTCGGTGTAGTCGGCCTGGCTCGCGTCCATGCCCGCACCACCGATGCTGACCTTGCCCCCCGAAACCTGATAGCCCGTGATCTGACCATTCTCGAACTGGGCGCGTCCGGTGGTCAGCGTCGCCCGATCAGCGTTGATAAAGCCGCAGCCTTCACAGGCAATGCCGGACGGATTGGCAATCACCACCTGGGCCTTGGAACCCGCCACTTCGACGAACCCGCGCAGCTGGCTGGGGTTGCTTGAATTGACCTCGTTGAGAATCACCCGTGCGCTGCCGTTTGCCAACGCACGGTTGCCTTCGACCCAGCCGCCCAGTTGGGTCTGGCTGTTGGTCACGCCGTTGTTGAGAATAACACCGCGCTTGTCGACATCGAATTGCTGATAGGTATTACGCGACACACCCGCCCCGCTGGGAGTGGTGATGTCCACCACCGGCGCACCGTTGCCGGCGGCGCCGATGGTCGGGCGCTGGCCCGCCGGGGCCGAGCCATCAGCCACCACTTGGGCATGCGCCGGCATGACCAGCGCTACCCAGCCCATGCCGACCATCAATGCAAACCGCAGCGGTGTAAACGTCGCCACGGCAGTGCTGACCAGGGTGAAGGCGCTCGTGGTACCAGGTGCCTTGCAGGCACTCCTCACATTTTCTGCCACCACCATCAGAAGGCCGCGGGCCTTGTTGAAAACAATTCGGTACAGATGCTTATTCATGCAAATCCTTTGCGCGGTGGTCGATCAGAACGCGTGACCGGGTAACGGGTGTGTGGCGAACCAGGCTTGCGCCTCCAGATCCGGGACGGCGATGCCCTGGAAATTCAAGACGCGCATCCCGCGCTCTTCGCCCCGGTGATACAGCGAGCGGCCGATCCGCCTGGCCCACAGGCGACGGCGCAACAAACTGCTGACACACCGGGTGTGGCCAAACGGAGCGACCCAGTCGTTGATCCACAGCCGGTCACCGCTGTCCCAGTCCGCCGGAGGCAAGCACACCGCTGGCTCGCGCAGATAGCGCGCCTCGGCTTCGGCGCTGAGGTTCAGCCACGACAGGAAAAACACGGGGCGGCCTGCTTCGCTGATCAAAATGAACTGGCGCTTCTTGATGGCCGGCAACAATAGGGTCGACAGGCTGTGCAAGGGAGCATCTTGATGATTCGTCGAGTGCATCCATAGCCATACCGCCGAACCCAGCACCTGGGCTTCGTCGATGGGGCTGTCGGCCCATTCAGGGGTGAGCACCTCCAGGGTGTCGTGGTGCACGGTGGCCTCCTTCAAAATGACCAGTTGGCGCTAAAGCCACTGGTCACATCGGCGGTCTGGAAACCTTTGGGTTTTTCCAGGGGTTTGCCGGTGTAGATGTCGTAGGAAAACTGCTTGTAACCGCCGCGCAGGCCAACCACTGCACCTGCCAAGCGCCGGCCCGAAAGGTACTGGGTCGAATGTCCACCGACTTCGCCACAATCCACACCCAGGTACAGTTCCTGGCCGGTGTTGGCCAGGCTCAGGCCCAGGTCATTGCTGAAGGTCCAGCCGCGTTCGGCCGAAAGGATCTGCTCGCCATCGAAGCCACGCACGGTGTAGCGCCCGCCAATCGAAAAGCGATCCTGCGGGATCAGCGCCGTGCGGTTCCATTGCGCACGCCAGCCGGCGATGTAGCGCAGCCGTTGCTCAGCCAGGGTGAACGGCACCTGCAATTGCGCGTTGGCGAAAATGATCTGCGAGCGTGAGGTGCCTTCGCCGTTGTCTTCCTCCGGCGCACGCAGGGCATGCCGGGCGCCGGTACCACGGCGATAATGCAGTCCCAGGTCGAGGGTGCTGGTGCCGATGAATTCACGGTGGTTGATCCCGGCCTGCCAGCCGGCCATGCGCCGACGCTGGAGCTCGATTTCGGTGTCGTCGATAAAGTTGCTGGAGGTGCGGCTCCATCCGCCGAGGGACACGGTGGTCTTGCGCACCGCATCGCGATAGATCACCCGCGACAGTTGGATCTCATTCGTGCGGCTGCTACCTTGATAAGAGTAAGTCTGGTTGGCCCCAGCAACCGTCTGGTGGTAGTCGTACTCACTGGAAGTCAGGCTCAGTTGCCAATAGCCGTAGGGCACCGAATAGTGCACGGTGTGGCCCTTGGAACCACGATCGCCGCTCTCGCCGCCGCCCAGGTCGTGGTTGAAACTGAAATAGAACAGGTCATTGAGGGTGGCCAGGTTGTCCAGCGACAACGCCACGCTGCCTTGGTACTTGCCGGTTTGCTTGCTGCCGGAGTCGTCCACCGATAGGCTTACTCGTACCGGAATCGCTTGCCGCCAGGCGATGATTACATCACTGTCCCCTGGCTGCGCATCCTCGCCTTGGGCAGGCGTGATTTGCACATCCGCTTCTGCGGTAGGCACACGTTTGAAGTTTTCCAGTGCCTGTTCGATATCCCGTAGGTTCAGCACATCGCCGGGAGAGGCCGGCATGGCGTTCCAGGAGTTGGCACGCGAGGATGTGCCTTGGTCAAAACGGATGTGCTTGATACGGCCAGGTACCAGCACCAGCGACAGGGTGCCCTGGTTCAGGTCCTGGGCTTGCGCAAGCACACGGGTGGTTATAAAGCCGCGTGCGATGATCGCATTCTGAATGCGCTTCATAATCAGGTTGATGCCGCCGGCGCCGACGCAGTGCCCTTGCACTGGATCGTCCGCAGAATTGGCTGCCTGCAGGGCCCACTGGAAATTTTCAGCCTGGTCGCCGCTGAGTTCGATGTGGTCGATCTTGAAGCAGGGCGCTTCATTCAGCGGCAATCGCAGGTGGTTGGCGCTGTCTTGCGGGGCCTCTAGGCGAACGTCAGGCGAAGGCTCCAGTTGCTCGCGCTGAACACGCTCACGCTGTTGCTGAAGCAGCAATTGTTGGGCTGGCGCCCGAGGTTCAGCCGCCAGCACAGGAAGGCTGGCAAGAAAACCAACGACAGTACAGTTAACAACGCAAGAGCGCCGCAAACCAGACGGTTTTGTTCTGACTCTGACTAGAGCGTCGAAAGACATTTCGCATCCTTGTGAGTGAAGCTTCCTGCTAGCGCAGGCTTTGTCATCACAAAGACAAAAAAGTGCCATGCAAATGCATTGCATTGAGACGTTATCCGCAAAGTCATCCGCGTCGGAGAGCTTTGGGGTTTGAGCTTGAAAGCTCTAACTCAAGGAAAATAGCGGGTCGTTCACCGAAAAGGCCGTTCAATACCACCGTCATAGGTGACTTGGGCGATTGATCCGCAAGACTGATTGAAGCGCCCTCCTCCGTAGCCTGGCCGTTGGGCGGGCGCCACAAACCCCGCTTACCGCGTGAGTATCGAGGCCGGTGAAATGATCATCTTCTCTATCAGCGAGGCGATGTCCTTCGCACCGAAACACCGAAATTTAACGCTGCCAGCGTCGGTATCCAGACGCACTATCTTCGTCACAAACCCACCTTCAACACTGACCTTTCGAACCATTGCCAATGGCAGTTCAATATCCAGGGTCCCCTCCTGAACGATGCGGTTCATGAGATTGGCGCTCAAGCGAACTGCAGTTTGGCTAAGCACCATCTTCCCGCCAACCCACAACCCTCCGTAAGCTTCCTTGAAGGCCTCCAGCACATCGGCAACCGCGTCCACATCACCACACTCGGCTACGGAGTACAGATCGCTCACGGTGTCGTAATCCACCTGGGCGTCAGCCACCAGAAAATTGACCAGCTTCGACTTCACTATCTTTTCGACCATTTTCGCGTCCATGATTGGGTCTGGAAGCCGCGCAGTCTAACACTGGTGACGAGAGTGCTTTCGGCCAGAAGCGCACCTCCATGCCCTTGAAGCTTCGGATCTGTTCAACATGGGCACCGCTTGGAAAGACTTTTTGACCGATCGAAGCTACGAGGTCATCGAAAAGAAAGCTGACGGCGCGCAAGTGGAACGCAAGCAGGTCGAGCGCGTAGCAACCAACATCCATGACTGGACGCTTACGCAAGACGGCCTGTTGATTACTATTAACCCATACGCCGTGCTCGCCTACGCGTTTGGGACGACCGAGGTCATCATTCCGTGGCGCGACCTGAAGCCCTTTCTTGCGCCAAACGCGCCGATCCCGGCACAGACCTGATTTTCGTAAATGTCATCGGCTCAACTTCGTGCTATCTGCGGCATAGCGTCTGCAACGGAGATGCGGGCCAAGCCCAACCTCAACAGTTCCTTACGCAACAGCGAGCGCTCAAGCACAGCCGTTCCGGCCTGCCATTCGATCGGCAGCAAATGGCTCAACTTTTGTTGGCTGACCAAGGGTTCAGCCAGAAAGTAGCTTTTGCACTCGCGGATGCTGATGACGTTCAACAGCCAGTCTCCACCCTGCGCCGCCAGCCAGTGACTGATCGTTGAGCGATGCGTTCGGATCAGCGCAGCGGCATCCCACACCGTCATCTGCGCGAAAACCTGCGGCAGGTTGCTCTCGGCTTGCAGCCGCTTCATATCAGCCGCCAACGCACCAATCAGGTCCGACTCGATCGAGGCTTGGCACTCGGAGAAATACCGTTCGGGCCAGTCCTCTGCCAGTTTCGCCCGCCGCGCGAGGACGTCATAAGCCCGGATATCCGATTGGGTGGTCAACTGCCCTGTGAAATTCAGGGTATTGTCCAGAATCGCCGTGGCCAGCAACGCAGCACTTTGTTCGCTAATCAGCGGCAACAGATCTGCCGCCTCCCAACGCTGAAAAATCTGAGTCGCCGCTGCGCCGATCGGCAGAATGTCTGCCGCAGATCCGAGTTTCTGCGCCCAATAGCTTTCAAAGCCGGGGTGATGGTCAATGACTTCCACCACCTGATCGAGCACCACCACCGGGTCGAAATGGTGGTAGTCGGAGACATCCACCAACACGAACTCATCACCTGCTCTCGGCCGGTAATCGTCCAGAGATGATTGCCAGCCAAGCACGGTCCTGGAGATGCTGGCATTGAGCGGTGCGCTACTGACGGCCCGAGCCTCGACGCCTTGGTGATTCAACAGCTCGGCGTACGCAATGCAACAGGCGTATGCGTCGATGTCCAGGTACGCCGAGCCGGAGGTCACCACCCTCATGACACGTGGACCACAACGTGAGCTGCCGGAGCATTCAGCGCCTGGGCAATGCCCTCCAGAATCCGCCCATACGCGAATTGACGCTGTTCTTCGTCGATGGAAATACGCACGGTGGCCCCAGTGATCCCGCCCAGCATCGCTTGCAGCATACGTTCAAACGTTTCCCGGTTCCGTATCGACATTGGCTTTCCTTAAAATCCATTTTCCATAATTAAAACAGCGTATCAGCGTGCCAAAAGATGCCATGCTGGTCGAGGCGTATCGCTGCCCTTGTCGGCCTTTTTCAACGGCTGGTCGAACAACTCAGTACCGGACAAAGCTCAGTGATGGCATACTGCCTCTATTGATTCGTTATGAAAATGACCGTCCTGCATGAGCTTTTTCAGATCAGCCAGTAACGGTCTACCCAGGATGCTTCATCCCCCCTGCAAGAAATTCGAAGTCCATCCAAAGCTCTTCCATTTCCCCTGACAACAGACAACAGGACGTCTTATGCACGCTTTGAAAACCCTTCTCGTGACCTCCGCGCTCGTCATTGCGGGTTGCGCCAGCCAGCCTTCGCTGCCTCCGCCGGTATTTCCGGGAATCGAGCAGTCCGACAAAATCACCATTCAGGACTTGCGCCCACGTAGCGAGAGCGAAAAAGAAATCTTCAGCCTTCTGATCACCAGTAGTGCCTACGGCATTTATCGTATGGCGGACGGCTCGACCAAACCAACAGGCATGCGACTGCTGGCCCATCGCGCCTATGAGAAGTTTCCGGAGCTGAGCAGCCAACCGACGATCAAGGTGCTGCACTTTGCGACCTACGCCAACATACAGTCGCAACTGCGCAAGAACGCACTTCTTGCCGGGTTCACCGGCCCGATCGGCGTTGCGCTCATGGCGGATAAGAAGTTTCCTGCCGGAGACGTTCTGACCAGCCGCATCGACAGCACGCTGCTTGAAAAAACCGCAGGCGATGAGGAATACACCCGTGCGTATTTCAGTGAAGAGGAGAATCCGAAAAAGGCGCCGGTGAATCTCATCTATATCGATACGGAAATGCTTGGGCAACGTGTGACCACCCGCTGCCTGGTTCCGCCTGTGGCCTCCAAGCCCCACCTGTTCCTGGTAGAGGCGTTCGATATGTGCATCGCCAATCATCTGTCACTGTATGGCACCAATAGCCCACAGAAGGACACTGCTGCCAAGTGATTGGATGAGCGCTTGGGTCGGTTGCTGACTTTGGCGACGGCCAGTAATCGGCCCAGACTGTGCGAAAACGCCAACCGTCTGCCAGACATTGACACACAGCTCTGCACAGCCCTTACACGAAAAAGAGATCAAGCTGCCAAGTGCTTGATCTCTTTCAGAGCTACGACCTCAATCAATCGGACGGTTTTCCAACCCGGACGATTGGGAACGTAGGTCGGTGCGCCCTGGGCCCAGCACAATCCCTGAAATTAATGGGAGCTGTTTTCAACCAGCGATTCAGGAATGTCCCGCATGCCATGTAAAACGCGCCACACATCAATGTGCTCATCCTCGAGCTGTCCGAACCCTGGCACGTAGGGATTCGAAGTAATCGCCATCCACAGGAGCAGTGGGAGCCGATTCGGCCCCAGCCAGCAGCAGACCACGCAAGTGCTGTCGATCCTGATCCTTGCGAATCAGTTCCCGCACATATTCGCTACTGGTTCTGTAGCCTCGATGGCTCACTTGATCATCGACAAAAGACTTGAGGGCATCCGGCAGGGAGATGTTCATGGTGCTCATGGTTTTGTCCGTCTTTGACAAAATTTGCCAAAGCATACCCCCATCGCCCTGGCCCGCCAGTGCAGAAGGCATATCGAAATGTTCCGGCCTGCCATTGGATCGGCAGCAAATGGCTCAACTTTTGTTGGCTGACCAAGGGTTCAGCCAGAAAGTAGCTTTTGCACATGATTCCGAGGCAAACGCGCTGCACTTCGACAGCCTTCGAGCTGTATCTGTTGACAACGGCCTGCGCAATATCGAGAGTTGGCCGAGAACAGTAGCTCTGCCCCCTCATCGCTACCGTGCCGAAATCACAGATGGACCTCATGCTGTGGCTGCAGGCCATGCCCTTGCGAGAACAGCATGAAGAAAAAAACCGGCCTCTGCACACTAGTCACTGCACTGCTGCTCGCAGGATGCACCCACCAGAGCGTCTATCTATCCCTCAATGACGGCATGGAGTATTCGTACACCGTGGCCTACCCCATCCGAGGGCCCGAATATGTCCTGAGCGACCTTGGCGGCGAGCGGTATCTGCTGGCGCAGCAATCCCTCGACTATCGCGGTCAGGTGTCGAAGAACATTCGCTACTTCGATCGCCGCACGGGCGTGCTCACACCGATGGGACCGTTGTTCCTGAACAGCGGCGACAACATCCCCATCCGCTATTCGAGCGACGATCGCCAGGTGGTCGCATTCCTGCAGTATGGTGTCTCTCGCGACCTTAAAAAGGAATGCCTTCGCGGCTCCACGCTGGAAGAACGCTTGCAGACCCACTGCTACTACATCCGCGTCGAGCTTTCGATGGACGGTGGCAGGTCGTTCGCGCTGAGACATGTGGAGATTCCATCGGTCTTGAACGCTGGCAGCGGTGAGAACAACTTTGCGTTTGCAGCCGTGCGCAATCATGTCCTGTATATCGGTCTCAAGGCCTACAACGACGACAGCCAACAGGCAAAGGTTGCCCTTCGTCGCCTGCTGACGCGCCCCGGTTTCTACGGCGTGATCCTTGCGGCGCCGCTGCCGCCGCAAGGCAGCGGCCCGGCGCAACGCATCAACAATCCGCACCTCGTTGCGGACCGGCTGACCGGCAAGGAACTGGAAGACTTCGTCATCGAGCCCGCCCACAACACCCTGCGCGCCACTCCAAAGTCCCTCGACCTGCAATACGGCATCGCCATCCACGCGAGCGAAAGACGCAAGTACGTGGATGAACTAAGAGCCAGCTATCCAGAATGGGCCAAGCAGCAGCGACTGGACATCCCCGAAGAGGCCCAGGAAGAAAACCGCGACGAACGAGAAAAACGCGCCGCCGCGATACCCGCATGGCGTGACGATCCCATCGAATGGATTCGCTTCGACGAAGGAAGCTGAAATCATGAAAGAGCTCATTTCCATCAAGCGGGATCGCCGGGCGCATGCGATCAAGGTGCTCGAAGGCCCGCTCGACAACTTCCGTGTCGCCATCACCACGTCGATGGATATCGGCCGAGTGCGGTTTGCTCTCGACGGCATCGTGGTCGACGCTCGCCTGCGCGAGCAGAACACCAGCCCCGAGACCCTGCAGGCCCTGACCGACCAGCGTACGCCGGTGGTGGCCGGCGTTTTCGAGATGCACGATGGCACGCACGCACTCGACTGGCTGCTGCCGCAAGGCGCGCAGCAACCCATTGCACCCGAGCCGACGCAGTTGCGCAACGAAAAGACATGGAGCTCGCTGCCCCGCGCGCTGCGGCTGGCTGCAGCTGGCGGCCTGATAGGGGCTGCCACGCTCTTCCTGGCTCTCCAGATCAAGTCTGCCTGGAGTTTCCCGTTCCTGATCGTCGGCGCCCTGGCCATGGCAACCTTGATGTTCTCGTTGTTCCAGATCGCCTTTTCCTTCAGTGCTCTCTGGGAGAATTTCAGTCGCAGGCGGACCTTGCAGTTGATGGCATCGGTGATGATGAAGTACTGCGGGGCGCAAGCACATGGCCGCTGAACTGCCCGACATCCAGCGCGTCGAAGGACGGCTGAAGAAGCTGACGGCCAAGTCACTCTACAAGCGGGGCAACGCCTACAGCTTCGACGTTGATGGCCAATCGATGTGGTTCCTCACCAATGAGCGCTCATGGAACCCGACTTCACCCTTCCTGGCCGAAGGGGACCGCGTCGAGCTGGCGGTGCTGGATACGCCCCTCACACCGACCGGCGAGCGCTGGGTGTACGCCCTGCGCAACCTGGAAGACGATGGTGTCTACATCGCACACTTCGCCTGGCAAGGCACTTCGGAGCCTTACGCCGCGACACGCATCCCGCCCGGAAGCGAACACCGCTACGTCCTGGCACTGACCGCCCTGCTGATGGCCATTCTCGGAATGGGCGCCTGCATGGGCGCGGTGACGGGAACGGCAACGAACAGCGAGTCCTGGCTCTTTCTGGGCGGCCTGTGCGTCGGTGCATGGCTGCTCTTCGCGGTTCCGTTGTACATCACTCGCTGGCGTTGGAAAGCCGGGTTCCCCACACGCAGGCAACGCGTCACGGAGGCCGTCTATCGCTGCCTGGACCTGGGTTCGCCGCTGGCGCCGAACCGGCCCGTTCGGGCCGTGTAGCGCGCCACAGGATCGCCGGCGTCAATCGGGCTTGATGTTGGCCATCTTGATCACGCTGCTGCCGAGACTAGGAACGGGGGCGTTCAAGCTACACCGGATAGTGCAAGATCATGTGGCGATACCTGTACAGACTGGCGTCTTTCGTGAGGGCAGCAGACTATCGCGTCACTACCGAAGCACACCCACTTCATAGATGAAGCAACCACAGCGCCCCGATCAGGGCGGCAGGCATTACCAGCACCCCCAGGCGCAGGAAGTCCAAGGCACCGACGTGTTCGCCTTCACGGCGAATGGCAACCAACCAGAGCAAAGTGGCCAGGGAGCCGGTAATCGACAGGTTCGGCCCGAGGTCGACGCCAATCAGCAGCGCCGCAGTCGTTCGCACTGGCAAATCGACAATATGACCAACGGAGCCGGCGATCAGGCCGGTCGGCAGATTGTTCATCAGGTTACCGGCGATGGCAGAGACCACACCGGCGCTCCAGCTCGCCTGGACCTCGGAGCCACGCGCCAGCGCGGCCAAACCATGGGCCAGGCGGTCAATCACACCCGTCTGTGCCGCCGCTTCCACCAGCACGAACAGGCCCGCGACCAACGGCAACACGCCCCATGCCACGCCTCTTAGCACCGGCATCGGATTGCGCCGTTGACGCAAATGGATCAGCCCGGCCGTGGCGATGCCGGCGCAGAAGGTGGGTAAGCCGAGCTGCCGGTCCAAGGCGGAGGTCGCCAGCAACAGCACGCCTGTCAGCACGATACCCAGCGCGCACAGGCGTGCACCGCTGGACAACGGTTGCACGTCGATGGCCGTCGCCAGGGGCTGGCGGATCTGCTTGCGCTGGGCCAGACGCAGCACCAGGTAGGTCAGGCCGATGGCGGCCAGCGACGGCAAAGTGAATTGCCGCAGCCATTCCAGCAACGGCGGCATCTGGCTGCCGAACACCACCAGGTTGGCCGGGTTGGAGATGGGCAGCACAAAACTGGCGGCATTGGCGATGAAGGCACAGACGAACAGATAAGGCAGCGGCTCGGCCTTGGCCGCCTTGCACGCGGCGTACACCGCCGGGGTCAGCACCACGGCCGTGGCATCGTTGGAGAGGAACACCGTGACCAGTGTCCCCACCAGGAACACCAGGTCGAACAAGCGCTGGCCGGAGCCCCTGGCGTGCTGCACCGCGTACATGGCCAGCCAGTCGAACAGCCCTTCCTGGCGCGCCAGTTCGGCCAGCACCATCATGCCGATCAGAAACAGGTACACATCGCCACCCTTGGCGACGGCGGCGAGTGCCGTGTGCAGCGGCACCAGGCCAAACGCGGTCAGCAATACAGCGGCGCTGACCGCCCAGACATACTCCGGCACGCGCCAGGGGCGCAGGATGACCCCGCCGGTCGCAACGGCGGCCACGGTCCAGATGAGCGAGGATGAATCAAATACAAGCATGCAGTTTACTCAGGTCAATACAAGACTCGGCGCGGCATGATCAGGTGACGGCCGTGGGGATGATGGCGGGCTCCGGGGTGTCAATCTTGTTGCCCGAGCTATCACGGGTTTCCGGCATGGCAGTTAGGTGAAACGCTCTGGTGCAATGACTAGCGCTCAATTCAATAGCGAGCCGGTTCCGTCCAGCCGCCTTAGCGTTATACAGCGCCTGATCTGCTGATTGGAGCTGAGCAACTGCTGCTGGGCGACCCGTAACGCTCCTTCCACTTTGACCCTCGGAGACCGAGAGAAGTTACGTCCCATGTCCTGCTCACGAAACGGAGAGAAGTTGGGACCTACGGCTGAGCTGTCCAAACGGCCAGCTCATAGCCATCTGGATCAATGAAGTGGAACCGGCTTCCGCCAGGGAACGAAAATGTTTCGCGGGAAATAACAGCCCCCAAGGCTTTGAGCCGACGCTGCGCCTCGTCGAGATCATCCGAGTACAAGATGATCAACGGGCCACCGGGCCGAACGAGCTCTCCCGTAGTGAAGCCACCCGTAAGGCGGCCATCACTGAATTCTGTATAGGCAGGGCCGTAATCGACGAATGTCCAGCCGAACGCCTCGCCGTAGAAGGCTTTGCTACGGGCGATGTCGCCGACGTTGAACTCAATGTTGTCGATCTGTCGGTCTTTACCACGAACGCTCATGGGTGCCTCCTTGGCTGATTTCGAAGAGGCGATAATAACGCATCGACCGTTGTGTGGCGTTGGAGCAAATTGTGGTGGGTGTCGGGCTTTTTTATACCCACAGCAAACGCCCATGACGGAGATGGATCGGCATACCGAGTCATTCCAGAAGCGAAACCAAGTGAGGCTCAATTGAGGTCTCAAGCACCTCCAGCAGCGCCAGTGTCACCGGAAGCTTGAAACGCCGTGGGCCCGCGCTGCCAGGGTTGAGATACAAGGTTTCACCGCGCCATTGTATGAGCGGCTTGTGCGAATGGCCGGTGATCACCAGCCTGATGTCCTCATCAAGCACGGCTGGAACATCCGCCATGTCATGCACGAGCAAGGCACGCCATCCGCCCAGGTCAAGCCGTAGAAGGTCCGGCAGATGGTCTGCCCAGGGCGCGTCCTGGTCGTTGTTTCCGCGCACAACGAACAGTGGCGCGATAGCGGCCAGTTGCTCAAGAACCTCAGGCTTGCCGATGTCGCCGGCGTGAATGATCCTTTCGCAGCCCTTCAGGGCAGCCAGCGCCTCAGGACGGAGAAGGCCGTGAGTATCGGAAATCACGCCAACTTTCATGCAGGGCACCGCAACGGGTTAGAACTGGATAGCCAGTGTACCCACAAGTGCATCAGGCGTTTATGGAACCGCACTTCTTGGCACTCATCATTTTTATTCGTCTCGAGATGAAGGGTTCTTTCGCGGCCAGCAAGAGAACTCTCTTTCACTTGAATGAAATTTCCTAGAAAATCCTGACCGCTTGTTTGCGCCTGATCTCAGGGCTAGGCTTCATTTCGTCACTGCAAATTCAGTGATCGGGTTTAGCAGCCCATTGTGATCAGGCGCACGGCGCCACCTTCTACGAGGCGCTTTTTTTCAGCCTCCGTTTTATGGTGGTCGTGCGCAGGGCACTTCGGTGCGCCGGTTTTCCTGATCACCGGTCTGCTAACCTGCGTACGGCTGCCACCCCCTCGTTTAGCAGCGATGTTGGCGGCTCCCTAAACAGATCGGGAGTACCCACTCTATGTTCAAGATCACCCCCAATCCACCTGCAACACCCAACGTTGAAAACATCGATCCACGTATCGCCGACCGGGCTTTGTCTCACTACAACCTCGGTCCGGATGCAGGCTCGAAAGCTGCCCCACACACAGTGCTGCATGGTCATCTACCTGACCCCAGGAATCAGGAAGACGCCCTGGTCAACGTCTACTCGATTCTGCAATCCGCTGCGGCCACGGCCTATGAAAACGCCGATAACCAAACCGGTTCGAACCGCAAGGTGGCGATGGGTGTGGTGCACTTGATTGAGCTGGCGCAGCTGAAAATGGACTCGGTGCTGGATGGACAGGTCGTCAACGCTGGCGCCTGACAAGGCTCAGTAGCTACACGGAACACCGCGATGGTCATTAACCGAATCATCGCCATGCTTCAAAAATGTACTCCATGAGTACAGAATTCATCCGCCAGCATCTCAAACACATCCCCCCTCTTCAGGAGCCATCAGTGAACGCTGTTGACGCAAACCGCCTGAAGATCTGGCAAGCGCTTTCATCACTGTTTCTGGATACCGAAATCGACGGTTCAACCTTTGACTACGTTGCCCATGTCGTTCTCGAGAGCGGGTATTCTCCCAAAGAGGTTCACAACATTCTGTGGGGTGAAGTCTTCCCAGTTCTTGAAGGAAACCTCAAGAGTGTCGCAGGGGAATGGGTTGGCTGGCCAGATGACTGGCTACTGGAGCACCTCACGGTCATCAACGAACCTGAGGCCACCAACGGCGACAGTTGCCTTGTCAAAGAAATCGCCAGATGCTGGGAGCGTGTGGCAGCCCGGCTCCCATCAGCGTATGCCTGAAAATCCACTCACAATTCAATGCAGGACAAAGGAGGGTTCAAAGTGGGTCTTGATCTGTCTCTCGAAGCTGATGATGCACTGACAATTCCGACACTGGGTCGGGCCTTGGAAAAAGCTGGCGCCAGTGAAGTCATCATCGCTGACGGTGCTCTAGAGGCTTTTTTTATTTCCGGGCTAGCGGTGTGGACCCCTAGCGCGATCACCGACTCTGCGATTCATGCAGAGGATACGAAGGGTATGGATTTGCGCGTCGCTCTACGCTGTAACATCAGAATAAAGGGGCCCGCACCGGAGGGGCATTCTCCTTTGGACGATCTGGACAAAATAGCCCAGTCCATTGCCCAGATGTGCTCAGCCCACTTCCTCATCAGCTTCCAGTACGAACAAACCTTGTACTGGCGCAACGCTACGGGGCTTCATCGCCGATAAAGCGAGTGGACAAGGACCCGCATTGACAGCGGCATTCACTACACAAGGACGCGTACCGATGTTATCCGCACAACAGGCCAGCGCCATCGTGCTCGCCCTATACGACGGCATCCGCCTCCAGAGTTCACTGGTATGCACATTAGGAATCGTGTTCGCAGGTCAAATAGCTGCTTTGGGTTGTGGATTCAACCGGTCGATGCAACACTCCTTCTGCTTCCACAGAATTTAGTTGTGTTGCATCGACCGGTTGAATCCACACCCCTTAGCTGCCGATCGCGATGGTTCTGAATCAGGTTCGCAAGTCACCCGCTCTGATGAATTCGATGAGTGCTTTCAAGGCCGGTGACACATGGCGCCGCCGACACCATGCTGAACTCTTACGGAGTCCCGTTTCTTCCATGCAGGAGGTAGCCAGGTCGACGACTCAACCGTTCGTAATAGGCACTTACAGCAGGAAAGTCTGGATGATCGAGCGGTGTTTCAAACCACCGGTTAACCGACAGGCCTATCGGTATGTCTGCGAGAGAAAACCCGTCTTCACTGACGTAGGCTCCTGTTGATTCGAGTTGTCGATTCAGGATCTCCATGTGCTTTGACCACAGGCTGCAAGCGGCTGCCAAGGCTCTGCTGTCCTGATGTTCAGGCGAATGCCTGACCAACGACATGAAGGCATACGTCCACGATTTGTTGAGGTCCGACGCTTGCCAGTCTATCCATTGGTCCACCCGTGCTCTTGCTCTCGGTTGGACCGGATAAAAATGACTTCCGTTATAGCGAGACGCCAAGTACCGAATGATCGAGTTTGACTCCCAGAGCACGAAGTCGTCATCCAGGATCACCGGCACCATTGCGTTGGGGTTCAGCGAAATGAATTTGGGCGAGCGCGTTGACTTGAAGCCAGAACCCCAGTCCTCCCGCTCAAAGGGGATTTCGATCTCGGCGCATGCCCAGAGTACCTTTCGTACATTGATCGACGATGCCTTACCCAATATGCGCAACATTTCATGTCCTTATCGTTCAGGGTATTTGGTCAGGGGCTTTCGATAACCCGCTCGGATTTTTTTCTAGTGCGCCTGGTGCGATGCACAGGGGCCACTCTCACATCTGGGCGACGCAGGTTTACTGCGCCGCGCCAACCGCAAGCAGCCCGGTTCAGCGCCGCCCTTCGACGGCCATGCGCACGGCCAGCCCGTGAGGGCCGTCCCCATCAGCCAGCGTTGCACGATCTGCCACACGAGCCTGCTGGCAAGAAATGTTGCGATTGAGCCAGCCATGACGGCAATCAGCGCGTTAACGCTTACGCTAATGACGATCTGCGTAAAGCCAGGCACGATGGATTGCGTGAGCATGCTGCAGTGGTCGGCGTGTTGGGCTTGACTGCTTGCCAGGCAAGGTAGAGCAGATAGCGCGCGCCGCCGAGTCGCAGCGCGTCATACGCATAGGGAGCCGCCAAGACCAAGACTGTGATAGTAGAGCGGTCAAAGGGGGAACGTTAGATACAGATTGACTGACAAAGCGTCATACAGCGGTCGCAGCACTGGATATCCGCTCCCTGGGAATACGTTTGACTTCAACGTGAGCAATGGCTTGCACCAATAGCGCATCCAAACACTCTGGGCCGTAAGCGCCCACCTGTAGCGTTCACCAACCAGACATGCACCCTACAATCCTGCTATGACGGGCCATGGGTCACGAGCCTGGTAAAGCAGGGCTCGCTTTTCCTCTCCGCCGCCGGTGCGCCCTATGACTAATGAAGTCGGCTACTCCGACCCCAGTCACTTCACCCATGCATTTCGCAAGCACACCGGTCTTTCCCCAAGCGATTACCGGCGCCAGCGTTAGGGCTCTGCTGGCCGCAGATAGGGCTCGATAAAGCCGCAGCCAAGGATCTCGCTCAGGCGTTGCGCATCGTTCATTCGGCGAAACAGTCCAATAGTCTTCCACGGCGCGTGACCATCGACATTGGGCGCTCCCAATCCGGCCAACAGGTCGGCGATCAATATTGATCGGGTCTCGAAAGAGATACGTGTCAGCCCGGTGCTATTGCCGACGCCGGCATGGGCATGAGCCCCGGAAAAGGCGATCAGGCTCCCCGGAGCGATATCGACGGCAATCCCCTCCTGCGGGTCGATCGCTTCCAGCAGATGCGGAATAGCTTCGTCGGCATCCACGGCATTGCGGCCGTCTCGATGGGATCGCTGCAAAATGGCGCGCATATCGAAATCTGCGCTCGAATTACCCAGCGGTCGCTGCCAAAGGCCTGGATACAAGGCGACGGTACGCCCTGCCGCAACGGGATAGATGGGCGCCCACCAGTTGGTTTGTGCATAGATATTCGACCCCCAGGTATCGCGGTGAAACGCGATGGTGGCCGTCGTGCGGGCACGCGGCGTCGACTGCCCTGGCTCGCAATGCGGCTGAAAACGCAAATGCAGGCGATCGCACGCCAGGGTATCGGGGGCGATGCCAAGGCTTTGCACGACGTCCTGCCAACGCTGCTGGACCTCAGCCGAGCCTGCGAAGTCGTTCTGAATTTTCGCAAAGCGCTCAGTCTGCTCAGGGTGGCTCAAATGGCGATGGATCTGTTGCGGCGACCAGGGATGCAGCGCGTCTTCGAGGAGCGCACGCGTATATTCCACCAGCGCCGTCATGGGCTGCAGGTCAGTGAAGCGAATGATCTCGCCAGCATAGATCCGGTCATGCAATTGGCGAGCGGTGCTCGGTATGGCAAGCGAGCTGTACATAACTGGAAGTCCCCTGAAGGTGCGCCCCTGACTTTAGATCCACGCCGATTGTGGCGAAAGTGGCAGGTGAGGCGCAAAAGTGCGGATCAGGCCCTGGGGACGTGAACAACAGGCGACCTTCAAGCCATGAATGGGGTGCTTATGGCAGTTCTTAGCAGGCAGTTAACGGCCAAAAGCGCTCGGTCACGGCCAAAGAAAACCCAGGCGACGCAGACAGGCCGTCTAGACTCTAGTACTCCAGTGTTGACGGTTCCTGAAACACTAACCCCCAACATCTGTCATTCCAACCGAATTGACCTGAGTACACCCAATCATGTGTAAATCATGTGATTCAACCGCCGCCCCAGACACCAATGATCGTCGTCGTTTTCTTCGTACTGCCGGGCTAGGAGCTGGCGCCTTGCTACTGGCGGGTCTGCTGCCCAACAGGGCGATCCTGGCCGCCGAAAAAACATCGTCCCCCCCTAAACCACACAATGTCATCAGCCCCGATCAAGCGTTGCAAAGACTGATCGACGGAAATGAGCGGTATGTGACTGGGAATTCTAAAACACATGACTTCAAAGCTGAGCGCGAGGCACTGGTTTCCGGCCAGAATCCGTTCGTGGCTGTGCTCAGTTGCTCCGACTCCCGAATAGCACCCGAATATGCTTTTGACACCGCGCGAGGCGACCTTTTCGCTGTCCGCGTCGCTGGCAACTTCGTGACAGAAGAAGGTCTCGCCAGTCTTGAATATGGTGTTGCGGTACTCGGTGCTCCCCTCATTCTCGTATTGGGGCATGAGCGTTGCGGTGCCATCGAAGCCGGCATAAAAGCCGTAAAAGAGCATACGGTATTCCCAGGGCAGATACCGAAACTGGCGGACGCACTCAGGCCATCGGTTGAGAAAGTGCTCGATCAACCTGGGGATTTAGTGGAAAACGCGACGGTGCAAAATGTGAGGGTCTCGGTCGACAGACTTAAAAAAGCGACGCCACTGCTGACGGATGCGCTCGCCAAGGGCACTTTGAAAATCGTGGGCGGCATCTACCGTCTTGCCTCCGGCAAGGTTGAGATGATTGCCTGAATCAAGCGGTGCGATCACTTTACCGATAGGGGTGTCACCTTTTCTCGGGCTCTTTTCGTTCCTGCGCCAGTCCCGATGTCGCTTGCAGGTAAGCAGCAGTCGATTGCGACACGTTTTGACTTTTCGCTACCGGCCGCTTAGTGACTGCCCTACACTCGGATCAGCTGACGGATCAGCACCCTCTGGAAAAAGCCCGGCCCAGTGCCGGGCTTTTTACGTTGTGCCCTCGAGCGGACAAAATGCTCTCCCCTCATGAATGGACTCACTCGCATGCGCCTGCCCCTTTGCCCCTAGCCCTACCCTGCACCGCCTCCTTTACTATCCATGCCAGCACTGCATTCGGGGATGCATAGGGTGTATCACTCAGCATCAATTTCACCTCCAGCCAGCGTCAATCAAGGGTTCTTCGAAATCGCAGCAGCGCCACAGCCCCCACGACAGCGGTAAACAAAAGAAGTGGCCATAGGTCGGGCCAGATCTCGGCAAGACCGTTGGCCTTGAGCAGAATGCCGCGCACGATGCGCAGGAAGTGTGTGGCCGGTAGGAGCGTGCCAATGGCTTGGGCCCAGGTAGGCATCCCCATGAACGGAAACGCAAATCCAGACAGCAGGATGTTGGGCAGCAGAAAGAACATGGTCATCTGCATGGCCTGAAGCTGGTTCTGCGCGACGGTCGAAAATGTGTATCCCACCGCCAGATTGGCAATGATAAAGATCACCACGGCAATCGACAGAAGCCCAAGCGATCCAAGCATCGGTACCTGGAAGATGTAATGAGCCGCCGTCAGGATGACCGTACTCTGGATGGCGCCAATCAACACATTGGGCGTGATCTTTCCGATCATGATTTCCAGCGGTGTCGCCGGCATGGCCAACAGATTTTCGTAGGTGCCACGTTCCCGCTCGCGCGTGAGCGCGAGGCAGGTCAGCAACACCATGGTCATCGTGAGGATGACGCCGAGAAGGCCGGGCACAATGTTGTACTGGGTGATCGACTCGGGGTTATAGAGCAGGTGAGCGACGGTATTGAACGGTGCCGGTCCCTGCGCTCGTGACGCTAGCGGTCCAACCAGGTCATCTCGCAGCGCCGTCGCCGCGAGATTGTTGAATGCGGCCAGTGCATAGGAGCCTGCGGCAGGATCAGTAGCATCAGCCTCGATCAGAAGGTCTGGCGCTTTTCCGCGTACGATGTCACGCGTGAAGTTAACCGGAATCTCTACGACGAAAGTGACGTTACCTTCCTGTAGAAGTCGCCGTGCGCCTTGGGGATCGTTCGTCTGGGCAACAATATCGAAGTAGCTCGAGTTGGCCAGGGCCGCAACAATGGAGTGAGCAAAAGGGCCAGGATCGGCAACAGCTATGGCGGTGGGAAGGTGTTTCGGATTCACGTTGATCGCTGCCCCGAAGATGAGCAACTGCATCAGCGGCACCCCGAGGATCATCCCCAGCGTCAGACGGTCACGACGCAATTGCAGGAACTCCTTGGAAAGGAGTGCCCGGATCCGGCTCAATGAGAAGCTCATTGTGTCCGTTCCTGCAGCTGAATGAAGACATCTTCCAGACTGGGCTCTGCCTCTTCAACGACAAAGGCAGGTTGATCCCGATAAGTGGCCAGCGAACGCTCAAGCGCGTCGCGATCACGCCCACTCACATGGAGGATGGTCCCGAAAAAGGCGACATACTCAACGCCGGGCTGTCCACGTAACGTGTCCGCCAGTCGTCGCACGTCCCTACCCCGAATGAGGAATGTGAAAAGCCCGGACTGCGAGATCACTTCACTCACCGTGCCGCGAGCCACCAACTTCCCATCAAGGATGTAGACGATGCGATCACAGCGCTCTGCTTCGTCCATATAGTGTGTAGACACCAATACGGTCAGGCCGCCTGCGCTCAGACGGTGGATCTCATCCCAGAATTCGCGCCGCGCCTGCGGGTCAACGCCGGCAGTGGGCTCATCCAACAGGAGCAACTTGGGCTCATGCAGCATGCAAGCCGCCAGCGCCAAGCGCTGTTTCCAGCCTCCCGACAGCTCTCCGGCGAGCTGCTTCTGACGCTCGACAAGCCCCAATCTTTTTAGCGTTTCATCGACACGCAGGCCTAGGTCAGACATTCCATACATGCGCGCAGTGAACTCCAGATTCTGCCGGATCGAAAGATCCTCCCAGAAGCTGAACTTCTGCGTCATGTAGCCCACCTGGCGCTTAATGGCTTCTGCCTGCGTCCTGAAATCAAGCCCTAGACAGGTGCCGCTACCCTCGTCAGCACGCAGCAGACCGCACAGCATGCGAATCGTGGTGGTCTTTCCTGAGCCGTTCGGCCCAAGGAATCCCCAGACCTGCCCTTGCGGTACAGCGATGTCGATGTGGTCAACCGCCAGCTTCTTGCCAAACCGCTTGGTGAGACCGGTGATATTGATCGCCATGACGTCCATCAAAGCGGTCTCACTTCGACCGGTTGTCCGGGGTGCAGCGGCAGGCCGCCAGGTGCACGTGCTTCTGCCTTGAACACCAGTTTTTCACGGCTGCCGACGCTGAAAATCACCGGGGGCGTGTATTCTTGTTGGCTGGCAATAAACGTGATTTTCGCTTCCACCGGCTTACAGCCGTCGCAGCTCACTTGGACTTTTTGCCCCAGGTGAACGCTGGCGAACTCCGTCTCAGGCACAAAAAAACGGACATAAATACTCGCGGGCGGTAGCACAGACACAACGTTGGTCGAAGCACCCACGTACTCACCCGGATGAAAGTAGAGGTCCTCCACCGAACCTTCGGTTTGCGCCACGATACGCCGCTGTGACAACGAATAATCGGCGCCACCCAGCGATGCGGCCATTTGACTGATCTGCGCCTGCAACTGCGCAATGTGTTCGCGCGATTGCCTGGCGCTGTTTTCTGCCTGATCTCGCGTAGATGGAATGCCCGCGTTGGCATTCGCAAGGCCGGTCTGTCTGTTCAGCTCAATGGTCAGGAACTTTAGATTCACCTCTTCCTGCGCGAGCGAGGCTTTGGCCTGGTCAAGCGATGCCTGCGCCTGATCGCGACTGGTTTGCTGCTGGGTATCGTCCAAGGTGAACAACAGATCGCCCTTGTGTACTGCTTGCCCACGCTGAACAGCCACTTCCGTTAACCAACCTGCCTGAGGCGCGCCGATGAAGGCGTAATCTCCTTCTCCATAGCCGAGCCATCCAGTGTCAGATTTATCGCTGCAGCCCGCCAAAGGCAGTAGCAGAAATAGAAACCAAGCCCCCATAACGCGCGGTTTTGAGTGGCGAGCAAACAGGATATGGACGATGCTGGTTTTCATCTGTCGCTCTCACTCTTGCTCATGGAGGTCGGCACGACCTCCTGCCAAGATGGCAAGCCGAAGCGGTCAGGTCTCCCCGCAGTGGCAGGATCCACGTCGGCGCGGTTCCACCCTCAACGATAGAAGAACGGGAGCAAGGCTTCCCGTTCATTTGAGTGCCTCTCAGACGATTACCTGACCTCTGCTCGGACCGAGATAAGAAACTTAAGGTGGTGTCCGGCTCAGTTGAACCACAACACGATGACCGTGACGTGATGGATGTAATCGGCAGACGCTTGCGGGCGCAGGCGGCGGAGTCAATGAAAACGGGCGCCTTGAAGGGCGCCCGTTTTGTTTGTCAGGGACTGCGGGCAACGCGTGGATCAGACCTGCTTTACACAGACTGAATACCACGTTTACTGAACGTTTTTCAGCTTGACCACATCACCGGAGATCTTGGTGGTGTAACCGGTCAGGACCCAAGCCCAGAACCAGTTTTCCTGCACCTGGGTGTTGATCATGGCGTCGCCGCCCTTGGCTTTGATCGCCTCGTCCTGAGCACGAACAAAACGGCTGTTCTGCCGGATCGGAATGACGCCAAACAGCAGGAGGCCAGTGGCGCTCGCTTCACTGTGGCCGAGAACGGTGTATTGACTGCTGTCATACTGCTGGGTCTTCATCGAAGTGCCGGTGCAACCCGCCAAAACCAGGCCAAACAGAGCAACGGCAACAACTTTCCTGAGGTATTTCACTGTGTAACTCCATGAGAAAAGCCCGGGATCCATCTCTCGAGCGGCGCACAGTCTAGCGGATAAGATGGCCAGTTAGCATCATCACGTGCAGTCAGGTGAATCTCTCACCACCTGTGATAAAAATACCGTCCGTGGTTTTCACGGCAGAAAGGTACGTGTCTGAGATTGAAATCCTTACCTTCGGCAGAGGCTGCCGGGCTCAGACTTCACGTAGCAGCGAGCGGAAAAGTGGGTCTAGAAAGCGCTCTTTATCACGCCCCCATCGGCTCGCAACGCAGCTCCCGTCGTTGCCGACGACAGCGGACTGGCAATATAAGCCACGAGGGACGCAATTTCCTGCGGTGAGCCAAATCGCTTGATGAGCGATGTGGGGCGAACCTTCTCGAAGAATTCCTTTTCGAACGCTTCGAACGATTGGCCTTCGGCTTTGGCAAGGGTCTCAGTGCCCATTCGGCGTTTTTCAAGGTAATTGTCGCGTCAACTGTCTAACTATCGGGCTGTCATTGAACTCGAACACCATCAACCCAGCCTCACAACGTTCTTTGGCTATTACCGATACCTTTCGCGATATCGATGCCCCAATCCAGCGCGGCTTCCATGTCCAGCAGGTGCGGCCTTGGATCGTGCCCCTCGAAAATAACCGTGCCGTCCGGCCGGTAAACACCGATCAACAACTCCAGCGAGCCGTCCCTCAGTATCTCGGCCTTGACCTGGATCTTGCATCCGTTCGACAGCGTCTCCTTGTGGACCTCATGGCGCTCAGTCATTGCTGCACTCCTCCCGTCGTTGATACCCGAGTAACGTAAACCCCTATAGGCTTCATGCTCGAAGGACCGGACATCGACTCCCCTGAGGCGAACGGACAGTGTCCTGTCTTTCAGGAAGCTCGTTCACTGCTCCATCACATCATCCGCCCAACTGATCGCCGCAACCACTGTCGGGAAACCGATCGTGCTGGTCAGAGAGATCAGTGTGTGATGGATCTGCTCTCTCGTAGCGCCCGCTTCCAGTGCCCGCCTTGTATGACTGTGCACCGCGCCCTCGGAGCGGATGGCGGCCGCGGCACCGAGCTGAATCAGTTGGACCACTTTCTCGTCCAGTGGGCCGGCATGACGCACAGCCGTCCCCAAGGTCTCCACTGCCGCCAAGTACTCCGGGTACTGCTGTTTGAGATTTCGATAGGTCTTGTGCTCTTTCTTCTTTGCCATCTTTGTCTCCTCGCGAAACTGTGCCGACCTGCACCGACAGGCACACCTGCGGCAATGTTCCAGCCCGACTCATAAGGCGTCGATTACCTGAACGTGCGTAAAGCAACAGTAGGCTAATCTTAGTGCAGCTTATTGCTCACGATGCTCGCGTCTGCAGGTTTTGGTGTTTTCTGGAGAGCGTCTGCAACAGCTATTTCAGAAAGGCCCAAACCCTTCACGCAGGACTATGTGATGACCGAGCCCCTCCTCAGCCTTGACCAGCTCAAGCGTGCCGCCGCCTCCGGCGAGATTGATACCGTTCTTGTCTGCATGGTCGACATGCAGGGACGACTGGTCGGCAAGCGATTTCAGGTCGAGTTTTTCATCGACAGCGGCCATGAAGAAACCCATTGCTGCAATTACCTGCTGGCCGACGACATCGACATGGAACCGGTGCCGGGTTACGCCGCGGCCAGTTGGAGCAAAGGCTATGGCGACTTTGTGCTCAAACCCGACATGGCCACGTTGCGACGGGTACCTTGGCTTGAGTGCACGGCGCTGGTGCTCTGCGATGTGCTCGATCATCACCATCGACGGGAGCTGCCGCACAGCCCCCGGGCCATCCTGAAAAAGCAGGTCGAGCGACTGCGCGAGCGTGGCTATACCGGCATGTTCGCCTCGGAACTCGAGTTCTATCTGTTCGACGAGAGCTACGAGGCCATCCACCAGCGCAACTACCACAAGCCGAAAACGGCCGGCCACTACATCGAGGATTACAACATCCTGCAGACCACCCGTGAGGAACCTGTGCTGCGGATGATTCGCAAGCATCTGCAGTCCTGCGGCATTCCCGTGGAAAACTCCAAGGGTGAATGGGGGCCGGGCCAGGAAGAGATCAACATTCGCTACGCCGATGCCCTGACCATGGCCGACCACCACGTCATCATCAAGCACGCCTGCAAGGAGATCGCGCAACAGCAAGGCAAGGCGATTACCTTCATGGCCAAGTGGCGCTATGACGCCGCCGGTTCCAGCAGCCATATCCATAATTCGCTCTGGGATAAAAACGCTAAAAAGCCGCTGTTCTTCGACGCCAAGGCTGAGTTCTGCATGTCGAAACTGATGCGCGCCTGGGTGGCCGGGCAGCTCAAATACGCCAACGACATCACCTGTTTTCTCGCGCCCTACATCAATTCGTACAAGCGCTTTCAGGCCGGCACTTTTGCCCCGACGCGAGCGGTATGGAGCCGGGACAATCGCACCGCAGGCTTTCGGTTGTGTGCCGAAGGCAGCCCATCGATCCGTATCGAATGTCGCATCGGCGGTGCCGACCTCAACCCTTATCTGGCCTTCGCTGCCTTGATCGCCGCGGGCCTGGCCGGTATCGACGAGAAGCTCAAGCTCACGCCGCCCTTCGAGGGCGATGCCTACCTCGACGAGCACTTGCCGCAAGTGTCGAAGACACTGCGCGATGCCTGCACCGCACTCAAGGCCTCGACCATGTTGCGCGAGGCGTTCGGCGATGAAGTGATCGACCACTACGTGCACACCGCCGAATGGGAGCAGAAAGAGTACGACCGGCGGATCACCGACTGGGAACTGCAGCGCGGCTTCGAGCGCTATTGAGACCACCATGACTTCGACGATTGAACTCATCTCACCGGTCGATGGCCGGGTCTATGCAGAACGCCGCTACTGCGATGCGACACAGATCGAGCAGGCGCTGGCGACGGCCGCAGCCGCCCAGGCGCAATGGAAACGCCGGCCACTGAACGAACGCGCCGCTTTGTGCAGTGCCGCGGTGGACGCGATGCTGGCGATGAAGGCTGAAATCGTCCCGGAACTGGCCTGGCAGATGGGCCGCCCGGTGCGCTTTGGCGCGGGCGAACTGCGCGGGTTCGAAGAACGTGCCCGCCATATGATCGCCATTGCGCCTGAAGCCCTGGCAGCGCTCGAACCCACGCCCGTCGCCGGTTTTCGACGTCATATCAAACGTGAACCGCTGGGAACGGTGCTGGTTGTCGCCCCCTGGAATTACCCCTACCTGACAGCGGTCAACACGATTATCCCGGCGCTGATGGCCGGCAACAGCGTCATCCTCAAACACGCGTCGCAAACACTGCTGGTCGGTGAACGGTTCACCGAGGCCATGCGCCGCGCCCATCTGCCCGAAGGGGTGTTCCAGAACCTGCTGCTCGATCATGGCCAGACTGCGGCGATCATTGCCTCTGGACGGGTGCAGCAGGTGAACTTCACCGGCTCGGTCGACGCCGGCAAGGCCATGGAAAGCGCCGCCGCGGGGGGCTTCCTTGGCATGGGGCTGGAGCTCGGCGGCAAAGACCCGGCCTACGTCCGGGCGGACGCCCACCTCGAACACGCGGTGGAGAACCTGGTGGATGGCAGCTTCTTCAACTCCGGGCAGAGCTGCTGCGCGGTCGAGCGTATTTATGTCGATGAAAAGATTTACCCAGCCTTTGTCGAGCGCTTCGTCGCATTGACCGGCCAATACGTGCTGGGTAATCCACTGGACGAAGCCACCACGCTCGGTCCGTTGGTGACGCCGAACGCCGCTGAATTCGTTCGTGGTCAGATCGCCGATGCGCTGTCCAAGGGCGCCAGGGCACTGATCGATCCGCAGGCCTTTCCCGCTGACGCGCCGGGCAGCGCCTACCTCGCGCCGCAGGTGTTGGTCGACGTCACCCATCAGATGTCGGTGATGCGCGAAGAAAGCTTTGGTCCGGTGGTCGGCATCCTGCCGGTGACCAGCGACGACGAAGCCATCGCCCTGATGAACGACAGTGAGTTCGGGCTCAGCGCGTCCATCTGGACGCAAGATCTCGCCGCCGCCGAACACCTGGGCAACGAGATCGACACCGGCACCGTATTCATGAACCGCTGCGATTACCTGGACCCGGCCCTGGCCTGGACCGGGGTGAAGCACAGCGGGCGCGGGGTGACGCTGTCGCGCCTGGGTTACGAGCACCTGACCCGAGCCAAATCCTTCCATTTGCGCCACGAGATCTGAGCCATGAGCCTGACTGGAAACTGGAACTACCCCACGAGCATTCGCTTCGGTGTCGGTCGCATCACCGAGTTGGCCGACGTCTGTCGCAGCCAGGGTATCCAGCGACCGTTGCTGGTCACCGACAGTGGCCTGGCGCGCGCCCCGATCACCACGGCAGCGCTGGACGCCTTGCGTGCCGCCGGCCTCGGCGTTGCGCTGTTTTGCGACCTCAAGCCCAATCCGGTCTCCGCCAACCTGGCGGGCGGACTCGACACCTGGCGCGCCGGCCAACACGATGGTGTGGTCGCCTTCGGCGGTGGCAGCGGGCTGGATATGGGCAAGCTCATCGCGTTCATGAGTGGCCAGAGCCGACCGGTCTGGGATTTCGAGGACATCGGCGACTACTGGACACGCGCCGACGAAAGCCGCATCGCCCCGGTCATCGCCGTGCCGACTACCGCGGGTACGGGCTCGGAAGTCGGCCGTGCGGCGGTGATCATCGACGAGCGGACCCACACCAAACGCATCATCTTCCACCCGAAAATGATGCCGCGCGTAGTCATCAGCGACCCGGCCCTCACCGTCGGCATGCCGGCCAAGGTCACCGCCGGTACGGGCATGGACGCTTTGGCGCACTGTCTGGAGGCGTACTGCGCCCCCGGTTTCCACCCCCTGGCCGATGGCATCGCGGTAGAAGGTATGCGCCTGGTGGCGAATGCCTTGGTACGTGCCGTCCACACACCCTACGACCTCGAGGCACGAGCGCACATGCTCGCGGCGGCGGCGATGGGCGCCACCGCCTTCCAGAAAGGCCTGGGCGGGATGCACGCCCTCTCGCATCCGGTGGGCGCGCTGTATGACACCCATCACGGCATGACCAATGCCACCTTCATGCCTTATGTGCTGACATTCAATCGCCCGGCCATCGATGAACGCATCACGCGCCTGGCGGCCTATTTGCGTCTGCCCTCGCCGGGCTTCGACAGTTTTCTGGCCTTCGTCCTCAAGCTGCGCAAGGACATCGGCGTACCGCACACGCTGGTTGAACTGGGTGTGGATGATCGGCGGGCCAACCTGATCGCCGACATGGCGATTGTCGACCCTTCTGCTAGCGGCAATCCGCTGCCACTCACCCGGGCCGGCGCGGCAGAAATTTTCGAAGCGGCTTATCACGGGCGTATTTAGAGCTGTTGACGGGTCAGGGTCGAGTCTTGAACACGCAACATGGACAGGTTGTAGTTGATGAAAGCCGAATTCAAGTCCTGAAACAGGTGCAAACCCATTTCAGGACGGGACACTGGTGAGATATCCACCTGACACAAACACAACTGTAAGGCAGTGCACACCTTGTTCGGCAAAGACCGACCAGATGATCAGGAAGGCTCCCACGTTGGCCGTGGAACCAGATTTGTAGTCCTCTTCCCCGCTCTATAGCTACGCCAACGATCTGAAAAAGCTTGTAGCAGTTAGGGTTTTGACAGCTCCCGGCGGCGTTATTCATTGTATTGGGGCGTACCGCTGACGTTGTCAGCTCCATGCCCGTGTAGTTTGGATCCGGGAAGCTGCGATGCGCCATTGCGCCTTAGATCCTCTCCCCCAGGTCGCAACGTTTCTCCGCGCTCCGTCGGCGCAGAAGCTGACAAGCAAGCCCTGGGCGTATCCACCGACAGGAGTGGCCTTTGAGGTCCACTCCGAAGCATTCACTTCCCCGTCCTCCGTCCGTGATCAGGCAGGGCCATTTTCCGTTTTCCATCCATCAACCCTGACAAATCTTGCAAGAGGCCTTCCAGCATGAATCCCAGACTCAAACTAGGCATGAGCCAACGCAATGGCATAATATGCCAATATCCGCAGCAACGTTATTGGTTCCTGGAGCACAACATGGCGACGCGAAATGTCGTTCTCACTGATCACATGGACCAGGTCATCAATGACCTGGTTGTCTCCGGCCGGTACCAGAACGCCAGCGAAGTCATGCGCGAAGGGCTTCGTCTGCTGGAGCAGCGTGAAGCTGAAGAACTGGCCAAGCTCGATGCTTTGCGTCATGCCACTTCAGCAGGACTGATGGACCTGGAGCGAGGTCGTTTCATCGAGATTGGCGGTGACCAGCTGGGAGAGCTTCTGGCTGACATCGGCGAACGAGCAGCCCTTTCCCCCACCAAGAACCGTTGAGCATGGGGAAGTACCGTCTCTCTCATACGGCCCTCAGTGATATCGAGGATGTTCTAAGGTACTCCCACGTACAGTTTGGTTCACATGCCAGGGTCAGGTACCAAGAGCTTATACGCACAGCAATCGCAGACCTTGCCGAAACACCAAACAGGGTGGGTAGCAGCCCTCGAGATGAACTCTCAAAGGGACTGAGAAGTTTTCATCTGACCTATGTACGCAGCCAAGCTGCAACGGCTACTGGCACCGTACAGAGGCCGCGGCATGTCGTTTTCTACCGATTGGCAGATGACCAGGTCATTGAGATCGTTCGGATACTGCATGACGCAATGGAAGTCAGGCAGCACCTTACGCAGGAATTGAGGGGGTAGTTAGCGGCGTATAGCCATGAAGTACCTGCTCAAATCCCCCTATTCGCTCTGGCACGCAGGGATTCGAAGTAATCGCCATCCACAGGAGCGGTGGGAACCGATTCAGCCCCAGCCAGCAGCAGGCCGCGTAGGTGCTGCCGATCCTGATCCTTGCGAATCAGCTCCCGCACACATTCGCTACAGGTGCTGTAGCCTCGCGGGCTCACTTGATCATCGACAAAGGACTTGAGGGCATCTGGCAGGGAGATGTTCATGGTGCTCATGGCGCTTTGTCCGTCCCGAAAAAGAGATCAAGCCGCCAAGTGCTTGATCTCTTTCAACGCAACGACCTCAATCAATCGGATGACTGTCCAACGCGGACGATAGCTGACGGGATGGGGACGCCCCCTCAAGCAGCGCATCCACCACCGCCCGCGCCACTTCCACCGAATGCAGCATGTCCCAGAACAATGCCCGCTCCACGGGATTGGTATGCAGGCTGATTTCGTCGCCATTGAACTCTGCTGTCTCAAGCAGGTTCGAAACGTAGGTAATAAGGCGTCTCACAAATTTTCTCAAAAGTCAGTCCTGACTTCTGAGCTGGCGCACCGATCTCCGCAGGCAACAATGGGCCAGAACCGGACGCATTACTTGATGCTTATTGACCTGCAGGAAATTTTTTAGGACGAACGGTCGATATTGCAGGGCCGAAATACTGGCTGATTGCCACGATCAAGACACACTGGTAATTGCGCGTGACCCGTGCTCAACCGTCTTCAAGGAGGATGTATGCGTGCGATTATCGGAGCTCTAGTGATGGCCTGGGCAACAACCAGCTTGGCCGACATTAAGTGGGAGGTGGCCAACGGTTTTCCCCAGTTCAGAAATGAAACAGACTTTCAGCGACTGAAAGCCGCCTGGCCGGCAGGGGCCACGGCTGAGCAGTTTATGGCCGGACAGGATGCACAGAGGCTACGTGACCTGCTGCCGGTCAACTCCACCCTTTGGAACAACCTCACCGGCCAGTATGACAAAGCCCGGCTGTTCAATGACCAGCATGAAATCCTCTTGTGGTTGACGACTGACAGTGCCAGTCATTGCACGTGGTACGTCAACGAGGTACCTGTTGCACGAGATGTGCCCTGCAAACGCACGGTGCGCTCCCGCCCATTACCGGAAAACGTCGAATTTAGCATCCGCGTCGAACACGACGGCCCGGCGGAGAAGCCCCTCAAGTCCGAGCGCATCAACGGCCACACTATCCTGGCCCTGGGCGACTCCTTTGCCGCTGGAGAGGGCAATCCGGATCATGCGGCCAAACTGGGAAATCAAGCGGGTTACACATCGGTGGTCTCCCGCGACTGGTTTCTCAAGGATAACTATGGCAACTACCGCTACAGCGCTTCTGCCCAATGGTGGGATGAGACCTGCCACCGCTCGTTCCTGTCCTGGCAATCACTTTACGCGTTGGAAATGGCCATGAGTGATCCCCATCGGGTAGTGCGCTTCGCCTCATTTGCCTGCTCCGGAGCAGAATTGTACGACGGCTTCTTCCGCGCCCAACTCAACCCGCCCGGCTTCGGCAACGTCATACGAGTGCGCAACACCCCGGCGCGTGACGGCGGCAACACTCTCTCGCCTTTCCCTGCGCCGCGCCTCAACCGCTCACAATTGAATGCTGCACTCGACCT
The DNA here is from genome assembly GCF_000820515.1 of Pseudomonas batumici. Lineage (GTDB taxonomy): Bacteria > Pseudomonadota > Gammaproteobacteria > Pseudomonadales > Pseudomonadaceae > Aquipseudomonas > Aquipseudomonas batumici. Next base: position 46,811 of record NZ_JXDG01000022.1, on the reverse strand, counting down.
GCTGTGCCCCAGTGCGCCGGAAGGTGAGGGGCGCAAACAGATGCGGCCAGAAGAGACTGGACTGCGCAAGAGTCCCTACTACGGCGAATTCACCTACCAGCGTTGCACCGACAACCTTCAGCCGGTTGACGAAGTGCTGCTGGCCTTTGGTGGCAACGACTTTGGCTTCTCCTCCGTGGTCAAGTGGGCCCTGGTGCCTTCCACAGCCACGCGCGGAGTATTCAACAGTGTGCGCGAGTTCGCCTTGGAGATGCTCCGGGAATCCAGCCGAATTGAGGTGGTTGATCCCGCCGTCGCCGGTCGCATGGCTACCAAGCAAGCATTGCCAATGTACCAGGATCTCGACTGGTCGTTGCAGAACGTCCTTCATGTTCCACCCACCAGGGTCACTATGCTGGTCTACCCGGATCCTCTACCTGACACGATTACGGAAAACTGCACCAACCGACTCTCGGTCGGCAATGTGGCGCTGACTCAGATGTTTATGGTCGAGACGGAGCAGATCCCCTTCCTCCGCCATCACGCAAAGAACTTCATCTTCCAGATTGATGAAAAGGATGCCCTGCTAGTCAAAGAACAGTTCATCGGACCATTGCAGAAAGCCCAGCGCGAAGCCATCACCAAGATGGGCTGGTTGACTCTAGAGAGTCAGGCGGGCTTTGCCTCCAAAGACGGGCTACGTTCTATGTGCTCGGTGGCTCCAGCCTGCGGCCAGCAGGGGGGATGCCCTATTCCGGATCGATTTGCATGGACATACGACGATTTTTTCCTCAACGCCAAGGGTTTGCAGCAGGTTAAAGAGGCAATAGGCGCCGGCCGCCTCTTTGCTCTAGACCCGACCATAGTCGGCTGGAAAGATACCTCCGGCATGCCACTGGCGCGCGTGCAAGAATGGGAGCCCTATACTGACAGCCGACTGCGCGGCTTGCGCACCAGCAACGATGCGGTCATGACCCAGGCGGTGTTCAACTCCAGGGGCCTGATCACGCCCGATTGGATGTCTGGAGCCGTGCACCCGGTTGCCCAAGTTCACGCAGGTATCGCCGACCATCTGCGCCAGATTAAGCTGGAACAGGTGAGCGACCGCTAGCCTACCAGAGCCCGCTGCCTGCCCTGCGGCGGGCAGCTCAAAGCCCCTCAGCTGGTTGGCGGAATGTCGACTGAAGTCCAAGGGGCTGCTGGGCCCTATCGGTTTCGCTCATTGAGCGGGATGTGGGCGATTGGACCTACGTTGCGAAGACCTCCTCGACCAACCGCGGTAAAACCTCTGCCGCTCTGCCCGCCAGGCTGAATTCGCGATCCCCTTCTACAGGCTCAGGCTGCACATTGATATGCAGCACCTGCGCGCCATGTCATAAGGTTTACATCAACATCTTCGACGGAGGTCCGGTCATCGAAGCCCAGATCTCGAGAATCCGTGCCGTGCGCGACAGCCAGTCGCTGGGCCTGATGGTCGGCACACCTGACGACCATGCGCCGCTCTGGCTGATCCTTAACCAGCGCCTGGAAAACTGCCGCATCACCGCCGCCCCCAGCGTGGAATCAGAACGAGATGTCGGCTGAATAGTTAGGCCAATGCGTCACCAGTTCACAATCATCGGCAGCCCAGGACGAAAATCGTGTGTCTGGCCGCTTGCGCCATGATCGATTTCCAATACGACCAGATGCTCATCACCATGAACAATTTCAAATCCTTTCAGCTGGTTCGCGCAGTTGGCAGGGGTAGAAAAAGCTTGGCTGCTGGGAGTGGTAACTCGCACAAATGTAATGTCGCGAAAGCCGTTGGGATGTTCTAACGGCTGCGCTCGCTCAATCGGAGCCTCATCGGGTCTCTTGGCAAACGAAAGAAAAAACCACATCGGTTCGGATATAGGCGCATGCCCCACGTCGACTTTCAGGGCAATGGGTAAGTAAACAGGTCGATACTCCCAGACCGGAAACGTTGGCTTCTCGCCTACGGTGGATGGTCTGAAGCAAATGCCAAAGGGCGCGGCGACTCCATCTGCGCACTTGAGGCGGTCAAAGAGCCGGGTTGGCGCTGTTAACTGACTTTGAGCTTCTGACTCATCGGTGAGATGTAAAAGCTCAATGAAAGAATTTCTAAAGAAGAACCTTCTATTGGCAGTGCCTTGGCCTGGGTGTACGTTTGGCGTCCCTTCAGCGAGCCCGAGGGCTTTCAGAGCGTCAGCGCCTCGACCGTCATCATTCACACAAATAAAAATGTGATCTATTTCCATCGTTAATTCCATTTAACCATTTGATTTTATTTCAAAATTATTCGGCAGCAGGCCAGCAATTTCACTCGCCCGACGCGTCGGCAGCCGCGTGAGGACGTCTTTAAATAAGCATATGGATCGTGCCCATTCAGCCGCGCAGACTGGATCAAGCTCATGATCGTCGCAGCCCGCTTGCCTCTGCGTAGCGAACTTGCAAAGAGCCAGTTCTTGCGACCAAGAGCCCACGGCCGAATCTGGTTCCCCGCCCGGTTGTTGTCAATGGGGGCGGCCCCGTCCTCAAGGTAGCGCGACAGCACTGCCCAGCGCTTCAGGCTGTAATCCAACGCTCTGCTGATAGCCGAACCTTCGGGCACGAGATCGCGCTAGGCGACACTTCAGTTGGTTAAAGCCTGCTTCTTTGCATGCTCCTGATGAGGCTCGGGTCGCTGTGACTGAACTCACGAGACGACAGATATAGCAGTCAAGCAGTGAGCCGCCCTTGGCGGCACAGACACATCGAACGTCTGCTCCCAATAGCAGCCCGTCGAGGTGCCTACACAAGTGGGGATGATTCATCTATCCACACAAGGCAGAGTTCGAAAGAGTTCTAGCTCATCGCGACTTTTAATCGGCGGCACCTCCCCTACAGGCCACGCAACCCCAGTATCTAATCCATAAGGAGATGCAAGCACGCTCTGCAAGTCGACTAGAGCCGCGATGTCTTCCATTTCATAGATACCTAAACATGACATATCCGTTCGGTCCCCAGGGCCGTCATGGTTAGCATCGCCAAGACCATCGACCATACCTAGTGCCTTTGCATAGGCCAAGTCTCTATCTGATGCAACGAACAGCGATGCATTCAGAAAATATCTGATTGCAGTCCGCTGGGTTTCGAACGGAGGATGCTTCGCAAACCAGCGGTCTTCTAACCTAATGACGAAGTGAACACAGTAGACACGCATCATTATCACTCAAAAAGATGATTTTAAGGTATTTCACCTTCGACCACTAGCGGACACTAACGCTGTAGCTAACGGACGGAGGAAATTCTGGCGTTACGCAGGCCCGGTTAGTTGAATTGGCGCTCGTGTGCAGCGACGAGTTCAGGAAACAACTCACCATACACAGCATGCGGAACACCAAGAATATTGACCTCAATGTAAGGAGACATGAGTTCCTCGGTGTAATCCAGAATGCCCACGCCAACGCACGGAATGGCCCTGCCCGTTTGGGTCTGGACAGAGAGCTTTAAAGCGGATTGATCGCTATGATTGGTTCGGCATTCGCTCTGTATCTCCACGTATCCATCAGTAGGTTCGAATACGCCGAAAGCAACGCCCATGGAAAAGTCCCCAGACTCCAGAGCCGAGTAGCCCACCAAAACCGTGCCGCTGTAGATACTGAATCGCCTCATGAAATCGCCTTTTTTTGCGTGATGTCGTCCGTCTGTAACGCTTCCATTTTTTTGCCGATTACTACAGGCAGCACCGGCAGCAATCGGCCACGACTAGACACTCGAGGGCGAGTCTGTTAGCGGCCATCCGTTGATCGATAAGTTGACGCTACGGTTGCCAACATTATTGAGTTCATTTTTCCGATACCGTCACAATCCATGGCTCAAGTCGTTTACCGAAAGCAATCGCTGCCTCAAATGAAGGCGACCCGTCATTTGAGGCGGAATAACCGTTTTCCTGAATGGTTCGCTGCATCGGCTCAAATACAGATCTGAACGCAAAAGGCACATTGATGTTTTCAACACCCATCTTATTGACATAACCCGTAAGCATTGCCTGCTTATCATGAGTGTAAACCATCAGTCGAACCTGGCCACGGACAATACTGTATTGAGTGGTATCCGGGTACTTCGCACGTAGAGTTTCGCGATTCACGCCAGCATCAACAATGAATAATCGGCTGCTCGTATTCTGCTCTCTTGCCAGCGTTGTTGGCTGTTTTTTATTTAATTCAGCCGCTTCCATTTTCCTGGCAAGCTCAATCGCCTGTTGGTACGCTCGACCGTTAAACTCCAAGACCAGAAATGCCTGTCTGGAACGTTGTTTTCGATAGTAAGAGCGACCTTGTTCTGTATCGATCGGAGCTGAGACATCAAATCCCAATTCGGCAAGCTTCGCCTTGTCAAACCATACAGCACCACCCTCTTCGCCGGAAAACCCCATATTAAACGGACCGGTAGACCTCACCAGCAGTCTTAACGACATTCCGCTATTGTCAGTCCCCTCCCGTCCACCGTAGGGAACTAGCAACTCGCGCTGCGACAATTTAAGCACACTGTCGGGCGTTCCACTTTTATTGTATACGACGCCCAGCAGCACGATCACATTCGTGATCAAAATCAACCCTACTCCGGCAATCAACGAGTGTCGACGCGTCCAGTTCATCATTTCGCCTCCTCGGATTGCATTGTCCTCAACCGCTTGAGAACAACGAGCACCAGCACAGCAGTCAGAGCAAGCACGAAGAAGAATAAATATTTCGGCATAGACGCCCACCACCAATCGTAAAATTTGGTGTAGAGGAAAATCACGAAAAACGTTATGCCGGTGTTCACCACCTCCGACCAATAATTGCGTACACCAAGCCAAATTGCGCCAATACTAAAAAGGAAGCCTGCGACCTGGTAGCAATGCTTGATGAATACTGGATCGGTTTCAAAATAACTGCCATCGCCCCAATTGGCCAACACCAGCACAGGCAGGAACAATGTCAAAGAAGAAAAGACTCGATATATCACAGCAAACCCGGAAAAGTTCCGGTGCGGCACAAAAACTGCCGCAAGAAAGAGAAGAATCGCAGCAGGAAAAAAATTCTCTGGCCGCTCACCAAAGTCGAGCCAATACATGCCACCCCACGTCCCGGTGCGCGCAGCGATGAAACCAACAAGACAAAGGATACCGGCTGCAAGCAGCAAACGTAACTTACAGGTATACGCCAGAAGTAGTGCAAATGCAGCCCAGACAAGCAATGCGTTGTCAGATGAAGTGATATTGAAGATTTGCCCAAGCATCGTAATGTCGAGAACGAAACAGGCAAATGCCACCAGGGCCGCCAGTTTAGTAAAATAACCGGTAGAGTCGTTACTTTGTATCCACATCGTGCCAAGAAAAGTCCCCAGCGGTGCCAATACCAGAGTCGTGATCTGCACCGGGGTAGAGAGCATCCCCCAGAACTTATAGAAGAGGAAGAAAATGCTTGCAGCCAAGGCCAGCGCCCCCAGAAACGAGGCCGCGCGCATGCCGATCGAGAGTTGCCGAGATGCAGTAGTTCGATCGATGTCGAACGAGCGAGCATAGTTGTCCAACAAGTCGCGATGATGGTATGCCACCGCGTCCCGCTGCTCTTCTGAAAGCGTAAGTACACCACTCTGCTCAAGCCGTTCCAGCTCTTGCTTGAATACCCTGATATCGTCTGCGCGCTGCTGTGCATCTGTTTGCGTGAGTGCGGTCATAGAGACATCCATTTCTGAGGCGAAAGCTTGATCGGTAGCTCGAAAACTCGATGCCATCATCGCAACCTAGTCAATCGTATGTCGAATGTCCACATTGCGCGATCCAGACTGTCTCCGATATAGGGTTGATCCCGGTCAGTCGTGACAGGCAATAATCGGCCAGGAGCTTTCATTCAGCTGTGTCTACGAATTTGAGGGCTATTCAAATTGGCCCTCGCTTCGTCTTAGGCCGTTAAGCCGCCAGCCCGAGCGCGTGCTCGACCGGGACTGTGGCGCGGTTCAGTGCCTGGCCTAAGAATCGAAGGTCAGCCGCAGGGATTCACCGCTCTTTGGAGTCCATCAACCTCAAATACGGATTGTCATACGGTCTCTCGGTGAAAATCAGGTTGGGGTCCTTGAGCAGATACCCCTTGATGCCTCGGGTTTTGCGTGGGCCTTTGACCTCACAGCCCCAGATATTCAGGCCTTCTTCACTCTTGTGGTGCAGGCCCAGCTTCTCAAAGCAGCGTTGAACCCAACGCCAATCGCTGGTCCCCTGCTCCTTGGCCATCCGCGCGGTTTCGGGGTGTTCCTGGGCATAACGCTGAAAGATCTTAGGAGTAACCAGAAAGGCCGTCTCGGCGACGCTATGGACCGGTGCGTGGGCGTCGTTGATGGTGATCGTGTGCTTCAGAATGCCTTGGCGTAGCCAGGTCATGAAAGCTTCTCCCAGGTCCTTCCCCTTCACGTCCAGGACTGGCAAATGGATAGGCGGACAGGACTCGCGCGGAGCAGGGCGCGGGCTAACAGGTGACGGATAGGCCTCAACCGTGGAGGGCTCGTCGGACTCATGAGGATGCGTGCCCATTAAGCTGTCCTCATCCAACAATCGAAACCATTCAGGGGGGGCTTCACATGCTTGCTCCTGGGTCTGCATACCCATGCCGTGGAGTTCCTCCTCGTCAAAGGTAAAGCGGGCCTGAGCAGAGCCGTGCATCCAGTCCGGCTCAGTGTCCCAGGGTGAAGCCTGTTCGGGCGATGAGTGGTCTACGGCTGGTGTATCACTGGTTTGTCCGGTTGTTGCGGTCGTCGTTTCAACAGTGATCGTGCCGCTGAACACAGGAGGACGCTTGCCCTCCTCCCAGAGCAACGCCGGGGAAACTTTGAGGAACGTGAGGGTCTTTTTCCATTTACCACTCTGCACGGTGGCGGTCCAGATCGCTTTGCCTTCCACGTTGATCTGGATGATCGCGTTATCCTGGAGCACGTTGAACAACGTGGCATTCGAGGACGGAATCCCCTCAGCACCTTGGGACAGCAAGTGAGCGCGCAGCTTGTCCGCCACCGTTTTGCTGACCAGCCAGACGCTGTCGTCGGTGAGCCAGCCGTCCGACGCACGCGGCTGGTTTAGCTTGAGCTGCTCGTTGACGAGGTAGCGCAGCCCCTCAATCAATTGACGCTGTAAGGAGCTCTTCGGCGCGGCCAGTGCCCGAACGGGGTTGCCTCCCAACTCCTGCGCCACCGAGGCCTGGTCCGCCTGACTGACCAACTCGCCCAAGGTGCCGGCATGTTCGTATTGCCCAGCCAGCATGTAGATCAGTGCACTCCAGGGTTCAGGATAGGTGCAGAGCCAATCGAGGATCGACGGTGGTAGCACTTGCAGGGAGAGCAAGCCCGTAGCGGCGCTGTGGAGCTTGTAGTGGCGCCCCTTCAGGTACTTGAAGCGATACGCTCGGTTCACCGGGCCCCACCACGGATGCCACACCGATCCATCCTCCAGGTGTACTTCCACGTCGACAGCGACTTTCCCAAGGTCGTGTAAAAGAGCCGCATACGCGATGGTGGCGGTCCAGGCCTCGGTTTGTGTCGCTTGAGTTTCAGGGGTGGCTCCCATGGGCAGCAGGTGGGACTGCCGAATTTTCAGGGCGTAAGCCACGATCTCCAGACCGTGATCGAGCATACCGCCGGGGTAAGCATGGTGGTGGTTTTCGGAGGCCGGCAGTTGTTGAACCAGTTCGGCGTAGCGTTCGATGGGGCCTAAATAGAGGTCAGCAAACTGTTTGCGTGACAGCGAGGTGCGCTGCCAGATGTGCTCCAGAAGCTTGCGCCGGCGCGGGGTCGACAGCAGCTCTGTAGCGGTCTGAGGCGTGAGGTAGTCGGACGCGCCGGTCTTGCGGGTTGGCTCGTGATCAGCCGCCTTTTTCAGTTTGAATCGCCAGAACATTCAGCCTGCCATCCGTGTGGTGTGAGGGAGCCTTTTGGCCGTTCAGTGCACGGATGACCTTTTGTGGGTAAGCCCTTTGCCCTTCGTTTTGCTTCCCTTAGCCCCTTCCGTTTCGCCGTTCCTTTTATGACCTTTTGGGCGCGGGGTTCCAGAGGAAAACAGGATTACGTCCCTCTGTATTTTTCTGTCACAGATGGGACCAAGCTGCGTCATTCGGAGGAAGCACGGGAAGTGACACGACACGGGATGCTTCGCCAAGCCCAGGGCGCTCAAGCTGAAATATCCGACACCCTCCGTCTGAAAGAGAGGACTAGACCGCCAGGGGCTCTTTTTTCATGCTGAAGGGGTGTCCTGCTGACGTTGTCGGCAACAGGCCCAGGTAGCCCGGATCTAAAAGGCTACGACGCGATGATCGCGTTGATCACCACCCGACCGCTCTCGCATTCATCACCGCGGTCAGTCGTCAGAACCGTTGACGACCGAATGCCTACTGCACCACCACCCAATGGGGAATCACTTTCCCCTTGGGGATGAGTGCTTCCCCATTTTCTTAACGAAACTGGAGACACTCATGACTACTCAGAATCAGTCCGCTACTGAAGAAAAAAAGTACTTCAACCTGTACCTGCAAGGTATTGGCTACCTCAACAGTGTCAGAACGATCACTCGTCATAGGCAGTCGTACCTGAAGGTTTCGGTTGCCGTGCTCCAGGGCCCGGCTGACAGCGCCGATTACACCTACATCGATTGCACAGTGGTCGGTATCGAAGCGAAACAGCTCATCAGCCATTGCGCTCAAGAGATCAACAGCTCACGCGAAGCCGTCCTGGCGTGCTTCACGCTCAGCGACCTTTGGGTCAGCCCCTACATCCACCAGAAAGGTGATCGCCGAGGTCAGCCGGGGGCTGGACTGACCAGCAACTTGCTCTCCCTGTCGATGATCAAAATAAACGGTGAAACGGTGTATATCGCGCCGCCCAAGGAGAACACCTCAGACGAGAGTCCAGCGAACGCAACGCAGACACCCGATGCGTTGGATACAACGGACAGGCCAGAAACAATCGATGATTTGGAGGCTATCGATAGCGGTGATTTAACCGATGGCACAGAAGACACCATGGCCGCGCACGACGCGGCCTGATCCATCAGCCAACCAGGCGCCCTGACCGGCGCCTTCTTTCACCTTCGGGGGCATTCACGTCCCTCGGGGATGGCGTGCCTCCATGACTGTATACAGAGGTTGACGTCATGAGTTCGAACCGAGCCTTGAGCGACACGCAGGCAACAGAAATACAAAGCCCTGCCCAGGAAGATCTGTTGATCAAAAGGGCCATGCAAATTCTGGATCGAAGGCTATTCACTCGGGGTCCTAAACTCGAGAGTCCTTCAGAGGTTAGGGACTTCTTAAAGCTGAAACTCGCGGGGATGGACCACGAGGTCTTTTGCGTCATTTTCCTAGACATCAAACACCAAGCCCTTGCCTTTGAAATGATGTTTCATGGAGACATTGGCCACACCAGTGTTCACCCCCGGCAAGTGCTCAAGCGTGCGATCGCCCATAACGCCTCGGCGGTCATCCTGGCTCACAATCATCCTTCAGGATGTACCACACCCAGCGAGGCTGATTGCGTGCTGACCCAACGATTACGAAAGGCTCTGGCACTTATAGATGTGACGTTGTTAGACCACATCATTGTCGGTGCCGGTGATCCACTGTCTATGAACCAACATAGGTTGACGTAACCCTCATCAAGGTGCCCTCCCCGGGGCACCCACTTTTCTGGTTTCACCTTTGCCTATGCCGTGGCTGATCCAAGCTCCTGGCTGGAGACCGCCTGCGACCGGACGGTCCCTGGCCCACGTCTTCGCCTGAAGAGCAGTGCTCAGTCGAAGAGGCACCTGATGCAATTCACCTATCGGGGAATCACTTCCCTTACAGGGACAGTGCTTTCTCCGCGTCCTATTCAGCAGGAGGAACACCATGTCCAAACTCTGCTACAACATCGGCTTCGCACTTGGCACTGTCACCCGAGAGTTCCTACGATCGGTGAAAACAACGAGTACAACGCCTGTCACTCAACCCGAGGTTAGCCCTCAGGTTCAGCTACCACCTCCCTGCATCCCAGATAGCCTGGTTCGTGAAATGGATCGCCTGCCAGCAATGGTTCGCACCAAAGGTATCGATCTGAATCATTGGTATGCGGCAAACACTCGAGTGTTCCAAAAGGCGCCTCGTAAGCGCCGTACCAGGGCGAAGGGGGTTGAACCTGCAAAGCCAGCCCTCGTCGATTCGCTGACTACTGCTTCTTGCTAAGTGGGTCCCACTTACCCTTTGCAGGGAATCCTCCCACAGGGGAGGCTTCCCTGCGTTTCGGCCGCTTAGGTCACGGCAATGTCGTCCACTGAATCAGGAAAACGAATCAAGCATCTCGCTGTTCAGTCGTCGAGGTTTTCAGCCAGAAAAGCAATCAGCTCCATCGGGCTGCGGCTGTTGATCACGTTGTAGATCAGGTCGCGCTTGGAGCGTGGCAACTTCTTCACGCAGCTCTTGGCCGATGCCCTCACCGCTTCATCCGTAGGCCAGGAGCAGTACTAGGTGTTCCGGAGTCATCTGGTCAAGATTGGTCGGGGAAGTCATGCCGGTGATTGTGCCAGACCGGGGGTCAGCGATTGGGCAAATGGTTGGCGTAAGAGCACTGTGATTAGACCGCCCGCTCCGACCAAGGCAACCTTCTCTACAGAATCTAATCCATGGCAGATACTCGAGTTTTTAGCCGCATCTAGGTGAGTATCCGTTAGTTATGCTGGCATACCTGCACAATCTGTCAGCCGAAGAAGGATTCGACGTTTCGGGAGGGACGCTAACTACTTCTAGCCTGGGCTGGAGTGATTTACTTGGTGGCTGAGATCGAAGGATTGCAGGCCGGAAGTCGGCTGTTGGCGGACTTCGTACTGTCGAGCAGTTCGGCGTCGCGGGTGAAGCTGTTCAGGTCGGCTACCAGGACAAAAGCCTGCATGGCATCGAGGTCAGGGGGCATCAGAGGAGGCCCAGGGAGCATGGCAGTACGCCCATGATTCCGCCTGCCAACGCAGTGCAACTCTATGAATATCGATACCTTCTGCTGCATAGCCGTCACCGAGTGGGCATAATGATGGCCAACCGCCTTTGTCGCTCTACTGCACTGCGCCGTGCCGCCCCGAAAGGATTCGCATGAACCATTCCGATTTATGCCTCAAATCGATACATGAGCTGCTCACCGATGAGCATGGCAACCCGACACAATTCTGGATTCCCGCCTACCAGCGCGGCTACCGCTGGAAGCCCCTGCAGGTTACCCAGTTACTGGAAGACATCCGCGAATTCAGTCAGCGCCGAAACCCTCAGCCGGAAGAGTTCTACTGTCTGCAACCACTGGTGATCAAGGCCACCGAGCAAGGCCCATTCGAAGTGGTCGATGGCCAGCAGCGGCTAACAACGCTGCTGTTGATTCTTCGGCACTTCAATGAGCGGCTGGCGGAAAAGTACCGGCAGAAGTTGTTCACCCTCGACTACGAAACCCGCCCGCAGCTGTTGGCGTTTCTTGATGAGCCCAGTGAGGTCGGTGCCGACAGCAATGTCGATTACTTCTACCTGTTCAATGCCATCAACACCATTGAGAGCTGGTTCAGCAACCGTGCCCACGAAGTGGATGAGATCAAGTCAGCACTGCTGAACAAGACCCGGGTCATCTGGTTCGAACTGGCGGCTCAGGACAATGCCGTAGACGCTTTCACCCGCCTGAACGTGGGCAAGATTGCCCTGACTGATGACGAACTGATCCGTGCCCTGTTCCTCAAGCGAGGTGATGCCAGCGAATCAGAAACCGCCGCCCGGCAATTGAAGATCGCCCACGAATGGGACCAGCTTGAGAAGGCCCTACAGGCGGACGAGTTCTGGTACTTCCTCAGCAACCAGCAGAGCCGACCTCAGAACCGCATTGGCCTGCTGTTTGAACTGGTGGCCAAGGCCGACGGCCTGGGCAATGGGGCGGACCAAGACGAGCACGGCATCTTCCATGCCTACAGTAGGAAACTCAAGGTTTCCGGCGCTACCTCGAAGGAATGGCTGCGCATCAAGCAGACCTTCATGATGCTGGAGGAGTGGTTTGAAGACCGCACGCTTTTCCACATCGTTGGGTTCTTGATTCATCAGGGCATGGATGTCGCGCACATCTGCGAGCTGTCGCTGCAGACCACCAAGAGTGCATTCGAGCGCAAGCTGCGCAAAGCGGTGTTTGCCCGTACCATCGGCAACGAAGAGCTCGACTCCCTGAAACCCGAAGCGCTGCACCTGTGCATCAGCGAGCGTCTTGAAGAGTTGGAATACGGCCGCCATTCGCCGAGTATTCGCTCACTGCTGTTGCTGTTCAACCTGGCCACACTGCTGGACAGCCCGCGCTCCAACCTGCGCTTCCAGTTCGACAGTTTCAAGAACGGTGAGTGGGACATCGAACATGTACGCTCGATTGCCTCCAGTCGCCCCATGCGCCTGCATGACCAGGTGAGCTGGCTGAACCTGTGTGCGGGCTACCTGGAAGCCCAGAAGCTCAATGACCAGGTGGTGCAGATCGGGCAGCTGTTGAACAGCATTCACGCTTTTATCGAGCAATCAAAGAAAGCTCATTCGGACGAAGCCTTCGAAGCGCTGTACAAAAAACTGCTGGCCTTCTTCCAGGAAAACGATGAAGCGCCGACCGACCATGGCATCTGCAACCTGACCCTGCTGGATAAAGGTACCAACCGCAGCTACAAGAACGCCGTGTTCGCGGTCAAGCGCAAGGCACTGCTGGCTCTCGACCAGTCGGGGATCTTCGTGCCGCTGTGCACCCGCAATGTGTTCCTCAAATGCTACAGCCCGCAGGCCGACAACGTGATGTTCTGGAGCAAGGACGACCGCGACGCCTACCAGGTCGAAATCACCCGAGCCCTGGTGGGCTTCTTCAGTGCAACCAAGGAGATTACCCCATGAGCGACTCTGGCAGTCAGATCACCCTGAAACAGCTGCTGAGCCGCCATCAGCGAATTCAGATCCCGATGATCCAGCGCGACTACGCCCAGGGCCGCCCAGGCGCAGAGGACGTACGCGAGGAGTTCCTAGGTAGCCTGCAGCAGGCATTTGCATTGGCAGCGAATGACGACGCCATGCCCCTGAACCTGGACTTCATCTACGGTAGCGTCGACATCGATGGCCCGGCCCGCTTTCTGCCACTCGACGGCCAACAGCGACTGACCACCCTGTTCCTGCTGCACTGGTACCTGGCCTGGCGCGACGGCTGCCAGGCCGAGTTCCGCCAGGTATTTTGCGAAGGCGCAGGCTCACGGTTTTCCTACAGCGTACGTCCGAGCAGCGCCGAGTTCTTCGATGAGCTGGTGAACTTCTGGCCGGCGCGCGAGGCCGCCGACGAGTCTTCATTGACTGGGCTGATCACCAACCAGGCCTGGTATTTCCGTTACTGGCGCCTGGACCCGACCATTCAGTCCTGCCTGACCATGCTGGAAGCCATTCACCAGCGCTTCGCCGACGTCACGGGTGCCTATGCACGGTTGATGGACGAACAGCAACCGGTGATCACCTTCCAATTGCTTGACCTCGACCATTTCGGGCTGTCTGACGATCTGTACATCAAGATGAACGCCCGGGGCAAACCGCTGACGGCCTTCGAGACATTCAAGGCCCGCTACGAGCACGAGCTTAAGGGCCAGTTTGGCGACGAGACGCGGGACATCAGCGGCCAGGCCTTCACCGTCGCCGATTTCTTCGCCCGCAGCATGGACACCCGCTGGGCCGATTTCTTCTGGGCGTATCGCGACAAGGAAACCCACCTTTACGACGATGCGATCATGAACTTCTTCCATGCCGTGGCGTTCGTTTGCCGCGACCCGGAATCGTCCGGCTACCTGGAGGAAATCAGCACCTTCAGAGGCAAGCCGTTGAAGTCAGCCTATGTCCTGTACCACAAGGGTGGATGGCTGGAGCGCGACTTCTCCGTCACCCTTATGTTGCTGCTGGAAACCTGGAGCGCTCAGGACAACCGGTTCACGCCGCTGCTGCCAGACAACCCGTACTTCAACGAAGCTGCCATGTTCCAACGCTTGGTCAGTGACCCTGCGGCCCTGGCCTATACCGACCTGGTGCAGCTGTTCGCCTACGTCGCCTTCCTGCGTACGACGGGCGAGCAGTCCGAGCCACAAGCGCTGCTGGAATGGATGCGGGTGATCTACAACCTGTCGATCAATTCCAGCTACGAGCGCCCCTCCGATATGCAGCGCAGTCTGCTGGCGGTCCAGAGCCTGTTGCCCCATGCCGGCGATGTCCTCGGCTACTTCGCCAGCACCGAAAAACCGACAACCGGTTTCTTCCTGCAGCAGGTCAGCGAAGAGCAGCTCAAAGCCGAGTTGTTGCTGGCCCACAGTGGCTGGCGCGAGCTAATCGAACGGGCGGAAAAACATGGCTACTTCAAGGGCCAGATCGAGTTCCTACTGGAGTTCAGTGGTGCCGTGGCCAAGCGACGCAAGGCGGGGCTGGCACAGTGGGTGCCCGGCGAACATCTTGCGCTGCAACAGCGCTTTTCTGGATACCTGGACAAGGCGGAAAAAATGTTCAGTGCGCGTGGCCTGAACAGCCTGGCGGACTTCCGATGGGAGCGTGCCTTGCTGTCATTCGGCGACTACCTGTTGCCCAGCGGCTCCAACTACTCGTTCCTGGTCAACTCGGCGTCGGAGCAAGCCAGTTGGAAGCGGCTGTTACGCGGCGGTGCTGGGGAAAATGTGCAGGAAGCACGTGCGCTTTTGCAAAAGCTGTTGGAGCAGATCGATCTTGACGCTCCGCTTGAAGACCAACTGGATGAGCTGATTGCCAATGCCGAGGGCCTGGAGCCCTGGCGCCAGATCATGGTGGATACACCGGCGGTGTTCGGCTATTGCGGTGAGCATGCGCTGCGTTGGGAGGGCGACCACATTTACCTGCTCAAAAAAAGCCGCATGAGCGGGATGCATGCCGAGTTGTTCAGCTATCACCTGTTCTCCCAGCTTGAAGCGGAGCAACTGCAGAAAAAGCTCTTGCCGCTGCGGCAAGTTGAATACCAACCAGTCAGCGGCTCGGAGTTCGAGCCGAGCCTGTATCTGGCTCTCACATTTCGGGGCAGCAGCCTGTACTTCTTGATCTATTCATTCTTAGGGAATTTCAGGATTTACGTATCTCGAAAAGCGTTGAAATCCGTACCTGATCTGGAAAAACTGTTAGTTGCGACCTTCAAGTTTGACGTTCAGAAGGAAGCCATCTATCTAGAAGTCACACGAGAAGGCATTCACACCACGCTGCTTTCCATGGCCCGAGCAATCAAAGTCCTGGAGGTGCAAGGCGGCTGATACGTTGTGGGGTTCTGTCGGTGACTTGGTGGAGCGGATTCATCCGCGATGGCCAGATGTCCATTCACCCCGAGAGGCGGGACATCGGTTGAGGGCGGCAGGCTTGTTCATTGACAGCTCATCCTGAGCAATCGGGTACTGACCGAAGTCACACTAACCCCAATGATAAGGAGTTGGCAGTGGAACGAATCTCTCTTATCCCTCAGGTGCTGCGCCGGTCAGCGGCCATGGGTAACGCCTGCCTGCCAGCCAACTACGTCTGTTACACCTACGGCTCCAGCAAAGGGCTTGGTTTTGACCGCGTCTTGCTAATCGCACCGGAAAAACACGTGCAATTCCTGAGTGGCAATCGGCAAACGTTTGACAACGATAAGACCGACGAATCGCGTAACAAGCTGTATGTGGCCATTACCCGTGCCCGATACAGCCTGGCCATCGTGATTGACGACAAGGCCGCGCCGGCATGCCCTACCCGATATGGGAACAGTCCGCTCCCCACCTTCTCCAACGGCAGGCCTGACAGGCCGCCCTTCCTTAATACCGGGCAAGACAGCTATGCCGACGACCCACGCAGCTCGGGCGGGGTCTGACCCCGGTCAACACTCTCTAAGGAGCCAACGTGAAGCTCGCCACTTTGCTGAAAGCGCTAACGGCGCATGTGCCGGTTCCCGGTGCGAAAAAAACCTCGGCCGATCCGTTCAAGCAGTACTTCGACAAACAAGCAGAGATCTTTTGCATCGGGAATATCCCGTTAAGAATCAAACAAGAAGCCCGCGCTATTATCGAAGGCAGGATCGGCAGCACCCCCCGTTTTGACCGCAGTTACATCGACTCACTGCAGTTGACGCCCGAAGCTCGGGCCATTTTTGATGTCGCGCTGCAACGGTTGTGTCGCTACACCGCTAAGCTGATCGGCGACGAGCCCAGAAAGAAAAAGCAACCGCTGTATCCCTGGCAATGCGCGGTGGTTTTCGTGCCTGATACGAACTTCAACGCCTGGGTGCGCCTGGCTCACGATGAACGGGACAACACCGCGTTGATTTTCATCAACATCGGTGTACTCGTGGAAAATCTCCACAGGCTACATATCGCCTATGCAACACCCGGCTTCATGGATATGGTCATGCGTGATCGGTTGGCACCTCACGTTCCACCCCAGGCCGACACTGGCTACCTCTGTACCCTGTCTCGCAATGGCAGATTTGTCGCGATTGCCACAGAAATCGCGGTTAAGGCTGCGATGCTAGTGATTTTTCACGAGTATGCTCATTTTCTTCGCGGCCACTTGACGTACTTACGCGGCGAGTTGGCTCATTCCGGTGAGATTTTCGAGGCGCCTGATCCGGCGCTGCCCGCCACCGAGGTATTGGACGACGACTTACGACGGGTAATCGAGATGGACGCAGATCAGAAGGCTGGCAGTTTCGCATCTACTTTCTGGCGCATGCTCGATCATCCTGCGGTTTCGCCTAAGGACTGTCAGAACGAAGCCTTTTCGATGGAGATCATCTCCGCCGTACTGTCGAACAACCTGATCCTCGGGCAGTACGAGTTCACCGACCGCTACTACAGCCCGTTGTGGAGAACGCAACACATCTTGGAATACTTCTGGGCAGACTTCTTCTCCGTCGACAAGACCTTGCCTGAGGCAGAGCGCCAATGCCAGCGCACCGCTATCAGCAATGAGATGTATCAGCTCCAATTCAAGCTGACCTCGGAGCATGAGCGGGTCTACGCGATCATGGGGTGGGGTGAGGGGCTGTCCTTCGAACGGGTGGAGAGAGAGATCGAAATTTTGCTGGGTGAGGATAAGCACCGGCTTGAGAACTTGCAACTCCGGCTTATCCCGTACATGCCATTCAATTTCTTTTATCAGCGGCACGCCGCTCAAACTCAGTACTGAGCAGCACGGTTGTCCCGCGGCAAATCAACGGTGAGGCCTGCGCGGCGGGGTGAGGAACTGCAGCCTCGTCATGTGCGCTTGGCAGTTGTCTCCGCCGTCGCTTTCGTCGACTTTGTTTCGGAGACTTACCATTACAGAGAAGTCTGGGCAGATCCGACTAACGCACCTGTCTGCGTGCGTGCACTGTAACCGCATACTTGGCATACGCTGTTGAGTGCCCAGAGAGTTTGCATCACTGTGCCGAGCAAAAACGCAACATGGGCGCCCGTTCATTAATTCCAAGCGCCAATGTCCCAAAGCCTATCGAAGCCCTGAAGCGGCCGCCCTCCCCCAAGGTCCAAAGCATCACTGGACGCTAGCGTGCCACCGACCGCAGCGACTTCGTTGCAATAAATATAGGAAGCTCCCAAGTAGGCTCCCTGGAGACAAGCCCGGCAATTGCCACCGGCTCATGTATTGAAAGCATTCACCAAGCACTCATGCCCGTGCACAGTGGAAAGACTCAAACGGCTACCGCTTAGCCGGTGAAACCTGGTCTTTCTGTCCTGCCTGGGTGATATCGAAAATTTTCTGGTCGCATGACAAGAAATTCTGCAGATCAAACTCAACCAAATAGGTCTTACTGGACTGAGGGAGGAAGGCTCGAGACACCGGGCCACATTCTCCTAGCCGATAAGTCGTACCGAAGTCGTCACGCCAATTGGCGACACCTTCAACCTCAGTCCGTTGACCCGCTGGCACTAACATTTCGCGGCTCGGCCTTGCAAGATAGGGCCCTCGCATGAGCCCTTTAACCACCCCCCTGGCAAAGGCGGGCAACTGCTGCTCTTGAGCATCGTTATACACAGCACCGACTCTGTTCAAATCCCCTGGCTTTCCGATCTTAAAATTCACCACAGCTCCGGTGTTGACCACTTTGAAAATGACCTTTGCATTGTGTTCGTCTGCGGTGAGTACAACGGTTTTTTCAACCAGTTCTGCTGGAGTCGCCCCCTTATGCGAAGAACAGCCGGCGAGAAAAGCGATGAGCACGCTCAAAGAGACAGCCTGAACTAACAAATTGCGTACAAACAAACCTTTAGCCTCCATAAACCCCATCATTCTCAGCCATGAGATAGCTCAACGCCATCATATCAAAAGCGCCTATAGCCAGGCGTTTTTTCGATTCGCTCCGCCTGTCAGTCATTCGGATGCGCAGCCTCGAGATCCTGTTCGGGCCACATTGGGGCATGAAGACTTCAGTATACTGAGAGGCCCCTTTATCCAAGTCCGTGGGTTGCAATGCCGAGCCGCAGAAGCAGATCACTCGTACCGTCTTTTAACTGGGCCTCACCGGACCCGACGGAACGACGCACATGACGACAGCCCCCCCCTCACCGCCCGAGAGGTTTACCAGGTGCTCAAAGATGTGGCTCTGGGTGTACGCACCCTGCGTCGACTGAGCGCGCAGTCCTGGAACAAGATCCATACCGGACCTATGCCCGTTGAGGTAGATGGCTGGAGGCTTACGCTTTTCAATGACAGCGATACCCTCGACTACTGCGAGGACGCGACGTGCCCTGCTGGAAGAACAGGAACGCTTGAAGATTGGCAGCGTTACGGAACCAATCCGGTTGATCTACTGAACACTTGGGAGCATCAGCAGTTGGAGCTCACGCTCGCCAATCTTTGATATGTCCCCATCACTCTTCGTCGCCATCCGAAATGCTACTCGTTGAAGCGCCGGTTCATTCAGGCTGGAAAACGAGGTGCCAACCTCTGAAACCGTCAACTGCGATGACGCCTAATACGGCTCCTGTTCCCTCCAGCAGAGACCACCTAAAAAATACCCTCGACCCAAATCCTGTTTGTTTGCGGCGCCGCCGGCTCTGATTTGCAACTGTGTTCTCACCACTGCGTGAGGACACATGGATGTTTTTTTCCCCTACTCGGCCGCTGGCCACCGCTATAACACTCGCCTTGCCGTTGACCGTGATTGCGCTGTCGGGCTGCGCATCGTTGACGACTTCATCTGCTCAAACGGAGGTCATAGGCCCTTCCGTTTCGAAGGCTTCACACCGGTCCCAGGTTCAGTGGCTGCAGCCTGAACGTTCGCCTGCACAGCGAGAGGGCCGTTACACCCTCGCCAGCACGTTGCCCCGGGCCGAGCAGTTGGATCTGCTGAGCCAGGTGATCGATATCCATCTACCGGAGGCCTTGAACCCGACGGTTCAAGAAGCCATGCGCTACGTTCTGCGCCACTCAGGCTATCGGTTGTGTCCGGCGGACGCTGCAGGGACTGGCGATGTGCAGGTGCTGTACGCCCATCCTTTGCCCGCTGCCCACTACCGGCTGGGGCCTATCACTGTGCGTAATGCACTGCTGGCGTTGGCTGGGCCGGCCTGGCGGGTGGAGGTTGACGAAAAAGCTCGAAGCATCTGCTTTGTGGCGCGAGACAAGGGTTCGGAACGGCTGCCGGCAACCGTGGTGGTTGGCGCGGCGGCGAGTACAGCAGGAGCGGTTTCCTCACCTGCGGCGCGGCCGCTGGGAGGTGAGTGATGAAGCGTCCCACACTGTATTCAGCCATTCAGGGTGCCACGCTGATTCTGTTGGTGGGCACCGCGGTCTACCTGGGAGGCAAACTCTCGACGCTCTCCACCGTTGTGGCCTCGACGCCCTCTCGCGAAGGTCTGGACAGCATCCAGTTGCATCTGAAAAAGGTGGATGCCGAACTCAAGGGTTTGCAGTCGCAGAGCTGCGTAACAGAGGCCGATTTTCAGATTGCGCAACAGGCACTTCTTCAACGCGTTGAGGCGCTGGCGGCGGACCGCTCCGTAGAGACCGTCGTCTCGGGACTCGCTGCGCTGACCACCCAGGTGGAAAGCACAGAGGGGGCGTTGCTGACGCTCAAGGCCGCCGTAGAAGCCCCTCCTGCTCCGGCCACTGCGCCGCGCCCCTCCTCTGCTGTTGCACCGGGTTCTTCATCGACCGTGCCCAAGGCCGTACGTCCTCGCAAAACCAGCGCACGCCCCCCCTTCACCGTCGTGGGTCTGGAGTCACGCGGCGGTGAGTTGTTTTTGGCCGTGGCGCTCACAGGGGTACGGCGACTGGAGGACATTGAGCTACTTCGACCGGGTCGGGTGTTCTTGGGCTGGCGCTTGGAAGCGTTGGAGCCAAGCAAAGCCCGATGGATTCGGCCTGACGGTGGTTCGTTCACCGTCTCGATCCCGTGAGGGCTGCGCCATGAACGTATCCCCTCTTTGTCTGTTGTTGAGCGGCGCCTGTCTGTTACTGCCTTCGGTGGTGCAGGCCGAAGCGCTTATTCCCCTGGCCGTTGAAAGCACGCCGCATACCCAGCTCCAGGAGCACCCGACTCAAGCGCTTGAGCAGGTGCTGGCCACCGAATGGGGCCTCAAACCAGAAGAGTGGCAGCGCTACCGCCGCTTGATGCAAGGGCCACTGGGTGTGTACTCGCCCAACCTCGATCCGCTGACGGCGTTGGGCATAGAGGCGCGAGATTCACAGGAACAGCAGCGTTATGCCGAACAGCAGGTGCAGGCGGAGTTCGCCCGCGTGCAGAAGCTGCTGGCCTACCAGAATGCCTACAACGATGCCTTTCAGCGTTTGTACCCCGGGCAACTGCCGGTCAACCTGATGGGCACCGAGAGCACGGCCCAGGCATCCCCTGTTACTTCATCGGTGCGGTTGGCGGTGTTTGTCACCACGAACTGCAAGAACTGCCCCGAGCGCGTCAGGCAACTTCAGCAAACGGCGCAGGGTTTCGATCTGTACCTGGTCGACAGCCTAGGAAAAGATGACCGCCTTCGCGCCTGGGCCAAACGGGCTGGGATTGAGCCGCAGAAGGTTCTCAACCGCGACATCACCCTCAATCACGACGCCGGGCACTGGGCCCGTCTGGGCGACAACGGGGCCTTTCCTGCCGTCATGCGGCAGGTCAATGGCCAATGGCAGCGGCAATGAGCCGGCGCCGCTTATGGCCATGTGCAGGCCTGGTGGGGGGTGGTCTGTTGGCCCTGCAGGTCAGTGCTACTGCGTTGCCACCGCCCGCTTACCAATGGGCCACCCGAGGCACGCCGGTCCCCTCACCCGTGTTGTACGCGCTGGCCCTTCAAGAGAGCGGTGCCCAGGTCCGTGGTCGGCTGATTCCCTGGCCCTGGACCCTGAACGTGGCCGGCCAGTCTTACCGCTTTGCGGATCGGCGCTCGGCGTGCAGTGCCCTGCTTCAAGCCCTCCAGACAGTCAGTGCCAAACAGGTGGATGCCGGTTTGGGCCAGATCAACCTGGGCTGGAACGGTGAGCACTTTGCACATCCCTGCGAGGCCCTGGACCCGTACCGCAATCTGGCCGTCGCCACCGCGTTGCTCCTGAAACACAAATCCCCGGACAGCGACTGGACCGCTGCCGCGGGCCGATACCACCGTCCGGTCGGCGGCGCTCCCGCCAAACGCTACCGCCAGGCCTTTGCCAAGCACCTGACCCGTGTCACCACCCCCAACCTTCAAGGAATGAAGACCCCATGAGCCCAATACATTCCCCCCTATCTCCGTTTGCCACCCGCGCACCGCTGGCTGCTTTGGCACTGGGCGTACTGACTGGCCTGTCTTGCGCTGCCGTCCACGCCGAACTGATCGTTGTTGACGATCAGGGCGGCACCTCGACCCTCGCCTATTACCGCTCCCTCAACCTGTTGCCGGATGAGCAACCGGCCAAGGCCATGACCTTGCCGCCGGTACGCATCACCGCCTACAGCGAGGCGGACATGTTGCCAGTGAGGTCACCATCATTGAGCCCAGGTTCCTTCGAGAGCCGCGTGCACAATGCTGCCGGCTTGCAGCCCGTGTTCCTGGTCGGCGATGACGAGCTGTCACGGCAGTGGCTACAGCGCCGAGGTGATGCCTTGCGCGAGATGAAGGCCGTTGGCTGGGTAGTCAATGTGCAGCGGATGGCGGCCCTCGCTGAGCTGCGTGCCTTGGGCGCCGGACTGGAGATGCTACCGGCGTCGGCAGATGACCTGGCCCAGCGGCTGGGAATTGAGCACTACCCCGCACTGGTGACGGCTACCGGTATCGAGCAGTAGTCATGACCCAGTCCCACACCATCGAGGCCCTGCTGCGGCCTGCCGTGGAGCTCTACACCGTGGCGGTGTGTGGCATTGGGGCTTACTTGAGTCTGTTCGCGCCTTGGTCGCTGGCGTTAACACCGCTCTTCGGGGCGGTGTCGGCGTTGTTCTTTCTGGGGTTTGGCGGGATACGTCTTCGCCAGGCGCTGGTGGTGTTGCGCTACCGGCGCAACATCCGTCGCTTACCGCGCTATGTGATGACCAGCAAGCAGGTGCCCGTGAGCAACCATAGGCTCTTTGTCGGCATCGGCTTCAAGTGGGAACAGCGGCACACCCAGCGCCTGATGCAGACCTACCGCCCCGAGTTTCGTCGCTACGTAGAGCCCACGGCAGCGTTTCAGGCCGCTCGCCGACTGGAAGCGCGCCTGGAGTCAGTGCCCTTTCCGTTGAGCCTGATACCCCGCGTTACCGCCTGGGACAGCCTGCTCAATCCAGTACGCCCTCTGCCACCGGTGGGCGGTTCCCCTCGTCTGCATGGCGTTGAACCCAATGAAGTTGAGGTCTCCCTGCCCCTCGGAGAGCGCGTCGGCCACAGCCTGATTCTGGGCACGACCCGGGTGGGTAAAACCCGGTTGGCGGAGCTGTTCATCACTCAGGATATCCGCCGCAAGAAGATCGTCGACGGCCTGCCCATATTCGAGCCGGTGATCGTGATTGATCCCAAAGGCGACGCTGACCTGCTCAAGCGCATGTACATCGAAGCCAAACGCGCCGGGCGTGAGGGTGAGTTTTATGTCTTTCACCTGGGCTGGCCGGATATTTCGGCGCGCTACAACGCCGTGGGCCGGTTTGGGCGCATCTCCGAAGTGGCCAGCCGCATCGCCGGCCAGCTTTCGGGTGAAGGCAACAGCGCGGCGTTTCGGGAGTTTGCCTGGCGCTTCGTCAACATCATTGCGCGGGCCTTGGTGGAGCTGGGCATTCGTCCGGACTACCTGAAGATCCAGCAGCACGTCATCAACATCGACGCGCTGTTCATCGAGTACAGCGGTTACTACTTCGCCAAGCACGACCCCAGGGCCTGGGACGTGATTGTCACCCTGGAAGGTGCCCTCAACGAAAAGAACACCCCTTACAACATGCGCGGTCGGCAGAAACGCGTAACCGCCATTGACCAGTACCTCTCGCAAACCCGAGTGGCGGACCCGGTGATGGATGGACTGCGCTCAGCGATCCGCTATGACAAGACCTACTTCGACAAGATCGTCGCCTCGCTCCTCCCACTGCTGGAGAAGCTCACCACCGGGCGCATGGCCGAGTTGATCTCGCCCAATTACACAGACCTCAACGATCCCCGGCCGATATTCGACTGGATGCAGATCATCCGTAAGCGGGGCATCGCGTACGTTGGGCTTGATGCCTTGTCCGACCCAGAGGTAGCCGGGGCCGTGGGCAACTCAATGTTTTCGGACCTGGTATCCGTGGCGGGCCATATCTACAAGTTCGGCATCGATGACGGTCTGCCCGGCGCTGTCCAGGATCAGAAAATCCCCATCAACCTTCACGCCGACGAGGTCAACGAGCTGATGGGCGATGAGTTTATTCCGCTAATCAACAAGGGCGGCGGTGCTGGCATCCAGGTCAGCGCCTACACCCAGACCCTCAGCGACATTGAGGCCAAGATCGGCAACCGGGCAAAGGCCGGTCAGGTGGTGGGCAACTTCAACAACCTCTTCATGCTGAGGGTCCGCGAGACCTCCACTGCCGAGCTGCTCACCCGCCAATTGCCCAAGGTGGACGTCTACTCGACCACGCTGGTTAGTGGTGCAACCGACAGTTCGGACCCGACCGGCAACACCGATTTCACCAGCAATACCCAGGACCGGGTCAGCTCCACCAGTGTCCCGCTGATAGAACCAGCCCACATCGTCAGCCTGCCGAAGGGGCAAGCCTTTGCTCTGATCGAAGGCGCCAACCTCTGGAAAATCCGAATGCCCCTACCTGCCACCGATCCCGATGAATGCATGCCCAAGGACCTGCAAACCTTGGCCCAGCACATGCGCAAGCGCTACATCAACGGAGGTGGCGAGTGGTGGATGGGCAGCGGGACGCGGGTGCTTGATGAATCGCTGCCCGCGGATCTGTTGGACGATGGCCCTGCCCCCAAGGACGCCCATCTGGCCGCAGCCGATGCGACGGATACAGAGGAGGCTCAGCCATGAGAGGGTCCACCCGTTTAGAACTGCGCTTCGCTCAGCTTCGGGCGCCGAGTTCTTCGGTTAAGGCCATATCCAAGGTCCTGGGGAGATTGCTTAGAGAGACTCAGTCGGGGGTCCATGATGCGTATGAACTGTTTGACCAGTTGAATCAGCACGGCCTGTCTCCACGGTGGACCACCCCGATCCATATTCGGGTGGAGGACTCCGTCGCAGGTCCACTGCTGGTCTGCTTCGAACCCGTGATCGTCTCGGTGCACTGAGCAGGAGGGGACCGTGGCCGCGAGCACTGACACCGCAAAAAACCAACAGCCTTATCGTGAAAAAGGACTGATCAGCAAGGTTCTTGGGCTGCCCTTCACCCTCCTCGGCATCTTGTTGGTGTCGCTGTTTTTCAGCGTGGTGACCGAGTGGATCGGTTTGTATTTTTTCTGGCCGGAGGAAGGCTGGCACCACTCGCGGGACATGCTGAACAGCGAGCTTGAGTGGTTGTCGGCGGCCTTTGTTCAAAGCCTGCTGGTCGAGCAGCCTGGGCAAACTGCCCGTTGGATTATCGGCCTGGCGTACGAATGGGGCTTTGAGAAAACCGGTCTGATCCACTGGATCACCCAGTCCGCCGAACAGGCCCGACTAAACAGCAATCGGAGTACCGGGTTGCAGTACTACCTGGGGCTGACCTATGTGCACCTGGAAGACTACGGGTTGGCGGCGGTCTATGCGGTGTTGACCTTTCTGGCGCGAATCCTGATCTTGGTGCTGACGCTGCCCCTGTTCCTGATGGCGGTCTTCACGGGGCTGATCGATGGCTTGGTGCGTCGGGATTTACGCCGCTTTGGCGCGGGAAGAGAATCCGGATTCATCTACCACCGGGCGAAGCGGATGATCGTGCCACTGTGGGTCGCGCCCTGGATCATTTACCCCGCATTACCGATGACCGTAAGCCCCCTGCTGGTGTTGCTGCCCTGCACAGCAGCCTTGGGCGTGGTGGTGAGTATCTCGGCCGGGAGCTTCAAGAAATACTTGTGAGTGCTGGGGCTTTGCTGCAGCCCATCCCCGGTTAATCACGAGGACATATTCAGAAATACAGCCCCCTGAAACCAAAGGGTTCTTATGCGTTAAGTTGGGACGTCCACTGCCGTATAGGCAGCTCAGAAAAGTCGGCCGCGCAACCTGCAGGAAGGCGAGAGGCTAACTGCCGTACAGGCAGCTTTTTACTTCAATTATGGAGAGAAGCTGCCATGTTCCAATATCCCTCATTCGGTACACCGACCCTCGCACAGTGGTGCGATCTGCAGGAAGAGCTGATTCGCTCTCGCCCGCTCAAGCCTCGAACAATCAGCGACCGCCTCAATAACCTACGGCACCTGCGCCTCGGGCTGGGAAATCGCCTTCTGCATCAAATCCTGCCTCGCGATCTTGAGCTGTTAATCAACAACATCGCCGCCAGCGGCCGCCCTTTCGCTGCCCGGCGGGTGTACATCGAGGCCAATGAGCTCTTCAACGCGGCTGTCTACTGTCGATTGCTCATCACCAACCCATTATCTCCGGTTAAAGCACCTGCACCTCGACCCTCACGTGCCCGCCTGAGCTTGCTGCACTTTCTGAAAATTCGTGAGGTCGCAGAGTCCTGGAAGAGGCCGTGGTTTGCCAACTGCCTGAATCTGGCCTTGGTCACTGCGCAACGCCGCGCCGATGTGGCCGTGATGGCGCCTCCCCATGTCTTTGCCAGCCACCTGCACGTCACCCAGCAGAAAACGGGGGCTTGCGTCGCCATACCGCTTGAGCTGAAGCTCGACGCTATTGGCATGAGCGTCGGAGAGTCCATTGATCGGTGCCTTGAGGTGCAGCCCAACGGCAACACGTTTATTGCCCGGCGTGACGGAAAGCCCTACGTGACGGCCATGCTGACTCACTCTTTTGCGGCCTGTCGTGACGAAGCATTCTCACGCAAAACCTGGCGATCCCCGCCAACGTTCCATGAGATCCGCTCACTCTCCGAACGCCTTTATCGAACGCAAGGGATCGATACGCAAACACTCCTGGGTCATAAACACGCCAGCATGACCGACTTGTACAACGACGAACGTGATGTAGAAGGTAGAGCGTATCGATACGTGAGCCTCTCGTGAGCTGCACACCGTAGGACTTCTCACAGACCACCCTCGCTATTCTGGCAAGGTCATTAGCGGCTGCTAGATACCCCTCTCTTTTGACTGTCCGCCGGAACAGGTCGAAGAACACCATTGCAGCGTGGGTGGCTGCCTTGCCTCATTCGGAAACCCCAGGGTCGCCAGAGGCGCAACTTACCGAGGCAGCCAGATGTGTCGCTTGGACCATTTCCGTGACCCCATTGCGAGTGGAGCCTCACTACAGCCGAATTGGACGTCGTGGGCGTCGTGGTGAGTTCCCTCATTACTATGCTTACTTGACTCCTTGGACCTTACCAAGAATGATTGGAGGATGACATACAGGGAGTAGCCTCCAATCTCATGGCAAGAATGATTCCATCTCACGGACCTCGCGAAACAGAAAGCTTTGGGGAATCCAGCATTTACTGGATCTTGAAAAAAAATCTCTCCGATGACTTCACGGTTATTCACAGCCTTCCTTGGATCTCGTCAGAAGTAAAAAAGATAGACCCTAAAGCTGCCCCCACGGGAGAGATCGATTTCTTAGTGATACATCCTATGTTGGGGTTACTAACCTTAGAGATAAAAAGTGGCCGATATCGAATAGACCATTCGACCTTCGTCCATATTAAATCCAACGAGTTCATTGACCCGGTACAACAAGCGCGCAGAAACGCTCACGGGCTTTCAAAATGCTTAGGGGTCAAGCCGTCATTGCGGCTACGAATTGGCTATGCCTTCGTTTTCCCAGACAGCCATTTTGGTGAAGCGATGATTAACACAGCAATGGTTGACTGCTCTATCGACCCGCCTCAACGAATTTTCATTGATCGTGGGCAGATGCCTACGCTGGCAGATCGAATCAAGGAGATCATGTGCTACTGGAAAATCGCACTAAACACACCCGACTTATCGCCTCAAAAAACTAAAGAGCTGATGGAAACCTTGTGCCACAACTACGACGGCACTCCAAACTGGGCGCAAAGGGTGATCCATGACAACAAGCTCTGGCTTCGTCTAACGGAAGAGCAAAACCAAGTTGTTCAAACCGTCTGCAATCGAGAGCGCATGCTGGTCACAGGCTGGCCTGGAACAGGAAAAACACTCATCGGTATTGAGGTTGCTCGAAAGCTATTGTTAGAAGGAAAAAGAATTCTCTTTGTGACCTTCAACACTCAACTAGCGACACACATCAAAAGTCAACTTCCAAAAACCAAGAGATGCAACGTCTCTACTTGGCACGGCTTGTGCTCAGCTGCTCAAACAAAACTCAACACATCAAACAATGCTTCTCAAAACTGGCTTAAGACTGACTGCAACACAGACCTGCAAAATGCAATCAGCCAAGGCCTGATGGAAAGCTATGACATTCTGATACTCGATGAAGCGCAAGCACTCGACATCGAGTGGTGCAAAACACTCATCAACTGGTTCGAAAGCAAGCCCATTGCGTGTTTCTGCGATGAAACACAGGTTTTCTCTTTTGAGCCTCGGACAACCAAGCTAAATGAACTACAGGCTCTGCTGGGCGTAATATCTCCTTTTCTCCTCACGATCGCGTTAAGAATGCCAAAGGCTGTGACAGAGCACTTAATCAATGTCATGCCGCCCAACCACCAACTTACGTCGCCCAGAGAATTTGAAAAGGACACCATTACCGAAATAATAACCGAAACCCCCTTAAACAAACTATTCGAAATACATGCCCACCTACTCGAGCAGGGCTTTGACAAACATGAAATCCGAGTATTATTGAGTTCACTACAGTCATATGATCTAAGACGGCTACTGGACTCCAAAGGTATAAGGCACGAAAATATTGCCAAATTTCGCGGCCTAGAAGCTCCGGCCGTGATCATCTACGGCGCTGACCACATGACGGACTCAGAATTATTTTGCGCCTACTCAAGAGCCACATCTCTCTGCATTTCTTTATTCAGTCTTGAGCCTTTGATCTGGAAAGAAAATAGTGCATTTCAGAAGTCGGTTCGTTCTCAGAAAGAGAACAAGCCGATCATTGAACTCGCACAATTCAATTCACTCACCACCAATATAATCCCGGCAAGCACACCTACCTATAGCTTAAACCTTCTCTCCATCGACCTCAGCTGGGCTCCAGGGTGGGGAGCATGGATGATTGAGTTCGACCCAGAGAATGAGCTTGCTGAAACGTGGATCGACTACCTTACACTGGAACACGAGTGGCCCGTCCTATTTTGGTACAAAGACTCAAGAAAACGCCTCTACCTATCAGAGCCTGACAATGAGCAGGGGCCACTCTCATTCACTTTAGCACTTGACTTAAAGTACTGTTATTCTTGCTGTACGACCACACCTTTCAAAGGTAACATTGATGCAGCTTGCATCATTTGCACACCTCCAAAAAAGCCTCATCAAAACTCACCAGACGAAATAATACTTGAAACAATATCAATTTACGACGGCATTCTATCCAGCACCCTTTCCGACAGTAAAAAACCGTCCAGATCATTAGAGGACCTACCCTTTCCTCTGGCCGCTGCCGGAGCTCGCCTCTACGCCTCACAGCATAAAAAGAGAAACAAAATCCTTGATATGCCTTTACCCTCAGGAAAAATAATTTACCGTGCTGCGCTCGCCTTTGTTCAATCGAGAATAGCCACCTATGAAGCCAACCGTTCCCTGATCACCAGTGAGGTCGCGCTGCAACTGTACAATCGGTTCAAGTCCCTCCAAACGCTGGATCTGAAAAATTGGACCAGTATAGTGGCCAATGCTTTGGGTACGTGTAAACAGAAAAACTTCATCAAGAAAATAACGAAAGGAGAATACCGTATCGTTGAGGACGCCGACATTCCAGAAAAAACCGTCGAGCCTCCGTTCTAAGCCACGCCCAACATACACTTTATTCCCCTGAAGCGGCCTCAGCAAAAAACCAAACGGACCGAATCCTGTTTTCTTGATGTCGCCCGCCTCGTCCTTCGGCACGCTCGTTGAACCTTCTTCGAGCGGATTGCCCCCATGCCCTACCCTCTACCTCTTCGATGTATTGCGTTAGTCGCAAGCCTCACCGTGCCCATGGTGATGGCCGAGCCAACGGCCCACGAACGCACCCAACTGAGTCTGGTACTGCGTCAACTGGAGGCCGTCACACGGCAGGTGAAGGCCAGTGCCGCCCTCCCCACCGATGACCAGGCGCGCTTCACCTTTGACTACGCCCGCCTCTCCGCAGACCTGGAGCAGGTTCGCGGCGGCATTGAGGGCTACCTCACGCCCTCACGTGCCCAACCCCGTACACCACCGGAGCTGACCGGCCACTACACCCGGTCCACCGGGAGGTCCCCATGAGCATGAGTGCGCCGCAGCTCAGCGCCTTTCAAGCCATGGGCGGCTTCACCCCGCAACAAAGCACCACCTTGCTGATCGGCCTGGTCCTGGCCTGCGCGCTGATCTTCGCCGCCTGGGCCCTCGTCACCGGTTACCGGGGTTGGGCCAGCGGCCAGCTTTCCCAGGGGAAGTTCGCCGGCCTGACCGCCAAGGTGTTGTTGATCTACCTGCTGCTGACCTTTCTGTTGCTGCACTGATCCACTTTTTTCGCTTCAACCCCTGCCATTGGAGGCACCTGATGAAAAATCGTTTTGGATGGAACCGCGTCACTCACCTGTTCTCGCGCAGCACCTTGGCCTGCTCGGCCGTGTGGTCCTGCTGGGTCCTCGCGGCGCTTCCAGAAATGGAAGCCCCGAGTCGTGGCGAATCGGACAGCATGATCCAGACCCTGCAGGACCATGCCTTCGACATCGTCTCCCTGCTCGCCCTGGCCATCGCGGCCGCCGCTTTCTGTGGTGTGGCTTATCACGCCTACACCACCTACTCAGAGGTGCAAAACGGCAAGAAGACCTGGGGTCAGTTCGGGCTGACCTGCGGCGTGGGTGCCCTGCTGCTGGTGATCATCATCTGGCTGCTGACCAAAGGCACAGATGTGCTGTAAGGAGGACAGGCCATGACACAAGACTCGGATCACACCCTCCCCGACGGTACCCTTCGGTTTCTGCCGTCACGCCTCAATCGTCAGCCGGTCATTGTGCTGGGGCTTACGGCCGATGAGATGTGGATCACCGTCGTCTTGGGCGCGGTGATCGGCGCGGGCCTAGGGTTGGGCATTGCGATACTGTTTCAGAGCGTCGCCCTGGCGCCCACCACACTGGTGAAGTGCACAGCCCTGGGCCTGATAGTGGGCGGCAAACTGCTGCGCCGTCACAAGCGCGGTAAACCCGAGACCTGGCTGTACCGTTACCTGCAATACTCCATCGCGACACGCTGGCAGCTGCTCACGGCTTGGGTCGGCGGCGCCGACCTGGTAAGGCGCTCAGGGCGCTGGAGTACCCGCCGGAGCCTACGCCCATGAGCCGCTTCAAGAACGAGGTGGCCCGACTGGAGTCCCACCTCCTCTCGCTGCGTAT
This sequence comes from Pseudomonas batumici, assembly GCF_000820515.1. Classification (GTDB taxonomy): domain Bacteria; phylum Pseudomonadota; class Gammaproteobacteria; order Pseudomonadales; family Pseudomonadaceae; genus Aquipseudomonas; species Aquipseudomonas batumici. The sequence continues at coordinate 15,773 of NZ_JXDG01000022.1, read as the reverse complement.
CGGGTGCGGGTTGCTGTTCGGGGTGGCTTTGGTCATGGGACTGGGTTGGTGGGACGCCCCCCGAAACCTGACCATCCACAATCCTCCGGACCTGCGCTCCGGCAGCACCCGCAAATGGTGGGAGGTGGCACCGGAGTCGGTGTACACCTTTGGCTTCTACATCTTCCAGCAGCTCAACCGTTGGCCTATTGATGGCGAGAAGAACTACCCGCGGGCCATTCAGAAGCTCTCGGCCTACCTGACGCCACAGTGCAAATCCCAACTCGAAAGCGACGCCCAGAAACGCCAGATCGCCGGCGAGCTGCGCGGCCGGACCCGAGGCGTATTCGAGATGCCCGACCGGGGCTACGGCGACGCCCCGGAACTTCGGGTCAAGGTGCTGGGGCGGGACCGCTGGGTAGTAAACCTGGACCTAGCGACCGAGGAGTTCTACGGCTCGGAACGGGTCAAACAGGCTTTCGTGCACTACCCCCTTCAGGTGGTGCGCCTGGACGTCGATCCGGAGAAAAACCCCTTTGGCCTGGCCCTGAACTGCTACGACAGCGCACCGCAACGCATCACCCCACCGCCCGCCCCTGTCCCCTCTCACAGCCCCGCCACTGCTATGCAAGGAAGCTAGTCATGCGTCGATTAAACCTCCTCCTTCCCCTCTGGCTGAGCTGCACGGCGGCCCAAGCCATCGAGCTCATGCCCTGGGAACGGTTGCCCCTGGCCGTGCCGTTGTACATCGACCAGGAGCGCATCGTCTTCATCGATCAGAACGTTAGAGTCGGCGTTCCTCGCTCTTTGGGTGACACGCTGCGTATCCAAAGCACAGGCGGCACGCTGTACCTGCGAGCGAATGCGCCGATCAAGCCGACTCGCCTGCACCTGCAAGACGTGCGCACGGGCGAAATCATCCTGATCGACATCACGGCCACCGACGGCCAGGGGCAGCCCGCGCTCGAACCCGTCAAAATCGTGAAAACCTCTGGCTCGTCCAAGAGCTACGGCGATACCACCGAGACGTCCCCGTCGGACACCAAGGCTGAGGCGGCTCTCACCGCTGCGAACAGCCCTCCCACGTCGCAGCAAACGCCGATTCCGGTGGTCCTGACTCGCTACGCAGCGCAAAACCTCTACGCCCCCTTGCGTACGGTCGAGCCCCTGCCCGGTGTATTGCCGGTCAAATCGCGCCGTGACCTGGACCTGACGGACCTGATGCCCACGCAACCGGTCACGGCCCAATGGCTGGGAGCCTGGCAGTTAGAGGACCACACCGTCAGCGCCGTCAAACTGCAGAACCGCGCCCTCACGCCCATCGCACTGGACCCGCGCGAACTGCGGGGTGACTTCGTCAGTGCCGCCTTCCAGCACCCACGCCTGGGGCCCACCGGCCGGGCCAGCGACACCACGGTGGTCTACCTGGTGACCCATGGCCGGAGCTTGGCGCAAGCACTGCCACCGGCTCTCAGCCCGGTGGATGCCAGTACCGCCCTCACCGTCTCTGCCGTACCCGCCGTACCCGGAGGCGACCATGACCAGTAATGGCCTGCTCAAGTGGTTGCTCCTGCCCCTGATCCTGCTGGTGGTCTTCGGGGTGCTCAAGATGTGCTCCTCCAAGGAGGTCCCGGCCCCCAAAGCCGGGAGCACCAAGCAGACTCTGACTCCGGAGGACATGAAACTGCTCGGCATCGACGGCGATACGCCCCAAGACACCGTGGCCACGTTGGTGGCCCAGACCAAGGCCATGCGCACTGAGCTCAAGGCCTTGCTCACGGAGAACAAAGACCAACAGAAGGAAAACGCTCGCCTGCGTCAGCGCGATAGCGACATCGACCAGCGTATCCAGAAAGCCCTGAGCACAGAACTGGAGAAGGTGCCGCACAAAGGCCCTTCGAGCCTGAGTCCCCAGGACACCCAGAACCTGCTGGAAGACCTCAAGCAACAGCTCTCGACCTCGTTTCTCAACAAGGGTGGCCCCGACCTGCCTATTGGTCTGGGCCTGGAGCCCGGTGATGAAGCGTCGTTCTCAGGCACTCACGACGACCTCATCTGGACCGAGCCCCAGGACGCCACCGCCGTCGATGCCAAAGGCAAGCCACTGCCGGCCGGCTCTGGCAAACCGGCGAAGGGCTTCAGCTTTCCGACGGCCTTTGAGGACACGATCCACCAAGGCCAGAAGGCGCTCAAAGCCAACACCGGTGCAGTAGGCCGCAACATCAAAACCACTGACGACAAAGCCGCAGCCAAGCCCGTCTACACTCTGCCAGAGAACAGCACCCTCACCGGATCCATCGCCATGACCGCGCTGATTGGCCGGGTGCCGGTGGACGGTGTGGTGAACGATCCCTACCCCTTCAAGGTGCTGATCGGTCCGGACAACCTCACCGCCAATGGCATCGATCTACCGGATGTGGCAGGTGCGGTGATCAGTGGTACCGCTGCGGGGGACTGGACGCTCTCCTGCGTGCGTGGACAGATTGTCAGCCTGACCTTTGTGTTCAACGACGGGCGTATTCGCACGCTTCCCGCCCCGCAAAAACTGGCCAGTCGCCAAGGCACAAACAAGACCGGCCAAACGCAGCTGAACAAGATCCAGGGCGGCATCGGCTGGCTCAGCGATCCGTATGGCGTGCCGTGCATTGCCGGTGAGCGGCGCTCCAACGCCCAGCAATACCTGGGCACCAAAAGCCTGCTCACCGCCGCCGGTGCCGGGGTGGCCAAGCTGCTCGAAGCCGATAAGGCCGACGCCAGCACCGTGCTCACACCTAGCGGAGCCGCGATCGGGGCCGGTCCCTCGGCACTGAACAGCATTCTGTCCGGTGGCGTGAAAGACATTGGTGACTGGGTGAACAAGCTCTATGGCCAGGCCTTTGCCGCAATCTACGTGCAACCCGGCGCGCCCGTGGCTGTGCACCTGGACCGGCAACTGGAGATTGACTACGAAACCCTCGGCCGCCAGGTACGGCATGTAACAGGAGGCCCCCATGCTTCGACCCTCGATTAACCCTCTAGCCTGCCTGTGGCTGGTCACGCTGCTCACCGTCGGCTGCACCACTGACAAGGGCGACCTGCTCCCTCACGGTTCCCAGACCATGACCGATCTCTGGGATCAGCATGCCGGGCCTGCCCCTCAAGGCGCCCTGAGCCGTCCCCTTCAAGAGGCCCGCCTGGCGTTGCGTCGACCGCTGGATGACACCGCCACCGACCAACTGGCCTACACCCGCACCGCCCGCAACGAGATCCACAGCCAATTCAAGCGCCTGCCCAATCCAGACCTCGTGATGTACGTCTTTCCGCATCTCGCGGGATCGGACCCAGTTCCGGTGCCGGGCTACAGCACCGTCTTCCCCTTCTACCAGCGGGTGCAGTACGCCCTGCCCGGCGAGCGCACGGAGGCCTACTGATGGAAACGGACAAGACCGATCCCTGGGCGCAGTACGTTGAACAGTTGAAGGCCTACGGCCTGCCGGAGCCTGGCGCCGCGAGTCGCCCCCGAAAGCGCCCCGCCACGAGGGCCGATGAGCAGGCGCTGTACGCGGTGACGCCGAGCTTTGTCGACCTGCTGCCCTGGGTCGAATATTTGCCCGACACCCAGTGCCTGCTGCTGGAGGACGGTGAGTCGGTGGCGGCGTTTTTCGAGCTGACGCCGATTGGCACCGAAGGCCGCGAAGCGAGTTGGCTGTGCACAGTGCGCGATGCCCTGGAAAACGCCCTGCAGGACAGCTTCGACGAACGGGAGCAGCAGCCTTGGGTAGTGCAGCTCTACGCGCAAGATGAGACTGAGTGGGACGGCTATCTGCAAAGCCTAAGGGACTATGTGCAGCCCCGCGCTCAAGGGACAGCCTTTACCGAGTGCTACCTAAGCATGTTTAGCCAGCACCTGGAGTCGCTGTCTAAACCCGGGGGACTGTTTGAAGACACCGTGGTCACCCAGCTGCCCTGGCGCGGCCAACGGCGCAAAGTGCGGCTGGTGGTCTACCGGCGCAGCAAGGGCGCTGATGGACGTCGAGGCCAAACCCACGAACAGGCTCTCAACAGCGTTTGCGACCGTCTGCTCGGGGGCCTGGGCAATGCTGGTGTCAAAACCCAGCGTATGACCGGTGCGCAGATTCATCGTTGGTTGCTGCGTTGGTTCAACCCGCACCCGCGCCTGCTGGGCGAAACTCGGGCGGACCGTGAGCGTTTCTATCAGTTGGCGTCCTACCCCGAAGGCCCGTCGGGTGATGCCCTGGAGCTGGCCAGTGGCACTGACTTCGCCCAGCGCCTATTCTTCGAGCAACCTCGCTCGGACCTGGACCAGGGGCTCTGGTACTTCGACGAGCAGCCCCATCGCGTGGTGGTCCTCGATCGCCTGCGCACGCCGCCAGTCATTGGCCACCTGACCGGAGAAACGCCCAAAGGGGGCGATGCCATCAACGCCCTCTTCGATCAGATGCCCGAAGACACCGTACTCTGCATCACCCTGGTGATCTGCCCGCAGGACCAACTGGAATCCCACCTCAACCACCTCGCGCAAAAGTCAGTCGGAGACACGCTGGCCTCCGAGCAGACCCGCGCGGACGTGCATCAAGCGCGCAAGCACCTGGGCAGCGCGCACAAGCTGTATCGAGGGGCGATGGCGTTTTACCTGAGGGGTCAGGACGTCGAGGAGCTCGACCGTCGCACCTTGCAGCTTCACAACGTGATGCTCAACACCGGGCTTCAGCCGGTGCGCGATGAGCACGAAGTGGCGCCGCTCAACAGTTACCTGCGTTGGTTGCCGTGCGTGTTCAATCCGGGGATGCGCCAGAGCGAGTGGTACACCCAACTGATGTTCGCGCAGCACGTGGCCAACCTGGCGCCGGTCTGGGGCCGCAGTGAAGGCACGGGGCACCCTGGATTCACCTTCTTCAACCGCGGTGGCGGCCCACTCACCTTCGACCCCCTCAATCGTCTGGACCGGCAGATGAACGCGCACCTATTTCTGTTCGGGCCGACGGGTGCCGGCAAGTCAGCGACCCTCAACAACCTCCTCAATCAGGTCACGGCGCTGTACCGGCCACGGTTATTCATTGCCGAGGCTGGTAACAGCTTTGGCCTGTTTGCGGACTTCGCTAAGCGCCTGGGGCTGACGGTCAATCGGGTCAAGCTGGCGCCCGGCTCTGGTGTGAGCCTGGCGCCCTTCGCCGATGCCTACCGACTGGTGGCGACACCCGACCGCGTCATGATGCTGGATACCGAGGATCTGGATGAGGCCGAGTCCAAGGAGGACGATGAGCGTGATGTCCTGGGTGAACTGGAGATCACCGCTCGCCTGATGATCACCGGCGGTGAAGACAAGGAAGAGCAGCGCCTGACCCGCGCGGATCGCAGCCTGATACGTCAGTGCATCCTCAATGCCGCTCACACCTGCGTGGACCAACACAGAACCGTGCTGACCCAGGACGTGCGTGACGCCCTGCGGGACATGGGTAATGACACCCACCTGCCAGAGCTGCGGCGCCTACGTCTACTGGAAATGGCCGATGCCATGGACATGTTCTGCCAGGGCGCCGAGGGTGAGTTGTTCAACCGCGACGGTACGCCCTGGCCGGAAGTCGATATCACGCTGGTGGACCTGGCCACCTACGCCCGCGAGGGCTACAACGCCCAGCTCTCCATCGCCTACATCTCGCTGATCAACACCGTGAACAACATAGGCGAGCGAGACCAAATGCTGGGCCGGCCCATCATCAACCTTACCGACGAAGGCCACATCATCACCAAGAACCCATTGCTGGCGCCCTACGTGGTCAAGAGCACGAAGATGTGGCGCAAGCTCGGGATCTGGTTCTGGCTCGCTACTCAGAACATCGATGACCTGCCCAAGGCCGCCGAGCCCATGTTGAACATGATCGAGTGGTGGATCTGTCTGAGCATGCCGCCGGATGAGGTCAACAAGATTGCGCGGTTTCGGGCGCTCACCGAGGCGCAGAAAGCCTTGATGCTGTCGGCGAGGAAGGAGTCCGGGAAATTTACAGAAGGGGTGATCTTGTCGAAGTCGATGGAGGTGCTGTTTCGGGCGGTGCCGCCGAGTCTCTACCTGGCCACGGCGATGACAGAGCCGGAGGAAAAAGCCGAGCGGTTCGCGCTGATGAAGGCGCACGGCATCAGCGAGTTGGACGCCGCGATAGCCGTGGCGCAGCGGATTGATAAAAAGCGCGGGATTTCAAGCTCAGTCATGGCTAGTGATCAGGTCCAGGAATAAAACAGACCGACTGCAAGACGCTATTCTTAGCGTTTACTTAAGGACGTCTCACTATTTTTCTGGCAGAAACCGTGTATTTCATGGCGCTATACAACCCTCAACGCCTCGCACATGGAGATTCGCAAATGGACTTGAGAACGATCGCCTTCGCACTGATGCTGAGCGCATCACCGTTCACCGTCCTGGCTGGAGAAGGGCATGACGCCGGATACGCGTGGGCGGCAGAGAACGACATCGACGACGTCGCTTATTGTAATACCCCCTCTCCCTCATTCAACGAAGGCTGCGAGGAATATGTCGAGGAAATTGCCACCTCACGGAGCGACGCGGACGACGATGATGAGTAAGCAGCTTCCGACCGAAAACGGAGTACCTTAGAACCCGCAGAATAGGTTCAGGCGTGTTCGCAGCCTCTCCGCAACCGTCAGCGACTAGGGCGGAGGAGTCAGCCCCTCCCTGTTCTTATGGGAATTTTGAGCACAACTGTTCTCAATGCTGTTTCATTTCAAAAACCGCTCATCCGCTTCGAGTAACTCAATCAATTCTCTCCATGCGTCAAACACCATATCAAAATACTGCTTTCCAAGCCCTCCACATCGCCCCTCACGAAGGCATTGATCATAAGCTTTTCGCGCGCCCTTATAGTAAGCATTGAAACCTTCAACGCCCTGTTCTGAAATGGAGATCATATCCATCCCACCTTCATCCAAAGGGGCATATATTTCCTTCAGATAAGCACCATCACCGCCCTCAAAGAATGGTCGAGAAAACTCGACAACCGCATTGAACGCAACACTGCTCAAAGGAATACCGACACCCTCCTTAACGAATATAGTACCTGCCAAAGCGACCACACACCCTGTCAAACAGTAATTTATATTTCAACTTCCAGAAACAATCCCGCCTCCGGTTCCAGTTGGACAAATGCTTTCCATGCCAACAAAGCCCTCTCAAATGAGTCAAGAGTAATTATCTCAAAATACTCTTCATCGTAAAGCGAGTGGATTTTCACCTGAGATTTCGATAACTCAGCCCCCCAAGACTCTCGATCCCACTGTGCTAAACCCGTCTTGAGCTCCTTAACCGATCTGACCTGGTCCACACCTTCATCCAGCCATGCCAAGGTATCTGGAAGACTCAGTCCTCCATCATCAGTTAAAAGACAAGCAAGCGGGCTAACACCCTCTCTATTGATAACATTTGAACGACAACTGGGCGAAAGGTCTCCGACTGATCCACCCCAAAACAAAGTCAGTTTCACTTCATATCACCCAAAGAATTGGACACCTAACGTTAAGCAGCTAACCTACCACTACCTCATACGCATCTGCATGTCAGAGCCACCACCAGCCTTCATCGACCGCTGATAACTTGTGCCCTCCATGGAGTAATGATTTTTCACTCGATTCCGAAGCTCAAGACTGCGATCCCCACCACCAGCCGTCACAAAGATCAACCGACTAGGCAACAAATTGCGGTCGCCCTTGCTTAAGACGGCCAGTGCATCTTCATGCTCCCCTAACAAACGCCCTATTCCGCTGGTAGCACTGCACAAGCCAAAAGCAACAAAAGAAGCCCAGTCCCACCCACTCTCACGCGTTGACACAGAAATCGACTTGGCCAGCAAATCAGTAGTAGGTGTAACCAATGCACTAGCCCGAGTGACTGTGGGCCAAGGGAAACTCGCGTGTCGCTGAGCTCGGTGGTAAAACACATAGAAGTCTTGCTGTGGATCATTGAGCTTCTGCAGTTGGGTCAACTTATTTGGGCCACTCGGTTCACTTCCGATGTCGGCCCTCCCATTGTTGCTAACTTTGCCCTGCAACAAGGCAACCTTACGCACAACTAGCCCACCAACCTCGATGTCCACAATAATGCCGAAGTCCGCCCCTAAGTGAGCTTCTGCCGTGGTTCCACCCAGCGCCAAGGTGCCAAAAAATGACTTCACGCCTGGATACCCCATGGCGTTGATTTTTGCCCCCGCCCATCGCTCAAACTCCGAACGAAAACTCTTCAAAAAACTCCCCGACGAGTGTTCCTCGTGAGCGCTTGCCTGTGATAGGTCCTTGGAGAACTCTTGGGCATGTTGAAAGCCTGCCCAATAAAACGCCCATTGCACTGAATGTATGAAAAGTTCAGGTGTAGTCATCTGATGCGCTAGGTGATACCAACGATCAGCCGGCTCCCGGTCTTGCATCACTGATGACCGAACACGCGGCATGCAGTTCCTGAGCGCCAGATCAACAGCGCTGGTTACTACGGGAGTAAACGACGCCAGCGCCGTGAATCCGACGCTGCCCTCCGCGCGCGCAATACTGAGTAGCTCTCCAGTCTCCTGGCCCCATTGTGTGATCACGTCAGGAGAAGGCTTTTTTTGAAAGATAAGATTTTTCGCGATCTGCTCAGCGGTATTCACATCCCGCCGTTTGAGTTGTTGCAATAGACTATCCAGCACAGTCAGCGTATCACCATGTACCCAACCATCACGTAGCAACGTATCGCCCAGAGCATCCAGTTGCGTCCGCAGTCTTCGCCCAGTTTCGATCCATGTGCTGGCGTCGGCAATATCCCTTTCCAGTTTGTCAACTTTAAGCGCTCGATCATCGGCCTTGCTGTTGTGTTCCTCCACTCGCCGCATTCGGTTTTCTAGTGCAACAGGAGAGCTGACGTGAAGTTGCTGTTTTTCTAGCGCTTTCTCAGCCGTCTTAACCACTTTCGCCGCATTGCGCCATGCCAAAGGCTGCCCCCACTTCCCATCATCCTTGATCCGTTGCAGGGCTTGTTCTGCGTTTTGCACCTCAACTTCAAATGGACGCAGAGTGCTTGCTCGCTCTTTTTCTTCGCTAGTTTTCTGCATTCTGGGCATGAGCTGCAGTTGTTCTTTGGACCGCTGTAAGCTCGATAAAACCTCATCAGAAGCCGTACGCAAAGCCGCTTGCACACTATAGAAAAGGGTCATGGCATTAGACAAAGGGGACGCGCGCATGTTTGAAATTACATCCTGATGAAAGGCCCAAATAGTGGCCGTTTAATACTAACGCAAAGATGCCTACCTATCACCATCGGTTATCAAGTAAAACTCCCAAATCCTCATCGGCGGCCAGAGCTAATCCAAGCAAGGCAACTCATTCATACGTTGCCCCGTCGGATCCTCTGCCACGTTCCAGCTCCACCAACCCTCAACTCCGTAGACACGGTCGTACCACTGGGTTTTCCGGGCTTTCTGCGCCAGGTACTCGGGCGTGCTCATCCCGAAGACCTCCAGAGGAAAATCCTGCTTCATGTCCAAAAGCCAGAAGTCCGGGAAAAACTCGCACTCCTCGGCGTCGTAGCGAAGGGGTTTCTCGAAGCGGCGGCCGGCGGCGAATAGCTTGGCCTCCAGGGTGGATTCATAATCGGAGTCCAGCGGTATCCAACGCTCACTGACATGCATCAGAGCCAGGTCGAGCACCTGGGCACGAGCACCGGGGTTACCCGTTTCCACGTTAAGCTGAGCTATTGCCATGACCCGCTCTCCGCGCTTCCAGGCCGCGAACTCCTGCTTGAATCGCCTCTCGGTGTCCTGCCAGACCTCGGTGGGCATACTGAGGTAGGGCATGCCAAAGGGACCTGCCAGCGGCAGCTTGGTGATTCCCCCGTCGTGCTTGCCCTTGTCAAAGCGCGCCAAGGGCGAGACCGCAATCACTCGACGGTTACGTTGGATCGCGTCCAGCACCACACCTTCGTTGGAGACTTCAGCTTTGGAACGAGGGGTGGCACTGACCAATAACACGTCGCTCAGCGTCATGCGCCCGACCTTGATCCGGCTCCCGGTTTGACGCAGAGCGCTATGGACCAACCCACTGGTTCTCTTACCCTCCATCGCCGGGTACCAGACGTTCAGCCGCGCCTCTTGCCACAGCAAGTGCAATAGCCCGAGCAGAGTCATCGCCGGTTTGCGGAGGCTCGCCGCAGGTTTGTGAATGCCCACGCCCTTATCGGCACGCTCACCCTTCGCCGCTTGCTCAAGCAGGCCCCTCGCCAGACGTACACGCAAGGTGCCGTCATCGCCCTCCTCGACCACGCCGCTCTCATAGCCCTGCATGCCTGACCGCTCGGGTGCTGGCGCGTAGAAGCGGCATTCGTTGGCGTGCTCGGGGCCCGTGCCGGCGAACCGGGCCAGGTGGAAGTCATCGGTTGTTTCCCGGCGTTTGATGGCCAGCTTGCGCTCACCCTTGCCCGGGCAACGGCACATGGCGTGGGTGCGGCCGTAGGCCTTCTCCAGCACAGACTTCCAGCCCTTGGCGAACTGATCGTCCGTTTGAAATAGCCTCGAGAAGGGTTGGCCGTCGATCACGACCGTAAAGCGCTCATTGAGCATGGAAACACTCTCCTTGTGCAGGCCCTTCGTGATGGACCGTTGTCCTAAGTGTCAGCGTTCTCGAGCAGGGGCCTGAGCAAATCCGCGAGGGTAGTTTCACGCCCCCTGCCCCCTACCCTGCATTGACATCACCCAGACGCGCCGGGCCTTTCATCATGTTCGAGCGCACGTTGACCACCAAGGCCAAAGTTGTCACTGAATGAAAGGGGGCTAACTGGATACCTCTCGGTCAGTGGTCCCCTAGGGAGCCCTGTATCCCGGCGCCCAGGATCACTGGAGCTCAAAACACTAGGCAGGAGACCACTCAATCCGAGGAAACGTCCGACTATCCCATCCAGTGGGTTTGGATCGATTATCTGGGCTGGTTCGCTGTCGTTGGCAGCACCTTCCCAGGTAGCCAGGACCTTCAAGGCTACGGTGGGCTTTCAAGCTCATGGGTCATCAGTAGTTCGCTCAGCATTCGGAAGCGCGAACAATCGACGAAACCCTCGTCGACCGAATGCCTCAACCCCACCGTGACGGAAATCCACCGTCTGGTGGGTCTCCTGATCGGCTTTCCGTACAGGAGACAACATGACACTTGCGATAACGATCTACGACGCGTTGACAACCGCCAACGTTCACCCCGACAAAGCCAAAGCGGTGGTACACGCTTGGGAGGCCGAAGTGGAAAAACTGGCATCAAAAACTGACCTCAAGCAGGTCGAGACTCATTTGACACAGGCCATCACAAACTTAGGCATTGAGCTGAGGGCTGAACTCAAGGACCAACGGGCGTCCACCCGAATCCTGCAATGGGGTAACGGTGTGACGTTCCTCTGCGTGGCGACGCCCTTTATCCGAAGCATGATTGGCGTATAGACCAGGTCTTCTTGGTTTGAGCCACGGTATCAACCTTCAGCCATCCGGCCTTCACCGGTGGCCCATTCGTAACAAGGCGTCGGCACCGGCCACGCCCTGATTCATCACCTATTCAGCCCATGCGGGGAACACTCCCCCGTACGGGTGCAGTGTCTCTCCGTGTTGGGCTTTTTTGGAGAGATCCCATGCAACTGAATGCCCTCACCCCGCTGCAACAGCAACTGATCAAACTGCCGGTCGTGCTCAGCGCACGCACCTGGCAGGAAGCCGTATACACCGAACATCCCTTTGAGTGGATGGAGTTTGAACAACGCCTGACCGAAGTCATCAGGGCCGGCTATCGAGCCATTCTTCAACGGCCCGAGGTGTCGGTCCTTTGCAGTTACACCTACGACTTCGGCCTCTATCGCTTGCCACCTCAGCATCTGCAGGATGAGTTTCACTGGCTGGGCCTGCGCCTGATCGTCGAGCGAGATCATGACGTACCGACCCTGCTGCGGATCATGCTCAGGAGCGAAAACACTCAATCGGCTCGGCACACTCAAAGCCTGCTCTTTGAGCCCGGCCAAATGGTGATGACTCGAGGTGTCAGTCAGCTTGAGCAACAAGGGCTGCTGGACATACTTCCATACCTGAAACGGCACCTCGCCGGTGATTGGGGCGAGTTGGACGAGGACGACAAGCTGAGCAACGCCCAGGCGCTGCAGAACGGCACCCGGTTGCTCTCGGCCTACAACATAGACGCCGGAGACCAGACAAGACTCTGGATCATCACCGAGGCGGACAGGCGCGTCACCACCGTGCTGCTGCCCTATGAGTACTGACTCATTTCTCCTGCCCCAGCCTGACTGAGGCTCACCGACCGTCTGCTCACCTTCCTGGGTGAGCAGACGGTTTCCCCTTGCCACACGTTGTGAACTGCGGATGTTCAGCACGCTCACGATAACGCTCGTCGAACGGTTTGATTGACCCAGGCCCCCTCACAGGCGCCTCAACACTGTTCTGACTGACCGCAACTGAACGGCACCGTCGGGTGACACTGATGGCTAAAGAAAGGACTCAATATGAAAATCTTGTTTGCACTGAACCTGTTTTTGCTGGTCGCAGGGATATTACTCGGTGACGTAGTACTGATTCTTCTCTGCGTGATGGCGCTGAGCACCGCTCTGATCCAATGGCAGGAAGAAAAAGGTGAGCGTGAAACCTTTAAAGCCTGATCAGGCTTTTTGAAACCTATGAGCTGACCCTGCGGGGTCACGCTCATTTCCCACCCTGGGGGCACAACGTCCCCAGCGTGGACTGGGTGCCCCTCCTCATTGGAGAGTCACCATGCTGTGTAACCCGCACCGCTTGCCGTTGCTCATCAAAATCGGCCTTTTAGCCGCACAAGCAAACGTTCACACAAGGTTGTACCAAAAGTTCCCCATCATCGTGGATCCCCCCAATACAGACCCATATGACTTTCTGGATGAGGAACTTTGGTATTCAGTGTATGAGCTCGTCATTGAGCTAGCGGAAATGGACCACCAGAACGACTTTTACCCCGATGCCAGTCCTCTGCTCACTGAGTTCGGCTTGCTACGCGATTACTGGGACATACGAGACCGACTTGATCCTGAAGAGTACCAATGACTTCGTTAAAAGCGTTATTTTCTCAAACCTGCCATTTTTGGTAAGACGAAAAGCGAGTTCTCTCCCCTTCTTAGTTCCACCACCAGCGCCATCAAGGAGCTAGTGGTGGCACTGGGCGTGTTGCGTCAGCGGATGTGCCATGCAGCCTGAGACGTCGCCGCAGACCAACTTCAGCCACCCGACCTTCATCGGTGGCCCACTCGTAACAAGACGTCGGTACCGGCCACGTCCTGTTTCACCACCTATGCAGCCCATGCGGGGAACACTCCCCCTACCGACCACAACCTTTCTTAACCTCCTCTCTGACGAAAGATGGCGGTGGAAGCCCCGTATTCTTCTCGAAGATTTCCATGAGGCAGCCACGCGATGGCACCGTTTGGATTATCTGGTAGGTCTGCCCGGCAGCAGGGACGAAGCTACTGACATTGATGCAGTTGCGAAGGGATACAACGCCGTCTTTCTTCGATCCTCCCGAACTCATCATCTGCACAAAAATGCGTCGATCCGGGATCAACAAGAATTGCTCGGTCGCCTCACCTTTTCGAACCCCAAGGACACCAGTCTCAGAGGTGTCGGTACACGCCACATCGTAGTACGCCCAATATTGTTGGACGCCGCCGTCGAGCATCGTATTAACGCCTTGAATGGCTTCAAGCGTCGCATGGGGAGCTTCTGCATGAGGTTGCTGGTAGAACCCAACACAACCGGAGGTCAAACACAGGGAAAGGGCCACCATGGCTTTTTTCAAATGCACTGCTCCATCAAAAAATAAACACATCACGGACTGGCAACAGGAACTGGACTGCTCAGGCTGGCTTAAACACAATCGACACTTATCGACAGCGCCCACAAAAATCTGAGAGACGCGCACCTCCTGGTGTCTCAATCTCCAGCTCTAAGCAGGGAGGATCGCAATGACCACGAATGATCGCAAGACGGACCTTCACCGTTTAATGCTTGACGCAACTGAAACCGGGCTGAGCCTCAACGACATAACGCCCATTTGTGCACGGCTAAAGATTGACCCTTGTCAGCTTGTTAACGAGCTCACACTCACGGTGGCGAAAGGCTTTGATGCGATGACCCTCGACTTCAATTTCTGTATCCAGGTTATGAATGGCCTGGAAGGCGTTGTCGCCCAACTGGCCGTCGATGGCGAAACACCGGAGCCCGCCCTTTCCATCTACCTGGCTTTCGATGCCGGTGAGTTCAAACGGATTAGCGATCCGATAGAGGTTTGCCCCGCTGAGAAATACACAAAGCCGATGATCGAGCGAATCCTGCTTGAGCACCTAGATGACCGGAGCTGACCCGCGCCATCGTTGTGACTCTTTTCGCCCGGATTTGATCGGTGACTACCCTATGAGCTGACTCGTGGCTCTTTGGGTATCCACTCAGCTGACCGAAAGCGCCTCGGACAAAATGACGTCTTCTGCCAACACATTGAAGGCTAAATTTTCCGACAAAAAAAGAATACAAAAATGCCTCAATAGCGGTGGCTGATGGCTCGATACCGATCGCCATGCCTCAGTCGTGCGCTCCAAGAATTCTGACTCCTCAAACTCCGTCAAATCGCCCATGCTCCATGCATCCGATTTACCGGAGAACTCAAACATTGCCTCCCCCGGAAAAGGTGTCTTCATAAAGCTTCGGGCGCCCTTGAAACGGAGCTCTCGCTTTAAGGAAGGTATTTCTTCCAGCCCATCAGTGCCGATATCAGCACCGTCATACTCGATCTCCAGCACGACGTCTGACCCAGCAGATCGAAACGAAACCCGCGACTCCCCATAGCCAGGTAACCACTCATAAGGGTCGAGAATTCGCTTGGGTTTTCCTATTTTCATGCGTTCCACCTGTCGTTGCTCCACACCAGAATCTCACCGACTGCTCTCTGGCTATGTGGCCCCTTTCATTCCATACATGAATGTCCCAGCAATCGCTACACCGTCGGCATCGCTAAACTCGGTGTCGTACCAGACGGAAAAGACCCGGGCACCTGACCCGAGTGCCGTCAGGAGGCTTCGTTCTTGCTTTTGGTGCTCGTTCTCCAGCATGGGATGTCGACTGAAGATGAAGCTCTCACCCTCATGGAAAATCGTGAGGCAGAAAGCGTTCTCGTTCATCACGTATCCCTTCAATGCTCTCCCTTCGGCGACTTTGATCGTTGCGCGTATGAAAATGCGCATGCGCAGCGGGAACGGGTTGGGGAAATGATTGCAATGGTGATCGTCGCTTTGTATGGTTCGGTCATATCTTGCCCTCCGGGACTTTCCTACATCGCTTGCAGAGTTGAAACGCTTTTGTTGGTAGGGGTGGCCCACACCAACCCAAGCAGCCGATGGCGACGTAAGCAGTAGGTGACCTGAGCCTTCGTTTTGCTTGGAACGCTAGCCACCTCAAAGCTGAACTGCTCCCCTGGTCGAGCCATTCGTTGCCCCTTGCAGGGGCCGTCGATGACCGGCAATTTCACTTCAACGTCACGTTCAAGCATCGTCGTCGTTTCCCTTAACTGGTGTGGGGCTCGATGCAGGCTGCTTTGCTCTCGAAAACCTGCTCGCTACCTGACAGGTCCAACGGGATACGAAGCCGATCCGCAAGGCGGACAAATGCGTTGGCCTGGCCGTTGATGAGCACGTGCCCGGCGCACTGCAACCTGGTCAATCAGCGCCTGCAGCTGTAGAGGCAGGCTGCCGATGACCTCGCCGTCGA
>NZ_JXDG01000021.1 GCF_000820515.1 Pseudomonas batumici | reverse complement strand
CAAATCAGGCATACCGTTTGACCCAAACATCGCGCTTGCGCGATGAGGGTCAAGACGGTATCTACAGTTGACCGCATCCAGCCTGCAAGATCGGTGCTGCTCTGTAGATTCCCGCCAAAGGCCACGCTCGTGGCCTTTGTTCATCACCTCACCTGATGCCCCATCATTCATGCACCCTCCCGACGCCCCGGGTTAACAAAAGATAACGTGGCGTCGATTGTCAGACGATTCCAAAGCCCGATAGGATGACTCCAGCTTCAAAGGGGCTCTAGATTGCCGGTTCCAGACGACCGGGCAGTCATGAAAACGCCCTCGAAGGCGCCCTGAAAGGTTGGACGACCTGACAATAATAATGGGAGAAAGGTCTATGAATGAGCCTGTGAAGCCTACGGGTTCTTGCTGTCCGCCGACCTGGCGCGGCGCGGCATTGCTGGTGACGGCGCTTTCGCTGTCGGGACTGGCGGCACTACCGGCCAGCGCATACGCGGCGGCGTCCGGCACCGCCGACACGGTCTACTCCATCGAATCGTCCAAGGCCAGCAAGAGCCTGCTGCTCGACGTGGTCCATGCCGGCAACCGGCTGGTGGCCGTCGGCGATCGCGGACACATCCTCTTTTCCGACGACCAGGGCGGCCACTGGACCCAGGCCCGGGTACCGACCCGGCAGATGCTCACGGCGGTCTATTTCGTCGATGAGCGGCACGGCTGGGCCGTCGGCCACGATGCGCAGATCCTCGCCAGCGTTGACGGCGGCGCCACCTGGACCCGCCAGTTCCAGGACCTCAAGCGTGAAGCACCGTTGCTCGACGTCTGGTTCAAGGACGCCAGCAGCGGCTTTGCCGTGGGTGCCTACGGGGCCTTGCTGGAAACCCGCGACGGCGGCCAGCACTGGGAGAACGTCAGCGACCGCCTCGACAACCCCGATCAGTTCCACCTCAACGCCATCGCCGCGGTCAAGGATGCCGGGCTGTTCGTGGTCGGCGAGCAGGGCAGCATGTTCCGCTCCGCCGACTGGGGCCAGACCTGGGAACACGTCGACGGCCCTTACCAGGGCTCGCTGTTCGGCGTGATCGGCACCGCTCAATCCTCCACGCTGCTGGCCTATGGTTTGCGCGGCAATCTCTACCGCTCCACCGACTTCGGCAGCAACTGGGCGCCAGTCGAACTCAAGGCCACCCGTGGCAACCTGGAGTTCGGCCTGTCCGGCGCGACCTTGCTGGCCGACGGCTCGCTGGTGATCGTCGGCAACGGCGGCAGCGTGATCCGCAGCACCGACGATGGCGCGACCTTCAGTGTGTTCAACCGTCCCGATCGGATTTCCCTGTCGGCGGTGACGGCGGCCGGCAACGGCAACCTGATCCTCGTCGGCCAGGGCGGCGCCCACACCACCACGCCAGCGGGCGCTGAGCTGGGCCAATAACAAGAAAGGCGGGAATCTTCATGAGCAGTCATCAAAGTCATCATCCAGACAAGGCGACGTTTCTCGAGCGCCTGATCTTCAACAACCGCCCGGCGGTGATCGTCATCTGCCTGCTGGTCAGCGCCTTCCTGTTCTGGCAGGCCACGCTGATCCGCCCGTCCACCAGCTTCGAGAAAATGATTCCGCTCAAGCATCCTTTCATTGAAAAGATGATGGAGCACCGCAACGACCTCGCCAACCTGGGCAACATGGTGCGGGTTTCGGTGGAGGCCAGGGACGGCGATATCTTCACGAAGGAGTACATGGAGACCCTGCGCCAGGTCAACGACGAGGTGTTCTACATCCCCGGCGTCGACCGCTCCGGCCTCAAGTCCCTGTGGAGCCCCAGCGTGCGCTGGACCGAAGTGACGGAAGAGGGTTTTGCCGGCGGCGAGGTGATCCCGCAAAGCTACAACGGCTCGGCCGAGAGCCTCGACAAGCTGCGCAACAACGTGCTCAAGTCCGGCCAGGTCGGTCGCCTGGTGGCCAACGACTTCAAGTCGAGCATCGTCGATATCCCGTTGCTGGAGTCCTACCCGGACCCGCAGGACCAGGGCAAGTTGCTGGCGCTGGACTACCAGAAATTCTCCCACCAGCTCGAAGAGAAGATCCGCGACAAGTTCGAAGCGCAGAACCCCAATGTGAAGGTGCACATCGTCGGTTTCGCGAAGAAGGTCGGTGACCTGATCGATGGCCTGGTCATGGTGGTGCTGTTCTTCGGCGTGGCCTTCATCATCACCCTGGTGCTGTTGTACGGGTTCACCTGGTGCATCCGCAGCACCATCGCGGTGTTGAGCACGACCCTGGTGGCGGTGGTCTGGCAACTGGGGCTGATGCACGCGTTCGGCTTCGGCCTGGACCCGTATTCGATGCTGGTGCCGTTCCTGATCTTTGCCATCGGCATTTCCCATGGCGTGCAGAAGATCAACGGCATCGCTTTGCAGTCCTGCGACGCCGAGAATGCCCTGACGGCGGCCCGGCGCACTTTCCGGCAACTGTTCCTGCCGGGGATGATCGCGATCCTCGCCGACGCCGTGGGGTTCATCACCCTGCTGATCATCGACATCGGCGTGATTCGCGAACTGGCCATCGGCGCGTCCATCGGCGTGGCGGTGATCGTGTTCACCAACCTGATCCTGCTGCCGGTGGCCATCTCCTATGTGGGCATCAGCAAGAAGGCGGTCGGGCGCAGCAAGAAGGATGCGACCCGCGAGCACTCGTTCTGGCGCCTGCTGGCGAATTTCGCCAGCCCCAGGGTGGCCCCGGTGTCCATCGTGCTGGCCCTGCTGGCCCTGGGGGGCGGCCTCTGGTACGGGCAGAACCTGAAGATCGGCGACCTCGACCAGGGCGCGCCTGAGCTGCGTCCCGACTCGCGCTACAACAAGGACAACAGTTTCATCATCAACAATTACTCCACCAGTTCCGACGTGCTGGTGGTGATGGTCAAGACGCCGCCCGAAGGCTGTTCGCGCTATGCAGCCATGGCGCCCATCGACGAACTGATGTGGAAGATGCAGAACACCGAGGGCGTGCAGTCGGCGATCTCCCTGGTGACCGTGTCCAAGCAGATGATCAAGGGCATGAACGAGGGCAACCTGAAATGGGAAACCCTGTCGCGCAACCCCGATGTGCTGAACAACTCCATCGCCCGGGCCGATGGCCTGTACAACACCAATTGCTCCCTGGCGCCGGTGCTGGTGTTCCTCAACGAC
This sequence comes from Pseudomonas batumici, assembly GCF_000820515.1. Classification (GTDB taxonomy): domain Bacteria; phylum Pseudomonadota; class Gammaproteobacteria; order Pseudomonadales; family Pseudomonadaceae; genus Aquipseudomonas; species Aquipseudomonas batumici. The sequence continues at coordinate 95,326 of NZ_JXDG01000021.1, read as the reverse complement.
CACAAGGCCGCGACCCTCGACCGTGCGGTCCATGCGGTGCAGGACTTCGCCAAGGAGAACAACAAGGACGGCCTGGAGTTCCTGCTCGCCGCCGGTAACGCCGGGATCGAGGCGGCCACCAACGAGGTGATCAAGGAATCGGAACTGACCATCCTGATCCTGGTGTACATCTGCGTGGCGACCATGTGCATGATCACCTTCCGCTCCTGGGCGGCGACCTTGTGCATCATCCTGCCGCTGGTGCTGACCTCGGTGCTGGGTAATGCGCTGATGGCGTTCATGGGCATCGGTGTGAAGGTCGCGACCTTGCCGGTGGTGGCGCTGGGGGTCGGGATCGGCGTGGACTACGGGATCTACATCTACAGTCGCCTGGAAAGCTTCCTGCGTGCCGGCCTGCCGTTGCAGGAGGCCTATTACCAGACGCTGAAATCCACCGGCAAGGCGGTGCTGTTCACCGGCCTGTGCCTGGCGATCGGGGTCTGCACCTGGATCTTCTCGGCGATCAAGTTCCAGGCCGACATGGGCCTGATGCTGACCTTCATGCTGCTCTGGAACATGTTCGGCGCGCTGTGGTTGTTGCCGGCGCTGGCGCGGTTCCTGATCAAACCGGAGAGACTGGCGGGCAAGGTGGGCGGGTCGTTGTTTTCCCATTGAGGGGCGGATGGCCGGGTGATCGTGATAAACGATCACCCGGCCCCAGGGCAATATCGCCTATCATGAGCGCTTTCCCAAACACGATAGAACGCCATGACCGCTGCAACCGACACCCTGCTCAGTGCCCTTGAAACCTGCGACATGCTCGAAATCGACGGCCTGCACGCCTTCGATTTCACCCTCGACGACAGCCGTCTGCTGATCGAATGCATGGACGGTCGGGCCCAGAAGCGCTGGAGTTTCACCCGCGCCCAGATCGAGGCCGCGACCTTCGACCAGACCCTGCAAAGCTGGATCCTGAGCGACGATTCCAGCGAGCATCGGCTGGTCTGCATGAGCGCCTTCAGCGCCCGCGACGAGGAGGAATAAGGCGTTCGCGGCATCGATCGGCCGGGTCGCCCGGGGTGTTCGAGCTGCGACAATAGACCGCATCCTCTGATGAATCAGGGACTTGCGCTTCTATTAATGACGCTGATATCCGCTACTGCTCCAATGAATTTCAACGATGTCCGCCCTCGGATGTACTTTTGACTCACGGCCTGAAAGGGCAAGCAAGCCAACTGACATTCGAGGGTTACCGCCATGAACTTCAATCTTTTCTCCGTGATCGCCGCTTCCGCTGTTTCCGCTACCGTGGCCCTGCCAGCCAGCGCCAGCGTGGAAATCAGCAGCCAGAAAAGCCACGCCCAGAGCTACACCCAGAAGTACCTGCAACAGAGCGCCAACTTCTACGCCGCTCTGGATCACAAGGCCCAGCACTGAGCACTTAGGCCAGGATGCATACCTTGTGGGAGTTGGACCGCCGCGAAGAGGCCTTTGAGGCCACCAAAAGCTTCGTAGGCACGCACCGCTCCCACACCACTCCCACAAGGTATGCGTCCTGGCTCAGTCATGTTGTGCGTTTCAGATTGAATGCTTTTAAGTGAGCACGCTCACATCAGGACTTGGCCATGACCGCATTGAACAGTTCCGAAGTCAGGAACTGCTCCAGCCAAGTCTGTAGACGTTTGTACGGCGCTTGCGCAAACCACACCTGATCCACATGGGCAAATTGGCGCACGAACGGTGCGACTGCAATGTCCGCCAGGCTCAGGTGTTCGGCCAACAGATGGCCGTTACGCGCAAGCAGACCGTCCAGTTTCAAGAGGAATTGCCCGCCCTGTTCCCGATAGTGCTCCATGGGAAACTCCGGGTAGCGCACCGCGTACTTGTAGCGGTCCAGCCACCGTTTGAAAACCGTGTCGTTCTCCTCGATCAGCAGCGCCGTGGCCTCTGCCGCCGCCGGATCACTGCTGAGCAGCCAATCTTGCGGATCATGCTGGGCCAGCGCCCACTGCATGATCTCCAGGCTCTGGTCGATCACCCGCCCATCGTTGCAGACCAGTACCGGTACCGTGCCCTTGCTCGACAACGCGAGCATCTGCGCCGGCTTGTTCTTCAGACTGACTTCCTCGATCTGCACCGCCACGCCTGAATAGCGTAGCGCCATGCGTGCGCGCATGGCGTAGGGGCAGCGGCGGAACGAATACAGCGTGGCCGGTTTCATGTCACCTCCAGGCTGCTCAGCCCGTTGCCCTGACGGCGTACCTGGATCTGCACCGGTATCCGCTCGTGCATCTCCTGTACGTGGGAAATCACCGCGACCTTGCGGCCCTGGGCTTGCAGGCCGTCCAGCGCATCCATCGCCAGTTGCAGGGATTCGGGATCGAGGCTACCGAAGCCTTCGTCGATAAACAGCGATTCGATCTTCAGCGTGCTTGAGGCCATTGACGCCAGGCCCAACGCCAGGGCCAGCGAGACCAGAAAGGTTTCGCCGCCGGACAGCGAATGCACCGAACGCAGTTCGTCGCCCATCTCGGTGTCCAGCACCAACAGCCCGAGCATGCTGCCGCCGCGCTTGAGGCGATAGCGTCGTACCAGTTGGCGCAACTGCGCGTTGGCATGATGCACCAGCAGGTCGAGGTTGTAGGCCTGGGCCAACTTGCGGAAGCGGTCGCCGGTGGCTGAGCCGATCAGCGCGTCCAGGCGTGCCCAGCGCTGATATTCGCGGTTGGCGTCGGCGATCCGTTGCTGCAGTTCCTGGTTGGCGTCCTGGCGCCGCTGGTCTTCGGTCTGTTGCGCACGCAGCTCGGCACAGTGCTGTTCGCTGGCCGCCAACTGGGTCTGCAGGTCGGCCAGGGCGGCGTCCAGCGCCGGCGCGTCGAGGTTGCCATTGTGTTGGGCCTGATGGTGCCGAAGGTGTTTCTCCCGCTCCTGCAACAACACCCGGGCTTGCTCGACGGCTTTTTCGCTGCGTTGTAATGACTGGCGCAACTGGCTGAGGTGTTCATCGTCGCAGGCCAGCAGTTGCTCCAGGCCGGCGTCATCCAGTTCCGGGTGACGGGCTCGCCAGTCCGCGACCTGCTGCGCCAGTTCCAGGCTTTCCTGTTCCAGGACCTGCCGGCGCTCCTGGCGGGCCTTGAGGTCGGCGCCGAGCTGGATCAGTTGGCTGTCGAGGGCCTGCAGCTGCTGGTTGGCCGACGCATCGGCCTGCCGCGCCTGTTCCACCGCCTGATCCATCTGCTGCTGCCAGGCTTCGACGCTGGCGTGTTGGCCAATCAAGCCGACCAGTTTGTGCTGGCTGGCTTGTTGCTGCTCGAGGAGTACGGCGCAACGTTGTTTCAGTTCCGCGCATTGCTGCTCGCGGGTCTGCTGGCGGACCTGTTCCGGTTCGATCCTGTCCTGGCGCTCGCGTTGTTCCTGTTGCTCCTCGCGCTGCTGTTCCAACTGGCCGAGGCGTTGTGCTACCTGCTGATCGAGCTGCATGAAGGTCGCCGCCGGATCATTGCGCAGGCCTTGCAGGGTCTCGCTTGGCAACAGGCCGGCGAAGGTGTCCAGTTCCTGTTCCAGACGCTCTTGATCCGTGCCCATCTGGCGTTGCTGATCAAGTAACTGCTGGTGCGCGGCCTGACTGGCCTCGACGGCCGTGTGCAGTTGCTGCTGGAGCCGCGCGGCCTCCTGTTGCAGGGTGAGCAGGGCGGTTTGCCGTTGCTCGTCCTGGCCGATGTTCTGCTGCAGTTGGTTCAATTGCTGATTGAGCCAGGCCTCGCGTCGGCCGGCATCCTGCTCCAGCAGGGCGCTGTGCAGCGGATGGGCTTCCAGGCTAGGTGCCAGTTCCAGGTGCTGCTGGGCCAACTGTTCCTGTTGGGCGAGCAGTTCTTTCTGCTGGGCGATCAGCCCGCCGACCTTTTCCCGAAGCTGGTTGAGTTTCTCCGTCAGCGATTCGACGACCTGACGCGCCGCGGCTTCTTCGCTCTCGTCGTGGCGACCCAGGCTCTGCAACAGGGCCTCGGGTTGGTGGTAGGGATGCTCATGGCTGCCACACACCGGGCAGGGCTGGTCGTCCTGCAACTGCCCGCGCAGCTCTTCGACGCTGGCGCTGCGGGCCAGGCGCTGGCGTTCGAGCAACTGCCGGGTAATCGTCAGGGTCTGCTCGGCGACCTTGAGTTCGTCCCGTGCCTGCAGGCCTTCGCGGTTGAGTGCGTCGCGTTGCTGCTGGGCGCCGTGTTGTCGCTCCTGCAACTGCAGCGTGCGTTGGTCCAGCTCGCATTGGCGGCTCCACAGCCGTTGCAGTTCCTCGAACGCGCGCAGTTGCTTGCGGTTGTCCTGCAGCAGACTGCCGAGAATCTGGATCTGTTCGCCGACAGCGGCCGGTTCCGCCCCGGCTTCGCTGTACAGTATTTCGAGGGCGCCGCGTTGCTCGGTCAGTTGCTGGTCGGTTTGTGCGACCCGTGCTTGCAGCTGTGCCAGCTCGCGCTGGCCCTGGTTCAGCCGATTGCCGATCAGCATCAGCTGTTGCAAGCGATCGCGATAGGCGTGCCAGGCATCGCTCAAGGGGGCGAGGGCGGTACTGTGCTGCAACTGCTCGGCGATTCGCTCCAGGCGCGTGGCGACCTGCTGTTGCTGATCGAGCAGGCTGTTGAGCTGCAAGCGGCCTTCGGCGCTGGCCTGTTCGGCGGCCTGTTGCAGTCGCTGACTGTCGCCCAGGTCCTTGCCCAGGTGGGTCAGTGTGGCCTGTTCATCGAAGGCCTGGCGCAGCAACGGAGCGCTGGCGCTTTGCCGGGCCAGGGCCTCGTTCAAGCGGGCGTGGGCATCCGACCGGCTTTGTTCAAGCTGCTGCTGACGAGCCTGCAAGTCGGCCTGCTGGTCGATATGCTGCTGGATCTGTTCGGCCAGAGGCGCCAGTTGGTCGTTCAACTGGCGCTGACGGGCGAACTGATGCCGCTGCGGCGCCAGCTGTTCCAGGCGAGCCAGCTGCTGGCGCTCGGCATCGCGGGCCTGCCAGTCCTGTTCGGCGCCTTGCAGTTGTTCGACGGCAGCCTGGTGCTGGGCCTGCCATTGCAGCAACTCCTTGAGCCAGGTGTGTTGCAACTCCAGCTGCCTGAGTTGGGCTTGCCGGGTCTTGAGCTGCTGCTGGGCTTCGGCGAATTGCCGATCCAGTTCGACCCGTGCTTCTGCCTCCATGGGCGCGACGCCACCGGCCTGGTCCAGCAACAGCTTCTGGGCTTCGCGGGCCTGCTTGGTCTTGTCGAAGGCGCGACGACCGAGGCGGGTGTAGAGGGCGGTGTCGGTGAGCTTTTCCAGCAGTTCGCTGCGCTCGTTGTCGTCGGCCTTGAGAAAGGCGCTGAACTCGCTCTGGGCCAGCAGCACCGCGCGGGTGAACTGTTCGAAGTTCAGGCCCAGGCGGCTTTCCAGCAGGGTCTTGTATTCGCCTTTCTGGCTGGCCAGCAGTTGATCGCTGTCGAGGTCGCGCAGGCTCTGGCGGCTGGCCTGCAACTTGCCGCCGGCCTTGTCCCGGGCGCGGTTGGCCTCCCAGCGGGCGCGGTAGCGGCGGCCGTCGATGCCGACGAAATCCACTTCGGCAAAGCCGGTGCCGGTGCCACGGCGTAGCAGGGTGCGCGGGTCGCCGGTACCGATCTCGCCGTCGGCGTCTGGCACCTTGGCATCGCGCGAGGCGTTGTTCAGCCTGGGTACGGCGCCGAACAGCGCCAGGCACAAGGCATCGAGCAGGGTGCTTTTACCCGCGCCGGTGGGGCCGGTAATGGCGAACAGGCCGGCGCTGGCCAGGGGCTCGGCGGTGAAGTCGAGCTCGAAGGGGCCGGCGAGCGAAGCCAGGTTTTTCAGGCGGATGGCCAGGATCTTCATGGCTGTTCGCCCTCCAGTTGGACTTCCTGCAACAGCAGGGCGAAGTCATTGAGGGTCGGTTCGTCCACCGGGTTGCCATAGTTGTCCTGCCAGGCACGGCTGAACAGCTCCTGTGGGCTGAGCTGGTCGAGGTTGATCAGTCGGTCGTTGTCCGTCTCGTCTTCAGCCGTGCCGGCACCGGCATATTCGGCGGCGATGCGCACCAGGCGCACGGCCTTGCCTTGCAGGGCGCTTTCCACTTGCTGGCGCAGGTCCGGTTGCGGCTCATCCAGGCGCACCCGGACCTCCAGCCAGGGTTGGCGTTGCAGGTCGGCCAGCAGGTCGACGTCGGGCAGCGCCGCCAGTTGTTCGAGAATCTCGGCAAAGGGCGCCGGGCCCAGGCGTTGCAGGTTCACGGCGCGGGGGATCGGGCGGCTGTCGACGCTGACCAGGCTTTCGCCGTCCAGGACGATATCGAGGATCTGGTGTTGATAGGCGATTTCGGAAAACGACAGCGGAATCGGCGAGCCGCTGTAGCGGATGCGTTCCTCGCCGTTGACCTTCTGCGGCTTGTGCAGGTGGCCGAGAGCGACATAGCTGACGCTGGCGTCGAACAGGCTGGCGGGCAGCGCTTCGGCAGTGCCGATGATCAGGCTGCGCTCCGAGTCTTCGGACACCGAGCCGCCGGCCATGTGTGCATGGCTGATGGCGACCAGGGCCTGGCCCGGCTGGCGCTTGGCGTTGGCCGCGGCGATCAGGCGCCGATGCACTTCACCGATGCCCCGCAGGTAGTCGTCACCCAGTTGCGTGCCGGTGACTTCGGCCGGGCGCAGGAAGGGCAGGGCCAGGCACCAGGCGGCGATTTTGCCGTTCACATCGGGCAAGGGCAACAGCAGGCGTTCGCTATCCAGCTGGCCGTCGTCGAGCCACAGTACCCGGCCCAGGGCGTGGGTGCGCAGGCGGCGCATCAGCGCGGCGGGCAGTTCGATGCGCGAGCCGGAGTCGTGGTTGCCGGCGATCATCACGATGCTCAGCGTCGGCTGCTGCTCGTGGGCACTGACGATGAAGTCGTAGAGACGTTCCTGGGCTTTGACCGGCGGGTTGACGGTGTCGAAGATATCGCCGGCGATCAGCAGCCCATCGGGCTGCTGTTGGCGGAGCTGGGCCAGCAGCCAGGTGAGAAAACAGGCGTGTTCGAAATCGCGCTCCTGGCCATGAAGGTTCTGGCCCAGATGCCAGTCGGAGGTGTGAAACAGGCGCAAGGCAAACTCCAACGTGTCGATTATTTGGGGTAGAGCGGTGGCAGGCTGCTGTCGGCCACCGGCTCCTGGACCCGCTCGGCGACCGGGATCGCGCGGATCGCCCGCCACAGTTCCTCACCCTGCCAATACTGGCCGGTTTCGCTGTAGAGCGCGCCATTGAGGCCGTCCAGTGCATCGGACAGGGTGACGAAGCGCGCCGCCATGTCGGCCAGGGTTTCCGGTTGCTGCCGGGCCCAGGCGTCCAGGGCCTGGCGGGTGGCCTGGGGATCGTTGGCCAGGCAGCTGCGCTTGAGGTCGTCGAGCAGCGTGCGTGGGCTTGGGCCGGTCTGGGCGGCGCGGTGCACCGCCGGTTGCGAGCGGGCCCGCCACCACAGGCCGAAACCGATCCAGGTGGTGCAGGCGAGGATCAGCGTACTGAGCTTCCAGGCCCACAGCAGCGGCGGCGGGGGCGGCGTGTTGTTGGTGGCGCTGCTGACCGGCGTGTCCACCGCCAGGCTCGGGTTGTTCGCCACTTGCAGGGTACGCGCCGGCAGGCTGCTGTGTTCCAGGTGGTCCTCGTGGGTGTTCCACCAGAGCACGTCCACCGCGGGCAGGTCGAAGTTGCCGCTGTGGGTCGGGACCAGCACCTCGCGTTCCGCACGGGTGCCGATGAGGCCGCGCTCGCTGTTCTGGTTGCTCAGTTGCGCTTGGTCCGGGTAGCGCCGCAGGCCATTGACGGTGCTGGTCGGCAGCGGCGGCAGTTGCGCGCTGGAGAGCCCTTCGGCCTTGACGGTCAGGCTGCGGGTCAGGGAGTCGCCGACCTGGCTGTGATCCGGTTCCGGGTTCCAGCTTTCGCCGAGGCTCAGGCTGCGGGCCGGTAGCCAGGGCGCGTCGACCGGCCAGGTAGCGGGCTGGGGCTTGACCTGCAGCAGCTGCGGCGTGGAGCTGAGGCGCATCAACTTGCCGGGCTTGGCGCCCTGGGGCACCTGGCCCTGGGTCGGCTGGGCGTCCACCAGGGTGGCGCTGAACACCAGCGCGGGGATCATCAGTTCGCCGCTGTGCTGCGGGTAGATCGCATAACGCCATTCGATGACGCCATGGCGTACGCCATTGATCAGTTTTTCGTAGGTGCGCGACTCGCCCAGTTGCTCGATGCGGGCGTCGGGGAGCTGCAAGGGCGTGAGGCTGCTGTCGTCATACAGCGACACCGAGTGATAGATGCGCAGGGTCAGCACCGCCTGGGCCTGGACGTAGACGTTGTCCTGGTCGAGGTTGGTCTCGATGAACACCGGCGCCAGGTCATTCGCCGCGGCCTGGTCCTGGCCTTGCACCACCTGCAGGGTGATCGACTCGCTGCTGAGTTCGCCCAGGTGCAGTTCCGGAATCACCACGCTGCCGTTTTCCTTCGGGGTCAGGGTGATGATCCAGCGCGTGGTGGCCTGGTTCTCGCCGCCGAGGCTGGTCAACTGGTTGACCTGGCGGGTGCCGCGCACTTCGAACTGTGCCTCCAGCGGGGTCAGGTCGGGTTTGCCGAACTGGGTGACATCCTTCGACTCGAGGGTCAGCTCCACCGACTCGCCGGAGTTCAGGCGCGTGCGGTCGACGCTGGCCAGCAAGCCCTCGGCATGGGCCGACAGGTTGACGCAGAGCAGCAGCGTGAGAAGCAGGGAGAAACGCAGGGTCATCGGGTCTTGTCCTGATGGAGCTGTTGTTCGTACCAGAATTTGCGCCGCAACAATTCTCCCGGATCGTCGGGGATCTGTCGCAGCCATTGTTCCAGCGCCTGGTGGCGTTCACCGTCGATGACATCGGCGGCGGCCCGCAGGGGCGGGTGGGTGGTCTGTTCGTCGCCCAGTTCGCTGCCCGGTACGTCATTGCCGCCCGGTTGATTGCCCGCCTGCGCGGCCTGGGTCGTGGGCGGTTGATTGCCGGTGGGTGGAGACTGTTCCGGGGGAGCGGGCTCGGTCGTTGCGGTGCTGGACGCGTTCGTGCCGGCCTGGGGCGCTTGCGTGGCACCTTGTTCGCTGCCGGTTTGTGGCTTTTCGGTCTGGGTGGTGTCGCTCGCCTTGTTCGGTTCGACCGGCGGCTTGGCCTGTTTTTCCCGCAGCAGCTCTTCCACCAGTGTCCGGTTCTGCAAGGCCGGTCGCAAGTCCGGCTGACGCTCCAGGGCCTGTTCGTAGGCGTCCAGTGCCGCCTCCAGCTCGCCGCTGCGGGCCAGGGCGTTGCCACGGTTGTAATGGGCGTTGGCGTCGTCGCCCTCGGCGAATTTCTTCGCCGCGGCGCTGTAGTTGCCCGCTTCATAGAGGGCCAGGCCCTGCCATTGCGGGTCGTCGAAATGCTGGGCGGCTTCGAGCGGGCGCTTTTGCTCCAGCAATTGCTGGCCCTGCTGGTCCGGACGCAGCCACAGATCGGTCAGTTCAAAAGCCTGGCTCGGTGGCGGAAACAGAAAAAACAGCGGCAGGCAGAACAGCCAGCCACGGCGCCCGGCACAGGCCGCGAGCAGCAGGAGCGGCAGCAGCAGCCAGTAACCCTGGTCGGCCCAGCTATCGAGCTGCACGGTCTGGCCGTCCTTGCGCAATTGCCGGGGGCTGTCCAGCAGGCCGAGGCCGCGCAGGTCGCTGTCGTCCAGGCGGCCCTGGCGGTAGCGGCCGCCCATCTCGCCGGCGAAGTCCTTCAGGCTCTGGCTGTCGAGACGCGGCACCAGGATCGCACCCTGGGCGTCCTTGAGAAAGCCGCCGTGCTCCTGGGGCACCGGTGCGCCATCGCGGGTGCCGATCCCCAGGATCAGCAGGCTGTGGGGCTTGCCGTCCAGGGCCTGGCGGATGCCTTGGCGTTCCTGTTCGCTGAGGGACGAGCCGATCAGCAGCAAGCGGCCCTGGCCCAGGGCGCCGCGGTCGAGCAGGGTCAGGGCCCTTTTCACCGCCAGGTCGGCGCGATGGCCTTCCTCGGGCATGATCGAGGGCTTGATGGCGTCCAGCAGGTTGCGACTGGTGCCCAGGTCATCGGACAGCGGCACCAGCGTGTGGGCGCTGCCGGCGTAGACGATGATCGCCGTCTGGGCATCGCTGCGGGCGCGCAACAGGTCGAACAGCTTGCGCCGGGCCTGCTCCAGGCGGTTCGGCGGGCTATCGGTGGCGAGCATGTCCGGCGTCAGTTCGAGCAGCACCACCAACGGGTCCGAAGGCTTCTGCGAGGACTGTTCGACTCGTTGCCAGCTCGGCCCGAGCAGGGCCAGCACGGCCAGGCTCCAGGCCAGGCCGAGGGCGATCCAGGGCAGCTTGCTGTGGTTGCCGTTGCCGCCGCTGAGCAGGATCCGCTGGAAGGCCGTCGGCAGGATCATCTGCCAGCGGCCGGTGCGTTTCTGTCGGTGCCAGAGTTGCCACAGCAGCCAGCCCAGCAGCGGCATGACCAGCAGCCAGGTGGGGCGGAACCAGTACGGCCAGAGGATTTCGATCATCGCCGTCTCCGCAAGCGCAGGCGTTCCAGGCGCTGGCGCCATTCCGGGCGCTGCGGCAGGAACTGCCGGCGTGCCAGCCAGCGTTGCAACGGGTTCTCCGGCCAGCGCCCGCGGATCACCAGCAGCACGCTCATCAGCAGGGCCAGGCTCAGTGGCCAGTGATACAGCGCCCGGGCGGGGCGGGCCTGGGTCGGCTGTTGCGCCACAGGCTCAAGCTGGTCGAGGGTTTCCTTGATGGCTTGCAGCTCCTGGCCGTCGCGGGCACGGAAATAGCGACCGCCAGTGATGCTGGAGATTTCCTTCAGCGCCGGTTCGTCGAGGTCCATGCTCGGGTTCAGGCCGAGCATGCTCAGGGTTCCTGTTTGTTGCGGATCGGCACCCATGCCGATGGTGTAGATCTTCACGCTTTCTTCGGCGGCCAGGCGCGCGGCGGTGATCGGATCGATTTCGCCGGCGTTGTTGGCGCCGTCGGTGACCAGGATCAGCACCCGGCTTTGCGCCGGACGCTCACGCAGGCGCTTGATGGCCAGGCCGATGGCGTCGCCGATGGCGGTGTTCTTGCCGGCGATGCCGATTTTCGCTTCATCCAGCCAGATGCGCACGGTGCGCCGGTCGAAGGTCAGCGGTGCCTGTACATAGGCTTTGCTGCCGAACAGGATCAGGCCCACCCGATCGCCCTCGCGATGTTCGAGAAAATCGCCCAGCAGGTGCTGGACCAGGCCCAGGCGACTGATGTCCTCGTCCTGCCAGCGCATGTCGGGGTATTCCATGGAGCCGGACAGGTCCACCGCCACCAGCAGGTCGCGACCGCTGGCGGCCACCGGCAAGGGTTCGCCCAGCCATTGCGGACGCGCGGCGGCGGACAACAGCAGCAGCCAGAGCAGGATGAAGGGCAACTGTTGGCGCCAGCTCGGCATGCTGACCCGGGCTCGGCGCCGGGCCAGGCTCTCCAGATCGCCGAGAAAGCTGACCTTCAGTGCCGCTTCGCCGCTGTCGGCCACCGGCAACAGGACGCGCATCAGCCAGGGCAGCGGCAGCAGGGCAAAGAGCCAGGGCCAGGCGAACTCAAACATGTTTGCGAATCCAGGTGTCGATCGCCTGGCTCAACCCGGCGATGGCCTTGTCGTCGAGCTTGCATTCGGGCTTGTAGGCGCCTTCCACCAGCACCATCCAGCGGGTCAGGCCGGCGGCCGGACAGCGGTTGTCGAGGAAGGCCAGCCATTGGCGGCCATTGAGGGTGTGGCTCTGGCTGTAGGGGTAATGGTTGCGGCACAGGCGCTTGAGCAGGCCGTTGAGTTGCTGCAGCCAGGCCCCGGCCGGTGCGCCGTCATAGGGTTTGGGCAACTGCGCGAGTTCCGCCAGGGCGGCCAGGCGGACCGGGTCCAGGGGTTGTTCGGCACGGGCAACCGGGCGCTTGGCCGGCAGGAAACGACGCAGGTACCACAACCCGCAAGCCAGCAGCGGAATCAGCACCAGCAGCAGCCACCAGCCGGGTGCCGGCGGCCAGAAGCCCTGGGCCGGCGGGGTGATCAGCGGTTGCAGTTGGTCCAGGCTGCTCATGGCTGTTTCCCTGGCCGCTGGGGATTGAGGTAGGCGCGCAACTGCTCGACCATCTCGCTCTGGGTGCTCAAGGGCATCAGCAGCACCCGCAGTTTCTGCGCCAGCAGCTCCCAGCGGGCAATCCGCGCGTCGCCCCGGGCGCGGTAGGCCTGGCGCAGCTCCAGGTTGAGGGTGTCGAGTTCCAGTTGCGCGTCGCGTTCGGCGAAGCGCAGCAGGCCGGCGGCGGGGAGGGCATGGTCGAGGGGATCGGACACCGGCAGCATCAGCAGGTCGCAATGGCGCGAGAGCAGGCTGAGCTGTTGTTCGGCGGCATCGGTCAGGGCCCGTTCGTCACAGATCACGATCACCAGGCTGCCGGGGCGCAGCACCTTGCGCGCGCGGATCAGCGCCAGGCCCAGGGCATTGGGTTCGGCGGCGGCTTCGGTGTGCAGCGAGTGGTTGACCCGCACCAGGCGGTTGAGCAGTTGCAACAGGCTTTGCTTGCTGCGCCGGGGTTTGATTTCGTAGTGCTCGTTGTCGCCATAGACCAGTCCGCCGACCCGGTCGTTGTGGCCCAGGGCGGCCCAGCCGATCAGGCTCGCGGCCTGGGCGGCGAGCACCGACTTGAAGGTCAGCCCGGAGCCGAAGAACAACTGGCGGCTCTGTTCCACCAGGATGAAGATCGGTCGTTCGCGTTCTTCGTGGAACAGCTTGGTGTGGGGTTCCTGGGTCCGCGCGGTGACGCGCCAGTCGATGCTGCGCACATCGTCGCCGGCCTGGTAGACCCGCACCTGGTCGAAGTCCACCCCGCGCCCGCGCAGTTTCGAGTGATGCAGGCCGATCAGCGGGCTGCGCTGGCTCGGCGTCGAGAACAGCTGCACCTCGCGCACGCGATGGCGCATCTCGATCAGTTCGGCGAGGGTAGTGCGGATGCCGGGTTCGGCGGGCAGGGGCGCGATCATTGTCCGGGTCAGGCGACGGCGACGACATCGAGGATGCGTTGCACCACCCGATCCTGGTCGATCCCGGCGGCTTCGGCCTCGAACGACAGGATGATGCGGTGGCGCAGCACGTCGAACAGCACGGCCTGGATATCCTCGGGGCTGACGAAGTCGCGACCGGCCATCCAGGCATGGGCGCGGGCACAACGATCCAGGGCGATGGAGCCGCGAGGGCTGGCGCCGTAGGCGATCCACTCGGCCATCTCCGGGTCGAACTTGGCCGGCGTGCGGGTCGCCATTACCAGTTGCACCAGGTACTCCTCCACCGCATCGGCCATGTACAGCCCGAGGATTTCCTTGCGGGCGGCGAAGATCGCCTGCTGGCTGACCCGGCGCTCGGGCTTGGCTTCCCCGTGCAGGGCTTCGCCCCGGGCCTGCTGCAGGATGCGTCGTTCGACCGTGGCATCGGGAAAACCGATCTTGACGTGCATCAGGAAACGGTCGAGCTGGGCTTCGGGCAACGGGTAGGTGCCTTCCTGCTCGATGGGGTTCTGGGTCGCCATCACCAGGAACAACGGCGACAGGTCATAGGTGCTGCGCCCGACACTGACCTGGCGCTCGGCCATGGCTTCGAGCAGGGCCGACTGGACCTTGGCCGGGGCGCGGTTGATTTCGTCCGCCAGCACCAGGTTGTGGAAGATCGGCCCTTGCTGGAACACGAAGCTGCCGGTTTCCGGGCGATAGATCTCGGTGCCGGTGATATCGGCGGGCAGCAGGTCGGGGGTGAACTGGATGCGATGGAACTGTGCTTCGATACCTTCGGCCAACTCCTTGATGGCCTTGGTCTTGGCCAGGCCCGGGGCGCCTTCGACCAGCATGTGACCGTCGGCCAGCAGTGCGATCAACAGGCGTTCGACCAGCTTTTCCTGGCCGAGGATCTGCGCTGAGAGAAAGGTTCGCAGCGCCAGCAGCGCTTCACGATGTTCCATCGATGAGTGGTTCCTGGAGAGGGTGGCCGACGGCATTCGAATTAATGTCACGGCTGGGGGCGTTACTTTAATGCATCGGGAGCGGCCGCGACTAACAGGGTTGGGGATTTTTGTGATTTTTAAGGAAAATTCACACGCTGTTGTCAATAAAGAACCGCGAGAAAAGTGATAGGTCGCAGGACCGCTGCGATGAGTCGGCTGAACACGGTCCTTGCGGGGGGGGCTGTCAGCCGAGTTCGCTGACGTAGGTGCCGATGCCCTTGAGAATGTTCTGCAGGGTTTGCTCGACTTCCGCGAGATCGCCCGCAGCGGTGCCGTGAAGGATCTCCAGATGGTCACTGCCATTGAGTGCGTCGGCGTCGGTCGCGGCGATTTCGATCAGCAGGCGGGTGGCGCTCAGGGTGGCTTTCACGCCGTCCAGGGTGGAGGGTTCGCCGTCGAGGGTGATTTCCAGCTCGTCCTCGTCGGGGTAGCGGCTCATCAGGAACATCTCGCCCTTGTCGCTATGGCAACAGAGCATGGCCATGTTGTCTTCTTCGTCGTCGCAGGGGTTGGCGATGAGGTGGGCGGTGGTCAGTTGCATGAAGTGAGGTCCTGTTGGAGTAAGGCCGGTGTGATTCTGCCAGCCTGGCGGCTATTGTGCATGCGCGGCGCGGTTTGAGTCTTCGAGCCGCGTTGATTCAAGTTGAAACACATTCTGCGCCCGTCAGACATAAAAGTAGCGGGAACCTTGGTTTATGTTGTGACAGTTTTTATTTCTTCTTACAGGAAAGTTGTATGGCCAAATGGTTGAAAGTCCTGGCGCTGCTATTGCTCGCCGTGGTGCTGTCGGGGGCGTCCTGGCTGGTCTGGGGGCGCGGCAATGGCAGCGCGCTCTGGCAGATCGTTAGCCAGCAATGCGTGCCTCATCAGCAGGATAAACAGGATCCCGCGCCTTGCCTGGTGGTGGACCTGGAGCAGCATTATGCCCTGCTCAAGGATCGCCAGGGCCCCCTGCATGACCTGACCATCCCGACGGACAGGGTGACGGGGATCGAGAGTCCACTGCTGCTCGAGGGTAATTCGTACGCGTTTTTCGCCAATGCCTGGCAGCAACGGGAGCGTCTGTCCGCCGAGGCGGGCAAGCCGATCAGCGATGAGTTCCTGTCGTTGGCCATCAACTCCCGGTATGGCCGTTCCCAGGGGCAGCTGCATATCCATCTCGCCTGCTTGCGTCCCGAGGTGCACAAGCTGTTGGCGGAACACGCCGCACAGGTGACCCAGGCCTGGCAGCCACTGGGCGTGAAGTTGAACGGGCATGAGTACCTGGCCAAACGCCTGGACGGCAAGGACTTGGTGCAGGAAAACCCGTTCAAGCTGTTGGGTCAGTATGTTCGGCAGCAAGGCGACAGCATGTCCCGCTATGGCCTGGCATTGGTGGTGGCGCCCGGCGGCGACCTGCTGTTGCTGGCGAACCGTGTGAGCGTCGGCGATTTCAACTTCGGCTCCGCCGGCGAAATCCAGGACTACGGCTGTGCGTTGGTGAATAACCCATAGAGGGGCGTGGCAGCCGGGTGGTCGTCCACCCGGCTGGGAGCGAGAGGCTGCTGCCTTCCCGGGGGGGCAGGATAATAGCTGTTTTTTCCGTATTTTCTGTTGCGCTACCTAGCTATGTCCGAATATGTCGCAGCGTTGCAAGCAGCGGCATTCGCGCACTCGTTAAGCTGCGCAACGGAGAGTCGCCCTCGAAAATACAGCCTGTGCATCCGGCCGTTGTCGTCCTGTGCGACTATCTTGAACGTGAATGTGACCCCTGGGTCGCGGCCAGCTTCATCAACCTGTCACTCTGTACTGCCCAGCTTCACCCTGCAGAGTGATGCAGGTCCCCCTTTTCGGGGAAGAAAACGCGACGCTTTTCTCTATATAACAAGCCCAAGCGGAGTACCACAGATGGCGTTCTTCACCGCAGCCAGCAAAGCCGACTTCCAGCACCAACTGCAGGCGGCACTGGCGCAGCACATCAACGAACAGGCACTGCCACAAGTGGCGCTGTTCGCTGAACAGTTCTTCGGCATCATTTCCCTGGACGAGCTGACCCAGCGCCGGCTCTCCGATCTGGCCGGCTGCACCCTTTCGGCCTGGCGTCTGCTGGAGCGTTTCGACCACACCCAGCCACAGGTGCGCGCCTACAACCCGGATTATGAACGCCATGGCTGGCAGTCGACCCACACCGCCGTCGAGGTCCTGCACCCCGACCTGCCGTTCCTGGTCGACTCGGTCCGCACTGAACTGAACCGCCGCGGTTACAGTATCCACACCCTGCAAACCACCGTGCTGAGCGTGCGCCGCGGCAGCAAGGGCGAGTTGCTGGAAATCCTGCCCAAGGGCACCCAGGGCGAGGGGGTCGAGAAAGAATCCCTGATGTACCTGGAAATCGATCGCAGCGCCAACGCCGCCGAACTGAGCGTGCTGTCCAAGGAGCTGGAGCAGGTCCTGACGGAAGTGCGGATTGCCGTCGCCGACTTCGAACCGATGAAGGCCAAGGTCCAGGACCTGCTGGCCGGTATCGATGCCAGCCAGTTCGCCATCGACCCGGAAGAAAAGGCCGAGATCAAGACCTTCCTGCAGTGGCTGGTGAACAACCATTTCACCTTCCTCGGCTACGAAGAGTTCGTGGTCCGTGACGAGAAGGACGGCGGCCATATCGAATATGACGCCCAATCCTTCCTCGGCCTGACCAAATTGCTGCGCGCCGGCCTGACCCCCGACGACACCCGCATCGAAGACTACGCCGTCAACTACCTGCGCGAACCGACGCCGCTGTCGTTCGCCAAGGCCGCACTGCCGAGCCGCGTGCACCGCAATGCCTACCCGGACTATGTCTCGATCCGCCAGATCGACGCCGACGGCAAGGTCATCAAGGAATGCCGCTTCATGGGCCTCTACACCTCTTCGGTGTACGGCGAAAGCGTGCGGGTGATCCCTTACATCAGCCGCAAGGTCACCGAGATCGAGCGCCGTTCGGGCTTCCAGGCCAAGGCCCACCTGGGCAAGGAACTGGCCCAGGTCCTCGAAGTACTGCCCCGCGACGATCTGTTCCAGACCCCGGTGGACGAGCTGTTCAACACCGTGATGTCGATCGTGCAGATCCAGGAACGCAACAAGATCCGCGTGTTCCTGCGCAAGGACCCGTACGGCCGCTTCTGCTACTGCCTGGCCTACGTGCCGCGTGACATCTACTCCACCGAAGTGCGGCAGAAGATCCAGCAAGTGCTGATGGAGCGCCTGAAGGCCACCGACTGCGAGTTCTGGACCTTCTTCTCCGAATCCGTGCTGGCCCGTGTGCAACTGATCCTGCGGGTCGACCCGAAGAACCGCCTCGATATCGACCCGCTGCAACTGGAAAACGAAGTGATCCAGGCCTGCCGCAGCTGGCAGGACGACTACAAGAGCCTGGTGGTCGAAGGCTTCGGCGAGGCCCAGGGCACCAACGTGCTGGCGGACTTCCCGAAAGGCTTCCCGGCCGGCTACCGCGAGCGCTTCGCCGCGCACTCGGCCGTGGTCGACATGCAGCACCTGCTGAGCCTGAGCGACAGCAATCCGCTGGTGATGAGCTTCTACCAGCCGCTGGGCCAGGTGTCCGGCCAGCGCGAGCTGCACTGCAAGCTGTATCACGCCGACACGCCGCTGGCGCTGTCCGACGTCCTGCCGATCCTGGAAAACCTCGGCCTGCGCGTGCTGGGCGAGTTCCCGTATCACCTGCGTCACCACAACGGTCGCGAGTTCTGGATCCATGACTTCGCCTTCACCGCCGCCGAAGGCCTGGACCTGGATATCCAGCAGCTCAACGACACCCTGCAGGACGCGTTCGTCCACATCGTCCGTGGCGATGCCGAGAACGATGCGTTCAACCGCCTGGTGCTGACCGCCGGCCTGCCATGGCGCGACGTGGCGCTGCTGCGTGCCTACGCCCGTTACCTGAAGCAGATCCGCCTGGGCTTCGACCTGGGTTACATCGCCAGCACCCTGAACAACCACACCGACATCGCCCGCGAGTTGACCCGGTTGTTCAAGACCCGTTTCTACCTGGCCCGCAAGCTGAGCGTCGAAGACCTCGACGACAAGCAGCTGCGCCTGGAGCAAGCGATCCTGACCGCCCTGGACGACGTCCAGGTCCTGAACGAAGACCGCATCCTGCGTCGCTACCTTGACCTGATCAAGGCGACCCTGCGGACCAACTTCTACCAGACCGACGCCAACGGCCAGAACAAGTCGTACTTCAGCTTCAAGTTCAACCCGCACGCGATTCCCGAGTTGCCCAAGCCGGTACCGAAGTTCGAAATCTTCGTCTACTCGCCACGGGTCGAGGGCGTGCACCTGCGTTTCGGCAACGTCGCCCGTGGCGGCCTGCGCTGGTCGGACCGCGAGGAAGACTTCCGCACCGAAGTCCTGGGCCTGGTAAAAGCCCAGCAAGTGAAGAACTCGGTGATCGTGCCGGTGGGTGCGAAGGGCGGCTTCCTGCCGCGTCGCCTGCCACTGGGCGGCAGCCGTGACGAGATCGCGGCCGAAGGCATCGCCTGCTATCGCATCTTCATCTCGGGCCTGTTGGACATCACCGACAACCTGAAGGACGGCGCCCTGGTGCCGCCAGCCAACGTCGTGCGTCATGACGACGATGACCCCTACCTGGTGGTGGCGGCGGACAAGGGCACCGCGACCTTCTCCGACATCGCCAACGGCATTGCCATCGACTACGGCTTCTGGCTCGGCGACGCCTTCGCCTCCGGCGGCTCGGCCGGTTACGACCACAAGAAGATGGGCATCACCGCCAAGGGCGCGTGGGTCGGCGTGCAACGTCACTTCCGCGAGCGTGGCATCAACGTCCAGGAAGACAGCATCACCGTGGTGGGCATCGGCGACATGGCCGGCGACGTGTTCGGCAACGGCCTGTTGATGTCCGACAAGCTCAAGCTGGTCGCGGCGTTCAACCACCTGCACATCTTCATCGACCCGAACCCTGAGCCGGCGAGCAGCTTCGCCGAGCGCCAGCGCCTGTTCGACCTGCCGCGTTCGGCCTGGTCGGATTACGACGCGAGCATCATGTCCGAGGGCGGCGGTATCTTCTCGCGCAGCGCGAAGAGCATCGCGATCTCCCCGCAGATGAAAGAGCGCTTCGACATCGAGGCCGACAAACTGACCCCGACCGAACTGCTCAATGCCTTGCTCAAGGCACCGGTGGACCTGTTGTGGAACGGCGGTATCGGTACCTACGTCAAGGCCAGCAGCGAAAGCCACGCCGATGTCGGCGACAAGGCCAACGACGCCCTGCGGGTGAACGGTAACGAACTGCGCTGCAAGGTGGTGGGCGAGGGCGGCAACCTGGGCATGACCCAGCTCGGTCGCGTCGAGTTCGGCCTGCATGGCGGCGGTTCCAACACCGACTTCATCGACAACGCCGGTGGCGTGGACTGCTCCGACCACGAAGTGAATATCAAGATCCTGCTCAACGAAGTGGTGCAGGCCGGCGATATGACCGAGAAGCAGCGTAACCAGCTGCTCGGCAGCATGACCGACGAAGTCGGCGGCCTGGTCCTGGGCAACAACTACAAGCAGACCCAGGCACTGTCCCTGGCGGCCCGTCGCGCAGTCGACCGGATCGCCGAGTACAAGCGCCTGATGAGCGACCTGGAAGGCCGTGGCAAGCTGGACCGTGCCATTGAGTTCCTGCCGTCGGAAGAGCAACTGGCCGAACGCGTCGCGGCGGGCCAGGGCCTGAGCCGTGCCGAGCTGTCGGTGTTGATCTCCTACAGCAAGATCGACCTCAAGGCGGCATTGCTCGAATCCAAGGTACCGGACGACGAGTACCTGACCCGTGACATGGAAACCGCGTTCCCACCGATGCTGGTGAGCAAGTTCGCCGAAGCCATGCGCCGTCACCGCCTCAAGCGCGAGATCGTCAGCACCCAGATCGCCAACGACCTGGTCAACCACATGGGCATCACCTTCGTGCAGCGCCTGAAGGAGTCCACCGGCATGAGCCCGGCGAACGTGGCCGGCGCCTATGTGATCGTGCGTGACATCTTCCACCTCCCGCACTGGTTCCGTCAGATCGAAGCCCTGGACTACAAGGTTTCGGCCGAGACCCAGTTGGCGCTGATGGACGAACTGATGCGCCTGGGCCGTCGCGCCACGCGCTGGTTCCTGCGCAGCCGCCGCAACGAGCAGGATGCTGCCCGTGACGTGGCGCACTTCGGTCCGCACCTGGCGGCGTTGGGCCTCAAGCTCGACGAACTGCTGGAAGGTCCGACCCGTGAAGTCTGGCAGGCTCGTTACCAGGCCTACGTCAAGGCCGGTGTGCCGGAGTTGCTGGCGCGCATGGTGGCGGGTACCACGCACCTGTACACCCTGTTGCCGATCATCGAAGCCGCCGACGTCACCGGTCACGACGCCGCCGAAGTGGCCAAGGCCTACTTCGCGGTGGGCAGTGCGCTGGACCTGACCTGGTACTCCCAGCAAATCAGCGACCTGCGCGTGGCCAACAACTGGCAGGCCCAGGCCCGCGAAGCCTTCCGTGACGATGTGGACTGGCAGCAGCGCGCGATCACCATCTCGGTGCTGAAACTGGTCGACGCGCCACAAGACATGGAAGCCCGCGTGGCCCTGTGGCTTGAGCGCAACGCGAGCATGGCCGAGCGCTGGCGTGCGATGCTGGTGGAAATCCGTGCCGCCAGCGGCACTGACTACGCCATGTATGCGGTGGCCAACCGTGAGCTGATGGACCTGGCGTTGAGCGGTCAATCAGGGCTCTGATAGCCTGAAGCAAGTGGTAACCCAAAAGCCCCGGCTCGTGAGAGTCGGGGCTTTTTAGTGGGCGCCTGATCGTGGCGGTACAAGCGTGTTTGCGATTTTATAACGAGGATGCGATCAATCGAAAAGCCGTTCACTGGATAAGCTGTTGAAGGGCGTTAATAGATATATCATGGGTGGGTAATATAGATGGAAAGATAGAAGAAGTGATTGGTTATTTGAACTTTTTATCGGCTGAGTGAGGAATAGTATAAGGGGATTGAGGTTATTCAAGGTTTTTGGAAATGGCTGTTTTTGCGCTTGAAACATCGGATGTTGCAGTGGCTCTCGAGGGGGAAGAATATTATGCGCTGGTGGCAAGTCGACTGCCGGATTGGCTGAAGGCTGCGCCCTTCGAAACCCGTAGTTCCTACGCGGACAACATGCGTCGCCATCAGGCCAGCAAGGCCGACCTGAACGTTTATCTACAGGGCTTGCAGAGCCCGGAGGCGTTTGCCGCACCGCGCCTGCAACAGGCCCTGGACGAGGAGTTCGGCACGGGCTTGGATGTGTTTCAGGACCAGCTCAGGCATGTTCATATACTGGCGGCAGAAACACTCTCCACACCCTATCAGCAAAGACTCACGCAACAGACGTTGTTACAGGCCGCCTTGCAGAATTTCGAGGAAAGTGAAACGAATTACTTTGGCTTCGATCGAGGCTCGCAGATACTTCGCAAGAGTCAAGGTGTCTTGCTCAAGGCATTGACGCCACGGGCGTTTGCCCGGTTATGCCGTGATCTGGATCTGGGCGGGAAATATAAAGAACATATTGAGTCCTTTCTGTTGCGCAAGACGGCTTCCGGACAACGCGATGATGAGTTTCGTCGATTGTTCATCGCCCACGAGATTTCCGAATTGGCGCTCCAGGCCGATATTGCCGTGATGAAAGGGCATATCGACGACTCGGCTTACCGGATGCTCAAGCAGTGGGTCGGCGGAAACGCCAGCCCTCTCTGGAGCCTGCATGCCGTGCAGTTTCATGAGATCAAGATGCTCGATGTGCGTATTCCCGAAAGCGGCTATCGAGGTGCCTTGCTCAAGGGCGTACTGCTGATCCGTTTCGACGTCCCGACCACCCGTGAGCCTTGTCCTTGTCTGGTGTACCTGTCCGGTGATTCCGAGCAGGCGCTCAAGCAGTATTCGTCCCTGGCGGCATTCGAGGATGAGCTCAGGCGCAGGCTGCGCAATCAGGGGTATCAGCACGTATTTCGGCGCTACCTCCATTTGCGCACTCAACCGGTGTTTTTCACCGCGCTGAATGAACGCCTGAATCCCTTGAATGCCGAGACGCGCCGGCGTGTGCCCGATGAACGGGCGCGCTTGCAACTCCAGCTCGCCCGAATAACGGGAGATCCCTTCGTCGAGCTCTATGTGCAGCACACCGACAAGATGCTCGATGATGCCCGGATGCTGGCGGTGTCGACGGATGCGGAGGACAAGAAGACCCGTAGCGCTCGCTGGCATTCCTTTCTGGATTGGGGCGTCAACCTGCTGTTTTTCCTGCCGGGACTTGGCGAGGCGATGCTGGCGGTGGCCGCTGCCCAGATGCTTGTCCAACTCTACGAGGGGATCGAGGAGTGGGAACACGGCGACCAGAAGCAGGCCGTGCTGGTCTTTCTCGGCGTGGTGCTGAACCTGGAGCTTGGGGCCTTCATGCAGGTCCTGGCGCGCGACGCCGAAGCGGCGGCTTTTATTGACACACTCAAGCGGGTCAAGCTGCCGGACGGCGGCATCCGGTTATGGAAAGCCGACCTGGCGCCCTATCGACATCGGCCGGCCCTGCCCGAGGGGCTCAAGCCTGACGAGTCAGGACTGCACGCGCGCAATGGCAGTACCTACCTGGATCTGGACGGGGGCTATTACAAACTCAGCCCCAGTCGCGTCAGCCATGAATACCGCGCCGAGCATCCAACCCGGACGACCTATGCGCCGTTGTTCAGCCATAACGGCTCAGGCGCCTGGATGCATGAGTTGGAGGCGCCGTTGCAGTGGGATGCGCTCAAGCTGTTCAAGCGCCTGGGGCCCGACCTGGCAGGCTTTTCCCCGGAGCAGGCGACTCGCATCATGACCATCAGTGGCGTGGAGGCCGATCAGTTGCGTCCGGTGTACCTGGACCAGATGAGCCGACCCGCGCTGCTGAGCGATACGCTGGAGCGCTTCCGGGTCGATGCGGATATCCAGCGGTTTATCGAGACCGGCACGACCAATGGTGGTGTTGTCGATTGGCGTATCCAGGAGCAGTTGCTGGAGGCCTTGTGGCCGCCCACCAAGGTCTTGCGGTTCGTCAATGGCGAAGGGCGAGTGTTGAAGGAATACGGCCCGGTGGATAACGCGCAGTTGCCGGTGGTGATCGTCACCGAAGCCCAGATACATGACGCCGAACTGCTCGACGTGGTGTTGCAGGGGCTTGACCAGAACGAGGTCGATGCATTGCTCGGGCGCCAGGCGGGTGAGGCGCGGTTGACCCACGCGGAACAACTGGCGGCGCTGAACAAGCGGCTTGCCGCCGAGGCGCGGAACCAGCGCAGTGCGCTGTTCGAGGCCTATTACGAATTTCGTACCCGTTCCCGAAATGCCTTTGTTGCCTTGATCAAGCAAGACTTTCCCAGCTTGCCGACGGCGATTGCCGATGAGTTGGCCAGTGCGGCCAGCGGGTATGAGGTTGAGTCGCTGAAAGCGGGGAGGGTGCCGTTGCGGCTGGCGGAAGAACGTCGCTGGTATTTGCAACAGGTACGTATCGCGCGGGCCTATGAAGGGCTTTTCCTCGAATCGTCGGTCAGCCTGGATGCCGACCGGTTGTTCCTGCATTCACTGGAAAATCTGCCGGGCTGGTCGAAAAACCTGCGCATCGAGCTGTATGAGCCTTCCGAACTGGCACCGGGCGGGCGACGCCTGGTCGACAGTGTGGGGGCGACCTCATCCGAAGCTCCCCTGGCGTTGGTGCGCAAGTCGGGGGGCTATGAGATCGAAGGGCAGGACCTGCCGGGCAACCTCCAGGTGACGCTATTGCGTGCTCTGCCGGATAACCAGCTCCGGGCACTCGGCTTCTCGCGTACAACCCGCCCGGAGCTGTTCAAGCAGGCGGTGGTGAACCGCCTGATGCTGTCGCGTGCGCGCGTTCGCGCGTTGCTGAACATGCAAGCGATCAAGCCCGGATTCAAGTCGCCCATGCGTTTGAGCGATGGCCGATTCGGTTATCCGCTCGGTGGCGGGGGGAGCAAGGAGGCCGTGTCGCCGAGCCATTTGCGGCTGCTGGTGGACAAGCTTTATCCCGGTAAGGACCTGGAGACGGTTCGACAGTTCCTGTCGCTTGAAGGGCAGGATGACAAGGCATTCCTGAAGGCCCTGAAGAAGCAGCAGGACCAGTACCAGAAGCTGAAACTGATGCTCGAATACTGGCGCATCGACAGTGAGTATGAGCATGGCAGTGGTGGTGTCGGTAATTGGCTGGTCAACAGGGCTTCCAAGTCACGTGTCGTGAACCGGATCAGAAAGTGCTGGCGCCGGGAGTCGCAGCCCGTGCTCGATGCCAATGGCCAACCGCTGGGGTATGAGCTGGACCTTTCAAGGGAGCACCTGCTGAAGTTGCCTGAACTGGAAGAGGGCAGTTTCGAGCATGTGATCTCATTGAAGTTGACCCTGGTCGGACGTCGGGAGCGCCGAGACTTCGAGGCCTTTCTCAAGCATTTTCCCAAGTTGCGTGAGTTGCATATCACGGGGGGCAGGCTTACGCGGTTGCCCTCAAGCATTGGCGCGATGGCTGAGCTGCGCAGGTTGCAGCTCAACGGCAACCGGATCGCCTGGACCCCGTTACTGGGGCAGCAATTGCGCAGTATGGCGCACCTGAGGCAACTGAACCTGGATGGCAACCCTCTGGGGCTGTTCGATGCCAGGGGCATGCCCCAACTGCAAGGGCTCCAGCTGCAGCGTACCGGATTGTCCGCCTGGCCGACCGGGGTACTGGAACTGCTCGATCTGATGGTGCTGGATTTGCAATGCAACCAATTGACCACCATCCCCTGGAGCTTTTATAGCCTGAGCAGTCTCAGGATGAGAACGGTATTGCTTTACGGTAATCCGTTCGATAGTACGACGCGCTATATGATTTCCCAGTTCATTGATCGCCCGTCGATACGTTTCGCCCTGCCGGAGGACACGCAAGTCCCGGAACAGGGGGTGCCGACGCTGACGCCTGTCGTGGAAAACTGGCTGGACAGCAGCTTTTCGATTACGGAGCAGGAGAGCAAAAGGGCGCTGTGGAGCCTGGTGGCTGATGAGCCGGGGAGCGAAACCTTCCTGGAGTCGATTGCCGCGCTGCGTTACTCGGCGGACTATCGCGTCGAATACCGCGGGCAGTTGATCCGACGCGTCTGGCGAATGATCGAGGCGGCGGCTGCCGACACCGGGCTGCGTCAGGCCCTGTTCGACTGGACGACCGACCTGGAAACCTGTGCCGATGGTTTTACCGAGGTGTTCACCCGGTTGGGCGGCGAGGTATTGCTCCACGAGGCGGATCAACTGGCGGGCAATGCCAGGGAGGCGGCGTACCTGGCCTTGGCCCGGGGGCGCTCGCGGCTGGCGCGACTGAACGATATCTCCAAAGTCGAAGCCGCCAGGCAAGAGATTGTCAGGGCCGCCCACATTGGGGACGCCAGGGCGCAGGCCATCGCGGCGGCGGGTGAGCGTGGCCTGGGCGAGACCGAAATCGAGGCGGCAGGGCGTGCGGCTGCCGAGGCCGCGGATGAACGCTGGCCCCATGTCGATGAAGTCGAGATCTACCTGGCCTACCGTGTCGATCTTGCTGAGCGCCTGGCACTCCCTTGGCAACCTTTGTCCATGCTGTATCGGGGGGCCAGCAATGTCACCCGGGATATGACCCGGGAAGCGGGTGATCGAGTCCTGGCGGCCGAGGCCGTGCCCGGCAAACAGGTCGAGCTGCTGCTTGAGCGACCGGTCTGGAGGGATTACCTGAAGACCCTGCCCGAGACGCAGCGCCATGCGGCCGTTGCACAGGAGCAGTTGCAAACCCTGGAAGAATTGCGTGAGGCGCTGGAAGCGCTGGCACGGCAGCCGCAAGCTTCGCCGCAGGAAATCGCTAGCTGGACCACGACGGTGCAGCAGGGGGCGAGTGCCTTGGGGATCGCCGAGGCGGACATTCCCGTTGGCCGGGAAATGAACGATACGGTCTATGAGCAGGCGCTCGAAGTGATCGATCGTGAACGAAAAGCCGGGGAAGTGCGGATTACCCAGGAAGCGCTGGACCGTGCGCAGCAGGTGCCCGGGAGTTCAGACCTGTGAAGCCCGCCCCTTGAAAACAGCCTCTGCTGTGTTGGATAGGGGCGGGTCGGTGCGTAGGCCTGTTCAGATTCCGATATTGCCCAGGGTCTGCACGATATTGCGCAAGGTCACGGCGATGGCGGGGTGTTCGAGTTCGAAGCGCTCCACGGCGAGGTTGACGCCGTCCGCCAGGCTGGCGGTCGAAGTTTCCAGCTTGATCTGGGCCTCGATCTGCTGCATCAGCACTTGCAGGTGTTCACGCTCTTCCAGTGACAGGGGTGGACTCTGCTCCAGTTGCTCGCGCAGGGTATTGAGTTGGTCTTGCAGTTCGCGGGCAGGCATTGTGGTACTCCCTCTTTGGATAGTCTCTGACACATAGACCGCCATCCGGCGATAAAAGTCTGTGCCTGACTGTCAGAGTAATCCACTCCTGCGCGGCCTGCATGACCTCGATCAAGATCGCCGCGTCAGGGCTTCTCGCCCTTGAGCCGGCGCAGGGCGATGTCGTCCAGGCAGGTCGCCAGTTCGCCCAGGTGATCGATCACCGAGTGCACGCCTAGGCTGAACAGCTCCACGGTGGCCTTGGCGCGTTTCCTTTCCCGCTCCTTTTGCGGCAGCGCCTGCCACTCCACGGGCGAGAGGCCGCACAAGGGGCCGCAGGAGGCCAGGCCGATGGTCCACAACCCGGCATTCAGGCCCGATTGCAGCAGGCGCGGTTCGCCGCTGACCAGCACGCAGCCCTCCAGTTGCTGCACGCCAAGCGTCATCAGCGCGTGCCAGCAGGCATTGGGGGCCGGCCATTGGGCGCCGTTGGCGGGGGGGAGCGAGGCTTTGACCCAGCTCGGCAGGGTTGCGGCGAGCGGTTGGCTGACCGCGTGGGGTAATTCATCCAGCCAGGCGCAAGGCACGCCACGTTGCTGCAATCCTTGCAGTATTTCCAGCGCACCCGGTGTCGCGTGGTTGTGCTCGTCCGGGTCCAGGTGAGGGCGGGCGCGGGCGCCGAAATCCACCAGGCAACCGCTCAGGCCGAAGAGCAGGGCGGTGGGCGCGGGCAGCGGTACGGCAGCGGTCAATGGCATGGTAACGTCCCTGAAATGACTCCGCAGGCTAAGACACTGCCATGACAGTTGGATGACGGGGAGCCCCTCTCGCCTAATCGGTAATTCTTCGCAGGACTTGTGCCGAGCGTACTGCCTAATCGAGGTTATCCGCTTTATACTGCCCGCTTTTCGAGGGCGCGGTACCCAACCCCGTCTTATCCAAGGAGTTCTTTTTATGTGCTGGATCGAACGTCTAGCTCAACTGTCTCTGTGTGCCAGTGTTGCGCTGGTGCCATTTGCCGCACAGGCGGCAGACGAAGATCCGTGGGAGAGCGTCAACCGTCCCATCTTCAAGTTCAACGACGTGCTGGATACCTACGCGCTGAAACCCCTGGCCCAGGGCTACCAGACAGTGACGCCGCAGTTCCTGGTGGACGGCATCCACAACATGTTCCTCAACATCGGTGATGTGAAAAACCTGGCCAACGACGTGCTTCAGCTCAAGCCCCAGGCGGCCGGTGTGGACACCTCGCGGATATTCTTCAACACCATCTTCGGTGTCGCCGGTTTCTTCGATGTCGGCACCAAAATGGGGCTGCAGCGCAACGACGAAGACTTCGGCCAGACCCTGGCACACTGGGGCGTGGGCAGCGGTCCGTACGTGGTTATCCCGTTCTTCGGCCCGAGCACCTTGCGTGACGCGCCGTCCAAGTACATCGACACCTACACCCAACCGTATCGCTACATGAACGACATTCCGGCGCGCAACATTGCGTTCGGCGCGGACATCATCGATACCCGCACCAGCCTGCTGTCGAGCGAGAAGCTGATCACCGGCGACAAATACATCTTCATCCGCAACGCCTACCTGCAGAACCGTGAGTTCAAGATCAAGGGCGGCAAGGTCGAAGACGATTTTTAGTTTTTTCCGGGCTAATGAAAAAGGCGACCTCAAGAGGTCGCCTTTTTTATGCCTGAACACCTACAAACCTGTAGGAGCCAGCTTGCTGCGGGCGGCGTTCCGACGATGAACGATAACGCGGTCTGCCTGCCATACCGCAGCGCCTGCATCGCCAGCAAGCCGGCTCCTACAGGTGGCGGTGACCTCAGGTCATCTTGAGTATCTGCAACCCCAGCCGCTGTCCACCGTTGTCGTCGCGGGCCCAGACCACTTCGGTCTCGGCCTCCAGCCCCCTGAGGGCCGGGTGGTCGGAATCGATGCGCACCAGCAACTGGTCTCCGGCCTTGAAGGCACGGGGTGCGGCGACCTGCATGCCGCTGCCCGACAGGTCCAGGCAGGTCGCGCTGATCTCCAGCCCCGCGTGGATCAGCGTGACATCGGCGTCGACGCGCATACGGATGTAGTCACGCTTTTCACTGTAGTCTTGATCGGTTCGGCTCATGGGCGCAGTCCTTCAATTCCGTTGTGGTTTGCACTGTTCTTATAACTCCCGGTGATTTGAGGTGTAAAGACGTCAAGCGACCATCGGCATGAGCTTGAAACGCCCGTCGGATGGGAGTACCGTCTGCGCCTTAGAAGGGCACCTCTGATACCGATGCACCGGACGTGATCGTCCGACCGTTCGAGACAGAGAGGCTAGAAAGCGAATCCAGTAGTACGAGTCGGGCATGTCGCCTTGCTGTCTACGCCAACCTAATTCTGGCGCCGTTTGCCCACATGCAGAAAACCAGTGCCACGCTGCTGATAATTGATGACGACGAAGTAGTGCGTGCAAGCCTTGCGGCCTACTTGGAAGACAGCGGATTCAGCGTCCTGCAGGCCGGCAATGGCTTGCAGGGGCTTGAGGTATTCGAACAGTCCAAGCCCGACCTGGTGATCTGCGACCTGCGCATGCCCCAGATGGGCGGCCTTGAGCTGATTCGTCAGGTGACCGACCTTTCGCCGCAGACGCCGGTGATCGTGGTGTCCGGCGCGGGCGTCATGAATGACGCCGTCGAAGCGTTGCGCCTGGGCGCTGCTGACTACCTGATCAAGCCCCTTGAGGACCTCGCCGTCCTGGAGCACTCCGTGCGCCGGGCGCTGGATCGTGCGCGCCTGCTGCTGGAGAACCAGCGCTACCGCGAGAAGCTGGAAGCCGCCAACCGCGAGCTCGAAGCCAGCCTGCACCTGCTCCAGGAAGACCAGAACGCCGGTCGCCAGGTGCAGATGAACATGCTGCCGACCAGCCCGTGGAGCATCGACAACTTCCAGTTCGCGCACCAGATCATTCCGTCGTTGTACCTGTCGGGCGATTTCGTCGACTACTTCCGGGTCGATGAGCGCCGCGTGGCGTTCTACCTGGCGGATGTGTCCGGCCATGGTGCGTCCTCGGCGTTCGTCACCGTGCTGCTGAAGTTCATGACCACGCGCCTGCTGTTCGAATCCAAGCGCAACGGCACCCTGCCGGAGTTCACGCCTTCGCAGGTGCTGGGCCATATCAACCGCGGCCTGATCAACCTCAAGATGGGCAAGCACGTGACCATGGTCGGCGGCGTGATCGATGAAGAGACCGGGTTGCTGACCTACAGCATTGGCGGGCATTTGCCCTTGCCGGTGCTCTATACCCCGGACAGCGTCAGTTATCTGGAAGGCCGTGGTTTGCCGGTGGGCTTGTTCAACGAAGCCACCTATGAAGATCACATTCTGGAGTTGCCGCCGACGTTCAGCCTGACGCTGGTGTCAGATGGCATTCTGGACCTTTTGAAGCAAGATACACTCAAAGAGAAAGAGGCTGCTTTACCTGAATTGGTGAAAACAGCCGGGGGCAGCCTGGATGGCTTGCGCCAGGTCTTTGGATTGGCCACGCTAGGGGAGATGCCGGATGATATCGCCCTGTTAGTGTTGAGCAGGAACATTTGATGAGTACCGGTAGAATCCAGTTCGCCGAGCAGGATGGCACCTTCGTTCTGAAGTTTGTCGGTGAAGTTCGCCTGACCCTCTGTTCAGCGTTGGATGCAACAATTGAAAAGATCTTCACGGCGCTGAATTTCTCGGCCATCGTGATCGATCTGACCGAAACCCGCAGCATTGACAGCACCACGCTGGGCCTGCTGGCCAAGCTGTCGATCCTGTCGCGGCAGAAGGTCGGGCTGTTGCCGACCGTGGTCACCACCCACGACGACATCACCCGGCTGCTGGAGTCCATGGGCTTCGACCAGGTCTTCAACATCGTCAACCGGCCGATCCCGTGCCCGGAATGCCTGACCGACCTGCCGTCGCAGGACCAGTCGGAAGAGGTGGTGCGGGTCAAGGTGCTGGAAGCGCACAAGATCCTCATGGGCTTGAACGATTCGAACCGCGAAGCGTTTCACGACCTGGTGAATGCGCTGGAGCGCACCTGACCGCCTGACGCCGCGAGCACATGAAAAAGGGCGACACCTTGGCGGGTGTCGCCCTTTTTGCGCTGCTCTCGAAAACACCGCCGTTCTCTATTGTGGGAGCCGGTTTGCTGGCGATGAACGCCGCCCTTTGTGGGAGCGGAGCTTACCCGCGATGAACTCCGCCCTTTGTGGGAGCTGGCTTGCCAGCGATGAACGATAACGCGGTCCCTCGCCGGTCGCGTTACCGCCCCTCCAACAACTCCCCCGCCTGATCCAGCAGCGCCAGCGGATCCTTGGTTTTGTGAATATCCACCGACAATAACTGCCGAAACCGCCGCGCCCCCGGAAACCCGGTGCCCAGCCCCAGCACATGCCGGGTGATATGGTGCATGGCGCCCCCCTCGGCGATATGCGCGGCCACATAAGGCCGCAACTGCGCCAGCGCCTCGGCCCGTGAAATCGCTGGTGTGTCACTGCCGAACAACTGCCGATCCACCTCCGCCAGCAGATACGGGTTGTGATACGCCTCGCGGCCCAGCATCACCCCGTCGAAGGTCTGCAAATGCTCGTGGCACTGCTCCAGGGTCTTGATCCCGCCGTTGAGGATGATTTCCAGGGTCGGGAAGTCCCGCTTCAGCTGGGCGGCCACGTCATAGCGCAGCGGTGGAATATCGCGGTTTTCCTTGGGCGACAGGCCTTCCAGGATCGCAATCCGCGCATGCACGGTGAAACTGCCGCAACCGGCCCCGTGCACCTTGCCGACGAAATCGCAGAGTTCGGCGTAACTGTCCCGTCCGTTGATGCCGATGCGGTGTTTGACCGTGACCGGAATCGACACGGCGTCGCGCATGGCTTTCACGCAATCGGCCACCAGCTCGGGGTGCCCCATGAGGCAGGCGCCGATCATATTGTTCTGCACCCGGTCGCTGGGGCAGCCGACGTTGAGGTTCACCTCGTCGTAACCGGCCTCCTGGGCCAGGCGGGCGCAGGCGGCAAGGTCCGCGGGCACGCTGCCGCCCAGTTGCAGGGCCAGCGGGTGCTCGGCTTCGTCGTGACGCAGGAAACGCTCGTGATCACCGTGGAGCAGGGCGCCGGTGGTGACCATTTCGGTGTAGAGCAGGGTGTGCTTGGAGAGCAAGCGTAGGAAGAACCTGCAGTGGCGGTCAGTCCAATCCATCATGGGTGCAACGCTAAAGCGCCGAGACAGTGCGGGGCTTGATTCTGCTGGGCTAAAGCTCTGTTTTTGAACCATTTTACTCAACGTGTTTTCGGCGTGTTTTGGGGCGTTTTCAGGCGTTTTTTAGGTCTCGGTGGTACGATGTACCACTTCAAAACTGACGCGTACCACTTTCGATATGGCGACTATCAGGGCAAGAAAACTGGCGGATGGGACTGTGAGCTACACGGCTCAGATCCGCATCAAGCGCGACGGAGTGCAAGTCTACCAAGAGAGCCAGACCTTCGCCCGAAAACAGGCTGCCCAGGCTTGGGCCCGCAAGCGTGAATCAGAGCTGGATGAGCCTGGTGCGATCGAGCGGGCGAGCCGAAAGGGCGCCACGCTCAAAGAGATGATTGCTCGTTACCTGGTCGAGGTAGAGAAAGCACGGCCACTGGGCAAGACCAAACGCGCGACGCTGACTGCCATCGGCGAGACATACCTGGGCCAGTTGACCGATACGGACATCAATACTCAGTGTCTGGTCGACTTCGCTCTGTGGCGGATGAGCCCCGAGGGGGGAGGCGTCCAGCCGCAGACAGCCGGTAACGACCTGGCCCACCTCGGTGCCGTGCTTTCCATTGCCAAGGATGCCTGGGGCTATGAGGTTGATCCCCTGGCCATGGGCGGCGCACGGCGGGTATTACGCAAGCTCGGTTACAACCTGAAAAGTCGTGAGCGTGATCGTCGTCCGACGCTGGACGAGCTGGGGAAGGTTCTCAACCACTATCAGGATATGCAGGCTCGGCGTCCAAGCGTCATTAACATGATGAAGGTCGTGGGCTTCGCTCTGTTTTCTACGCGTCGTCTGGATGAAATAACCCGTATTCGCTGGTCGGACGTCGACGAGCCCGGTCAGCGAGTGCTGGTGCGCGACATGAAGAACCCCGGGCAGAAGATCGGCAACGATGTTTGGTGTTACCTGCCAGACGAGGCGTGGCAGATCCTCCAGACAATGCCAAAGGCCGGCGACGATATATTCCCTTACAGCCCCGAATCTATCTCCACGTCCTGGGCCAAAGCCTGCAAGTTTTTGAATATCGCGGATCTGCACTTCCATGACCTTCGCCACGATGGAGTCAGTCGCCTGTTTGAAATGGACTGGGATATCCCGCGTGTGGCGAGTGTTTCGGGGCACAGGGATTGGAATTCGTTGAGGCGCTACACCCACTTGCGCGGCAAGGGGGACCGTTACGTGGGGTGGGAGTGGCACGAAAAGATATTGAGGGCGCCCGTCCAACTGGGCGCCGCATCAATGAAGTGGCTCAATAGGCGTGTTTTAACCCGTTGATCTGGCTGTGCTCTTTAACAGCGGCGGCGCGCTGTACATCGAGGTAGGCGGCCAGGTCGGTGAGGTGGATGCCCTTAGCTGACTTCTGGCTCGGTTCCAGGCGGGTGATGGGCAGCTTGATCTGACCACTCATCACCTTGCGCTGGAACATGTCCGGAGTCAGGTGCGTGAAGTAATCCCGGCAAACCAGCTCCAGCGAGATAATCGCTTGGCCATCGTATTGGGCCATCAGGATGAAGGCGGTGTTCATGGCGCTTCCCTCACATCCGAAACGATTGATGAATGAACGCGGGCTGGGCCTTATGTTCTGCGTGTTTCGCACCTTCGCCCTGGATCTCGCACACGAATCGATGCCGTTCCCGGTTGGGTGCAGTCAGTGACTCGGTCAGGCCTGGTAACGCGTCGATGCATTGTTCATACGCTTCGGGTCCCTTCCAGCGTTGAGTCGGCACCACCTGGCAGTCGGTTCGAGTTGCATCAGTGCAGAGGTACAGCAACAGGAAGACGGTCATACAACCTCCTGCTGACCATCGACTTTCAGCTGGCGAGCCCGCTCGTACTCACTGGGCAGAATCTCGCTGGCGCCTTCGATCCAGCCAGAGGTTGGCTTGCCGTCAGCAACTGCCGCGTGGTGTTCGGTCTGGTTGATTTCAAAGCCCAGGCAAAAAAAGGCAACGCCATCGATTTCGAACATGATCCCGCCCATCATCCAGATGTTGCTGGTGTTGATGTTCAGCTGTGACCAGGTGCTGATGGCGTCGATGCGGTCGGGGCAGTGTTCATTCCACAGAGCTTGAAGCCGTTTGTGTTCATCGCGCATGGCGTCGCGAGTTTCTTTGCTGCTGCCCTTGGGGGGGATGGCGTTGCAGCGAAGTCTCCGGTAACCGTGCTCGTCCGGGCGGCACCAGTGCGGATCAAGTTCCCGGCTTCCGCCAAGACTGAGTCCACCAACAAAGCTATGAGTTCCAGAACACATCGTGGATGCTTGGGCACCAAAGGCATCGCTGAGCTTTGCCCGTTGAGCCCCGAACGCGTCCCGGGTTTGGTACCAGACCTGCACGGTTTCAACCACCGTCGGCGCTTCTGACTTGTAGAAGAAGTGGCTCATTGCACATCTCCCAGCAGAGCACGGGTCAGGGCATTGCGTTCGCCCTTGCGGGTGAGCTTGCCCAGCGGCTGCGTGATGCAGCGACCGTTGCGGGATTTCACGACGGCAATATTGCCGTCGATCTTGACGATTTTGCCTTCGCGCACGCTGAAACTGACACTGCGCTCGGTGCTGCGGCCAATGACGTAGGACACGTCATCGCCGATTTTGAAGGTGTTCGTGGTAGCCTCTGTACTGCTGCCGCTTGGGTGTTGTGCTTGCATGGTGCTTCTCCTTGGGGTGGTAGGTGTCGGGGAGTTGCCGCTCCCCGACACCGCTTTCATTTCCGGGAGACCCGGTTCATTTCAGGCGGATTTTTCGTCCCTCAGCGATGACATAAAGATTCACATCGGCCAGGCGATACTGGCCGCCGATACCTCCTTTCACGACGTATTCACCGCCACCGTCGCTGTCGATAGCGCATGCAAAGGGGTAGGTGTATGTGCAGCTATTGCGCATGAAGTTGGCTTGATGCGCGTACTTGCTGGTTTTTTTGATCTCGGCCACGAGCTGCGGCTTTGGCCGGGTGGCAGTGGCCTTACGCAGCAGATCACCGGTTTCAACAAAGGCCATCAGGTACGGGAGCAGTTTCTTCACCTGTTGGTGCGACAGATGCATGCGCCCGCTCAATTGCGCTCCTTCTGGCAGAGTGACTGGCTTCCAATTGCCGTCCTTCAGAATCTGGGCTTTGGGATGATCCATCCCGAGCCAGATTGCAGGCGTGTCCGCCAAGCTGCTGACCTGAACGCTGCAACGCTCGTTGTAAAAATCGCTGAATTCGACTCGCGGGAATCCCCTTTGGGTGACGCCTTCTTTGAAGTCGGTCGTGCAATTCTCTGTTTGATCATCGCTTGGTTGTTGTGTCTGCATGGTGCTTCTCCTTGGGGTGGATGTCCGGGAGTTGCCGCTCCCGACCATCGTGTTTTCAGGCCTGACGTGCCTGGTCTTGCTCGATAATTCCGATCACTTCGTCCCGGTTCTTCGCATACGCGAAAGGCAGGTCACCGCCCGGTCTGGTGATGGGGTAGCGCGCTTCTGGCAGCCGGCACTCGGCAACGGTATAGCCGCTGTCGGTCACCCAGCAGCGATGGACGATCTCACCGTCACGATTGCGTTTCGCGGCCCATTTCATGCCCAGTTCCCGCGCAGCTCCTGCCAGATGGCATCACCGTTGGGGAGGTAGGTGTGCACCTCTTGTTCGGGGGTGTTGTCCAGCCGCAGGACAGCAATGAAGTCGTCGAACAGGCCCACGTCCAGACGGCGCAGCTCAGTCAGGTCGAACGGATGTGCTGGGCCGTTGTACAAGCCCAGCAGGAAGCGGGCGACGACGCCGCTCTGGCCTGTATCGCGCAGGGCGACAGGCACCAGTCGTACCAATGCGTCGATACCCGCTTTGCGAATGGCAGGGCGCTCCGTCTGGTACTGGAACAGCTCGTCCAGGGTGTTTTTCAATTGGTCTTCGGGCATGGTGCTTCTCCTTGGGGTTGATACCTGGGCGTTGCCGCGCCCTGGTGATTGGTCAGGCCTGGAATACCCAGCACCGGACGGTCTTGCTGGCGTTGAACGCATCTGTCTGCTGGGCAGAATTGACCGGTTTGTTCGACTCCAAAAATTTTGGGGACTTGCTGGTCTTGAGCAGGCGCTTCAGGTCGCTGAGCGCTGGTACCTGTTGGCGTTTGTTGGCCGCCATCTCGACGAATTCGTTGAGGTTCACGGCTATCAACCCATCCCGACGCGCATGGTTGAGCGTCCCTTTCTCGTCCATGCCATTGAGGAACTCGTATAGATCCCAAAACTCGCGCACGGTCGGGTGATCAGCGTTGATTGCCTGCTGCCGTTCTGCGGCCATGCGATTGACCTCGGCGTGCACCTTGGCTTTGCGCTGTTCGCCGAGGGGCACGATGTCCGCCAAGGCATCCACAAGGCTGCGCAGCTGTGCGTGGTTCTTGGCGATACGCACGGTGCGGATGCCGGGTTGAGCCAGCAGCTCCTGTTCGTAGCGGGAGGTGTTTTCCTCCATCAGGCGCATGGTATTGGCCTCGCGTTGCAGCGCTTTGACCAGGAAGCCGCTGATGGCTTCCATCGGCATACGTTCCAGTTGCTCGGCGAACTGCTTGGTTTCCGGAGTGTGGTGCTCCCGAGTCAGGTGAACGTGGCAAAGGCGCTGCAAGATGGGTTCAGAAGCATTCACCGGGTTGTTCTGCGCGATCAGCAGGGCGCCTCTGAACGGCGGTTCGCGGGTGTCGTTGCCGTTGTTTTTCACACCTGTGGAGCGGACGCTGCGGCCGTTGTATGCGGTTTTCAGTTCATCCCAGTCGAAGTGCTTAACGGGCTGGCCTTCCTTCTGCTCGCGTTCCGATTCGATCAGCACCACCGGCAGGTTGCCCACCTGCGAGAAGTTGCGCGCACGGCTTGCCGGTGTCGCTTTGGACGGGTCGAAGCCTTCGTAGTCAGTACGGCCGACCAGTTTCCACAGCAATTCCACCAGGGTGGTTTTGCCTGACCCGGCTTCGCCAACGAGTTCCAGGAACATTAGTGACTTGTGGATCTGGCGGATCTGCTCGGCATGCAAGGCGCCCAGCCACCAGGCCAATACCACCAGGCCCTGTACGCCAAAGCAGCGCCAGTAGATGTCGAGCCAACCCTCGTTGTAGGCGTTGAGGTCGGTGTTGATATGCAGCACTGGAGACTGGCTCTGCGACTTGACGCTCAGTTTGCCGAGGTCGAAAAAATCCTCCTTGTTGAGCTTGTGTACCGACCCGCCGGCGACGGCGAGGTCGTTGAAGACATAGGCACCGTGCTCGCGGCTGTAGCCGATCCATTCGATGGTGTTCACGGTTTTCAGGCAGTCAAGCTGGGGCGCCAGAATCCGTCTCAGTTGGTTGGCGCTGCCCTCGAACATCGCGCCGTTGGAGACGTTGAGCAGGCGCTTCGAGAATTCAGGTGCTGAGGTGAGCTGTGCGGCGGTGAAGGTGCTTTTTATAGCCGGACCTTCCGGGCGCTCGACGCGGAAGTAGTACCAGGCCTCGTCGGTCAGTTCGTTGCGCATGTAGTACAGCGCCTGGAAATGGCAGTTGGCTATGCGGGATACCGCGCCGGCCTGGCGCAATGCTTTGTAGCGGCGCTGCTCATCGCTGAGCAACTGGTCGTCATGACGTTCTGAACTCTCCAGATCGCTCATGGCCCGGTCGTATTTTTCAAGGTCAAGCCGAAACCAGTACAAGCGTTTGCGGAACGAGAAGTGGAACTCCTTTCGCTCGTCGTGCAAGTAGATGAGGAAGCCCTTTTCTTCAGCCGAATCGGCCAGCAACAGGTCGCCCTGGTGTCTGGCTTCATCAAGGTCCTGCTCAACACGCTCAGCGCGCTCGTCATCGCCCTCGATTGACTTCCAGCGGTGGTGCAGATCGTTCCAGTCGACTTTTTTGCCATTGGGTTGAGGGATCACCGCTGCTTTGCAAGTGAAACCCAGGTCGCGCGCCTCTTTCGCCCAGCGGCGCATGTTGGCCTTGGCGACGGGCTCGTTATCGAGTGCCCACACCAGGCGCGGTAGGCGTTTGTCAGCGTCGTGGCGCAGTTTGGCCAGAGCCTTGAGCGAGTCGATTGGGCAGGGGGCGCTGGACATCATCGACACGGCCGACACTTCGTTATGCAGCAGCGCGATAGCGTCGAAGATGCCCTCTGTTATCCAGAGTTCGTCGACCTCCAGCAGGTCCACGCTCGGCGGGCACCACCAGATGCCTTTGTAACCGGGCAAGCCTTCGCCGGTTGGGCGGAAGCGCGCTTTCATCTTGCCGAATCGGTCTGGCCGATCTATCAGGCGTTCCCAGTACCCACCTTTCTCCAGGGCGAAACGCACCGTGGCGCTGCCGATGTTCTGCCGGCCATCCCAGTAGTTTTCCTGGGTGAACCAGCCGGCGATCAGCTCAAATTTGAAGCCCCGCGCAAACTCAAGATAGGCGCGTGCCGTGGCAAGGGGGTTGTCCGGCGTCGACGGAGCGGTCTTGCTCCAGTCGTTGAACAAATCGTCGTAGACGTCCTTCACGTGGACACGGTGGTCGCACTTTTCCGGCCGTCCGCAGATCAGCGTCCAGGGCGAATCGTAGAAGGTGTACAGGGTCTTCTGGCCGCAGGCAGGGCAAACACCCTTGCGCATGTAGTTGGTGTTGGCCATGTGCTTGAGCTGGTAATCACGCTCAATGCGTTGGATGACGTCGGCTCGCAGCCTTTGTTCCATTTCCATCGTGGCTTACTTCGCTTCGTCGAGACTGTGTTTAAGGGCGCCAATCAGGCGTTTTTGCGCGGCCATCACAGGGAAGGCCACCAGCAACGAGCCGTGCCGTAGGCCCTCGGGGATCATGCGAAACCGGTCGTCATACCAGTGCTCGTTGAACTGCATCGCGTACTGGTTGCGCAGCGTTTCAAGCAGCGCTTCGGCCTGCGTGCGGCTCAGTTTTGCGGTGATGGCGACGTCGATTTCCATGGTCCACCTCGGATTTCGGGCAAAGCTCACCCAAACCCACGGGAATCGGGGCAGGGCGGGTTGTTTAAAAAGGGCTTATTGAGGGTGTTGCTGAGGCAGGGCGCTACGCTGGTCGAGCAGCTTCTGAGGCAAAAGCCGCGCCGGTACTGGGTAGCGCAGATCTGCTCGCAGGTCGACCAAATGCACGACCGTGGCACCTGGCCCGGTGCCCCAATCCACACCCACCCACTTGCGCTGATTGATGACCTGAAGTTCAGTCCAGGCGTTGTGAACGAGTTGTTGTGCCATGAACACCGGTACTTCCAGGGCTCTGGTCAGATGGCACACGCAACGATCAAACAACAGGTCGGTATCCACCAAATGCTCGGCTTCATGGCGTTGCAGGTAGCTGAACGCGGCTCGCTGCATACTGCTGCGGTAATCGTGGGACAGGTCTTCGTGGTTCATAGCGCACGCTCCATTTCCATTTGGTCCAGCAGGTCGGGTTGATCATCGGCGGACTTCATCGCTGCACGGCGCAACGCCACGTCAGCGACAGGGAGTCGCACAGCAGGGTTTGCCATGCCACTCGGGGACATTTCGTGGGTCATTTCGAATTCCGCCCGAACTGACCAGCCGCAGGCCTCGTTCCGGCATTGCAGGTACGCCACCCGCAAAAAAATATGAGTTCCTTCGCTTGTGCGAATACGCATGGGACCCAGGCAGTGGGGGCAGACCAGCTTGTAAGTGCTCACCGTACGGCCTCCTTGTTGCTGTAGAGCTGGATGGTCGCGAGCACTTCGGCATAGCGGGCGGACATGTACTTGAGCAAGGCACTCACGATGGCGTCGGCTTCATGCTTCTCGATAATGCCGTCATCCAGGGCCTCGGAAATGGCCTGATCGACCCGGCCACGCTTTGCCGCTGCCTTGACCGAGCGGTTGTACAGGTCGACGTTGTCCAGCGTTTCTGGTGCCGTCAGGGGGACGAACAGACCGCCATACAGCCCAGCGATGTAATCGGGCAGGAAGGTGGTACCAGCTTGCTGCTCCAGTCTGAAAAGATGTTCATCAGTCAGCGGGCGGCTGCCGGCGTTTTCGTAGGCTTGATTGTCGAATTTCTTGATCGGCATACCGATGCTCGCGGCGGCGTAAGCACGACCGCCCGGGAAACTGCATATCACGGCGCTGACCACGTCTTTTCTGGTGCCTAGAACTGGGCGTTTCATTTTCTGGTTTCTCCTTGGCGCCAGAGGCCCTAGTTTGTGATCTCGCCGTCTTTGATACCGAGCAGGACTGCAGCCCGGTGTGCTTCACCGCGACGACCTTTCTTGCGACCGTTCAATAAGTCGCTGACCAGATTTCTGTTCAGCTCATACTGACGGCAGAAATCGGCAATGCTGACGCCCTTGCGGTCAAGGGCCGCGCGGGCTTGCTCGGGTGTAAGAGGGGCGGGCATAGTGTTCATTGGTGTTGATTCGTGTTGGTGTGTGGTCATTCTTGAGCAGAAAAATGCTCAAGTCAACAATGGTGAGCAAAAAAATGTACATATCTGATGGGGTTGGCGAGCGCCTCAAGGAAGAGCGCGACCGTTTGGGCCTGAATCAGACCGACTTCGGGGCGATAGGGAGTGTCAGTAGAGGTACCCAAAAGGCGTACGAACAGGAGAGCAATTCACCTGATCTGAGGTACCTGGCTGCACTTGAAAAGGCTGGAGTGGACGTTCAGTACGTGCTTTCAGGAGTCAAGGCGTGCGTGTCTGAAGAGGGGTTGAGCGCTGTCGAGTCTAAGATCCTTGAAAGCTACCGGTCACTGTCCGAAGGTGACCAGGCCTCAGTCGTTCGGCTGACGGGTGCCCTGGCAGCAATGTCGTCAATGTAGGTCTTCAAAGTCGAAGCGGAGAGGGAAGGAGCCGCATTTTCCTTTTTTTGCTCTGATCAGGCATAAATGCAAATTGTGACTTTTTTGTGCTGGTGGCACGCCTGAACATGCTGAAAATCGTCTGTTCGCCGGGTGTTTTGGACGGTACCAATGAAGGTGCCGGGCACCCGTTACGTGTTGTAGATGGAGTGGCACATGTCGGTGAACAGCGATACAGAAACCAATAAAATCGGTAACTGTGAAATGGAGAGGCTGACAGACACTGAGCTGAGTTTCGTAAAAATGTTCAGGCAGCTAAATGAAGAAAGAAAAAGGGATATTCTTAGATTTCTCAGTGCACTTCTAACCGTCCAGTAGAAGGGAAGCCCGGCTAGAAACCGGGCTTTTACTTTAAATCACTGACTCATCACTGTTTCTGAAAAGTTGCAGGAACTGCACTTGTAGAGTCGCGAGTTTGCGCCCAGGTCACCGAATACTGGATCAGGCTCGGATGATATGAGCTTGTAAGTTCTATTGTTGCAGCTAGGGCAGAGCGTGCCAGTGGCACTGGTTATGGTGTGGATTTTTTCTTTAAGCTCCGCATTCTCCGACAGCAGGTCGGCTAACTTTAATTTTACTTCGGAAAGTTCAAGGCTTAAGTCAGCAAGAATGTTTTTGAATTCTGCGTTTTCTATGTTTTTGCTGATGTCCTTCAAGCGAAGTGCGAGGGTTACAGCAGTTGAAACTGTAGAGATTATATCTGTCATTTCATAGTCCTTGATAAATGGTCCGTTACGGCGGGTAGCTACAGCCAGCCTGAAAGCCATATGCTTTTGGGGCTCAGGCTGAGGCTAATGTGTACAGAGGGGCCTGTCCATTTCGGTTTGAATCACGCCACAAGCCTTGCTGAAAGGAAGATCCGCCAATAGCCTATGTACTTCAGCTACATCCACGGGATGCCCGTGCATCAAGGAACGATTGAGAGAAAAACTGTATGAAAACTGAGTACTTGGTGAAGATCGGCTGTAGCCTGGCAATGTTGGTGCTATCTACCGCAGCTCTTGCCGATTCCTGCGACAAAATCCTGACCGCGCTCCAGCAAGAACGTCACCTGACCCAAGTCAAACAGACCGAAGGCAAGCAAACCACCGAGTACCGTGACGGACCGAACATTTCCCTGTCGGTCAGTTGCTCAATCGGCAAACCCAACCTCGCAATCACATGGGATGGCCCAGAACCTGACCAGGCCTACTACGACCTGGTCGGTCGTGCCGGCAGCCTGGTTTCCCCTCGGCCTGCCGCCGATATCGTCAAGTTTTCGAAGCAATGCCGCAAACAGGCGCTGAAGGACGACAGCGAGATTGCAGCGATCGAGCAGAAAGGTCTTGCCCTTGAATGTCAGGCCTTCGCCCGTGATGGTGGTGGCACGACCATTTCCGTGTTCGCTGAGTAAACCTGCTTCTACGATGTCGCCCCGTCTTGCACGGGGCGCATTGCTTTTGCCTTCGCCTCCTGCAACCGCTTCCACTCTCGATCCACAGCCCGTTTCGCCGTGTACTTGTTGGCATAGAGCCATAGCAACCGCTTCGGCTTCGTCTGGTCGCCAGCCGTTCGAGTCTTTTCCTTGCCGGTTTTCTCTTCGCGGTAATAGGCGATGATGCCGGTGTAATCCTGTTGGTTTTCTTCCGCCAGGCCATCGACAGTGTCTTCTGGCAGCTTACTTTCCAGGGACAGGTTCACGGTGTAGCCGTTATCGGCGCTAAGTGTGTGCTGCACGTTGCCGCCGTACCAGATGATTTCGTCGATTTCGGCTTTCACGCCCTGGAGCGTGTAGGTCAGCTCGGGAATCAAGTCGGGCCGGCCCATGGCGAGGGTGTAGCTGAGGGTCGCGCTGCCGCGTTGCAGGCGATTGAATTCAGCCCGGGCGGCGCGCAGGGCGGACTGCTTGTCGCTGTAGGTGTGGCGCAGATCCTTGAGGTTCTTGCCGCCACCGGCAATGGCCTCCTGCTTTTTCGCGCTGTTCACGTCGTAGAAGTAGGCCCGTACACCGTCATAGCTGTCGCGCTCGGCTTGTAAGTAGCGGTGCTGGTCGCCCTCGACACGGGTTAGGGTGATGTGTGGCAGGTCCAGGCCGCTGGCGGTCTTGCCACCACCTGCGGGGAGGCACAGCAGGCAGCCGGCCTTGACGCTGATCATGGCGTCGAAGTCTTCGCCCAGGCGACTGAGCAGGTTGGCATCCGACTCGTTGGCCTGGGTCAGATGGGGAATGCCCAGACTATCCAGGGCGGCGGCGATGGTCGTGGTGAGACCATTGCCAATGGCGATATCGCGCAGGATGTCGCCCAGGGTCTTACTGCTCCAGCTACGCTCGCGCTTGACCTTCAGTCCCTTGCGCAGGTCTGCCGATCGAGCGCGGATGCTGAGCACGTCGGGAGCGCCGCTGTGTTCTGTTTCGTCGACAGTGTAGGTGCCTTTGTCCACCAGGCCGGTGTCAGTCCAACCGAGCCACAACCGGAGCACCGCACCCTTTGGCGGAATCGCCAGCAAGCCGTCATGGTCGCTGAGGGTGATGCTGAGCTGGTCGGCTTCGACTCCCCTGTTGTCGGTCAGGTCCAGGCTCATCAGCCGCGGGCTGATCAACTGAGCAATGTCATGGCCGTCGACGGTCAGCCGGAACGCGGGGACAGGGTAGGCCGCATCGCGTTTGTAGCGGTCAACGGCGTCCTTGAGATAACCGGTGACGCGGGAGATGGCGGCATCGATCATAGCAAGGCTCGCAGGATGTTGACGCCCGTAGCGGTACCGGCGCCGAGCAGGTCGATACGGTCATCGTCGATACGCTTGAGGGTGAGGCTGAATTCAATCCGCCGTGGTGTGCCGTCACGAAAGAAAATGGTCTTGGTTTCGCTCAGGCTTTCGATAACCCACAGGCCATAGAGCCGGCCACTGCCTTCGATCACCGGCCAGGCTTTCCCGGTGTTCGCCATCAGACGCAGGGCGTCAAGGCTGAACATGCTGCCGGCCAGCTCGGGCAGCAGGATGCCGGGGAGGGTGATGGTGTCCTCGCCACGGCCCAGGAACTGGCGTGCTGGCGGTGCGCCGATGCGGTTGTTACTGGCGTGGCGCCACTCGGTCTGGCGTTGCAGTTCCTGGTAGGCGAGGGTCGACAGGCTGAAAACGAACATGCCGAGGGCAAGCATCATGGTGGGTTACTCCAGGTCAGACAGTTTGCTGCGCTGTCGGGCGCCTTTTTCGTTCTGGATACGGGCCAGTTCGGCGCGCACAGCACGGGCAATGGCCTGCGCGTCCATATCAGGGGTCGGATGGATATTGATTTCGTAGTGGTCGTGGCTGTCATAGGCTGATGCGGCTGTGCCAGTGATCGGCGCGCGGTTGTCGACTGCCAGTGCGGGAATGGAGGTCGCGCCGAGCGCCAGGGTGCCGGCGGCGGTCAG
The DNA here is from genome assembly GCF_000820515.1 of Pseudomonas batumici. Lineage (GTDB taxonomy): Bacteria > Pseudomonadota > Gammaproteobacteria > Pseudomonadales > Pseudomonadaceae > Aquipseudomonas > Aquipseudomonas batumici. The sequence goes on along the minus strand of NZ_JXDG01000021.1, from coordinate 51,450 downwards.
TTGTTTGGCAGTGTTGGTCATGGCGTTGAGCGGGCCTTTGGCTCCGCCCTCCAGGCCCAGTGTCAGGCCAGCCATGGTGAAGCCGCCCAGTTCGGCGAACACCCGTGACGGGCTATGAATATCGAGCTTTTCCTTGAACCAATTGATGGTTGAGTCGCCGATCGAGGTGATGGCGCTCTTGATTTGCCCCAGACCGGCGTACAGGCCATTCACCAGGCCGTTGACGATCATGTTGCCGAACTCGGTGAAGCGGTTTGGCAGGTCGACGCCCAGGTAGCTCAAGACACCCGAGAAGGCCTGGTAGATCAGCCCGATAGGGCTGAAGTTGGCAATTACCGTCAGGATGCCGCCGATTCCACCGCTAAAGCCGGCTTTGATCTCGGTCCAGGCGTTGACGAAGTAAGCCTTCACCGCGTCCCAGTTCTGGTAGATCAGGTAGGCCGCGCCGGCCAAGGCGGCGACCACTGCCCCGATAATCAAAACTATCGGGTTGGCCGCCAGGCCCCAGAGCGCGATGCTGACGGCGCGCAATGCGGTAATCAGTGCACCGCCGAGGGTGCTGGCGAGCACACGAAGGCCCTGGCCGAGCATCGGCAGGGCGTTGCGGGCAAGGCCGGTCAGTGTCGGGAACAGGCCTTGCACCACTCGCCCAGCGCCGCCGGCCTTGAGCCCGAACAAGCCCAAACCGAAGTTGATGACGGCAAACGGCCCGAGCAGGCTGGCGAGCGTCAGGGCAAGGGCACCGAAGGCCGCCGCCAGGACGCCAACCACCATCAATGTTTTCATCATGATCGCTGCCGAAGCGGGGTTTTCCTTCATCCAGGTCGTGACTTCCTTGATGGCGGCGGTGATGCTTTTCAGGGCTTCGACGTAGGTTGGCAGAATTGCGTTGCTCATTTCCCGGTAGGCATTTGCACGCTGGGCGAGCAGCTCCAGTTCCTGCCCCTGGGCGCTGCCCTGGCCTTTTTCATACAGTTGGTCGATGCCATCGGCACCGGCATTCAGCTTGGCGTTTTTGTGGATCTGTTCGCGCTGCAAATACATCTGTGCGAACAGGTTGGATGCCGTGCGGTTGGAGAAGATGCTGCCGATGGTGTCCAGTACCTGGCTCTTTTCCGTGATGCCCTTGGCCTTCAGTTGAGGGAGCAGGACTTTCTCCATCCATTCGAACTGGTTCTCACGGAATATCTTGCTGCCCTTGATGGCGCCGACGTCCAGGAACGAGATTTGCCCGGCCTTGTCGTGTTTCACTTTTTTGGGATCGACCAGCCCCAGTCGCTCCATGTTGTTGGCGGCGCGCTTTGTGGTCTTGCCCTGGTAGATGTTGGAGTAGGCGCTCATCATCGCGGTACCGACGCGGTGTCCGCCCATTTCCTGTACCAGTGGTTCCATCTGGTAGTAGAAGGCTTCGTCCTTGATGCCCTTGGCTGCCACCCCACCGGTTTTGATGACGTTCAACCATTCGTTCGGACCGACGCGGCCACCGGTAGCTGTGAGGACGCGCTGCACGATATCTGCCTGGTTGACGAAGGCTTCCTTACTGGCGAGCCCGCCACGCAACTCAATCACCTTGAGCATGTCCATGAACTTACGTTCGTTGTCTGCGCCCTGTTCCTCGCCGTACATGGCGTGGTTGGCAAACTTCATTTTTGCCAGTGTCGGGGCGACCATTTCGGCTTCGTGTTCGTCGGCAAACACCGTCATGGCGTCCCGGACCAGCGTCAGGTTCTCGGTGACGCTGGTGCCGTAAGTCTTCATTTCCTTGGCAAATTGAATGGCCTTGCCGGTGTCTTCTTTGCCCAGCCCCAGGGCAGCAACACGTTGTTCCTCAAGGGCAAAGTGCTTGCCCTCTTGCAGCGGGGCATAGATCCCGCGACCAATGCCGTAGGCCACACCCATACCGGCAGCACCTGATACGGCCATGCTGCCAGCGGCGCTCTGGGTTTTGTCATAAACGCTGCGAGCTTTGGCCAGGCTTTCCTGCTTGCGCTTGAGTGCGTCGAGCCGGCCCATTTGAGTTTTCATCGCTTGGGTGGTGCTGTCTATGTCGCGCTTGAGCTTGAGTTCGGTTGCACCCAGGGCGTTGGTGCTGATGCCCGTTGCCTTGAGCTGTGCGCCCAGGCTGGTGAGCTTACCTTTCTGTAAACCGTACTGTTCACCGAGGCGTTTTGACTCGGCGGTGTGCTGTTTGAGCTGCGTGAGCTGGGCTTTAAACGGCATCTCCAGGCGGCGGATTTCTTCTCGCAGGTTGGAGTGGCCCACCCGCATACTGCGCAGTTGGGTGGTGCTCAAAGAATAACGGTCGGCCAGGGTCTTTTCTTTGGCTGCGAGCTGGTCCAACTGCACCTTTCGTTCGCGTTGGGCCGCCACCAGCTGGTTGTATTCGGTATGTTGCTCGCGAGTCAGGGCGTTGCCCTTTTGCATGACCGCGTTGAGCGAGGTGATCCGGCCGCCGGCCTTACGGTGTTCATCACTGAGTAGCCCGAGCGCATTGCGCGCTCCGGTGAGTTCACGCTTGAGTCCAAACTGACTGTTCTTGAGGGCGTCGACCTTGAGTCGGGATTGTTCGAAAAGTGCCTGAGTGGGTGCGAGCTGCTGCCGAACCTTGGCGGTGGCGCGGGCAAGTTCTCCGACTTTCCTGTTGTTGGCGGCCAGTGCGTCAGCGGTTTCGCGAGAGGCGGCTTGCAGTTCGCGCCAGGCGCTGACGTCCTTTTGCTGGGCGTTGAGTTCCTTCAAGCGGTCTCGGGCAGCCTTGAGTGCGCGGGCGCTCTCCAGGCCACCTGCGCCGATCTTCTTCAAGGGGCCGCTGGCCTTGTCGACGGCGTTGAGCAGAACCTGCAGTTTTAAATCATTCGCCATCGGCGGAACTCCTTATCCTGGCGCGCTCGCGCCAGTCCATCAGTTCTTGCAGGCCTAACTGGTCCATGTCAGCGGGTGCCCAGTGAAATACCACGGCCAGGTCGGCCATGGCGTCTTCTACGCAACGAGGGATGCCTCCGTCTTCACCGATTTCTGCAACAAAAAACCGGTGATCTTGCTGCCGCAGGCCAGCAGATCGGCGGGGTCCATGCCGGCGGCTTCAATGGCGGTGATGCTGGGGGTGCTGATGCGCGGCAGAACCTTGATCAGGCTGGCGACGTCCATGTTCAGCAGTTCGACCAGTTGAACACCGCGCAGCTCGCCGGACTGCGGTTTACGCAGGGTGACCTCGGTGATTTCGGTTTTGCCACGCTTGATGGGGCTGTCCAAGGTGACGATGTTGTCGTCGACGGCTGACGATGTAGTGTTGGTTTCTTCTTCCAGCATGATGTGCTCCTGATGGTGTTATGGGATTTCGATCGAGAGCGCTGCGGGTCAGATGCCCAGAGCGTTACGTTGTTTTTCCAGCATGTCCACGCCGTTGACCTTCTCGATGAAGTTCAGCAGGTCGATTTCGATGATCTCTTCGTTGTCGACGGTGAGCTTGTAATAGCTGCACGTGGTCTTGATGCTGTGTTCGGTGTCTTCGCCGGGTTTGGCTTCGCCCATTTCGATGGATTCATGGCGACCGCGCACTACGACCTCGACTGTGCTGATCTCGCCGGTGTCGTCCTGCTGGAAGGCGCCGGAAAAGCGCAACATGACGCCGGAGGCGTTCACAGAACCGAATTGGCGCAACGCGATCAAGTCCAGGCCGCCGGTTTTCCAGTCGAACTGGATACCGTCGTCGCCCATGCCCAGATCGGCCTTGACCGCGCCGTTCATTCCGCCGCCGCGATAGGCCTCCATCTTGCGGCCAAGGGTGGGCAGGGTGACGGACTTGACGACACCCAAGTAGTTGTTGCCATCGTTGAACAGGTTGAGGTTTTTGAGTTTGCGAGGCATTGCCATGGCGGTGTTCTCCGGTGTCCTGGCACGGGGTTGCTCCCCTTACGGGGAGACCCGGTTTAGCTATTGATCTTGGTAGCGAAGTCCATCAGGTAGCGGTCGGTGATGCGCTGACGCAGGGTGAGGTCTTCCAGCGGTGGCACGGGCGTGTAGTCGTAGTCGAGGAACAGCTTGCCGGCCTTGAGGGTGTCCTTGTCGTTGATGTCTTCGGGGAACCAGCAACTGCCACCTATCAGGTAACCCGATGCGATCAGCTCGCGGAACCTGGCGTTGACGCCTTCGATGATGTCGCGCACCAGGGAGGCGTGCATTGGTTTGTCGATGGCCCACATGTGTGCTTCGGCCATGGTGTCGGCAAGGATCTGCGCGGTGCGGGTGTAATTCTCGAACGCAAACAGCGGATCGTCGCTGCAGGTGCGGCTGCCCCAGAAGCGGAAGCCGCCCTCGTTGATCAGCGTGGTGACTTCGTTGCTGTTGAGGTAGTTGGCGTCGGTGGCCGGGTTTTGCAGATCCCAGAACACGTCGGCGCTGATGCCGGTCACGCCGTTGACGGCGACGTTGGACAGGGTTTTGTGCCAGCCCGTTTCCTGGTCGATCTTGGCGCGCAGGCCGAGGGCGCGGGCCACAGCGGCGGCGTTGACGGTTTTGCTGGTGACGGTGTCCCAGTTCTGGAAGTCCGGCCAAATCACCATGACTTCCCGTGCACCAAAGTTTTCGCGGTAGGCGACAGCCTCTTCCTTGGTTTTGCAGTCCCAGGCGCTGACGTAGTTGAAGGCGCGCAGCTGTTGGCCGATGGCGACCAGGGCGGTGGCCACCGGTTGGCTGTCCAATCCCGGCACGCCGAGAATGCGTGGCACCAGGCCGACTTTGGCCTTGGCGGCGAGCAGGGCTTTCATGCCGGTGTATTTGCCGTCTGCGGTGGTGGTGCCGATCAGGGCGCTGGTGGTTTCAGCTTCGGTCGGACCTTCCTTGACCCGCACCACGATGACGTAAGGCTTGGTCTGGTCGGCGATGGCTTGCAGGCTGACGGCGAGGGTACCTTTCACACCGGCTTTGCCGATGGCGGTTTGTACGTTGGTCAGCAGCACCGGCGTGTCGAACGGAAATACAGTGGCGTCAGCGTCGTCGGCAGTGCAAACCAGGCCGATGACAGCGGTGGGGATGGTGCGAATGGGGCGGGTGCCGTCGTTGAGTTCGATGACCCGCACGCCGTGAAGATAGTCGGCCATGGGTTTTGCCTGCGCAGTGAATGGAGTGACAGTGCACAGGCTGCCGCGCGCGCGCCGGATGAGCGAGCGTGAAGGCTTGTAGCGGGTGGGGCTACAGAACGCTTGAATAAAAAAACGCCCGGTCAGGGCGTTATTGGGCTTGTTCAGCCAGCCAGGGCGGTGCGGCTGGGCGATGATCCGCAAGTGGAAACTCGGCCCCTTGTGGCCAGTCGCGCAACTGACGTCGGTATACCTGAAGCTCGGCATACTGCGTGGCCGTTAATGTTGTTTCTGAACCTTGCTCTAACTCATCGCGGTGCCGCGAAACAACGCCGTCCGTTTCCAACAAGCGCGCATCACGCCACCGCCGTTCAATGGCCCTTAGAACCTCATCAGTCGGTGGTAGTGGGTCAATGAGTGCCGGGTAACCCTGCTCCCCCACCACTATCCATTTGCCCTTTTCCTGACCGGTCTTCAAGGCTGCATAGACCTCATCAGTGATCTCCACTGAGCCCTCTGGAATGGCGCCATGAAACTCTAAATCGTAGAAACCGCCGTCGGTTGCGCAGTAATACATAGATCCCCCTTAATTACCCTTGGCACGCCAGAAGTGCTGAGCGGCACCGCTACTGCTGCCCGAATGGGAATAGTTAAACCCCGTATTTGTAAAATTACCGACCTGAACGGGGCCGCCACGCGACGCAGGAGACTGTGTCCCCGCGTCGACATAGGTCATCTGGATATTCGTACAAGCGTTAGGGAACGCCATCGGAAACGTGACCGGCGCGATTACTCCCGCCGCAGCTCCGCCCGTTATCCCCCACATTTCAATGTCACCACTAGGTAGTTTTTGAATGCCAGTGATACCAAAAGTGGCGGCAAATAGTTGTGAAGTTCTCAGGCACTCAAGACTTGCATGGCCACGCCATACAGACCCATCGGATACCAGCAGGAGGTCCGACCCACTGGACATTGAGTATGGAGTCACAACGCTAACGTTATTCAGTGCGAGCACACCCCCAGCTTGAACTGCTAGATTTACCACTCCGGCCCCGAGAGAGGTCGTAATCAGGATCGAGGAGCCTTTAGGCAGCAAGTTCGCGTTGGGTAGCGTGAGGGTGCCGCCCGAAGACATTTCAATCCGAGCACCGATATGCGCAGCAGTCAGCGTTACATTGCCCCCTTCTATCGATTCACTTTTAGCGAAGCTGCCTATTGCCCTCTGCACAAAATCCGTCGACGCCAACAATTTACTACTGTCGAACTGAGCCGCAGTGGGGGTCGTTGGATTATCCAGAAAAGCGGGGGATCTGAGCGGTGCTAATCCAAAGGTAACGTCCTGAAAAGTCAGAGCGGTGGTGCCCAGGACAATCGAGCCATCTGTCACCAATTGCCAGCGACTATCGGCCAATGTAGCGCCTTGCTCGATAGACACCAGCAGCGCTGAGGTGACTTTGGCACTGGTGTCGGCATCGAGCGAGCGTTTCCATACACCGGCGTCCGCGATATACAAACCGTTATCCTTGGCAACCGTCTGATTCTTCACCAGCACCCGATCACCGGCGACCAGCGCGACAGTATCGATGGTTTGAAGGCCGGCCAGTACGATATTGGCAGTGGTCGCCACGCGAACCGACTGTTTGCTGTCAAGCTTGTACAGCTCCTCCATGATCCGTTGTTCGACAAACTCACGGGTCGCCAGCACTACCGCCGGATCGATCTTCAGAGTGATGTTGCCGGCACTGGAGACGATCAGGTTCATCCGCACAATTTGCGTGCGGCCGGAGCCTTGCGACAGAACCGGCTTGAAGCTGGGTGCGCAGTTCGCTACCGCCACCAGGTCCCCGTCGGCGTCGTACAAGCCAATCTCCCGTATCCACTTGCCACCCTCGTCGGCGGGGATAATCTGCTCGGCGATGATCACCGCCGGGTTGACCGGGTCAATCTTGAGCTGGTTCAGCGGCCGGCGGCGCCATTCGTTTATCAAGCGGGTTTGCAGGCGATCCGGCACAGGGTCGGTGCCGTTGGCATCACCGACGCCCATGTCTGTGATCAGCCAAGGGCGGCCGAGCGCGTCGGCGTTCGCCTGCTTGGCCTCGCCGACTTGGGTCAGGATGGCGAAAAACTGCGAGTTAGCGTCAATCATGGTAAACGTCCAGGGTATCGATGGAGTGTTCGCGACCGACCGCTCCGAAGCGGCCCGTGACCTCGATGTCACGCATCACCGGTGGGTAAATGTCGATGACGTCACCTTCGTACAGGGCGACGCTGATGTTCAAACTGCCATGCGTTTCGAGGCTGATGGCGAGCCCGATCAGGTGGCGTGTGAGGGGTTTGGCGTCGTCGATAAGCCAGGTCAGTTCCTGGTACATCTCTTCAGTGATGCCGGTATCGAGTACTCCGACCTTGAGGGCGAATGTGCCGGGCACGCCCAAAGGTACTGTCTGCCACCACTCCAGCACCTCGATCAGGTAGCCCAATGGTTCGACAACCCGGCGCAGGGCGCCGATGGTGCCCTTGCGTGAGTGGATGGCGTAGGCCGCACGGATCGCCGCTCGCTTGGCGGCTTCGGTCCAGTTGCTGTTCCAGCGATCAACAGAGAAGGCCCAGGCCAGGTAGGGCAGTAGGGCAGCGGGGCATGTGTCGGGGTTGTAGAGCTGTCGCAGAGGAACCGGTACACGTTGGATCTGTGCCAGGGCTTCAGCGGCCAGGCGCTCCAGCTCGGTGGCGGTGCGCGGGAGCAGCGAGGGTTCGGCCATTACTCAACCCCCGCAACGATATTCACGTCAGTGCAATAGGGCGCCTGATAGGCCGTTGCTTTGATATCGATCCAGTCGGTTAAAACCACCTTGCGCACGCCCTCGACGTGCAGTGCGGCGTGCACGGCTGACTCCGACACTTCCATCGCCAGGCGACGACGCTGTCGGACGTAGGCCAGTAGGCGCTTCTCTGCGGCGGCAAGGATTGGCTCGGACTCGGGGCCACTGGTGTTCAGGTAGAGCGTGGCATTGACCTGGTAATTGATGACCTGCGCACTCTGGACGGTCAGGCGGTCGGCAACGGGACGCCGGTCGTCGTCACTGAGGTAGGTGTTCACCACAGTCAGCAATGTAGGATCTGCGCTTCCATCGCCGAGCAGGCCCTGCACCGTAACCACGGCGACGGCAGGCGATGGGCTCTCTGCTGTGGCATCGCCCACGCGGCCATCCGCAGCCCGGGCGTGAAAGATGTAGCTGTTGCGCGGGCCGGCGGTGCTCAGGCCTTCCCAGGCCATTTGCGCCCGTTCACGCAAGCTTTCGTCGCTCTCCATGATCTGCGGAATTGGCGGGATGGCGGCGGCATTGCCGGCCTGCACGACCAGGCGCTGGACGTTGAAGTTGGCGGCCAGATTATCCAGGTCGCTACGTTCGGCGGTGGCGAGCATGTTGGCGACGGCGGCCTCATTGACCCGCTGCCGCCAGATCGTTTCGCGGTAGGCGTTCTCCTCAATCAGCTTGGTCAGTGGCTCAGACTCCAAAGCGAGGCGGGCGGCGATTTCGGCCTGTTCCTCTGGCGGCCAGAGGCTGATGGCGTAGGCCTTTCGCTCGGCCAGGATCTGCTCGTAATCGATCTGTTCGACGATCTGCGGCGGCGGCAGTTGGCTCAGGTCGATGATGCTGAAGGTATTCATGCGCTGCCCCCCAGTTGCAGGGGAATGCTCAAGCTGAAGGGCTCGTTGCTGTCAATCAGCGTGCCTTCCAGGTCGAGCACCGCTTTGCCTTGCAGGTTGCCGCCGAGGAACTGCACGCGGCTGACGCTGATACGAGGCTCCCACAGCATCAGCCCCATGGCGGTGGCCGCGTAGGCTCGCAGGCGGGTGGCATCGTTGTAGGGCTGGTCGATTAGTTCGGGCAATAGGCAGCCGTATTCGCGACGCATGACGCGAGTACCGAGACGGGTGGTCAAGATATCGGCGATGGACTGGACGATATGTTCCGGGAGGCTGATGGCGGCGCCGGTTTCTCGGTTCATTCCGGGGCTCCTGTCTTCGCGTTACCGGACATGACATCTCCGTGTGGATGTTTCACCAGACTGATGTTGGCGGCCACGACATCGACCGAAGCAGTGACGGTGCCGGTAATGTTCTGGTTGCCGGTCTGGGTGTAATCACCTTCGTGGGTGATCGGGCCGACGATGTGGATGCCGCCGAGGCTGATCAGGTCGGTGGTGCCGTTTGCAGGCAGGACAGCTCGCAGATGATGGGCGATGCTGTCGTATTCGATGACTGCGCCGTCGCGGTAGGTACGGCGATGTAGGTCGGCACGGTCGCCGTTGGCTGGGTTGTTGTCGCTGTACAGGCCGGTCAACGCAACACCGTTGCCGAGCTGGCCCGATGTGCTGAGCAGCAGGACCTGCTCGTTGACGGTAGGTGGGTCCCATTCCTTGTCCGCACCGGCTCGCGGGGCTAACCATGGCAGCCAGTCGGTGGTGAGTTCACCGGTTTTCACCCGCACACGGGGGGGCTTCATCTGGACTTCGGCGATGGTGCCGAAGCGGATGAGGTTTTCGATCAGGCGGGCGAGGGTGGCTAAGTCGTTCATGGCGCCGATGGTGGCGCCACGTAGAGGGGCGTGCAGCTTTTGAGCTTTGTAGGATTGGCTTTTACAAAGTTCGCATTGTCATTTCAAGACAACGTTCACCAATCTTCAGAGCGTTCAGTGCGTTGATGAAGAATGCGCAGAATTTGTACTTCGTCCCCGACTAGTCGATACGGGGCGATGAAAGGGAATTTGGACAGCACCAGCTCTCTGATGTCTGGCGTTTGAGAGGGTCTGCCCAAGCCCGTAAACATTTCTAATTTTTCGAGCGACTCAAAAATTTGAGCTATCACGGCATCTGCTGAGCCCGCACCCAAACGAGATGCGTAGTACTCATGAATCGAGTCTAAATCACTCTCCGCTTTGCCCGTCAATGCGATGTTTGGCACGATTCACCCATTTAGCCTTAACGGCTTTCAGATCTGTGAGGTTACCTGCATCAGCGTCAGCGATACCGTCAGCGATTGCGTTGATATGCCATGACTCGGACTCAACGTAACGGGCCAAGGCGCGCTTGAGGTGATATTGGCGATCTCGATCGGTTGCTTCCGACAACCGATCAAGCTTTTCCACCAATACCTCTTCAACACGAAACGACAGCACAGGCGAAGCCATAATATATCCCTCCAACGCATCTGTATACAGCGTAAACAGCAGTAAACACTGTAAACTATTGACGGGCAGAAAAACAATAATTTTATTGTGTTTCCTTGTGGCCTGAACGCTGCAGATACGGGGCGAGACATGGAAACGGTCGAAAAAGTTATGTGCATCCGGGCTTTGTATCAAACCTATTCTGCGGAAAAGGGCCGAGACCGTTCGTCGGGAGGCGAGCGAATCGATTACGTCAGCGGTTCACCAGGTGTGTGAGTAGCCCGTCTCGGATCAGATTAATGTCGACATCTGTAAAGCCCAGTACCTCCCGCTGTTCATATTTCACATCCGGTGCACCTCGTTCAGCGCGGTCTTTCAGTCCGTATTGGTGCACCCGAGCAATGCGGGCTATGCGTCCCGTGAATCCAATGCTGATAGCGTTGCTGTCGGCTTTGACCTTCAGGAAGCGCGCAGTGCGCAGCTTCTGGAACATCTGCACCTTGCGCTTGACCCGACCCTGCTTGCCCCGCAGGTTTCGTTTCTTACGGGGTGCGTATTTGCTGCCGTCCGGGTTGCGTTGGGCGATAACCCGCTGCTGCTGATTGCGACGCAATGCCTGGCCGAGACTACGAGCAATCTGGTTGCTTGCTGCGGGTTCCAGTTGTCGGAGCAAACCGGCGGCCCAGTCTTCCAGCGCTTCCAGTCGATTGGTCATTGAGGGACAACCCATTCACTGCCGGTGCCCTGGGCGCCTGGAGTCCATGCTGGGTCGAGAAAATCGGCGACACGCTGCGGCTCGCCAGGGTGGTGGATGGTGGTGTTGCCATCGGCGTCTTTGCCCACTACAACGCGTTCAGTCAGCGGCAAGGTGAGGCTGAGGTCGACTTTACTGTTGTCGAGAATATCGGCTTCGAACTGGATGCCTTCAGCGGACTTATTGAGGTTTTCCAGCAGTTCGGATTGGTGCACGCTCAGCCAGCCAAGGAGGGGTAGCATTACGCTGTCGGGGTGGCCGGCGAAGTCGGTGAGGATGACCTGCAGGTCGAAGCTGTATTCGAACGACAGGCTGGCAGCGGCAGTGCACCTGACCTTGCCGTTATCGATGAAGATCAGCAAGCGGTCGGAGCTGTGCCTGAGTTCCGGGACGGCGGCCAGCAGATGGGCACGTAGGCTATCGGGTTTGTTCATTGGAGGGCCTGCTGGTGTTTGTAGACCATGTCAACCTGAGCCGCACACTCGGCCCAGGCGGCCTCAACACGCTCCTGATCGATTAGCAAGGAGCCGTTATCGCTGGGGCTGGTCGCCGGAAGCAGGCACGGTACTACCGCTGGACAGCCACTGACGATAAGCGTCTGCGCCGGTGAGGGTGGGACGCTGCCGCAGCCGGAGAGCAGCATCAGGCAAAGGCTGAGCAGCCCAATCGCGTAGTTCGGAATTTTCACTTTTCAGGGCCTCGATCTGTTGTTTACGCTGGGCCAGGCCCTGGCGCAGTTGGGTTTGTTGGGTGCGCAATAGCGCCTGGGCCGCGCGTTCCTGTTGTAGGGCGCTTTGCAGGGCGTTGGCGGTGGTGAGGTTACGGGCGCTGTCTTCCTGGGCGTTGGCGGCGTTCAGCTGGGCCAGCTCGGTCGCACCGTCAGCGACTTTGATGCGCTGGTCCTGGCCCCAGAGCAATAGCGTCAGAGCACCGAGCAGGGCGATGCCATACAGGGCCTGGCGCAAGGGGCTCATGCGCGGTACCAGCCGCGGCTGTTCATCTCACCGACGTCGAGTTGTTCGACTGGGCCGCGCACGATGATGACGTTTGCATCGGGCATCAGGTAGCCCAGTGCGACGACCAGATCCTGCATGCCCTGGTCTTCGGTGTTTTCCGGTACCACCAGTAGGTCGCCGTCCTGCACCCTGAGTTTGCGCACACCGTTGAGGTCGATCATGCGGCGATCTCCTGACCACAGCCACAGTCGGCATGCCGTTCGTAGGCACGCTGCAATTTGACGTCGTAGAGGTTCCGGGCGTAGTCGGGACCGTTGTAGAGCTTGGCGAACTCCGCCCATTTGCGGGCTTTGAGAGCCTTGTACAACACCAGGTCGGATTCTATGAAGCGCACGAAGGCGTCGAGCTGCTGCGATTCCCCTGCGGACATGGTAGCGACGAAGTCTTGCACGCTGGCATAGCCCAGGCGCTGCCAGTGAAAGCCCATGATCTGGAAGGCGCCCCAGGACGCGGATTCGAGGGCGGCGGTGTCATCGATCAGCCTGGCCGCGCTCAGGCGCTGGTATTCGGCGGTGCCGCCGACATAGCCGCCGGGTTTCGGGTTGACGATGGCTGGGTTGGTGATGGCGAGCTGATCGGCCTGGCGCTTGAGTTCGGCAGGGTCGTCACCGTCGTGTCGCGGTGTAATCAGTTGGCGGTACATGATGTGTCGTTCGAACAGGATCACCGGCTTGCCGTTGTCGAGGAAGCCTTTACCCTTGGACTCCACCTCATTGACCGCGTAGACACTCGCCAGCGGCAAGTCGAGGCGCTGGGCAGCGGCGACCAGGTCGGCGTTCTTCAACAATTGTTGACAGTCGCTACCGGCCAGAGCCGCGAGGGTCTTGGCGCCGACGATGCCATCGGCAACTAATCCGATTTTCAACTGATAGGCCTTTACTGCCCGCTCAGTGGCATCACCGAAGTCGCCGTCAATCACGAGCGTGGCGCCGTTGCTGTTCAGTTTTTTTTGCAGGTCGCGCACCGCTTGCGAGCGGTCGCCGTGGCGTAGTGTGGTCATAGTTGCTCTACCTTGCGGGTGAAAAACTTCCTGGCAGCGGCCCGGGTGCCTTCGACGCCGAGCAGGCCGATGACCCCGCCGAAAAAGGGGGCGGTGGATGCAGGGATACCGAGTAATGCCAGGCCATGACTGGCGGCCAGCGCCAGGGCACCGCACAGCGGGGCCTCGATCACCATGCGGCGCAACGTACCGCCGCCGTACATGATCCGCAGCGCAGCGATGATCAGGGCCAGGAAGCCGGCGTACAGGGTCGGCCAGTTCTGTTCGAGCCAGGCAGCAAGCCAGGCCCAGGTGTCAGGACGTTCAGGCATTCGCTTCATTCCATGGTCCAGAGTGGGTGGGTTCGATGGCGCGTTGCAGGCCGGTCAGTCCCATAGGTTCACCATCTGCCGCTGTGGGGCGGGCGCCTGGGCATCTGGCATCGTGACAGCCAGCCCCTGTGGCAGGGTGGGGCCGTAGTCGGCAAGGCCTGGGTTGGTGGTGAGGACGGCTTCGGTGACACCAGCGGTGCGCCCGTAGTGACGCCAGCACAGCGCGTCGACCGTATCGTTCTGGAAGGCTCGGACGGTGGTTGCCATCAGATCAACTCCACGGTGGTGCGACTGCGACCGAGGAAGTCGCGGACGGCCCAGCGCTGGTCGCGGCGGTACTCGTCAATGGTCGGTGTTAGTTCGTCGGCCTTGTGGCTGCCGGTGTTGGTGGTGTCGAAGGAACGATAGCGCTCGCAGACTTCGGCGCCGGTTGCCGCTTCAATGGCCCGACGGTAGAGGTGCACTTGAGCGGAAACATCGTTGATTTTCGGCCCAGGCACGTCGACCAGCTCGGCGTAACCTGCTGCTTGCTGGGTGGAGCGCCAGTCCTCCAACTCACGATTGACCGTGATGGCGGCGGCAATGACGGCGGTTTCCAGGCGGGGGGCGGTCACGCTGGAATCGATTCGCAGGGTTGCGCGTAGATTCTCCAGGTCAATCGAGGGCCAGAAAGTGTCGGTGTTGATATGGCCGCTTGGCACTGGGCCGCCGGCAACGAATCCGCTCATGAAACTGCGCTCTGTAATAGATCGCCGGTGGTCGGGGCTTCACGTTCAGGAGGAGCGGCCTGGCCGATCCGCCCCGAGCCGGCGGGGTGCGTGGGGACGCTCGGTTAACTGCCTGGGGCAGTGTGTTTCTTCAGGAGGCGCTCGACGCGCTCCAAATCCTTCTTGCCGCCGCAGTTGGTGTGCAGCTCAATGGCGCGTGCCAGGTGTGTCTTGGCCTTCTCCAGCGGCTCCAGGGCGTCGCTCGGCGGAGCGTCATCAGTGACCTGCGCTGAAAACGCTTTGCCAATGGCCAGGTGCAGCTTGGCGCGGGCTTGGTCGGGCATGTCTTCCTTGGCCGTGATTTGCTCGGTGCGTAGCAACAGATCCAGGTCAAAGGTACCGCCGGCTTTCTGCGCCTTCAGTGCCGCTTCGGCGATCTCTTCCGCCACGATGGTGCCGGTGGTGCGCTCAAAGCGATCCGGCATCAAAAGCGAGTGGGTGATCACGTAATCGGCGATGTCCAGGGCGCCGGCAAAGTCGGTGGCGTCCATCCGCCAGACCATCAGGGTGGTGAGCACTTGGTCTTGCGCGCCTTTACCCTCGGCGAGAACACCTTCCACATAGGGGGTGTACTCCGGCAGTAATTGCCGTTTCAGCTCCGCCTTTCCTTCGGTCGACTGCACCTGTTTCAGGCGCAGGTAGTCCTGTTGGAGCTTGGCGAGGTGCAGCTCGTAAACAGTTGCGCCTTCCATGGTCATGGCGGGGCCGGCCACGGCAGCAGCTGCAACCGCTGCTGTGGTGCGCTGGAAGTGACGGCGGCAAGGATTGGTCATGATTGCCGGCCTCAGCTTAGTGTGATGTTTTCGGCCATGGCAGCGCAGCCCAGGTCTTCAATCACATAGCTTTCATTGACCGACTCGAAGTTTTCGATGCGGTCGCGTTTGGCGTTGTCGACGACGGTGCGGCGGCGAGTGCCTTCCTGCCAGTAGAGCGACAGGTTGTCGAGACGGGTCACCAGCAGCCCGTTGGCCGGGAAGTGCGGCACGCGCACGGCTGGCAAGTTACCGATGCGCTTCTGGCTGGTGACGATGTCGGCCGCGAGCATTTCGGTCGGCGCCTGGGTTTTGTTGATGATCGGGAAGTACTTGTCTGCCAACAGCTGGCGACCACAGATCACTACCAGGTCGGTATCTTCCTGATACCAGGGCTCGATGAATTCGTTGACCATGCTGACGACCAGGGCGTCGATGTTTTCGAAGTCCTTGCCAGCGCCGATCTGGATTTTTCCGCTGCCGTCGACCACTTCGTGCAGCACGCGAGCGGCGTTCTCCAGACGCATTTTTTGCAGCCAGCCAATGTTCACGTCTTGCAACAACGGGCTCGTGGCCGGGTTGGAGGTCGCTGCTCGGCTGGTGCCGTTCCAGCCGATCATGATCCGGTTGAGCGCTTGGGCCTTGATGATGGCGTCGCGAATACGCGCCTGGAAGTCCTTGAACTTGGCCCACTGGTCCAGCTTCTGGTAACGGATGCCGGTGTCAAAGTTAGTCTGGGTGCAGGTGTACCCACGATTGTCCAGGCCGCTCGGGTCGCGGGGCTCACGGTCCTTGAGGGTCGTATCGGTGGTGCTGGCAATGGTGCCGTCAATACCGATGCCGATTTTTTCACCCGACTGTTCGGAGACGCCGAACACGTTGATAGCACTGAGGAAAGCGCTGGATTCCTGGATGCGGGTTTCCAGAGTTTGGGCGACGCTCGGGGCAGCGGTGAATTTGGTGGTGACGTCGCTCACGCCGTGCAGTTGCGCGAGTTGTTGCAAGTAGGCGTTGTACAGGACGCGGGTATCGTTACGCATGGTGTTCTCCGATGTTCCTTGGCTGGGTGTTGTCCGTGGTGTGGATCAGCAGTCGGTGACGAGTGCGCCGTCACCGCCCGTAGCCGGCGGGCGAACGGAGAACTGCGGTTTTTGTCCGGTGGTATCCGGGGTGTTTTCGAGCTTTTTGACCAAAGCCGTGAAGTCGGTGGACAGCTTGTCGTGGGCGGTCTGTAGCTTTTCACGAGCCGATTTTTCGGCGGCGAAAGCTTCGCCTTGGCCGGCTACATGCTCGGCCATTGCTTCAACGGCCTCGCCGAGTTCGGTAAAAAGAGCGGCGTCCTTGCCTTCCTTGTCCTTGCTCTTGCCGAGGAGATCGAGAACGCGGCTGAACAGGCCTGCGCCCTTGCCGCTTTCGTCCTCGACTTCTTCGAATTCAAGTTCGATCTCGATGGCCTCGGAAAACAGGTTGCCGGGATCGCGTTTACGGTTTGCCAGTGGGTTCTTGTCTGGGTACTGAGCGCTGAAGGTCAGCATCTCGGTGCCCAGGCTTGCCGGGGTGTCGGTGACCGCGATGCCGTCCAGATAAGCGCGCCCGGTGTCGGCGAACTTCGGGCGGATCTCGATACTGGTAAACATTTTCTGCCGCGCCTTGTTCATGGTGACCAGGTCGGCAGTGGGTTCGATTTGGGCAAACAGGGCGAGCTTTTTGGTCCCGGCGATTTCGACTTCCTCAGTCTTCAGCGCGACCACATCGCCGTAAGCACGGAATGGGCTGTCTGGCAGCAAGCTGCGCATGTGCTCAATCCAGACCCGCGCGCCGTAGGTGTTTTGGCTGTAGGTCTCGGCGGCATCGACCAGCCATTGCCGTTCGATCTGGCGACCGTCGGTGGTGGCGCCTTCGACGGCGACGCGGAAGAACTTGGAGCGGTGTTTCTTGGCTGGGGTGTCGGTTTTGCCGGCCATGCGTGAATCCTCAGTGCGGTGGCTGTGTGCCTTGGCGATGAGCGCATGTTGTTGAGCGCGAGCGCGACGGGCAACGAGGCGCTGTTGTAGGGGCAGGGACTACAAGGGCCGACGCGAGAACTGTTCGCGCGCGGGCGGCAGGATCTGCGCCATGAATGCCATCGTCGATTTGCCCACCGATCACCGCCGCCATGCCAAGCACCTGTACTGGCAGGGGTATCGCGTGTGCGAGATCGCCGAGCTGATCGGGGAGAAGGAAAAGACACTGCACAGTTGGAAGGCCCGCGACGAGTGGGACCGGGCTACACCGCTGGAGCGTATCCAGGCCGCGACTGAAGCCCGCTTGGTACAACTGATCCTCAAAGACCCCAAGTCAGGATCGGACTACAAGGAAATTGACCTGCTGCACCGGCAGCTGGAGCGGCAGGCTCGCATTCAGCGCTTCAACGATGGCGGTACCGAAACCGAGCTGAATCCGAACCTGGCCAAGCGTAATGAGGGGCCGAAGAAGGCGCCGAAACGCAACGAGTTCGACGAAGAGCATATTGAAAAGCTGACTGAGGCTTTCATCGACGGCTGTTTCGGTTATCAGCTGGACTGGTACAAAGCGGGCAATCAGCGCACCCGTGCAATCCTCAAGTCTCGGCAGATCGGTGCGACGTTCTATTTCGCTCGGGAGGCGTTGATTGATGCGCTGACCACCGGGCGTAATCAGATTTTCCTGTCGGCATCGAAAAATCAGGCGCATATCTTCAAGGCTTACATCCAGGCCTTTGCTCGCGAGGTGGTCGGTGTCGAGTTGACGGGCGACCCGATCATTCTGGGGAATGGTGCGGAACTGCACTTCCTGGGCACCAACGCCCGCACGGCCCAGGGCTATCACGGGAATTTCTACTTTGACGAGTTCTTCTGGACGTTCAAGTTCAAGGAGCTGAACAAGGTAGCCAGCGGCATGGCGATGCAGAAACAGTATCGCCGGACCTACTTTTCGACGCCCTCCAGCATGGCGCACGAGGCCTATACGTTCTGGACTGGTGAGCGTTTCAACAAGGGCAAGCCGGCGGCGCAGCGGGTCAAAATCGACGTTTCCCACAACGCGCTGCAACAGGGGCGGCTGTGTGAGGATCGGGTCTGGCGGCAGATCGTCACCATTCTGGACGCGGAAGATCGTGGCTGCGATCTGTTTGACCTCGACGAGCTGCGTCAGGAATACGATGCCGAGGCCTTCCAGAACCTGCTGATGTGCCAGTTCGTTGACGACGGGGCCAGCATTTTCCCGCTGGCCATGTTGCAGCCCTGCATGGTCGACAGTTGGGATCTTTGGGCCCAGGACTACAAGCCGTTTGCCGCGCGGCCGTTTGGCGATCGACAGGTCTGGGTTGGCTACGACCCTGCCGAGAGTGGTGATAGTGCAGGTCTCGTGGTGATCGCCCCGCCGTTGGTGCCCGGAGGCAAGTTCCGGATCCTTGAGCGCTTCCAGTTCCGTGGTATGGACTTCGCCGCTCAGGCCGAGGCCATTCGCCAGATCACCAGGCGCTATTGGGTGACCTACATCGGGATTGACATCACTGGCATGGGATCTGGCGTGGCCCAGCTGGTGAAGCAGTTTTTCCCGAACATCACCACCTTCAGCTATTCGCCCGAAGTCAAAACAAAATTGGTGCTGAAGGCCTACGACGTCATCAAAAACGGTCGCCTGGAGTTCGACGCCGGCTGGATCGACATGGCGCAGTCGCTGATGGCGATCCGCAAAACAGTCACCGCCTCCGGGCGCCAGTTCACTTACACCGCCGGTCGCACCGACGAGACCGGCCATGCCGATTTGGCGTGGGCGACGTTCCACGCGCTGCACAACGAACCCCTCGAAGGGCAGACCACGGCCAATACCGGATTTATGGAGTCCTATTGATGAGCAAGCGTAAGCGCGGAAACCACATGGCCAACGCCCCTGCCCCCATTGAGGGCGATCTGCTGCCGCCTGAATCTGGACCTGTTGAGGCGTTCACTTTTGGTGACCCCACGCCAGTCCTCGATGGCCGGGAGATCCTTGACTACCTGGAGTGTTGGGCCAATGGGCGTTGGTTTGAGACACCCATGTCTATGGACGGATTGGCCAAGACGACACGGGCCAGTGTGTACCTACAGTCCGGGTTGAACTTCAAGCGCAACATGCTTGCCCGCACGTTCGTTCCCCATCGGCTGTTGAGTCGGCAGGCATTTGAGCAGTTCGCCCTGGACTGGCTCTGGTGCGGCAATTGCTATCTGGAAAAACGCAACAACATGCTTCGCAATACCCTGGGCCTGCTGCCGCCGCTGGCGAAGTACATGCGCCGAGGTGTCGACTTGGAGACCTATTACCAGGTACGTGGTTGGAAGGATGAGCACGAGTTTGCGCCAGGCTCGATCTGTCACCTGCGTGAAGCCGATATCAATCAGGAAATTTACGGCCTGCCGGAGTGGCTCGCAGCACTACAAAGCGCTCTGCTCAACGAGAGCGCCACCCTGTTCCGTCGCAAGTACTACAACAACGGCAGTCACGCCGGTTTCATCCTCTACATGACCGATGCGGCGCAGAAAGAAGAGGACATCGACTCACTGCGCACCGCGCTGAAGAACTCCAAAGGGCCTGGCAACTTTCGCAACCTGTTCGTGTACGCGCCCGCCGGGAAGAAGGATGGAATTCAGCTCATTCCGGTGAGTGAGGTTGCTGCCAAGGACGAATTCAGCTCGATCAAGAACATTAGCCGCGACGACCTGCTTGCGGCTTTGCGTATTCCGCCGCAGTTGATGGGCATCGTGCCGCAGAACGCGGGCGGTTTTGGATCGTTGCGGGAGGCTGCTGAGGTTTGGGCGGTCAACGAGCTGGAGCCGTTGCAGGCGAGGCTGGCTCAGGTCAACGAGTGGCTGGGTGAAGAGGTTGTCGGCTTCAAGGAATTTGAGCTTCCAACGGGGGGAAAGTAGTACCCCCGCGCAGTAAACGAGGCGACGAGCTGGTGCGCTAACACCCGCTCGACGCTGAATCACTCGAACGTGCCGAGTGCTCCAACCAAGGCCTCGCCCCACTGCGCAGGGGGTGCGAAGCCTAAGCGAATCCAATTTTTGAAACAAGGATCACTTATGAGCACACCAATAATTCCGTGGATGGGCGGCAAGCGTCGCCTGGCTGATCGTCTTATCCCGCTGTTTCCACCCCATGAATGCTACGTCGAAGTCTTTGCCGGTGGGGCCGCGCTGTACTTCATGCGCCCACAGGCTGCACCTGTTGAAGTGCTCAATGACATTAACGGCGATCTGGTGACGTTATACCGCGTGGTCCAGAACCACCTTGAAGAGTTCGTGCGCCAGTTCAAATGGGCGATCAGCTCCCGGCAGGTATTCGAATGGCAGAAGATGACCCGGCCGGAAACGCTGACCGATATCCAACGCGCCGCCAGGTTTTTCTATCTGCAACATCATGCGTTCGCGGGGAAGGTCAGCGGCCAGACGTTCGGCACGGCGACAACTGGTCCCGCCATCAACCTGCTGCGGATTGAGGAAAATCTGTCAGCGGCTTGGCAGCGTCTGTCCGGCACCTACGTGGAAAACCTGGCTTGGCTTGAATGCGCGGAACGCTACGACCGGCCGCACACCTTCCACTACATGGACCCGCCTTACTGGCAGACCGCTGGGTATGGCGTGGACTTCCCGTTTGAGAACTACGAACGCATGGCCGACTTCATGCGACGATGTAAGGGCAAGGTGATGGTTAGCATCAACGATCATCCAGATATTCGAAGGGTGTTTGAGGGCTTCCACTTCGAAACGGTGGATATCCGTTACAGCACGGCGAACCAGCGGCAGGGGAAGGCTGAAGTCAGCGGGGAACTGGTGATCATGAACTGGGAGCCGGCGGCGCTCGGAGGACTGTTTTAGAAACGGGTGGCAGGTAGCTCATAAGCTGAGCCACCTGCTGAATTGCCTCAGTAGTCCGCTGAGGTAATCGGGCGACTGAGTCCGCGATTGAGAAGGTTAAGAATGTAGCAAGTTTGAACATTACTAAAATCGCTTGCAGGCATAAGTGTTTCGCCTGCGAGCGTCGTTATATTTTGTTGATAAGTAATAAGAAATCTTTCGATTGAAATTCGTTTCTTTTCAATAACTTCTAAAAACTCAATGTTTCCGTATGGTGTTTTGTTAATTAAAAGTGGCGTAAGTGTTGCCATGAATTTTCTGCCATAAGCATTGAACACACAGGTTCCTGCCACAGTATCCAATTCGGCTGAAATACCACGAATGTTTAGCTTCTCAGGATTGAAGTTTGCAAAAAAATCTTCAAAACCGTTCCTGACTTTCAAAAATCTCCCTTGAAAGACTGAAAAGTCGTTAACTGCTGTGTGAGCGTCATCATACAGTTCCATTCTCCTACTCCTTGTTAGTGATATCGTCTGGGGGCTAAATGCTATCACTTGGTGATGTGTTTTTCAGTCAATATGCCGAAAATCCCTTGGGCCTTCATCTGGTAAAGGTACGTACGGATTAATTCGTTGACCTCCGATGTATGGCATCCCACGCAGATGTCGTGCAGTGACCCAACCTCGAGAGTGTAGGGGATCTCACCCTCCACTCCTCGGTCAAGCGCAACCCTGTACTCCCTCTGATGGGAATACGTGTCACGCTTATTGAATACTGCCCGGTCAGTATCAAATGTGCCGTTGAATGTAGTGGGGTCGTAGTAGTCCACGAGGGAGACCTTAGCTTTGAAGCCCTCTCGTCGTATGGCCTGAAATACTCTTTCTTGAAAGGCCTTGGTATTGACCACAACAGCGGCATAGTCCCCGAGTCCGTCGACCTCCGGCTTCAACATTTGAGCTTCAACAAAGCTCTCGAAATCCTCCTCCGAGCCGAAGGAGTGCCCTTGCTCATGCACTGCGTAGAGGCAGAGCAAGTTCAAAGTGTTGTAGCCGTTGTACTGGATAACTGACGCTTCAGCAAAGTCCTCCGCCGGGATTGTATAGTCGTTAATTGTCATTGTGAATTGGCCCGGCTGGAGGAGCGTGACAGTCGCCTCGTGACGATCCCCGATGTTTGCTGCCTCGTCTTCCTCGTACTGTCTGAAGAACCCAAGCGGGTTCATGAATAGATTGCCATCAAGAAATCCGTCGCGATGCTCTTCCTTTCCGCACACTTTGATGTTGAAAAATATCCTGCTCATACCCTCTCCCTATTACAGGTTCCTTTGTTGATCGACTAGTACCACGAACTCGGCGACGAGGGACAGGTTGTGTGCTTTGTGGACGCAAAAAAACGTTAGGCGTGGGCGCTTCTTGAAATGCACTGATTTGGTGCGCCGCCACTGGTGGTGGCTTCTTTCAACCTGGCGCGCGCCGTCGTCCCCCCACCTCGCCTGCGGGCTAAATGGGTCGTTTTTTCTGCGCACCTGCAGGTACCTCGGGGCGGCTCAGGCTGGGGGCCTCCTCGGCGTTGTGGGGTGGGCAGAAGCCTGCGGAACCCTGCACGGTGGGTGGTATTTCGGGGAAGGGCTGGAGGCTCTGCTGTGAACGGAGGGGGGAGGTCTGAGAAAGAGTAATTTCAGTAACCAGCTCCAGTAAATGGGCTGGAGGCCACGTATTCCGTGGGGTTTGAGATTACAAAAAGGAGTAATAGAGAAGTAATTGAAAAGGTAATTATTTCTCAAGCTATTGATTTTAAAGGGTTTTATAAAGATATGGAGTTGCATTTATAAAGGGTAATCAGATTACTTCAATATTACTTAAAGATTACCTTTTGCTCGAAAGATAAACCCATTGATTTTCAAAGGGTTGAGAGGCTTTTTAAGCCAAGATTACTGATGTTACTCTTTTTTTTAGCCCAGAAAATTTTAGGTCTCAGGTTCCCCTATGTGCAGGTGTGCGCATACGAGCGGCAGTTATCGACCGTGATGATTTGTTGGGGCGATATCAGGTGCTGGGGAGGTGTGTAGATAGTGTCGGGATTGGAGCGACAGACAATCGCTACAGGAAGACGCGTCGGGCCCTGCTGGCCCAGTTGGGAAGTTTGTTTCGCCGGCCGGTGGTACGAAAGTGGTAAGAGGGTTTCTGATGTGCGCTGAAAGGCACGTATTACATGGCCTGTAGAATCAGGTGTTCCAATCCATCATCGGGGCGACGGAGAAGCGCCGGGAGAGGGGGGCGGGTGGGGCGGTGAGTAGGGGCATTGGCGTTTCTGGAATAGGTGGGGCAAAAGGGGGAGTTTATCAGGAATGGGGGGGCATGGCTGAAAGGGGTGAGCGGTGTCGAGTGCTTCGGTGTGTCTTCAACTATGATCAGTTAAGCAGACAGTCTTGGGAGGCCGATGCCTGCGTGCTCAATAGCCCGACCTCGTTCAAACCGCTCTGAGGAGAATACGATGTACAACAAACTCGCGGCGTTATCTATTGTCTTTGCGATGGGTTGCCTTGGGGCGTCAACGGGTTGGGCTGAGCCTGGCGCTTACATGATGGTTACCCCAAAGGACATCAAGTGGGTCGATAACCCTGCTTTACCAAAGGGTGCAAAAATCGCCGTCCTTCAGGGCGACCCCAACGTTGGCCAATATATTGTGCGAGTAAAACTCCCGCCGAACTATATTATTCCCGCCCATACTCATCCCGACGAGCGCACAGTCACCGTGATCTCGGGGACGTGGTATCACGGCTATGGGGATAAATTCGATGCGACAAAATTGCATGAGTTTCCGGCCGGAAGCATTTATGGCGAGGGTCACATGAGGCATTTTGGGGCAAGCAAAGGCGCAGAGGTCATCCTTCAGGTGGAGGGCCCCGGCCCAGCCGGGATTGACTACGTCAACCCCGCAGACGATCCAAGAAAAAAATAGCGTTCACTCTGACACTACAGTTTGAGCGTTGAGTCAGGCAAACAAGGTCCTGTGTGCTCGCGACACTTAATGGACATCCGAAGAAGGTTAAGTAAGTGCCATTCAAGTTTGTTCCCTTTTGGGGCTAGACATCTTATTCAGGACAGGACAAAAACCAAAAAAAGCCCTAGCATTTAAGGCTAGGGCTTTCTTGCCTGGCGTCGAGCTGATGACTCCTGCTCGACTACATTACGCTAGCTGGAATATGCCGTATCCACTGCCGGAGAACTGCCCACTAATGTTCGCGGCATATTGCGATGGATGGACCATTACGGTCAGCAAGCGCTGCCCTTCAGAAATGAACAAGGTGAGCGAACCTGGACTAATCGACAATTGCAGCGACAACGACACGCCGATGAGGTTCTCAGCATCAGGCACCGTGCCCTGCAGGTAGATATTGGGAATGTTGATATTGGTGCCCGTACCTGTCACCTGGCCGACGAACCGCACTGCTGTTCCTTGCTGAGGAGCATTGGGTCCGATATCGGCAGGTGACGCAGTAATCTGGATGGTTTCGGTCTGAGGATAACAACCGCAACCGCAACCTTCGAAGGAGAAGTAACCGCAAATGTACTGCTGGCATCCGCATCCACACAACGATTGCGGGTGCACGTTCTGATGGAGGACCTCTTCTAGCGCCGGCTTCGTATTGGAAAGCTCTCGCAGGCTCTTGATTTGTGAGTCAAAGGCAGCCTGTGATTGCTTTTTGAGCGCATCGATCTGCTCAGGTTTAATGTTTTGAAGAGACAGGGTCATAACTAAAGTCCTTTTAGGTTTTGCAAAAAAAACCTGGAGACATTGCGCCTCACTCGACCAGCGCACCTTCCAGGGGCACACCACGAATTCCTCGACTCGCGGTCCCTTCTTTAAAGCACAGCCTGCAAGTGCTTGCAACTAATTTTATAAAAAATGGACAAGAAAAAATGGGACAGATTAAGAATAGAAAAGGGGACAGATTTATTTATAAAGAAAAAGAAAAGGGGACAAAGAAAAGGGGACAGATTTATTTACGAGAAAAGCGAGAAAAGGGGACAGATTTATTTTTCCTCCATTTGCTATGCTGATATCTCCACGGAAGGAGGTTTTATGCCAAGAATGGGACGAGTTGTCTTACCGAACTACCCTCATCACATTGTTCAGCGAGGGCACAATCGTCAGGCTGTATTTGCGGAAGCTGGTGATTTTCAGCGCTATTTGTACAATTTACGTGAGCTCAAGGACGTGTTCGGGGTCAAGGTCTACGCGTACTGTCTCATGACTAATCATGTGCATCTGTTACTAGCTCCCGATGAGTCTACTACTGGTCTAGGGCAGTTGATGAAAGCTTTGGCTGCACGAATGACTCGCTATCGCAATAAGCTTGAAGGGTGTTCCGGCACGTTATGGGAGGGTCGTTACAAATCAAGCCTTGTGCAGTCGGATTGCTATCTGCTCGCATGCAGTCGTTACATCGAGCTAAATCCAGTTCGGGCCAAAATGGTTTCTCAACCCGAAGATTATGCCTGGTCAAGTTACCTATTACGTTTTAGTGAGCAGGCTTGCGATAATTGGCTCGACACGGACCCTTGTTTTGACGCTCTCGGTCATACCTTGGAGGACCGGAGACTTAAATATCGAACCTTTGTGAACCAGAATGTTTCATCTGAAGAGCTGACATTGATTCGAGAAGCGCTACAGCGCGGTCAACTGACTGGAAATACTTGTTTTGTTGACGAGATTGAGGCGGTTATGGGCTTGCGGATAGAGCGGCGTGGGCAAGGAAGACCCGTCAGACGTATCTAAAATAAATTTGCCCCCTTTTTGAGCGGAAAGGGGACGAAGGGGGGCGGATTTATTTTTTCCAGTTGCTCGCGGCTGATGTTTAATGGCATCTGCGAGGTTAAATAAATCTGTCCCCTTTCTGTCACAAGTTTTCACGAGAGGTGCTCAATGACTAACCAAACTTCAAGCAACCCCCCTAGGTGTTTGTGCGCCTTTTTTCGTTACGTAAGTAAAGAACTTGCGCGATGATGCCAATAATCAGCACCATGAGGAGGCAGCCTTGCGCGCCAATCAACAATGGCGAGTGCAGGTCAGTCACTATAGGGTGGCCATCCGGCACTCGGCGTAATGTCTCAGAGACGGTGGGCACCATCAGGAAGAATGCCGTCAGGCTCAAGAGAATGGTTTCAATGTAAACGCCGGCTCTACCCAGCCAACGTAATAATCCTATCCCGTAGCCTGCAAGCAGAAGTGCAATCGTCACTGCACCAATAATTTTGCTGACGGGTTGATGCGCTACGAGAAACACGGTACAGGCACCGATCAGCATTGAAGCCAGGTAGAGCAAGCCAGGTGTAGACCGAGGAACAATACGTCCGTAGCGCCCGAACATATAAGCGGCCAGCGGAATCGCTGGCAGACTGCCGAGGGTGTGTAACCAGCCAAGGGGTGAGATCCCGAACATGTAAATATTTTCCGTCTGGTTGGATGATATGCATAGGCGCCTGCGCGACAAATGCGCAAGAAGCGTATGGCCCAGTGGTCGTGACGCGATATGCTTACAGGCTCAGGTTAGCGACGGCACGGCCAATCGGACATGATGAAATCCCTGGAAAACTTGATCATTCTTCCAGAAATGCAACTGGAAGGGTTTGCTGCAGCCGACCTGCTCTCCCAGGTACTGGCGAAAATTCGTCTGACGGGCGATCGTGTCTACTCATGCGCGCTTGAGAGCGCCGATGAGCTTGTGTTGGATGAGAAAAGCGCTCATGTCTGTATGCTGCGGGAGGGAGAACTGCAGATCCAGAGCGATGATCAGCAGGTAATGACGATTGGGCAGGGTGATATCCTTCTGCTGCCGCACACTCCATCAGGGTTGAAGATCTCGGCTTGCACGGAGCTGGCAGAGGTTGTTATCTGCCGATTCTGGTTCGATGCGAGCAGCTTTGAAGCGATGGTATTTGCCCTGCCATGGATGATCCACATTAGACAGGCCGACGCCGTGGCTTGGTCGGAAGGCATCCTGCATTTCATGTTGCTCGAAGCTAATGACACACAGCCGGGCGGAGCATTGATGGTGTCACGCCTCATCGACCTTGTGGTCATTCGCATACTGCGAACGTGGGTTCAGCAAGGTGCTGCTTCAGGATGGCTGAGGGCCTTGTCTGATGCGCGTGTCGCTCGTGCTTTGAAAGCAATCCACGAAGCGCCCGGTCAGCAGTGGAGCATCAATGCGCTGGCGGCGATTGCTGGCATGTCACGGTCCAACTTCTGCGAGCGGTTCAACACGCTGGTCGGACGTCCCCCTTTGCGGTATCAGAATGAGTGGCGGTTGACGCTAGCCAAAAACATGCTTTTGAAGGGACGCAGTCGTGTTGGTGAGGTCGGCTTTGCGATTGGATATGAATCGGAAGCTGCTTTCAGTCGTGCCTACAAAGCTTTTTTCGGTCGCTCGCCCCGTGACGATAACACCTGGACTGCCCCTGAAGGTCAAAATTGAATCGAGGCTTTTGGCGGCTCAGTTCTCGATTGATTTGAGAGGGGGGGAATGGAGACGGATCTATTTTCCCCATTGCCTACTACTGAAGCTTGTTGGCTGCGAGTCGTCGAGCAGCGCATAAGAAGCTGATAGCGCCTCCGTCCACTGTGGGAGCGTCGATCGATTGCTCCCACAACAGATTTATTTCTCCCTGCTGTTCACTGCTGATGCTTGATCGCTATCTACAGGGCAAACTATATTTGTCGCCTTTTCGCACCGTTTTCGCTGGAAAAGCAGTCACCTAGTCAATATAAGTCGCCATCAGACTCAACAGCCAAGAGCCCGCAGTAACGCTCCGTGCCAGGACACGATAAGAGGTTTCGCGCCTATGCAAGTTAGCCATATCACAATCAGGCCGCTGTCGGAGAGCGATGCCGAGACCTACAGAACAATCCGCCTTCGTGCGATTGCGGATTCCCCAACCGCCATCTGGCCAACGACTGAAGAAGAGCAGGCGAGGCCAGTGGCAGACATCGAGGCTCGGCTTCGTGTAACGGCGCATCAGATTGTGTTCGGTGCTTTTGCGGAACAAGCCCTGGTGGGGATCGCCGGCCTTCGGCGTGAGCCGCTTCGGCAGGTTGAGCACAAAGGGCTTGTGTGGGGCGTCTTTGTCGACCCGGCATATCGCCGAAATGGAGTGGCCAGAAGACTCTTCGACGCGGTGTTCGTGCACGCCAAGGCGACTGGCGTCATTCAGATCCATCTGTGTGTCAATACTGAGAACATCCGCGCAAGAAGTTTCTATCGGTCGCTCGGGTTCGATCCCTTCGGCATCGAGTCGCGGACACTTCGGGTCGGTGAGCGCTTTTATGATGAGGAGCATATGATGTTGCGCCTGGACGACTAACGGAATGCGCTTGTTTCAGTTCTCAAGTGAACGGCTCGTAAACGGTTGCTCCAGGTTTCTGCCACGCCTTGCTTCATTCGTGGGTGGTGTAATATTAAACGTCGGAGAAGCTCGATAGGGGCTATGATTATCCTCAGGTCCAGCATTGTGCTGAATCGGTTTATGTGAGCAGACAGCTAGTCAGCGTTGCTCAGTGGTTTTTGTGATGGGGTGCTATGTTGTTAACGGTTTTTTGGAAGTATTGAATATATGGATATTCTAATAAAACAAGTCATTAGAAAGCCCAGCCTAAGTATTTTTCTGGTAACGCTCATTATATTCATGGGGTTGCAATACAAGGCGTCCATCACCAACTATACAACGCGTTTTGTTGATTTTGCAGAGTATATGTTGCATCACGGTGTGACGCTGTTCCCCATTGCGGAGGACTTGCAGCCTTATCCCGATTATACGATTGCGCATACTTTCTTGGTTTATTTGTTTTCTTTGCCTTTTGGTCGGCTTTCCATTCTCTCGATGGGGTTGCCCTATTGCATCGCTGCGGCGTTAATGTTGGTTTTTGTCTACAAACTAGGGGCATTGCACGAAAAAAAATGGGGGTTGTATGGTGTCTTTTTTTCGCTGTTTACCTGGGCGTTTCTAGACAGTGTCAATTTTTGGGCTCTTGATATTTATCCCGCGCTCTTTACGGTGACCTGTTTTTACTCGGCGTATTCTGCGGAATTAAAAAACGACAAGTCACGTTTGGCCTTTGTGTTTGTAGGGTTGGCGCTTGGCTTTGTGTTTCGTGGCCCTATTGGCTTGGTCGTTCCTGCGATTGTCGTGGGCTGTTATTATTTATTGAGTCGGCAGTGGCGAGCTTTATTCTTGTTTTCGTTGTTGGCGGGCTTGCTTTTCATTGCAGGCGTTGTGTTGTTGGCATGGGCTGCTTATCTGCAGGGCGGCACGGCTTTCATGCAAGAGGTATTGGTGATGCAAGGCTTGGGACGAGTGGTGAATGAGCATTCGCCGCGCTATTATTTTTATTTTACCAGCGGGCTGATTGCCTACGGGGTGACAGCTTTTTTTGCGTTGATCGTGATCGCTAAAAAACACAGGCAATTCTTCTGCTTTCCCCGACAGCCGGACACCAATATGCTGCTGTATCTCACGGCGTGTCTTTTTGCCATTGTTGTATTTTTTACGATCCCGTATTCGAAAAAGATGCGCTATATACTATCCATCACGCCGGCTGTTTCTTTGTTGGCGGCCTATATTTTTATTGATAAGGGAAACGTGTTTTCCGGTGCCAAAAAATGGTTTTTAAAGTTTTGTCTGGTGCTCCCGGTTGTGGGCTTGGGCTTGACTTTAATTGTTTTTATTTATAATTTCTATGCGGAGCGTCCGCTGTTACCAAACTACACGGGTGTTTTTGTCAGTTTTGTCGTTCTTGTGGGCGCTCGTAATGTTGTAAGTAAATATTACTCCGGGCATTCGTCTCGTGAACTGATAACCCTGCTGTTCGGGGTTGCTGCCTTTCTCTCGTTGGATGCTTTTTTCTTTAACTCCATCACCTATCACCTTGAATTGGCGAGCGAGCCGACGCCAAAGTTTCTTCCGTATTGGTTTTGGTAAGTGTATCCAGTCATGGGTACAGACAGGGCATAAAGTGGCTGAGGCAGCAAAAAAGCCAGTCGAGTCTTTCTAGAAAAGGAGGGAAGGGGACGGCGGGCTCAACCGGTCGACGCAACAAGCTGCTGTAAGCGATCAGCCCTTGTTGCTCGATAGATTCCAGAAACCGCGTCTCTGCACCGGCTTTATGGCCTCTGCTCCAGAACCGTCTCGGCTCTCCATTGCGCCGCGGCAAGCCTGGAGGTAAAGAAATCGGCCAAGGCGCTTACCTTCGCCGGCCGTGCACGAGCCGTGGGGGTCACGAAATAAAGTCCCCCTTCAGGCAAGCGCCAATCGGTCAACAGCGGCTCGAGCTGCTGGTCGCGCAAATACTGTGTGGCGATGAACTCGGGGATCTCGGTGATGGCCTGTCCGGCAAGGACGGTGGGCAACAAGGCTTCCACGCTCGTTGCCCGCAAGCCGCCGGTGGGCACGACCGTGCATTCCTCGGCGCTCCTGGTGTGAGTAAAGCGCCAGACGTCACGTCTGTTCCTGTTGATGTAGCTCAGGCACGGGTGGGCACCCAGCTCGCTCGGGTGTTGGGGGCGACCATGGCGGGACAGGTAGTCAGGGGACGCGACCAGGAACCTGCGCACCGGGGCAATGAGACGCGCGACGAGTGACGAGTCTTCCATGACGGCGATGCGCAGGGCGGCGTCAAAGCCCTCGCCAATCAAGTCGGCTTGCGCGTCCGTGGAATGCAGGTCGATGGAGATGTCCGGATAGATCCGAAAGAACTCGGGCAGCAACGGGGCGACCCAGCGAGCTCCGAAGGAGAGCGGCACCGCGAGCTTTACCAGGCCACGGGGGCGGCTCGCGGTCTCACGGGCGAAGTCCTCGGCTTCCTCGGCCTGCGCGTAGAGGCTTGCCGCTCGCTCGGCGAGCGAGCGGCCATAGTCCGTGAGCGCAAGTCGTCGGGAGGTGCGGTTGAACAATCGACCTCCCAACCGCTCTTCAAGACGGCTGACGGCCCGCGAGACCGTCGCCACCGAGACCCCCATGGCGGTCGCCGCCGCCGCAAACGAACCTTCTTCGGCGACCTTCCCGAACATCGCAAACCCTTCGAAATCTGGCAGCTTGGACATGGCATTCCTGCAACGATGGTTTTCATTCATTTCTATTTCGAAAAATAGCGCACGGCCATAGATTTGTCTCACCCAACGGCCTTTGACGCAGCCTGCATCGCGACTACGAAGCGCTTCGGCGGCGGCGGGTTCGTCAATCAAATGAAAGAGGATATGACCATGCTTGAAGTGTATGCATTTGCCACGCCCAACAGCCTCAAGGTTTCCATCGCGCTGGAGGAGTTGGGGTTGGACTACCGGCTCGTCCCCGTCAATTTGCGTCAGGGGGAGCAGAAGGGCGAAACCTTCCGAGCCTTGAATCCCAACGCCAAGGTGCCCGTTCTGGTTGACCGCTCCTCCGAGCCAGGCGTCGACGATGTGGTGCTCGGCGAGTCCGCCGCCATCCTGGTCTACCTCGCGGAGAAAACCGGGCAACTGTTGGCGAAGGAGGGTCTTCCTCGCGGCAAGGTGTTCGAACAACTCTTCTTCCATGCGTCCGGTGTGAGTCCCGCGTTCCTGCAGGCGTTCCTGGCCAATCTGCAGTCGCCACCACAACCCGAGGCCCAGGCGCGTGCTCTCTTGGAAGTGAATCGAGTGCTTGGGGTGCTCAACCAGCACCTTGAGCAGCGTCCTTATGTGGCTGGCGAGACCTACAGCATTGCGGATATCGCCCATTTCGGCTGGGTGTGGCGTCACCAGGCAATCGGCGCCTCTCTCGCCGAGTTCCCGTTCGTGACGCGCTGGTACGAAGAAATCTCGGCGCGACCCGCAGTCGTGACGGCCATCAACAAGACCTTGGCGCTTGCTCAATAACTCCGCACTACCTCCGGAATCGGGTCAACAGTCAATCACTGAGGAAAACCATCATGAATGCTCGCATCAATGAACTGCTGCTTCGCAACCTTCAGGAAGTCTTTGGTGAAGGCGACGCGCGTCGTCGCCGTGAGGCCATCGAGGCGCTGTACACGGAGGATTGCCAGATCTACGTGCCGCCGGGCGTATTGGTCGGGCACGACGCGCTCGATCAATTTGCCGGAGATCTTCGCGCGACGCACCCGCACTTCGTGTACACCCCGCACAGCAAGCCGCAGGCGCTCCACAACGGTGGGCGCCTGGCTTGGGGTTCCGGTCCGCGCGGCGAGTCACCGGACTACACGGGGTGGGATGTGATCATCGCTCGCGATGGGAAGATAGCGGCGCTCTATGTCTTTCTCGATACCTCTCCCACCTGAAACCCGGTAGCGTCGGCGCGGGCCATGTTAAGCGGGACGCGGTGCTTCAACAGGCGGGGTGCCGTCGTGAAACATCGTCTTCAGTTGGGCCCGCAGTTCCGGTGAGTCGGTGTGTTTGTGGACGCTGACCGCATGCTGTGCAGCGGCCTCGAGCAGTTCGCTTTCAGAGTCCGCGGACAGCGCGACCGAGCATTTGGAAGCGCTTGGAAACTCGCGGCAGTCGATGTATTTGCGCGCCATGATCCTCTTCTCCCTACGATGAAGGCAGGCCGTGGCCTGCGTGAACGATCACTCGACGCGCCACCCCCTGGACCAAACGCAATTGCCTGTCGCATCGAATGGGCCGATTCGTAAAGACTAGTATAGGTCTGCTGCCGGGCTCATATCGCCTGGTTCAGTGGGGTTGCCTGGTGTTTTTCGGCCAGCGCCGGGGACTGAACACCTAGGCGCAGACCTTGGCAATCTGCTCGCGCAGCCAGGTATTGGCACTGTTTTGTCCGGCGTTCCTGTCCCATAGCATGTCTATTGTGAAACTGGGCAAGCCCGCCGGCGCTTTACAAGAGACGAACCGGGTCTCGTCGCCAATCAATCGCTGGATGCGCCGGGGCAAGGTGAGCACCAGGTCGGTCCCGTTGATCATCTTGAGGGCCGCCACATAACTGTTGGTACGGGCGACAATCTGCCGGGTATAACCCTGTTTGCCGAGCCAGCCATCCACCATATTGGTATCTGACGTCCAAGGCGTGGGGAAAATATGCTGGCGCGCAACAAAGGTTTCCAGATTGAACTTGTTATCGGGCGGCGTGAAGCGCTTGTCGACGACACAGACCAGGTCGTCATCCAGCAATATTTTTGATTTGAAACCCTTGGCGTCTTGATGAAAGTTAGGGCCGGCACAAATAACCAGGTCAATACGACCATCCACCAGTTTTTCGACGGGAACATCTTTGTGGAATTTATGCGTGTTTACGATGATGGGGAGGTTGTCCTTGATAAAGCCCTTCAACAGGTTGGGGAGAATCAGTAGTTCGAAATATTCAGGGGCGCAGATATTGAAAGTGATCTCTTTTTGAGTCGGGTCAAATGCTTTTGCTTCGGAATGACACAGGTTGATGCTATTTATGATGTGGGTCACATGGCTGTACATGCTGGTGGCCTTGCTGGTTGGCCACATGGCGTTGCGGGTGTTGATGAACAGCTCATCCTCGAAGCTGGTGCGCAGCTTTTTCAGGCAGTAGCTCACGGTGGACTGGCTGACACAAAGGGTTTCGGAGGCCTCGGTAACGCTGCTTTGCTCATAGATTGCGACGAATACCATCAGGTCCTGCATGTCCAGTTTTCTGAGCAAATTGCTATTGAGCATAAAATCCGTCTCGATAAAAATCCATAAGCGCTACGTTTGTTCATGTTTATAGAAAGCCGCCTATTTGTATATTAGTGGATGACATTTATTTTTTAAATGACCTCTGGGGGACCGCCTCAATATATAAGGACCCGCGACGACTATTGGATATGCCGTGCATAATGCTTCGGGTCGAAGCGCAGGACCATCACGATCATCACCGCCATCACCGCGGCCAGTGACCACCAGGCCCACTCGAAGCTGCCCAACTGGTCGCGAATCACCCCGGCAATCAGCGGTGAGAGCCCGGCGATCAGGTAGCCGATACCTTGTACGAAGGCGGTCAGGCCACCGGCACGGCGCGGGTTGTCCAGGTGATCGA
Organism: Pseudomonas batumici; assembly: GCF_000820515.1. GTDB lineage: Bacteria > Pseudomonadota > Gammaproteobacteria > Pseudomonadales > Pseudomonadaceae > Aquipseudomonas > Aquipseudomonas batumici. The sequence goes on along the minus strand of NZ_JXDG01000021.1, from coordinate 17,712 downwards.
GGGAGACGATCAGGCTCATCGGGAACAACCCGCCGATCCCCAGGCCCAGCAGGCACGGCCACAGCAGGGTAAAGCGTTCCGGGCTGAGGATCAGTCCGCAGAAACCGGCGATGATCAGGGCCAGCAACACCGCCAGCACTCGGCGTTTGTCCTGGCTGCGATTGGCGATCGCCGGGGTGACCAGCCCGGACACGACCTCCATGGCGGTCAGCAGGCCCAGCAGCAGACCCGCGCTCTGTTCGCTCCAGCCTTTTTCCACGTAATAGGGTGCCAGCCAGGCCAGCACACAGGTATAGGAGGCCGTGCCGAGGCCGAAGAAGACCGCCAGCAACCAGGCCCGTGAGTTACCGACGAACGACTCCTGGCGGCTGCCCGTCGGTGCCTCCGGCAAGGGCGGGACCGTCGAGCGCTGGGCGAACCAGATGACCAGGGCCACCAGCGCCAGCAGCGCCCAGATGGCCAGGCTGATCCGCCAGTTCCCGGTCTGTGCCAGGACGAACGGCGAGAACGACGCCGCGACCGCCGCGCCGCCCATGATCGAGGTGACGTAGAGCCCCATGAACAGCGACACGTTGTTGCCGAAGCGTGACTTGATCAGCGCCGGCATCACCGCCTGGATCAGGGCGATGCCGAGTCCCGCCAGGACCGCGCTCAGGATTAGCCCGACGGTGCTGTCCAGGTACAGCCGCGAAGCCGTCGCCAGGCCGATGACCAGCAAGGACAGGACGATGGTGCGGTGCTCGCCGAAGCGCAGGGCGATGCGCATCCCGAGGAACATCGCCAGGCCCATCGCCATGACCGGCAGCATGGTCAGCAACGAGGCGGCGCTGAAACTCAAGGGGATATCCCCACGAATCGCCGATAGCAGGGGCCCGACAGCGGCCATGGAAGGCCTCAGGTTGAGGGCAACCAACACCACACTGACCATCAGCCAGGCGGCGTGTGTGCTTGAAGCTCGAACATTTTCCATGGGTGAGCCTTGGTCGATAAAGCGCTGATTAGGCCATCCCGGGGGTGTGGGAGCAATTTGATAAGTCGCGCGGGCTATCGAGAAATTAGGATGATCAGGACCCGAAACGCACCAGCATGCGCTGCCCTACGCGTAGCGACGGTGGCGGTGGCTGGTCGAAAGCCAATACGCATTCGACTGTGCGCATATTGGCACGTATCAGCGGATCCTCTTCGAGCGTGCTGCTACCCAATACGCTACTGATGCGCAGCACATGGGCGGACAGCGGCGGTAGACCGCTGCCGCTGTCGTCCGTGATCTCGGCTTTCATTCCGGGGAGTACCGCGCCAGTAAAAGACTCGTTCAACTCGGCCCGCACGATGCGCGCTTCGTCCGGCAACAGCACGAAGGTTGGCCCCGATTGTGGTGACGCGGTGGCACCAGGTTGGATCAGGCGACGGACCACCTCGGCGTCGATAGGGGCATGCAGGCTGCGTTGCGCCAGTTCATAGCGCGCGGCAGTGAGCTTTCGTGCCGCTACTGCGGCGTCCGTGCGATTATTTTCAATTTCGTCGCGCAATTGTTGCGCGGCTTCGCGAGCCTCATCGGCACTCTGGCTGTCGCCTGCACCCGCCGCCGCGGCATCGGCCAGTCGCTTGGCTTTCAGCTCGGTAAACTTGATTCGTCTCTCCAGCTGCTTCGCTTGAACCTGGACCTGTTGTTGCTCGGTCTGCGCCGCACTCACTGCCAGGCTTGCCAGATCGCTGTCCAGCGAGGCGAGCAACTGACCTTTGCGGACGTGGTCGCCTTCGCGCACCTTGATATCGGTCACCACGCCTTCGCGGGCCATGCCAAGCTTGAGCAAGCCCCCTTCAACATCGATACGACCGCGTGCAACCGCCACAGGTGTCGAGGTGGCGGAAATGGCCTTTGAAGGTGCGTCGTCACGGGGGCAGCCTGTCAGCAACGAGGTAGCGGTCAGCACAACGAGCCATGAGCAAAACGAACGCGAGTTCATGCGAGATGTTCCTTGATACCGGCAGCATTGGCCGGTCGGGGGGGCGGGGTATGGTCGTTCAGGATGCGGCCGTCCTCTATGCTCAAGACACGGTCGACATGACTGACCAGGCGAGGGTCGTGGCTGACACACAGCACGGTCGTGCCGTGCGTGCGCGCAATTCTGTGCAAGATATCGATGACGATCTGGCCGTTGGCGGCGTCCAGGGCGCTGGTCGGTTCGTCGGCAAACAGCAACTCAGGCTCTTTTGCCACCGCGCGGGCAATGGCCACGCGCTGCTTTTCGCCACCGGACAGCTCGGCCGGGCGCAGTCGCATGCGCGGACCCAGGCCGACCTCTTCCAGCGCCTGTATGGCACGCCTTTGCGCATCCTTTGCGGTCAGTCCGAGGTAGCTCAGGGGCAGTTCGACCTGCTGCAGTGCGGTCAAGGCCGGAAACAGATTGAATCCCTGGAAGACGAATCCCGTGTGCTGCAGGCGGAAGCGTTCCAGCGCCCGTGCATCGAGCCCCTCCAGATTTTGACCCAATGCCGTAACGCCGCCTTGGTCGGGTGCTTGCAAACCGCTGAGAATGGCAAGCAAGGTGCTTTTCCCGCAGCCGGAAGGCCCCGATATCAGGGTCAACTCGCCGGGCCGTATGTCCAGTGTGATGTTGTGCAGTACGGTGCTGACGACGCGCCCCGAGGTAAACGATTTGCTGATGCCCCTGGCCTGAAGCGAGATCGGTGTTGCCGATGGTGGGTTTGACATGATCTCTCTTTATCTCAACAGGCTCGCCGGGTCGGCGTGGCGTAATGTACGGATGGCGGCAAGACCGGATACCACCACCAATCCCATGCTCAGGGCCAGGCAAGCGATGGCCACGACAGGGGAGAGCGCCACCGGTACGTTGTAGCGCCCGGCAAGGGCAAACAGAACGCAAGCCACAAGGCTGCTGCCCAGCAGGCCCAGGGCTCCGACCCAGAACGCCTGCTCCATCACGACTCTGCGCAAGGCGCCTACGCCTACGCCAAGTGCGTTCAATGTCGCGTATTCGCGGATCGAGCCGATGACGGCGGCAACCAGTGTCTGACTGGTGATCACGGCACCGACCAGGAACACGATGGCGGCCAGGAACAGTACGCCGGCACCGGCACCGGTATCGAACATCCAATACATCTGCGAGCGGTGGGCGAAACTTTGCGCGGTCCACACGTCGTAGCTGCCGAACGCCGTGGCGTCGCGCAGGCGGGCGGCAACCGCATCCGCCTGGTCAGGGTCGCGTACCTTGGCCACCAGATAGGTAATACGATCGCCAATGGTTGCGGAGGTATCGAGTTGGCGAGCCGTCGACAATGAGGTCACGACGTTCACGCCGCCCAGCGCCCGTAGCCCATTGGTGACGCCTACCACGCGCACGCGACGACCGTTGATAGCCGCTGTATCACCTATGCTGACACCCAGGCTGTCGAGATCGGCTCGATCAACGATGACCGCGTCCGCCTCGTTCAAGCGCGCGCGTAGTTCGGCAGGCAGTACGTGCTCAAACATCAGGCATTGGGGGCTGGCATCGATACCGGAGACAAATACGGACACGCCACCGGTGTCGCGTGCGCCGCGCCAGTCGGCATCCACCCAGCGGAAAGGTTCCACCCGAAGCACATCCGGATCCATGCGCAAGCGCATCTCCACACCGCTATCAATCGACCGGCCGAGATTGACGCTTTGCGTACCGGGATAACCGACCCAAAGGTCGGCCGAGGAGCCGGTGATATAAACGCTGGCGCTGCCGAAGATACCGAGTACCAGTGCCGCCTGGAGCAGTTGCAGCAAACCGGCAAAGCCGACGGCAATCATCGCGGGCAGGAAGCGGCGCCACTCATAAAGCAGTGTTTGGCGGGCGAGCGCGACCATCAGTGGGTTTCCTTCATGGTTTCGGTCGGCAACGGCGCGCCCCCGAGTGCTTTGTATAAGGCGACGTAGGCAATATTACGATCGGCACTGGCACGGGCGACCTGCAGCAGGGCACGGTGCTTTTCAATCTGGACATTCTCCAGCTCCAGCTGGCTCAGCAGCCCCAGTCGTGCTCGCTGCTGTAACGCATCCAGGCGGGTTTGAGCGGCAGCGCAAGCCTCCAGGGAGGATTGCTCGCGCAGGCGCAATTGCTCCAGGTCTCCCAGGGCTGTTTCGGCTTCGGCTACGCCCTGCAATACGGCCTGCCGATAGGCCAGGACCGCCGCTTGCAGCTGGTGATTTTTGGCTTCTGCATTGGCCAGGCGTTGGCCCCAGTCGAACAAGGGGATACTGATCCCCGGTCCATACGAGAAGATGCTATCGCCGCTACGGGCGTGTTTGCGATTGCTCGCAATGTTCAGCGACCACTGCAGTGAGCTACCCAGACTGATGTGAGGGTAAATATCGGCCCGGCTCATGCCGAGATCTCCCGCAGCCCGGATCACCTCTGCCTCGGCGCCGGCAATTTCCGGGCGCGTACGCAACAAGTCGGCCGGAACACTGTTCAGTTGCCATTGGCCGAGTTTCAGTTGCGGTCTTGGACGCAGCCATCGAGGGTCCGGCGCGTTCTGGCCCAACAGGACGGCCAGCTGTTGCGCATTGCTGTTTATCGCCTGTCGCGGCTCGGTCAGAGCCATCTGCGCCTGAGCCAGCTCAGCCTGGGCGCCTGCGATCTCGGAGGGTGCCGCCAGCTTGAGTCGTTCGCGAACAAGCAACAGCCTCAGTTTTTCATGCTGGGCCTCTTGGATATCGCCCAGGAAACTTTCCATCTGTTGCGCCGAGCGCAGCTCGATCCAGCGTCGACTGACTTCTGCAACCAACGATACCTGTGCCAAGCGCAGGTCGGCTTTCATCCGTTCCTCGTTTCCCAGGGCGAGGCGATCGGCACTTTGTTTCGCACCAAACAATGGAAGTTCCCATTGAGCGTCGAAACCTATCAGGAAGTAAGAAGTACTGGTGTCAGGGCTTACGGCGTCCTTGGTCCGGATACCCAGCGAAGGCAGATACGGGTCCTGGGCATGTTGACTCAGCAGCCTTGTTGCACGTAATCGCTCCACTGCCTGGGCAACGTCCAGATTATTTTGTAATGCCCGCTCAATCAGCGCGTCCAGCTCCGGGTCGCCGAATGCCTGCCACCATTTATTCAGTTCCGGATGTAGAGGCAAAACACTGGGCGGCGCATTGCGCCAAGCGTCGGGTGTCGGAGGTTTCAGCTGAGGCAACGGGGCTACCGAGCAACCGGTAAGCAAAATTAGCACTAGTGATAGAGCGCACAGACTCTGACCGGAATCCAGTCGGCTAAAAGGTTTGATAGTCATCACCACGAAGTGCAGGTTTTATTCTATGAGATTGCTTCGGAGCAGCAATCAGGCATGAATAGGGGGCGTGCGATACTTTCCCGCACTTCGGTGTATGGTTCTGTATGAAGAATGTAAAAGTTTGTATTTCTGAGGTGTGCGGGAGCGATTGGATAAATAGCGCAGGCTATCGAGAAATCAGGGGCGGGCGTTCTCCAGGACCGAGGGGTGCTTGAAACGCGACTGCGCTTCGCCTGCGGCCAAATGGAGCTGGCGGTACGCGACAACCAGTTGATCAAGACTGAATGCACGGTTGCGCCCACTGGGGTTGGGCAGGATCCATACCGCGGCATTGCCAAAGGTTTTTGACTGAAGCCCCCAGGCGACTTCTCGTTGGCCGGATAACCCGCAATACGCGGCCTTGCCGAGAAATGCCACGTAGCGTGGTGCATAGCGCGCGATCTTTTGCTCGAAGGTCGCGGTGGCAGCAATGAATTCATTTGCAGACAGCTGATCGGCCCGCGCCGTCGGCCGTTCAACCACGGCCGTCAATCCACAGCCATGTTGCAGGATCGTCCGATCATTTTCCGGGCGGACTTCCTCCGGCGTAAAGCCGGCGAGATGCAAGGTGCGCCAGAAGCGATTGTTTCTGCCCGCGAAGTGATGCCCCTGGGCAGCAGCCATCAGCCCCGGGTTGATGCCGCAGAAAATCACCGCAAGCTGTTCAGCAAGAATATCGTCGAGTCCTTCAGCCACCGCACACCTCATCATCCCGGCAGGTGCCGGGCGATCCATTCGATTTCACCCGCAGATCACCTTGACCGCCTGGCGTGCCAGTTCCGTCAGTTCAGCCCGGGATTTGCCCGCCCGCGCCCGTATCGAAAGGCTATGCAGCAGGGAGGAGGCGAGCACCGCGAGGGCTTCCGGGTCGGCATCGCCATTCAATTCTCCGGAGTCGACGGCTGCTCGCAAACGCGTTTCGAGATCGGCGTCGAGCCGGTCGAGGCGATCGGCAAGGATGTCGCGTATTTCAGGATCCTCGACCGCCTCGGTGGTGGCGGTGCCGATCGCAAAGCAGCCGCGGGGCTGACCGTCGCCCGAGAAGTAGATCGACAACTGCCCCTCGTAGAAACCCATCAGTGCCTCGCGCAAGGTCAGCTTGCTGTCCATCAGCGCCTCGTGCACGGCAGCCGAGGCCTGCGCCCAGTACTCCTCGAACGCCTTGATATAGAGCGCGTGCTTGTCGCCGAACGCCGCGTAGAGACTGGGACGGTTCATGCCCGCGGCAGTGGCGATGCTGTCCAGGGATGCGCCGGAGTACCCGGTGCTCCAGAACACCCCAAGGGCTTGCTGCAACGCTGTCTGCGGGTCATACGCGCGGGGCCGGCCGCGGCCTTTGCCCTCGCTGATTTTATTTTGTGCCATGTTGTACAAAAATCCTTGAGTGAAAGCCGGTGTGGGGATATTCTTACACCATCGCACAAAATTAAGGAACCAGAAGTTCCTGGATTTCAGGTTTGTTGTGGCGGAGCTCGAACCGGGTGGTGCTGCGATGAAACAGGTGCGGTGGAGCGATCCTCTCAACCGCGCATGGACTGCTTTCTCATAGCAACTATCGATCTCAAGGCCGCAGGTCCGTTTCTGCGGACTCGATTCCCGGTTTAAAGGTGCCTTCGATCATGACTCAACCGTTCGACATTCCCGCTTCGCAGACTTTCGAGCACCCAGGGCCGAACCCGGCCGGCGTGCGGATCCGCAAACCCTTCAAGGAGCGAGTACGGCCCCTGCTGATGGTGGGTGTCCCGGCGCTCTTCGCGGTGGTCGGGTATGCACGCTATCTGGCGGGCGAACCCTATGTTTCGACCGATAACGCCTACGCCCGGGTGGCGAAAGCCTCGATCAACGCTCGCGTTTCCGGGCAGGTCGTGGAAATCGCGGTCGAGGACAATCAGCCGGTGCGCAAGGGCCAGGTGTTGTTTCGGATCAACCCGGAGCCGTTCCAGATCGCGGTCAACCGGGCCGAAGCCCAACTGAGCGTGGCGCGGCTGCGTATCCAGGGGCTCAAGGCCAGCTACCGGCAGCAACAGGCTGAACTGCAATCGGCCAAGGAGTCGGCCGGCTTCGACCAGAAGGAGTTGGCCCGCAAGCAGGCGCTGGTGGCGACCGAGTTCGTCTCGCGCTCGGCTTACGAGCGTGCGGACACCGACCTCAAAGTGGCCCGGCAACACGTCGCCTCGATTGAACAACAGATGGCCAGCACCGTAGTTGCGTTGAACGGTAACCCGGACATCGAAGTCGACAGCCACCCGGCGATCCGTGAGGCCAAGGCTCAGCTCGACGAGGCGCAGCTCTATCTTTCGTACGCGACGGTGTATGCGCCGGACGACGGCATCGTGGCCAAGGTCGACGATTTGCAGGTGGGCAACTACGTCAGCAACGGTGCGCCGGCCTTTGCCTTGATCGCCGATCGACGGACCTGGGTCGAGGCCAACTTCCGTGAAACGGAGGTGACCCATATGCGTCCAGGCCAGGCAGCGACCATCAGCATCGATACCTACCCTGATCACCTGTTCAAGGCCCACGTCACGAGCATGAGCCCGGGCGCCGGTTCGGACTTCGCCCTGCTGCCGCCTGAAAATGCCACCGGCAACTGGGTCAAGGTGGTGCAGCGGGTACCGGTTCGCCTCGAACTCGATGAAGTCGATCCGCACCTGCCGCTGTTCTCCGGCACCAGCGCCACGGTCAAGGTCGATACCGGTTATCGCGCGCCCTGGTGGCACCCGCTCAAGGCGCTGCTGACCGCAGGTTCTGACCAATGAACGCCAAGCCAGCGGGAAGTGCCGGGGGAGGGGGGACGCGCACGTTGAGGCTCGCCGCTCTGCTCGCGACCTATATGCAGTCGGCGAACCTGCCTTTGCCGAACGCGGTACTCAGGTTTATTCAGGGCGCCTTGTCGATGAGCGATGACCAGGCAGGTTGGGTGTTCACCTCATACCTGGCGGCGAGCGCGATCACCCTGCCTATCGCGCAGTGGCTTGCCGGGCGCCATGGCTTGAAGGTGGTGTATCAAGCGGCAATCGCCATCTTCGTCCTCGGCCTGCTGCTCACTACGCTGGCAACGACGCCGCTGGCGTTCGTCGGTGCGCGTATTGTCCAGGGCGCCGCGAGTGGGGTGCTGGCACCGCTCTCGATGGGCATTGCCCTGGAGACCTTGGCGCCTGCGCGGCGAGGAAAATTTGGCGCGGTGTTGACGGCCATCGTGCTCCTGGGGATCGCCAGTGGCCCGAGTATCGGCGGTTGGGTTGGCGAGTATTACGGGTGGCGCTCGATCTTCTACATCAGCCTTCCGCTCTCGGCCTTCATCTTTCTCGTGGTGAACCGCCTGCTTCAGGAGAAGAAGGCCGAGAAAAGCCCGCCGTTCGACTTCTTCGGCTTCGGCACCTTCACCCTGGGCATGATCGGGTTGCAGATGCTGCTCGACCGTGGTGAACGCCTCGATTGGTTTGCCTCGCCCGAGATCTGGCTGGAAGCGCTGGCCTGTGCGCTGGGGCTCTACCTGTTCGTGGTGCATGTGCTGACCGCGAAGGTGCATTTCGTCAGCAAGGGCTTGCTCAAGGATCGCAACTTCGTGCTGTCGACGCTGATCTTCTTCGCCCTCGGTTTCGTGCTGCTGTCGACCATGGCGCTGACGTCGCCGATGCTGGATGAGTTGCTCGGCTTTCCACCGATCATGACCGGCAGTTTGACGATACCGCGGGGTGTAGGGCTGGTCGGCGCCTTCATCCTGATGGGCCGTGTGCGCGAGGGGCTCGATCACCGGGCTTTTGTGGCGGCAGGCGTAGCCCTGGTGATTTATGCCAACTGGCGGATGCTGGGCTATTCGCCCTTGATGGATTGGCGGTCGGTGGCGGTTGCCGGCGCACTCCAGGGCGCCGGTCTCGGTGTGTTGATGCCGTCGCTGGGCAAAGTGGCGTTCAGCACCCTGGACCCGAAGCTGCGCCCGGAAGGCACCGGCTTTTTCAATCTGACCCGTGTCTACGGCAGCACGCTCGGTGTTGCGGTGGTGCAGCTGTTCTTCTTCAACAGCACGCAAGCGATGCACCTGGCGCTGGCCAGCCACCTGACCGCGTACCGCGCGGCGGCCCACTCGGTGACGGCATCGATGTCCTTGCCGGCACTGGCCGGGCTCAACGAAATGATCACCGGCCAGGCGGCCCTTATCGCAATCATCGACCAGTTCAAGATTTTGATGTGGGCGATGCTGCTGGTGAGTCCGTTGGTGATTTTTCTTCGCAAACCCGTTCCGACCAACTAGCTTTCGTGGAGTCTGGCAAATGAAACCCAATGCATTCGTCCTCAACAGACACCTGTTCCCCGCCAAGGTCGGTGCGGTATCGGCGGTTCTTTTCCTGGCCGCCTGTGCTGTCGGCCCTGACTACAAGGCGCCGTCGGCCAGCCTGTCGCAGCACTATGACCAACAGGCCGAGCAGCGTCTTGGCGTGGCTGGCAACCCGCCCGGTGAGCAGCACATCGACCTGGGCAAGAAGCTCAACGGTGACTGGTGGTCGGCCTTTCATTCACCCAAGCTCGACCAGCTTGTCCGTCGGGCAATCGACGGCAATCTCGAGCTGGTGGCGGCGGATGCCACCCTGCGGCAAGCGGCTTCGTCCGTGGCGGCGGCGGAGGGGGCGTTGTATCCGCAGGTCGGTTTCGGCGCCCAGGCCGGTCGCCAGCGGGTACACGTGGCCGCCGATCCTTCGGTGGCCAATTTCTACACGGTCGGGCCGCAGGTCGACTTCGACCTCGATGCGTTTGGCGGTAACAAGCGGCGGGTCGAGCAGCAAGAGGCGTTTGCCGATCTGCAGAAGCATCGCTACGAGGCGGCCTACCTGACCCTGACCGGCGATGTTGCCAGCCAGGCGCTGTTGCTCGCTTCTGCCAACGCGCAGATGGAAGCCGTCGAGAAACTGCTGGCCAATGACGCCAGGAATCTCGAGCTGGTGCGCATGGCCCACCTCAATGGCAGCACCACGCAGATCGATGTTTCACTGGCCGAGACGCGTTTGGCGCAGGACCGCACGCTATTGCCGCCACTGGCCCAGCAACGCGATTCGGCACGCCATGCACTGTCGATCCTGGCGGGAAAAGGCCCGGCGGATTGGATTGCACCTGACTTCGCGCTGGCCGAATTCGTATTGCCGGCCAACGTCCCGGTCAGCTTGCCCTCTGAAATGGCCCATGACCGGCCCGATATCCTGCAAGCGGAGGCGGACTTGCACATGGCCAGTGCTGCCGTTGGCGTAGCGACCGCGAACCTTTATCCGCACGTGTCGCTTTCCGCGTCCCTGGCGCAGGCGGCTTCGGGTAATGGCGGCGCCGCGCTCTGGGGCTTCGCCGCGGGCCTGGCGGGGCCGATCTTCGATGGCGGAACCCTCAGGGCCGAACGCCAGGCCGCCGTTGATGGCTACAAGGCGTCGTTCGCCGGCTACCAGCAGACCGTCATCAAATCGTTCGGTCAGGTCGCCGACACGCTGCAGGCGATCAACCATGACGCGCAGGAAAACCAGGCGCAGCAAGACGCATTGGGCGCTGCCGAAACCAGTTTGCGCTTGAACCAGCAAGCCTACGCGCAAGGCGAGAACAGCATTCTGCAGGTGCTGGAGGCGGAGCGCGCCTATGAGCAGGCGTTGCTGGGACAGATCCGCGTGAAGACCGCGCAGTATCTCGACACGGTGCGCTTGTTCGTGGCGCTCGGCGGTAATTCTGTGGGTGTTCTCGAGCAGAAAGTGGCCTCTCGCTGAGCGCGGCCTCCCGACATTTTATGAACGGTCACCGGCGCGGTTGCGGTTGTGGCCCCAGGCAATGGAGTAAAGGCATGACCTATTACGATACGCTTCGCGATACCCGGTTTCCTCTTGCTCACGGAACGGGTGAGATGCCCGCGGTGGGCTTTGGAACACTGTTTCGAGACCTGTCGGTGACCACCCAAGCGGTCAAGGCTGCATTGGAGGCAGGGTTTCGTCATTTCGATTGTGCGGAACGCTATCGAAACGAGGAACAGGTGGGCATTGCCCTGCAGGAAGTACTGCAGGCCGGCCAGGTTCGACGAGAAGAGCTGTTCATCACCACCAAGCTGTGGAATACCAACCATCGTCCCGAGCGGGTCGAACCGGCTTTGGCAGCCAGCTGCCGACGTCTTCAAGTCGACTATATCGATTGCTACCTGATCCATACGCCCTTTGCCTTTCAACCCGGCGATGACCAGGACCCGCGAGACGAGCAGGGGCGAGTCATCTACGACTCGGGCGTGACCTTGATCGAGACGTGGAGGGCGCTTGAGCGCCTTGTGGATGAAGGTCGATGCAAGTCCATCGGCGTGTCGGACATCACGTTGGAGGCGTTGAAAGCGCTGGTGGCTGTGGCCCGGATAAAACCGGCCGTCGTGCAGGTCGAGTCCCACCCTTACCTGCCTGAGTGGGAACTGCTCGAGTTTTGCCAGCAGCATGGAATTATCCTCCTGGCCTTTGCGCCACTCGGACATGGCATGGAACCGAACGTGTTGGAGGAACCGGTGATTACCGGCATCGCCCAGCGCTTGCAGAAGACCCCGGCTCAAGTCGCATTGGCCTGGTCGGTACAGCGGGGGACGGCTTTCCTGACCACTTCTGCGACACCGGCTCATATCCAGGAGAACTTCGATATTTCTACCTTGCCTCACCGGGCCATGGCTGAAATTCGGGAGGAGATCCAGACCCGGATACGCTTCAATTCGGTGGTGGAAACCGGGGTGCCTGGGTTTATTCCGCGCAAGAAGTGACCCATGCGCAAGGGGCGGCCTTTTCCAGGGCCGCCCCTTTTTCATGCGAGCAACGCTTCAGGCCGGGCCTATAATTTTTGACTGGATTGCCGAGGGGAAAATGATGGATGTGTTCCAGACCATGCGTTTTTTCATGGTGGTCGCGCAGAGTGGTAGCTTCACGGCGGCGGCCGGGATACTGGACACCACCACCGCCAACGTCTCCAAGGCCATCTCCAGCCTTGAGGCCAGGCTGCAGACACGGCTGATCAACCGCACGACCCGTCGCTTGGCATTGACCGAAGCCGGCCTGCGTTATCTGCAGCGCTACGAAAAAATTCTCGAGGAGGTGCGTGAGGCGGAAGACGAGGCCGGTACGGCTCAAGTCATGCCGGTCGGCCGGCTCAAGATTCACGCCATGTCGGCCATTGGCAATCACTATGTGATCCAGGCCATTGCCAAATATAGAGAGACGCACCCTTCGGTCATGTTTGACCTGGTACTGACCAATCGATTGCCGGATTTGTTGGAGGAGGGCTATGACATGTCGATTGTTCTGGCGCGGGATCTACCCGACTCAGGGTTTGTCGCTCAGCGTCTCGGTAGCACCTACAGCATTCTTTGTGCCTCGCCAGCCTACCTGGAAAAACGCGGGCGCCCCAATGTGCCGGGCGATCTTTGCGCACATGATTGCTTGAGAATCGTGAATACCGTCATGCCGGGGGAAAGCTGGACATTTGAAGGGCCCGAAGGCATGGAGATCGTCAATACCCCCTTGTCTCCCTTTCATATCAATACCGCAGACGGCATGTCCGTGGCGATAAGAAGCGGGATGGGGATTGGCATACAACCGATTGCTTCTGCCGTCGAGGGGCTGAGGAGCGGAGCGTTGGTGCGGGTACTGCCAGACTATCACCTTGAGGCGTTGAGTCTGTTTGCAATCTACCCTTCCAGGAAATTCGTCGATGCGAAGATAAAGACCTGGGTGGAGTTTCTTAAAGACGCGATGCCACGCTTGTTGGCATCCGATGAGGCAGTTGCAGGTTCACAAAAGCGATAAGGTTTTTTGAGTGTGTCCGGTGCTGCGGGGAAGGAGTGTCGACCCTCCATCGTCCACAAGAGCACTCAGCCGTTAGAGCAGCCTGTCCCCATCACGTCGTATTGCAGGATGTGGCGTTGGCCGTGGGAGTCTTCATAGGTCATTTGCACGGGCGTTGGTGCGCATTGATCCGCGGCGTCTGTGATGGCAATGACTTTTTCGATATCGGGTTTCGCTTCGTACGTGTAGGTTTCGACGGCGATCTTGCTGGTCGCTGCCGTTGAATGACTGTCGTCGGCAAACGCCTGCGCAGTTGCACTGCCAAGAACAAGAGTCAGCGCCATTTTCGAGAAGTTCATGATATTCACCGTATCGTCTGGGGGGGCTTGGCGATCGAAATGATCGTAAAGCGCATATCGGGTTTCCGATTTTTTACCTCGTGAGTCAGTTGAGGGATTCTCGACTTTCTCCTTGGGTAGAGACGATGCTAGGTGTTTGGCACCCGCTGATATAGCGGCTCACCGGACAAACACTGTTGCCGGATTCCACCTGAATGCAGGCGTGCACTGACCGCCTATGCGGAGTGACCGCGCAGAAAAGACAACGGCCCCGAAGCAGGGGCCGTTGTCTTTTCCGCGAGTCGGCTTCGCCGGGTTTGCTTACTCGGCGCTTCTCTCGTGATGGCTGGAGACGAACTGCCGGAAGCGCTCGGTAGGCAAGCCCTCGAACAGCTCGGTCGGGGTCCCCTGGACATCGATCAGGCCGCCGTGCATGAACACCACCCGGTTGGACACGTGGCGGGCAAAGCCCATTTCGTGGGTGACCACCAGCATGGTGCGGCCTTCCTCGGCCAGGGAGCGCATCACGCGCAACACTTCGCCCACCAGCTCTGGGTCGAGTGCCGAGGTCGGTTCGTCGAACAGCATCACCTGGGGGTTCATGGCCAGCGCGCGGGCGATCGCCACGCGCTGCTGCTGACCACCGGACAGGTGGGCCGGGTAATAATCGCGGCGCTCGTACAGGCCGACCTTGTGCAGCAGGGCTTCCGCTTCCTCGACACATTCGGCGCGGGAGCGTTTGAGCACCCGCATCGGGCCTTCGATGACGTTTTGCAGCACAGTCATGTGCGACCACAGGTTGAAACTCTGGAACACCATGCCCAGGCAGCTGCGCATGCGTTCGACCTGGCGGGCGTTGCTCGGGGTCTGGCGGCCGTCGGCATGCTGCTTCATTTCGATCACTTCACCGTTGACGCTGATGATGCCTTGATCGGGTGTTTCCAGCAGGTTGATGCAACGCAGGAAGGTACTTTTACCCGATCCGCTGGCACCGAGGATCGAGATCACGTCGCCCTTGTGGGCGTCCAGGGAAATACCCTTGAGGACGTGTGCGCTGCCGAAGGACTTCTGAATATTGGTCAGCGACAAGGCTGAAGCGGGCTGAGTGCTCATGGCATGCTCCGTATCAAATCAGGAATGGGTAGGCAGCGAAGGGCTGGCTTTTTTGATGACGTCGACCGGCCGCTCGCGCAAGTGCGGCGAGAGACGATATTCGAGCCAGGCGACGGCGCGGACCACCAGGTAATTCAGCACCAGATAGATCAGGGCCGCGCAAATGAACACTTCCATCGTGCGATAGGTGCGCTGGATGATCTGTTGCGCGACGCCGGTGACGTCCCAGACCGTCACCAGGCTGGCCAGCGCCGTGGACTTGACCAGCAGAATCGCTTCGGTGGAGTAGGCCGGCAGGGCCTGGCGCAGGGTGACCGGTGCAATGATCCGCAGCAGCAGTTCCCAGGGCGACATGCCGACGGCCTTGCCCGCTTCGATCTGCCCCTGTGGCACGCTGAGCAGCCCGCCGCGAATGATTTCGGCGGTGTAGCCGGCGGTGCACAAGGCCAGTGAAATCACCGCGCAGCCGTAGGGCGACTTGAGCAGGACCCAGGCGAAGCTGTCGCGAATGGCCGGGAACTGGCCCAGGCCGTAGTAGATCAGGAACATTTGAATCAGCAGCGGCGTACCGCGAAACAACATGATGTAGAAGCGCGCCGGATAGCTGAAAAACCACCAGCGGCTGACCCGCAGGCTGACAATGCCTACCGACAGGGTAAGGCCGATCACCAATGAACTGAAAAACAGTGTCAGCGTTGTGGGCAGCGCTGCCAGAAGCTTGAGCATGGTGTCAGCGAGGAACGGAAAATCGATCATGGGTGGCGCTCCTCGAACCTAGACTGGGCTGCGTTGCCGCGTGCGACGCACGCGAGCCTCGGCGATGTTGAAAAGCCGACCGGACAGGCCGGTGAGAATCAGGTACACGGCGCCCCCGATGATATAGAACGTGAAATATTGACGAGTGGACCCGGCCGCGACCTGGCTGGCCCGCATCAATTCCACCAGGCCGATGACTGAAATCAGTGCCGAGTCTTTCAGGCTCATTTGCCAGACATTGCCCAGCCCGGGCAAGGCGAAGCGCAGCACCTGGGGAATCAGAATCCGTTTGAAACGCATGGCCCGGCTCATGCCGATGGCCAGTCCGGCTTCCAGTTCGCCCCGCGATACCGCGAGAAAGGCGCCACGGTAGACTTCCGCCTGATAGGAGCCGGAAATCAGCCCGACCGCCAAGGCACCGACCAGGAAGGGCGGTACGTCGATATAGCCTTCACCGCCGAACCAGTGGCCGACCGCCGTCACCACACTGGCTCCGCCAAAGTAGAACAGGTAGATCACCAGCAACTCGGGGATGCCCCTGAACAGGATCGAATACAGGTCCCCCAGCCAGCGCAGGCTGCGCCGACGGGAGAGCTTGGCAGCCGCGACCAGGCTGCCGAATACCGCACCCACCAGCAGGGCTGCCAGGGTCAATACCACGGTCATGCCCGCTGCCTGGAGCAGCGCCATTCCCCAGCCTGAGTCACCGAAACTGAGTAGCTGCAAGAGGTTCATAGAGGGTCCCACTTATGAAAAGGGTTAACACGGCCCGGCAACCTTCAGGGTGCCGGGCCATCCAGAATCACTGCTTAGGGGTGAGGTCTGCCTTGAACCATTTTTCGCTCAATTTCTTGATCGTGCCATCCGCCATGGCTTCCTTGAGAGCGGCGTCGAACTTGGCCTTGAGCTCCGGGTCCTTCTGACGGAAGCCCAGCGCTTCGCCTTCACCCCAGATCGGGCCCTTGATGACCGGGCCGGTGAAGACCAGCGGTTTGTTCTCAGGCTTGTCCATTACCGAGTTGAAGAAGGTCACATCGTCGAACGCGACGTCGATGCGGCCGGCGAGCAGGTCGAGAATGGCTTCGGCCGAGCTGCCGTACTCACGAATGGTCGCCACATCCTTGAAGTTCTGATCGATGAATGTGGTGTAGATGGTGCCGGAGGCGATACCAATGGTCTTGCCCTTGAGCGCCTTGCGCAGCTCTTCAACGCCGGCACGTACTTCCTTGGCATCGGTCCCCAGGGTGATGGCGGATTCGGCACCGGTCTTGCCCGGCAACAGATCGGTTTTCAGCGCGACGAAGCTGGCTGGTGTCTGGGCGTAAGGTGTCGAGAAGGCCATGACCTTCTGGCGCTCTTCGTTGATGACGATGGCGTCCATCAGCACGTCGAATTTACCGGCATTGAGGCTGGCGATCATCCCGTCCCAGTTCTGTACGACCAAGTTGCACTTGAGCTTCATGCGCGGGCAGATGACATCCATCAGTTCCGGTTCGAAGCCGCCGATCTTTCCACCTGGCAGCGTCAGGTTCCAGGGCTCATAGGCGCCCTCGGTGGCAATATTCACCGAGGTCCATTCCTTGGCCTGCACAGCCGAAGCCGAGGCCAGAACCAGTGCACTGAGCGCTACAGAACCCAACCAGCTTGATTTTTTCGACATCTTGATACTTCCTGCCTAATCAATGGAATGTTGCGAACTGATCCGGCTCAGGCCGAATCTCCTTTGCCGGTGTGCACAACGGTTGCCGTGCACACCGGACAAAACCCTAAAAGCCAACCTGCCTGTTCAGCCGGTTAATTCGCACCCATAAGGGACTCAGCCCGGACGGCTGTCCCCTCTCCATGTGCCCCTGGCCGACCGATCAACCGGTGATCATCGGCAGGTTCAGGCCTTGCTCCTTCGCGCAGTCGATGGCGATCTGGTAACCGGCATCGGCGTGACGCATGACCCCGGTGGCCGGGTCGTTGTGCAGTACGCGGGCAATCCGCTCGGCCGCCTCGTCGGTACCGTCACAGACAATCACCATGCCCGAGTGCTGGGAGAAGCCCATGCCGACGCCGCCGCCGTGGTGCAGCGAGACCCAGGTCGCACCGCTGGCGGTGTTGAGCAAGGCGTTGAGCAGTGGCCAGTCGGACACGGCATCGGAACCGTCCTGCATCGACTCGGTTTCGCGGTTCGGGCTGGACACGGAACCGGAGTCCAGGTGGTCGCGGCCGATCACGATCGGCGCCGACAGCTCGCCGCTACGGACCATTTCGTTGAACGCCAGGCCGAGCTTGGCGCGCAGGCCCAGGCCGACCCAGCAGATCCGCGCCGGCAGACCCTGGAAGCTGATGCGCTCGCGAGCCATGTCCAGCCAGTTGTGCAGGTGGGCGTCGTCCGGGATCAGTTCCTTGACCTTGGCGTCGGTCTT
>NZ_JXDG01000020.1 GCF_000820515.1 Pseudomonas batumici | reverse complement strand
GACGCTGCTCAATCCGTGGATGGTGACGCTGGATGAAACCCTGTTGCAGTTGGAGGGCAGCAACGAGCGTAGCGTGCAGGTCACGACCTTCACCTACCATGAGCTGGCGAGCGATCGCGTGCAATATGGCCGCCCGCTACGGGAAAGCGTGACCCTCAATGGCCGGAGCACCCACACCGATTACACCTATGCGCGTCTGCCCAGCCCTCGGGTCGGCGAAACCGTGCTGCAAACCACCCAGATCCTGAGCACCAGCTTTGATACGGTGAGAAAAGTCATCGTCGAAGAAAGTTCGCTGCTCAATGGCCAATCCTTGCTGAGCCGCGACGACAACGATGTGCAGATCCGCACCACCTACGATGTGCTCGGCCGGGTACTCAGCGAAACCGTGGCTCCGGACGATCCGGACTATGAAGCCACGCGGTGCTACAGCTACTTCCTGGTACCCCAGCCGCAGCCCACCAATGCCCGGCAAAAGGCCGCGCAATTGCTGACCGACGTCAAGCAGGTGCAGACCCGCACCGAGTTCGACGGCCTTAACCGGCCGGTGTACGAAGAACGCCAGGATGTCGATAACCCGAGCCGGGCCGGCGCGTTTCGCCAGACCTACGCGGCCGAGTACGACGTGCTCGGGCAGTTGATCAATGAAACCGAATACGACTGGTTGGAAGACCAGGACCTGGCCTTGACCACCCATTTTGGCTACGACGACTGGGGCCAGCAGCGCAGCGAGACCGCGCCCGAGGGGGTGATCACGGTCAGCGAAACCGACCCGATTGGCACCACCCTGTTGCCGGTCAAGCGTGAGTGGCAGCAGACCGACGCGGCCGCGAGCGACAAATACAACTACACCGTCAGCGAAATGAACCTGTTCGAAAAACCGCAAAAGGTCGAGCGCCTGACTCGGCGGGGTCAAGCGGTCAGCGAGCAGCTCTATCATTACGATGGCCTTGGCCGTACGGTCGAGGAGATCGATGCCCTCGGGCGCAGTACCCTGTATGGCTACGACGTTTTTGACCGGATGGTTGAAACCACCTTGCCCGGCAGCCCCGTGGCCGTGGTCAAGCGCGAGTACGCCCTGCACAGCAGCGACGACCTGCCCATCCGGATCAGCGTAAATGATCGGACATTGGGCGAGCAGGCGTTCGATGGGTTGGGGCGAATGTACAGCGCCACGACCGGCGGGCGCGAGCAGACCTTTACCTTCGACCCCGGGCAGTCCCAGCCCAAGAGCCTGAGCACCGCCAGTGGCCAGTTGATCGAATATGTGTACAAGCCGCAGCTCAGCGAGGAACCGCTGCAGCGGCGGATTGTCGGCAGCAGCGTCAGCGCCGACTATGTCTATGATCGGCACAACGCGCGCCTGCTGCATTGCGAGGAGTCCGGGCAGGAGCTCAATCGCACCTACTTCAGCACCGGGGAACTGAAAAGCGAAGAGCGCAAGCAGGGCAGCGAGCGGTATAGCATGCTCTATGGCTACAGCCGACAAGGGCGCCTGCTCAGTTACACCGATGTGCTGTCACAGGTGCAGGACTATCAATACGATGAGTTCGGACGGCTGGAAACCACCAGCCTGGGCACCACCACCTCGACGTTCAGCTACAATCGGCTGGGCTTGACCGAGCGTATCGAGACGTCCGATAGCCAGAGTGGGCAGCACGTGACGGTCAGCCTTGAATATGACGATTTCGGCCGGGAAGTCCTGCGCAGCTTTGACCTCGATGGCGCGCTCCAGACCTTGACCCAGACCTACAACCTGGTCGACGGGCTGGAGCAGCGGATATTGAGGGAAGGCGCGACGCTGCTGCGTGACGAGACCTATGGCTACGATGCGCGCGATCGTCTGCAAAGCTACACCTGCAGCGGCAGCCAGCCGCCGATCGATCCATACGGCAAGGCGATCATCAGCCAGGCCTTCCGTTTTGATGCCATGGACAACCTGACCCAGGTGCTGACCAGCTTCGACGGAGGTAGCAATACCGCCCGCTATACCTACGACGACGTCGATCCGGTGCAACTGCGCAAGGTGGTCAACAGCCATGGGGATTACCCGCAGAGCATTGACCTGGAGTACAACGCCGATGGTCATCTGATCCTCGATGAGGAGGGGCGGACCCTGGACTACGATGCGCTTGGGCGTTTGACCCAGGTCAGCGGCGGTGGCGCCAGCGGTGGTTATCACTATGACCCGCTCGACAAGCTCTATAGCAAAGATGGCACAACGGGGGCGGAGCAGCGTTTTTACCAGGAGGGTGGGTTGAGCACGCTGCGGCGTGGTGGGCGCAGCAGCAGCTTTATGCGCGGCGACGACAATCTGCTGGCCCAGCGCCAAGGCGGGAGTGATCCGGTGGTGTTATTGGCCTGCGACGCCAGCAATAGCGTGGGCAGTGAATTGGAGGGTGGTGCGGCGAATGCCATCGCCTATACCGCCTACGGCTACCCCAGCGCCGCGCGACCGGTCAGTTGTCAGCTGGGCTTCAACGGCGAGCTGACCGAGGCAAACACCGGATGGCAGCTGCTGGGGAGCGGCTACCGGGCTTATAACCCGGTGCTGATGCGCTTCCATAGCCCGGACTCGATGAGTCCCTTTGGTCAAGGCGGGTTGAATACCTATTGCTATGTCACCAGCCCGCCGAATGAACGTGATCCGACGGGGCATTTTGGCATACCGCGATTTCTTAAAAATCTGGGCGGAAATATAAAGCGTTGGCTGGGGCTATCGAAAAAAACCACGAATGTGGCTGGTTTAGGTGTCACTGGAAATTTTGTTGAGCTAGGTCAGGGGCTTTCAGATCTCCAAAAGAAAGTTAGCAAAAACGCTACCTTTGCGGCTGGTGCTGATGGGCTTCCTGATGTCTATGTGACCCGTTTTTCTTCTAGTGGATCGTCGGTGAAGTCTAGTAGATCGTCGCTGATGTCGGAGTCCTCAAGCGGCTTGTCTAAATCCGACCCATCTTCAATTCTGAGCAATGAGGAAAAGGTTGGCCGGTGGCTGAAGAGTCTTCCTAAGAAAAAACTTTTGGTGCCAGCGAATAGAGTTCAAGACCCACGTATTATCTATTCTAAACAGCTGGAGGCCGCCATGGCTGCTCTTCCTTCGCAACGAAAAGTGGCGAGTGGGGCGAGTGAGCTGAGAGTAATTAAAGATGAAGAAAGATATGCTCAATTGTCCATTGAAATGAAGAAATATCGCAGAATTGGTGATCAAGATTATCATGCGAAATTGTCTGCGCAGAGGGATGCGCTGGTGCGGCTTGTGAGGCAAAGCTAGGATCTACTGGGCTGCCGTCACCTTGTCCCTCCGGGGCCAGGGTGGCGACCATGACATAAATAGATCGGCTAAAACCGATGCTGTATCGCTATTGCAGATGGAGTTAACTGTTTTTTCTTATCGCCTCCTGATAATCAGGGAGATAATTTTCGTCGTAGCTGGATGGGTTGGTTTTTGGTTTTGGATGTGCAATTTGATGGTAGTTGGGTGGGCGTATCTGTGAGTTGAGAAGGGTAATATACTCGCGCGTATCGCTCCACGTTTGATGTAATTCCGCGTATCTATCATCCAAGTCCGGTCTTAGTCCATTGGCAATATCATCAAGCCTGCTGCGCTGTATGCTTGCACTTGCTTCCTGTCGAGCGATTTCTTGTTCCAATTGCGCATTGCTTGGCGTGTCATGGCTACTGTGTGCAGCGGTCGGGGTTGTTCTGCGTCCCCGAGGCGGGCTGTATGGGGGTGGTGAAGTGGAAGTAATGGCGCCGGCAGGTGAGGCTGTAGGAGGCAACTGCGATTGGACCATCATGGGCGGCGGTAGAAGGCGAGAAGTCGCGGTATGTGGTCTCATGATGCCAGCAAACCTTAAAATGGATTTCAACCAGGCTGGCGCATGCCCACTTGGATCTGTCTGGTTAACGGGGTCGCCCATGCAATACGCATATGTATTGATCCCACCCTCTGCGAAGGGGCTCCGGTTGTCCGGACTATTGAAGCGCATCAACACCGGATTGAAGACCCGATAGCCATTGCCCAGCAAGTAATGACCGGTTATCCGATCCAGGCGCTCGCCGTTAAAACCGAGGAGGCTCAACAGGCCATTGTCAGCGGGTTGATGGCCATAAACCGAATAGGCCATGCCGGGGCGTGGACCGTCGGGAGCGAGCGTATGCAGCACGGAACGCTGCTGATCGGTCGCCAGCAGTGTGGTGCTCAATACTTCATCCTGGCGCTGTTGTTGTGCCAGCAACTGATCTTCGTACTGGACAATCGACTGCTGTATCGTGCCGTGTATCTCGGTGACCAGGCGGTTTTTCAAGTAAAAGCGCTGCAACTCGCAAGCTTCAGGTGGTGCCAGGCTTGCCAGTCTGTCCAGGGGATCATATTGATAGCGGCAGAGCAGGGATCGGTCTTGAGCAGGCATGGGCTGGCTTCCGCTGGCATGGCTACGGATATCCAGTGTCGGCTCTGTTGTAAAAGGGCGGTACTAGCAGAACTGATAGGGTGGCCTTGGTGCGAAAGTAGATCTGCAGACCGGTTCCAGCCATAAGCGGGTGTGAATGCTCAGGCTACCGACTCTCACGGCGGTCTCCGACACTTACAAATTCTCACCTATCGGCACCTTGCTTCGCCCGAAGCCAGGGGCTTATAGTCCGGCGGTCGCTCATATTGGCGACACGGGTTTGGCGACTCGTTCAGTAAACCATGCGAAAGCTTTGTGCTAGTTTGCAGGCGCTTTTGCATCCGCAAAGCTGCCCTATGGCGGCTGTGCGCGGGAGACCTTCGGGTCTGCCGGTTTGGTTTGCCCGGTTCGCCAACCTGCGTACAGCCGCCACCCTAATGAGATGGTCATCCCAGCACGGGAACCCCGCTAAATCTAAGATTACCGGGGTTCTCACTTATTTCGCGGAGACCTCTCATGGACAACTTGGATTTGCTCGGCCTGGATATTGGAAAAAGTACCTTTCATCTCATAGGGCACGACGCCAAAGGCAAGGAAGTGCTGCGCAAGAAATTCAATCGCAACCGCTTGCTTGAGTTTGTCGCAAGGCTAAAGCCCTGCACCATCGTGATGGAGTCCTGTGGCGGCTCACACTGCCTTGCCAGGAAGCTTATGTCCTTCGGTCATCAAGTAAAATTGATTGCGCCACAGCATGTGAAACCTTACGTCACCGGCAACAAAAACGACTACATCGACGCTGAGGCAATCTGCGAAGCCGCATCCCGTCCTAGAGCACGTTACGTCGCCATCAAAACCGTGGAACAGCAAGTGCTATCGACCCAGCACCGTCTTCGGGAAGCATTGGTAGGCCATCGAATTCAAACGATAAATCGCATTCACGGGTTCTTGCTTGAGTTCGGGATCGCATTGCCTGCCACAAAAGCGGCCATGAATCAGGTTCACCAGATTCTGGACGACCCTGCCGCAGAGTTACCGCAACAACTGAAGTCCTTCATTGAACATCTGCTGGAAGAGATGAAGCGGCTCAACGACGAAATTAAGGCGATTGACCGGAGTATCAAAGAGCAAGTGGAAGCTGATGATGCGGGAACACGCCTGATGAGCATCCCCGGCATCGGCCCTATCATCGCTAGCGCGCTGCTGGCCGACGTCGGGGACGCTTCCAACTTTCACTCATCGCGAGACTTCGCGGCCTCACTGGGGCTGGTGCCGAGGCAGTATTCAACAGGCGGCCAAACCGTCCTTTTGAACATCAGCAAGCGCGGTGATAAGTACCTTCGAAAGCTTATGATTCAAGGCTCGCGTGCAGTTCTGGTGCACATAGATAAACGTACTGATGCTTTGGGGACTTGGTGCAGAGACCTGCTGATACGAAAGCATCCGAACAAGGTCGCCTGCGCTTTGGCCAACAAATTGGCAAGGGTCGTATGGGCTGTTTTAGCTCGCGGAGTTAGCTACAACGCACAATCCATGGCTTGATCGAAATTCACTACCGGCTTTTGCGACGACAACGATGATGACGATAAACAGCTCAAATCCTGCTTGAAAACCTGGCAAACGAAGCAGCTTTCGAAGCTGGCACCTTTTTCAAGGACAGGCAGGAGCGACTACTCATCAAGGGCCAGGCGGCAAAGCTGCCGACCATGAGCCCGGATACATTAACGCAAGCATGCTTTACCGCTCATCGCTCGTGGTTGCAGGAGGTGGGCTGACCATACATTCGTTTGGCGACGATTGAGTGATGGCTTTCATTTAAAAAACGAGGCTTTACCCATGACTAAATACATACCCCTCACCGCCATCGACTGCCTGATCCCCAGCCTGCTGATCGATGCCGAAAGCCCAACCGACGTGCTCCACGCCAACGCCGCCGCGCGCTTCCTGGCCGCGACGCAGATGCTCGAAGCCCTGGCCCGCATCGAGCTGCACAATGCCAATGACGTCGACTTCCAACATATCCTTCAAGTCCCAGCGATGGTCCTGCGTGATGGTTGTGACCTGATGGATGTACTCGGCTGGCGACTACGCGTCTGAGCATTGAAACAGGGCAACGTGACCCAACCTGTAGTCGCGATTGCCGCGAAGCTTTTAACGGCTTCACGGGCCTATCGTGAGCAAGGCATTGCGTCAATGCTAGTGAGTAAGGAGGTTTGAAGCCGAGTGCGATTTGGTGGCGAGCGGGCTTGCCCGCGCTGGGTTGCGAAGCGACCCTAAAACCGGAGAACTCGGTGTGTCAGGCAGGTCGAGGTGACTGGCTTTGCGACTGCTTCGCAGTCGAGCGCGGGCAAGCCCGCTCGCCACAAATCTCGGCCAAACCTGATACTTCTGCCAGTAGGCAGGTCACGAAAGTCGGCAGACACTACTCGCTGAGACCTCATCTCTCTCCAAGAGCACGGGCCATGCACGCTTCACGTGACACTCTACTGATCCAGTATCGTTATGACCCGCTGGACCGATTGGTCGATTGCTCGCTGACCGGTCTACCAAGGCTCCAGTGTTTTTATCAGAAGAGCCGATTGGCGACCGAGATTCATGGTCAGGTAAAGCATGCCTTCTTCCAAGGGCAAGATACCTTGCTCGCGCAACAGCAACATCAAGGCGCAACCCGTGATACCACGCTGCTCGCCACCGACTCACAGCGTTCTGTGTTGCATGCGCTGGAGAGGGCGCAGCAGCGCGCCATTGCCTATATGCCTTATGGTCATCGGGCTGCAGACAGTGGCCTGCTGAGTTTGTTGGGGTTCAACGGCGAACGAGCGGATCCCGTGACAGGACACTACCTATTGGGTAATGGGTATCGAGCGTTCAATGCTGTGCTGATGCGGTTTAACAGTCCAGACAGTTTGAGCCCGTTTGGAAAGGGGGGCGTGAATGCGTATGCCTATGGTGAGGGCGACCCCATTAATATCGTCGATCCAACCGGACATTTTGGCGTTTTCGCATTCTTCAAATGGTTAGAGACTCCTTTAAGACAAATATTCCGACTACTGAGGGTGCCCAGGCGTTTGGCGACCATTGGGAGGGTGCTCTCGGCCGCCCCTTCCGCAGCTTCTTCGGTTCCCTCTACTCCCCTGGGGGATTTCGCGAGACTTCGAGGTATGCCAGATGTTTTAGATAATATCGTACAACGGCTACCGGGGCGTGACATGGTTTCATTGGCGAGAACTTCTAACGCAATGAAAGGGGTTGTATATTCTGCTGCCAAAGCACCCTCATCATTGCCTATCGGAGAACTCAGAACAAAACTGCCCTTGGCGATGAAAGGTAAAGTGGAAGGTGTTTTGCCCAAGGATGCTATGGGCAAATATAAAGAAATTACTGTAAATAATTTTAACCAAGTGATGGCGGATGTTAGAAGTGCTGGATGTTATGGTAGAAAAACATCAGTAAAAATCCGTGTTGGCCATGCTAGGGAGCGAAGAGAATTATTCGAGCAAGTACCAGAGGCTATGGTACGAGGCCCGGATGGGGGGCGACGTGCGTTTCTGTGAGCAAGGCATTGCGCCAAGCCCGCTCGCCACAAATCTCGGTCAAACCTGATACTTCTGTCAGTAGGCAGGTCACGGCATTCGGCACACACTACTCGCGCAGACCTCACTTTTCTCAAGGCGCAAGGCCATGTGCTCTCCCCGTGGCACTCTACTGATCCAGTATCGCTATGACCCGCTGGACCGACTGGCCGATTGCTCACCGACCGGGCTACCCAGCCATCAGCGCTTTTATCAGAAGAACCGATTGGCGGTCGAGATTCATGGTCAGGTAAAGCATGCCTTCTTCCAAGGGCAAGATACCTTACTCGCGCAACAGCAACATCAAGGCGCAACCCGTGATACCACGCTGCTCGCCACCGACTCACAGCGTTCTGTGCTGTATGCGCTGGAGAGGACGCAGGAGCGGGCCATTGCCTATATGCCTTATGGTCATCGGGCTGCAGAAAGTGGCCTTCTGAGTTTGCTGGGGTTCAACGGAGAACGAACGGATCCCGTGACAGGACACTACCTATTGGGCAATGGGTATCGAGCGTTCAATGCTGTGCTGATGCGGTTTAACAGTCCAGACAGTCTGAGCCCATTCGGAAAGGGGGGCGTGAATGCGTATGCCTATGGTGAGGGCGACCCCATTAATATTGTCGATCCAACCGGACATTTTGGCGTTTCCGAATTCTTCAGGTTGTTAGCGACACCTGTAAGGCGAACTTCCCGACTCCTGAGGGCGCCCAGGCGTCTGGCGACAATCGGGAAGGTGCCCTCGGCAGCCGCTTCTGCAGCTCCTTCGGTTTCCCCAAGTCCCGTAGGGGCTTTCGCGAGACTTCAAGGTATGCCTGGTGTTCTCGAAAATATTCTTAATCAACTGCCGGGGAAAGATATGGTTTCATTGGCGAGTACTTCTGAGGCGATGAACAGGTTTGTATCTTCTGCTGCCAAACCTCGCTTATTACTCATCAAGGAGCTAGGAACAGAACTACCTCTTGCGATGAGGGGGCAGGTGAAAGGTGCCTTGCCCAGCATTGCCAGGAATGCCTATAAAGAAATTAAACCCACTCTCAATAAGTATGATCAGGTTGTGGAGGGCTTTAGGGGTGTTAGAGATATTAGAGGTTTTGGTGAGGATATGTCTGTAAAAGTCCGTATTCTCATGGTTGAGATGCAAATAGCAAAACGCAGATATCCACCGACAACGAAATACTATGCGACCCGACGCATGTGGTGATAGGCATGGGGGCGTCGGTCTGTCGATCGGGGAGCGAATCGCAACGGCGCCTGAGGGTCACAACTGCCGAGTGCAGTTCTCGTGTGACGATCAGGTCGGGACTGTGAGTATCACGCCGGCCAGCCGGCGGGGATCGGTGTCACAGCTGCACCAGGCCCATTTCCGCCGCCTTGCGCAGGGCGGCCCAGCGCGACGACACCTTGAATTTGACCCGGATATTGGCGAAGTGATAGTTCACCGCCGATTCCGTGCATTCAAGGATTTGTGCAATTTCCCACGAAGACTTGCCCATCACGGCCCACTCCATGACCTCCAGCTCCTTGCGGGTCAGGTTGATGCGCGGGCGCGCTTCAGTGGCTTGCGGTGCAGGGGGAAGCGTGGGCGCGTTGGTGGCGGTGGGTTTGGAGAGTGAAGCGTGCATATCGGAAACTCCCGCAAAAATGCGATTGAAGAGATTCATCGGTTTTTTTGGCTGAGTTGCTCAGGCGTTCCTGGCGAAAAGGGCCCCAACGTCACTGGCGATTTCCGCAGATCGCCCGTGAAGTTATAAACAGAAAAAAACGTTTTGGGACCTGTCAAAATTGACAGGTGGCGACTGTACAAGGCCGAGTAATCTGTTTCTGTCAGGCAATTCTTTTTGTGTTGTGGGCTGAAGGCAAAGTGCTTCCAGCCGCGTCAAAAAATGCGGAAATTCTTTGTTTACAGTCAGTTAATTCGCAGGCTCGCGCAGGCGGGCGAAGGGGGGATGGCAGTGACGCGGGTAGGGAAAGTAGGAAAGCGCTGTCGTTAATTTTTTTGCCGTTGGTCGTTTTTATCTGGGGGGGCGTAGGACGGCGGCGCTCGGGGGAAAGGTGACCGCTGAGCGGTCACCGCTGGCCTCAGGGCTTTTTCACGGGCGTCGGCAAGGTCACCAGCGACACGTAGTCGTTCCAGAATTTCTTCTGGTCCACGGCGAACACGATCCTGGCTTTCTGCGTCCCCACGGGCGGGCTCTTCTTGTAGCCCAGCGCACGACCGTAGTCCGGTCCGAAATGGGTATCGACATCGATCCACATCTCACGCGACTCGGTGACGATCCCAGGTTCCGCCAGGAACAACGCTGGCAGGCTGTCCCAGGTGAAGCTGTGATAACCCGGGTCCTTGGCGAACTGCGGCCCGAACACGCTCTTGTACAGCTCCGGCACCGCGCCCTTGGCGGCAATCACTCGCTTGTAGACCGAGGCATCGAAGGTGACTTTCTCGCAGACATCGTTGGGGAAGATCACGTGTTCGATGGGCGAGCGCAGGACGATCTTCGCCGCTTCCGGGTCGAACCACCAGTTGAACTCCGCCGCCGGCGTGGTGTTGCCGGGAATCTCGATGGCGCCGCCCATGTACACGATGCGCTTGATCAGCGGCACGATATCCGGCGCCTGGCGGATCGCCAGGGCCAGGTTGGTCAGCGGGCCGATGGCCAGCAGGGTCACTTCGTGCGGGTTCTTGCGCACGCTGTCGATAATGAACTGCGGGGCGGTTTCGCTGCGCAGTTTGGTATGCGTCGCCAGGCCATCGGGTGGCGCGACCAATTGCGAGGTGGAGGTCGGACGCGGGCTCTTGAACGCCCCCGACCAGCCGGCACCGAACAGCGCCTGCTCCTGTGGATAAGTGGCGAAGTCATGCAGCAGCGGATAGGCCGCGCCGGAGTAAACGCCGATCTCCTTTTCCACCCCCATGCGTTCCACGGCCCTGAGGGCGTCGACCTGTTCCTGGTCGACCCAGGCATTGCCGCTGACCAGGGTCATGCCCAGCAGGTCGATCTTCTTTTGCGCGTGCAACTGCGCCAGCATGATAAAGGCCTGGCCGTCGTCGTTGAGGACGTTGAAATCGGTGTCGATGATGACTTTTTCAGCCGCTTGCAGCGAGCCGGCGGACAGGCCGACAGCCAACGCCAGCGCGCAGCCCTTGAGAAAGCGTTGCATGGTGATGTGCCCCAATGAGTTGTGGTTGTATTGCGCTGATCCAGCCTGCCTGCCGATGCCTGGAAAAGCCATCGGCAGGTCAGTGGTCACTTAACGATTGACCAGCTTGGCCGGCAGGGCGATCACCAGGCCGCTGCTGAGGATCAGGCAACCGGCGAAGAACCAGAGGGCCCCGGCGCTGCTGCCGGTGAGGTCGATGGCCACGCCCATCAGCGAGTTGCTGACCAGCCCGGCGATGTTCGCCAGCGAGCAGGCCAGGGCAAAGCCGGTGGCCGCCGCGGTGCCCTTGAGGAAGGTCGCCGGCAGGCTGAAGAACACCGGCACCGCGCCGATGATCGCCGCCGAGGCGATGGCGAACAGGGTGACCGTCGCCACCACGTTATGGGTGAAGAAGGTGCTGGTAGCCATGGCGGCGGCACCGACGAAGAACGGCACGATGATGTGCCAGCGGCGTTCGCGATGCCTGTCGGAGCTGGCGCCGATCAGCAGCATGCCCAGCAGCGCGGCGACACTCGGCAGGGCGGTGAGCACCCCGATATGGAAGGTGTCGGTGATCCCCGCGTTGCGGATGAAGGTCGGCATCCAGAAGCCCATGGCGTAGGCGCTGAGCAGGATCGAGAAGTCGATGCCGCCGAGCATCCAGACCTTGAGGTTGAAGAAGCCGTCGCGAAAGTGCTGCTTGCTCTCGGGGCTGCTGGCTTCATCGCTCTGCAGTTCGTTTTCCAGCACGGCCTTTTCCTCCTCGCTGAGCCATTTGGCCTGCTGGAAGTGGTTCGGCAGCGCCCAGAAGGTCAGGATCCCGAGCAATACGCTGGGGACCGCTTCGATCAGGAACAGCCATTGCCAGCCGCGCAGCCCGCTGACCTGGTCGAAGTGGCCCATGACCCAGCCCGACAGCGGTCCGCCGATGACGCTGGACAGCGGCAGGCCGATCATGAACAGGGCGATGATCCGCCCGCGCCGGTGGGTCGGGAACCAGGTGGTCAGGTAGAACAGCACACCCGGCAGGAAGCCTGCTTCGGCGGCGCCGAGGAGGAAACGCAGGATGTAGAACTGGGTGGTGGAGGTCACCAGCAGCGTGCAGGCCGAGAGCAGGCCCCAGGTGATCATGATCCGCGCGATCCAGACTTTCGCCCCGACCTTTTCCAGCACCAGGTTGCTCGGTACTTCGAAGAGGATATAGCCGACGAAAAACAGCCCCGCACCGAGGCCGAAGGCGGTTTCGCTGAAGTGCAGCTGGTCGAGCATCTGCAGTTTGGCAAAGCCGATATTGATCCGGTCGAGGTAGGCGGCCAGGTAGCAGAAGCACAGGAACGGGATCAGTTTCCAGGTGATCTTGTGGTAAAGCGCTTGGGTCGGATCGGCGACCGAGGTCGCGGTTGTCGCATTCGCAATGGGCATCGGATGTCTCCTGGCGGTGACTTATGGTTTTTATACAGCCGCTTTTCCAGCACTCTGGAGCGCGGTAAGGGCGGCTTCCAAAGGCAGTGTCAGAAGACTGGGCGTCACGCTCCCACGGAGGCGGCGCTCAGTTTTTTACGCGACCAGGCTCTATGGCACGGTTCTGCGGTCAAGCTCCCTGGAACTTCGAAATCGCTTCCTGTTTGCTGACGACATCGCCGTACTTGCTGTCGATGTCGAACAGATTCGCTTCATGGGGCGCCGAATGGCGGTCGCCCACGCATTCACGTACCACGATGGTCCTGAAACCATGCTGCACGGCATCCACGGCGGTGGCGCGGATGCAGCCGCTGGTGGAGCAGCCGGCCAGCACCACGGTGTCGATGCCCTGGGCGTGCAGCTGCGAGGCCAGGCTGGTGCCGAAAAACGCACTGGCGTACTGCTTGCTGATCACCACTTCCGAAGGCCGCGGCAGCACCGCTTCGCAGAAGGCCGCCAGCGGGTTGCCCTCGATCATGTCCTTCATCACCGGCGCCTTGCGCACCCACATGCCACCATCGGCGAAATGGCCTGGATGGTAGCGAATATTGGTGTGCACCACCTTAATTCCGTGACGGCGGGCGCAGGCCAGCAGCTCGACGCTTTCGGCCACGGCGCTGACCACGCCGGGGGCGAACAGTGGCGCGCCCTCGGTGGTGTAGCCCTGCATGAAGTCGATCATCAGCAGGGCCGGCGTGTGGCCGAAGCCGATTCGCTGGCCCCAGACGCCCTGGTAGTTGTCATTGGCGCTTTGTTCGCTCATGGCCAGGTTCCTCGCTCAGTACGCGCCGGAGAGCAGGGCGCCGGCACCGGGAACGATGGGTTCCAGGTCCAGGGCCTTGAGCATGGCGTAGGTGGTGGCGATGGCGGCGGTCAGCACCGGCTTGCCGGTCTGCGCCTCGACCTTGGCCACCGCCGGCAGGGACTGCATCTGCACGCAGGCCGAGAGCACGATCACATCGACGCCTTCCAGGTTCATGCCGGCGACGATGCCCGGCAGGTTGGCCGGGTCGTGGCGGGCCACTTCGAGGTTGTCGGGGATTTCCAGGGCGCGCCAGTCCATCACTTCGAACCCTTCCTCGCGGATGTAGTTCACCACCAGTTCGGTCAGGGGCTTCATGTAGGGCGCGACAATCGCGATGCGCTTGGCGCCCATGACTTTCAGGCCTTCGATCAGGGCGCCGGCGCTGGTGATCACCGGGGCGTTGCCGTCGTTGTCGGCGGTGGCCTTGCGCAGGCGGGCTTCGGATTGGCGGTGATAGCCCAGGCCCATGGCCATGATCGCCACCAGGCAGGCGTAGCCCAGCACGTCGACCTTGGCGTCGGACAGTTCGACGGCGCAGCGGTCGGATTCACCGTCCATGGCCGCCAGCTCTTCCTTGCGCACCTGCTTCATGCGCATGCGGCTGGAGTGAAAAGTGAAGCGTTCCGGACGGATCGTCTGGCGTGCCAGGAGCATCGCCGGGATCTCGGTTTCCATGGTGGTGTTCGAGCTGGGGACGATCTGGCCGATGCGGTAGGGCTTGATCATGTCTATCTCCTTAAATCGGTGATTCGGAGCACACGCCACCCTTGTGGGAGCCGGCTTGCTGGCGATGGCGGCCGATCAGGCGATGCAAGGCTCACGGGCCTCATCGCCGGCAAGCCGGCTCCTACAGGGTTTTGTGGTGTTCAAGAGGTCAGGTGTACGCCGAGGAAGTCATCGAAGGCGGCGAAGAAGCCGTCCAGGTCGTCCCAGGGGATCATGTGGCCGGCGTTGGGCACGTGGGCAATTCGGATGCTCGGTTGCAGCTCGCGGATTTCGGCTTCGTCCTCGGGCAGAATCACTCCCCCGCGACCCGCCACCAGCAGCAGCGCGGGGGCCTCGAGCCGAGGCAGGTCCTGGTGGAAGTCCACCTCGTGGAAATCGTTGAATGCCCTGACGATGGCCGGCTCGTAGCAGGTGTGCAGCCATTCGGCGCGCAGTTGCAGTTGCTCCGGTGTCCAGGTGGCGCAGAAGGCGCGCATCGCCTCGGCGTCCATCCCGATCAGCGACTGGCGGATCGAGTCCACGTACCAGGGCAGTTTGCTCGGGTACTCGCGACGACCCGGACCGGACACCGGCGGATCGATCAGCACCAGGCTTTTCACCCCGGCGGGGCTGAGCACGGCACTGCGCACGGCGAAGCGCGCGCCCATGGAGTGGCCGACCAGGTGGTAGTGATCCAGGCCCAGGGCGGCGGCAAAGGCGGCGATATCCCGCGCGCAGGTCTCGGCGCTGTAGTCCAGCGCAGGTCCACTGGCGGAAAGGCCACGTCCACGGACATCCAGCACATAGGTGTCGAAATGCTCGCCGAAGCGTTCGGCGACGAAACCCCAGGTGATCGCCGGGCTGGTGATCCCGGGGATCAGGATCAGTGCCGGGCCCGTGCCGCCATACCTCAGGTAGTGCTGGCGAATGCCGTTGGCCTGGACGTTGCCGCCGTGGACGAAAGTGCTCACGCCGCCACCCCCGATTTCAGCACCTGGGCATAGAGGTCGTAACCGTAGACCCAGGCCGGATCTTCCTGGGTGCGCAGCCAGGTGTTGGCGTTGGACACCGCCTGGACCCGCGAGGCGCGCTCCTTGCGGTTGGCTTCGTAGAGTTCGAAAGCGGTGCGGTAGTCGCCGAGGCCGGTTTCCTGCAGGCACCGGGTCAGCATCGCGGCGTCCTCGATGGCCATGCCGGCGCCCTGGGCCATGTGCGGTTTCATCGGGTGACAGGCATCGCCCAGCAGCACCAGGCGACCACGGCTCCACAGCGGCAGCGGGTTGCGGTTGCGCAAGGGCCATTTGGTCACGGTGTCGGTGGCTTCGATCAGCGCCTGCACGCTGGGGTGGTAACCCTGGAAGGCTTCGAACATCTCTTCGCGGCTGCTGTCGACGAACGGGCCTTCGAAGTCCAGCTCCGGGTGCGGCACGCCGGTGACGTAGTAGTACTCGTCGCGCCGGCCGGTGGTGTAGTAGACCATCATGTGCCGGTCCTCGCTCCACCACTTGACACAGTCCTCGAAATCGAAGTCGTAGCGCGCCAGCTGGTCGCGGGTGATCAGCGCGCGGTGGGCGACCCAGCCGCTGTACAGCGGCGCTTCATGGCCCAGCAGTTCCTCGCGGATCTTCGAGTTGATGCCGTCGGCCCCGATGACGATATCGGCGCTGGCGGTAGTGCCGTCGGTGAAGCTCAGGCGCACCTGGTCGCCGGTGTCCTCGATCTTTTCCAGGCGCTTGTTGAAGTGCAGGGTGCCGGGCTGGATCGTCGACATCTGCAAGGCGTGCAGGTCGCCACGGTGCACGGTGATGTAGGACGCGCCGTATTCCTTGCGGGCGAACTCACCCAGGGGAATGCGCGACAGGTAGTCGCCGCTCAGGCCGTCGCGACTGAACCAGTGGTCCGGGTGCGAGCCCATCCGGTCGAGCTGCTGCTCGATGCCCATGCGCCGGAAGATCTTCATGATATTCGGCCCCATGTGGATCCCGGCGCCCAGGCGGGAAAACTCCGGGGCCTGCTCGTAGATCGACACGTCGAATCCGGCTTGTTGCAACAGCGTGGCGGCGGCGGCGCCACCCAGGCCCGCGCCGACGATGGCGATTTTTTGCGTGCTTGCCATGGGGCTTGCTCCTCGTTCCGAGTGTGGGGTGGCGGGTTCGGCCACCGGGTTTTTAAAGTGTATACGCTCTTTTTTTGAAAAGAGAAGATCCTCTGTGAAAATTAAATTTTGACCGGTTTTCGCCATGGGTAACCCGTTGTAACCATTATTTATGGGTTTTGTGTGGGTTGGTAACGTTTTTGTTTGCTGCTTGCAGAGCGCCGTTAATTCAGGTCTTATCGGTATTAAATGGTGCATACGCTATAAAAATGCACTGGACTGAAGCGTCGCGCCTCGACTTGGTGCAGCGCGAGCGAAGAGGAGAGAGGAAATGCCGGTAAGTGATTGCGAACTGACGCAGATGTTCGAGCACGTGTTGAAACTGTCGAAAGTCGATCCGACCCAGAGTGTTGCGGTGCTCAAGAGCCATTACTCCGACCCGCGCACCGTGCGTTCGGCGATGGAGGCGGCGCAGCGCCTGGGGGCCAAGGTGTACGCGGTGGAACTGCCGTCGTTCAACCATCCGACGGCCATGGGTAACGACATGACCGCCTACTGTGGCGACACCGCGCTGACCGGCAATCTCGCCGCACAGCGGGCGCTGGAGGCGGCGGACCTGATCGTCGACACCATGATGCTGCTGCACTCGCCGGAGCAGGAGCAGATCCTCAAGACCGGCACACGCATCCTGCTGGCGGTGGAGCCGCCGGAGGTGCTGGCGCGGATGCTGCCCACCGAGGCGGACAAGGTGCGGGTGCTGGCGGCGGAAGCACTGTTGAAGCAGGCCCGTTCGATCCATGTGAAGTCTCGCGCCGGCAGCGATTTCCGCGCGGCCTTGGGGCAGTATCCGTCGGTGACCGAGTACGGTTTCGCCGACGAGCCGGGGCGTTGGGACCACTGGCCGAGCGGCTTCCTGTTCTCCTGGCCGAACGAGGAAACCGCCGAGGGCGTGCTGGTGCTGGATGTCGGCGACATCCTGTTGCCGTTCAAGACCTACACCCGGGAGAAAATCACCCTGGAGATCGAGAAGGGCTTTATCACCTCGATCCATGGCGGGTTCGAGGCCGGGTACCTGCGCGACTACATGAAGTATTTCAACGATCCCGAGGTGTACGGCATCTCCCACATCGGTTGGGGCCTGCAGCCACGGGCGCAGTGGACGGCGATGGGCTTGCACGACAAGAACGACGGCATGTGCATGGATGCCCGGGCGTTCTATGGCAATTTCCTGTTCTCCACCGGGCCCAATACCGAGGTGGGCGGGACGCGCAAGACGCCGTGCCACATGGACATTCCGCTGCGCCATTGCGATGTGTACCTGGATGACCAGGCGGTGGTGCTCGGCGGCGATGTGGTGGCGCCCGAGGCGTCGCGGGCCCGCTGAGTCCGTGGGCGGTCGGGCGAGCTCAGGCTTGAGTCCGCCCGACAACCTGTCCATCATGCCTGCCCATTCTCCTTCGCCTTTTCGAGCCTGCCGTGTCGGATACTCCTGATTCCAGCCCTTACGTTTTCTCCGAACAAGTCGGCCACCTGCTGCGCAAGGCCTACCAGCGGCATATGGCGATTTTCCAGCAGAATGTCGGCGATTCGCAGCTCACTGCCGTGCAGTTCGTCACCTTGTGCGCGGTGCGCGATCACGGTCCCAGTTCCCTCACCGAACTGGTCAAGGCCACCGCCGTGGACCAGGCCACCATTCGCGGCATCGTCGAGCGGCTCAAGGCCCGTGAGCTGATCACCCTGGAGCCGGACCCCGAAGACCGGCGCAAGGTTATCGTCGGGTTGTCCGAAGCCGGCAGTCAATTGGTGCAGCAGACCGTGCCCTGCGCGGCGCGGATCAGCGAACTGACCATGAGCAACCTCAACCCCGCCGAGCAGGTCGCCGTGCTGTTCCTGTTGCGCAAGATGATCGAAGACCGCGACGAGTAATCCTTTCTGGATGCGGGCTTGTGTGTATTCACCGCGAAATATCCTGGTGCACGTCCCCCTGTAGGAGCCGGCTTGCTGGCGATGCGATCTGAAGGCCGACATCGCCGTCGCCTGAGAAACCGCTATCGCCAGCAAGCCGGCTCCTACACAGGATGTGCGTCGTACGCAAATTCTGCGTTCGACACAGCCCCCTTGTAGATACCGTCTTGACCCTCATCGCGCAAGCGCGATGTTTGGGTCAAACGGTATGCCTGATTTGAGCACTCCGTAGACCAGATGTAACAGCTTGCGCATTGCTGCACAGATGATCTGTTTAGGGGCCTTTCCTTTGGCTTTCAGGCGCTCGCTCAGTGCCCTGACCGCCGGGTTCCATCTCATCGCCACCATCGCAGGCATGTACATTCCGGTCCGTAGGCTGGCCGAGCCGGTCTTGGATATCGGCGTCGGACCAACGTAGTTACCTGATTGGTCTATCAATGGATTCAGGCCTGCAAATGCCACAACAGCGCGAGGGCCACTGTAGTCCAGAGGGTCGCCCAGTTCGGCGAGGATCAAGGCGGCGCTCGTTTCACCCAACCCGTCGATGGACACGATCAAATCACGCTTCTGACGTAGGTCAGGATCGTCATCAATGTTGTCTTTGATGGCCTTCTGAGTCGCGGCAATCTCACTTTTCACGTGATTGATCACGGACAGGATCGAGGCTTGGACGTTGGCTTGGGCGACGTCCAGGCGGTTGGTCTCCATTTGCAGGATTTCCTGGAGATCCTCCAGTCGCCGGACTAAAGCCCTTAAACGACGGCGAGCAGGCAGTTCTGGTACCCAGGCTCTGAGTTTGTGCTGCTTCTGCTGGGCATAGGCGGCGATCAGTTTGGCATCGGCTTTGTCGGTTTTGACCCGACGCAAATCCTCCTTGCCGAACGCATGAATGACGGCAGGGTTAACGATGCAAACTCGATAACCTTTTGCATGCAGGAAGTCTGCGAGAGCCTCGTGATAGGTGCCGGTAGCCTCCATGACGACCCAGGCTTGCGGATCGGCATGTTTCTCCAGCCAGGCCTCGACCTCGCTGAAGCCTGAAGCGTTATTGGGCAGCTTGGCCTTCGTACGGAACTTGCCGTTGTCCAACGGCGTAGCGATGTCGAAGGTGTTTTTGGCTGTGTCGATACCCACGAAAGCGGACATGGTCTTCTCCCTGAAATCCGAAAAGATCACCACTGCACTCGGTTCTGCCTTGCCAATACGTGCTCACGCCGAAGCGGGCCACTAGATACCGTTCGAACTTGCTGAGTGAGTGTGGAAGGCCGGAGCACGTATCTATAATGCGGGCTCGAGGCCCTAGGAGCTGGACGGCTTCTCGGTCTTCCCTCGATGATCAGTCGAGAACTATCGCCTCTGACGAGGCGTTAGTCGAGATACAAGGAGCTGGCTTGCCAGCGATGAGGCCCTGGAGCCTTGCGGTGTCCGTGCGGCCACCATCGCCACGGTGCGGCGTCCCGACAAGCCGGCTCCCACAGGTCAGCGTTCGCCCTTTAGATCTTCGCGGCGAACAACGCCTGATGCGCACGGCACTGCTCGGCCGTGAGCATGAACACGCCGTGCCCGCCCCGCTCGAAGTCCAGCCAGGCAAAGTCCACCTCGGGGTACAACGCCTCGACGTGCACCTGGCTGTTGCCGACCTCGACGATCAGCAAGCCCTTCTCGGTCAGATGGTCCGCGGCCTCGGCCAGCATCCGCCGCACCAGGTTCAGGCCATCGTCGCCGCACGCCAGGCCCAGCTCGGGCTCGTGCTGGTACTCTTGCGGCATGTCGGCAAAATCCTCGGCATCCACATAAGGAGGATTGGAGACGATCAGGTCGAAGCGCTGCCCCGGCAGGCCATCGAAGCCGTCGCCCTGGACCGTGAACACCCGCTCGTCGACGCCATGGCGCTCGATGTTCTGATTGGCCACCTCCAGCGCGTCGAAGGACAGGTCGGCCAACACCACTTCCGCCTGCTGGAACTCATAGGCGCAGGCGATGCCGATGCAGCCGGAACCGGTGCACAGGTCGAGAATCCGCGCCGGCTCATTCGCCAGCCAAGGGGCGAAGCGGCCTTCGATCAACTCGCCAATGGGCGAACGCGGAATCAGCACCCGCTCGTCGACGATGAACGACAACCCGCAGAACCAGGCCTCACCCAGCAGGTAAGCGGTGGGCACGCGATCCTGGATGCGGCGCTTGAGCAGGTGGTGCAAGCGGCTCAGTTCGTCGTCTTCCAGGCGGCAGTCCAGGTAGCTGTCGGCGATCTCCCAAGGCAGGTGCAAGGCCCCCAGCACCAGCTGGCGCGCCTCGTCCCAGGCATTGTCGGTGCCATGCCCGAAAAACAGATCCGCGCCATGAAAGCGGCTGACAGCCCAACGAATATGGTCGCGCAGCGTGCGCAGGCGGGAATTGATCACGGGTAGGCTCCTGAAAAAACGACGGGCGATTCTAACAGCCAAACCGGTGCCAGGTGGAAATAAGGCAAAAAGACATCATTGCCCGTCGCATCCGACCTCGGCAAACAATCCTTGACACGGCTACAGCCCAGTAACCACGCTGCCTGCACGGGTAGCGATTCACATAAGCGCTCAGCCGGAGGACAATGCGGCAAAAGCCCCACTCAAAGGAGCCCCGAATGTCCGTTCCAAAGACGATGTTTCAACTCAGCGGTCGTGGTTATGCAGCCGCCAATCTGAGCCACGCCAGCCTGTTGATCATCGACGCCCAGAAAGAATACCTCAGCGGCCCGCTGGCCCTGTCCGGCATGGACGCCGCCGTCGACAATATCAAGCAACTGGTCGCCGCCGCCCGCCAGGCCGGACGACCCATCGTGCACATCCGCCACCTGGGCACCGTGGGGGGGCTGTTCGATCCCCAGGGCGAGCGCGGCGAATTCATTCCGGGGCTGGAACCCCAGGGCGACGAAACCCTGATCGGCAAGCTGCTGCCCAGCGCCTTTCACGGCACGGGCCTGGAGAAACACCTGCAGGAACTCGGTTCCCTGGACCTGATCGTCTGCGGTTTCATGAGCCACTCCAGTGTCAGCACCACCGTGCGCGCGGCGAAGAACCTGGGGTTCCGCTGCACCCTGGTGGAAGATGCCTGCGCGACTCGCGACCTGCCCTACAAAGGTGAGATCATCAGCGCTGCCCAGGTCCAGCGCACGGAGATGGCGATCATGGCGGACAATTTCGCCACCCTCGCCCAGACCAGGGACCTGATCGGCTAAAGGTTTCGATGGGGCGCTCCGACGACCGCCCATCCATTACTGCGGCCAATTGCGTCTCATTTTCCGATTTCCCGAACACGTCAGGAACAAGCCGGGCATCTCCCGGTCGAAGGGCCGATACTCACAGAGGAAATCGGAATGAAGCTATCCGATGGTTTTGACGCTCGCCGACTGCGCCCCAAAGGTCCAAGTACCTGGCGCTCACGTTTGAGCGCTGCCATTGCGGCGCTGCTGGCAACCCTCGGGGTGTTGCTGGCCTTGGCTGGCGCGGCCAGCCTGCTGGGCCACGCACCGGCGCTGGGGGACTTGAACGCCACGCCGGCCGGCTCGGCGGTGGTCCTGGGCGTGGGCCTCCTGACGCTCTGGTTCGGTGTCTGGCTGTGGCGTCGCAGCCGTCGCCGGATGCGGCGCGGCCACGGGCTGAACATGGCCCCGCACCTGATGAAAAAGCACGACTGATCAAGTACCTGCGCGCAATCGGCTGTGACGACACCCAGGGGACTTGGGTAAACTGGTCGACCCTGCGGAGGCTGACATGCAAGACGACGATTTTTCCCTGTTCAAAAGCGAGATCCGCGGCGTCAAGCCGATCAAGCATGACCGGGCCGACACCGGCAAGCCCAGGTCCGACCGGGCACAACTGGCCAAGCTGCGCCAGGCGGCCACGGTACGGGTCCAGGACATCGCGGTGGACGGGCTGTCCGACCAGTTCGTCATCGACGTCGGCCCGGAAGACGAGCTGTACTGGGCCCGCGACGGGGTCCAGGAAAGCCAGATGCGCAAGCTCAAGATCGGCCAGATCCCGTTCGAAGGCAGCCTCGACCTGCACGGCATGAGTGTGGAAAAGGCCCGGGAAACCCTCTGGGCGTTTCTCGCCGAGGCGACGAAATTCGAGATCCGTTGCGTGCGCGTCACCCACGGCAAGGCCGTGCGCCTGGACGGCAAGCGCCCGATGATCAAGAGCCACGTCAACACCTGGCTGCGCCAGCACGCCCAGGTCCTGGGTTTCACCTCCTGCCAGCCGAAACATGGCGGCGCGGGCGCGGTGTATGTGATGCTCAAGCGCACCATGATGGAAGGTCGCGACGAGTAGGCGGACCGTCATCGAATTTGCAGGCGGCTGCCAGCCGCCGTATCCTTGCTCCTTTGCGTAGACTCCCACAGGTAGCTTCATGTCCCTGGAACAGAATTACACAGCGATCCTCGGTCAACTCGGCGAGGACGTCTCCCGCGAGGGCCTGCTGGACACGCCCAAGCGTGCCGCCAAAGCCATGCAGTACCTTTGCCGCGGCTACGAACAGACCCTGGAAGAAGTCACCAACGGTGCCTTGTTCAGCTCCGACAACAGCGAAATGGTGCTGGTCAAGGACATCGAGCTCTACTCGCTGTGCGAACACCACCTGCTGCCGTTCATCGGCAAGGCCCACGTGGCCTACATCCC
This sequence comes from Pseudomonas batumici, assembly GCF_000820515.1. GTDB lineage: Bacteria > Pseudomonadota > Gammaproteobacteria > Pseudomonadales > Pseudomonadaceae > Aquipseudomonas > Aquipseudomonas batumici. Next base: position 106,933 of record NZ_JXDG01000020.1, on the reverse strand, counting down.
GAGCGGCAAGGTACTGGGGCTGTCCAAGGTCGCCCGCATCGTCGACATGTATGCCCGGCGCCTGCAGATCCAGGAAAACCTCAGCCGCCAGATCGCCGACGCGGTCCAGCAGGTGACCGGTGCCCTGGGCGTGGCCGTGGTGATCGAAGCCCAGCACATGTGCATGATGATGCGCGGCGTGGAGAAGCAGAATTCGTCGATGATCACCTCGGTGATGCTCGGTGAGTTCCGCGAAAACGCGGCGACCCGCAGCGAGTTCCTGGCGCTGATCAAGTAAGATCCTGCGACATGAAAAAACCGGCGCTCATCGCCGGTTTTTTTCGCACGGTAAAAATCAGGTAAGCTGCGCGCCCTTCTCCACCGCCTGCGAGGCTATATCGTGTTCGTCAAAGCCCTTCGAGTCGGCCTGGGCCAGCTCATCATCCTCATCGATTTCCTCACCCGCCCACGCAAGCAGCAACGCTCCGCGCCGGACCAGGCCAAGGTCGATGCCGCCGCCCGGGACCTGACCCTGTATCAGTTCCACGCCTGCCCGTTCTGCGTGAAGACCCGCCGCACCCTGCGCCGCCTGAACGTGCCGGTGGCGCTGCGTGATGCCAAGAACAACGAACAGGACCGCCAGACCCTGCTCGAGCAAGGCGGCAAGATCAAGGTGCCGTGCCTGCGCATCGAAGAAAATGGCCAGACCACCTGGATGTACGAATCCAAGGTGATCATCGACTACCTGCAAACGCGCTTTGCCGCCGCCTGAAGCCAGCCACCTTCATTTCCGGCAGCCTGGGAAAGCAGATTTCCGATAGAACCTGACCGGCGACGAAACTGCCCGCACCAGAAAAAATAAACCGGCCCTGAGGCCGGTTTAGGTGTTTGCGAATTTGCCGATCAATCCAGCATGCCGACATGCTTCGGATGGCTCGCCACCCGTTGCAACCAGGCCTGGATAGCCGGATAGGCGCTCAGGTCGAAGCCGCCCTGATGCGCGACATGGGTATAGGCATACAACGCGATGTCGGCGATCGAATAGTGCTCGCCCACCAGGTACGGGGTTTGCTGAAGCTGCTTCTCCATCACCTTCAATGCCTTGTGCCCACGCTTCTGCAGCTTGAGGTATTCCTCCCGACGTTCCTCCGGCAAGCCCAGGTAGAACTCGATGAAGCGCGCCACCGCGATGTAGGGTTCGTGGCTGTATTGCTCGAAGAACTGCCATTGCAGCACCTGGGTGCGCAAACGCGGCTCGCTGGGCAGGAATTCACTGCCGTCGGCCAGGAAGTTGAGAATCGCGTTGGATTCCCACAGGCAGGTGCCGTCTTCCAGCTCCAGCACCGGCACCTTGCCGTTGGGGTTCTTCGCCAGGAATTCCGGCGTCTCGGTGTCGCCCTTGAGGATGTCCACCGGGTGCCAGCGGTACTCCTGCCCCAGCAGGTGCAGCATCAGCTTGATCTTGTAGCAATTGCCCGACTGGTAATCACCATAAACCTTGTACATGGCCCTCCCCTTAAGCCGCCTGTGCGGCCTGTGCATGACGGATGACAGCGGCCAGGCGCTTGAGACCTTCGTCCAGGCGCTCCGGTGCGATGTGACTGAAATTAAGACGAAGATTACCCGGATTACGCTCCGGTTCGGCAAAAAAAGGTTCGCCGGGCATGAACGCGACATCCCGGTTCAGCGCCTCGGCAAGCAAGGTGCGGGTGTCCAGCGGCTGCTTGAGGGTCAACCAGAAGAACAACCCGCCCTGCGGCACCTGCCAATCGGCCAGCTCGCCGAAGTGCCGCTCCAGCGCCTGCTGGAAGGCATCCCGTCGGACCCGGTAGAAGTCGCGTAGTTGCACCAGGTGCTGGCGATATTTTTCCGTGCCGATCCACTGCAACGCCTGCCACTGGCCGATGCGATTGGTATGCAGGTCCGCCGACTGCTTGAGCTTGAGCAGATGGGGGAACAGGTCCGGGCTGGCGATCAGGTAGCCGACCCGCAGCCCAGGGGCCAGGGTCTTGGAAACGGTGCCGGTGTAGATCCAGCTGGCGCGCTGCAATCGGCCGGCAATGGGTATGGCATTGACGCCATCGTAACTGAGCTCGCGATAGGGCTCGTCCTCGATCAAGGTCACGCCGAACTCGTCCAGCAACGCCGCTATGGCAGCCCGCTTGGTTTCGCTGTAGCAAACGGCGGATGGATTCTGAAAGGTCGGGATCAGGTAGATGAAGGCCGGCTTGTGTTTTTCCAGGCGGGCGCGCAGTTGAAGCAGATCAGGCCCGTCATGTTCCTGAGGGATGGTCAGGCAATCGGCGCCGAACAGTTGGAAGATCTGCAAGGCCGCCAGGTAGGTCGGCCCTTCGAGGAGGATCTCGGTACCGGTGTCGATATGCAGCTTGGCCGCCAGGTCCAGGGTCTGCTGGGACCCGCTGACCACCAGCACCTGGCTGGCCTGGCAGTCGATACCCAGCGCCCGTGCCTCGGCGGCCAACGCCTCGCGCAGCGCCGGCTCGCCCTCACTCATGCCGTACTGGCCGAAGGCGACCGGCAGGTCCTCCCACTCCAACACCGGCAACATGGCTTCGGACGGCAGGCCGCCGGCAAAGGACATCACTTGCGGGCGCTGGGCGGCCGCGAGGATTTCGCGAATCAGGGAGCTTTTCAGACGGGTCACGCGTTCGGAGAAGGCCATGAGAGGTCACCGGTAGCCAAGTGGACGAAAAGTACGTCAAACTGCTTGACCGAAATTACGACGCTGAGAGTTGATACGTCAATATGTTTGACCTTAAAAATTCGAACGCCCAGCAGGACGCCATGCAGGCCTTCTTCTTCGGCTACCAGGCGTTCACCGCCAAGGCCGACGAAATGCTCGAGCGTCGCGGATTGAGCCGGGTGCACCAGCGCATCGTGTTTTTTATCGCCCGCTATCCGCAGGTGAGCGTCAAGGAATTGCTGGCCTTGCTCGGTGTCAGCAAGCAGGCGCTGAACATGCCGTTGCGCCAGTTGAGCGAAATGGATCTGGTGCGCAGCGTTGCGTCGGCAACCGACAAACGCAAGCGGCTGCTGTGCCTGACCGAGGACGGCGAGCACCTGGAAGCGTCATTGCGCCGCGAGCAGGTCAAGTTGCTGCAACGAGCGTTCGACCAGGCCGGGGAAGCCGCGGTGGACGGCTGGTTGGCGGTGAACCGGGCACTGGGGGAAAACCGCCCCGCTTGATACACGCGGACCTTGTAGGAGCCAGCTTGCTGGCGATGAACGCAAGAGCAGCGCGGTGATCCAGATTCTCCGCGTTATCGTTGACATCTATCGCCAGCAAGCTGGCTCCTACAGGTTTCGTGTCCCCTCCCCGCAAAACCTCGTCATCCGACGTATCGCACACAAATCAAAAAACATTATTTGCTTTATTTGTATACAAAAGCATAAATTCGTTTCGTGCGAGTTCCTGACTTCATAGTCAACAAACCCGTGCTGCCTCAAAGAGCCGCTGCCCGCCCCTGCGTCCGGCTCTGGAAATAACAATAAAACTCTTGAGGAGTACACGCTGTGGAAAGCCGCAAATCCGAAGCCTCCCTGCTGGACCTGTCGCCACCCTCGAGTTCCGGCCTGCTGGAACGCCTGTTCAAGCTCAGTTTGCATGGCACCACGGTGAAAACCGAGCTGATCGCCGGGGTGACCACCTTCATCACCATGGCCTACATCATCTTCGTCAACCCGAACATCATGGCCGACGCCGGTATCGACCATGGCGCGGCCTTTGTCGCCACCTGCATCGCCGCCGCCCTCGGCTGCCTGCTGATGGGCCTGTACGCCAACTGGCCGGTGGGATTGGCACCGGGCATGGGCCTGAACGCGTTCTTCACCTACACCGTGGTCGGCACCCTGGGCTACCACTGGGAAACCGCCCTCGGTGCGGTGTTCATCTCCGGCGTCCTGTTCATGGCCCTGACCCTGTCGAGGATCCGCGAATGGTTGCTCAACAGCATCCCCGTCAGCCTGCGCCATGCCATGGGGGCCGGAGTCGGGCTGTTTCTCGGGGTCATCGGCCTGAAGACCGCCGGGATCGTCGTCGCCAGCCCCGCCACCCTGATCCGCCTCGGCGCCCTGCATGAACCCGGTCCGCTGCTGGCCGCCCTGTGCTTCCTGATGATCGCGATCCTCAGCTACCACCGGGTATTCGGCGCCATCCTGATCAGCATCATCAGCGTGACCCTCGCAGGCTGGGGCCTGGGCCTGGTGCAATACCACGGCATCTTCTCCAGCCCGCCAAGCCTGGCCCCGACCTGGATGGCCATGGACCTGAAGGGCGTGTTCAACGTCAGCATGATCAGCGTGGTCCTGGCCTTCCTCTTCGTGCACATGTTCGACACCGCCGGCACCCTGATGGGCGTCGCCCAGCGCGCCGGCCTGGTGAAGGCCGACGGTCGCATCGAGAACCTGTCCCGGGCCATGAAGGCCGACAGCGTCTCCAGCGTATTCGGCGCGGTGGTCGGTGTCCCGCCGGTTACCAGCTACGTGGAAAGTGCCGCCGGAGTTGCAGCTGGTGGTCGGACTGGTCTGACCGCTGTTACTGTAGGCATACTGTTTGTCGCGGCCATGTTCTTCGCCCCGCTGGCTGGCATGATCCCTGCGTACGCGACCGCCGGCGCGCTGATTTACGTGGCGATGCTGATGATGAGTGGCATGGCGCATATCGAATGGAACGATGCGACGGACAGCATTCCGGCAATCGTCACCGCGATCATGATGCCGCTGACCTTCTCGGTTGCCGACGGCATCGCCCTGGGTTTTATCACCTACGTGGCGCTGAAGGCCGGGACCGGCAAGTTCAAGGATATTTCCATCAGCCTGTGGGTGCTGTGCGCCATCTTTATCGCCAAGTTCATCTTCCTGTAGAAGAGAACCCGCGGTAGTAACCGGCCCCATTTCGATGGGGCTTTCGTACGAAGGGAGAAACCTGATGAGTCTGGAAACCTGGTTGTTGTTCAGTGGCGCCGCCCTGGTGGTGATCCTTATCCCCGGGCCGCTGTCGCTGCTGATGATCAGCAACAGCCTGAACTATGGATTGCGGCGTTCATACCCGGCCTTTCTCGGCGGCGTCAGCGCCTCGATCTGCCTGTTGAGCGCTTCGGCCCTGGGTCTGGGAGCACTGCTGCTGGCTTCGGAGCGGTTGTTCAGCGCGCTGAAGATCGTCGGTGCGCTGTACCTGTTCTACCTCGCCTGGCAGAGCTGGCAACAATCGCGGCAGCCGGCCCGGGCGGCGAATGTGCCCGAAACCGCAGCGGTTCCGCGTTTTCGTGCCCTGTTTGGGCGCGCCTTCGTGCTCGGCGCGAGCAATCCGAAGGACATCCTGTTCTTCGCCGCGTTCCTGCCGCAGTTTCTCAAGGCCGACCAACCCTTCCTCGGCCAGTTGCTGGTGATGATCGCCACCTGGACCGTGCTGGACCTGCTGTGCAAGCTGGCCTACGGCCTTGGCGCCCATGGCGCGGCCGGTTACCTGCGCAGCGGCAAGGGGCAGAGCTGGTTCAACCGGATCAGCGCCGGGTTGTTCAGTGGCGCGGGCGCGGCGTCGTTGTTGAGCCGCTAGAGGTACAGGCCGGCAACGGCCCTTTCGCGGGGCATAAAAAAGCCCGCCAGTGTGAGCGGGCAAATGACCCAGGAAGCTGTTGCGCAGATGCTTGGGGAATCTAGCTTCCTCGGTAGGTCGAATAACTGTAGGGCGAGATCAGCAACGGCACGTGGTAGTGGTCCTGCTCGGCGCTGATACCGAAACGCAGCACCACCACGTCGAGGAACGCCGGCTCCGGCAGCGTCACGCCACGGGCCCGATAGTAGTCGCCGGCGTGGAACTGCAACTGATAGACCCCGGAGCGATAATCGGCCCCCTGCAGCAACGGCGCATCGCAGCGCCCGTCGCTGTTGGTCAGGGCGCTGGCGACCAGCTCCAGTTGTGCGCCTTCGACCCGATACAGCTCGACCTTGATCGAACTGCCGGGGCAGCCATGTGCGGCATCCAAAACATGTGTAGTCAAACGTCCCATTGATTCTGCGGACCGACCCGCCCTTCAGGCAGATCAGGCCTCGCGCCTCCCGGAGTCAGTGGATAAAGGAGAAGCCGCACCCTGGCGAAGCACGAGCCGGCGCGACCCGGAAATTATTAAGACACTTTTACAAAATATTGTACACAATAAATTCGGGATATTTTCCACCACCCCGGCCCCACGCCCGCCGGCCACGAATGGAGCGCTATCGCCCGCTGGTAAAAGCCCGGAAAACCATTAACTGACCGATCAGGCAAGTTTCTTGCAATGCTTTCCAAGGTGAATCCGGAGTGAAGGGCGTGGTCATCCAACAGAAAGAAATGCAAAAAAACGGGCTTACAAAACGAATATAAAGTTGTATACAATCACTCCATCGCCGTGACGCCACCCGGTTTCGACGGGGCACCACGCAACCGTCATCACGAACAAGAAGGAAGACTGCAGTGAGCGCCGACTACCCACGCGACCTGATCGGTTACGGCAGTAACCCGCCTCACCCCCACTGGCCGGGCAACGCCCGCATCGCCTTGTCCTTCGTGCTCAACTACGAGGAAGGCGGCGAACGCAACATCCTCCATGGCGACCCGGAATCCGAAGCCTTCCTTTCGGAGATGGTCGCCGCGCAACCCCTGCAGGGCGCGCGTAACATGAGCATGGAGTCGCTCTACGAGTATGGCAGCCGTGCCGGCGTGTGGCGGATTCTCAAGCTGTTCAAGCGCTTCGATATTCCCCTGACGGTCTTCGCCGTGGCCATGGCCGCCCAGCGTCACCCGGACGTGATCCGCGCCATGGTCCAGGCCGGCCACGAGATCTGCAGCCACGGCTACCGCTGGATCGACTACCAGTACATGGATGAGGCGCAGGAGCGCGAGCACCTGCTCGAAGCCATCCGCATCCTCACCGAAATCAGCGGCGAACGTCCGTTGGGTTGGTACACCGGGCGCACCGGGCCGAACACCCGCAAGCTGGTGATGGAGGAAGGCGGCTTCCTCTATGACTCGGACACCTATGACGACGACCTGCCCTACTGGGAACCCGACACCCCTACCGGCAAGCCGCACCTGGTGATCCCCTACACCCTCGACACCAACGACATGCGCTTCACCCAGGTGCAGGGCTTCAACACCGGCGACGATTTCTACCACTACCTCAAGGATGCCTTCGATGTGCTCTACGCCGAAGGTGCCGAGGCGCCGAAAATGCTCTCCATCGGCCTGCACTGCCGCCTGATCGGCCGCCCGGCACGCCTGGCCGCCCTCCAGCGCTTCATTGAATACGTCAAGGGTCATGAGCGGGTCTGGTTCAGCCGCCGGGTCGACATCGCACGCCACTGGCACGCCACCCACCCTTGCCCGGGAGCCGCGAAATGACCGCCTTCCAGACCCTCAAGCCATCGACCTTGAACCGCGCGGCCTTCGTCCAGGCCTTCGCCGATATCTACGAACATTCACCCTGGGTCGCCGAAAAGGCTTTCGACCTGGGCCAGGACGCCGGGCTCGACGAGATCGAGACCTTGCACCAGCGCATGAGCGACATCCTCTTGAGCGCCGATCACGCCAGCCAGCTGGCATTGATCAACGCCCACCCGGACCTGGCCGGCAAGGCCGCCGTCCAGGGCCAACTCACCGAAGCCAGCACCAACGAACAGGCCGGCGCCGGTATTCACCAATGCTCGAACGAGGAGTTCCAACGCTTTACCGAGCTGAACGAGGCCTATAAGACCAAGTTCAAGTTTCCCTTCATCATGGCGGTAAAAGGCAGCAACCGGCATCAGATCCTTGCCGCGTTCGAAGTGCGCATCCACAACCCGGTGGACACCGAGTTCCAGTGCGCGCTGGCCGAGATCAACAAGATCGCCCTGTTCCGTCTACTGACCCTTTAGCGAGCCGCGCCTGAACCCAGGCCCTGCAAGCCTCCCCCAGCCACCCATTAAAAGGCAGACAAAAAGCATGAAAGCTTACGCCGCACCTTTCGAGAAGTTCGTCAACCTGGCCGACGCCCGCCTGGGCACCAAGATCATCTCGGTCACCGACGACTGGTTCGCCGACGCCAACCGCCTGTTCCAGCCAACCCCGGCTGTCTGGAAGGAAGGTGTGTTCGATGACAACGGCAAATGGATGGACGGCTGGGAATCGCGCCGCAAGCGTTTCGAAGGCTACGACAGCGCGGTGATCCGCCTGGGCGTGCCCGGTTCCATCAAGGGCGTGGACATCGACACCTCGTTCTTCACCGGCAACTACCCGCCGTCAGCCTCGCTGGAAGCCTGCTTCCTGAGCAAGGGCGATCCGGACGAAAACACCCAGTGGGTCGAAGTGCTGTCGGCCGTCGAGCTGCAAGGCAACAGCCATCACTACCACGAAATCAGCAACGACCAGGCCTTCAGCCACCTGCGCTTCAATATCTATCCGGACGGTGGTGTCGCACGCCTGCGGGTCCATGGCATTCCGTTCCGTGACTGGTCGGCGGTGGGCGACAACGAACAGGTCGACCTGGCCTCCGCCCTCAACGGCGGTCGCGCCCTGGCCTGCTCGGACGAGCATTTCGGTCGCATGAGCAACATCCTCAACCCGGGTCGTGGCGTCAACATGGGCGACGGCTGGGAAACCGCGCGCCGGCGTACGCCGGGCAATGACTGGGTGATCGTGGCCCTGGGGCATCCGGGCGAGGTCGAGCAGATCATCGTCGACACCCTGCACTTCAAGGGCAACTACCCGGACAGCTGCTCGATCCAGGGCGCCTTCGTCAAGGGCGGCACCGACAGCCAGATCGAGACCCAGAGCCTGTTCTGGCGTGAACTGCTGCCGAGCCAGAAGCTGGAAATGCACCAGGAACACAGCTTCGCCGAACAGATCAAGGCGCTGGGCCCCATCACCCACATCCGCCTGAATGTATTCCCTGACGGCGGCGTGAGCCGGCTGCGAGTACTGGGCAAAATTTCAAAATAACAACGGCAACAACGAATTGGCGGTATGACATCGATCTGTGGGAGCCGGCTTGCTGGCGATGGCGTACTTGCCGACGCCATCGCCAGCAAGCTGGGCTCCTACAGGGAAGCGTCACACTGCCCTCCAAATTTCGAGATCAAGAAGAACCGCATGCGCACACTGACGATTGAACCGCTGAGCAAAGAAGCCTTCGCCCCTTTCGGTGACGTGATCGAAACCGACGGCAGCGCTCACTTCATGATCAACAACGGTTCGACCCAGCGCTTCCATCGTCTGGCGACGGTGCAAACCGCCACGCCGGACGACCAGGCAATCATCAGCATCTTCCGCGCCAACGCCCTGGAGATGCCCTTGACCGTACGCATGCTCGAACGCCATCCGCTGGGCAGCCAGGCTTTTATCCCGCTGCTCGGCAACCCCTTTCTGATCGTGGTCGCGCCCCTTGGCGATGCACCTGTATCAGGTCTGGTCCGCGCCTTTGTCAGCAATGGCAGGCAGGGCATCAATTACCATCGCGGCGTCTGGCACCACCCGGTGCTGACGATCGAAAAGCGGGATGACTTCCTGGTGGTTGATCGCAGTGGCTCCGGCAACAACTGCGATGAGCATTTCTTCAAAGAGGATGAGTACCTGATCCTCGCCCCCCACCAATAAGAGAAGGTCTGATCACTCCCGAAAAAGAGTGACAGGCGAGAGGTAAAGACTGTGCAAGCACATCTGATGGAATGGCTGAACCTGAGCGTGCGCTGGATTCACATGATCACCGGCGTGGCCTGGATCGGCGCGTCGTTCTACTTCGTCTGGCTGGAGAACAACCTCAACCGGGTCAACCCGAAGGAAGGCCTGGCGGGCGACCTGTGGGCGATCCACGGCGGCGGTATCTACCACCTGGAAAAATACAAGCTGGCCCCACCGACCATGCCGGACAACCTGCACTGGTTCAAATGGGAAGCCTACTTCACCTGGATCTCGGGGATCGCGCTGCTGTGCATCGTGTTCTACTCCAACCCCGTGCTCTACCTGGTGGCCCCCGGCAGCGGCCTGAGCGGCCCCGAGGGCGTGGCCATCGGCATCGGTGCGCTGATCGCCGGCTGGTTCGTCTACGATTTCCTCTGTGATTCGGCCCTGGGCAAGCGCCCGGCCCTGCTCGGCCTCATCCTGTTCGTGCTGCTGATTGCCGCCGCCTACGGGCTCAGCAAGGTGTTCAGCGGTCGCGGGGCGTACCTGCACGTCGGCGCGATCATCGGCACCATCATGGTCGGCAACGTGTTCCGCATCATCATGCCGGCCCAGCGCGCCCTGGTGGCGGCCATCGCCGAGAACCGCACGCCGGACCCGGCCCTGCCGGCCAAGGGCCTGCTGCGTTCGCGGCACAACAACTACTTCACCCTGCCGGTGCTGTTCATCATGATCAGCAACCACTTCCCGAGCACCTACGGCAGCCAGTACAACTGGTTGATCCTGGCCGGGATCGCGGTGCTGGCGGTGTTGGTGCGGCACTATTTCAACACCCGCCACAACAGCCACAAGTTTGCCTGGACCTTGCCGGTCGCGGCCTTGGGGATGATCTGCCTGGCTTATGTCACCGGCCCCGCGTCGACCCCGAGTGCACCGCAAGTGGCCAAGGCGCCGGAGAAGATCGAATACCAGCCCCTGCCGGAAACCGCGCTGGGCGGCAAGCCGGCCGAGACGACGGCAGCAGCACCAGCGGCGCCCGTCGCTGCGGTCGCACCGGCTGCTCCAACGCCAGCTCCAACTGCAGCGCCCACCGCGACGGCGAGTGCCGCCGATGTCAGCTTCGACAAGGTTCACAGTGTGATCCAGGAGCGCTGCGCGGTGTGCCATTCGGCCCAGCCCACCAGCCCGCTGTTCAGTTCGGCACCGGCGGGGGTGATCTTCGACACCCCGCAACAGATCCAGCAACTGGCCCCGCGCATCCAGGCCCAGGCCGTTGCCAGCCAGATCATGCCACTGGGCAACATCACCCAGATGACCCAGCAGGAACGTGACCTGATCGGTGCCTGGATCAACCAGGGCGCGCATACCAACTGAGACCTGAAGCTCAAGCTTTTTTGTGGCGAGTGGGCAAGCCCACTCACTACAAAAGTCCCATTCGCCACACAGGTGTAACCGATTCAAGAAGGCTGTTCGCAACCACACAGCGCTAAAACCACAAGAATAAAAAATCCGAGGTGTTGCATGTCCGAGTTATCCGAACCGCGCATCCCCGCCGCACCCGCTCTCCAGCGCCTGCCCCTGTTGCAACTGATCCTGGTGGGTCTGCAACACGTCCTGCTGATGTATGGAGGCGCCGTCGCCGTACCGCTGATCATCGGCCAGGCCGCCGGCCTGAGTCGTGAGGAAATCGCTTTTCTGATCAACGCCGACCTGCTGGTGGCCGGTATCGCCACCGTGGTGCAATCCCTCGGCATCGGCCCCATGGGCATCCGCATGCCGGTGATGATGGGGGCCAGCTTCGCCGCCGTCGGCAGCATGGTGGCCATGGCCGGCATGCCCGGCATCGGCATGCCCGGCATCTTCGGCGCCACCATCGCCGCCGGTTTCTTCGGCCTGCTCATCGCCCCATTCATGTCGAAAGTCGTGCGCTTCTTCCCCCCGCTGGTGACTGGCACGGTGATTACCGCCATCGGCCTCTCACTGTTCCCGGTGGCGGTCAACTGGGCCGGCGGCGGTAACACGGCGGTACCGTTCGGCTCGCCGATCTACCTCACGGTGGCCGCACTGGTACTGGCCACCATCCTGCTGATCAACCGCTTCATGCGCGGTTTCTGGGTCAATATCTCGGTGCTGATCGGCATGGTCCTGGGCTATGCCCTGTCCGGCGTCATAGGCATGGTCGACCTCGGCGGCCTGGCCCAGGCGCCCTGGCTGAAGGTGGTCACCCCGCTGCATTTCGGCCTGCCGCAGTTTCACCTGGCGCCGATCCTGTCCATGTGCCTGGTGGTAGTGATCATCTTCGTCGAGTCCACCGGGATGTTCCTGGCCCTGGGCAAGATCACCGGCCAGGACGTCACCCCGCGCATGCTCCGGCGCGGCTTGCTGTGCGACGCCGGCGCGTCGTTCCTCGCCGGTTTCTTCAACACCTTCACCCATTCCTCCTTCGCCCAGAACATCGGCCTGGTGCAGATGACCGGCGTGCGTTGCCGCTCGGTGACAGCGGTCGCCGGGCTCTTCCTGATCATCCTCAGCCTGCTGCCCAAGGCCGCGTTCCTGGTGGCCTCGATTCCGCCGGCGGTGCTGGGCGGCGCGGCCATCGCCATGTTCGGCATGGTGGCGGCCACCGGGATCAAGATCCTCCAGGAAGCCGACATCTCCGACCGGCGCAATCAGCTGCTGGTGGCGGTGAGCATCGGCATGGGTCTGATCCCCGTGGTGCGACCGGAGTTCTTCGCCCACCTGCCGTTGTGGATGGGTCCGATCACCCATAGCGGTATCGCCATGGCGACCCTGAGCGCCGTGTCCCTGAACCTGCTGTTCAACGTGCTGGGGGGCGCCGAACGGGCGGCACTCAGCGGGCATGTTCATCAGCACTGACGCCCTGGCCGGCGGATCCGAGCGCTCTGGAACGGGGCTCTTGAGCCCTGTGGCGCGAGTCAGTATGCTGCGCGCCCGCTCGAATCCGCTCGAACAAGCCATCGCCACCGACACCTGACCCAAGCGCCCCTTATCCCGGCGCGGGACAACCTCAAGGCCCATCGAAGCCCTCCCCGCTCGACTGTCCCGCAGACAGCCGGATGAGGAGCCTTTGACTCTTTTTCAGCTTGATCCAGCCCTTGCCAGGAGCAGGCGGGCTGGCCACTCGGTGGTGGCAAACAGAGAAAAAAGGCGCCAGCCCCAGAGCGCCGAACGACGGAATCGTGGAACCACTGACCTTAGGGAGCAACCCATGAAGCGCACTTGTACGAGCCTGATACTGTCCGCCGCCCTGCTGAGCGCGGGACCTGCCTGCGCAAGCGACCTGCTGCAATGGCAAAACAACAGCCTGACCTACCTGTACGGCAAGAATTTCACCGTCAATCCGCAGATCCAGCAGACCCTCACCTTCGAACACGCCGACGCCTGGAAATACGGCGACAACTTCTTCTTCCTCGACCGGATCTTCTACAACGGCAAGCCCGACCAGAATCTCGGCCCGAGCACCTACTACGGCGAGATCAGCCCGCGCCTGTCCATGGGCAAGATCTTCGACCGCTCGTTCGCCTTCGGCCCGGTCAAGGACGTCCTGCTGGCCCTGACCTATGAGTTCGGCGAAGGCGACACCAACGCCTACCTGTTCGGTCCCGGTTTCGACCTGGATGTACCGGGTTTCGACTACTTCCAGCTGAACTTCTACCAGCGCCACACCGACAGCAACCGCCCGGGCAGCAATATCTGGCAGATCACCCCGGTCTGGTCCTATACCCTGCCGGTGGGCAGCTCGGACGTGCTGATCGACGGCTACATGGACTGGGTGGTGGACAACGACCGCAACGCCAAGGGGGTCTACCACGCCAACCTGCACTTCAACCCGCAGATCAAGTACGACCTGGGCAAGGCCCTGCATTGGGGCGAAAAGCGACTCTATGTGGGTCTTGAATACGACTACTGGAAGAACAAGTACGGGGTCGAAAGCAGCACGGACTTCAAGACCAACCAGGACACCGCGAGCCTGTTGATCAAGTACCACTTCTGATGGCGGTGGGCGCTTGAGAACCGCGTGAATCTCATGGGAGCGAACTTGCCGGAGATGGGGTCAGTGGCGCCCATCGCGAGCAAGCTCGCTCCTCCAACAAATATCGCTGTGAATGTGCGGGAGAGGCATTCTTGAGCCTTGCGCAAACCCGGTGCTACCATGCCCAACCGCCCGGGCCGGCAAGGAAAAACCTGGTTTATGAGCACCATCCGCGAACGCAACCGAGAACTGATCCTGCGCGCCGCCAGCGAAGAGTTCGCCGACAAGGGCTTCGCCGCCACCAAGACCAGCGATATCGCGGCCAAGGCCGGCCTGCCCAAGCCCAACGTCTACTACTACTTCAAGTCCAAGGACAACCTCTATCGCGAGGTGCTGGAAAGCATCATCGAGCCGATCCTCCGGGCCTCGACACCGTTCAACCCCGAAGGTGTGCCCGCTGAAGTGCTGGCCGGCTATATCCGCTCGAAGATCCGTATCTCCCGCGACCTGCCTTTCGCGTCCAAGGTCTTCGCCAGCGAAATCATGCACGGCGCGCCGCACCTGAGCGCCGAGCAGGTGGAACAGCTCAACGCCCAGGCCCGGCACAATATCGCCTGCATCCAGAGCTGGATCGACCGCGGCCTGATCGCCCCGCTCGATCCCCATCACCTGATGTTCAGCATCTGGGCCGCGACCCAGACCTATGCCGATTTCGACTGGCAGATCTCCTCGATCACCGGCAAGGCCAAGCTGGAAGATGCCGACTATGAGGCAGCGGCACAGACCATCGTGCGGCTGGTGCTCAAGGGCTGTGAACCGGACCGGTAGACCGTGGCGTCTATCAGACTGACACCCCGGCATCCGCCACCAGCCCTAACGCCTCGACCGCGCTGATCGCGCACTGCTCGTCGATATCCGATGTATCGCCAGTGATCCCGATCGCACCGATCACCTTCCCGTCCTGATCGCGAATCAACACGCCACCCGGCGCCGGTACCACGCTGCCCTGCCCCAGGCTGTTCAACGCCGCCACGAACGCCGGCCGTTGCTGCGCATCCAGCGCCAGCAATCGCGACCCTTTACCCAGGGCTATCGCGCCCCAGGCCTTGCCGATGGCGATCTGCGGACGCAGCAGGCTCGCCCCGTCCTCGCGCTGCAGCGTCACCAGGTGTCCGCCGCCATCCAGCACCGCAATGGTCAGTGGCGCCGCCGAAATGGCCCGGCCGGCGGCAATCGCCTGACTGGCCAGGCTGACTGCGAGATTCAAGGTTAAAGCGCTCATGGTGCCGTCCTTATAGGTGAGGGGAAAGCCGTTGACGCTCCGCTTCAGGAGCCGTCCGCCAAAACAAATAGAACACAACAAACAATATTTTTGTATACAAAAATAGCAATATACGCAGCTAAATCCACTCAGACACCCGATAAATGGCCCTGGAACGAATCTTCATATCGTTCGAGAAAAGGCATTGACCTTCGCCACCTGCCATGAATACACTCGCCACACAGCAACTTGTATACAATTACAAAACGCAAGAGGCACAAAATAATGAGCAAAATGAGAGCAATCGAAGCTGCCGTCCTGGTGATGTGTCGCGAAGGCGTGGACACCGCCTTCGGCATTCCCGGTGCCGCGATCAACCCGCTGTACAGCGCGTTGCAGAAAGTCGGCGGTATCGATCACGTCCTCGCTCGTCATGTCGAAGGCGCCTCGCACATGGCCGAGGGCTACACCCGCGCCAAGGCCGGCAATATCGGCGTGTGCATCGGCACCTCGGGCCCGGCCGGCACCGACATGGTCACCGGCCTGTACAGCGCCAGCGCCGACTCGATCCCGATCCTCTGCATCACCGGCCAGGCACCGCGGGCACGGCTGCACAAGGAAGACTTCCAGGCCGTGGACATCACCAGCATCGTCAAGCCGGTGACCAAGTGGGCAACCACCGTGCTCGAACCCGGCCAGGTGCCCTACGCCTTCCAGAAGGCCTTTTATGAAATGCGCTCCGGCCGCCCCGGTCCGGTGCTGATCGACCTGCCGTTCGACGTGCAGATGGCCCAGATCGAATTCGATATCGATGCCTACCAACCGCTGCCCCTGGCCAAACCAAGCGCCACGCGGATTCAGGTCGAGAAGGCCCTGGCCCTGCTCGACCAGGCCGAACACCCCCTGCTGGTGGCCGGTGGCGGCATCATCAACGCCGATGCCAGCGAGTTGCTGGTGGAGTTCGCCGAACTGACCGGCATTCCGGTGATCCCGACCCTGATGGGCTGGGGCACGATTGCCGACGACCACCCGCTGATGGTCGGCATGGTCGGGCTGCAGACCTCCCACCGCTACGGCAATGCCACGCTGCTCAAATCCGATCTCGTGCTGGGTATCGGCAACCGTTGGGCCAACCGTCACACCGGCTCCGTGGAGGTCTACACCGAAGGCCGCAAGTTCATTCACGTGGACATCGAACCGACCCAGATCGGCCGCGTGTTCACCCCGGACCTGGGCATCGTTTCCGACGCCGCCTCGGCCCTGACCGTCTTTATCGAAGTGGCCCGTGAATGGCAGGCCGCCGGCAAGCTGAAGGATCGCAGTGCCTGGCTCAAGGATTGCCAGCAACGCAAGGCCAGCCTGCAGCGCAAGACCCACTTCGACAACGTGCCGGTCAAGCCGCAGCGCGTCTATGAAGAGATGAACCAGGTGTTCGGCAAGGACACCTGCTACGTCAGCACCATCGGCCTGTCGCAGATTGCCGGCGCGCAGTTCCTCCACGTCTACAAGCCACGGCACTGGATCAACTGCGGCCAGGCCGGCCCCCTGGGCTGGACCATTCCGGCCGCGCTGGGGGTGGTCAAGGCCGACCCGGACCGCAAGGTGGTGGCACTGTCCGGCGACTATGACTTCCAGTTCATGATCGAGGAACTGGCGGTGGGGGCGCAGTTCAAGCTGCCCTATATCCACGTGGTGGTGAACAACTCCTACCTGGGGCTGATCCGCCAGGCCCAGCGCGGCTTCGACATGGACTACTGCGTGCAACTGTCCTTCGACAACCTCAATGCGCCAGAACTCAACGGTTATGGCGTGGACCACGTGGCCGTCGCCGAAGGCCTGGGTTGCAAGGCCCTGCGGGTGTTCGAGCCGGAGCAGATCCAGGGCGCGCTGCGTCAGGCCCAGGCGATGATCGAAGAGTTCAGGGTGCCGGTGATGGTCGAGATCATCCTGGAACGGGTGACCAATATTTCCATGGGCACCGAGATCAACGCCATCAACGAGTTCGAAGACCTGGCGCTGGTCGGCAACGATGCGCCGACGGCGATTGCGCTGCTCGACTGACCTACCAAGGAGACCACCATGCCACGCTTTGCCGCCAACCTCTCCATGCTGTTCACCGAACAGGATTTCCTGGCCCGCTTCAAGGCCGCCGCCGATGCCGGTTTCAGCGGTGTGGAATACCTGTTCCCCTATGACTTCAATTCGGCCGAGATCAAGGCGCAGCTCGACGCCCACGGCCTGACCCAGGTGTTGTTCAACCTGCCGGCCGGTGATTGGGCCAAGGGCGAGCGCGGGATTGCCTGCCACCCGGACCGGGTCGAGGAGTTCCGCGCCGGGGTCGACCTGGCCATCGCCTATGCCCAGGTGCTGGGCAATACCCAGATCAACTGCCTGGCCGGCATCCGCCCCCAGGGCTTCGACGACGCCTTCCTGGAAAAGACCTTCGTCGACAACCTCAAGTACGCCGCCGGCAAGCTTGAAGCCGTCGGCATCCGCTTGGTGATGGAAGCGATCAACACCCGCGATATCCCTGGTTTCTACCTGAACACCACGGCCCAGGCCCTGTCGATTCGCCAGCAGGTGGGCAGCGCCAACCTGTTCCTGCAATACGACATCTACCACATGCAGATCATGGAGGGTGACCTGGCGCGGACCCTGTCCGACCACCTGGCCGAGATCAACCATGTGCAACTGGCCGACAACCCCGGGCGGCATGAACCGGGGACCGGGGAAATCAACTACCGGTTCCTGTTCGAGCACCTGGAACGCATCGGTTATCAGGGCTGGGTCGGCTGCGAATACAAGCCACTGACCAGCACCGAAGCCGGGCTGGGCTGGTTGAAAACCCATAACGCACTATAAGAAGAGGACGTTCTCATGGCTAAAATCGGTTTTATCGGCACCGGTATCATGGGCCACCCCATGGCCGCCAACCTGCAAAAGGCAGGTCACAGCCTGTTCCTGTCCAACCACCACGACGCCGCTCCGGTCGACCTGGTCAGCGCCGGCGCGGTTGCCCTGGCGAACCCCAAGGAAGTCGCCCAGGAAGCCGAATTCATCATCGTCATGGTGCCGGACACCCCGCAGGTCGAGGACGTGCTGTTTCGTGCCGACGGCATTGCCGCCGGCGTCGGCCCGGGCAAGATCGTCATCGACATGAGCTCGATCTCCCCCACTGCCACCAAGGCGTTCGCGGCCCGGATCAATGAAACCGGCGCGCAGTACCTCGACGCCCCGGTGTCCGGCGGTGAAGTCGGCGCCAAGGCCGCCACCCTGAGCATCATGGTCGGCGGCGACGCCCAGGCCTTCGCCCGCGCCCTGCCGCTGTTCCAGAACATGGGCAAGAACATCACCCTGGTGGGGGGCAACGGTGACGGCCAGACCGCCAAGGTGGCGAACCAGATCATCGTCGCCCTGAACATCCAGGCGGTGGCCGAGGCGCTGCTGTTCGCGGCGAAGAACGGCGCCGACCCGGCCAAGGTGCGTGAAGCGCTGATGGGCGGCTTTGCCTCGTCGAAAATCCTCGAAGTGCATGGCGAGCGCATGATCAAGGGCACCTTCGACCCGGGCTTCCGCATCAGCCTGCACCAGAAGGACCTGAACCTGGCCCTGGCCGGTGCCCGCGAGCTGAACATCAACCTGCCGAACACCGCCAATGCCCAGCAGGTATTCAGCACCTGCGCGGCCATCGGCGGCAGCCAGTGGGACCATTCGGCGCTGATCAAGGGCCTGGAGCACATGGCGAATTTCTCGATTCGCGAGCGCTAGAGCCCGGCAGCCCGTTTCGGCTGAACGCGGTCCTTGTGATTTCGACTGAACGCAATCCTTGTAGGAGCCGGCTTGCTGGCGATGAGGCCCGTGAGCCTTGCATCGCCTGATCGGCCGCTATCGCCAGCAAGCTGGGCTCCTACAGTTGATTGCGTTCGGCCTTGATTGAAGCGTTTGCCCTGACACACCACCATGCCCAAGATCGCCAACACGCCCCACTGCCCCGACTGGGCGACCGCCCTGCTCAACGGCTTCAGCCAGATTTTCCTCCAGCGCCATCCGCTCTGCGGCCTGTGCTGCCTGCTGGCAATTGTCCTGACAGCGCCATCGCTGCTCGGCGGCGCGCTGCTGGGCGGCCTGGCCGGCCTGCTCACCGCCCAACGTCGCGGCTACCCCAAGGCCGAACGCCAGGCCGGTCTCTACAGCTACAACGGTGTGCTGCTGGGCCTGCTGATCAGCCTGCAATTGCCCTGGTCGGCCCTGATTCCGCCGCTGATCATCGCTGCCTCGGGCCTGGGCGCGATCCTGGTCCGGCAATGGCTCAAGCACACCGACGACGCTCAAAGCCTGCCCGCCTACACCGCCCCCTTTGTCGGCGTGGGCTGGCTGTTGCTGGCGTTCGCCACCCAGGGCCAGCCGCACAGCTTGCCGCCGCCACTCGACGGCACCCTCGCCTATGCCAACGCCACCCTCATGGGCCTGGGCCAGATCATGTTCCTCGACCACCCCCTCGCGGGTCTGTCGATCCTCATCGGACTGCTGCTCGCCAATCGCCGGGCTGCCGCCTGGGCCGCCCTCGGTAGTGCAGCCGGGCTGGCATTCGCCCTCCTCCATGATCCTTCGCCACAAGCCCTGCTCGGACTGGCCGGCTACAACCCGGCCCTGGTAGCGCTCGCCTTGAGCCAGCAGCATCGCACGCCGTGGCCGACGCTGATCGGCATCGTCCTGGCGATCGTGCTGACACCCGGCTTTTCCGCCCTCGGCCTTGCACCGTTGACCGCACCCTTTATCCTCGCCTGCTGGCTGATCCGCGCCGGGGCCCGCGTGCTGCGCCAGACAGGCAACAGCAGACCGCAGTCCCAATGCTGGCCGGCAAAGGAAACGGGATCCTGAAAGCACTGCAAAATCCTGTGGGAGCCGGCTTGCCGGCGATGAGGCCCTCAAGTCATGCATCGCCCGTAAGGCCGCCATCGCCGGCAAGCCGGCTCCTACAAGGGACCGTACCCAATGCCCCAAAAGCCCGCCGGCTTGCGCATTGACCGGCAATCCCCCAGGCTTTGCGCATCCATAGCTTGGGCAACACCTCATGAACAGTAACAACGACTGGCGCCAGCGGCTCTACGTCATGGTTTTCCAATCCGACACCGTCGCCGGCAGGCGCTTCGACAAAATCCTCCTGCTGATCATTCTCGCCAGCCTGGTGACCGTGATCCTCGACAGCATCGAGAGCTTTCACCAACACTTCGCCGACGCCCTGGCCTATATCGAATGGGGCTTCACCCTGGTCTTCGCCGTCGAGTACCTGGTGCGCCTGTACTGCTCGCCCAGGCCGCTGCGCTACGCCTTCAGCTTCTACGGGCTGGTGGACCTGCTGGCCATCGTGCCGGGGATCCTCGCGCTCTACTACAGCGACGCCCAATACCTGCTGATCATCCGTATCATCCGCATGCTGCGGATCTTCCGGGTACTCAAGCTCGGGCCGTACCTGAAACAGGCCCACTATCTGCTCGACGCCCTGCGCGGCAGCAAGCAGAAGATCCTGGTGTTCCTGCTCAGCGTCTGCACCCTGGTGACCGTGTTCGGCACCCTGATGTATGTGGTCGAAGGCCCGGAACATGGCTTTACCAGCATTCCCAAGGGCATCTACTGGGCTATCGTTACCCTCACCACGGTGGGTTATGGCGATATCGTGCCCAAGACCGTACTGGGCCAGGTGATTTCATCCCTGGTGATGATCACCGGTTACTCGATCATCGCCGTGCCCACCGGGATCTTCACCGCCGAACTGGCCAGTGCCATGCGCGGCGATTCGCACAAGCACGACTGCCCGGTCTGCGGGAAAAACAGCCACGAACCGGAAGCCTCTTTCTGCTCCCGTTGCGGGAATGCGCTATACACCAAAATAGAATAAGCAAAGTATTTTTTAATCTTTAAATGACTATACCAGCACCGTTATAGTGGCTGGCAAATTGCCCCTCTCTCAGCTGAAACAAGGACTGCGCAGTGAAAAAACTCTTTGGCGCCTCACTTCTCGCCGCGGGCCTGGCCTTTGCCAACCTGGCCCAGGCCGCACCGACCTTGCTGAACGTTTCCTACGACGTGATGCGTGACTTCTACAAGGACTACAACGCGGCGTTCCAGAAGCACTGGCAGGCCGAGCACAATGAGAACATCACCTTGCAGATGTCCTTCGGCGGTTCCAGCAAACAGGCGCGCTCGGTCATCGACGGCCTGCCAGCGGACGTGATCACCATGAACATGGCCACCGACATCAACGCCCTGGTGGACAACGGCAAGCTGCTGCCGGACAACTGGGTCAGCCGCCTGCCGAACAACAGCGCGCCGTTCACCTCGGCCACCGTGTTCATCGTGCGCAAGGGCAACCCCAAGGCCCTGAAAGACTGGCCGGACCTGCTCAAGGACGGTGTCCAGGTGATCGTGCCCAACCCCAAGACCTCGGGCAACGGACGCTACACCTACCTGTCGGCCTGGGGTTACGTGCTCAAGAACGGCGGTGACGAGAACAAGGCCAAGGACTTTGTCGGCAAGCTGTTCAAGCAGGCGCCAGTGCTCGACACCGGCGGTCGTGCC
The DNA here is from genome assembly GCF_000820515.1 of Pseudomonas batumici. Classification (GTDB taxonomy): domain Bacteria; phylum Pseudomonadota; class Gammaproteobacteria; order Pseudomonadales; family Pseudomonadaceae; genus Aquipseudomonas; species Aquipseudomonas batumici. Next base: position 85,468 of record NZ_JXDG01000020.1, on the reverse strand, counting down.
GCCACCACCACCTTCATGACCAACCAGATCGGCGACGTACTGGTGACCTTCGAGAACGAAGCGGAAATGATTGCCCGCGAGTTCGGTCGCGACCAGTTCGAAGTGATCTACCCGAGCGTATCCGCCGAGGCCGAGCCGCCGGTGAGCGTGGTGGACAAGGTGGTCGACAAGAAAGGCAGCCGTGCGGCGGCCGAGGAATACCTGAAATACCTGTGGTCGCCGGAAGGCCAGGAAATCGCCGCCAACAACTACCTGCGCCCACGTGATCCGCAGGTGCTGGCCAAGTTCACCGACCGTTTCCCGAAAGTCGACTTCCTCTCGGTGGAAAAAACCTTCGGCGACTGGCGCACGGTGCAGAAGACCCACTTCAATGATGGTGGCGTGTTCGACCAGATCTACAACGGCAAGTAACTGATACCACGCAATATCGAAAACACCGCAAAACCTGTAGGAGCTGGCTTTCCGGCGATAGCGGTCGACCGGGCTATGCAAGGCTCACAGGCCTCATCGCCGGCAAGCCGGCTCCTACAAGGTTGGTGATGTCTTCAAGATAATGGAACGGCCGCTACATCGGCGGCTTGACCCCATTCTCACCCGCCGAAATCCCCAACGCCGTCAGCCTGCCATCCACCTCCGGCACCGCGAACAACGCCACCTTCACCCCCGGCTTGAGCAGGCTGCGATCCCCCGGCACCAGATTGACCACCGGCACATTCTCCGGCACCACCACCGTCTTCTCGCCGCCCTTGTAACTGAGGGTCAGGGTGCGCCCGTTGGCGACTTTCAATTCACCCACGCGGCCATTGGTCATGCTGCTGCCGGGTGCCAGGTCAAAGGGTCGATGACCATCGCCGGTGCCGGCCATCTCCGGCGGGAACACGTGAACTTCCATCGCCGTCAGCGTCCCGTCAGGGCCGGGCATCGCCGCCGTGCCGATGTAGCTGCCGGGCTTGATATCGGAAATCCTGGCCAGGGTCACACCGCGGACCTGGGTGTCCTTGGTCAGCCCTACCGTGACCTCTTCGTTGCCAAGGGTATGGACCTTGAGCGCATCGCCTTCGAGCGCCGTGATCTCCCCGCGCACCCCTACCCGCTGGGCCGGAGCATCGGCGGCCTGTGCCACGCCGACAGACATCAATACAGCCAGGCTCATTGCCGAGGCCAACGCACTGCGGCGGGCCAACTTGCCGAAAATCGAATTCATGGGACGTCAGGTTCCTTGGGTGGGGATGTGAACGATTCTGGATTCAACACGACTGTTATAGCCCTGATCAGAGGATTCGGGGATGAAAATATCGACTTCGCGCTTTGACTCTTCATCCGGAGGGTGTGTTTCCAGGCAGTGCAAAATGACGCCTGCAAAAAAAATGGCGACCCATTGGGGTCGCCATTTTCACTCACTGTCCGAACTGCTTGCCCAAGCCAGGCGGCACGCCATGGATATCGGTGTCTTCCCACGGTCCGTTGGGGCTGACGGAGCGGCTCCAACCATTGTCCCAGCGATAGTAGGTGCGCTGGCGATAGAAGGTGTTGGGTTGGTTGTCGAGGACATAGACGCCCATCCGCCCGTCCCAGTGACTGTTACCACCCGGTGGCGGGGCAAAAGTCGGTGAGAAGCTCGGACGGGGTTTGCTCGGTTGGATCGGCTTGCCCGGCGTGGACGGTGGATAAGGTTGGGTCGAGGGACCGGAGGGCCGGATCGTCGGCTCTCCCGGCGTCGGCGGGCTTTGGACCGCACAAGCGCTCAACCCGAGGACCAGCGTTAACAGGGTGAAGCGTGCGATGGCGGTCATGGCGAATTCTCTATTTGTCCGGGCTGTCGATGGTCAGGTGCTGTTGCGCGGCGGTACTGCTGGCCAGGGGCTGGCTGCGTCCGACCCATTCGCCGGCCGTCGGCTGGCCGGCCCGGGACACCCGCGCGACCAGTTGGACCTCGGGAAAGCCCGACAGTTTCAATTGCGGCATCATCGCGTCGCTGTCGCTCAATTCGACCGTCGCCGGCAGGTCGGCGACGGTCAGGCGCTTGGCCGCCAGCGGCGCGGGCGGCCCCTGGGTCGCCCGGGCGAAGATGAAGACGCTGTCGCCCGGCTGGACCTTGGCCTTCAGCTCAGCCGCCAATTCGACCCGCACTTTCAACAGCGCGCCCTTGGCCACAGGCGCCTCGGCGACCTTGCCGCCATCCGCCACCAGCTTTTCACCGGCGCGGTCGATACCGCCCTGCAACGCTGCACGGGAACTGTCGTCCGGCGGCAATTGCGCCAACAGACGTTTCCAGTAGTCGATGGCCTCCTGGTAACGCTGCCCCTCAAACGCGGCGATCCCCAGCAGCCCCAGGCTGGTGACTTCCTTCGGGTCGATCTTGAGGGCTTCGTCGGTCAGCGCCTGGACCTGCGGCGACCAGCGCTTGCCATCGGCAAAGTACTGCGCCTGGGCCCACTGCCCGAGCAACTCCGGCTGACGTCCGGCGACCTTGACCGCGCGCTCGAACGCCTTCGCCGCATCGGCGGCACGCTCCTGGGCCATGTAGGCGCGGCCGAGGAAATACAGGCCCTCGGCCGAATCCGGCTGGGCCGCCACCGCCCGTTCCAGACGCCGGGTCATCTCTTCCACGGATTGCGGCGCCTGGGCGAATTCACGGGTCAGCTCGACCTTGTCGCTGGCACCGAAATGCAGGTACAGCCCCAACCCCAGCACCGGTACCAGCAGCGCCGCCAACAGCGGCAACGGCTTGCCCAGCCGCGAAACCCGGGCCGGCGCCACGCCTTCGGTATCGGCCAGCAACTCGCGGGCCGCTTCCGCCCGACCGCTGTCCAGCTGTTCGGCGCTGAGCACGCCTTCGGCCTGCTGCGCCTGCAACTCGGCCACACGCTCCTGGTAGAGGGCAACGTTCAACGCGGTGCGATCTTCTTCACGCTGCACGCGACGATCGCGCAAGATCGGGATCAACAGGAAACTCAGGGCAATCAGTAACAACAGACCTGTAGCGAGCCAGAAATCAATCATTCGTTTTCTTTATCCAGCAGGTGGTCGAGGCGCTGGCGCTCCTCGGCGGAAAGCGCATCCGGGGCAGCGACGCCCTCGGCGCGACGACGGCGAACGATCACCGCGATCACCACGAAACCGCCCAGCAGCAGGCCGGCCGGGCCGAACCAGAGCAAGGCGGTCTTGCCACTCAGGGCCGGCTTGTAGCGCACGAAGTCGCCATAGCGGTCGACCATGAAGTCGATGATCTGCTGGTTGTCCTTGCCCTCGCCGAGCATGCGGAAAATCTCCCGGCGCAGGTCGGCGGCAATCGGCGCGTTGGAGTCGGCGATGTCCTGGTTCTGGCACTTGGGGCAGCGCAGTTCCTTGGTCAAGTCGTGAAAGCGTTCACGCTCGGCGTCATTGGCGAACTCATAGGTGTCGATGGCGGCATGGGCCACGCCGGCCAGACCCAGGCCCAGGGCGACCGCGGCTAACCAGCGCTTCATGGCCGGGCCTCGTCCACCAGCGACTGATACACGCTCGCCAGTTGTTCACGCCAGACCGTCTCGTCGATCACCCCGACGTGCTTGTAGCGAATCACGCCCTTGGCATCGATGAAGAAGGTCTCCGGCGCGCCATACACCCCCAGATCCAGGCCCAGGGTGCCTTGCCCGTCGCGAATATTCAGCTGGTACGGGTTGTGGAACTCGTTCAGCCACTTCAGCGCCTCGGCATTGTCATCCTTGTAGTTGACACCGTAGATCAGCACGCCCTGCTGGGCCAGCTTGTTCAGCACCGGGTGCTCGACCCGGCAGGAAATGCACCAGGTGCCCCAGACGTTCACCAGCGCCGGCTTGCCCTGCAGATCGGCCACGCTCAGGGTCTTGTCGCCCTGCACATTGGGCAGCGAGAACGCCGGGAACGGCTTGCCGATCATCGCCGACGGCAGTTCGGACGGATCCAGGTACAGCCCGCGATACAGGAATACCGCCACCACCAGGAACACTGCCAGCGGTAACACCATCAACCAACGCTTCATGCCGTCGCTCCACTCATGCCCAGCGCTTCACGCACGCGGCTTTTCACCTTGACCCGATAACGCCGGTCCAGCGCCGCCAACGCACCGCCCAACCCGGTCAGCAGACCGCCGAACCAGATCCAGCGCACGAACGGCTTGACGTGCACCCGCACCGCCCAGGCGCCGTTTTCCAACGGTTCGCCGAGGGCGACGTAGAGGTCACGGGTGAAACCGGCGTCGATCCCGGCTTCGGTCATCATCGATTGCTGCACGCTGTACAGGCGCTTCTCCGGGTGCAGCAGCGCCACTTCCTTGCCGTTTTCGATCACCCGGATCGTCCCCTGGTCCGAGGTGAAGTTCGGCCCTACGACATGCTTGGCGCCTTCGAAGACGAAGTGGTAACCGGCCAGCTCCATCGACTCGCCCGGCGCCATGCGCAGGTCGCGCTCGGCGCTTTCCTGGCTCGACAGCACCACGCCCAGGGCGCAGACCGCGATGCCCAGGTGCGCCAGCTGCATGCCCCAGTAGCTGCGGGTCAGGCCTGGCAGGCCCTTGATCAGGCCCTTGTGACGGGTCTTGTCGAGGATGTCGCGGACCCCGGCCAGCAGTACCCAGGCCGCCAGCAGGAAAGTCGCCAGCACCGCCCAGTTGAAATCGCCGTAGACCAGCCCGGCCACCACCGCCAGGGCAACGCTGCCCAACAGCACCGGGGTCAGCATGCCCAGCAGCCATTTCACCGGGGTGTCTTTCCAGCGCACCACAATACCGACCGCCATCACCCCCATCAGCAGGGCCATCAATGGAATGAACAAGGCATTGAAATACGGCGGGCCGACGGACAGCTTGGCGCCACTGAGGGCATCGAGCACCAGCGGGTACAGCGTGCCCAAGAGGATCATCGAGGCCGCCACCACCAACACCAGGTTGTTGCCCAGCAGCAGGGTTTCCCGCGACCACAGGTTGAAGCCCACATGGCTTTTCACCACCGGGGCGCGCAGGGCGAACAGGGTCAGCGAACCGCCCACCACGAATAGCAGGAAAATCAGGATGAACACGCCTCGCGCCGGGTCGGCGGCGAACGCGTGCACCGAGGTCAGCACGCCGGAACGGACCAGGAAGGTCCCCAGCAGGCTCAGGGAAAACGCCGCAATCGCCAGGAGCACGGTCCAGCTCTTGAACACCCCGCGCTTTTCCGTGACCGCCAGGGAGTGGATCAGCGCCGTGCCCACGAGCCAGGGCATGAACGAGGCGTTTTCCACCGGGTCCCAGAACCACCAGCCGCCCCAGCCGAGTTCGTAGTAGGCCCACCAGGAACCGAGGGTGATACCGACCCCGAGGAACGCCCAGGCGACCATGGTCCAGGGCCGCGACCAGCGCGCCCACGCCGCGTCGAGACGACCGCCGAGCAAGGCGGCGATGGCGAAGGCGAAGGCCACCGAGAAGCCGACATAACCCATGTAGAGCATCGGCGGGTGGACGATCAGGCCGACGTCCTGCAGCAACGGGTTGAGGTCGCGACCGTCCGCCGGAATCTGCGGCAGGATCCGCGAGAACGGGTTGGAGGTCAGGATCAGGAACAGCAGGAACCCCGTACTGATCATGCCCATCACCGCCAGCACCCGGGCCAGCATCACCCGCGGCAGTTGCCGGGAAAACACTGACACGGCGAAGGTCCAACCGCCGAGGATCAAGGCCCAGAGCAGCAACGAACCTTCGTGGGCCCCCCACACGGCACTGAACTTGAAGTACCAGGGCAAGGCGCTGTTGGAGTTGTTGGCGACATAGCTGACGGAAAAGTCGTCGGTCATGAAGGCGTAGGTCAGCACCCCGAAAGCGAACGTCAGGAAGGAGAACTGCCCCCAGGCCGCCGGCCGGGCCAGACTCATCCACAGGCGGTCGCCGCGCCAGGCGCCGAACAGCGGGACAACGGCTTGGACCAGGGCGAAGCACAGCGCGAGGATCATGGCCAGATGGCCCAACTCAGGAATCATCGATCAACCCTCCTTCGCTTGTGTGGGGGCGGATTGACCGCTGTCTTTCAAGGCCTTGCTGACCTCCGGTGGCATGTACTTCTCATCGTGCTTGGCCAGCACTTCATCGGCCACCACCACGCCATCGGCGTTCAGCTTGCCCAGGGCGACGATGCCCTGCCCTTCGCGGAACAGGTCCGGGAGGATGCCACGATAGGTAATGGTGACGGACTTGTTGAAATCGGTGACCACGAACTTCACATCCAGGGAGTCGCTGGAGCGTTGCAGCGAGCCCTTCTCCACCATGCCACCGGCGCGGATCCGCGTGTCATGGGGCGCTTCGCCGTTGGCGATCTGGGTCGGGGTGTAGAACAGGTTGATGTTTTCCTGCAGCGCACTCAAGGCCAGGCCCACGGCAGCGCCGACGCCGACCAGGATGGCGAGGATGATGATCAGGCGCTTCTTGCGCAACGGGTTCACTTGGCATTCTCCCGGCGCAGACGACGCGCCTCTTGTTGCAGGTAACGCCGACGGGCCAGGATCGGCGCCGCGACGTTCAGGGCCAGCACGGCCAGGCAGATGCCATAGGCCGACCAGACATACAAACCATGATGGCCCATGGCGAGAAAATCGCCGAAGCTGGCAAAACTCATCGGGCCACCCCCAGCTCGTTCAGGACTTCGGTCTTGACCCAACTGGCCCGGGCCTCGCGCTTGAGCACCTCGAGGCGCATGCGCAGCAACACCACGGCGCCGAAGAAGCAGTAGAAACCGAGCACCGTCAGCAGCAGCGGCAGCCACATTTCGGCGGGCATGGCCGGTTTCTCGGTCAGGCTGAACGTCGCGCCCTGGTGCAGGGTATTCCACCACTCCACCGAGTACTTGATGATCGGAATATTGATCACCCCGACAATCGCCAGCACCGCACAGGCCTTGGCGGCACTGTCGCGATTGCTGATGGCGTTGCCCAGGGCGATCAGGCCGAAATAGAGGAACAGCAGGATCAGCATCGAGGTCAGGCGCGCATCCCAGACCCACCACGAGCCCCAGGTCGGCTTGCCCCAGATGGCCCCGGTGACCAGCGCCACCGCGGTCATCCAGGCGCCGATGGGCGCGGCGCATTGCAACGCGACGTCGGCCAGTTTCATCTTCCACACCAGCCCCACCACACCGCAGACCGCCAGCATCACATAGCAGGACTGGGCCAGCATGGCCGCCGGCACGTGGATGTAGATGATGCGAAAGCTGTTGCCCTGCTGGTAGTCCGGCGGCGCGAAGGCCAGACCCCAGACCACGCCGATGCCGATCAGCAGCACGGCGGCCACGCTCAGCCAGGGCAGCAGGCGCCCGCTGATGCCATAGAACCATTTGGGCGAGCCCAGCTTATGAAACCAAGTCCAGTTCATCACGGTACATCCAAGGGTCTTTGCTGGTCATCAACCGACCAGACCTCATTATTCGCCGACGCTGATCTTCAGGCCAGCCGCTATTGCAAAAGGTGTCAGGGTCACCGCCAGGGCGGCCAGGCTGCCCAGCCAGAGCAGGTACCCCGTGGCCGGCATGCCCTGCAACGCGGCCTGCAAGGCCCCGCTGCCGAGAATCAGTACCGGGATGTACAGCGGCAGGATCAGCAGGGCCAGTAACAGGCCACCGCGCTTCAATCCCACCGTCAGGGCTGCGCCCACCGCACCAAGCAGACTCAACACCGGCGTACCCAAGAGTAGCGATAACAGCAGCACCGGCAAGCAGGCGCCGGGCAAACCGAGCATCAGCGCCAGCAAGGGCGCGAGCAGGACCAGGGCCAGGCCGGAAAAAACCCAGTGTGCCAGTACCTTGGCCAAGACCAGAAGGGCCAGGGGGTGCGGCGAAAGGACCCACTGTTCCAGCGAACCGTCCTCGAAATCGCTGCGGAAAAGCCCATCCAGCGAGAGCAGGACGGACAACAGGGCCGCGACCCAGACCAGTCCCGGAGACAAAGTTTGCAACATATTTGTCTCGGGGCCGACCGCCAGCGGGAACAGCGCCACTACAATGGCGAAGAACACCAGCGGATTGGCCAGCTCCGCCGGACGACGGAACAGCAGGCGCGCTTCGCGGGCGAACAACAGGCCGAAGACACTCATGCGGCCCACCGCCCCAGGTCGAGATCGCGGTAACCGCCCGGCACCCGGGCCAGCGTGTGGTGAGTGGTCAGCACGACCATGCCACCGCGCTCGCAATGACCGGCCAGGTGTTCTTCGAGCTCGGCGACACCCTGCTTGTCCAGGGCGGTGAAAGGCTCGTCGAGAATCCACAGTGGCGGGCTGTCCAGGTGCAGCCGGGCCAGGGCCACGCGACGCTGCTGGCCGGCGGACAGGGTATGGCACGAGACATCTTCGAAACCACGCAGCCCGACCGCCGCCAGGGCTTGCCAGATCGCCTCGCGCCCGGCCGGCTGATGCAGGGCACACAACCAGCGCAGGTTCTCTTCGGCAGTGAGCAGATCCTTGATCCCGGCGGCGTGACCGATCCACAACAGCATGCGCGCCAGCTCGCTGCGCTGGGCATTCAAGGGTTGCCCGTTGAGTCGCACCTCGCCGGCGGTCGGTTGCATCAGGCCGGCCAGCAGGCGCAACAGGCTGGTCTTGCCGCTGCCGTTGGGACCGCTGATCTGCAACATATCGCCGGGACGCAGCTGCAACTCGAGGTGCTCGAAGAGCATCCGCCCGTCCCGCTCACAGGCGAGCGCCAAGGCTTCTAGAAGAGGGCTGGTCAAATGATCGAGGCCTTTTTACAGTTCAAGTCGGCACGGGTGCAGCCGTTAAAGTGAAGCAGAATAAATGCTTTTGCAGCTCGCCCCACAGAGCTGTGTCAATTTTTGCGCTATTTTGGACACACTTTCGGGGATGGCAGCGCATTATACATGTGATGCCTTACTCCAAAGAGGGCTATTTCGACAGGCTGCGACCCGATGACAGGCGAATTCACCATCCTCCCCGTGCCCCAGCTGATCCCGGCCAACAGCCGTCCGATGCTGCTGGCCAGCGAACTGCTGCAGCTGACACCGCCGCTGGAAGGCCTGATCGCCCCCGGACAGAGTGCCCAGGCCGAAGTCCTCTCCCTCAAGCAAACCGACCAAACCGACCAGACCTTCCAGCTGTTGCTCAAGGTCACCACCGACAACGGTCGCCAGACCATGGTGCAGGCCAGCAGCAACCAGCCGTTGCCGCAAGGCGCCAGTGTTGTCGTGACCCAACCGTCGCCCGGCAACCTGGCCATCACCGTGCAGCAGGCCCTGAGCGCCAGCGTCGCCGCGCTGACCCGCCTGGACACCACGCAACTGCCGGTCGGCACCCTGCTGCAAGGCAAGGTCATGACCACCCAGGCACTGCCACAAGTCCCCGGACAGCCGGCGGTCTATCGCTCGCTGGTGACCCTGCTCAATACGGTCCTGAGTGGCACCACCCTGACCCTCGACAGCCCGCAACCGCTGCGCCTCGGCAGCCTGCTCAGCGCCCAGGTGCAAAGCTCGCAGAGCCTGAGCCTGGTGCCGCTTGCCGCCCGCCAGGACCAACTGGCGGTGGCCCGGCAACTGATCACCCAGCAAGGTCGCCAGGGTTCTCTGGACAGCCTGATCAGCACCCTGCAGAACCTGCCCCGCGACGCCGAGTTGCCCGACGACCTGCGGGCGGCCATCAACACCCTGCTGGCGGACCTGCCCGACATCCATCAGTTGAGCAATCCCAAAGGCCTGGCCCAGGCCCTGCAGAACAGCGGGCTGTTCCTGGAGGCCAATCTGTTGCAAGGGCAAAACCCGGCCCTGACACCAGACCTCAAAAGCAACCTGCTGCGCCTGATCGCCCAGATCATGCCGCAAGTGCCTGGTGGCCCGGGCTTCGACCCCGGGGCCACCGCCAGCATGCTCGCCCGCGCGCTGCCGGGCTTTGTCCGCAGCGCCCTGGGCACGCTCGGCCAGGTCGGCGAGTCCACCCAGCCGATCAGCTTTCCGCTGCCGTCGCGCTTGCTGCAAAGCCTCGCTGGCGAAGGCGACCTGGAAAACCTCCTGCGCCTGGCGGCCGCCGCCGTTTCGCGCCTGCAAACCCATCAACTGTCGAGCCTGGAGCAGACCGGGCGCACACCCGAGGGCAATCTGCAGACCACCTGGCAACTGGAAATTCCCATGCGCAACCTGCACGACATCGTGCCCTTGCAGATCAAGATCCAGCATGAGGAAAAGGAGCAGCAAGCGCAGCAGGAAAAACACGAGAAGCGCGAGCAGAAAGAACAACTGTGGCGGGTGGAACTGGCCTTCGACCTCGAACCGCTGGGCCCCTTGCAAGTCCAGGCCCAGCTGGTGCGCGGCAGCCTGTCCAGCCAGTTGTGGGCCGAACGCCCCTACACCGCCAGCCTGATCGCCAGCCAATTGGGCGAGCTGCGCGAGCGCCTGCGCGCCTCGGGCCTGAATGTCAGCGATCTCGATTGCCATCAAGGCACTCCGCCCCAGGGCAATCAAACCCGACTGGAACAACGCTGGGTCGACGAAACCGCATGAAGAATCCCAACACCCCACGCCAGGCCATTGCCCTCAAGTACGACGGCCAGCAAGCCCCGACCCTCACCGCCAAGGGCGACGAGGAACTGGCCGAAGCCATCCTCAAGCTGGCCCGGGACTATGAAGTACCGATCTACGAGAATGCCGAGCTGGTGAAACTGCTGGCGCGGATGGAGTTGGGCGACAGCATTCCGCAAGAGCTGTACCGGACCATCGCCGAGATCATCGCCTTTGCCTGGAACCTCAAGGGAAAATTCCCGGCAGGCCAGGATCCCAATGCACCGCCGATAGAGAAAGATATTACTGAGCGTGGGGAGGATTACTGATTCAGAAAATCATTCACAGCGCGCAAGATTGACTTATAAGAATATGGACACCCCCATCCTCCCAATGAGAAAAACAAGTAAAATCAAAAAGAATATTCGAATAAAGCCACTCCCATAACGCAGCGCTAAAAAAACCCCAGCAATAGAGCCTGCAATATTGCACACAGCAACGACTCCACCTATCCCCCATAAAACATTACCCGACGGGATAAAAAATATTAGCGCCGCGCTAAATGTTCCTAAATTAACCAGCTTTGCTGAAGCTGATGCATTTAGAAAATCGAACCCAAAATATCTTACAAAAATAAAAAGTAGAAGGCTGCCGCTACCAGGCCCGAACACACCATCATAAAAACCGATTAATCCGCCAAAGAAAATCCCCAGCAGCGTTTCTTTCTTTCCAATTTGAATATCACAACCGACTCGACCCAAATCTTTTTTTACAAAAGTATAAACAGCCATCACTATCAAAATAAAAAAAGCAACATACTCCATAAGCCTCTTTGGAACGAGCGAAACAGAGAGCGCGCCAAAGAAGGCAAATATAAAAGCTGAAATCATAGTCGGAAGCATAAGCCTCCATATGATTTTTATTCTTTTGAGATAGGTGAATATGGAAGAGAAGTTACCCGCTAAAACAGATAGCTTATTGGTTCCAAAAACCGTAGCCAAGCTGTATTGGGGTAAAGCGTGTAAAAGTGCTGGCAGCTGTACAAGTCCACCTCCGCCAACGGCTGCATCAATCAAGCCACCGCAAAAAGCAAAAACACCTAACGCAATTAAGGAATACTCAAAGTCCATATAAAGTATCCAGCCAGGATTGGCGTTCTTTACTAGGCATTACGAAGTCCTATCCATTGGGGCTTGGATATACGAGGATCCAGGATGAGTATCACTGACACATCAGCTTGTCGAGGTCAAAGCCGCATGCAAAAAATTGAATGCTTTTCCGACACGCTGATTGTAATCGAGCATTATTTCTTGTAGGCGATCAACCTCAAATTTTAGGTCTACCGTTCGGCCATAAGTTTGTGCTGCAGCCAAAGCATGTAGGCCGTGCTTGTTTTCTACTTCTCCAGCATGGCCCAATACATATCCTTTTGCATTTCGCAGGTTTTGAACGCTGCTGCTCAACAAGGGATTGAAAGAAAGAAGTTTTTTCTCAATGTATTGAGCGAGAAAATTATATTCTCGTCCATTCCAAAGCTCTGAAGCGATGGAGACCATCATAGCATCCATGATGGATTGTTTATGTTCAATAGAATTCATGGGGGATGTATGTTCCGCTACGCCAGTCGCGTAGAGGAATGCAGAGAACCTTTCACACTCATCAACTTTATACTGACTCTCTACCCATCCAGCCGCACCAAAGGCCGCCGTCATATAATCGTACATGCCATCATGTCCTTTGTGCCCGAGGCCGAAATCATCTTTCGCAACCTCATGCATGTGTGCCATAACGTTATGGTATCCAGCTCGCTTTTCGGCAGATACGGATAGAGCGTCCGCAGATAAACGCATGATAATTTTGGCGGAGACCAAGCTGGTTGTTTTGTGGGTTTCATTCCATCCATTGAAAAATTTCAAAACACCAGAATCTGCCTTGTCTTTTTTGAGAAAGGCTTTAAATGTATTTTCGGCGTAGGTCTGAGCTTCTTGAGTGGTCGGATGGCAAAGTACTTCGCGCATCGCATTCTGAATCTCAGCTATTTGATCAACCTGCGCGGATATGGCCCCTCTCTGGAAATTGTCGAATATAGCTCGACCTGGTATATTTAAATTTCTGAGATGACGGGTTAACGCCTCAATAAAAATTTCACCAAACTGTTGCATCGACTTGTTTTGTTCAAATATTTCGAAGCGACTTTGCAATGATGCTGAGCTCATGATTTCGCCCTTTCGTTTTCATGTGCATTTCCCCACTGTTTATTTTGTCCGACCGCGCACTGGACAATTCCAATTTAGATAGACATCTTCAACCTTGTCAATTTTTAACACGGGGCAAGAACGCGCCAAAGTGATTTAATTCGCCCTGAAAAAATCGACATGTAAGATAGTTCACACAACATGTGTAGCGCACCGTTGAGAGCAACAGCTCTAAATGGCGATTTCCTTGTAGGACTTGCTGTCATCCAGGAATATTTCACCCGAAATTAATTGCAACAATTGAATAGCCGTTTTTCTCTCAGGCACAACCACCACCCACACAAGTCGCCAGCCGAATCTCCCCGATCAAGGTCTGAAACGAATACCCCAGGCGCGGCGCCAGTTCATCGGCACGATCCTGCAAGGCTTTGACCATTACTCCTACATCGCCCTACAACCCGCCAAAGCAGGGCCTTGTAGCCTGATTCTGATTTTGTTTTCCACCCTTCAACACTACTACCGACAGGTCCAGACTCCGTGCTTTCCCCTTGCAGGAGGAACAACGGATGTTCACCTCGGCGAATCAACCCCGCTTCACCTTCAGCCTCCCGGGTTTCGAGCACGGGCTTGAAGTCCTGGCGTTCAAGGGCACGGAGGCCATCAGCCAACCCTACCGCTTCGAACTGGAACTGGTCAGCCGGCACCCGGACCTCAACCTCGACGATCTGTTGCACCGACAGGGCTTTCTCGCTTTCAACGAAGCTGGTACGGGTATTCACGGCCAGGTCTACGGCATCGGCCAGGGCGACACCGGCCAGCGCTGGACGCACTATCAGCTCACGCTGGTTCCGCAGCTGACCTATCTGGGCCACCGTTTCAACCGGCGCATCTTCCAGAACCAGAGCGTGCCGCAGATCGTCGTCCAGGTGCTCAAGGAGCACGGCATCCTCGGCAATGCCTTCAGCTTCAACCTCGCCCAGCCCTTGCCGACTCGCGAATACTGCGTGCAGTACAACGAGTCCGACCTGGATTTCATCCAGCGCCTGTGCGAAGAGGACGGCCTGCACTATCACTTCCAGCACAGTCCGCAGGGTCATCACCTGGCCTTCGGCGATGACCAGACCTACTTCCGTCCACTGCCCGACAGTGTGCCGTACCGGCCGGACAACGGCAGGGTCGCGCAACGACCTGGCATCACCGCCTTCGACCTGCGCCTGGAGACACGCAGCACCCGGGCGACCTTGCGTGACTACGACTTCGAACACCCCGGCGCGGGGCTGGAAAGCAGCGCCTGCGTGTTCCATCCCCTGCCCCAGCCGGACCTCGAGGATTACCGCTACCCGGGTCGCTACAGGAGCGACGAACACGGCCGACAGCGCAACCGGCGCCAGTTGGAAAGCCATCGTAGCGACTACCGACAGGCCTCGGGCCAGAGCAATGAACCACGGCTGGCCAGTGGACACTTCCTGCCCCTGACCGACCACCCACAGCCGGACTGGAACGCTCTCTGGCTACTGACCCAGCTGACCCACGAAGGCAGGCAGCCACAGGTGCTGGAGGAGTCGACAGCAACTGCGCCCCATACCGACGGCGATTTCCGCCAGGGCTACCGCAACAGCTTTCTCGCCACGCCGTGGGATGTGTTCTTTCGTCCGCCGCTGCACATGCGCGAATCCCGTCGCCTCAATGCCCAGACCGCCATCGTCACCGGCCCGCCCGGAGAAGAGATCCACTGCGACGAATACGGTCGAGTAAAGGTGAGGTTTCACTGGGATCGTTCGGACGAAACCGGTGAACGGAGCAGTTGCTGGTTGCGGGTGGCGTCCGGCTGGGCCGGTCCCGGTCATGGCACCATCACCCTGCCCCGGGTCGGCATGGAAGTGCTGGTGACCTTTCTGGAAGGCGACCCAGATCAGCCGCTGGTCGTCGGTTGCCTGAACAACGCGGTACAGCAAGCGCCCTACCCGCTACCGGCGCACAAGACCCGCAGCGTGTTCAAGAGCCTGAGCAGCCCGGGCGGTGGCGGCAGCAATGAAGTCCGTATCGAAGACCGCAAGGGCGAGGAACAGATCTACCTACATGCCCAGCGGGATTTTGAGCAGCACATCGAACACGACCAGCATGTGCAGGTCGGCCATGAACGGCATGAAAGCATCGGTGCCAACAGCTACGCCGAGTTTCAGGCGGAGGAACACCACACCGTCCACCAGGACCGCCGCGTCGAGGTAAAAGGGGATGACAGCCTGATGGTCGGCAATAGCCTGCAGGTGAAGACCGGGCTCGGTTATTTCATCGAAGCCGGGCAGGAAATCCACCTGCGGGCCGGGGTCAAGGGGGTGATCGACGCGGGAGAGGAGTTGACCCTCAAGGTCGGCGAACACTTCATCAAGCTCGACGGCAACGGCATCACCTTGAACGGGCCCGAGGCGAACGAGGATGCGGGCATCGGTTCGGGGCCGCGGATCAAGGGGCCACTGTTGCCTGGGGCGGTGGAACAAGCGCTGCCCTCGTCACGACGGGGCAAAGCACTCGTCGGTGGGGGACAGGAACAGAAGCAGCGCGCGCCATTGTTGGTAACCGGCTTTTCCGACTGAATCACCAGCACGCAGTCACCCACTCAGGTCGCCGGCCGAATATCCCCGATCAAGCTCTGCAACGAATACCCCAGGCGCGGCGCCAGCTCATCGGCCCGCCCCTGCAATGCGCGCAGGTCCAGTGCCTGGTCCAGGTCCGCCGGTACGATCAGGATGACATTGCCTTCCTTCACCGGCAGTTCCCAGTAGTGCCGGTGATAAAGCCCGCGCAACAACGCCGCACCCAGCGGTTTGCCGTCATCGGTGGCCCATTGGTTGATCACCAGCCAGCCACCGGGGTTGAGCTTCTTCTGGCAGTTCTCCAGAAAGCCCCAGGCCAGATGACCGACACCGGGGCCGACATCGGTATACAGGTCGACGAAGATCAGGTCGGCCGACTCCGCTGTCTCCAACAGCTCCAGCGCGTCGCCGACACGGATATACAGGCGCGGGTCGTCATCCAGTCCCAGGTATTCGATGGCCAGGCGCGGTACGTCCGGGCGCAATTCGATGGCCTCGACATCCTCCAGCGGCAAGAAGCGCAAGCACGCCTGGGTCAGGGTGCCGGCCCCCAGCCCCAGAAACAGCGCGCTCTCCGGCGCCTCGTGGCACAAGGCACCGATCAGCATGGCCCGGGTGTAATCGTATTCCAGCCAACTGGGATCGGCGGTGAATACGCAGCTCTGCTCAATGGCATCGCCAAATTCGAGAAAGCGGTAATCGTCCACTTCAAGGACTCGAATCATGCCGAAGGCGTCGTGTACTTCGGCGAGCAGGCGCTCCACGCGCTCCTCAGTCATTTCATTTCCTTGCAAACGGGAAAACGGCAATTGTCAGCCAAGCCGACAGAGCAGGTCACGCACTAATTGCTGCTAACATGGGCCTCCCACCGTCAATCCTCGAGTTCATGATGAGCCAACCCTGGAGCCCCGACAGCTGGCGCGCCCTGCCGATCCAGCAACAACCCCAGTACCCGGACGCGGCGCACCTGCTGCGGGTCGAGCAAAGCCTGGCCAGTTATCCGCCGCTGGTGTTTGCCGGGGAGGCCCGTGAACTGCGCCGTCAGTTCGCCGAAGTCACCCAGGGCCGGGCGTTCCTGCTCCAGGGCGGCGATTGCGCGGAGAGCTTCGCCGAGTTCTCGGCGGCGAAGATTCGCGACACCTTCAAGGTGCTGCTGCAAATGGCCATTGTCATGACCTTCGCCGCCGGCTGCCCGGTGGTCAAGGTCGGGCGCATGGCCGGCCAGTTCGCCAAACCGCGCTCGGCCAACGACGAAACCATCAACGGCGTGACCCTGCCGGCCTACCGTGGCGATATCGTCAACGGCATCGGCTTCGACGAAAAAAGCCGCGTGCCGGACCCGGACCGCCTGCTGCAGTCCTACCACCAGGCCACCGCCACCCTGAACCTGCTGCGCGCCTTCGCCCAGGGCGGCTTTGCCGACCTGCACCAGGTGCACAAGTGGAACCTGGACTTCATCGCCAACTCGGCCTTGGCCGAGAAATACAGCCAACTGGCCGACCGTATTGACGAGACCCTGGCCTTCATGCGCGCCTGCGGCATGGACAGCTCGCCGCAATTGCGCGAAACCAGCTTTTTCACCGCCCACGAGGCACTGCTGCTGAACTACGAAGAAGCCTTCGTGCGGCGCGACAGCCTGACCAACGACTTCTACGATTGCTCGGCGCACATGCTCTGGATCGGCGACCGCACCCGCCAGCTCGACGGTGCCCACGTCGAGTTCCTGCGCGGGGTGAACAACCCGATCGGGGTCAAGGTCGGTCCGAGCATGAACACCGAGGAGTTGATCCGCCTGATCGACATCCTCAACCCGGACAACGATCCCGGCCGCCTGAACCTGATCGTGCGCATGGGCGCGAACAAGGTCGGCGATCACCTGCCGCAACTGATCCGCGCCGTGGAAAGCGAAGGCAAGAAGGTGCTGTGGAGCTCCGACCCGATGCACGGCAACACCATCAAGGCCAGCAGCGGCTACAAGACCCGGGATTTCGCGCAGATTCTCAGCGAGGTGAAGCAGTTCTTCCAGGTGCACCAGGCCGAAGGCAGCTATGCGGGCGGGATTCATATCGAGATGACCGGGCAGAACGTCACCGAATGCATCGGCGGCGCGCGGCCGATCACCGAGGACGGCTTGTCGGATCGCTATCACACCCATTGCGATCCGCGGATGAACGCTGATCAGTCGCTGGAGTTGGCGTTTCTGATTGCCGAGACGTTGAAACAGGTAAGGCGCTAAGTGCAGGCGGCTTGCCTGTGATGACGATGCAAACAGCACCACCGCTATCGCCAGCAAGCCGGCTCCCACAGGTCGGTGTCTCGCCGCAGCCTATCGCCGGGCCAGAACCCTGTGGGAGCTGGCTTGCCAGCGATGACGGTGCAAGCCGCACCGCCGTCATCACTGACAAACCGCTCCCTACAGAAGCAACCCGCGCAACCGCTGGGCACTGGCCCGCTGGCAATTGAGCTGGATATCCGGCAAGCCCAGCCAATCGGCCAACTGCCGCAAACTGACAGCCAACGCCGCCATCCCCGCCTCGTCCAGCCCCTGCTCTTCCTCATGTACCGCATGCACGGCCAGACGTCCCGATGCCCGTTCGGCGCGCAGATCGACCCGCGCGGCGATCCGTTCGCCGTGCAGGAACGGCAACACGTAATAGCCATACACCCGCTTGTGCCGCGGCGTATAGATTTCCAAGCGATAACGGAAATCGAACAACCGCTCGGTCCGACTGCGCTCCCAGATCAGTGAGTCGAACGGCGACAGCAAGGCACTGACATCCACCTTGCGCGGCAGCGTGACCTGTGCCGGACAATACGCCGGCTGACGCCAGCCCTGCACTTCACAAACCTGCACCTCACCCGCCTCCAGCAGCTCGGCCAAGCGTGCGCGGCTGTCGGCCGGATCCAACCGGAAGTAGTCGCGCAGGTCTTTCTCCGTCGCCACCCCGAGGGCCGTCGCGGCCTGACGCAACAAACCGCGCTGGGCCTCAGCCTCGTCGACCGGCGGCTGTTCGAGCACCGCCGAGGGAATCACCCGCTCGGGCAAATCGTAGAGTCGCTCGAAGCCCCGGCGTCCGGCCACCGTTACTTCACCGGCGGCGAACAGCCATTCCAGCGCATGCTTTTCAGCGCTCCAGTCCCACCAGGGACCGGCCTTTTCCTCGCGGCTCGACAGACTGCCCGCGCCCAACGCGCCCTGTGCCTCGACCACCGCCAACACCCGGCGAATGGTCGCCTGCTGCTCGCGACCGAAACGCGCCATCTGCTGATAGATCCCCTCGCCACGGGACGCCCGCTGCATGCGCCAGCGCATCAGCGGATACAGCGACATCGGCAGCAGCGACGCTTCATGCCCCCAGTATTCGAACAAGGTGCGCCGCCGCCCCTGGCTCCAGGCGGCCTGGTCCAGCAGGTCGGGGGAATAGTTACCCAGCCGCGAGAACAGCGGCAGGTAATGGGAACGCACCAGCGCATTGACCGAATCGATCTGCAGCACGCCCAGGCGTTCGATCAGCCGGTTGACCTGCGCGGGCTTGATCGACGCCTGGTTTTTGCGCCCCTGGAAACCCTGGGCCGCCAGCGCCAGGCGCCGGGCTTGCTTCAACGAAAACGACTGGTCTGCGGGCATGCACGTCTCCTTGTGAACCCGCAAATTACCGCAGTCGTCCCCCGCTTGTGTAGCACCGGATCAACGGCCCTTGCCCAGCGGATCGCTCCAGAAATGCTGGTGGGTTTCCTGCTCGACATCGGCGCGACTGAGCCCCATGTCCTTGAGTGCGTCGTCATTCAATGCCGCCAGCACCCGGCGCTCGCGCGCCACCTCGTGCCAACGGACAATCCGTTGCCACAAGGCCCGCAGCGACAGCAGCGGGTGCGAGGCACCACCGATCAGCACATACCCTCTTTGACCTTTCATCATCCAGCCCTCCTGTTGGGGATGACTAAAGTCTGTACCTGGAGCTAAGATCAATCCAACGAATGTTTCTTATGAAATACATCTCGGAGATTGATGAATTGTCCAGCTACCCGAGCATCGATACCGACGTCCTGCGCACCTTTGTCGCGATTGCCGATCAAGGCGGCTTTACCAAGGCCGGCGAACTGGTCAACCGCACGCAATCGGCCGTCAGCATGCAGATGAAACGCCTGGAAGAGGATGTACTCAAGCGCCAGCTGTTCGAGCGTGACGGGCGCCAGGTGCGGCTGACCGCCGAAGGCCAGGTCCTGCTCGGCTATGCCCGGCGGATCCTGAAACTGCACAGCGAAGTGTTCAACACCCTGCGCGAACCGCATATGGTCGGGCTGGTGCGCATCGGGGTGCCGGATGACTATGTGATGCGCTTCCTACCGGGCATCCTGTCGCGCTTCGCGCAGTTCTATCCGCTGATCCAGATCGAAGTGAACTGCGAATCCTCCACGCAGTTGCTGCAACGCCAGGACCTGGACCTGACCATCGTCACCCGCAAGCCGGGCAACGAACTCGGTCAACTGCTGCGCCAGGAACGTCTGGTCTGGGCCGAAGCCCAGTGTTTTGCCGTTCACGAACAGGCGACGCTGCCATTGGCGATGTCCGGTACCGATTGCTTCTGCACCGAATGGGCCTGCAATGCGCTGGACGCCCGCGATCGGAACTATCGCCTGGCCTACAACAGCCCGAGTCTGGCGGCGATCATGGCGGTGGTCAGTGCAGGGTTGGCGATGACCGCCCTGCTGGAAAGCCTGATCCCCCAGGACTGGCGAATTCTGGGCGAAGCCGAAAACCTGCCCCAGCTGCCCATGCTCAACATCATGCTGGTGCGCAACCTGAACAAACCCTCGCCGATCACCGAATGCCTGGCCGAGCACATCGTCGAGGGCTTCAAACTTTAAGGCCGAGCAACAGCGCGCCAAGTACCAGATAAACGCAAAACAGGCCGCGCAAGACTTTCTCGGGCAAGGCGTAGGCCACCTTCACCCCCCAGCTGATACTCATCAGGCCGCCGATGGCCATGGGGATGCCCATGCGCCAGTCCACCTCGTGATGAACCGCGTAAGTCACCAGCGTCACGCTGGTGCTCGGCAACGCCAGGGCCAGCGACAGCCCCTGGGCCACCACCTGCGAAGTGCCGAAGACATTGGTCAGGAATGGCGTGGCCACCACCGCCCCACCGACCCCGAACAAGCCCCCCATGGTACCGGACGCTGCGCCCAGCACCCCCAGCCACGGCCAGGGGTAACGCATCTGCGCCAACACCTCGGCAGGCGCCATGAACAGGCGCACCAGGTAGAAAAGCGCCAGCGCCAGCAGGAAACCGACAAAGCCCAGGCGCATGCTGCGCGGATCCAGCCCCACCGCCCACAGGGCGCCGAGCCAGGCAAAACAGAAACTCATCAGCACCAGTGGCAGCGCGTGGCGCAACTCGATGCGATTGCGCTGGTTATAGCGATGCAGCGCCAGCACGACATTGGGCACCACCATCACCAGTGCCGTGCCCTGGGCCAACTGCTGGTCCAGGCCGAACAGGATGCCCAGCACCGGAATCGCGATCATGCCGCCGCCAATGCCGAAGATACCGCCCACCCCGCCCATCACGAGGCCCAGCAACAAATACTCAATCAATTCGACCACAGCCGTCTCCCCACTCACATGGCCTTCATGCTACTCAGTCCTCTCTGGCGCGGAAACGCACAGCAACGCACAATGGCTATGCCAATCTCGCACAAGCAAACACTGATGAACCCTACGACCCTGACCGATCAACTCGGCCTGTTTCTCGATGTCCTGGAAACCGGCAGTTTTTCCGCCGCCTCCCGCCTCCACCCGCTGACCCCGTCCGCCGTGGCACGCCGGATCGACAGCCTGGAAAGCTCGGTCGGCAGCCGCCTGTTCATTCGCAGCACCCATGCGGTCCGGGCCACGCCCGCCGGCCTGGCGTTCGCCGAACGGGCCCGGCGGATCGTCGCCGAACTGCGCCTGGCCCGAGCCGAGGCGGTTTCCCTGAGCAACGCCCCCGAGGGCCTGATCCGGGTCGACGCCCCCGCGGCTTTCGGTCGCCGCCACCTGGCACCGGCCATCGCCGACTTCCTCACCGGGTACCCGGGCCTGGATGTACAACTGCACCTGATCGACAGTTTCGTCGACATGCAGGGCTCCAACCTGGGCAAGGTCGACCTGGTGCTGCGAGCCGGACAAATGGCCGATACGCGGCTGGTGGCAACCCCCTTGGCGAGCATCGTGCGGATCGCCTGTGCCAGCCCGGCCTACCTGAAAAGTCGCGGCACGCCGCTTCATCCCAGCGAGTTGAGCGAACATGACGGCCTGGACTGGGATGCGCTGGCCCCGTTCATGGCCTGGCGATTCACCCAGGACGGCCAGATGCGGCTGCATCGCCCGCCACGTATGCGCATGACCTCGAACAACGCCGAGGCGCTGCTGTCCGGAGCCCTGGCCGGGCTGGGCATCGCCCATTTGCCGACGTGGCTGGCCAGCGAACACCTGCTGCGCGGTGAACTGCTGCCGCTGTTCTGCGAAAACGGCCTGCCGGCGCCGGAAAGCTCCGGCGTCTATGCGCTGCGCCTGGAACAACCGGCCAACTCCCGCAGCCGCCTGCTGCTGGAGTTCCTCAAAAGCCGCTTCAGTCCCGTGCCGCCTTGGGACCTGGCCCTGCAAAGCGGCCTGGGACGACACTAGGCTGGGAAAATTCTCTGGCGCATTAAAGATTCGGCCGCTAGATTCATCGAACGTAACGCACAAGGCTTTAGTGATGACCAGCAACCGCGACAACTGTGACGACCTGCTCCTGGACAACCAGGTGTGCTTTGCCCTGCACTCCACCTCGTTGTTGATGACCAAGGTCTACAAACCCCTGCTCCAGGCCCTCAACCTGACCTACCCGCAATACCTGGCGATGATGGTGCTCTGGGAAAAGGACGGTCTGACCGTGGGCGAGATCAGCACGCGACTGCTGACCGATCCGGGCTCCCTGACCCCGCTGCTCAAGCGCCTCGAAACCGAGGGGCTGCTGAGCCGGACCCGGAGCAAGGAGGATGAGCGCGTGGTCATAGTCAAGTTGACCGAACAGGGCCGGGCCTTGCGCGAACAGGCCCGCGGCATCCCGCAATGCATTCTCGCCGCCAGCGGCGACTCACTGGAACGTCTGCGCGCCCTTCAGGCCGAGCTGGTGGCCTTGCGCGGACATCTGCAAGACAGCCTCTGATTCCGCTTTTTTTCAGCGCTTCGCGCTGATCGCCAGCAAGCTGGCTCCTACACGGGGGCCGGGCACGGCAATTTCTTCGCGGTGGAACACCTTTCTGTGGGAGCCGGCTTGCTGCGGGCGGCGTTCCGACGATGGCGACCGAATAGACGACACAGGACTCACAGGCCTCATCGCTGGCAAGCCAGCTCCTACAGAAAAGCCCGATCGCTCCTAGCTATAGGGGCGAGCTTGCGCGCGATAACCCCCTCGCGGTTAGCGCTAATCTCCCCCCACCTGACCCATCCCGAAAAAATCGACTCAAATCTTTTTTGAAAATTTATCTTGCGCGCAAAATATTTGCGGATTACATTTATCTGCAGTTAGTTAACGCGCAAACATTTAGCGCAAACAACACCACCCTGAAACGACGAGGCTCATCATGCAAACGCTCTATACCGCAATCGCAACCTCCACCGGTGGCCGTGACGGCCGTGCTGTTTCCAGCGACCAGATTCTCGACGTCAAGCTCGCCACCCCGAAAGAACTCGGCGGTGCCGGCGGCGCGGCGACCAACCCGGAACAACTGTTCGCCGCCGGTTACTCGGCCTGCTTCATCGGCGCGCTGAAATTCGTTGCCGGCCAGAGCAAGCGGCAGATCCCAGCCGACGCCTCGATCACCGCCCATGTCGGCATCGGCCAGATCCCCGGTGGTTTCGGCCTGGATATCGACCTGCACATCAGCCTGCCGGGCCTGGAACAAGCCGACGCGCAGAGCCTGGTCGAGGCGGCCCACCAGGTCTGCCCGTACTCCAACGCCACCCGTGGCAACGTCGACGTACGCCTGCACGTCACCGTCTAACCGCGCTGCCACCTGAGGATCCGAACATGAACACTTTCAGCAAAGTCCTGACCGGTACCCTGCTCGCGCTGTCCGTCCAGGGTGCCTTCGCCGCCGATGTCGCCGGGGTCGAGCACAACACCCAGGCGTTCCTCGATGCCTTGAACAGCGGCGGCGGCAAGCCGATGGAACAGATGACACCGACCGAAGCCCGCGCCGTGCTGTCCGGGGCGCAGTCGGGGGTCAAGCTGAACCTGCCGCACACCGATGTCAGCCAGAAGACCATCCAGGTCGACGGCAAGCCGCTGGCGCTGACCATCGTCCGGCCGGCCGGGGTCAAGGGCACCTTGCCGGTGTTCATGTTCTTCCACGGTGGCGGCTGGGTCCTGGGGGACTTCCCGACCCACGAGCGGCTGGTTCGCGACCTGGTGGTCGGTTCCGGCGCGGCGGCGGTGTTCGTCAACTACACGCCGTCTCCGGAAGCGCACTACCCGGTGGCGATCAACCAGGCTTACGCGGCGACGAAATGGGTGGCGGAACACGGTCAGGAGATCAATGTCGACGGCAAGCGCCTGGCCGTGGCCGGCAACAGCGTCGGTGGCAACATGGCCGCGGTGGTCAGCCTGATGGCCAAGGACAAGGGCACGCCGGCGATCAAGTTCCAGCTGCTGTTGTGGCCGGTAACCGATGCCAGTTTCGAGACCGCGTCCTACAACCAGTACGCCGAGGGGCACTTCCTCAGCAAGAACATGATGAAATGGTTCTGGGACAACTACACCACCGATGCCAAGCAACGCAGCGAGATCTATGCCTCGCCGCTACGGGCCAGCACGGCGCAGCTCAAGGGCCTGCCGCCGGCGCTGATCCAGACCGCCGGGGCCGATGTGCTGCGTGACGAGGGAGAGGCCTACGGTCGCAAGCTGGATGAAGCCGGGGTGCCGGTGACCAGCGTGCGCTACAACGGCATGATCCACGACTTCGGCTTGCTCAACGTGGTCAGCCAGGTGCCGGCAGTGCGTTCGGCCATGCTGCAGGCTTCGCAGGAACTGAAGGAACACCTGAAATAAGCCCTTGACCCTGCAAATACGGTCATTGTGGGAGCCGGCTTGCTGGCGATGGCGATCTAATGGTCGACATCGCCGTCGCCTGAAAAATCGCTATCGCCAGCAAGCCGGCTCCTACAAGGGATCGCGTCTCCTTCCAGAAACAAGCAGACACAAAAAAGCCCGGAACATGTCCGGGCTTTTTTGTTCGTGCGGCGAAAAGCAGTGCTTATTTAGCACGGCCTTTGTAGGAACCGCCTTCACGGGTATCGATCTCGATCATGTCGCCGATTTCGATGAAGTCAGCTACCGACAGCTCGGTACCGTTCTTCAGTTTGGCAGGCTTCATCACCTTGCCGGAAGTGTCACCGCGAGCGGAACCTTCGGTGTAGTCGATCTGACGCACGATGGTGGTCGGCAGCTCTACGGATACCAGACGGCCTTCGAAGAACACGGCTTCGCAGATGTCGGTCATGCCTTCTTCCACGAATGGCAGAACAGCCTCGATGTCTTCGGCGTTCAGCTCGTACATGGTGTAGTCGGTGGTGTCCATGAACGTGTAGGAGTCACCGCTGATGTAGGACAGGCTCGCTTCCTTACGGTCAAGGATCACGTCGTCCAGTTTGTCGTCGGCGCTGTAGACGGTCTCGGTCTTGTAACCGGTCAGCAGGTTCTTCAGCTTGGTCTTCATGATCGCGCTGTTACGACCGGACTTGGTGAATTCAGTTTTCTGAACCAGCCAAGGATCGTTGTCGATACGAATCACCGTACCGGGTTTCAGTTCTTTACCAGTTTTCATTGCGAATATCCGAATTTGGATGGGACGTACATAAATCTAGGCCGCGTATCATATCCAATTTAGGTAAAGCTTCACCAGCGCCGTGGCAAGATCGGTCCGAGAAGCCTGTTCCAGAGACCAGCGCTCGGCGTGCTCGGCCAGTTCCCGCTCGTTTTCCAGCACCGCCTTCCAGCTCGGCGCCATGTCGCCCGCCCGGTTCCAGGCCCGCCACCAGCCCTCGAACGCCGCCTTGGCCGGCGCTGACAGGCCCTGGCTGTACAGCTCGAGGAAGGCCTCCAGCTTGTCCAGGTGAACATCATCCTCCTGGCGATAGATGTGCCAGAGCAGCGGCCGCCCGGCCCATTGCGCCCGGACGAACGAGTCTTCGCCACGCACCGCGTTGAAGTCGCAGCTCCACAGCAGACGGTCGTAATCTTCCTGGGGGACGAACGGTAGCACCTGCACTGTCAGGCTCCCTCGGACCTCACGGGCGCCCGCCGCCATATCCTTGGTCCCCAGCCAACGCTGCACATCCACCAGTATACGCCCTTCGGGCACCAGCAACTGCGTGGGCCGGGTATCGCTCGCCAGGGCATCGAGCCAACTGGCCAAGCCGTCGTTTTCGTAGGCGAACAGCGAAATGAGTCGTGCACCGTCCGTCGGATCGACGCCGAGGCCGCGCAGGAAATCGCCACGCGCCCGGGGATCCTGCACAAAGGCCCGGCGCTGCTCCAGCAGTCCGGCTTCACGCAGCAGGCCTCCGGTCCCCGGTTGGAAGCCCGGGAAAAAGAAGAATTTCTGCACCTGCCTGAATTTGACCGACGGTAGCCCGTGGCAACCGACGATCCAGTCCTCGGCGCTCAGGTAGTCGAGATTGAGCCATAACGGCTCCTTGTCCCGTCCCGCCATGGACTCCATGTAGTCATGGGGCAATGCGCAGGCAAAGGCCGCAATAACCACATCGGCGGCCTCCACAGGCGCCCAGGGCGTCGACCAGCGGCGCACCTCGACCCCACGCTGGCGCTGCCGGTCAAGCTCGGCATCGATCGCCGGGCACAGGTGCTCGAAGGCTCGCAGATCATCGACCCACAGGCGCACGGCATAGTCATGCTCGGCGGCCAACTGCCGGGCCAGGCGCCAGGTCACGCCGATATCGCCGAAGTTGTCCACAACCGTACAGAAAATATCCCAGGTGGCCTTCATTCCAGGCTCCGCTTGGCAAAAACGCCGATTGTCCGCATAAATCCGCGCGTGAAGAAGAGCCGATGTCGATTAATCTTCATGCGATAATTGCCCTTTGCTCCGAATCGCCCTGCCAGGAGGTCCCATGCCTTACCGCCGACAAGCGCGTCGCCCCCTCTATATCACCCTCAATCCACTGCAATTGACCGCCAGTATCGCCCTGGGTCTCTGGCTGGGGGTCATGGCCCTGGCGCTGACGGCCTGGGTGATTGCACGAATCTTTGTCCCGCAGCCCCTGGCACCGTTGGCCGAGGCCGCCCGCCAACTGGGCAAACCGCCCGCCGCCGCCATCACCACACCGCAACCCGGCGGCGATTCGACGCAGATGTTCGAGCAGTACAAACAGAACCTCTACAAAAACGAAGAACAGCAACGCCTGGAACAGGCCCGCAGCAGCTACCGCAACCTGTCCAACCCCAAGTGCCAGTTCTGGCTGCAGCAGGACCAGACCGCGCCCACCGACAAGAGCCGGGCCAACGTGCTGCAGTTCTGCAATTGAGCGGCTTCAACGTGATGGACAAGCACGCCGTGCACCAACGGCTCCTCGAACGGCTGGCAATCGATCTCGACGTATTGCAGCGCGCCGCACAAACCGCCTACGAAGCCGCGACCCACGAGGAAAACGTCGCCGAGAACAAGTACGACACCCTGGGTCTGGAGGCCTCGTACCTGGCCACCGGACAAGCCCGGCGCATGGAAGAAATACGCCAGGCCCTCAAGCGCTGCCAGGAACTGCCCCTGCGTCCTTACGATGAACACAGTGGCATCCAGTTGGGCGCCCTGCTGGCACTCGAAGCCGAGAATGGCAGCGAACAATGGCTGTTCCTGGCGCCCGATGCCGCCGGGCTCAAGGTCGAGGAGGCTGGCCAACTGATCACCGTCATCAGTCCGCGCTCGCCCCTGGGGGGCGCCCTACTGGGCAAGCAGGAGGGCGACGAGGTGGCGATCAAGGTCGGCGGCGTGGCCCAGTGCTACAGCATCATCCAGGTGACGTGAACCCTGCGCTTACTTGGCCGCCGCCATCAGGCGATTGACCTCACTGCGTACCATGCTGGTGTATTCCGGCGGCGACAGGGTGTCGAGTTCCGCGCGCACCCATTCGGCCCACTTGCCCTTGCGCTTGGCACGCTCGCCGAACAGGCGCGCAGCCTCGCCCTTGGCCTTGCCCAGGTTGCTCTGCCAGAGATCGAACAGTCGGGACTTCTCGTCTTCGATGGCGGCCCGCTCGGCCAGGGACTTGTTAGCCAGATTGAAGCTCATTGGAAAATCCTGCGGTGTAAATAGAGCCGTATCTTACACCGTCAACGGAAATATCCGGCCGAGGATTTTGGAGCGCCGTGGACCCCGACTGAAAAGTTCGAACGCTCCCTTGTCGCCACGACAAGGGACACCAGCGCCCCCGAAGCACTATCTACCACCCCACTGCCCCGCCACTCGATAGCGTTTCTGCCATCTCCCGCGAAGCCTGGCCTGCCAGTGCCCAGCGGTTCGTCAGTACGAACGAAGGCACAGAACATGTCCGACCATCCCGCTGTCCATTACCCGTCCCAGGCATCGGTCCCGGAACCTATCCAGGAACACGCCCTGAGCGATCGATGCCAGCCCACTAAAAACCACCTCGACAACCCCCTGAAGAACCTGCATGACGAACTGCTCAGATTGCCCACGCTCAGGTCCCTGATCAACCAACGGCTCGAGAGCACGCTGGGCAGGCGCTTCCCCCATGTCAGCCTGACGTCCCTGATGGTCATCAGTTATGAAAACCCGGCCTCGGACCCGAACACCGCCGTGCTCCCACTCCAGCAGGTCTCGACCCGACCGCTGAGCGAGACCTTGCTCGAGCACTACAAGCGGGGTGCCTGGCCCAAAGGGCAGACCCGTGAATTCGTCGCGCCCGGCTACACCTCCTCGGTGAGAGATACCGTCGTCTGGGATAATGCGCTTGCGGACCTCTCCGACCAGTTGGACCAACACCTGGAAAGCGTACTGCAAACCTTCTGGGAGGAGCCCCTCGACAACGGGCAACCACGCCGGGAGCTGTTCATCGATGCCATGGGTACACGCTTTCGAGCCGAGCTGCTGCAGCAGGAACAGGACTGGAGTGCGCTCAGTCCGGAGGACTTCTACCCGTTGTGCGGGTTGTATCCGCTGGATGCCTCAAGACTGCAGGATCTGACGCTCTACTCACTGAAGGTCCAGACGAGCGAGCGCTCGTCGCTGCTGGCCAACGCCTTTGTCGTGCGCAGCGACCGTCAGCAGCCCGCGGTTTTCTTCCTCTATGGCGCCGGTCGATTGCAGACGTTCGAAAGCGAGACGGCACTGCTGGCCTGGGTCAAGGGACGACTTGAGACCCCGAATCAGGCTGATGATTTGCAGCATGGCCTGTCACTGCGCGAACGCGCTGACCTGAAGCGCTCGGCGATCACCGGCGTCGCGCTGACACCGGGCAGCCCATCGGTGTTCAAGGAACAACTCCAGGCTATCGTCGCCAAACAACTGGATAACGTGAAGTACGTGCTCGCGCGCTATCGCACCAGCAACGGCGCGTTGGCGCTCTTCGCGGCTTTCGACAGCGCACTGGATGTTCGCGCATTGATCGACCCGCGCCTGGTTTCCCTCGCCCCCCTGGGTCGATGGAGCCACCGACTGGATCTCTCTCCCAGCGAGACATTCGTCGAACCGGGCCTGCGGCGAACACTGACGCCGACGCTCGCAACCGTCAGATACCAATTGAGAATGCTGAGCGAACTCAAGAGCAGCCTCGCCGCGGGACTGCAAAAACGCCCGCACCTCAAGGCTTTCATCCAAAGCGAGTTGTCCACGGAACTGGACCTTGCCCATGCAGGCAAGCTGTCGCCCGACAACCTCTACATCAATCACTACCCGTCGGCCCTTCCCTCGCTCGGCGATACGACGCAGGTGCCCAACCGTTCGCAGAGCCTCGTGGAGCACTTTCTGGAGCGCCTGACCCAGCACACCGGCGCGCTGGCACAGGCCCCGAACATCGGCCTGTTCAGCAAGGATGTCGAGGGTAACTGGTCACGGGACAGCAACCTGGATGTTGGGCAGCTCAACACCCTCGTCGACAAGGCCCTGGCGGATTTTCTCGGGCGCTACCTGCGCCAACAGCGCTCGGTGTATAGCGTACTGTCCGGGCCATTGAGCGAGGCCGTGAGCAACGGCTTGCGCCGCGAAGCACAGCTCAAGGTGCTATGGGGCGCCTTGAACGAAAGCGACCTGAAGCTGCTCGACAACATTCTCGACAGCCAGCACCGGGACCTGCGCCCCGGCTTGCACGGCTTCATTCCGGATGCCTTCGCGCTGACGTTGCGCACCGCCGCTTCGGCAACACCGATCAAGCTGCACAACTGCTTCCTGCTCACTGAGCGCGGTGGCCTGAACACCGAGCACTCCGGAACCGCGCTGCTGTGGACCCCGGTCCAGGGGGCGGAAACCTTCCACTCGTATCACGCCGCCGAAGTCGAACTGCAACGACGCCTGCATGACCCCGTGGAGCGCCTGTCCCTGCTGGAGAACATCGCCAGAAGCGAGCAACCGGCGAATGGGGCGCTCCCCCAGAGCCGCCCTCCCCATCAGCAGGGCTATCCGGCCCTGGGCTTTGAACTCATTGAAGAGGGTTTGTGCGGCAATCGACAACACTCGCTGGTCGACAAGGCGATGGGCGACCTGACTCACGCGGCGGCCTCATCCTACTCGGGTGACCACTTTCACCAGCATTTGCAGTCCTGTCTCGAGGCCCACTCGACGGTTCCCACGCTTGAAAAAGCCATCCACGCCGCCGAGAACGCCGCCCTGCACCTGGCACTGCCTCCCTGGTTGGCCGGCACCACCGACAGCCGCCAGTTCGCCCTGGCGACCCTGCTCGATCGCTATCGCCAGGACGCCGCGACAGCGGGTGATTATCACCAGGACATGCCCGATATCCGTGACAACGCCAGGACCAAGGTCACGAGCCTGCTTTCACGGGACTTCCCGGCGGCGCGCATCGACCCCGACAAGGTCACCGTCTCGCTGACGCTGCGCAATGCGGCCTCGGCCATCAAGGAATCGCTGACCGACTTCGCCCTGCGGCACTTCGACGACATCGACCAGAGCTCAATCGTCGTCCGTACGCTGGAGGGTCTGCTGCCCAGGGAACTGACGCCCCTGCGCCTCAAGACCCTGGTGAAAGAGGCCGCCGTTGGCAGCCACTACGGGAAAATACTCGAGTCCTATCTGTCGGCAAGCGGGATCACGCAACGCCGCCTCGCCTTTGGCAAGCACTTCTTCTGGCAAACCCTGCTGCACGCCTTCACCCAGGTGGTCCGCAACACCCTGTCCGCCACTGCCCACGCTTATATCAAGCACCTGCTGGCGATGCCGGACGGTCTCGCCAGGAAACCCCTGAACGGAAAGCCCATCCACCTTCGCCCTCTGGAACTGATCAGCGACGCCCAGGCCAAAGCCGACCCCGTGGCCGGTTTCTATCTGATCGGCCCCAGCCCCGGTGAACGCGGTCCGCAGATCCTGTTCACGCCACAGGGCCCGCAGCCGATTTTCCAGGAGTATACCGATGAGGCGGCCTTGCTGGCCGACCTCAAGGACTCGGACAGCCTGCAGCAACGGGTCCTCGACAGGCTGGCCCATGAGCGACGCGCTCATTACGCCCGACAGGTGTTCAGCGTGCAGCGCGCGGCCCTGGCAATCAGCGACAACCCGCTACGCGGCAATCTCTTCCAGAGGCTCTATCAGGACACCACTGCGCTGCTCAAGAACCTGCTCGGCCGACAGAGCGTGCAAACGCAAAGCCGGGGTTGGAGCAACGCCTTGTCCTGGCTCGAAGGTGGG
The DNA here is from genome assembly GCF_000820515.1 of Pseudomonas batumici. Taxonomy (GTDB): domain Bacteria; phylum Pseudomonadota; class Gammaproteobacteria; order Pseudomonadales; family Pseudomonadaceae; genus Aquipseudomonas; species Aquipseudomonas batumici. Next base: position 54,276 of record NZ_JXDG01000020.1, on the reverse strand, counting down.
CTTTACCAGGGCGCGACGTTCATGCTCGGTCGATTGCGCTTGCCCGCGCTCATCTGGCAGATCTTCCCTCAACTCAAGGATGCGGCGGAAAACGCCTGGCAGGGCCGCTGGGGCGACGCCATCGAGGAGTTCGTCATCGCCCTGGGTCAACTGGCGGTGGCGCGCCGGGGCTGGAGCCGGTCGGGCCTTGCCGGCCTCGCACAAACCGAAACCGAAGGCCTCATCGAGTCGCCCTTTCCCGAACCGGCCTGCGGCGACTGCCGCCTGACGCCCGGACAAAGAGCCACGATCCTCGGCCATGAAGCCCATGAGATTGCTTTGGAGGACATGACTCTGAACCTGGCCACCGGCCTGTACCAGGACCCGACGACCGGCAACACCTTCGCGGCGGTCGGCGGAAAAGTCTTCCAGGTACAGGAAGAGAATCGGCGCTGGCGCATCGTCAAGGACAACGCCCGGGGCCCCTGGCTGCAACAGAACCCGCATAAACAGTGGTCATTCAACCTGCAAGGACACTGCATCGAGGACCTGTCGCAATGAAATGGTTCAATTATTGCTCGAACCGCAAAGCCATCCGCGAGGAAATGCTCGTGCAGGCGGTCGGGATTGACAACATTCGCCGGCTTTATCCCAACCGGGCCCGCCTGATCCGCCATGGCCACGAACAAGCAGTGGCCTATTTGAATGCCGCCATGAGGAACATGGATCGACTTTTTTCCGACAGCCCCCTGGATCAAAAGCGCCGTCTCTTCGTGGAAGACTTCTTCGGTACGTCCCCGGTGAGTGAACGCACGATAAGGAAAATTCAGTTCCGCGCGCGCATGTTGCTGGAAAAACTGCTCAAGCCAGCGCTCAACCCGGAGACCTCGTTACGCTATGCCGTGGGTTCGGCCCTGCACCCGGAACACGGCATCCAGGCGTTCACCTTACCCAACGAGACAGCCAGGAGAATCTATTTGACCGAGCGCTTTTTCGATCCTGGCTTCCAGGTCTACCTCCCCCTGCGCCCAAAGACCTTCGACCTGCAGGGACACAACATGGCGGCGGTCCTGCTGCATGAAATCAGCCATCTGGCACTCAACACGCTCGACTACACCTATCTGGACTCGAGCCGGCCTTTCCTCGATCTGCTGGATACCAGCACTCTGGCGGGAAGGCTTCGCCACGACGCCCTGGAGCGCATCCAGAAGCACGCCTTCTCCAGTACCACCCCCGCCAACGAATTGTTCAGGGAGCTCGACGATCAAGACCTGTACTGGTATGACCTGGTGGGAGAACCCCGCCAGAGGGTGTTGCAACTCACCGGGGCGCGGAATCTGGATGACGCCCGCAGAGTCTTTTACTCGGATGAGAACAAAAGAGTCGACGTCATGCTGGACAACGCGGACTCCCTGACATTGTTGCTCGCCCACCTGGGCAGGCCGCCCGCGTACCAGCCCCTGCATGAGACCGGGATCAACCCTGCACCTGGGATAGCGCGCCTCCCAGGTCGCAATGTTCATTGACCGGCCAGTGCGCGCAACTGTTGCAGATCGCTCACCGCCAGGACGATCCCCTCGCGCAGTGACTCGGCCCGCTGACGGTGACGTCGGTCACCCGGCAATCGTTGCAGGCCAACCCCCTGCATCTGGCTGACCAGGGTCTGACTACGTTCGGCGAAGTCGCGCCCCGCTGACTTGGCGGGGTCGATGACAATGATCAGTTGCCCGGTCCAGGGGGTCTTGGCGCCCGGATGTTTCGACCAATCGAATTCGAAGGAAAAATTCCCGCCGGTCAGGGCCGCCGCCAGCAACTCGACCATCATCGACAACGCCGAGCCCTTGTGGCCGCCGAATGGCAGGAGCGCGCCGCCGTCGAGGATCGCCTTGGGATCGCAGGTCGGCCGGCCTTCGCGGTCCACTCCCACCCCGGGTGGCAGGCTGCGCCCCTCTCGGGCGGCAATCTGCACATCGCCATGGGCCATGGCGCTGGTGGCCAGGTCGAAGACGATCGGATCGCCGCCGGCCCGGGGCGCGGCGAAGGCGATCGGGTTGGTCCCGAACAGCGGCCGCTCGGCGCCATGGGGCACCACGCAGGTCATGCTGTTGACCACGCTCAGGGCCACCAGCCCCTGATAGGCGAAGGGCTCGACATCCGGCCAGAGCGCGGCGAAGTGATGGGAATTGCGGATCGCCAGCACCGCGATCCCGGCACTGCGGGCCTTTTCCAGCAACAACGCACGGGCGGCGGCAAGGGCCGGTTGGGCGAAGCCGTTGCCGGCATCGACCCGGACGAAGCCGGAAGCGACATCCTCGACCACGGGAATGGCCTTGCCATCCACCCAGCCGCTGGCCAGGGTGGAGACATACCCGGGAATCCGGAACACCCCGTGACTGTGGGCGCCGTCGCGCTCGGCGCTGGCGCAGTTCTCGGCCAGGACCCGGGCGACTTCCGCCGAGGTGCCATGGCGCAGGAAGACCTGGGCGAGCAATGCCACCAGATCGCTGTAGGAAATAGTTTGAGTAGCCGTCTCGCGGGGTGCAGACATCCGAAGCTCCAATTCCGATTTATTTATTATTGGATCGATGAGAGAAGAGCAGTGCCTGGGCAGGCGTCCAGACTATCCGGCGGCGGAGGACTCCTTGTCAAACCGGGCATCGAAGCGCCTGCCCAACTGTTGTTCGGCGAAACTGCCGACTTCGCACCGCGGACAAAACGCTCGGTGCTGCCGAAGGTTTCCAGGGGCATTACACAGGCTGTAATGATTACCGTCTACACAGTCAGTCATCCGATATCGATACTAGACTCCAGCAACCAAGGCGCCCCCTTCCCTATCCAGGCCTTGATCTGTGGAGAACGACATGAGCGAACACACCCTCAACGGCAAGGTAGCCCTGATCCAGGGCGGCTCACGCGGTATCGGCGCGGCCATCGTCACACGCCTGGCCGCCCAGGGCGCAACAGTGGCCTTCACCTACGTCAGTTCCGACGCCAAGGCCAAGGCCCTGCAGGACAGCGTGATCACCGGCGGCGGCAAGGCCCTGGCGATCAAGGCCGACAGCGCCGATGCCGCGGCCATTCGCCAGGCGGTCGACAGCACCGTCGAAGCCTTTGGCCGAATCGACATCCTGGTCAACAATGCCGGTGTGCTGGCCATGGGACCACTCGAAGACTTCAAGCTGGAAGACTTCGACCGGACCCTGGCAGTGAATGTCCGCAGCGTCTTCATCGCCACCCAGGAAGCCGCCCGGCACATGGGCGAAGGCGGCCGGATCATCAATATCGGCAGTACCAACGCCGAGCGCATGCCGTTCGCCGGTGGCGCCGCCTACGCCATGAGCAAGTCCGCGCTGGTGGGCCTGACCAAGGGCCTGGCGCGGGATCTCGGGCCACGGGGCATCACCGTCAACAACGTGCAGCCAGGTCCGGTGGACACCGACATGAACCCGGCCGACGGCGAGTTCGCCGAGAGCCTGCTCGGCCTCATGGCCAGCGGCCGTTATGGCCGGGTTGAAGAAATCGCCAGCTTCGTGGCGTATCTGGCGGGGCCGGAAGCCGGTTACATCACCGGGGCCAGCCTGACCATCGATGGCGGTTTCAGCGCGTAGGACGCGGTGGCAGCGCCAACGCCTGCTCCAGCAGCAATAGAAACGCTGCGGACGCAGGCGTCGGCGTATGCGACCACACTGCGTACAGATGGCGCGAAGGCGCGTCGGACACCGGCAGCGTCACCACCCCTTCGAAGCCCTCGGCGATCTTCTTCGGCACCAACCCCAGCGCCAGTCCCCGACGCACGAACTCCCCCACCAGCATCACATTGCCCGCCTCGAACTGCACCCGATGGCGCAAGCCGGCCGCGGCAAAGGCTTCATCGGTCTGCCGGCGCCCCGCCGTACCGGCCTGGAAATCCACCAGCGGCTGGTTCTCCAGCTCCGCCAACGGCAGGCGCTCGAAGCGGGCCAACGGATGCCCCGGCGGCAGCACCGCCACCAACTCTTCCTCGGCCAGCAGGCGAAACGCCAGGCCCTCGATCCGCTCCCCGGGCCACAAGCCGACGAACGCCAGGTCCAGCCGCCGTTCGCGCACATCGAGCATGAGCAACTCGCTCTTGCTCATGTTCAGGTGAATATCCACCTGTGGATAAAGACCGTGGAAGCGCGCGAGCAAACCCACCAGGTCGACTTCGGTCAGGGACGAGATCTTGCCGATGGACAGGCTGCCGCGCACCTCCCCGGACACCGCCGCCACTTCGGCAACAATTCGCCGGGTCGCTTCCAGCGCCGGACGGGCGCTGCGCACAAAGGCCTCGCCGGCCGCGGTCAGGCGCACCTTGCGCGAACTGCGCTCGAACAGTGCCGCGCCGAGATGTTCCTCCAGGCGGGCGATCTGGTGACTGAGGGCCGACTGCACCACATGGCAGCGCTCGGCCGCGCGGGTGAAGCTGCCCTCATCCGCCACCGCCAGGGCGTACTCGATCTGTTTGAGGTTCATCGCTCGTATCTCGTTTCAAGATGAATAGGATGAAAACAATGCATTGGCGTCATGTTAAGACATTCCAGATACTCTGCGCACCGACTCCCGATAACGAGACAGCCAATGTCCGACGCCAACGCCGCACACAAACCTTTGAGCCCTGCCCTGATCCTGCTGATGGCGATCGCCACCGGCCTGGCGGTGGCCAGCAACTATTACGCCCAACCGCTGCTGCACACCATCGCCCAGCACCTGGGCCTGAACACCGGTACCGCCGGCACCATCGTCATCACCGCCCAGTTGAGCTACGGCGCCGGACTGTTGCTGCTGGTGCCGTTGGGGGACCTGTTCGAACAACGCCGGCTGATTTTCATCATGACCCTGCTCAGCGCCCTGGGCCTGCTGATCAGCGCGTTCTCGCCGAGCCTGCCGTGGCTGCTGTTCGGCACCGCGCTGGCCGGCCTGTTCTCGGTGGTGGCCCAGGTGCTGGTGCCCATGGCCGCCAGCCTGACCGCGCCGGAACAGCGCGGACGGGTGGTCGGCACCTTGATGAGCGGCTTGTTGCTGGGCATTCTCCTGGCGCGTACGGCGGCGGGCCTGCTGTCCGATGTAGGCGACTGGCGCAGCATCTACCTGCTGGCCGCCGGCCTGATGTTCCTCTGTGCCTTCGCCCTGCTGCGCGCCCTGCCGGAACACCACCAGCCTGCCGGGCTGAGTTACCCGGCCCTGCTCGGTTCGGTGTTCCGCCTGTTCGTCGAGGAGCCGGTGCTGCGACTGCGGGCGGCCCTGGGCCTGCTGACCTTCTGCCTGTTCGCGTTGTTCTGGACACCCCTGGCCTTCCTGCTGGCGAGCCCGCCCTATGGCTATTCGGATGGGGTCATTGGCCTGTTCGGCCTGGCCGGCGCCGTCGGTGCGATGGCGGCGAACCTGGGCGGACGCATGGCAGACCGCGGCAAGGGCGCGTTCGCCACCACCCTGGGCCTGCTGGCCTTGCTGTTGTCGTGGTTGCCCCTGGGATTTGCCGGGCATTCGCTGGTGGCGCTGCTGATCGGCGTGCTGGTGCTGGACTTTGCCGTGCAGTTGATTCACGTCAGCAACCAGAACGCCGTGTTCAAGGTCCGGCCACAGGCGCGCAACCGTCTGAACGCCGGGTATATCACCTGCTATTTCATCGGCGGCGCGCTGGGTTCGCTGCTGGGCGCCCAGTTGTACGGGCCTTATGGCTGGAACGGCATCGTCATCGCCGGGGTCGTGATTTCGACCCTGGCGCTGGGGATCTGGGCGGTGGTACAGCGCCGGATCGGATTATCGGCGCCGACTGCCGGTAGGAGCGAGCTTGCTCGCAATGGGCGTCAACGATAACGCCAGGCCTCTGAAACACCGCGATCAAACACCCTCCCAGTCAATCGCCGGCAACCCCACCGGCGCCAATGGGAAATGCTTGAGCGACTGCACGATCCGATCCGCATGCGGGTATTTCTCCGCCGCCATCGCCGGATCGGGTACCGCCACCGCATACATCCCCGCCGCCTTGGCCGCCGTCACGCCGAACGGCGAGTCCTCGAACACCAGGCAATCCTCGGCCGCCACCCCCAGGCGCTTGGCCGCCAGGAGGAAAATATCCGGTGCCGGCTTGGCTTCGCCCACCTCCGGATCATCGGCCGTGACAATGGTATCGAACAGGGCAAACCACTCGCGGTGCAGGGTGGTCTTCAACTCGAAGGCGCTGCGCGAAGAACTGGTGCCCACCGCAATCGGAATCCCGTGGGCCGACAGATGCCGTACCAGGGCCTCGGCGCCGGACATGGAACCGGCCTTGGGAAAACGCTCGCGCATCAGCGGCTCGCGCACCGCCAGGAATTCCTCCGGGCTCAACGGCAACGCCATGGCCTCGACCACGTAGCGGGCCAGATCGCCGGCGCCACGGCCAATGATGTTCTGCTTGTGATCCCAGCCGAAGGTCCGCCCGTAGCGACCGACGATGATCTGCGTCACTTCGGAGTAGATGCCCTCGGTGTCGAGCAGCAAACCGTCCATATCGAAAATCACGGCCTTGACCGGGCCCGGGTTGGAGAGTGCTGCGGTCATCGCATCCGATCCGTATACAGGGTTGAAAGCGTGCTAGCGTCGCAGAGCCGGGCGATTCTTTCCATCCGAGAATGAAGTCGCTAGCATGGCCGCAGTATTTTCCAGGCCCGCGGGCCCGCCGACGGCTTGCCGTCCGGCCATCCAACAGAGACGCCAGCATGATCGCCAAAGAATCCCGAAACGAGGTCGCCCTCGGCAAGTTCCTCGACGCCCATCCCCACCTGCGTGAAGAAACCCGCGAGCTGAGCCCGAAGGAACAGCAGCAACAGTTCCAGTGGGCCTTCGAGGACGAAGCCGAAAACCTCGGGATCGAACCCTGGGAGCTGACCCTGCAACTGGTGGCCGAAACCCCCGAGGAACTCAAGGCGATGCGCCTGGAAGTCCACCGTGAAGTGGCCGAGGCCCTGGGCATGGATTGGGACGAGTACTGCTCGTTCAACGAAATTACCGAAGACTGAACCGCTTCCGGGGCGCTCGCACCTGCGCGGCCCCGTCAACTCGCAGGCAAAAAAAAGCCCGCGGGAGGGCGGGCAAGGGAAGCTTTTGAACGAGCGCATACACTATAGACGTCGCGTGACGAGCGCTTCATGAAAGATTCTTCATGTTTGACAGACGTCACCGGCCCGTCCGGAACCGAACGAAACGCGATGCCCGGCCCATCATTCATGCGATCGCCAACAGCATGGGAAATCCTCTCCAGTTGCTGCACTACCGGGTTTGAGACAGACTGAGCCACCAATGGCTGATCCTCCTCTCGGGAAGGCAAACGTGGCATACAAGTTTTCGCTCACTTCCCGAATGACGCTGTTGATTTTCATCATGTGTGCGGTGCTCGTCGGCTCCGACATCTGGCGCAGTTTTACCGCCCGTACGGTGCAACTGAACGAGGTGACAACCGCCACCGCGAATCTTGCCCGCGCAATGTCGCAACACGCCGACGACACGATCAAGGAAGCCGACCTTGTACTGAGCGGGATCGTCGAACGCGTCGAACGCGACGGTACCGCCCCGCCTGCACTGGAGCGCTTGCACCAGCTCTTCGTCGCGCGGCGCCTCGAGCTCGCGCAACTGGATGGCCTCTTCTTGCTCGACCGCGATGGCGTGATGCTCACCAGTTCATTACCTGGGCCTTTGCGCAGCTATAACAACTCCGATCGTGAATATTTCATCTTTCATCGAGATCACCCCGATCGAAGCGTGCGTGTATGGACGCCGCTGCGCAGTCGCTCCACTGGAAACTGGGTGATTCCGGTGTCGCGGCGCATTGACAATCCAGACGGCAGCTTTGCCGGTATCGCCTCTGCCACTATCGATATCGATTTTTTCTCGCAGTTTTACAATCGCCTGGAGATCGGCCAAAAAGGCGCCGTAGCCTTGGCTTTTGACTCAGGCGTCATGGCCGTCCGACGCCCATTCGAAGAACGCACCATCGGCATAGACATCACCGGTACCCGGCTTTTCCAGGAGCACGGCTTGCAGCCGGCGGGCGGTACTTTTTCCACGGCCTCGTCCCAGGACGGCGTGGTTCGCCTGAACAGTTTCCGCAGCCTGCATGACTACCCGCTGTTCGTCGCGGCAGCGCTCTCGACGGATGAAAGCCTGGCCTCCTGGTGGTCGGATACGCTGTGGCATGCCGCCGGTGTTGGCTTGCTGGTGTGCGTGCTGGTGGTTTTCGGCCTGCGCCTGATTCGCCAGGTGGCCCTGCAAAGCGCAACGGAAAAAGAGCTTGCCGCGAGCCTGGAAACCACGCGGGCGATCCTGGAGGAGCAGAAGAAACAGCGCAGCGATCTCGCTGCGACCCGTGACCATCTCCTGCTGGCTGCCGATATCGCCGAGCTTGGCATCTGGTCGTGGAGCCTTTGCGACGGGAAGTTGCATTGGAATGATCGCATGTTCGAGATCTATGACTACTCACCGGAGTTGCTCGATAATGACCTGAACTTCGAGCATTGGCGCTCGCGGATGCATGCGGACGATATCGATTGCGTCATGACGGCGCTCAACGCCGTGATCGATGATCGCGAAAAGCGCCTGCCCTCCTACCGGGTCGTGCTTCCCGACGGGCGCATCCGCCACATCGAAACGCGAGTCCGGGTCGAACGTGATGCAAGCGGCAATCCGGTCCTCATGACGGGCATCAATCATGACGTGACGGCCCAGCATGAGATGGAAGTGAGCCTGCGCCATGCCAAGGAGCAGGCCGACGCGGCGAATGCGGCCAAGTCAGCCTTTCTGGCGAACATGAGCCATGAAATCCGCACGCCCATGAACGCAGTACTCGGCATGCTGCATCTGGTGCAGTTCACGCCGCTGAATTTGCGTCAGCGCGACTACGTGAGCAAGGCCCAGACAGCCGCCCAATCGCTGCTGGGCCTGCTCAATGACATTCTCGACTATTCGAAGATCGAGGCCGGCAAGCTCCAGCTGGATCGCCATCCGTTCGACTTCGAACCCTTGATGCAGGAGCTCGGCGTAGTATTGGCCGGCAATCAGGGCAAGAAGGATATCGAAGTGCTGTTCGATCTCGATCCCGCCCTTCCCAGTGGGCTGATTGGCGACAGACTGCGCTTGCAGCAGGTATTGATCAATCTCGCCGGCAACGCCCTGAAATTCACCTTGAAAGGGCAGGTCATCGTCGGTCTTGAACTCCTGGAACGTACCGACGCCAAGGTTCACGTGCGGGTTGCCGTCACGGACAGTGGCATCGGGATCAGCGCCGAGCACGCAGAGCATATCTTCGAAGGCTTCAATCAGGCCGAAGCCTCGACCTCACGTCGCTTCGGCGGCTCGGGTCTGGGCCTGGTCATCTGCAAGCGCCTGGTCAGCCTGATGGGCGGCGATCTGCAGCTGCAGAGTCGTCCGGGCGTGGGCAGCCGTTTCTGGTTCGATGTCTGGCTGGATGTGGACACGCGTGCCACGACAAGGAACCCGACTCTCCACGCTGATCAGGCGATGCGTCTGCTGGTGGTCGACGACAACCCGATTGCCGCCGAATTGCTGATGCGAACGGTGGCGGCACTGGGCTGGCAGGCCGACTTTGTATCCTCCGGCCTCGACGCCGTGAGCAGGATAAGCGAAGCCGTCCATGCGGGAGAGCGCTATGACGTGGTCCTGATGGATTGGCGAATGCCGGACTTGAACGGCATGAACGCGGCCAAGTTGATTCGCGACATGAAAGGACGGATACCGCCCCCCGTCGTCATCATGATCACGGCCTACGGGCGCGAAATATTGGCCGAGAGTCATGATCAGGGCGATGCGCCCTTCGCCGAGTTCATTACCAAACCCGTTACGCCCAGACAACTGAGCGAGGTCATTTTACGTGCGCTGCAAGGCCCTCCCCTTGCGCCCGAGGTTCCGCCGCTCGAGCACAAGCCCTCGGGGCGCCTCAAGGGTCTCAGCTTGCTGGTGGTCGAAGACAACGCCTTGAACCGCCAGGTCATCGAGGAACTGCTGAGATCGGAGGGGGCCTCGGTTCAACTGGCCGAAGGCGGTTTCGAGGGTGTCAAATGCGTGACCACGGGGAGCAAGTCCTTCGATGCCGTGCTGATGGATGTCCAGATGCCTGACATCGATGGCTACGAAGCGACACGGAGAATTCGCGCCAACACGCGCTTTACCACGCTGCCCATCATTGCGATTACCGCCAATGCATCCGAGGCCGATAGGCAGGCCTGTCTGCATGCAGGGATGAACGCACATGTAGGCAAGCCGATCGACCTCGAGTATCTGGTTTCGGTGCTGCGGGCACAAATCGACGGACAAGCCTCCCCGGTCCTGATCACCAGTCATCCAGTCCATGCACAAGACGGGCTCATTGAAACGCGCGCGGCGATGGTCGAGCGGCTGGACGGAAATCTGGGTGTGATACGCAGTGCGCTGAAGATCTTTGCTGCCGATACGGAGAAACAACTCGACAGTCTGGCCGAGCAAATAGCCAAGAAAAACGTTGCGGGCGCCGCCAGTGTGTTGCATACCATCAAGGGCAGTGCCGCCACCCTGGGTGCCCTAGCGCTTTCAAGAAGAGCCGGCCAGCTTGAACAGGCGCTGAAGGGTGGCGACGCGTCGACCCCGGCAACTTCTCTGTCCAGCGGATGCACATCTGAGTTGCGACACTTGCTGCAGGTCAGCATCGAGCAATTGACGAGTGCGTTCGCTGAGCCCGCGGGTCCCGTTGCGCCCACTGTAGACGCTTTGCCCCTGGCCGAATGGCAACACCATTTGAACGAAGTATTGATGCTGCTGAACGCTTCGAACCTGCAAGCCATTGCGGCAGCAGAAGCATTGTTTGCCCAAACCCCTGAGGAACGACGTGTTCGATTCAATCCGTTCCTCAACCAGGTCAGGGCATTGGATTTTACGGCCGCAGCACTGAGTGCGCGCGATATGCTGGAGCAACCCTAGCCGTGGAGCAAATTCTCGAAGATTGGTTACTTCACACCAACCGACGCCCCAAGATTCTGATTGCGGACGACCAGCCGACGAATATCCGGGTGCTGTACGAACTGTTTTCCGAACAGTGCGACGTGTTCATGGCAACCAACGGCACGCAGACGCTCAAGATTTGCCAGGACGAATTGCCGGACCTGGTTCTGCTCGACGTCGTGATGGACGATATCGATGGCCATGAAGTGTGCCGCCGACTCAAGGCCGATCCCTTGACGAGCACAATACCGATCATCTTCATTACCGCGCAAAGCCAGGTCGCGGATGAAGTCATTGCGCTGGGGCTCGGGGCGGTCGACTTCATCATAAAACCCATTAACGCCATTATCGTGCGCGCCCGGGTCCAAACGCACCTGACCTTGAAGTTGCAGGGCGATCTGTTGCGGGCCAATGCCTTTCTGGATGGTTTGACCGGCGTGGGCAATCGCCGCCGGTTCGACGAGGACTTGCTCAGCAGTTGGCGTCAATGCCTGCGCGACAAGATGCCCATGTCGCTCATTTTGCTGGATATCGACTACTTCAAGCGTTACAACGACCGTTATGGCCACCAGAGTGGCGACAGTTGCCTGAAGCGTGTCGCCAAAGCACTTTCCGAGTCGCTCAGACGGCCCTATGACAAGGTGGCGAGGTATGGCGGCGAGGAGTTCGCCTGCATCTTGCCGAAAACCGAACGGGAAGGCGCGGTCGGGATGGCCGAGGCCATGCTGGGGCGTATTCGGGCCTTGGGTATCGAACATCTCGGATCGGACGTTGATCGCGTGGTCACCACCTCCCTGGGTGTCGCGACCCTGCTACCCACTCTCGGTAACAGCCCTGAAGCCCTGCTGGCGGCGGCGGACAGGCAACTCTATGAAGCCAAGCGTGCCGGGCGGGCGCAGGTTTGTGCCGCCAGAGAAGAGTGATGGCCAATCGGCGATCCGGCGCCGAATAGTCCTTCGGCAACCCTATTTCAGAAAAAAATGCCCCGACAAGTCGGGGCATTTGTTTTTTTGCATGGCGCTTTGCCTTGATTGAACTACCTTCTAACACAGAGCGAGCCATAGCGGCTTAAGTTATCCACCTGTTGCTCCGCGATTAAATAGCGGATCCGTCAGACATACGTCTGACACTTGATTGTGCGCGGTACCAAGGAATTTTGCTGGAACCATTAGTGGTGAGTGTGGAGGGCCGGCCAGGAACAACCCGGTTAGCCCACAGACAGCCTGTTCGGCGAGGATGCACTTATATGAACGATCGTACCGTACCCGCTCTCAAAACCGTTATTCATGGCCTGCTGTGGATGGGTCTTGGCATGGAGGCGGCTCAGGCCGCGCCGGCCGATTGCTCGCAATTGGCCAGTTTGCCCAGCGTATTCGAGGTCGGCCAGGGGCTGCAGGATGAACTGCGCATGCCCGTTCCGATTACAAAACTGGCCGTGGGCGACCCGAAAGTCGCCGACGTGCAAACCAGCAGCAGCAGCGCCTTCATCCTCACCGGTATCGCTCCAGGGGCCACCAGCCTGATGGTCTGGACCGGCTGTTCGCCGTTGCCGCGCCAAAGCATGGTGTTCGTCAAGGGCAAGGCCACCGCAGCGCTGACCAGCGTGTCGACAGGGCCTTCCGAAGACCCGCTGCTGCCAAGCCAGGTGCAGACCGATATTCGCTTCGTCGAAGTCAGCCGCACCAAATTGAAAGAGGCCAGTACGTCGATCTTCGGCAAAAGCGGCAACTTTCTGTTCGGCTCGCCGGGCACGGTGCCCGGGGTAACGGTGACCCCCAGCCGCATTGGTAGTCTGGCGCCCAACATCCCGCTCAATAACGGCCAGTTCAATATCGGCTTTGGCGGCGGTAATGTGCTGGGCTTGATCAATGCCCTGGAAGGCAGTGGCTTTGCCTACACCTTGGCACGGCCGAGCCTGGTGGCCCTCAGCGGCCAGAGCGCAAGCTTCCTGGCCGGTGGTGAAGTGCCGATTCCGGTGCCCAGTTCCGGCAGCAACAACATCTCCATCGAGTACAGGGAGTTCGGTGTCCGCCTGACCCTGACCCCGACCATCGTCGAGAAAAATCGCATAGCCCTGAAGGTGGCGCCGGAGGTCAGTGAACTGGACTTCACCAACGCCATCAGCATCGCCGGCACCGTGGTCCCGGCATTTACCGTGCGCCGTACCGATACCAGCATTTCCCTGGCCGATGGCGAAAGCTTCGTCATCAGTGGTCTGATCAGCAGCAGCCACAGCGCCCAGGTGAACAAGTTTCCGGGGTTGGGCGATATCCCGATTCTCGGCGCGTTCTTCCGCAACAACACCCTCAACCGTGAAGAGCGCGAACTGCTGATGATCGTCACACCGCATCTGGTCCAGCCACTGGCGGCCAACGCACAACTGCCGTCATTGCCTGGCGAACAACTGCGCAATTACGACCCGAACTTCTACCGCATGTACTTCCTCGATAGCGGCGACTTCGACAGTCGCATGGGACTCTCGCAATAAGTCCAAGCCGGACCCCAGGGGGCACTCAATGAAAGCGGTGATAGCAATAGCGGCGACAATGATGCTCGCAGGTTGTGCCAGCAATGGCCTGTCTTCGCGACCGAGTAGCTGCGCAAGTCCCAGTTCGGATCAGCAACTGAGCCTGAACCTGGCCGACGACATGATCAACGATGGTCGTTTGTATGCCAGCCTGGCGAATCTGGAAGGGTTGCCTGGCGACCTGGTCCAGGTTCGCCTGCGCAAGGCGCGAATACTGCGCCTGCTGGGGCGTAACGACGCCGAACCCTTGTATCAGGGCCTGCTCGGCACGTGTCTGGCCGCGGAAGGCGAACAGGGCCTGGGCCAGTTGGCCGCGGCCAGGAATGACAATGCCGCAGCCCTGGATCACCTTGAACGTGCCGTGAGGATGGCCCCCACAGACGAAAAAATCCGCAATGACCTGGGGGTCGTCTACCTCAACCTGCGGCGGCCCGATGACGCACGCTTCCAGTTTCTGACCGCCATGGAGCTCAAGCAGTCGGACTCACTGGCGGCACTCAATATGGTGACGCTGCTGATCTATCAGGATAACTGGAAGCAGGCTGCGCAACTGGCGAGCCGCGCCAACTTGAGCCCCAAGCAGGTCGCCGACGCGCGGGCTCGCGCAGAAAGACTCAAGGCCCCAGCCAAAAAAATCGTGGCTTCCGAAGGGGGACGCTCGACAGAGGTCGTCGAGGTCTCACCCAACGCGGTCAAGTAGCAAAGACGAGGAATCGAGATGAATACCAAGAGGCTGTTGATAGTGTCCATGGCTTGCCTGTCCACGACCGCCTGGGCTATTGAACCGGGCCCCGCTTCGGTGCAGCAACAAGGCACCGAACAGTGGCTGCAACTGCAGATCCGTGGCGTGGTCGCCTCCCCTAAACTGCAAACCGTTTCAGCCACCGAACGTGACCTGGCGATGCAGCGCTGGCTGAACAGCTTCACCTATCCCATTCCCGAACGTTACGAGCAAAAGGTATCGGGAAGCATGAACGGCAAATGAGCCAGCCCAAGGGGCTGGCTCGCGCTGGCCTCATGGCGTGCCGAAGGCTTGGAACACCCCAATCATGGCCGGGCCGATGGCGATCAGAAAGAAGCTCGGCCACAGGCAGAAAATCAGTGGAAATATCAGCTTGGTACCGATCTTCGCGCCCATTTCCTCGGCTGCCTGGGTACGCCGATCCCGGAACTCATCGGCATAGATACGCAGGGTCTCGGCCACGCTGGTGCCGAAACGGATGCTCTGCGCCAACAGACTGACCAACCCTTGCACGTCGTCCAGTCCGGTGCGCACGGCCAGTTGCTTCAATGCCTCGGTGCTGGTGATGCCGGCACGGATTTGCGCGTTGACCAATGCCAGCTCCTCGGCCAACTCGACCTGGCTGACCGCCATCTCTTCGGCCACCCGTTCAATGGTCGTCGGCAAGGCCAGCCCCGACTCCACGCAGACCACCATCAGATCCAGCGCATCCGGAAAGGCCGCGCGCAGCCGACGTTGCCGCAGTTGCTTGCACTTGCTGACATACATCCCTGGCGCCAACCAGGCGATACCCGCCACCAGGATCAGCAACAGCAGGCCCGCTATCAGGGAAAGTCCGTGAATCAGGGGGAACACCAGCAGTCCAAGGCCGAGCATCATCAGCGGAAACAGCAAGCGTATCGCCCAATACACCTGCACCGCCGAAGGCGAGCGATACCCCGCATGCATCAACAGGAGCTGGGTGGCGGACGCCTGCTCGGTGTCGGACGAGCCAAAATGCTGGCCTACCCGCTCCAGCAACAGTTGCAGGTTACCCGGCGCCTCCGGCCCCGCCGCGCTGCCGAAACTCCCTCGCTTGATCAGCGCGAGGCGACGCTGCATAGGATCCTGAAGACCCAGCAACAGCATGATGATGGTGACCACCGCAAGCACCGTACTCAAACCGATCGCACCGACGAACAGCAGGCGTGCCAGCGCCTCATTACCCGTCAACCGACTGAACAACCCGAGCAAATAGTCCATGACCTGCACCTCTACGTGGCGAAAACCGCTTAAACCTGAATTCGAATGATTTTGCGTATCCAGAAAATCCCGACCAACATGGCGCAGAAAGCCCCGATGATCAGCTGATGGCCGATCGGATCATTGATCAGTACCGGCAGGTAGCTGGGGGTCGTGACCAGGATCACCGCCGCCAGCACGAAAGGAATGGAAATCAGCACCCAGGCCGACATGCGTCCTTCGGCCGACAAGGTCTTGATCTTGCGTTGAAAGCGGAAGCGCCCCCGGATCAGCCGACTCAAACGCTCCAGCACCTCCGTCAGATTGCCGCCGGTCTCGCGATGGATGAGGATCGAGGTCACCAGCATCATCACCGTCATGCTCGGCATCCGTTCCAGCAGGCCGAGCATGGCCCGGCGTACATCGTTGCCATAGTTGATATCGGCGAAAGTCAGGCCAAACTCATGCGCCACCGGCCCCTTCTGCTCCTCGGCGACCAGACGCAAGGTGTCGTTGAACGGATGTCCGGCGCGCAGCGCCCGGCACATGGCATCCAACGCATCCGGCAAGCCCATTTCGAACGCGGCAAAACGCTTGTTACGGTCTCTGAAGATGATCAGCAGCGGCAACCAGGCCACCACGAAAGCCACCGCCAGCGCGCCCCACCAGGGTGCCGCGAACATCAAGACCAGGGCTCCCGCCCCCACGCCCATGGCGATTCCGAGCACCAACACCCGATAGGCCCGGTATTCATGCCCGGACTGCTCGATCAGTTGGGTCAGATCCGCCATGAACGGCAGTTGTTCGAGCGCAGCCTCCAGTGGCGACAGCCGTGTCAGGTATTTCTGCCGCAGCACGGTCTGCATGTTCGGCAGGTTGTTGGCTTTCTCCAGCACGTTCAGGCGGCCGCGAATGCGCTTGCGCATCTTGCTCGCCTCACCGAACACCGGCACCACCACGCTCTGGGCCAGGAGGAAGACGGCGGTAAACACCATGCCGAGAAAGATCAGAATGAATTCACCGGATATATGGTTCATGACTGCCGTCCCTCCATCCACTCAGGCCTGAACAATGCGAGCGGCAACTCGATGCCACGCTTGGCCAGCACATCGCGAAAGGCCGGAATCATGCCACTGGGCCGATAGTCGCCTTGTACTTCGCCATGCTCGCCGACGCCACTGCGGGCAAACGAGAAAATTTCGGTCATGGTGATGATCTCGCCCTCCATGCCGTTGATCTCCTGCACACTGACCAGCCGCCGCTTGCCATCCTCCTGACGCTCCAGCTGAATCACCACATCAATGGCCGAAGCGATCTGCTGACGCATGGCCTTGATCGGGAACGTGGCACCGGTCATCGACACCATGTTCTCGATGCGCCCCAACGCATCGCGCGCAGTATTGGCGTGGATCGTGGTCAAGGAGCCGTCATGGCCGGTGTTCATGGCCGTCAGCATGTCCAACGCCTCGGCACCACGCACCTCGCCGATGACAATGCGGTCCGGGCGCATCCGCAGACTGTTGCGCACCAATTCGCGCTGGCTCACCTCGCCGCGCCCCTCGATATTCGAGGGACGGGTTTCCAAACGCACCACGTGCGGCTGCTGCAGTTGCAGTTCGGCCGAGTCCTCGATGGTGACGATCCGCTCATTCAGCGGAATGTAGCTGGACAGCACATTGAGCATGGTGGTCTTGCCGCTGCCGGTGCCGCCGGAGATCAGGACATTCAAACGCCCACGGACAATCGCCTTGAGCAACAGGGCAATGGCCGGGGTCAAGGTCCCCACCTGGATCAGGCTGTCGGTGTTGAGCAGGTCCACGGCAAAGCGGCGGATCGACATGCTGGGTCCGTCGATGGCCAGCGGTGGAATGATCGCGTTGACCCGCGAGCCATCCTTGAGCCGGGCGTCCACCAATGGCGAGGACTCATCGATGCGCCGCCCCAGGCTGGAAACGATGCGGTCGATGATGTTCAGCAGATGCTGATCGTCGCGAAAACGCACATCGGTCCTCTGCAACTTGCCGAAACGCTCGACATAGACCGAGGCATGGCCGTTGACCAGGATATCGGACACGCTGTGATCGGCCAGTAACGGCTCCAGCGGGCCAAGGCCAAGCACCTCGTCGGTGATCTGCTTGATGATCAACTGACGGCTGATCGAGCTCACCGGCGCCGAATGCTCATCCAGCAGGCGCTGACAGATATCGCGGATCTGCCGCGCGGCTTCGGCCTGTTCGAGCGAGTCGAGCAAGGACAGGTCCATGACCTTGAGCAATTGCTGATAGATCTTTTCCCGCCATTCGGCCTCCACCGCGCTGACCTGGCTCTTGGTTTCGTAGGGAATGTCCGGTGCCGCACGCTCCCACGCCATCAACTCCGCGGCGGGATCCTGCGGGTCGTCACCCTGCTGGGCCGCCAGGGATACGACGGGTTTGCCGGACTGTTTGCGCAAGCGGTTACGAAAGTCACTGATCATGGGTCACCCCCTGAAAATACGGTTGAAGGCGCGTTTGAGTAAGCCTTTGTTTCCAGCCATCGGGTTACCGAACAACTGTCCGGTCATCTCACGCACCGCGACGGTGATCTGCGCCCGCGGTGCTTGCAGCCCCAACGGCACGCCAGAGTTCTGGCTCTGGTTGACCAGACCGAAGTCGTTGGGCAATTTCAACAGGTTCACGCAGCGCAGCGCCTCGCCGATATCCTTGAGGCTGATCGCCGCCGCCTTGTCATAGCGGTTGACCACCACTTGCAATTGATCCCCACGCACACCAAGGTCTTCGCGAAGAATCCGCATCAGCGAGCTGGCATCACGCAGATGGCAGACGCTCTGCTGCACCACCACGTAGACCCTATCTGCCTGCTCCAGCACGGAGCCGGTGAGGTGGTCGATTTGCCGCGGCAGGTCGACCACAACCCAGTCGTAGCTCGAACGGGCCAGTTGCAGCAGGGTATCGAGTTGTTCGGGCTGGGCATCCTGTGCCAGGCACAGCTCGCCGGGCCGGCCGCCGAGCACATGCAAGGTCGGGCTGAAGTGGCTGCAGAATCCGCGTAACGCCACACTGTCCATGCCATCGACCTGCTGCAACACCTCCAGATGGCTGTGCGACTGCGCCACCTCCAGGTAATGCGCCACGCTGCCGAATTGCAGGTCCATGTCCAGCAACAGGGTATTGCTGCCCTTGAGGCTAAGTTGATGGGCCAGGTTGCAGGCCAGCAAGGTCCCGCCGGAGCCACCCTTGGCACTCATCACGGCGATCAGCTTGCCTTCGGCCCCACTGCTGACCCGGGCCTCCGCGACCAGGCGCCCCAAAGCGGCCACCAACTCCGTCTCGGCGATCGGCTCCGGCAGCACGTCACGGGCGCCGGCCTGCATCGCCAGGCGCATGGCCTCCTGCTCGTTCAACAGACCACAGACCAACAGCGGTGGGCGTTCATGGACCGGACGCTGGAGCAGTGCCGACAGCTCCTCGCGCCACAGGTGGCTGACGCGCACCAGCAACAGATCGGGCATCCGCTCCAGACCGTAGAGCGGGTCGACATGCCCATTGCTCACCAGGCGGGTGCTCACTTCCAGGCTCGGTATACGCTGGCAAACGCCTTGCAGATCACGCAACGCCGTAGCATCGCGGCTACTGATCAGCAATCGCAGCCCAGGCTTGCCGGTCGCGAGGGTTAACGGAGTTTCCTTGATATTCAGCATGGCGTGACCTCCCCTGATTCGGAGTGATGCCCAAGGGCTTCGCGTGGCTGGACCGCCCTGAAGGTGGGCAAGGTAATGGCCACGCCAAACCCGGGAATGAACAGGTTGAATACGTAGCCTTGCAGGCTGACCTGGACATAACGGATGGCACGGAATCCCGTGGCGCTGGTGGTGTCGGTGGGGTTGGCCACCACGGCACCGTTGGTATCCAGATAGCTCAGCGTCAGGTTCCCGGTGTTCAGATTGGTGATCAGCGGGCTCGTGCCCGTGTTGCCCGCGGCATTGAAGATCGCCCGTTGCAACACGATCGGATCGCTGATGTTGCACACCGCCGCCAGGCGTGCACCGCGCCGCGCGGACTCATCGAGGGCATTGACCGTGAAGTACAGGCGGCCCATTTCCAGCACGCCGAACAACACAATGAACACCAGTAGGCCGACAAGGGCGAACTCCACCACATAGACGCCACGCATGTGTTTGCGATTCATCACAGCACCCTCATGACAGTCGTTGCGACCAGCGGAATGCTCAGCGCAATCGAGTTGGCGAACAGCCCGGTAATCGATCCGGCACAGGCGCCGCCGCCAATCACCGGGCAGAAGGTATAGTTGATGGTCACCTGCACATGGTTGCTGCCCACGGCGGTGACCGTCACGTTGCCGGTCGTCAACCCGGACACCACGGCAGTCCCGGTGTTGGCAGGCACGCCATAGACGGCAACGTTTTTCGTCTGGGTCTGCAGCGTGCTGCTCAACGAGACAGTACCCAGCGTCGAGTTCCAGGCCTGGCTGGCGACATAACGGCCGGCATCACGACTGGCCTGCAGCAGGGTGTTGTACTGAAACAGCATCCGACCGAACTCACCGAGGGCCAGCAACAGCAGCAGCAGCAACGGCAGGACGAGGGTGAACTCGAGCAACGCCATGCCTTGCTGGTGCTTGGGCTGTTTGAATGTGTGAAGTCCCATGACGCCTCCTACGAGTCAGTGCTCGGAGTGCCGCTGCCATTGATATAGGTTTTATAGAGCTGAATGATTATCGGACCGGTATCACCCGAAGGATTGGGACCCGGTACGCTGTCGCCTGAGCACTCGCGCACGAACTGTCCGAAGATCTCCGAGGTACTGCCCGTGCTACCGGCCGGCTGCACCACGAAATAGCAGCCAAAGCCCAGGACCGGAATCGAAGTGGCGCCATTGTTTTTCCCGGTGCAGTTGCCAATCACGATTTTCAGCATCCGCCGCTCGAAGACCCCACCGCTCTGGCAACCGGTGCCGGTACCGCCGACACAGGCCGCCGAACTCGCCAGCCACTCGTTGTAGCCCAGTACGGACTGGCCGCCGGCGGTGAGCGTGCCGTTGTTCGACGTGATGGTCTGGCCCTTGTACTGCAGTGCCCCTGAGTTGTTGGTGATCACCGGCGTGCTGTAGCTGACGACCAGGTCAGGCGGGTACTGCGCGGCACTGACCCCTCCGGCGTACTGACCGAAGCGGGTATTCAAACCCTGGGAGGTCGGACCGACCTTGTTGCCCGGCGAGGTCGTGACATTTTGTCCGGCACTGAGGCACTCCGAGCCGCCGCCGGCCAGGTCCGTTCTGACCGTACTGCCACCCGAGCCGAAATCGAGCAACTGAAAGTTACCTGGGCCAATGGGGGACGTGGTGCCGGAGCCGGTTTTCAAATCCTGCAGATCGCCGAAGTGGTAGCCCCAGAAATTACCCGCGCTCGGGTTGTATTGATTGGGGTCGCCACACACCATCAGTGGCGCGAGATCACAGGGACTGGTGGGACTCGGTCCGGCGGTGGCCATCGCCGCCACCTTCTTGCTGCCCAGGCCGGCGGTGCCCAATCTCTGGACGAAGCTCCAGAAAAAACCGCTCAGGCTATAGCTCGGCACCGTCACCCGGACGTAAGTGGCATTCGCAGGCCCCGGATAAGAGAACGGTCCGTAGACGCTGTTGGACAGCTCCACCACCGCGAAGCCACCCGCGTTGCCGCCGATGGCCGCCGCCAGTTCGGTGTTGCCGGTGGCATTGGCATTGAGTGTCAGCGTATTCAACGCGGCGGTGCGCGTGGTGCTGGCAATGTTGGTGCCGCCGATGATCTGACTCAGGGTCTTGGCGCCACTCAGGGCGGCGGCGTCCACCGCATTCTGCAGGCGGCTCTTGTTCAGCAACATGTGGCCGCCGTCCAGCGCCAATGCCGCCAGCATGGTGATCGCCACCAGGGCGATCACCATCAGTACGGTCACCGATCCCCGCTGGCACTCAGGCTTCAGCGAAAACGGTCGTTGAATTCGAGGACACATCGTCAATTTCCTCACTTGCCAATACTGAACCGGATCGGTTGCCCCCGACTACCGGGGGCGTTCGCTCATTGCACATTGACCACGTGGGCTTCGATGCCACGGATAACGGTGATAGACCCGCCGACACTGCCGCTACGATGCATGACCGGTCTGGGCGCCGCTGCACTGGCGATCGTGATCGGCCGTGCAACAGGCGCGACAGGCGCAACGGCCACCGGCTTTTTATCGACGGCCAGCGGATTGCGCAGGGCCAATTGCAACTTCCCTTCGGTCTGCGCCGTGACCAGGCTTTCCGCCTCGGCGGCGGTCATCTCCAGCGTCACCGCGCGCACCACCACCGGTTGGGTCTTGTCCGTGCCCGCCGTCTGGTCCACCGCCAGCACGCGCAGGTTCTCGAGGATGGTTCTGGAGACGGCGGTGTTGCCGCCGCCATCGGTGTGTTTGGTCGCCAGCACATCGACCCGGTTACCCGGTAGCAGAAACCCGCCCACGCCGACCACATCGTCCACCCGTACCGAAATGGCACGTTTGTCCGTCGCGATCAGCGAGGCCAGGGTGCTGCCGCCCAGGTGCTCGCTCAGTCGTGCACCGCGAACGATGTCACCGCGCAGAATGTCGAACGTGGCGATCTTGCCCACGGCTTTTTCAGTGGCATCCAGGGCATCGTCCGGGATCGCATCCATGGGCATGCGCACGGTCGTGACCTGCTGGGCCTCGACCATCTGCCCGAAAGGAATCTCGACCGTGGAGACAACCACGCTTCGCAGGTGATCATCCGGGCTGGCATTGAGCCGTGCGCTCAACCAGGAGTTGGCCATCCACGCGGCACTCAGGCCCATGACCAGGGAAATACCAATCAGAGTGGCAGTACGAGAGCTCATTTCTGTATCTCCTGCTCAAAGAAAGTCGAGCTGAACGAAGTAGTTGTGCCAGGCCCATTCCAGTTCCTGCGGCGACAGTGGCCCACTGCCGCCCTGGTAACGCTGACGATCGAGTGCCATGCTCAGCAGATCGCGGGGATGGCAAGGCACCAGTGGCATGCCTTCAACCGCGTACAGTTTCTGCAGTGCATGGCGCACCAACATCGGGTCATGACGAATACCCAGGCGCTCGGACTCCTGCCGCCAGATCTGTTCGTACTGATCGGGCTTCAGGTAACCGAATTGCAGCTTGTAGCCAATCCGCCGCAGGAAGGCCTCGTCGGCCAACTCCAGGGGATTGAGGTTGGTGGAGAACACCAGGATCAGGTCGAACGGCAGTTCGCAATGCCGTCCGCCCCCCAGGTTGAGGAAGTCGCGCTTCTCTTCCATCGGAACGATCCAGCGATTGAACAGCTCGGCCGGTGCCATGCGCTGGCGGCCCATGTCGTCAATGATGAACAGGCCATTGCTGGCCTTGAGCTGCAGGGCGGCCTGGTACTGACGAGTGCCGGGGTCATAACGAACGTCCAGCTGCTCCATGCTCAATTCACCGCCGGTGATGACCACAGGGCGTTTGCAGCGCAGCAGTCGACGATCGATCCCTTTGTTGAGCATCAGGTTGTTCGGTTGACTGTCGTCATCCAGACGCTGATGCACCTGCGGGTCATAAATCTCGATCACCGATTCATTGATCACGATGGCATGGGGTACCCAGATGGATTCGGCGAACAGGCGAATCAATCGACTGCTGACATAGGTCTTGCCGGTCCCCGCGGGGCCATAAATCATCAGCGCACGCCCGGAGTTCAGCGCCACGCCCAGTTGATCGAGCATCTGCTCGGTGAGCACCACGCCGCTGAGCGCCGTGCGCATATCGTGGGCTCCGATGTTGCCATGGTGGATGGTCTGCAGCTTGATCAGGGAGCGGTAGGCATTCACCGGGAACGGTGCCGCGCCGACATAGCCGCTACGCGACAAGGCATCGCGAGCGGCACCACGACCGCGCTCGGTCAGGCCATAACGCAGCGCCTGCCCACCCATTTGCGCGCCCGACTGACCCAGTACCTCGACGCGACCATCCTTGCGTAGAAACACCAGGACCTCGTCCAAGACGGCACCGGTCAGCGCAAGGCGCTCCACCAGCCTCGGCATGTCCAGCACGCCAGCGTCATACAAATGCTTGCACACCAACTCACCAAGGAAACTATCCGTCAGCCCCGTCTCGCTGATCGTGCAAGGTTGGGGAGCGAGTCGCTGCACCGCCTCTCGTTCATTGTGGTAGACATCAGTCTCGACGACGTGCATGACTAACCTCCCAACCCACTGGCAAAGAGTTGCCAGTGAATGGTGTTTAAAGTGCCGAGCAAAATGGCAATTGAATAAGGGAAAGGCTTGCCGGCCACTTCATCTGAGGTGGGCGCCAAGTAAGCCTGCGCCCTCAGAATCAGCCAATAGCGCCCCAGAGTCTTGAATAACTGACCGCGAATCAGCACTATCAGAAAACCGCACATGCCACCGGCTATCAGGCTGAATAACGCAGCCCACAGCGCATAATGAAAAGGTAGAAAACTTCCGACCATGGCCATTAACTTGACGTCACCGGCGGCCATGCCACCCATCGCATACATGGGCAGAAACAGTGCAAAACAAATCAAGAGCCCCAACAGACCATCTCCCAATCCGCTTACACCCCCTGAATACAACTGACCGGCCAATCCCAAGGCAAGTCCCAACAGGATCAGCGTGTTTGAAATACGGTGGTGAAGCAGATCGCTCACCACCGCCACGCCTAGAAGTCCTATCAGCAAAATAGTAGAAACCAGCAGTTCCGTGGACATGGCGCGTCTCCCAAGTGGGATTAATCGTTAGCACGCAACGTTGTTATTCACCGCCTGGCAGAGCGCCAGGATCTTGGTGTTCACCGCACCGCCCAACAGAACGAACGCAGCGGCAACGGCGACCGTAATCAGCCCACCGGCCACGGCGTACTCCACGATGGTCAAACCTTTTTCATCTTCGGCGAACTTGCGTAGCGAAGTCTTTATTCCTTGCAGTTTCATTTTGCGCACCTCACTTGATCAGGAATATGACCCCGTGCTTACATGGGCAGGGAGCGTTCGAAGTTCATCGAGTTTTCCGGTGGTGTTATCAATAAGACAGTCACCACCGGTTATTCCATGGACTGCGTCGCATCCCTCCCGCCGTAAGTCTGGGTGATCAGCACGCAACGTTGCCGTTAACGGCCTGGCACAGTGCTCTGATCTTGGTATTCACGGCGCCGCCCAAAAGAACGAACGCGGCTGCCACCAATACCGTAATCAACCCACCGGCCACTGCATATTCCACAATGGTCAGGCCATCTTCATCTTTGGCGAACTTCATTACCGAAGTCTTGATCGTTTGAAGAGTCATTTCGCTCACCTCATTTCGATTGTTGTTCTTACGGGGAAGCAGCTCTTTTTAAACTGCTTGTGGCTACCTTAGTCAGGGCACTTGCAAGAGGGTTAGGAGGATTTTGCGTATCGCTAGGACTTTTTTGCGGGCACGCACTGCAGCGGGTAATCGGCATGGGCGCAGGGGAAAGAAAAGGCAGAAACACGGCAGGGTTCGCCAACACCCTGCCGATGATTCACAAACGACGAACGGTCGATCCCGGCCCATACACCCATAAATCACTGGCCGGCCCGGGCCGCCAGGCGGGACATAGAGCATATGGAACTGGACTCAGCTTTTTTTATCAGGATTCAATCTGAAAGGTGATATCACATTGACAATACTACTCACTGGATGGCTGTACGAACCTCAGAGCCAAGGGCATGACGTCGAAGGTGACCAGAAAACCATCATTGCTGTGGTTCGATCGGACCCATGATCGAAGCACCCCCGAGCTCATCGCGCAGTTTGAGCACGCCTGCGACTGTGTACTGGCGAAGGAATCGGTGTTCTCGGGCAAGGTGCACGCCGACATGATCTGCATCCATTTCGATCGTCCCGACACACTGGGGCTGAGGATGTTGCTGGAGATCAAGCACACCGCCCCCACCATTCCGATCACCATGTTCACCGTGCAACACTCCGAGGAACTGGCCGTATGGGCCATGCGCTCGTGTGTCTGGGAATACATGGTGCTGCCCCTTAGCGCCGCCGAAAAGAATCGCTACCTGACCGCCGTGGTTCAGCTCTACGAACTGCGCCGCACCATCAACGACCAACGCAAGACTCCACGGATTGACCATTCCCCGACCTTGCCGGGCAGCATCCGGATGACGCCGGGCCACCAGAAGCACCAGGCGCTCAGCCACGTATTGCTATACATCGATCAGCACTTTCGAGACAGCATCGACCAGAAGGAACTGGCCAAGCGTTGCGGCATGACCGCCTTTCGCTTCAGCCGTCTGTTCAAGGAAGCCTACGGACTCGGCTTCACGGACTACATCCTGAACAAGCGCATGAACTTCGCCAAGGAGCTGCTGGACAACAGCCAGATGCCCATTACCAGCATCGGCTACGAGGCCGGTTTCAAGGACCCCTCCTACTTCGCTCGCGCCTTCAAGCAGTTCGCCAGCTGCACACCGAGCGAATACCGTCTGACCCGCCAGCTTAGCGTGCCTGTCGCCTTGGAACTGGCGCAGGACAATGCAACCGCTGAAATGCTCGAGAGCCTGGTACAGAGTCTCGGCGGTTGACTCGCCGCCCCTTTGGCCGGAGGGGCAACAGAAGCCGCAGAAAGCAAAAGGCCCCATGCAAGGGGCCTTCAGAACGCTCAGTAGCACCCATATCAAGCGTCAACCCGGGCTTGCAGCAGCATCGGCCCATAACGCCAGGCGTACAGCGCGAACCCCGACGCCCAGCACAGGCCGGCCAGCCACAACGCCGGCAAGGGAAAGAACAGGATCAACACGACCCGGCTGAGACACCCAAGGTTCAGCAAAATGAACGCCAGGGTCATGCCCGACGGCGGTTCCAGGGCACGACCGGTATGTCCCAGGCTGACCCGCGCGATCATTGCCAGGATCAGCCCCCCCATCGCCCCTACCGTCAGGCAATGCAGCGCCAGGCTCGGGTTCAACGGCACGCCGAAATGCCACAGCGCCATCCCGAGACAAGCCACCGCCAGCCAGCCATACGCCAGGTGCAACGACCACAGCAACGGCACGCGCCAGAACGCCCGATCATGCCAGCGCAACAGACGCAGCAGATGCCCGGCCGCCAACACCGTGAACAGCAGGCCAACCCAGGGGTTGGGGGTCAGCGCAGGTCCTGCGGCATAGAGCAAGGCCACCAGCGGCGAGCCCACCAACAGCAGCCGATCCAGCCAGGGCCAAGGGGCAACGCCCTCGGCCCGGCCAAGACCGCGCTGGGTGAAGAACGGAATGATGCGCCCACCGATCAACCCCATCATGGCCGCCACCAGCCAGATACCGGTCAATACGCCCTGGCGCTGCCAGCCTTCATGCCCTTCAACCAGGCCATACAGGGACAGGCCGTCGGCCCCGCTCAGCAGCAGCAACATGATCACAATCGGGTAGTTACGCTTCTGCCGTACCTTCCACAGGGTCATCCCCATGGAAAATGCCACGGCCAGCGGGAATGCCAACTCCAGCAGCGCGAGCAACGGCCATGGCAGATTGACCAGCCAGGCCACGCGCGCGCTGAACCACAACAGTGCCAACACCGCCAACGGTGTGCCGCTGACACCGGGACGTCCGGTCCAGGTCTGCACGGCCGTCAGCAGAAAGCCCGCGACAATCGCCAGGGCAAACCCGAACAGCATCTCGTGTCGATGCCAGCCCAGCCAACCACCGGCCGGCTGCCAGCTGGAAATGCCACCACTGAGGGCTGTCAGCCAAAGGGGGATGGCCAGCACCGCCAAGAAGCAGCCGGCGAGGAAAAATAACCGAAAGGCCAGCTGCAACAGCGGCGGGACCGCCCTGGTTTCACTGCGCTCAAGCACTTGCATAAAGCTACTCCTCTGCCTTGTCGCGGAGCTGACGCTCACCGACGAGCATCGCGGTCAATCCGCAGTACAATGATCGGGTATTCGCGATCAAAGGCAGTTGTCGCAGATCAAATCGACAAGGCTTGCGCTTGCTGACACCTCCCCCCCTTGCTTCGTCAAACCTTGAAATGGCTGACCATCATCTGCAACTGGTTGCCCAACCGTGCCAGCTCGACGCTGGAGGCGGCGGTTTCGTCGCTGGCGGCAGCGGTCTGCTCGGAAACGTCGCGCACGTTGACGATGCTGCGGCTGATCTCGTCGGCCACGGCGCTCTGTTGCTCGGCGGCGGCCGCGATCTGCTGATTCATCGACTGGATGTTCGACACCGTGCGGGTGATATTGCCCAGTGACACACCGGCCTTGCGCGTCAGTTCGACGCTGTTATCGGTCAGGCTGCGACTGTTGTTCATGACGTTGGCCACCTGCTCGGTGCCACTTTGCAAACCGGCGACCAGCCCTTCGATCTCCTCGGTGGACTTCTGGGTACGCTGGGCCAGGCTGCGAACTTCATCGGCGACCACGGCGAAACCACGACCGGCCTCACCGGCACGGGCGGCTTCGATGGCCGCGTTGAGGGCCAACAGGTTGGTCTGCTCGGCCACGGCCTTGATCACGTCCATGACGCTACCGATCTTGCTGCTTTCCTGCTGCAGGAGCGTCATCGCCTCGGTGGAGCGCACCACTTGCGCAGCCAGGTGCTCGATCTGCGCGATGACCTCGGCAACCACTTTGTCACCTTCACGGGCCTGGCCGTCGGCGTCTACAGCGGCTTGCGAGGCTTGTTCGGCGTTGCGCGCGACTTCCTGCACCGTGGTGGTCATTTCGTGCATGGCGGTGGCGACCTGATCGGTCTCGACTTTCTGACTGTTAACGCCAATGCTGGTCTGTTCGGTCACCGCCGACAGCGCTTCGGCGGCATTGGTGATCTGCGTGACGCCATCGCGAATACCGCTGATCAGCTCGCGCAGGGTCGTGCCCATGCGCCGGATGCCTTGTTGCAACACACCCAGTTCGTCACGGCGCGTCACCACCAGGTTGTGGGTCAGGTCGCCGGCGGCAATGCGTTCGACCACGGCCAGGGTTTCGCGGATCGGTCGGGTAATCTGGCGGGTGATGATGACCGCGGCCAGGATGCCGAACAGCAAGGTGAACAAGGCACAGCCCAATTGCAGCGTGCGAGTCTGGACGACTTCGCTGTTGCGGCTGTCTATTTGCCCCTGGTAAAGGGCGTCGCTGATAGCCGATATCTGGCCCACTTGGTCGACCAGCTCCTTGCCCGTCAGGGTCACGACGTTGCCAGCCGTCTTGAAGTCCAGGAAGGCGGTCCGGTAGTTGCCCAGGGCGGTTTCCAGCTGATGCCATGCATCCGGTTGGGACGAGCTGAAATGTTCGCCAAGCTGTTTCAGGCCATCAACGGCTTCATTGAGTTGCTTCAAGGCCTTCTGCTCGCTATTCGGAGTGCCGTCGGCGATGTAACCGCGAACTTCGAAACGGCTCAGCAGGAACAGTTCCTGGACTTGGGTGATGGCCTGGAAGCGTTCGAAACGCTCCACGTCGCCCGGGGGCATTTGCAGCACGCTGCTGCGGATTGCGTCGATCTGCTTGAAGGCCGCTTCCCCGCTGCTGCTGAAGGTTTGGCGTGCACTGTTGCGGACTCGATAGGCGTCATGCATTTTATTCAGGGACTGCTGGAATTTGCCGACGATGACCGCCTGTTCCTGAAGGAGTTTGACAAATTCAGGCTTTTTGAACGTGCTGATCAGTTTTTGCTCCTGGGCGTTGAAGGCGTCCAGATTCACCTGCACGTTCTGCGCAGCCGTTTCATCGCCATTGGTCACCACGTACTGCAGGCGAGCCTCGCGTACTTTGGTCAGCAGCGCGTTCAACAAGGTGACATCGCCCATGCGGTCGCTGCGCCAAACCAAGCTGTCCAGGCTGGTCCAGCCGGTCAGTGCAAGGACAGAGGTCAGTGCCAATACCAGGCCGAAGCCCAGGGCCAGCTTGAGGTTGACGCTGATATTGCCGAGCCATTTACTCATTCCATTTCCCCACAAGGCATTCTGTTCTTGGTTTTCAGGTGACAGGGAAACTGTTCCCGGGGACCCTTGGTGGCTTCTCAAGGCAGTTATCGGCGTAATATTTTTTCGCTGAAATGTTTCTATTTGTTTCTTTCGATCTTATCCACATCTGTTTGGTGGCGATAGGAGCGGCTGTTACTTTCCCCAGGCATTCGGCCAGCCTGCTGCATTGGCAGGATGAGGTGTGGGTCAAGTGGCAAGACATGCCGCTCTGATACCCAATAAAAATAATAAATTTCAATTACTTACATAGTTGATGAGCGGGTTTGCGCCTTATCTTGGAGCGTCTCCTATACTCATTCGCTCCGACAGGTTCGATGCAAACATTCGAACGCCGTCGCAACAGCAGTCAGCTGTGCTGATAGCTTCCCTCCCAGTCACTGCAAGGAGATCGAACATGGCAATCCGCATTGGCGATGAAGCACCGGATTTCACTGCCGAAAGCACCGAAGGTCCGCTCCACTTCCACGAGTGGATTGGCGACAAGTGGGCCATTCTGTTCTCGCACCCGAAGGATTTCACCCCTGTCTGTACCACCGAACTCGGTTATATGGCCGGACTCAAGCCGGAGTTCGACAAACGTAACACCAAGATAGTCGGGCTCAGCGTCGACCCGGTCAGTGACCACCTGGCCTGGCTCGGTGACATCAAGGAAACCCAGGGCCATGCGGTCAACTATCCCATGATCGGCGACGAGAACCTGGTCGTAGCGAAGCTCTACGACATGATTCACCCGAATGCCTCCGGCGGCGCACGCACCGCCGTGGACAACGCCACGGTGCGTTCGGTGTTCATCGTCGGCCCGGACAAGAAAGTCAAGGCGATGCTGGTCTACCCAATGAGTGCCGGGCGCAACTTCGACGAAGTGTTGCGCCTGCTCGACTCTCTGCAATTGAACGCCAAGCACACCGTCGCCACCCCAGTGAACTGGCGTCCGGGTGAGGACGTCATCATCCCCACTTCGGTGTCCGACGAAGATGCCAGGAAGAAATACCCGCAGGGCTTCAAGACGTTGAAGCCTTATTTGCGCACCGTGGCACAGCCGAAGTAACAACAACCCGCAAGGGCTCGATCAATTTGGAGAAGGATGATGGATCCGGGAGCGACGCTACGCTCGATCCCGGACCTGAAATCCCATGAGATCAGGGCCCTCGGTTTGCCACCCCGCAATAATGTGAAACACCGTCTATAACCCGATGCTAGTCTGATAAATGCGTCATCCGGTCGGCGTAGTTTGTGACTCCATTGGAGTTGCGGGTTGACCATGGGGGGATTGAGCCAACACATTTCGTGGTGGTCGGGGGGATTCGTCGGCACTGTGCCGGTAGGACAGGAACTATGAGTAACCCCCAAACGATTCACCCGATCTGGCTCCGGCTGACCCACTGGGTCAATGTCATCGCTGTGGTCATCCTGGTCATGAGCGGTTGGCGAATCTATAACGCCTCGCCGATTTTTTCCTTTCAGATTCCCGCCGGTATCACCTTGGGTGGTTGGTTGGCGGGGGCACTCCTTTGGCATTTTGCGGCGATGTGGATACTGTTCATCAACGGTATCGTTTACCTGCTGCTCAATATTTTCTCCGGCCGCATCGCCTACAAGTTTTTCCCCATACGCCCCACCGACGTCTTTCATGATTTTCTGGCAGCTCTCAGGGGCAAGCTCGCCCATGCGGACTTGCGGCAATACAACGCCCTGCAAAAGCTTGCCTACCTGTTTGTCGTACTCGATCTTGTTGTGCTCGTGCTGTCGGGCCTGGTGATCTGGAAGTCGGTGCAGTTTCCTTTGCTGAGGGAGCTGATGGGCGGTTATGACTCAGCGCGCATCGTGCATTTTGTCTGCATGGCCCTGCTGGTCGCTTTTACCGTGGTGCATCTGGTGATGGTGGCCCTCGTGCCGCGCACCCTGATTGCCATGCTGCGTGGGCACTGACTCATGAACAGAAAGAGTGGCGAAGACAAAATGGCTGAGCCCGCCATCATCCAGTCGGTGGCGCAGGAGCTTGATCTCCCTGCCCGCAGACAGTTTCTGCGCTATGCCTGGACGCTGGGCGGGATTGCCTTGCTGACGGGCTGTCGTGTTGATGACAGCGACTCCGTGGAGTCCATGCTGAGAAGGGTGTCGCGCTTCAACGACAAGGTTCAGGCGGCGCTGTTCGATCCGAGCAGACTGGCACCGACTTATCCTGAGTCGATGATGACGCGGCCATTTCCCTTCAACGCCTATTACGACCGCAACGGCATTCCGGACATCGACGGTGATGATTTCAAACTCACGGTCGGCGGTCTGGTCCAGGATAAACACAGCTGGACCCTTGCCGAATTGAGCCAGTTGCCGCACACCAGTCAGGTCACGCGGCTGATTTGCGTGGAGGGCTGGAGCGCCATCGGAAAATGGGGTGGAGTGACCTTTTCGACCTTTCTACAACGTGTGGGCGCCGACACCAGTGCCAAATATGTCGGACTCAAATGCGCTGATGACTATTACACCAGCATCGACATGCCCACAGCCTTGCACGCGCAAACGCTGCTGACCCTGAGTTATGACGATCAGGTATTGCCGCCGGAATACGGTTACCCCCTGCGGCTGCGTATGCCGACCAAATTAGGCTTCAAGAACCCCAAGCATGTGGTGGAGATCTTTGTGACCAATGACTATCCCGGTGGCTATTGGGAGGATCAGGGTTACAACTGGTTCAGTGGCAGTTGAGCAATCGGCTGTCCTGAAAAACGGCGTATTGCCGCTGTCGTTAACGCGAACTACACAGGAGTAGTGACATGAAGAAGCTGATTGTTACGGCGGTTGCCGCCGTTGTTCTGGGGCTGGCCGCTGCCCCACTGTTTGCAGCTGAAACCGGGACAGGTGATATGTCCAAGGATCAGATGGCCAAGCCTGCGATGCAAAAGGATGAAATGAAAAAAGATGAAATGAAAGGCACCGCAGCGAAGAAAGCGCACCACTACAAGACCAAAGGCAACAAGGCGAAGAGTGACGCCATGAAAAAAGACAGCATGGATAAAGGTGGCGCCATGAAGAGCGATGGTATGGAAAAAAAGGACGACATGAGCAATGACACGATGAAGAAGTATTGAGACGCCCGGTCGCATCAGCAGTGGATCGTGTGTGCTCCCGCCAGGGACATTCCAGGAGCATCGGCACCGACTGATTGACAGACGATCCAGAAAAGTCGTCTGCCAATCACTCGAGGGCTCAAGCGATGAAAACGACTGTTGGCGTGCCTAGGTGTTCCCACCTGTGCAATGGCTTTCCAGGTCCTGCCTTCGTCTTGCTTGATGGTCGAGCCGTGGGAGAGGCCACGCCTGATCGATGACTGCTCATTACAAAATCCGCATATACAATTTTTCAAATATAACCGACACAAAACCTGACCACTCTCCAGGACCCTCCTCATTTCATGGGTGTTTCAGTGAGACCGTTCGGCGCAATCCGATGCCCTCATCGAACAAATCCGCCCTTGATGCTTTACCTTATATTCGAAAAATCATATATTCGAAAAATCGCATATGAGCCAAGGCCTCATTATGACCACCACAGCAATGACCGACCACCTGACCCCCACCACCGTTTTCAAATGCCTGGCCGACGACAATCGGGTTCGCATGATGCTGCTGGTCACCCGTGAGGGTGAACTCTGCGTCTGCGAACTGACCTGCGCGCTCAACGAGAGTCAACCCAAAGTATCCCGGAACTTGGCACAACTGCGTAACTGCGGCCTGCTGGCGGATCGTCGGCAAGGCCAATGGGTCTACTACCGACTGCACCCGAACCTGCCTGATTGGGTGCATAGCGTTCTGACCACCGTTCTGGAGGCCAACAAGCATTGGTTGAGCCCTGATGCCAAACGCCTTGATGAAATGGGCGACCGCCCCGAACGCGTCGCTGCCTGCTGCTGAACCCTAACCGCCTGAGGTTGGTTTATGAGAGAGAGTCCGATGAAGATACTGTTCCTCTGCACGGCCAATAGTTGCCGCAGCATTCTCTGTGAAGCGGCCTTCAACCATTTGGCCCCTGCGGGCATGAAAGCCTACAGCGCGGGCAGCCAGCCCAAAGGCGAAGTGCATCCACTGGCCCTGAAAACGTTGGAAAAGACAGGCATCTCAACGGTTGGGCTGTTCAGCAAGTCCAGCGACGCGCATGAACACCTTGCTCCCGACTTCGTCATTACCGTCTGCGATAAAGCCGCGGGTGAAGCCTGCCCGGCGTTCTTCGGCCCCTCGATCAAGGGGCACTGGGGTTTGGCTGACCCATCGGACTTTCACGGCACACCGGAAGAAGTCCAGGCCGCATTTGATGTGACCCTGGAGCAAATCACCCGGCGACTGGAAGCGTTCCTGGCTTTACCCCTTTCCACCTTGGGTGCCGAGCAGCTCAAGGCTGAGCTGGCTCTGATCAGTACGCTTTAACGCAGGAAATATGGCCCTCTTGTGGAAGTGCCGGTGCTGATTTCCCTGGTCGGTGTCGCCTTTTGGCTGAAGCGCCGCTGGTTCGATGATTCCAAGAGCGCCATGGCGCAGGACAACGACTATGTACGATGACCCTATCCCCCAACTCGATGCCGAACTGGTGGATTTCCCATCAACTGACAAGCTCGGTATCGAACAGACCTCCACCCACAAACCGCGCATTTTGCTGCTGTACGGATCGACTCGTGAGCATTCCTTCAGTCGGCTGCTGGTCGAAGAAGCGGCTCGGCTATTGGAGCACTTCGGCGCCGAGGCGCGGGTTTTCAACCCTTCAGGGTTACCACTTCCGGATGACGCCCCTGCCGATCACCCTCGGGTTCAGGAACTGCGCGAGCTGATGCAGTGGTCCGAGGGACAGGTCTGGTGCTCCCCTGAACGTCACGGCTCGATGAGCGCGGTCTTCAAGGCACAGATCGACTGGGTCCCCCTGGCCATGGGTGCTGTGCGCCCGACCCAGGGCAAAACCCTTGCCGTCATGCAGGTGTGCGGCGGTTCGCAGTCGTTCAACGTGGTCAATCAACTGCGGGGGCTGGGACGTTGGATGCGCATGTTCACCATCCCCAACCAGTCGTCCGTACCGAAGGCCTATATGGAGTTCGACGACAACGGTCGAATGAGGGCCTCCCCTTTCTACGACCGAGTCGTTGATGTGATGGAGGAGTTGGTGAAATTCACGCTGCTGCTGCGCGACCGCCAGGACTATCTGGTTGATCGCTACTCCGAGCGCAAGGAGTCGGCGGAAGAACTCATGAAACGTGTCAATCAGCGCTCCATCTGAGGAATTTTTACCGTGCAATAACCCCCCTAGTCCGTACTCCCCTTGGCGCTGCTCAAAGCCCATTGATCTTCACAGAGTACCCGGCATCCAGCCCATATCGAATACATCGGCCAGTTCGACACCCAGTCGAACTGTCACTGACGACAGACACAGAGCACAACACCATGACTATCAAAGTTGGCATCAATGGTTTCGGTCGGATCGGTCGCCTCGCACTGCGAGCCGCCTGGAGCTGGCCAGAATTTGAATTCGTCCAGATCAACGATCCGGCAGGTGACGCGGCGACGCATGCGCACTTGCTGAACTTCGACTCGGTGCACGGCCGCTGGAATCATCAGGCTGACGCCGAGGGCGACAGCATTGTCATCGACGGCAAGCGAATCAAGGTAACAACCAACAAGGCGATTGCCGACACCGACTGGTCGGGCTGCGATCTGGTGATAGAGGCCAGCGGCAAGATGAAGACCGTCGCGGTGCTCCAGGCTTACCTCGACCAGGGCGTGAAGCGCGTGGTGGTCAGTGCCCCGGTGAAAGAAAAAGGCGCGCTGAACATCGTCATGGGCGTCAACCATCAGTTGTTCAATGCTGCGGAACATCGCATCGTCACGGCGGCATCATGCACCACCAACTGCCTGGCGCCAGTGGTGAAGGTAATCCACGAGAAACTGGGCATTCGCCACGGTTCGATCACCACCATCCATGACCTGACCAACACCCAAAGCATTCTCGATCAACCCCACAAGGATCTGCGTCGTGCACGCGCTTCAGGCATGAGCCTGATTCCGACCAGTACCGGCTCGGCGACCGCCATTGCCGAAATCTTCCCGGAGCTGCGCGGACGCCTGAATGGTCACGCCGTGCGCGTGCCGTTGGCCAACGCTTCGCTGACCGACTGTGTCTTCGAGGTCGAGCGCGCCACTACCGTCGAGGAAGTGAACCAGTTCCTGAAGGATGCTTCGGAAAACGAGCTGAAGGACATCCTCGGTTTCGAAGACCGCCCGCTGGTATCCATCGACTACCGTACCGACCCACGCTCATCGATCATCGATGCGCTGTCGACCATGGTTATCAATGGCACCCAGGTCAAACTCTATGCCTGGTATGACAACGAATGGGGCTATGCCAACCGCACCGTCGAACTGGCCAGAATGGTCGGGTTGGCAGTCTGAGGAGCGGTCATGAAAGCGTTGTCAGCCCTCGCTCCAGAAGTGCGGCAGTATCTGCTCGTAACGGGTAATTACTGGGCCTTCACCCTCACCGACGGCGCCTTGCGCATGTTGGTGGTGCTGCATTTCAACGAGCTGGGCTACAGCCCATTTCAAATCGCGGCGTTGTTTCTGTTCTACGAATTCTTTGGTGTGGTCACCAACCTCGTCGGTGGCTACCTCGGGGCTCGGTTGGGTCTGAACCGGACCATGAACATCGGGCTGGGCATGCAGGTCGTGGCGTTGCTGATGCTGGCAGTGCCCTCGACCTGGCTGAGCATTCCTTGGGTCATGGGCGCCCAGGCGCTGTCAGGGATCGCCAAAGACCTGAACAAGATGAGCGCCAAAAGCTCCATCAAACTCCTGGTGTCCGATGGGCAACAGGGCAAGCTTTACCAATGGATAGCCATCCTCACCGGCTCGAAGAATGCACTCAAGGGTGTCGGTTTCTTTCTCGGTGGAGCCTTGCTGGCCTTGATGGGTTTCAAAGGTGCGTTGCTGGCCATGTCAGGCGTCCTGGCGCTGATCTGGATCGGCAGCCTGATTCTGCTGAAAAGAGACCTGGGCAAAGCCAAGGCCAAGCCCAAGTTTCGTGAAATCCTTTCCAAGAGCCGGGCGATCAACATTCTCTCAGCGGCACGGATGTTTCTGTTCGGCGCTCGTGATGTCTGGTTCGTGGTGGCCTTGCCGGTCTACCTGAGCAGTGTTTTTGGCTGGGACTTTTGGAAGGTCGGTGGGTTCCTGGCGGCCTGGGTGATCGGCTACGGCATCGTGCAATCGTTCGCTCCGCGCATTACCGGCAAGAAGCGCGGACATGTTCCAGATGGCCGTGCGGCATTCCTGTGGGCGCTTGCTCTGGCAGGCCTACCTGCGGCAATCGCTCTCGGGCTGAACAGCGGGCTGTCGCAACAGGTGGTTCTGTTGGGTGGACTGATGGTCTTTGGTGCGCTGTTCGCGGTGAACTCTTCGCTGCACAGCTACCTGATCGTGTCCTACGCCAAGGAAGACGGCGTGTCGCTGGATGTGGGTTTTTACTACATGTCGAACGCCATGGGACGACTGATAGGCACGGTGCTCTCGGGGTGGGTTTATCAGGCGTATGGGCTGGGTGCGTGCTTATGGATATCCAGCATGTTCGTGCTGCTCGCTGCAGTGATTTCCGTAGGATTACCGAGGCATGCCAAGGCGATTTGAGGCCGTTTTGACAGGAGAGGTGCGGCCGATCATCAGAATAAGACACCTCTAGCCTTCCAGATTTTAGGGGATATGCTCGTGGGGTTTTCTGATCAAATCAGCTAGCCACTACAAACCCGAGCCTTACGTTCATACTCCCACCCTCGGCACGCCAGGCCGACATGCTTGGGGATCAGCGCTGAGCCACTGCTGTAGGCCGTAATGGTCCGACGGGTAAACCCCAACTCCACCGCCGCCGCAGACAGGGAAAGGTTGTTGTTGGCGAGCCAGCGCTTGAAATCCTTCGTCAACATCACCTCACCCGCTTGCTCAAGCGCCAGCCGATGCAAGGTCATGGCTGACAGCTCAAGATCATCCCCCCAACTCACATCAAAGCCCCACTCGCCCACCTCGGCTTTGTCAAACAGCGCAAGATTCTCCAGAGGCTGGAGCACGGGGAAGGCGCGAATATGCTCTGCCAAATCAACGGTATGGCGCTTGCCATTGTTCCAATCGACGGTCAAAGCCAGTTTGTCGGCGACGGGTTGCACAGCCGTGATACGAAGCTTGCTGGTCACTTTTCAAGTCCTCCGGTTCTGCTCGTTCCACACACGCCATAGTTCGGCGATATTGGCCCTTGCCCACAACAAGGCCGCTTTCAAGGATTTGGGGTTGGCACCGCGGCCCAGCACACCCAGCCCCTCTATCAGCACCAACGACTCGCCATCAGGTGTTTGCAC
Organism: Pseudomonas batumici; assembly: GCF_000820515.1. Taxonomy (GTDB): domain Bacteria; phylum Pseudomonadota; class Gammaproteobacteria; order Pseudomonadales; family Pseudomonadaceae; genus Aquipseudomonas; species Aquipseudomonas batumici. The sequence goes on along the minus strand of NZ_JXDG01000020.1, from coordinate 16,437 downwards.
ATGAAAATGCGGTGGCACATGGTCGTCATGGGTAGATTTTGATTTTCCAGTTTCGCTCACTGTGCAGGGTCGCCATACATGAAGCCCCTAGGGAAATGATTTCTCTAGCATAAGTCAGTCAGTAAAGAGGACAAAAAATATGTACCAAAAAACCAAAACGCCCCTGATTTTCCGAAGAAAACTAGGGGGTACCAGTTGGGTTTGAGAGATAGCGCCGAACGCTTCGCGCGGGAGGTGAAGTACGGCCAGCGGGATCTGCTGGGCCTCACTCAGACAGACTTGGACATGATTACGACGGTCTGCTGGCGCACCTTCGCGTATGACGGTGTAGTATGCTGTATTACACACCACTACATCGAGGTTCCCATGTCCGTTATGTCCCTACGTCTCCCCGACGAAATGGCTGACACCCTCGCCAGCCTGGCAAAAGCGACTGGCCGTAGTAAGTCCTTCCTAGCTATCGACGCCCTACGCGACTACCTGGCCCGTGAAGCGTGGCAGATCGCCGAGATTCAGCGCGCTATAGAAGAGGCTGATGCGGGCGACTTCGCCACGGACGAGGAAGTGGAAGCCACCTTCAGGAAATGGGGTGCCGATGCGCGTTGAATGGCTGAAAACCGCACTCAAGAATCTGGATGACGCAGCCGCCTATATCGCGCTGGACAACCCACAAGCAGCTCAAGCCTTCATGATTGAGGTCCGCGCCAGCGTCCAACGACTGGCGCAGTTTCCCGCGATGGGCCGTGAGGGGCGAATACCAGGGACACGGGAGTGGCCTCTTCCCGACCTACCTTATCTGATCCCATACCGTATCCGTAACGGTCGCCTGCAAGTACTCCGTGTCTTCCATACTCGGCGACTAACGCCTAATCAGTGGTGATCGCAGAGCAGCAGACCCGCAATGACTAGAGCCTGCATAGGATACTCTGTGCAAGCTCAATGCAATCAATCTGCACAAGAAAGCGGAGACGGTCGATATCGTTGAGCGAGACAACAAGACGGTACGGCAGCACAAATTGCATTTCGTCTTCCTGAACACCAAAAGCGGCCTGCCTCACGTCAGCGACTTCGTTGTACAAGATCGGTTCTTCAAGGCTCACTTGAACGCGGCTGGGGTGCGGTACCGCGGTCCGGGACAGTGTCGGCATACGTACGCCAGTCAGTCGCTGACCACCGGTGTAGCGTCGATCGACTGGATAGCCGAACAGATGGGGCATACCAACGGGAACATGATTCGCCAGCATTACGGGACGTGGATCAATGAGGACGGGCCGGACGTTGTAGGTATGTTGCAGTTGGCGTTAAAGCTTTGACAAACCAGACGCCCCTGGTCCGGTGTAGCAGTCCAGGGGAGCCTGGTATCCGGGGGCCAATAAAAAGGCCCCCACACCTGGCTCAAGTGTGGGGGCCAGTTTTACATAAGTGGCGTTATTCGTAACGCGGCGCCTTGATTTAAAACAACCGTTTGAAAATAATTCGAAAAAAGTCCGGTTTTAACGTCAATTCGGGAACCAACTTTACTAAATACAAAGACATACACGAGCAATTTCCAATGTCTTTAGAAAAATTCCTGAACTATCTGTTTCAAGTCGCCACCCTGGTCATCGCCTTACACGGCCCCATTACTCCAGCACCGGAAGTCCCTACCGTCGTTGCCCTTCCCTTGATGATTTGCCCCCGGTAATACCGGGGGTTACTTTGTGTTCTTTTATGGGTGATGCGGACTCACGCGGCCAACGCTTCGCGTAGGCGCTCCATGCACGCCCGCTGGCCGGGCATGGGCGGCCGCGTCCAACTCTCCCAGCAGCTCCGTAGCGGCCTCAACAACCTCAGCCGTTCGCAGGCGCACCGCCTCGTCCATCCGCTCGGCGTCCTGGCAGTCTTCGCACAGGTTGGCCGCGATCTGTTCGGGCATCACGCAATAGCCGCTGCAGTCGTTGTGAAACTGGCACTTGTTCATGGCGGGGGTTCCTTTTGCTTGCATTGAATGGTGTCGTGACGATTGTCGCCGGTATCGGAAAAAGCCCAAGAGGACGGCAGAAAGTCGTGATTACTAAATAGGTGTCCCTAAGCTGAATCGGGATACCCGAACATGACGCGTATTTACAAAACCGTAATAGCCTTGAACATTGTCCTGGCCATTCTGGCCTCGCTGACGACCATCGCCGTCGCACTGTCGACCCCTCCACCATCGACCAGCCTGACGCTGCCGCTGATCGTGCTGCAGTGTTACCGCTGAACCAACCGGTCAATTGCCGCCTTTTCCCCATCGGCCGTGTCCAGTCGCGACACGCCGCTTCCTGCCCTTTCATGCAACAGTAAAAGGCCTATCTGCCCCATATCTGTCCCATATGGGCATTTTTCAGACGCCAAAAACCACAAACCCCCGACTTTCTCTAGGAAAATCAGGGGTTTGTGTTTGCAGAATGTGGCGGTGAAGGAGAGATTCGAACTCTCGATACAGTTTCCTGTATACACACTTTCCAGGCGTGCTCCTTAAGCCACTCGGACACTTCACCGTATCTCGTCAAACCGATTCAGTCTGTCGAGGCGCGCTAATGTAGTCGAAAGCTTTTCCGATGGCAAAGGTTTTTTTCAGAATTTTCATGCGGTTAAGTCAATCAGCCGGATTTCCCCACCTCCCCGGCCCGCGGATCAGGGCAAAACCGCCAATCTCCGGCCCGCCGCGCAACGCTCCCACTCCTCCACAGCCGGCCCGCCATAAGCCGCCAACCCGGCCCGCGGCCGGCAAAGGCTGACTCACCAGTCAGTCACGGCGCTTTACCTCCCCCCGGCGGCTGGGTAACGTCTGCCCCACTTCTATACAAGGAATTGCGTCATGAGTGAATTGATCTCTTACCACCTCGACGACGGTATCGCGACCCTGACCTTGAGCAATGGCAAGGTCAATGCCATTTCCCCGGACGTGATTGCCGCGTTCAACAGCGCGCTGGACCAGGCCGCCGCCGACCGCGCCATCGTCATCATCACCGGCCAGCCGGGCATCCTGTCCGGCGGCTACGACCTGAAAGTGATGACCGCCGGTCCCAAGGAAGCCGTCAGCCTGGTCACCGCCGGCTCCACCCTCGCCCGCCGCCTGCTGTCCCATCCCTTCCCGGTGATCGTGGCCTGCCCGGGGCATGCGGTCGCCAAAGGTGCCTTCCTGCTGCTCTCGGCCGATTACCGGATCGGCGTCGAGGGGCCGTTCAGCATCGGCCTGAATGAAGTGCAGATCGGCATGACCATGCACCACGCCGGGATCGAGCTGGCCCGGGATCGCCTGCGGCGTTCGGCGTTCCATCGCTCGGTGATCAATGGCGAGATGTTCAACCCGCAGGATGCCGTGGATGCCGGGTTCCTCGACAAGGTGGTGGCCGCCGATGAGCTGAAGGATGCTGCACTGGCCGCCGCCCAGGCGTTGAAGAAGATCAATATGACCGCCCACAAGAACACCAAGCTGAAGGTGCGCAAGGCGCTGCTGGAAACCCTGGACAACGCGATCATGCTCGATCAGGAACATTTGGCTTAAGCCCCGCGCGGGCATGGCAACCGCTCTAGCCCGCGCCTGCCCCCTCAAGCAGAAACATACGCTAAAACATCGCCATCTCCGGCCAAAGACTGGTATTTGCCGAAAACAGTGCACATCCGTACACTGCGCCACCTTTTGTCCGCGCAGGCCCTGTAGATGCTGTTTCTGGTACGTATGTTATTGATGGGGCTGCATTTTGTGCTGGCCGGCGTGATCGGCGTGTTGCTCGGGCTCTGTCGGCCCTTCAATCCGGACAACAGCCGGCTCTGCGCCCGCCTCTATGCTTTGCCTGCGATGTGCATCCTGCGCCTGCGGGTCAAGGCCGAGGTCGGGGCGTTGATGAACAAGCCGCAAAGCTGCGTGATCGTCGCCAATCATCAATCCAACTATGACTTGTTCGTCTTCGGCAATGTGGTGCCGCCACGCACCGTGTGTATCGGCAAGAAGAGCCTGAAGTGGGTGCCGCTGTTCGGCCAGTTGTTCTGGCTGGCCGGCAATGTGCTGATCGACCGTGGCAATGCCCACAAGGCCCGTCGCTCGATGCTGACCACCACCGAGACCCTGCAGCACAAGGACACCTCGATCTGGGTCTTCCCGGAGGGCACGCGCAATCTGGGCGAAGCCCTGCTGCCGTTCAAGAAAGGCGCATTCCAGATGGCCATCGCCGCCGGCGTACCGATCGTGCCGGTGTGCGTCAGCAGCTACATCAAGCACATGCGCCTGAACCGCTGGCGCAGCGGCCAGATCCTGATCCGCTCGCTGCCGGCGATTCCCACCGCCGGGCTGACGCTGGACGATATGCCGAGGCTGATCGCCCAATGCCAGGAGCAGATGCGCGCCTGCATCGAAGCCATGGACCAGCAACTTTCCCGCGAACTTCCACGAGCTTGCTGACCCCGCCCACTCAGGCCGATGCGGCCTCTGGCTTGTGCGCCACGAAACGCATCATCCACTCCGCGACGGTGGTGCCATGGTGCTCGTGCACCAGGCTCGCCACGGCGTTGGAATAGAGCTGCTCGCCGAGGAACTCCTGGCGAATATCCAGCAACGCCCGGGAGTAATCGTGGATGAACTCCGGATGCCCCTGGAAGCACAACACCTGGTCGTTGATGTGGTACGCCGCGTACGGACAGAAATCGCTGGAAGCAATCACCGTGGCATTTTCCGGCAGCGCGGTGACCTGGTCCTGGTGGCTGATCAACAGGGTCAGCTCTTCGCGCACCGGGCTCATCCACGGCGCCTTGGCCGCCAGCTTGTATTGATGGGTGCCGACGCCCCAGCCCTGGGTCGCACGCTCGGTCTTGCCGCCCAGCAGCAGCGCCAGCAATTGATGGCCAAAGCAGATGCCCAGCAGCTTGTCCCCCCGCTCGTAGCGGTTGAGCAGGTAGGTCTTGAGGGTCTGGATCCACGGATCGCTGCCGAAGGAGTCGGCCTTGCTGCCGGTCACCAGGTAAGCGTCGAAGCTCAACTCGTCACTCGGGTAGTGGCCCTGCATCACGTTGTATACGCTGAACTCGGCGGCGATCGGTTGACGGGAAAACAGGCGCTCGAACATCTGCCCGTAGCCCTGATATTGGTCGACCAGCTCCGGACGCAGGACATCGGTCTCCAGAATGCAGATGTGTAACGACATAAAAGTACCTGACACAAAAAGACAAAGAATGAAACTTGAGCCTGCCTTGAAACCCGCTTTCAAGGCAAGTACAGAACACGGTGTCGCAAGCTCCGGTTCAGCTTGCCGACAGCCTGAAGAACCGGCGACCGACTCACCTTGAGGGGCACGCCCGGACGAACGGTAGTCTGCTAAGGGACAGCCGCCTTTTCCCCTTGCGCGTGTCTAGCAAAAGGTCCGCTAAGCGGCTGGCACTATGCCTCATGCCTTTTCAAACAGACCTTTCGACTAACTGATACTAAATGGTTCTAAGCCAAGTGTGACGCGGGCTCTAAGGTTAACTCTGTAGCGATGGCCGCCGGGTTTTGCCGGGGCATCCTCTACAACATTGTTGTCAGTAGTCGTCGTCAGGAATAACAACAAAAGGCAATCAGCCATGTTCAAACATACGAAAATCCGTCAAGCCGGTCTTATCGTCATTGCCACCACCCTGCTGCTGATCCTGCCGAACCTCACCAAAGTCATCGGCTAGGCACTGTGGCGTGTTTTTCGACCACCCCGCACCTCGCACCTACCTTCAGCGGTTCACTACCGAAGTGCGGGTTTGTGTGCCAATCTTGAGCCATGACTCGAGGGAGGGAGGCTCGTGCGCCACTGGATCGTCATCATCACATTGGCCAGCAGCTTTTCTGCCCAGGCGGGCATCGTCGATGTCAATCGCGCGGTGGACGAGATCCGCGAAGGTGCGCTGATTCTCGACTTGCGCAATAACAGCGATTTCGCCGCCGGCAATATCCACAACTCACTGCAGGTCGACCTGACCCTGGAAAACGGCACCGGCATCAGCGCCGAGGGCCTCGCCTACCAGTTGCGCCGGGTGGTGCTCGACCCCAGCGCCACGGTGGTCATCTACAGTGACACCAACCAGCACGCCCTCGAGGCCGAAGACACGCTGATCCAGCGCGGCTACCTCGGCATCGTCAACGGCGGCAACTACGAAGAATTGCGCGACGCGCTGTTCGATCACGTCGAAGACACCCCGACCTGGGTCTTCGAAAACGACGACAACACGGCCGACGAGGCCGCCCCAAACGGTACCCCGACCGAATGAAACCACTGATCCTGTTCACGACCGTCCTGTTCTGCTCACCTCTTTACGCCGCGCAACTGGAGCTGCCACAGGGCGCCGGCAGCCGGACCTGGCAAACCGAGGAGCTGCTGAAGCAGGCCCAGACCATCACCGTCAAGGACGATGTCTCCTACAAGCGCGACATGACCTATCGCGCCGTACCGGTGGCGGTATTGCTGCCAGGCATCAAGGCCGACGATCACCTGCAAGCGGTAGCGCTGGACGGTTTCGCCGCCGAGATGGGAGCCGCCCCTCTATTGAATCGCCAAGGTGCGCAAGCCTGGGTGGCGGTGGAGGACCCGAGCCAGCCGTGGCCGCCACTGGCCGATGGCAAACCCAGTGCCGGGCCGTTCTACCTGGTCTGGACCAACCCGCAGGCCGGCCATATCAGCCCTGAGCAATGGCCCTATCAGATGGCGAGCATCAAGCGCCTGGCGCCGGTGGCCGAGCGCTTCCCGGCCCTGCGACCGGACCCGAAGCTGGCGGCCAATGATCCGGTGAACAAGGGCTTCGCGCTGTTCCAGAAAAACTGCCTGGCCTGTCATCGGCTCAACGGCGCCGGGGATGCCCAGGTCGGGCCGGACCTGAACCTGCCCTACAACCCCACCGAATACTTCGCTGCGGGTTACCTCAAGCGCTATATCCGCGACCCGCAGGGCCTGCGGCACTGGCCGCAGGCGAAGATGCCGGCGTTCGCCCCGACGGTGCTGCCGGATGGCGAGCTGGATCAACTGGTGGCCTACTTAAAGCATATGGCCAAGCGCAAACAGCCGATGTAAGGCTTATTGCTGCTGCACCGACAACACCGGCGTCGGCGACACCAGCACCTTGGCGTGCATCTGCTCGTAACCGCCGCCCCGGCGCATGCCACGCACCGGGCAGGCGTCCAGGTAATCCAGGCCCACTGCCAGCTTCAGGTGCCGCTCCGGCCGGGACAGCTGGTTGGTCACATCGAAGCTGTACCAGGCGTCGTCCAGCCAGGCTTCGGCCCAGGCATGGCTGGCCAGGTGCTCGCTGTTCTCGCTGTACAGATACCCCGACACATAACGCGCCGGAATCCCCAGGCTGCGGGCGCAGGCCAGGAACGCATGGGTATGGTCCTGGCACACCCCGGCCCGGCGGGCAAAGGCCTGGGCCGCGCTGGTGTCGACTTCAGTGGCGCCCGGCGTGTAGGCGATGTGCTGGTTCAGCGCCTGCATCAGGTCGATCAACGCGCTGCGGTCACGCCGCTTGCGGCATTGCTTGTCGGCAAAACCGCGCAGGGCATCGTCCGGCTCCGTCAGGCGGGTCATGCGCAGGAACGGCAACGCCGACTGGCTTTCGTGCTCGGCCTCGCGCTGCTCGTCGATATCCACCTGGCCGCGGGCGCCGATGATGATGGCTTCGTGGGGCTCGTCGAGGGTCAGCACATGCAGGATATTGCCGAACGGATCGAGCTGCGCCCGCACCGGGCGCGGCAGGTTGAGTTGCCAGCTGAGCACGTGCTGGCGCTCGCTGTCGTGGGGGGTCAGGCGCAGGTACTGGATGCTCGCCCGCACCTGATCCTCGTAGTGATAGGTGGTCTCGTGGCTAATGGAAAGTCTCATGCGGCCTCCAGGTAGGAACTGTGTATGGCGTTGCCCAGTTCGGCAACCAGGGGAATGAACTCGGTCAGCCAGGTGTGCAGGCCTTCGTCGAGGATCTCATCGATACCGGTGTAGCGCAGTCGCGCGTCCATCTCGGCGGCCAGGCGCTGGGCCGGCCGGCCGTTGGTACCCGGCAGGCTGGCGAGGATCTGGTCGATTTCTTCGGTGCAGGCACGCAAGGAGCGCGGCACATCGGCCCGCAACAACAGCAGTTCGGCGACCTGCCGTGCCCCCGGGGCGTCACGGTAGATCTCGGTATAGGCCTCGAACGACGACAGCGCCCGCAGCAACGCGCTCCACTGGTAATAGGCGTGGGCCGTGCCGTCGCTGACCGCGTCGGCCTGGTCGCCGGCCATGTCGTAGCGAGCGTCCAGCAGGCGCAGGGTGTTGTCGGCCCGTTCGATGAAGGTGCCCAGGCGAATGAAACGAAAGGCATCGTTGCGCATGATGGTGCCGTAGGACGCGCCGCGAAACAGGTGGGAACGCTCCTTGATCCACTCGCAGAAACGGCTCATGCCATAACGTCCCAGGCCCTGGTCGGCAATGCCGCGAATCTCCAGCCAGGTGGCGTTGATGTTTTCCCACATATCCGCGGTAATCCGCCCACGCACCGCATGGGCACTGGCCCGGGCCGCCCGCAGGCAACTGAAGATGCTCGCCGGGTTGGCCGCATCCAGCGCGAAGAAATGCAGCAACCGGTCGGCGTGCAGCTCGCCATGACGCTCCAGGTAATCGTCGAGAGTGCCGGTGATCAGCAGCGGCATGGCCATTTCCTGCAGACCGTCGCCGCGACCGTCCTGTGGCATCAACGACAACGAATAACTCACGTCGAGCATCCGCGCGAGGTTTTCCACGCGTTCCAGATAGCGCGACATCCAATACAAATCCGAGGCAGTTCTACTTAGCATGTCAGGCTTCCTTAATCCTCGACCACCCAGGTGTCCTTGGTGCCGCCGCCCTGGGACGAGTTCACCACCAGGGAGCCTTCGCGCAGTGCGACGCGGGTCAGCCCGCCCGGCACGACACGGGTCTCACGACCGGAGAGGACAAATGGACGCAGATCGATATGGCGCGGGGCGATGCCGCTCTCGACGAAGGTCGGGCAGGTCGACAGGGACAACGTCGGCTGGGCGATATAGGCATGGGGCTTGGCCTTGAGCCGGGCGCGGAAATTCTCGATCTCCGCGGCGCTCGCCGCCGGCCCCACCAGCATGCCGTAGCCGCCCGAGCCCTGGGTTTCCTTGACCACCAATTCGGGGAGATGCGCCAGCACGTGGGACAGTTCCTCGGGCTTGCGGCACTGCCAGGTGGGCACGTTCTTCAGGATCGGCTCTTCGTCCAGGTAGAAACGGATCATGTCGGTGACGAACGGGTACACCGACTTGTCGTCCGCCACCCCGGTGCCGATGGCATTGGCCAGCACCACATTGCCGGAGCGGTAGGACGACAGCAGCCCGGGCACGCCGAGCATCGACTCGGGGTTGAACGCCAACGGATCGAGGAAGGCATCGTCGAGGCGGCGGTAGATCACATCCACCTGTTTCGGGCCGTCGGTGGTGCGCATGAAGACCTTGTCGTCGCGCACGAACAAGTCGGCGCCTTCCACCAGTTCCACGCCCATTTCCCGGGCCAGGAACGCGTGTTCGAAGAACGCACTGTTGAAGCGCCCGGGCGTCAGCACCACCACGCTCGGATTGTCCAGGGGGCTGGAGCTTTTCAGGGTGTCGAGCAGCAGGTTGGGGTAATGGTCGATGGGCGCGATGCGCTGGGCGGCGAACAGCTCGGGGAACAGGCGCATCATCATCTTGCGGTCTTCGAGCATGTAGCTCACGCCGCTGGGCGTACGCAGGTTGTCTTCCAGGACGTAATAGGTGCCGTCGCCATCACGGACCAGGTCGACTCCGGAAATATGCGAGTAGATATCGCGGTGCAGGTTCAGGCCCTGCATGGCCAGCTGGTACTGCTCGTTGGCCAGGACCTGTTCGGCGGGAATGATCCCGGCCTTGATGATCCGCTGCTCGTGGTAGAGGTCGGCGAGAAACATGTTCAACGCCTTGACCCGCTGGATGCAACCACGCTCCACGACTCGCCATTCACTGGCGGGAATGCTGCGGGGGATGGTGTCGAACGGAATCAGGCGTTCGGTGCCCTGCTCGTCTCCATAAAGGGTGAAGGTAATCCCGGCGCGATGAAACAGCAGATCGGCCTCGCGTCGCCGTTGTGCCAATAACTCCTCGGGAGTATCGGCCAGCCAACGAGCAAACTCCCGGTAATGCGGGCGGACCTGGCCGCCGGCATCGTACATTTCGTCAAAATAGGTGCGGATCATGCCGTGCTCCTTGTCACCCGGTCACAAGAGCCTTCGCAAGGCCCGTGCCATCGGCATAAACGCTTTAATATCAAACAGTTGGATAATCATCCAACCTGCGCCGCACCATAGCTGTGCAGTAAACGCCCCAATGCGATCAGCCACGCCTCATTGCGAAGCAGGCTTTGCCTATCACCAGCATAGCCAGACTTTGCGCGCCTGCCCGGGCGGCCTTTTTTTGTGCGCACGAACAAAAACGGCCAACCCTTGGGTCAGCCGTTGTTGGTGGAAGGAACCGCTCTCAATTCAGCGCCCGTACCGGGTGCTTGACGCCCCAACCTTCGATAGTGCCGCCCAGGCGCTCGACCACTGCGCCGAAGTTCTGCTCGAAGTCACCGATACCGCCGTGGGTGGCGTACATCACCTTGCTCAACTCCAGGTACCAGGCGCCGTCGTCGCGGACACTGACCTGGGCATTCAAGGATTCACCACGAAACTTGCCTGCCGCCCTGCGCGCCCGCTCCTCGTCCGGGAAAACGGCATAGAACTCGATGGGATGGATGCGTGCGAAATCGAAACCGCCTTCTTTCATGCGGCGCAGCACGTTGCTGCTGATGTCTTCTTGATAGGCTGTGCTCATGAAACGTCCTCCTCAGCAACCGTTGGATAGACTTTCCGTACTCCCGAACCAGGCACTGAACAGCGCTGGCATTAAGACAACCGGGAAACAAGCATGTAGCTGACAAGACCAGACCAATAGCGAATCATTCGCTGATCTCCCTTGCAGAGTAGCGCGATGCCATCGCCTCTGCCAGAGGGGTCGCAGATGAAAAAACGCGGTCAGGGTGACGGTGTGATAGTGAGGATCCGGATGCTGTTCTGATCCTTCAGGCTTTTGACCGTCGGTTCCGAGGTACGGCCTTCCAGATCATTGAGGTCCAGCGTGGCGGGGACCGGCAACAGCTTGGCGCGGATCAATCGGGCGGCCTGTTCCAGGTCCGGTTGACGTGCGCACTCGAAGTACTCGGTGTCCTGCACGCCATGATCGTCGACGAAGGTAACTGCCCACTTGCTCATTGGTGCCTCCTCGGTCAAGCCCGTGAAGGGGCTTATAACATCTGGACTGCGGGGCACGGGCGATCGTTCAACTTACTTTGCCCCACGAAAACACCGCACAACCTGTAGGAGCCGGCTTGCTGCGGGCGGCGTTCCGACGATTGCGATCTGATGGTCGACATCATTGTCGCCTGCAAAACCGCTATCGCCAGCAAGCCGGCTCCTACAGGACGGTGTTCGCCGCAGAGGCTGCCGGAGGGCTTCAACCCTTACTTTTCGGCGCGTTCCTTCAGGGCCTTGAGGGTGTTGAACGGCGCATCGACCACGAACTTGTTGGCCAGCCACGAAGGCACGCTGCCGCCCGGCTCGGTATGGACCTGATAGGTCACTTCGGTCATGCCGCCCTCCTTGGGCACCAGCTTCCAGAAGCCGTCCACCTGGGCGACACGGACATAACCCTTTTCTTCCGGCAGGTAGGTCGGCACTTCCTTGAGGGCGCGGGTCAGGCTGCCATCAGCCCCCTTGGTGGTGGTGATCTGCATCACCGAGTCGCGGTCCGTCACCGGGAAAGGCGCCTTGAACTGGGTGTAGGTCCAGCTCAGGTCACCCTCTTTCTTCAGCAGCTTCTGCGACTTGCACTCGTGAATCCACGCGCAGGCCCCGACCACGTCTTCCTGCAGCGCCTGGATCTTGGCCACGGACGCCTTGATCAGGGTCACACCACGGTAGGCCTTGTACTGGGAGTTGGCCACTTCACTCAGGGATACCTTGATACCGTCCTGATCCTTGGCCGTTTCCCAGTTTTCCGCGTACGCGGTGCCGGTCAGCAGGACAGTCAAGCCACAAACCACAGCCATTCGATGCAGCGAACTCATTGTTGTATTCCTTGTTGTTGAAGTTCCGGTCATTGAACACACCTCATGCCGCCGTCATTTGCTCCCACCAGCCGATCAGGCGGATCGCCTCTTCCCGGCTGCCGCCGCAGACCTCGGGATCGGCCTGGAAAGCCCCGCACACGGAGGGCCGCTCAGGCTTGCCAAACAGACCGCACAACGCGTCGACCGACAGATGCAGGCAACGTTCTCCCGCCGGCTTGCCGTTGGGCATGCCTGGAATCGGCGTACTGATGGAAGGGGCAATGCAACAAGCGCCACAGCCCTCACGGCACTTCATGACGACAAGCTCCTGACAAGGGAAACGATGTGTGGAAGACAGAGTAACCGCTAAAACGTCTGTTTAAAATTGGTCGCACAATGGTTTTTCAAGGATAAGGCCGGTGACCGAGCAGTCACCGACAAAGCGTCGTAAGGGTAGTCGCAGTTTTACTGTTTGAATTGAAAATCCAGGGCCGCCCCGTCGATTTCCTTGTTGCGACTCTCGTTGCGCAACTGCAGATCCATTTCATTCTTGAGCAAGCGCCCGTTGAGCTGGAAAGGCGTCTGCTCAGTGCTCTTGTCGACGAACAGCGGTGGCAGCAACGGCCGGTTTTTCGACGAAGGCGGCGTGCCCACCGGTTCAAGGTGCTTGAACGTGTTCTGGGGCAGGCTCAGATCCAGATTGGCCGGTGGCAGCGTGGTTTGCAGCGCCTCGCTGGCCGGCAGGGATTTGGCGGCGATGGGCGCCCGGCGCTTGAGCGTGCCCGGCGCAACTTTCCGGGTGGTTGTGCGCTTGGCCGGCAACGGCTTTTTCTTCGCAGGCTTGACCTTACCCGCCGGGGTGCCGGCCTGCTTCGCCGTCGCCACGGGAGCGCTTGCTTCCTCGGCCTGCACCGTCACGGCCGCACCCGCGCCCATGCCGGTCAGCACGATCATCAACAGCAAACGAATGGAAAGAGTCGCTTTCATAAACTCTACGGCAGGAACGACAGGGGGCCTATATGCTCGCCTGTTGAGCGCCTCCTGACAAGCAGGCCGATCATCGCGGATCGCCCGCCTGTCCCCGCTCCGTTACAGGAGTCCGGCCGCCGTCTCCTGACACAACTGGTTGGCCAGCATGCCGAGGGTCATCAAGGCCCGCTCGGCCTCACGGTTCCAGGGGATACCGCAGTTGAGCCGGATACAGTGGTTGAACTGCTCGGTGTTACTGAAGATCAGCCCCGGCGCGATACTGATGCCCTGCTGCAGCGCCCGCACGTGCAACTCCTGGGTGTTGACCCGCCCGGGCAGGCTGACCCACAGAATGAAGCCGCCCGTGGGCCGGGTCATCTGCGTCCCTTCCGGGAAGTACTGCTGCACCGCCAACTGGAAGGCACTCAGGTTCTTGCGGTACTCCTGGCGGATATAGCGCAGGTGCCGGTCGTAGCCGCCGTTTTCCAGGTAGGCCGCCACCGCCATCTGCGTCACGCTGCACGCCGAGTGGGTGCTGAAGGTCTGCAAGCGCTGGATTTCCTGCTGGAACTTGCCGGCGATCATCCAGCCGATCCGCACCCCAGGCGACAGGGTCTTGGAAAAGCTCGAGCAGTAGATCACCCGGTCCAGGCGGTCATAGGCCTTGAGCGCCTTGGTCCGGCCGACCTCGAACATCAGCTCGCCATAGATATCGTCCTCGACGATCTGGATATCGAAGTCCGAGGCCAGGCGCAGCAGCTGCTTCTGCCGCTCTTCCGGCATGGTGCCGCCCAGCGGGTTGCTCAGCCGGGTGGTCAGGACCAGGGCCTTGATCGACCATTGGTTGGCCGCCAGTTGCAGGGCTTCCAGGCTCATGCCGGTGGACGGGTCGCTGGGAATCTCGATGACTTTCAGGCCCAGCAGGTCCGCCAGTTGCAGCAGGCCGTAGTAGGTCGGCGACTCGGCGGCGATCAGGTCGCCCGGCCGGGTCAGGACCCGCAACGACATTTGCAGGGCATCCACGCAACCGTGGGTGATCACCACTTCCGAAGGGTCGACCACCACCCCGGCATCGCGCATGCGAATCGCCACCTGGCGGCGCAACGGCTCGAAACCGGGACTGAACATGTAGCTGAAGGCCCGCGGACTGTGAAAGCGCGTGACCTTGGCCAACTGCTGGTGCAGGGCCCGCACCGGCAGGTAATCCACCGACGGCACCGCCGCACCGAAGGGAAACACCCCTTCACGGCGGGACTCGACCAGCACCTGCTGGATGATACTGCTGCGGGTGACCAGCCCCGGACGTTCGACCCGGGCGATGTCCGGCGTGGGCGCGGTCAGGGCCGGGGTCTGGTGAACGTAGTAGCCCGACTGCGGACGCGCGCGGATCAGCCCCTGGTCTTCCAGGTTGGCATAGGCCTGCAGCACCGTGGCATGGCTGACATTGAGCTGCGAGCTCATCTTGCGCACCGACGGCACGCGCTCGCCGGGCTGATAGACGCCCCGCCGGATATCCTCGGCCAGCTGCTGAGCAATACGTTGGTAGAGCAATAGGTTGGTCATGAAGCAGCACTCGGTTTCAACGGCATTTTTATTCTTGGAAACAACGATACCGGAACAGTTCAAAAGTGTACTGGCACAGTTTCTACAATAGTCGACAATACAGTGACAAGAAAAGTAAAACTGTACGGGCACAACGATCCGCCGATATGCGGATACAAAAAAACCCGGCACCTTGCGGATACCGGGTCTTCGGCCAGCGGCCCGCCGTCAGCGCGCCGCGCCCAACTGGCCCTTCGCGTCGGAAAAGACGATCTCGACCCGACGGTTCTGCGCACGCCCGCGCTCGGTGGCGTTCACGTCCACCGGGTACTGGTCGCCATACCCCTCGACCTGGATGCGCTTCTCGTCGATGCCCAGGTCAACCAGCATGTCGGCCACCGACTGCGCCCGCTCACGGGACAGTTGCAGGTTGCTGTCCGGATCGCCGGTGCTGTCGGTATAGCCCTCGATGCGCACGATGCGCCGCGGGTTGAGCTGGAGAAACTGCACCAGCTTGAGCACCGTGCGATTGGCCGAGTTCTTCAACTCCGCCTCGCCGGTGTCGAACAGCACATCGCCCAGGGTCATCACCAGGCCGCGATCCTTCTGGTTGCTGGTCAGGCTGGCGATCTGCTCTTCGACCCACTTGCCCTGCTGCTGCACGCTGAGCAACTTGCTTTCGCGCAAGGCCAGTTGCAGGCGCTGACGCTCCAGTTCCAGCTTGGCCGCCCGCTCCTGGTTCAGCGCGGTTTCGGTGTGCTCGCGGGCGATGTCGGCGTAGCGTTCGCTCAGGTAGGCGTAGTGCTCGACATCACCGGCGCTGCCCAGATAGCCGGACAGGCGCTCGGCCCGGGCCAGGGAGTCACCGGAACGGATCACGTCCCTGGGCGCATAACGCAGCACATTGCTGTCTTCCTTGACCTTCTGGAAGCTCGCCGACGCCGCCTGCAAGGCGGCCTCACTGTCGTTCTGGCCGGCGCAGCCGTACAAGCCGGCACAGGCCAGCAACACCAGGGCGCCCGCCCTTGCGCTCGAATAGATCATTGAGCACTCTCCAGTTGCTTGTGCAGGCGGGTGATGCGGGTGTTGAGCAGCGAGACCTGCTCCTGGCTCTTCTCGTTCAGCACCCGGGCTTCGGCCAGGCGCGCGTCCAGTTCGGCCTGTTCAGCCTTGCGCCGGGCGCCGCGGAAAGCCTGCTCGGTCATGTTGGCCTTGGCCCGGCGGAACTTGTCCTCGGCCTGTTTCAGCTCCGGGACATCATCGGCACTGGCGCCCACGGCATGGGCCTGCTCGATGGCGCGCTCGGTCAGGCGCATCTGCTCGTTCGGGGCCGGATCGTTTGCGCAGCCCGCCAGGGCCAGCACGGCCAGGACAGCAAATAGAGGTCGAATACTCACAAGAAAATCCCTACGGTTTTGGGGCGCTGACCGGTTGCGATTGCGCCTTCCAACGCTCCAGATTGCGCTGCAGTGCGGCTTCGGTCAGGCCGGACGCGGGCAATTCTGTCATCTTTTTCGCCAACTGTCCGCGCAACCAGGGGTCATTGCAGGCCGAGTTCTACAAAAAGGCCGTGGTCTCGCTGGAGACGAAAAAAAACCCGGCCAGAAGGCCGGGTTCTTTTATAAGTGAAGCCGCTGGATCAGACCAGCTTCTCGAACTCAGGGATGGCTTCGAACAGGTCCGCCACCAGGCCGTAGTCGGCCACCTGGAAGATCGGCGCCTCTTCGTCCTTGTTGATCGCGACGATCACCTTGGAGTCCTTCATACCCGCCAGGTGCTGGATCGCGCCGGAGATACCGACGGCGATGTA
>NZ_JXDG01000002.1 GCF_000820515.1 Pseudomonas batumici | reverse complement strand
CCCTGCCCGCTCAGGCGGAACAGGCCATTCTGCCCGGTGGGCAGGCTGAAGCCCGGGAGTGCGAGGGGGTTGACCTGCTGTTGTGCAAGGTCGGGAGTCAAATTGCGATTGATACTGACAACGGTCGCTGTATTGCCACTGACCTGCGTTGCGCCCACACGGGAAGCGTCGCTGGCAAGCGCGACGCCTTGGCGAACGACGCTGTTGTTGAGGTTTTGCGTCGCGCTGATATTCACCGCGCCACCGGCCTGGACCACGGCGCTGGTAAAGCTCGATGAGCCGCTCATCGTGCTGTTGAAAGGCTGGGCACCCACCATTTCCCAAGGCCCGGTATCGGCACCTATAGTGGGGTCAACCCAATACGGGGTCGGAAGCCATAACGGGCCGTACGTGGTGCGCGGCTCCCCATCACGTCCACCACTACGGGCAGCCCCCACCTGAACCATGGACTCAGCGCCGGAGCTGGTCCAAAAGTGAATATTGGGTGCTGCCGGATTGTAGGAAGGATCATGGCCGGTGTTGTAATTCATGACCGTGACCATGAATCTCGATAAGTCGTGCGGATTGAGATCGGAATAGCTATAGGAGCGCCGAAGACTGTAGTCACCGACAGAAGCACCCTGATTGGTAAAGCTCTGCAGATTGAATGTGAGGTTGTTTCCGGCGCTGAGGTTCGACGCCTGATTGATGAAGTCGCCCCCCGTGGCCGTGAAATTACGCCCGGCAGTCATGCTGGCAGACGCCGAGTCCTGAACGACCTGCGACTTATAGTTCTGCACCCAGACCAGGTAGCTGGGATCATCCCGATGGATTGAGGTGCAATCGGAGCACTGCACCCCGATATAGCCGGACACCAGACCACCCGTGGTCTGGAACACATCCTTGCGGTTCTCGATATGACTGGCCGAGAGGCTCAAATCCCCGCCGCTCTCCATCGTCGAGGAGATGTTGTTGATCGATGAGCTCAAGCCATTGCTGTCATCCTTGGCAATGCTCAAGTTGCCGAAGCTGTACACATCCGCATAACGGTTGGTGAACACGTCGGTGCGCAACGCCATGTCGCCGCCGCTGAAGATCAGACCATTCTGGCTCAGCAAATTCGGCGTAGTCAGACGCAAGTTGCCGGTACTACCCAAGGTCCCGTAGTTGTTGATGGCCCCGGCATTGACGCTCAGGCCGGCCGCCGAAGTGATACGGCCGGAGTTGTTCAACGCCCCGCCGACATTGATCGTGCTATCGCCGCCACCGGCTATGCTCCCGGTGCTGCCCAGATTGAGCGAGGCGGCGGTCAGCCCCAGGCTGCCCAGGCTGCTGTAACGCCCATTGCCGCCGTAGTTGCCCGCCAGATTCAGATTGGCCGTGCCGTCGCTGGCGATCAGCCCGTCGTTGTTCCAGTTGACGCCGTTACCGGTCAGGCTGGTGGTCGCCAGCAACTGCCCGCCCGCCGTCTGATTCAGGGTATTGACGTTCACCGTCAAGCGCCCGGCCTGGATCACGCTGCTGTTGGTCCAGCTGTCCGCGGTCAGCGTCAGGCCACCGCGGGTCACCAAACTACCGCCCGCATTCATGATATTCGCGGTGGCGATATCGAAGGTGCCGTCGCCCAGATGCAGCAGGCTGCCGCCCTGGTTCAGAAACCCGCCCGCGTTCAGGGTCAGGTCGCTGTTGGCGGTTTCCAGCTTGCCGTTGCGGTTGTCGAACAGCCCGCCGATCTGGAAGTCGGTCTTGCCGCTGCTGCCCAACGCCCGCAGTTGCCCGGTCTGGTTATCCAGGCTGGCGGCGCGCACGCTCAGGGTGCTGTCGCTTTCGATAATCCCCAGGCGGTTGTTCAGGGCGCCGTTCAGGCTGAGGTCGATCCGTTGCCCGGCGATCTGCCCGTCGTTGTCGCCGCTGTTGTCGAAGTTGTTGCCGCTGACCTGGACCAGGCCCTTGGCGTACAGCCCGCCGTTGCGGTTGTCGAAGTCGGCGGTGGTGATCAGCGCATCGCCGCCTTGCGCCGAGATCCGCCCGCCATAGTTGTCGATCCCGCCCAGCGCGCTGAGGCTCAGGCGCTGGGCCTGGGTGATGCCACCCTGGCGGTTGTTGTTCAGGTCGTAGCCGTTTTTCAGCACGCCGACGATCCGAGCGTCGAGGGCCGCCTTGACGCTGGCCAGGGTGCCGCCGCGGTTGTCGAGGTTGGCGGCGCTGACCTGCAGGTCGCCGTTCTGGGCGATGAGCTTGCCGCTCTGGTTGTCGATATCGCCGGCGATCGTCAGGTTCAGCGCCCCCTGGCCTTGCACGGTGCCCTTGCCGTTGGCGAGGCTGGCGGCGCTGAGGGTGACGTCGCCGTTCTGGCTGTAGATCAGGCCGTCGCCGCTGTTCTGCACGGCGCCGCCGGTAGTCAGGGTCAACGCGCCGTTGGCCGCCACGGTGCCGCGATTGCGGTTATCCAGACCGCCGCTGAGCAGGCTCAACAACCCCTGGCTGACCAGTTGCCCGCCCTGGTTGTTGAGCTGGCTGCTGCGGCTGATCAGCAGCGGCCCAGCACTGGCGAGCTTGCCGTTGCTGTTGGTGAGCACCCCCAGCAGGTCGAGAGTGACCGCGCCCTTGCCGGTCAGGCTGCCGCCGCTGTTGTCCAGCGTGGTGCCGGTGAAGCTCAGGGCCTGTTGCGCGCTGAGCGTGCCGCTGTTGGTCAGGGCCAGGGCGTTCAGGGTCAGGGC
>NZ_JXDG01000019.1 GCF_000820515.1 Pseudomonas batumici | reverse complement strand
GTAGCTGTCAAACGCGTTGTCGATTACAACGTCAAGGTTCGCGTCAAGGCGGACAATTCCGGCGTCGACCTCGCCAACGTCAAGATGTCGATGAACCCGTTCTGCGAAATCGCAGTGGAAGAAGCGGTACGTCTGAAGGAAAAAGGCGTGGCGACTGAAATCGTCGTCGTCTCCGTCGGCCCGTCCACCGCTCAGGAGCAACTGCGCACCGCGCTGGCCCTGGGTGCCGACCGTGCCATCCTGGTGGAATCGGCTGAAGAGCTGACCTCCCTGGCCGTGGCCAAGCTGCTCAAGGCCGTGGTCGACAAGGAACAGCCACAGCTGGTGATCCTCGGCAAACAGGCCATCGACAGCGACAACAACCAGACCGGCCAGATGCTGGCGGCCCTGAGCGGTTACGCCCAAGGCACCTTCGCCTCGAAAGTCGAAGTGGCCGGCGACAAGGTTGCCGTGACCCGCGAAATCGACGGCGGCCTGCAGACCGTGTCGCTGAGCCTGCCGGCCATCGTCACCACCGACCTGCGTTTGAACGAGCCGCGTTATGCGTCCCTGCCGAACATCATGAAAGCCAAGAAGAAGCCGCTTGAAACGCTGACTCCGGATGCTTTGGGCGTTTCCACCGCCTCCACCAACAAGACCCTGAAAGTCGAAGCGCCGGCTGCTCGCAGCGCGGGTATCAAGGTCAAGTCGGTTGCAGAACTGGTCGAGAAACTGAAAAACGAAGCGAAGGT
>NZ_JXDG01000018.1 GCF_000820515.1 Pseudomonas batumici | reverse complement strand
GGGCCGCCGTAATGATGGAACCAGAGAAAAGCCAATAGATGGGCGAGAATGATCGCCAGCAACAACACACCGAACAGGCGTCCGAACAGCGTGTCGAAGCGTGCGCGCATCAGCCGATTTCTCTCGCGTCGAACAGGTAGCCTTCACCCCGCACGGTCTTGATCAGTTGCGGCGATTTCGGGTCGTCGCCGAGTTTCTGTCGCAGCCGCGAGACCAGCAGGTCGATGCTGCGGTCGAAGGCCTCGATGGAGCGGCCGCGGGCGGCATCGAGCAACTGTTCGCGGCTGAGCACCCGGCGCGGACGTTCGATGAACACCCAGAGCAGGCGGAACTCGGCGTTGGACAGCGGCACCACCAGCCCGTCGTCGGCGATCAGCTGGCGCAGCACACTGTTCAGGCGCCAGTTGTCGAAGCGGATATTGGCCCGCTGCTCGGTGCGGTCGTCACGTACCCGGCGCAGGATGGTCTGGATCCTGGCCACCAGTTCGCGAGGCTCGAAGGGCTTGGCCATGTAGTCGTCGGCCCCCAGTTCCAGGCCGATGATCCGGTCGGTGGGTTCGCAACGGGCGGTGAGCATCAGGATCGGGATGTCCGATTCGGTGCGCAGCCAGCGACACAGCGACAGGCCGTCTTCGCCCGGGAGCATGAGGTCCAGCACCACCACGTCGAAGGTTTCGAGCTGCAAGGCCTGGCGCATGCCGGCGCCGTCGGTGACACCGGTGGCCTGGATGCTGAAGCGTGCCAGGTAGTCGATCAGCAGTTCACGGATCGGGATATCGTCGTCGACGATCAGCGCGCGGACATTCCAGCGCTTGTCATCGCCCGGCGAGAGCGGTTTGTTGACATCAGCCAGAGGAGCGGGAGTGTTCTGCATGCGTGCGATTATCTACCGGTAGGCGGCCAACCACCAAGAGGGGCCGCGAGATTGTTGCAGGATAGGTACCCGGCCAGCAGGCGCGCGTCCCTTTCAAGTGTAGCTGCGCAAGAAGCTACAGGCGGCGCATGTTGGCCGCTTGTCGGTTATGTATCGAAACCGACACAGTGAGTTTCCTTCGCGTCCTCCATTTCTTGGCGGGCCTGCGGATTCTAGGGTGTAACGCCTGCGTAAACTCACTCTTTACGCCTTCTTTACGCATCGCCCCGGGCGTCGCCCTCGTTCCTTTACGGCCTCCCTCACGACAATGAACCCCACACGCGGCCATTGCCGTACCACGGGGAAAATTCCATGAGCATTCTGGACGGGGTGTCACTGCTGTTGGCTGTGGCGCTGTTCATTTATCTACTGGTTGCGCTGTTGCGCGCGGATCGGAACTAGGAGCGGCAGGTATGCACAGTTATGACTATTTGCTGATCCTGGCGTTTCTCGTGCTGGTGCTTGCGCCGGCACCGGCATTGGGGCGGTTCTACTACAAGGTGATGGAGGGCCAGCGGACCTGGCTGACGCCGCTGTTCGGGCCGGTGGAGCGGGCCTGTTATCGGCTGTCCGGGGTGGATGCCAACAGTGAACAGAGCTGGCAGAAATATGCCCTGGCCTTGTTCGCCTTCAACCTGGCGGGATTTGTGCTGCTCTTCGCGATCCTGCTGTTCCAACAGTACCTGCCACTCAACCCGCAGAATCTGCCGGGCCTGGAGTGGACCCTGTCGTTCAACACCGCCATCAGCTTCATGACCAACACCAACTGGCAGAGCTACAGTGGGGAAGCCTCGCTGAGCTACCTGAGCCAGATGGTCGGCCTGACCGTGCAGAACTTCGTCAGTGCCGCCACCGGCCTGGCCGTGCTGGTGGCGCTGTGCCGCGGTATCGGTCGGCGTTCGGCGGCGACCCTGGGCAACTTCTGGGTCGACATGACCCGCGCCACGCTCTACGGCCTGTTGCCGCTGTGCCTGGTGCTGGCGCTGTTCCTGGTCTGGCAGGGCGTTCCGCAGAGCTTCGCCCACTACGTCAATGCCGTGACGATGCAGGGTGTGGACCAGGTCATCCCCCTGGGACCTGCGGCCAGCCAGATCGCGATCAAGCAGTTGGGCACCAACGGCGGCGGTTTCTTCGGCGCCAACTCGGCCCATCCGTTCGAAAACCCCACCGCCCTGAGCGACCTGCTTGAACTGGTGTCGATCATCCTGATTCCGGCGGCGCTGGTGTTCACCTTCGGGCATTACGTCAAGGACCTGCGCCAGAGCCGGGCGATCATGGGCTGCATGCTGGCCCTGCTGCTGATCGGCGGCGCGGTCTCGCTGTATGCCGAGTATCAGCCGAACCCGGCGCTGCATCATCCGCTGGTGGAGCAGACCGCTCCGCTGGAAGGCAAGGAAACCCGCTTCGGCACCACCGCCAGCACGGTCTGGGCGGTGACCACCACGGCGGCGTCGAACGGTTCGGTCAACGCCATGCATGACAGCCTCAACCCACTGAGCGGGATGGTGTCGCTGGTCAACATGATGGTTGGCGAGGTGATCTTCGGCGGTGTCGGCGCGGGCCTCTATGGCATGTTGCTGCACGTGCTGACCGCGGTATTCCTCGCCGGCCTGATGATCGGCCGCACCCCGGAATATCTGGGCAAGAAGCTCCAGGCCAGGGAAGTGCAACTGCTGGTGGTGACCTTGCTGGTGATGCCGGTGGGCACCCTGGTACTGGGCGCGATTGCCGCCAGCCTGCCAGGACCTGCCGGCGCGATCAGCAACCCGGGGGCGCATGGCTTCAGCCAACTGCTGTACGCCTACACCTCGGCCAATGCCAACAACGGCTCGGCGTTCGGCGGCTTCAGCGGCAACACCGCGTTCCACAACCTGATGCTGAGCCTGAGCATGCTGCTCGGTCGCTTCGGTTACATCGTCCCGGTACTGGCCCTGGCCGGCAGCCTGGCGATGAAGAAGACCGCACCGGTCGGCCAGAACAGCTTTCCGACCCATGGCCTGCTGTTCGTCACGCTGCTGACGGTGACCATCCTGCTGGTGGGGGGCCTGACCTTCCTGCCGACGCTGGCACTGGGACCAATTGCCGAACAACTGAGCATGGCTGCTTTTGGGCTGAAGAGCTGAGGAATCAATGATGAATATGCCTCTACCCGCAACAAAACCGGCTGTGGTGGAACAGCCCAAGACCGCGATTTCCGCCCTGTGGCGTCCGGCCCTGGTACAAGCCTTCGTCAAGCTCGACCCGCGCCAGTTGCAACGTGCACCGGTGATGTTCGTGGTCGAATTGACCGCGGTCCTGACCACGCTCCTGTGCTTTGTGCCGGACTCTGCGGTTTCGACCTTTATCGCCGCCCAGATCGCCCTCTGGCTGTGGTTCACCGTGTTGTTCGCCAACTTTGCCGAGGCCCTGGCCGAAGGCCGTGGCAAGGCCCGCGCCGATAGCCTGAAGGCCGGCAGCGAAGGCCTGGTGGCCCATCGTCGCAAGGCCAACGGCAGCTTCGAGTCGGTCCCGGCCGCCAACCTGCGCAAAGGCGACGTGGTGCGCGTATCCGCCGGGGAAATGATTCCCGGCGACGGCGAGGTGATCGAAGGGATCGCCGCCGTCAACGAAGCGGCCATTACCGGTGAGTCCGCGCCGGTGATCCGTGAGTCCGGCGGCGACCGCTCGGCGGTCACCGGCAATACCCGCCTGGTGTCCGACTGGTTGATCGTGCGCATCACCGCCAACCCCGGCGAGTCGACCCTGGACCGCATGATCGCCCTGGTGGAAGGCGCCAAGCGGCAGAAAACGCCCAACGAAGTGGCACTGGACATCCTGCTGATCGGCCTGACCCTGATCTTCCTGCTGGTGGTGGTGACCCTGCAGCCCTTCGCCCATTTTTCCGGTGGCAGCCTGCCGCTGGTGTTCCTGGTGGCGTTGCTGGTGACCCTGATCCCGACCACCATCGGCGGCCTGCTCTCGGCCATCGGTATCGCCGGGATGGACCGCCTGGTGCGCCTGAACGTGATCGCCAAATCCGGTCGTGCGGTGGAAGCGGCGGGTGACGTGCATGTGCTGTTGCTGGACAAGACCGGCACCATCACCTTCGGCAACCGTCGCTGCACGGCGGTCTATGCCACCCCTGGCGTCAGCGCCAAGGAACTGGCCGAGGGTGCCTTGCTGGCCTCGCTGGCGGACGACACCGCCGAAGGCAAGTCGATCGTCGAGTACCTGCGCGAACTGCATCCGCAGAACGAACCGGCGGCGGCCGAACTGACCGCCGTGCCGTTCAGCGCCGAGACGCGCCTGTCGGGTGTCGACTACCAGGGCCGGGTGTATCGCAAGGGCGCGGTGGATTCGCTGTTGGCCTTTGTCGGCCAGAAGCGTAGCGATCTGTCGCCGGTGCTGTCCCGGGAGATCGACCGGATCGCCCAGAGTGGCGGCACGCCGTTGCTGGTCTGCGCCGACGGCAAGCTGCTGGGGGCCATCCATCTGAAGGACGTGGTCAAGCCGGGCATCCGTGACCGGTTCGCCGAGCTGCGCAAGCTGGGTATCCGCACCGTGATGGTGACCGGCGACAACCCGCTGACCGCGGCGGCAATCGCGGCAGAGGCGGGGGTTGACGACGTGCTGGCCGAGGCCACCCCGGAGAAGAAGCTGGCGCGCATTCGCCTGGAGCAGAACGACGGTCGTCTGGTGGCGATGTGCGGTGACGGTGCCAACGACGCCCCGGCACTGGCCCAGGCCGACGTCGGCATGGCGATGAACGACGGCACCCAGGCGGCACGCGAGGCGGCGAACATGGTCGACCTCGACAGCGACCCGACCAAGTTGCTGGACGTGGTGCAGATCGGCAAGGAATTGCTGGTGACACGAGGGGCCTTGACCACCTTCTCGATTGCCAACGACGTGGCCAAGTACTTCGCCATCCTGCCGGCGCTGTTCGCGGCGATTTATCCACAGCTGGGGGTGCTCAACATCATGCACCTGGCCAGCCCGCAGAGCGCGATCCTGTCGGCGATCGTGTTCAACGCGCTGATCATCGTGGTGTTGATCCCGCTGGCCCTGCGTGGCGTGCGGGTGCAGGCGGCGAGTGCCGTGCACCTGTTGCGGCGCAACCTGCTGATCTACGGGCTGGGTGGGATCGTGGTGCCGTTCGTGGGGATCAAGGCCATCGACATGCTGCTGACGGCGTTGCATCTGGTGTGAGGCGTTTTCCTGTAGGAGCCGGCTTGCTGGCGATAGCGGCCGATCAGGCGATGCAAGGCTCACTGGCCCCATCGCCGGAACGCCGCCCGCAGCAAGCCGGCTCCCACAGATTGTTGTGTACCCCTGAATTCGAGGAATTGAACATGTCCAGTGTAGTGCGTCCGGCCTTGAGCCTGTTGGTCCTGATGAGCCTGATTACCGGTGTCGCCTATCCCCTGGTGGTCACTGGCGTGGCCCAGGTCGCGTTCCCGGAACAGGCCAATGGCAGCCTGGTGCGCGATGCCGACGGCAAGGTCCGTGGCTCGGCGCTGATTGCCCAGGATTTCACCGGTGACGCCTGGTTCCACCCGCGGCCTTCGGCGGGGGCCTTCGCCACCGTGCCCAGTTCGTCCAGCAACCTGAGCCCGAGCAACCCGGCCCTGGCCACGCGGATTTTCGACGACGCGACCAAGCAGGCGGTGCCCGGACAGGGGCCGGTGCCCTTGGCGTTGTTGACCACTTCGGCCAGCGGCCTCGATCCGCACTTGCCACCTGAGGCTATTCGCTATCAACTGGCGCGGGTTGCGCAGGCGCGCAACCTGCCGGCGGCGGATGTCGAGAGACTGGTTGAAATGCATATCGAGCAACCGCTGATTGGCCCGCCGGTGGTCAATGTGCTTGCATTGAATGCGGCCTTGGCCGAAGTCTCGAAATAGCGCCACAGGCACCAGAGAGAGTCCAGGACATGAGTGATTCCGGTCGCGCCGATGCGCTCCTAGCAGAACTGCCCCGCGAAGGTCGCGGCCGGCTCAAGGTGTTCCTTGGCGCCTCGCCCGGCGTCGGCAAGACCTACGCCATGTTGCAGGCTGCCCATACCCAACTGCGCCAGGGCGTGAAGCTCCTGGCCGGGGTGGTGGAAACCCACGGCCGCGCGGAAACCGAGGTGCTGCTCAGCGGCTTGCCGCAGCAGCCTATGGTGCGCTCCGAGTATCGCGGCGTCATGCTCGAGGAAATGGACCTCGACGGCCTGCTCAAGGCCAAGCCGAAACTGGTGCTGGTCGATGAACTGGCCCACAGCAACGCCCCCAACAGCCGTCACGTCAAGCGCTGGCAGGACGTCCAGGAATTGCTGGCCGCTGGCATCGACGTGTTCACCACGGTCAACGTCCAGCACCTGGAAAGCCTCAATGACCAGGTGCGCGGCATTACCGGCGTGCAGGTGCGCGAAACCCTGCCGGACTGGGTCCTGCAGGAGGCCGACGAACTGCTGCTGATCGACCTGCCGCCGCGTGAACTGCTGGAGCGCTTGCGCGACGGCAAAGTCTATGTGCCGGAGCAGGCCCGCGCCGCCATCGACGCGTTCTTCAGCCAGACCAACCTCACCGCGTTGCGCGAACTGGCCATGCAAACGGCCGCCGCCCAGGTGGACAACGATCTGGCCCTGGGCTACCGGACCCTCGGCCAGTCGGCGCCGGCCCTGCGCGGACGCTTGCTGGTGGGGGTGGACGGCGATTCCCAGGCCGAGCGCCTGGTGCGCCATGCCAGTCGGGTCGCCCAGCGCCGCCATCTGCCCTGGAGCTTGGTGCATGTGGACAACGGCAGGGTCCGCGACGAGCCGTCGCGCCTGCGCCTGCAAAGCGCCCAGCAACTGGCCGAGCGCCTCGGTGGCGAAGTGGTGTTGCTGCGCGCCGGGGAAGTGGCCAAGACCCTGATTCAACACGCCGCCGAACGTCGGGCCAGCCTGGTGCTGGTGGGGCAGTCACGCCAGCGCTGGCGTCGGCGCGTGTTTGGCGGAGGCCTGGCCGCGCGTTTGTTGCGCAGCTCCCACGGGCTGGAAATCAACGTGCTGGACCGCGACGAAGAACAACATGTCGCGCGGGCCCGCGCCCCGCAAGCGGTGGTCTGGTTCGACTACGCGATGGCGCTGGTGGCGACGATCCTGGCCACGGCCCTGGCCTGGGGCGTGGCGAGTCTCCTGCCGTTGCCGAATATCTCCCTGGTGTTCCTCGCCGCCGTGTTGCTGGTGGCCGTGCGCAGCAGCCTGGGGCCTTCGCTGGCCTGTGCGGTGCTGTCGTTCCTGAGTTACGACTTCCTGTTCACCCCGCCGAAATTCTCCTTCGCCATCCAGCGCGAGGAGGATGTCCTGACGCTGCTGTTTTTCCTCCTGATGGCGGTGCTCACCGGTAACCTCGCTGCCCGCCAGCGGCAGCAGCTGGAGGCCCTGCGCGATACCCAGGAAGAAACCAGCGAACTGCTCGACCTGTCGCGCAAACTGACGGCGGCCACCGATCGCCAGGCGGTGATCAGCGCCGCCTCCCAGCACCTCAGTGGTTGGGAGGAGCTGCAAGTGTGCCTGCTCAACCGCGACGGCCAGGGTGGCTGGAAAGTCGAGACCGGCGGCCCGCAGACCTTCTCCGAATCCGAGCGGGCCGCCGCCGACTGGGCCTGGCAGCATGACCAGCCGGCGGGCATGGGCACCGGGACCCTGCCGTTCGGGCGCTGGTGGTGGTGGCCGCTGTCGGTGGAAGAGGGACCGATGGCCCTGTTGGGGGTGCGTCCCAAAGACGGTCAGACCTTGAGCGGGCAGCGCCGGCGCCTGTTGACCGCCCTCAGCCAGCCGCTGGCCCAGGCGCTGGCCCGGGCCCAGTTGGCCGACGACCTCGAGGCCGCGCGCCTGCATGGCGAAACCGAACAACTGCGCAGTGCCTTGCTGGCTTCGGTGTCCCATGACCTGCGCACCCCGTTGACCTCCATGCGCGGCAGCATCGACAGCCTGTTGGCCCTGGGCGAGGCGATTCCCCCGGAAGATCGCCAGGAGCTGCTGGAAGGCACCCGCAACGAAGCCGAGCGCCTGGACCGCTATATCCAGAACCTGCTGGACATGACCCGCCTGGGCCATGGCGCATTGAAGCTCGCCCGCGACTGGGTCGCGCCGGCGGATATCATCGGCAGTGCGCTGAACCGGCTGCGGGCGGTCCTGGCGCCCTTACAGGTCAGCACCGAGTTGCCGGCGGAGTTGCCGCTGCTGTATGTGCACGCGGCGCTGATCGAGCAGGCGCTGATCAATGTCATGGAAAACGCCGCGCGCTTCTCGCCACCCCAGGGGCGCCTGCAACTGTGCGTCGGTACCACCGACAAGGAGCTGTTCTTTTCCGTCAGTGACGAAGGACCGGGGATTCCACTGGATGAGCGGCCCAAGATCTTCGACATGTTCTACACCGCCGCCCGCGGCGATCGCGGCGGGCAGGGCACGGGCCTGGGCCTGGCGATCTGCCAGGGCATGGTCGGCGCACACGGCGGGCATATCGGCGTGGATGACGGCATCGACGGCCACGGCACCTGCATCAGCCTGTTCCTTCCTCTGCAGGAGCAACCGGGCATTGAAAGTGAAGCCTGATATGCTTTGGCTACCGATTGCCACGATACCAAGACCATGACCCAGACCGCGACCATCCTGGTCATCGACGACGAGCCGCAGATTCGCAAGTTCCTGCGCATCAGCCTGGTGTCCCAGGGCTACAAGGTGCTGGAAGCCGGCACCGGCGGCGAGGGCCTGGCCCATGCGGCCTTGAATAAACCGGACCTGCTGGTGCTCGACCTGGGGTTGCCGGACATGGACGGCCAGCAGGTGTTGCGCGAGTTTCGCGAATGGTCCATGGCACCGGTGCTGGTGCTCTCGGTGCGGGCCGGCGAGGGGCAGAAGGTCGAGGCGCTGGACGGCGGGGCCAACGACTACGTGACCAAGCCATTCGGCATCCAGGAATTCCTCGCGCGGATTCGTGCCCTGTTGCGCCAGGCGCCCAGCGGCGAGGCCCAGGAGGCGGCGTTGGACTTCGGTCCGCTGACCATCGACCTGGCCTATCGACGGGTGCTGCTGGATGGCGCGGAGGTGGCGCTGACCCGCAAGGAGTATGCGGTACTGGCGCAGCTGGCACGGCATCCCGGGCGGGTGATCACCCAGCAGCAGTTGCTCAAGGATATCTGGGGGCCGACCCATGTCGAGGACAGCCACTACCTGCGGATCGTGGTCGGGCATCTGCGCCAGAAACTGGCGGACGACCCCACCGCGCCGCGATTTATCGTGACCGAGGCGGGGGTCGGTTATCGGCTACTGGATAGCCAGGCCTAGCGGCCTTCTTCCTCGTAGCGATCCAGTGTATCGCTGGCAATCTCGCGCCCCAGGGCGATCAGTTCCGGTGCCTTGTAGAACTCGAAGAACCGGCACACCCTTTTCGGCACGTTGATCAGGATGTCCGGCGGATAGCCGGCGATCTTGTATTGCGCCAGCGAGGTCTGCATCACCTCGAAACTCTGGTTGATCAGGTCCAGCAACGACGCAGGTCCGACGTTGTCGATGATCACCGAGCCGGTGGCGGACTTCGGCGCACCATTGTCTTGCGCTGCGGCGGCGGCCTGCCGGACTTGCGGTTCCGGGCCGTCGAGCCAGGGATTGTCCAGCTGTGCGGCCTCTCTGGCGAGGGTCTGCTGTTCCAGGCGCAACAGCTCCTCGGCCTGTTTACGCCGGAACGGCAGGCGCGAGCCCATGGAGCTGAGCAGGTTGTTGAAGCGACTCTTGAACGCCGGCGGCCGCTGGATCACCGGCAGCTTGTACTGCTTCTGGTTGGTGGCGTTGAGGTTGACGGCGATGATCAGGTCGCTGTGGCTGGAGACCACCGGCACGATCGGCAGCGGATTGAGAATGCCGCCGTCCACCAGCATGCGGTTGCCCTGCATCACCGGGGTGAACAGGCTGGGAATCGCCGCCGAGGCGCGCATCGCCTGATGCAGGCAACCTTCCTGGAACCAGATTTCCTGCTGGTTGGTCAGGTCGGTGGCGACGGCGGTGTAGGGGATGCGCAGGTCCTCGATATTGACCTCGCCGACGATCTTGCGGATCTGCCCGAAGACCTTTTCACCGCGCATGGCGCCCAGGCGAAAGCTCACGTCCACCAGGCGCAGCACATCCAGGTAGTCCAGGCTCTCGATCCATTGGCGATACTGGTCGAGTTTGCCGGCCGCGTAGATGCCACCGACCACCGCGCCCATGGAGCAGCCGGCGACGCAGGCGATGTCATAACCGCGTCTCTCGATTTCCTCGATGACCCCGATATGGGCATAACCCCGGGCCCCGCCCGAGCCCAACACCAGCGCGACGCGTTTTTTCATGACTCGATCCTTGAACAACCCTTTGCTAACAATGCACCTCCAGGACGGCGGCTACAATCGGGACGTGGGCTGTTTTTTGGCCTGGGGGAGCGGATCGACTGCACTAAACTTCATCTTGATTGGTTAAGCTTGAGGCAGGCCAAGGCACTTTTTGCCCGGCGCACCGTCTTAACCTGCACGATTGTTTATTTTCCTGAGGTGTCATTGATGAAAGCCTGGATCTGTGTGCCATTGATCGCGTTGGCCTTGGCCGGTTGCGCGGGTAAATCAGCCTACCGAGAAAGCTGTGGCACACAGCTGGACGCCGCCTGGCGTGAGCTGGACCTGGCCAAAGCCGAGGGCTTTGCCGGGACCGTGAGCTACTCCAAGGCGCTGTCGCTGTTGACCGGGGCCAAGACCCAGCAGCAGTTCGAAGCCTACGAGGGCTGCACCAACAAGGCCGAGAAGGCACGCTTCTACATTCGTGAGTCCCGCGCCGGACGTTGAGCCCCTCTGATGATTGATGGCCGAACACGGTAATATCCCCGGCTTCTTCCCCAGTTCGGATGTCTGCCCATGCGCAGTAAGCTGGAAGCCTGCCTGCAGGCCGTCAATCAGGTGGTGTTGGGCAAGGATGCACAGGTTCGCCTGGCCCTGACCTGCCTGCTGGCCGACGGTCATCTGTTGATCGAAGACCTGCCCGGCATGGGCAAGACCACCCTCGGCCACACCCTGGCCAAGGTCCTTGGCCTGGGTTTCCAGCGTATCCAGTTCACCTCCGACCTGCTGCCCAGCGATATCCTCGGCACCTCGGTGTTCGACAAGGACAGCGGGCAGTTCGTGTTCCATCCGGGACCGATCTTCGCCGAACTGGTGCTGGCCGACGAAATCAACCGGGCCACGCCCAAGAGCCAGAGCGCGTTGCTCGAGGCCATGGAGGAAGGGCAGGTGACCCTCGAGGGCGCCACCCGTCCGTTGCCGTCGCCGTTCTTCGTGATCGCCACGCAAAACCCCAGCAGCCAGGGCGGCACCTTCGCCTTGCCGGAGTCGCAGCTCGATCGCTTCCTGATGCGGGTGTCCCTCGGCTATCCGGCCCGGGCCGCGGAAAAGGCCCTGCTGCAAGGCGTGGCGCGGCGTGACCTGCTGCCAAGGTTGCAGCCGATCCTCAGTCATGCCGAGCTGTCGGCGTTGCAACAGCAGGCCAAGCAGGTGCGCACCAGCGATCCGTTGGTGGACTACGTGCTGCGTCTGGTCGGCGCGACCCGCGATCAGCCGCAATTCGCCTGGGGCCTGTCACCCCGGGCCAGCCTGGCGATCCTCGCCGCCGCCCGGGCCTGGGCCCTGTTGGCCGGACGCGACTATGTCATCCCGGAAGATGTCCAGGCGGTCTTGCCCTCGGTGGTCGGCCATCGCCTGCGCGAGCGCGCCGACCCCGCCGGGCAGGGCGGCGGCGCCCTGGTGCAGTGGCTGCTGCGCGAGGTGCCGGCGCTTTGATCCGGCGCCTGCGCGGGCTCTGGCAGGCCTGGCTGGTGCGGCGCCTGCCGCCCTCGGCGCGGGTTCAACTGACCCAGCGGCAGATCTTCATCATGCCCAATCGCGCCGGTGGCGTGTTTGCGGCCCTGTTGGCGCTGGTCCTGATGGTCGCCATCAACTACCAGAACAGCCTGGCCTACGCCCTGTGCTTCCTGCTGCTGTCGGTGTTCATCGTGGCGATCCTGCATACCTGGCGCAACCTGCAGGGGCTGGTGCTCAGCGCCGGGACCGGGCCCGCGGTGTTTGTCGGCGAGCAGGCGCGTTTTGTCGTGCGCCTGGAAAGTGCCGGGAAAGCCCATCAGTCCATTGGCCTGGGCTGGTCGAGGCAGACCGTGCACAACGTCGATGTGCCGGCCGCGGGCTTCCGTGAACTGGAGTTGAATCGACCGACCCAGGTCCGGGGCTGGCTGCACGCGCCGCGCATCGGCGTCGAGAGCAGCTTCCCGCTGGGGATCCTGCGGACCTGGAGCCGGCTCGACCTGGGCCAGAAGGTGCTGGTTTATCCACAGCCCCTGGAAGGTGAGCTGCCGACCCTGGCCAGTGTCAGCGCCGATGACCCGGAGGAGGGGGCCCGTGCCCATGGCGTGGGTGTCGACGACTATCAGGGGTTGAAGACCTACCAGACCGGCGACTCCTGGCGGCGGCTGCACTGGAAAGCCTACTCGCGGGGGCAGGGCCTGTTGATCAAGGAGTTCGCCCGGCTCGATGGCCGTGAGCTGTGCCTGGATTTCCTCGCCCTGGGGGGCGATGTCGAGCAACGTCTGTCGCGCCTGTGCTATTGGGTGCTGGAGCTGTCCCGGCGCGAGGCGGCGTTCTCCCTGCGCCTGCCCGACCGCGTGCTGGCCAGCGACAGCGGTGCGGCCCATTGCGAAGCCTGCCTGCGGGCCCTGGCGCTGTTCGGGAAAAGCCCATGAGCAGCGCGCCGCTGATTTCCCGCGCCAGCCTGGTCTGGCTGCTGGTGGCCCAGACCCTGGTGATGCTGCCGTTCTGGTTTCATGTCCCGCCGTGGATGCTGGCGCTGTGGCTCGGTTGCACGGTTTGGCGGGTCCAGGTCTACCGCATGCGTGCGCGTTTTCCCGGGCGCCTGATGGAAGGGCTTCTGCTGCTGGGCACCATCACCGGCATCTGGCTCTCGCGCAGCAGCCTGATCGGGCTGGACGCCGGGGCGGTGCTGCTGGTGGCGATGTTCATCCTCAAGCTGGTGGAGACCCGCACCCGCCGCGATGCGCTGGTCCTGATTTTCCTCGGGCTGTTCTGTGTCGCGGTGGCCTACCTGTTCGAGGACAGCTTGCCCTGGGCGTTCTACAGCCTGTTGCCGGTGGGGGCGCTGCTGGCGGCCTTGATCGGTTTGCAGCAAGGGCCGGCGACCCGCCCCCTGGCGACCTTGCGACTGTCCACGACCTTGTTGTTGCAAGCCTTGCCGCTGATGCTCCTGCTGTTCCTGTTCTTTCCCCGTATCGCGCCGCTCTGGTCGTTGCCGTTGGCCGTCGACAAGGCGCAGAGCGGCCTGTCCGAGAGCATGTCGCCGGGGGATGTGGCCGAGCTTGGGCGTTCCGCGGAACTGGCCTTTCGCGCCAGCTTCGACGGCCCCCCGCCGGCGCGTCGCGACCTGTACTGGCGGGCGCTGACCCTGGAGCAATTCGACGGTCGGCGCTGGAGCCAGGCGCCGGCGATTGCCTACAGCCAGGCCCCGAAATGGCAGGCCGACGGCGAGTCCTGGCGCTACAGCATCATCCTCCAACCCAGCGGTAAACCCTGGTTGCCGGCGCTGGATGTGGCCCGTACCGATCAGGCGGATGTGCACCAGTTGGCGGACTATCGCGTGCAGCGCCAGCGTCCGCTGCAGCAGGCGTTGCTGTATCGGGTCGAATCCTGGCCGCAGGTGGTGCGCGATCCGCAGCTCAATGAACGGGCTCGGCGCCAGGCCCTGCAATTGCCGGCCCAGGGCGATCCGCGCAGCCGTCAGTGGGCGGTGCAGCTGCGGCAACGTTATCCACAGCCCCAGGCGCTGGTGGCGGCCCTGCTCAGGCACTTTCACGACGAGCCGTATCACTACACCCTCAAGCCGCCGACCTTGGGCACCGACAGTATCGATGGCTTCCTGTTCGACAGCCGCCAGGGTTTTTGCGCGCATTACGCCGGGGCCATGACCTTCGTGTTGCGGGCGGCGGGGATTCCGGCGCGGATGGTGGCCGGCTATCAGGGCGGTGAGTGGAATCCGGCGGGCGGCTTCCTCACGGTGCGTCAGTTCGATGCCCACGCCTGGGTCGAGTACTGGCAGGACGGGCAGGGCTGGCGCAGTGTCGACCCGACCTACGCGGTGGCCCCGCAGCGCATCGACCAGGGGCTGGAGCAGGCCCTGGCGAGCGACGAGGATATGCTCGGGGCATCGCCCCTGTCGCCGCTGCGCTACCGCCACCTGACCTGGCTCAATGACCTGCGCCAGGGCTGGGATAATCTCAATTACGGCTGGCAGCGCTGGGTCCTCGGCTATCAGGGCGAACAGCAACTGCAACTGCTGGGGCGCTGGTTCGGTGGCCTGGCCGGCTGGGTCCTGCCGGTCGGGCTGGTGCTGATCCTGGGCTTGCTCTCGCTGCTGTTGCTGCGTCCCTGGCGGAACCGGGTCGATCCGGCGCTGCGCTTGTTCGCGATCTTTGAAAAGCTGCTGCGCAGGCAGGGGCTGGTGCGTGAACCCGGTGAGGGTCCGCTGGCTTTCGGCGAACGGGCGGCCTTGCAGTTGCCGCATCAGGCCGAAAATATCCGTGCATTTGTCCAGGGTTTCGTTGCCCGGCGCTATGCTGAACGAACCCCGTCGATGGATGCATTGCAACAGCCGTTGCGGTCATTGCGTCGCAGTCTTGGAAGTTCGATTTGGGAGTGAGTGTCGAATGTCTGCCCTGGTGGATGAAGTGGTGGCTCAGGTCGTGAGCCTCGAAGTGCGCTTGTTGGCGTGTCATGCGCGAGTGGATGCGCTGACCGACGAGGAAGGCCTGCATGACTTGCGCACCACGGTACGGCGCCTGCGTAGCCTGTTGCGGCCCCTGCGTGGCTTGCCGGGTGTCGAACAGGTCGAGTTGGCGGCGCAGCGGGTCGGAAACCTGACCACACCGATCCGCGACCGCGAAGTGCTGGCCGCCTACCTGCACCGGCAGGGGCATCACGTGGCGGCGGCGCGGCGCACGGCGCAGTTGTCCGAGGATTATTGGGCCGTGGCGCGCAGTACCGAGTTGAAACAGTTATTCGACATGCTCGATGCCTTCCCGCGATTCCTGCGTGCTTCGCAGCATCAGGGCCTGTTGCGCAAGTTGCGCAAACGCATCGAAAAACGCCTGGATAAACAGTGGGAGGCGCTGGATGAAGCCTTGCACGATCCGCTTCATGACCGCCATCGGCTGCGCCTGCTGATCAAGCGGGTGCGCTACGCCGCCGAAGCCTATCCGCAACTGAACCGCTTGCCGGCGGCGGCGATCAAGGGTCTGAAGTCGGCCCAGGAGGCGCTGGGTGACTGGCACGATTGCTGGCAATGGCTGCTCCGGGCGGAACATGAAGCGGACCTGCAAGCCTGCATCACGGGATGGCGCAGGACCATGACCCTGGCCGAGAGCAGGGCCGACAGGGTGCTGGATCGGTTGAGCGAGACCTGTTTCAGCTGACGGGCGACGGCCTGTTTGGCGGCTGCTTTGGCTGGTATGGGCGCTGTATGCCCCGAATGAGCTGGTTACTATTGCGCAGGACTTTTTCCAGCCGAGGTGTGCATGCGCTTTTCAGATTTGCTCGATGCGGTTCGTCGCCAGCCGAGGGGGCTTTCCATTCCCGCCGATTGGGCGCAGGGGCGGGCCACGTTCGGTGGCCTGGTGGTGGCGCTGCAATACGAGGCGATGCGCGCCCGGGTCCCGGCCGAGCGCCCGTTGCGTTCGCTGGCGGTGACCTTTGTCGGGCCGGTCGAGCCGGGGCTGGCCGTCGACTTTGAAGTGGAGGTGCTGCGCGAGGGCAAGGCGGTCAGCCAGGTGCTGGGCCGGGCCGTGCAGAACGGCCAGGTGGTGACGCTGGTGCAGGGCAGCTTCGGCGCCTCCCGGGAATCCGTGGTGAATGTGCCGGCCGAGCCGGCGCCGTCGTTCAAGCACTGGGACGAATGCCAGGAGCTGCCGCATGTCCCCGGGGTGATGCCGGAATTCATGCGTCATCTGTCGATGCGCTGGGGCGTCGGCGGCATGCCTTTTACTGGCAACAAATCCCGCGAGATGGGCGGTTGGGTGCGCTTGCGCGGGTATATCCGGCAAGAACCGTTGACCGAGGCGCACCTGCTGGCGCTGGTGGATGCGTGGCCGCCGGCCTTGTTGCCGCACCTGGGCAAACCGGCGGCCGGCAGCACCCTGACCTGGACGGTGGAGTTCGTCCAGCCGTTGCTGGAGCTCGATACCCTGGACTGGTGCCAATACCGCGCGGTGATCGAGCATGCCCGCGATGGCTACGGTCATGTGGCGGCGGCGTTGTGGAGCGCGGATGGACGGCTGATTGCCTTGAGCCGGCAGACCGTTACCGTGTTCGGCTGATATAGGCGGTGACTGTTACATCGCTATCGTCAGCAATCGAGCGTCGACCGGCCGCTCCCACAGGTGCGAGGCCCGGCGATAGTTTTGTGTTGGAACACGGACCTGTAGGAGCCGGCTTGCTGGCGATGAGGCCGGCAAGCCTTGCGTCGGTTGTCCGATCGCTATCGCCGGCAAGCCAGCTCCTACAGGTGCGAGGCCCGGCGATAGTTTTGTGTTGGAACATGGACTTGTGGGAGCCGGCTTGCTGGCGATGAGGCCGGCAAGGCTTGCATCAATCGCCAGCTCCTACACAAAACCGTAGCGGTTCAGGCTTCCAGCGCCAGGCGCTGGCCTTTGCTGCGCAGGCTGAACGCAGCCACCAGGCCCAACACGCCGACGGCGAAGTTGGTCGGGTTCTCGGCGAACACCCCGGAACTCACCAGCAGGAAGGACAGCGCGAACAGGATCACCGCCAGCACTTGCATGCCTTCGCGGGTGCCATCGTGCGACGCTTGGGGAGCAACCCGCCATTGCCAGGCGGGGAAGTTGGGGTGACGTTGGCCCATGGTCTTGTCCTCTGTTCGGGTAGTCGGTGAACAGAGATTAAGCCGGGCCGACGGCCAGCGCGAATCAACTCTTCCTATCGATCCTATAGTTTGAGCTGGCCAATGGCCTTGCTCAGCTCTCCCGCCAGCTTGGCCAGGTCATGGCTGGTGGTGGCCGAGTCCACGGTCTGCTGCACGGTGTTCTCGGTCACGTCGCGGATGCTCACCACCGCGCGGTTCATTTCCTCCGCCACCTGGCTCTGCTGTTCAGCGGCCACGGCGATCTGGGTATTGCTTTCGCGCATCTGGGCCACCGCGCCGGTGATCTGGGCCAGGGCCTCCCCGGCTTCCTGGGCCTGTTGCACACAGTCGTCGGCCTTGAACGAGCTTTCCTGCATGAAGTCCACGGCGTCGCGGGTGCCGGCCTGCAAGGCGGAGACCATGGTGGTGATTTCGTCGGTGGAGGTCTGCACCCGCTTGGCCAGGTTGCGCACTTCATCGGCGACCACCGCGAACCCGCGGCCCATTTCCCCGGCCCGGGCCGCTTCGATGGCGGCGTTCAGCGCCAGCAGGTTGGTCTGTTCGGCGATGCTGTGGATCACGTTGACCACGCCATTGATCTTCTGGCTGTCCTCGGCCAGTTGCTGGATCATCACGGCGGTCTGCTGCACGCCGCTGGACAGCCCGGTGATGGACTGCTGGACCCGGCTGACCACCGCCTGCCCGCTGCCGGCCAGGCCGTCGGCGGTTTGCGACAGGTCACGGGTGGCACCGGCGTGCTGGGCGATGTGATAAACGGTCGCCGACATCTCGTTGATGGCCGTGGCGGCCTGGTCGGTTTCGCTCTGCTGGCCGAGCATGCCGTGGCGCACGTCGTTCATGCTCGAGGCCAGGCGCGCGGCGCCGACATCCAGTTGCGCCGCGGTGCGCGCCACCGTGCCGACGACCCGCTGGTAGCCGGCCTGCATGGCATTGAAGGCGCTGGCCATTTGTCCGACTTCGTCCTTGCACGCCAGCGGGACACGGGCCGAAAGGTCACCGCTCTTCTCCACATGGAGCATCACGTCCTTGAGGGTATTGAGCTGGCTGAGCAGGAAGCGGATCAGCAACTGCGAGGCGCCGAGCATCGCCAGCATCAGGATGAACACCGCCACCGCATAGTTGGCGAAACGCTCGCTGAACACCTGGGCCAGGCTGGGGGCATAGGCGAGTACGGCCACTTGCTGATCGCCATGGCCGAGCACTTGCGCGCCGAGCAGCGGGTTGTCGCCGAACAGCGGCATATAGTCGTAGGCGACCCAGCCGCTGGCGTCCTTCAGGCGCGGCAACATCTGGCCCTTGAGGGTAGGCGTTTCGCCGGCCTTGAACGCCAGCAGGTTGTCGGCTTCGGGCCAGGCCTTGCCTTCGGGCCAGCTGGCGAGCAGGCGGGCCTGGGCCTGGGCCGCGCCGCGCGCGGCGTCGGTGCGGGCCTGCTGTTCCAACTGCACGGCGTACAGCACCAGGAGCAGGGTGGTGACGAAAGCGACCGCGTTCACGGCCCAGAACTTGTACTTCAGCGAGATATTGCTAAGCCAGGCACCCATGGAAGGTCTTCTCTGATTGAGCGGAAACAGTTTTGGCAAGGTGCCATTATTGTGCCGCTACCCAGGAAGACGAGTGTTGATGTGCGTCAATCCCGGTTCAGTCAAGGCTCGGCAAATGGAAGAACGCCCGGGCACAAGCGGTCGTGTGGGCGGCCAGGTCTTCCTGGCTTTCGCCTCGGTGAAGGGCCACTTCGCGCAGCACTTCGCCCAGGTAGGCCGGTTCGTTGCGACCGTTCTTCGGCTTGGGCCGCAGGCTGCGTGGCAGCAGGTAGGGCGCATCGCTTTCGAGCATCAGGCGGCCGCGGGGGATCTCCCGTACCAACGGGTGCAGGTGGCTGCCACGGCGCTCGTCGCAGATCCAGCCGGTGATGCCGATATGCAGGTCCAGGTCCAGGTAGCCGAACAGCGCCTTCTGTTCTCCGGTGAAACAGTGCACCACGGCGGCGGGCAGGCGGTCGCGGTAGTCACGCAGGATCTCCAGCAACCGGGTGCTGGCGTCGCGTTCGTGGAGGAACACCGGTCGCTGCAACTCCACGGCCAGGGCCAGGTGTTCCTCGAGGACTTTTTCCTGTTGTGGGCGCGGGGAGAAATCGCGGTTGAAATCCAGCCCGCACTCGCCGACCGCGCACACGTTCGGTTCCTTCAGCAGGGCTTTCAGACGAACGGCACTGTCGGCTGTCCAGTCACTGGCCGAGTGGGGGTGGATACCGGCGCTGGCGAACAGCCGCTGGCCGCTCGGATCCCGCTCCCGACAGAGTTCCAGCGCCTGTTCGCTGCCCGCGAGGCTGGTGCCGGTCACAATCAGTTGGCAGACGCCGGCGGCGTAGGCACGGTCGAGTATTTCCTGCTGTTTGCCGGCAAAACTGGGGTTGGTCAGGTTGACGCCGATATCGATGAGTTGCATGGTGCTACCTCAGGCCACAGGCCGAAAAGCATACCAGAGCTGTAGATTTATAATAAAAACCAAGAACTACAACGAGTTATGACTGTCTCTTAAAGCCGGAAGAAAACATCGGTTGGCGCGACCCTGCTGTCGTAGCCGGTCTTCCGTACTTTTCGCGTTGATAAAGACGCTCGATTTCAGTCGTCCGACTTCAGGCCAGCGTGCCAGGGACCGGGCAGTATTCTTTCCGGAGAACGGATGAAGCGACCCTCGCTGTTGCTCCTGCTGTGCCTGTCCCTGCTGCTGCCGTTGCCGGCGCTTGCGCGGCTGGCCGGGCCATTGGAAATCGTCCAGCCGGGCAAGGTCCGCGACCTGGCGGAGATTCGCAGCAGCCGTGTCCTGCGCGTGCTGGTCAACCAGAGCCGCAACAGCAGCGGCGAGGTCCAGGGCGAGGCCATCGGTATCGAATACCACCGCCTGCGCGCCTTTGAGCAGTTCCTCAACAGCCAGGCCCGCGACCATCAGGAAATCACCCTCAAGATCATTCCCAAGGCCAAGGACCAGTTGCTCGCTGCCTTGCAGCGCGGCGAGGGCGACCTGGTGGCCCCGGGGGAATTGCTCGAAGCCCAGCCGGGCCATGCGGTGATCGCCAGCGATCCGATTGGCAGTACGGTGCCGTTGTTGCTGGTGGGGCTCAAGGGCGAGAAGCGCTTCAGCCGTTTCGAGCAACTGTCCGGCCGCACCCTGGCATTGACCCCCGGCAGCGCGGCGGGCGAGGCGGTCAACCGGATCAACGAGAAACTGGCGTTGCACAAGCTGCCGCCGGTCAAGGTCGAATGGGTCGATCCGAGCCTGGCGGTGGAAGATGTGCTGGAG
This sequence comes from Pseudomonas batumici, assembly GCF_000820515.1. Lineage (GTDB taxonomy): Bacteria > Pseudomonadota > Gammaproteobacteria > Pseudomonadales > Pseudomonadaceae > Aquipseudomonas > Aquipseudomonas batumici. The sequence goes on along the minus strand of NZ_JXDG01000018.1, from coordinate 190,652 downwards.
ATGGTCCAGGGCGGGATCTTCCACCTGACCATCGTCGAGCAGCCGATTGCCGAACGTTGGGCCAGGATCATGCCCAAGCTGCGGTTCGACAAGCAGGTGCTGGTCAGCGAGCCGGGGCAACTGCACTGGTTCGTGCGCGACGATGCGTCGATGCTGCGAGCCAGCATCGACCGGTTCCTCAAGACCTACAAGGCTCCTTCGGACCAGGACAGCGCCTTTCTGCGGATCTATCGCCGTCTCTACCAGGTGCATTACCCGTTGAGCCACGCCGATCGGCAGAAGCTGGAAAAACTGCGCCCGGTGCTGCAGCGCCATGCCCAGGCCCAGGGCATCGACTGGCTGAACCTGGCGGCGCTGGCCTTCAAGGAGTCGGCCCTGGATCCCGGCGCCCGGGGGGCCAGCGGCGCGATGGGGTTGCTGCAGATCACGCCGGCGGCGGCGCAACGGGTCGGCGTCAGCAATATCCAGAATGTCGATAACAATGTGCAGGCCGGGGCCAAGTACCTGGCGATGATCCGCCGCAAGTTCTTTGCCAGCCCCAAGCTCAACGAGCGCGAGCGCATGGCCTTTGTCCTGGCGGCCTACAACATGGGCCCGGAGCGGGTCCAGGGCATGCGCGCCGAGGCCCGCCGCCGTGGCCTGAATCCCAACCAGTGGTTCTTCCAGGTCGAGCGCATCGCCATGGAACAGGTGGGGATGAATGCCGTGAACTATGTGAACAGCGTGAACAAGTACTACCTGGCATTTGACCGGGAGCGCGACTCCCTGGAACCGAATGCGCGCAAGATTGCTCTGGGTAAATAATCGAAAAAATCGATTGTTTAGTGAAGGTTTTTGCGCTTTTTACTTTTTGAAAACTGATTAATATGAGGTCCATCAACCCCAGCATTAAAAAGGATTCACCCATGAGCACCTTGAGCAACCGCGTCCTGAACACCCGTGCCGGCTATGGCCTGACTGTCCTGCGCATTTTCGTCGGGATCATCTTCGCCGCCCATGGGGCGCAGAAGCTCTTCGGCCTGTTCGGCGGTTACGGCCTGGCCGGGACGGCGCAATGGATGGAGAGTATCGGCCTGGCGCCGGGTCACCTGATGGCCCTGCTGGCGGGTGGCACCGAGTTCTTCGGCGGCCTGGCCCTGATCATCGGCCTGTTGGCCCGTCCGGCCGCGCTGGGCCTGACCTTCACCTTGCTGGTGGCGATCTTCTCGGTACATATCCACAACGGTCTGTTCATGGCCAACAATGGTTATGAATTCGCCCTGGCCCTGTTGGGTGGCACGCTCGTGGTACTGACCGAAGGTGCTGGCAAGTTCTCGGCGGATGGGGCCATCGCCCGTTCGTAAGACTGGCACGCGCTCCGCGCAATGAAACAAGCCCGCATTTTTGCGGGCTTTTTCGTTGTGGGGGATTCTTGACAGCCAGCTACCGGCTTCTCTAGGATTGAGACATGCGCCGATTTAAACAGCTACTTGCGGGGCGCCAGGCAGGTCGAAAGACCGCCGACAGAAGCTTGCGACAGGCTTCGAAATACCGCTAAAGCGCTGGTTCGGTGTTGCCTCACACCTGCCCGGCAGATCGTTGAGGCGGAGACACGCACTTTGAACAATCCACGCCCCGTAGTACGTCTTGCGCCGATCACGGCGAACCTGCCTTTTCGCAACCCTAAAATCCTCCTTGGCGGTAATCATCAGCCCACGCTGCTGCGCTATCTCGATGGCTGGCCGCGACGCAAGGGTCAAGCTTCGGCCTTCCTGATCCAGTTCGTCGAGGACGGCGATTCCCTGGCCCGTTTTGCCGATGACAGCTTCGACCTGGCGGTGATCCAGGCGCCGGATGCCGAGCACGCCGAAGCGGTGATCCGACAGCTCACCCGCGTTGCCCGCCAGGGTTTGATCACACGACGCTAAGGTCTGCCCCGAGACATTCGAGCCAGGATTCGACAGGCTTTATCTGTGCGATTTTCAAACAGATATTGTGCCGGTTTGTGCGTTGTTGAGACAGGGAGCCCTTCCTAGACTGGCCCTCCAGTCAACTCATGTGCTCAACAGGACGCCTCGTCATGACCACCATCAGCCTGTTCAACCTCGCTCAACCCCGTCGTTCTTTCTCCGCTACCCTCAAGGCCTTGGCCGTTGGCCTCGGGCTGCTGGGCGGGCCGTTCGCGGTCGCCGCCGACACACCGGTCAACCCGCATCCGACCCTGCGCGCCCTGTCCGGTGTCACGCCGATCGATCGCCTCGACCCGAAGACCAGCGCACTGCTGGTGATCGACTTCCAGAACGAATACTTCAGCGGCCGGCTGCCGATTCCCGATGGCTTGCAGGCGCTGCAGAACACCCGGCGCCTGATCGATTTCGCCGACAGGGAAAAGATCCCGGTGATTCATGTGCAGCACGTCGCCCCGGCGGGCTCCGCGCTGTTCGCCCTGGATGGCCAGACGGTGGATTTTCATCCGCTGATGAAGCCGCGCCCCCAGGACAAGGTCCTGCGCAAGACCAGCGTCAGTGTTTTCGCCAGCACCGATCTGGACGCCCAACTGAAGAAAGCCAAGGTCAAGACCCTGATCGTCACCGGGCTCATGACCCATGCCTGCGTGGCCGGTGCCGCCCGTGACGCCGTGCCGTTGGGCTATGACGTTGTGGTAGCATCCGACGCCACCGCGACCCGTGCCATCGAGCGTTTCAATGGCCAGTCCGTGAGCAAGGACGCGCTGCACGAGGCGGCCCTGGCCGAAATCGAGGACACCTTCGGCGATGTGTTGAGCACCTCGCAGATCGTCGCCTTGCCGACACGCTGATTCACTCGCCAATCCCTGGGGCAACGCTTGAATGAACCAGCTCGCCGCGATGCGTGCCTTTCGTTGTATCGTCGAGAGCGGAGGCTTTTCCGCGGCGGCGGAGCGCCTGGATACCACCCATTCGACGATGTCACGGCAGTTGCAGCAGCTGGAGGGTGAGCTGGGTGTGCAACTGATCAACCGCAATACCCGGCGTTTCAGCCTGACCGGGGCGGGCGAGCAGTACTACAGCGCCTGCGTGGATATCCTGGAACGGATCGACGCGGCTTCCCGGGCCATGGCCCAGGGGCACCAGCGGCCTGGAGGCCTGTTGCGGGTCAGTGTGCCGTTGGTGGTGGGGACCCTGGATCTGCCCCACTGGCTGCCCGGATTTCAGAAACGCTACCCGGACATCGAGCTGGAGTTGTGTTGCGATGACCGCTTCGTCGACCTGCTGGCCGAGGGCTTCGACGTGGCCCTGCGCATCGCCGGGGCCTTGGACGATACGACGCTGGTGGCGCGGACCCTGACGGTCTCGAAACAGGTCCTGGTGGCGTCGCCGGCCTATGTCCGCGAACACGGCCTGCCACGCACCGCGCAGGAACTCACGGGGCATCGCCTGTTGAGCTTTGTCGGCGCCACCTCGGGTTGGCAACTGGCTTCGGCACGGGGTGAGTCGATGAATATTGCCCCGGCGGGGTGGTTCAGGACCAATACCATCAGCGCGCTGCATTCGGCAACGCTGGCCGGGGCGGGGATCGCGTCGTTCACCCACGCCACGGTGCGCAACGACCTGGCCCAGGGGCGGCTGGTGGCGATCCTGCCCCAGTATTCCCTGGGCGAGCGCCACTATTTCGCACTGTACCCGCAATCCCGGCACCTGGCCCCCAAGGTCCGGGTGTTCGTCGATTACATGGTCGAGTTCTATGGGCCTGACAAGGCTCAGGGATAGTCGATGGCGGTGATGTAGACGGTCTGCTCGCCGGTGGGCGTCATGACCCGGATCTCGGCGTCCAGCGCCTTGCCGATCAGTGCGCGGGCCAGGGGCGAGTCGATGCTGATCAGGTTCTGCTTGAGGTCCAGTTCGTCCGGCCCGACGATGCGATAGCGCGATTCCTTGCCGTCCTCGTCCTCGATGGTGACCCAGGCGCCGAAGTACACCTTGTTCAGGTCGCTGGGTCGTTCGCCGACCACCTTCAGACTTTCCAGGCGCTTGGTCAGGAAACGCACGCGGCTGTCGATCTCGCGCAGCATCTTCTTGCCGTAGGTGTACTCGGCGTTCTCCGAGCGATCGCCCTGGGCCGCCGCTTCGCTGACCGACTGGGTGACCTGGGGACGGCGCACGTGCCACAGCTCGTGCAGCTCGGCGCGCATGCGGGCCTCGCCCTCGGGAGTGATCAGGGCGGTGCCGGCGGTGCGCGGCGGGCGGTAGCGACTCATCTGCATTCCCCAGGCGAAACAAGGTGTTGAGTCTATCAGCCCTCGCGCAGCACTGTCAGTGGGCTGGCATTGAGCGCCCGGCGGGTGCCGAACACGCCCGCGCCGCCGACCATCAGCGCACCGATCAGCGGCAGCAGCAACAGCCAGGCATGGGGGTGCCACGGCAGGTCGAAGGCGAACCGGTAGAGCACCCAGCTCACCAGTTCCGCGCCCAGGGCGGCCAGCAGGCCGCTGACCGCCCCCAGCAGGCCGAATTCGATCCGCCGTGCCTTGACCAGCAGTGGCCGTCCGGCCCCCAGCGCCCGCAGCAGGGCGCCTTGGCGGATACGTTCGTCCAGGGTCGCCTGCAAGCCGGAGAACAGCACCGCCATCCCCGCCGCGAGGACGAACAGCAGCACGTACTCCACGGCGAAGGTGACCTGCGCCAGGATGCTGCGCAGTTGCTCCAGCAGGGCCTCGACTTGCAGGATGGTCACCGCCGGGAAGGCCCGGGACAGTTCGACGATGTCCCTGTCGTGACCCGGTGCCAGGTAGAAGCTGGTGAGGTAGGTCGCCGGCAGGTCCTGCAGGGTGCCGGGCTGGAAGATCATGAAGAAGTTCGGCTGGAAATTGTCCCAGTTGATGCTGCGCAGGCTGCTGACCACGGCCTCGCGGTTGACCCCGCCGACGCTGAACACCAGGTGGTCGCCGAGCTTGAGCTTCAGGCTCAGGGCGACCTTGGCTTCCACCGAGACGCCGGGAATGTCCCCGCTGGGTTTGTCCGGCCACCAGCTGCCGGCGGTCAGGCTGTTGCCCGGCGGCAGGTCGGCGGCCCAGGTCAGGCTGAGATCGCGCTGGGTGGCGCGATCGCCGCCGGAGTCCTTGCTGACGATTTCCTGCACCGGCGTGCCGTTGATGCTGATCAGGCGCCCCGGCACCACCGGATAGATCGGTGCTGACTGGGCCGCGAGCTTGATCAGGTGGTCGCGGAAACCCTCCTTGTCCGCCGGCAGGATGTTCAGGGCGAAATAGTTCGGTGCGTTCTTCGGCAACTGGTTCTGCCAGGTGTCGAGCAGCTCGCCGCGCAGCAGGGCGATCAGCGCCATGGACAGCAGGATCAGGCCGAACGCCAGGGATTGTCCGGCCGCCGCCAGCGGATGGCGCAGCAACTGGCCCAGGCCCAGCCGCCAGGGCAACGAGGCCCTGGCCAGCAGCCGGCGCAGGCTTTGCAGCCCGAGCAGCAACAGGCCGCCGAGGACCAGCGCGGCCACCACGCCGCCGCCGAGCAGGGCGAAGGTCAGCAGCAGGTCCAGGCTCAGGCGCCACATGATCAGGCCCAGGGCCAGCAAGGCCGCGCCATAGACCAGCCAGGTGCTGGCCGGGATCGGCAGCAGGTCGCGGCGCAATACCCGCAGCGGTGGCACCCGACCCAAGGCGGCCAGGGGTGGCAGGGCGAACCCGGCCAGTGCCACCAGCCCGGTGCCGATCCCCGCGAGCGCCGGCATCAGCCCACCCGGCGGTACGTCGGCGGGCAGCAGCTCATGCAGCAGGTAGAACAGGCCCAGCTGGGCGAGCCAACCGAGCAGGGCGCCGCTGACGCTGGCCAGCACGCCGAGGATCGCCAGTTGCAGGCTGAACAGGCTCATGGTTTCCCGGCGCGACAGGCCCAGGCAGCGCAGCAGCGCACTGGCGTCGAAGCGGCGGGCGGCGAAACGGTTGGCGCTGAGGGCCACGGCGACGCCGGACAGCAGCACCGCCACCAGGCTGGCCATGTTCAGGTAGCGCTCGGCCTTGCCCAGGGCGCCGCCGATCTGCTGGTTGCCGTCGCGGGCGTCCAGCAGGCGCTGGTTCGGCGCCAGGCCCGGCTTGATCAGTTCGCGGTAGGTGGCCAGGGCGTTCGCCGAGCCGCGCCACAGTTCGCGGTAGTCGACCCGGCTGCCGGGCTGGACCACACCGGTGGCGTCGAGGTCGGCGAGGTTGATCAGCACCCGTGGCGTCAGGCTGTAGAAATTGCCGGCGCGATCCGGCTCGTAGGTCAGGACCCGGGCCAGGCGCACGGTCTTCAGGCCGACATCGATGCTGTCGCCGATCTTCAGGTCCAGCGCAGTCAATAGTCGCGCCTCGACCCAGGCCTCACCGGGTGCGGGGCCGCCGCCGGCGGTCTCGACGCCGAAGGGCGCGGCGGCGCTCTTGAGTTCGCCGCGTAGCGGGTAGTGTTCGTCCGTGGCCTTGATGCTCGACAGCTGGATGCCATTGTCCGTGGCGATCACGCTGGAGAATTCGACTGCCCGTGCATGGGCAAGTCCCAGGTCGCGGCCGGTCTGGAGCTGTTCCGGACGGGCGCCGGAGGTGCCGTCGAGCACCAGGTCGGCGGCGAGGAATTCGGTGGCCCGCAGCAGCATCGCGCCGTTCAGGCGTGCGCCGAAGTAGCCGATCGCGGTGCTGGCCGCGACCGCCACCAGCAGGGCGAAGAACAGCACTCGCAGTTCACCGGCGCGGGCGTCGCGCAGGAGTTGGCGGATGGCGAGGCTGAACAGGCGCAACAGCGGCAGGCGTGCCATCAAGGCTCCAGGGGGCCGACCAGATGGCCGGCGTCAAGACGGATCAGGCGCCGGCAGCGATGGGCCAGGCGTTCGTCGTGGGTCACCAGCACCAGGGTGGTGCCGCGTTCCTGGTTCAGTTCGAACAGCAGGTCGCTGATGCGCTCGCCGGTGTGGCTGTCGAGGTTGCCGGTGGGTTCGTCGGCGAACAGCACGTCCGGCTCGGCGGCGAAGGCCCGGGCAATGGCGACCCGTTGCTGTTCGCCGCCGGACAACTGGCGGGGCGAATGGGTCAGGCGCCGGCCCAGGCCGACCCGCTCCAGCAGGTCGCGGGCGCGTTCGCGGGCATCGAGGCGACCGTCCAGCTCCAGGGGCAGCATGACGTTTTCCAGGGCATTGAGGCTGTCCAGCAGTTGGAAACTCTGGAACACGAAGCCCACGTGCTCGGCGCGGATGCGCGCGCGCTGGTCTTCGTCGAGGGCGCTCAGGGCTCGCCCGGCCAGGGTGACTTCGCCGTCGCTGGGCAGGTCGAGGCCGGCGAGCAGGCCCAGCAGGGTCGATTTGCCGGAACCGGAAGCGCCGACGATGGCCAGGCTGTCGCCCTTGCTCAAGGTCAGGCTCAAGGGGTGCAGGATGGTCAGTTCACCTTCCGTGCTGGGAACCACTTTGCTAAGGTTCTGCGCGGTGAGAATGCTTTCGCCCATGGAGAATCCGATGCGAATGTGGTTTTTGAGTGCCGGCCTGGCCTTGATGTGCATGGCCCAGAGCGCGGCGGCGGGTACAGTGCTGATCGTCGGGGATAGTATCAGCGCGGGTTTCGGCCTGGATACCCGTGTGGGATGGGTCTCCCTGCTGGAAAAGCGCCTGAAGGCCGAAGGTTTCACCGACCAGGTGGTCAATGCGTCCATCAGTGGCGACACCAGCGCGGGCGGGCGGGAGCGGCTGCCCGCGCTGCTTGCAGAGCACAAGCCGCAGGTGGTGGTGCTCGAGTTGGGCGGCAACGATGGCCTGCGTGGGCAGTTGCCAACGCAATTGAAACAAAATCTTGCATTAATGATCGACAGGTCCCAGGCCGTAGGAGCAAAAGTCCTGCTGCTTGGGATGCAGCTTCCGCCCAATTATGGTCCCCGCTACAATGAGGCCTTCGCCCGGGTCTACGCCGAGCTGGCCCAGGAGAAAAACATCGCGCTGGTGCCGTTTTTCCTCGAGGGCATCGGTGGCCATCCCGAGCTGATGCAGGCCGACGGGATTCATCCGGCGCCCGCTGGTCAGGGCAAGCTGCTCGATAACGTCTGGCCGAGGCTCAAACCGCTGCTTTGAGCTTTTCTAGCGGCTGTCTTTGGGCTATGGTGGCGCCCCCGATTTGGAGCCCCCGATGCAGCGTCCCGCCTGGTCCTTGTTTGCCTACCAACTGATCGAACCCGACGAGCAGCTCGATCTGTTCGCCTGTCAGGAAGTACGCGTGCACCTGGTCGCGCGTCAGCTGGAACTGGGCGGTTCGGCCGATCGGACGCTGTGCGGCACCTTGTTACCGGCGCAGCCGCGGTGGTCGGGGGTGGACCGCTCGATTTTCCGCGACCAGCGCCTGTGTCCCTTGTGCCGGGCGATTCTCGAATCGCAGAAGCGCGGTACGCCGCCGATCTGGCCGGAGCTGCGCTTCGAACTCTGACCCCCGTCTCTGTAGGTGTAGGAGCGGGGCAACCTGTACCGTACCTGTCTCGTTACGATTGTCCCGGTACGCGGTCTCCCTTGCCGGCGCCGTGTCGGTGTACAATTGTTGTCTACTCATTTTCGTCGATCATGCGAAGGATGTCCCGGATGTTGTCGCGCTTTCCTGCCGTTACCCGTTGCCTGTCTGTTGCCGCCCTCTGTGTGGCAGGCCCCGTTTCGGCGCTGGAACTACCGTTGCCGCCTCCTGGCGAGGATATCGTCGGCCAGGTCCAGGTGATCAAGGCCAAGTACGAAGACACCTTCGCGGACCTGGGCACCACCTACGACCTGGGCTATTCGGAAATGGTCGCGGCCAACCCGGGCGTCGATGCCTGGTTGCCGGGCGCGGGGACCGATATCGTCCTGCCGACCCGCTTCATCCTGCCGCCGGGTCCGCGCGAAGGCATCGTGATCAACCTGGCCGAGTATCGCCTGTACTACTTCCCCAAAGGCCGGAACGTGGTCTACACCTTCCCGCTGGGGATCGGTCGCGAAGGCTGGGGCTCGCCGGTCGCCCACACCACCATTACCGCCAAGACGCCGAATCCGACCTGGACGCCGCCGGCCTCGATCAAGGCTGAGCACGCGTCCGAGGGTGATCCCTTGCCCAACGTGGTGCCGGCCGGTCCCGACAACCCGCTGGGTCCGTTCAAGTTCACCCTGGGCACACCGGGCTATCTGATCCATGGTTCGAACATGAAGTTCGGTATCGGTACTCGTACCAGCCACGGTTGCTTCCGCATGTTCAACAACAACGTGCTGGAGATGGCCAGCATGGTGCCGGTGGGTACTTCGGTGCGCATCATCAACGAGGCCTACAAGTTCGGCGTGAGCGGCGGCAAGGTGTTCCTGGAAGCCCATACGCCGCTGGACGACAAGGGCAATCCATCGGTGGTCGACAAGCACACCGCGGTGATCAATGCCTTGCTCAAGCGTGAAGACCTGGCGAACAACTTGCGGGTCAACTGGGATCAGGTGCGTGACGTAGTTGCGGCCGAAGATGGCCTGCCGACGGAAATCGCCGTGCCGGGGACACCGTCGCTGGTGTCCAACGCACCGCTCTATCCAGAGCAGTAAGGCGCTGTACAACGACCCACCTGGGCCTTGCGGCTCAGGTGGGTTTTTTGTGCCTGCCTGGTTTTCCGGCAGGCACAAAAAAGCCGATCCAACAAGGGATCGGCTTGATAACAACCCCGAAGGATTATTACTTCTTGCTTGCCTTTTCGAGCATGCGCAGAGCGCGCTCGTTAGCTTCATCAGCAGTCTGCTGTGCTTTTTGAGCAGCAGCCAGAGCTTCATCAGCATGGCGGTAGGCTTCGTCAGCACGAGCCTGGGCACGAGCAGCAGCGTCTTCAGTAGCAGTCAGACGAGCTTCGGTTTCTTTGGATGCGCTGCTGCAACCGGTAGCCAGAACGGCGGCCAGGGCCAGAGCAGAGAATTTCAGAACGTTGTTCATCGTGTTCCCCTTCAAGGACTTTCTATTAAATAACCATCTCCCCAGAGTGGGGATATAGTCGGCGTACATACTACCCATTACTTGTAGTAAGTAAACCGACGTAACGCAAGAAGTAAAAAAATTTTTTGGAAGAGAATCTTTTCGGCTAAGTTTTCATGAACCTGTATAAAAAATGTGCAGCAACAGGGGCGTGATCCGGGCGCTTTGGGCAAGTCCGATTTGCACTAGTGTGCTGTCCGCGATCGATACCCGCGTCGCACTAGTGGTGGCGAATGACTCTTTGCTTCTACCGTCGCCAGGGCGGGGAGGCATCTTTGCCAATTGAAAAGTGACTTTAAGAAGCGCTGTTCGTCTTACAACATAACATTCCGGCAATCTTCGGTCGCTGTTCAGGTTTTCGAGCGAAAGGGCCCGTCCGGCCAGGCTGCCATGCACCTGGCGGAGCACATGACGAGTGTGCCTTGAGCAAGGGAGGCAGGGCGCCTACTATCTGTCAGGTGCCTACTTGTTCGGGAGCTGACGGCTCTTCTCGTTGTCCAACCAGGCACGGGGTGGTGTAGGATTTTGTGACGATTTGGCTGTTGCGGCGATTTTTCGTACGTAGCCAGGTGGTTCCTTCGCCGGAAAAACATGTAAGGTAGGGTCAGAATCCAAGACCCGCGAGGAGTAGTGATGAGCGAGGCGTTGTCCATCCACCATGACCAGGCAGGTCATCAATTCGAGACCAATGTGGACGGTCATCGTGCCTACCTGACCTATATGGACCTGGGTAAGCAGACCCTGGATATCTATCGCACCTTCGTGCCCAACGCCTTGCGCGGTCGGGGCATTGCGGCGGCGTTGACCGAGCAGGCGTTGGCCTATGCCGATCAGATGGGTTACACGGTGATTCCTTCCTGCTCTTATGTCGAACGTTACATGGAACGTCATCAGCGGCACGCCGCGAAGATCTGAAGCATTCCACACACAAAAACGCCGGGCATTGCCCGGCGTTTTTGTGTGCGTGCCCTGATCAGTCGCGCTGGCGCTTGGGCAGCACGTCCTTGAGCTTGGCATGCATGCTGCGCAGGGTTTTTTCGGTGGTGCTCCAGTCGATGCAGGCGTCGGTGATCGACACGCCGTATTGCAGGTCGGCGAGGTCTTTCGGAATCGCCTGGCAGCCCCAGTTCAGGTGGCTCTCGACCATCAGGCCGATGATCGACTGGTTGCCTTCGAGGATCTGGTTGGCGACGTTCTCCATCACCAGCGGTTGCAGGGCCGGATCCTTGTTGGAGTTGGCGTGGCTGCAATCGACCATGATGTTGGCCTTGATCTTGGCCTTGGCCAGCGCCTGTTCGCAGACGGCGACACTGACGGAGTCGTAGTTCGGCTTGCCGTTGCCGCCACGCAGGACCACGTGGCCGTAGGCATTGCCCTTGGTGGTGACGATGGACACGCCGCCTTCCTGGTTGATGCCCAGGAAGCGATGCGGGCTGGACACCGACTGCAGGGCGTTGATCGCCACGGTCAGGCCGCCGTCGGTGCCGTTCTTGAAGCCCACGGCCGAGGACAGGCCCGAGGCCATTTCGCGGTGGGTCTGGGATTCGGTGGTGCGCGCGCCGATGGCCGACCAGCTGATCAGGTCCTGCAGGTACTGCGGCGAGATCGGGTCGAGGGCTTCGGTGGCGGTGGGCAGGCCCATTTCCGCCAGGTCCAGCAGCAACTGGCGACCGATGTGCAGGCCGTCCTGGATCTTGAAGGAGTCATCCAGGTAAGGGTCGTTGATCAGGCCCTTCCAGCCCACGGTGGTACGCGGCTTCTCGAAATACACGCGCATCACCAGGTACAGGCTGTCGGACACTTCGGCGGCGAGGACCTTCAGGCGCTCGGCGTATTCGTGGGCGGCCTTGATGTCGTGGATCGAGCAAGGCCCGATGACGACGAACAGGCGATGGTCCGTGCCATCGAGAATATTGCGGATCACCTCGCGCCCCTTGGTCACGGTGCGCAGGGCAGTCTCGCTCAGGGGAATATCACGCTTGAGCTGATCGGGAGTGATCAGCGTCTCGTTGGAGGCGACGTTAAGGTCGTTGATCGGTAAATCAGCCATCGTGTTACTCGTCAGGTCACGGGTGCCGGCCGCCAGCGATCCCCGCGCGGCGGAGCGCAGCAGATTTAAGCGCGTCGGGGAGCGGAACCTTAGCGCGTTAAGCGGGGCGCGGGCAATGGTCTGGCCGGTTTAATCGAGCAAAGCCCGCACATAGGGACGTTCCAGGCTGGCCTGGGAGAAGTCGGCGGCGTGTTGCCGGACCCATTCCTGGGCAATGACCTCGATGTTTTGCCGATCTTCGCTTTGTCGCTCGCGCGTTCGCTGGTAGCGTTCGATCTGGCAGACCTGTTCACCCATGCGGGCGCCGAACAGGGTCTGCTCGTCGACAAAGGCAATGCCCACCCGGTACCCGTGCTTGCGTTTCAGGCACCAGGCCACGTAGCCGGGATAACGGGCCGCCTCGCCGAGGCTCGGAATGCTCATTTGCAAGGCCGAGCCTTTGCGCCAGCCGCGGGGTGAGTGGCAGGAGACACCGCCCAGGCTGATGCGGTCGAGTTGGTGAAGGGAAATGCAGGAATGTTCAAGCAGGGTCAACGTGACGGGAACGTCATCGGGATGAGGAAGAAAGCGCACCATGAACAACGACTCCCTGCGTCGGTCAGTGGAAAAACTTTCCGACAGTATAGTGAAGAGCCTGGAGTTGACGGATTTTGATATCGACCGGAATCTATTGGACTTGCCCGGTGTTTCATTGCTGATATTCACCAGTGTCGGCTGTGCGGCCTGCCGCTTCGCCCGGGAGGTCTTGCCGACCCTGGCCCTGCCGGTCGAGCGCCTGTGCTGGGTTGACGCCGGCGACAACGGTGGGGCGGTGCAGCGTTACGGTGTGTTTCATCTGCCCGCGCTGTTCGTCGTCAGGGACGGAGGGTTTCATGGCGCCGTGCAGTCACGCTTGACCCCGAGCGAGCTTGCCGAAGGTGTTCGGCAAGCCTTGAGTCTAGGACCAGAGGAGTTGCCATGACAGGTTCAGTCAGCCGGCCGCGTATCGGCATTATCGGTACCGGTGCGATCGGCGGGTATTACGGCGTCATGCTGGCACGGGCCGGCTTCGACGTGCACTTCCTTTTGCGCAGCGAGTTTGCGGCGGTGGCCGAGGGCGGCTTGCATATCGACAGTGCGGTGCACGGTCCCCTGCATTTGAGTGCGGTGCAGGCCTATTCCCAGGCCGCCGACATGCCGCCCTGCGACTGGCTGCTGGTGGGGGCCAAGACCACCAGCAACGCCAGTCTCGCGCCGCTGATCGCCCAGGCCGCGGCGCCGGGGGCGAAGGTGCTGGTGCTGCAGAATGGCCTGGAGGTGGAGGACGAGCTGCGCACACTGCTGCCCGATTCCCTGCACCTGTTGGGTGGGTTGTGCTTTATCTGCGTGCACCGCGCGGGTCCCGGCGCCATCGTACACCAGGCCCTCGGCGCGGTGAACATCGGCTATCACAGTGGCCCGCTGCAGCATGACGCCGCGGCCCGCCAGGCCCTGGTCGAGGAGGGCGCCGGCCTGTTCCAGCGGGCGGGCATCGAGTCCCAGGCCATGGCCAACCTGCAGCAGGCTCGCTGGCAGAAGCTGGTGTGGAACGTGCCTTACAATGGTCTGTCGGTGCTGCTGCGGGCCAGCACCACGCCGCTGATGAGCGATGACAACAGTCGCGAGCTGGTCCAGGCGCTGATGGCCGAAGTGGTGCGGGGCGCCCAGGCCTGTGGTCACGAGCTGCCGGCCGGCTATGCCGAGCACCTGTTCAAGGTGACGGAAAAGATGCCGGACTATTGGCCGAGCATGTACCACGACTTCCTGCACAAGCGCGCGCTGGAGCTGGACGCTGTCTATGTGCGGCCGTTGGCCGCCGCGCGCGCAGCCGGTTGCGAGCTGCCGAAGATACAGGCCCTGTACCAGGCGCTGGCGTTCATCGACGCGAACAATCGCTGAGACCCGGGGCCGGGTTCAAAGCGCTCCCGCAGGCGCCGGGGCCGGCCCGACCAGTCGGACTCCGCGGTCCCCGGGGCGCTGCTAAGCTCAACGGAACTCCGCCATTCTGGCAAGTGAGGAGGCCCCATGATCCGTTCGATGTTGTACGCCACCGATCTCGGTCTGTATGCGCCTTATGTCATGCAGCATGCCCTGGAATTGGCGCGAACCTTCAAGGCCGATTTGTATGTGGTGCATGCGGTCGAGCCCATGGGCTTGTTCGCCGAATCGGTGTTGCAGAGTTACCTGGATGAGCAGGCATTGAACGAATTGCACAGCCAGGGTCTTAACACCGTGATGGCGACGATCGAGCAGCGGGTGCTGGACAGCTTTCGCGAGGAGTGCGCGGACGGGCAGCTGGACCTGAGCATGATCCAGTCGGTCAAGGTCATCCAGGGCGACCCTTCGCAGGTCATTCTCGAACAGGCCCAGGCCCTTTCCGTGGATCTGCTGATTGTCGGCAGTCATAGCCATGGCACCAGTGGCGAGGCGCATTTGGGGCGCACCGCCGCGCGGGTCCTGCAGTTGGCCAAGGTTCCGGTTTACCTGGTGCCGCTTCTGCAACGCCGTCGCTATGGCGATATCTGAGCCGGAATGTCACTGATTTGATAAAAAAGTTCTAGATTTATTCTTCAAACCATTCATATAGTTATATATCGCCGCTGTGACCTGTGGCGTCTACCTGCTTTGAGGGATACATATGAAGCTTCAACAACTGCGCTACATCTGGGAAGTGGCGCACCACGACCTCAACGTTTCCGCGACCGCCCAAAGCCTTTACACCTCTCAGCCGGGTATCAGCAAACAGATCCGCCTGCTCGAAGACGAGCTGGGTGTCGAAGTCTTCGCCCGCAGTGGCAAACACCTGACCCGCGTCACGCCGGCCGGTGAACGCATCATCACCACGGCCGGCGAGATCCTGCGCAAGGTCGAGAGCATCAAGCAGATCGCCCAGGAATTCTCCAACGAGAAGAAAGGCACCCTGTCGATCGCCACCACCCACACCCAGGCGCGTTATGCCTTGCCGCCGGTGATCAGCAGCTTCATCAAGCAATACCCGGACGTGGCCCTGCACATGCACCAGGGCTCGCCGATGCAGATCGCCGAGATGGCCGCCGACGGCACCGTGGATTTCGCCATCGCCACCGAAGCCCTGGAGCTGTTCGGCGATCTGGTGATGATGCCGTGCTATCGCTGGAACCGTTGCGTGGTCGTACCCCAGGGACACCCGCTGACCAAGCTGCCGAAGCTGACCCTGGAAACCCTGGCCGAATACCCGATCGTCACCTACGTGTTCGGTTTCACCGGTCGTTCCAAGCTGGACGAGGCCTTCAGCCATCGCGGCCTGACCCCCAAGGTGGTCTTCACCGCGGCGGACGCCGACGTGATCAAGACCTATGTACGTCTGGGCCTGGGTGTCGGTATCGTCGCCAAGATGGCGGTGGATCCGGTGCTCGACAAGGACCTGGTGGTGCTCGATGCCAGCGAGTTGTTCGAGTCCAGCGTGACCAAGATCGGTTTTCGCCGTGGCACCTTCCTGCGCGGCTTCATGTGCGACTTCATCGAGAAGTTCGCGCCGCACCTGACCCGTGAAGTCATGGCCAAGGCTATCCAGTGCCACAACAAGCAGGAACTGGAGGAGCTGTTCGACGGTGTCGAGCTGCCGGTTCACTGAGTCGCCCGGACATGAAAAAGCCCCGACTGGTTCGGGGCTTTTTTGTGCGCGTTGGAATGCGATCGTGAAGGCTACGCGGTCCCTGTGGGAGCCGGCTCGGACGTCAGCTCTTGGCGATCAGGTTGCCGGCATGCAGGCCGCATTCCTTCTGCGTGGCTTCTTCCCACCACCAGCGGCCTTCGCGCTCGTGCTGGTTCGGCAGCACCGGACGGGTGCAAGGCTCGCAGCCGATGCTGATGAAGCCGCGTTCGTGCAGGCTGTTGTATGGCAGTTCGAGCATGCGGATATAACCCCAGATCTCCTCGCTGGTCATCTGTGCCAGCGGGTTGAACTTGTACAGGGTGCGTTCCGGGGTGGAGAAGGCGCTGTCGATTTCCAGCACCGCCACCTGGCTGCGGGTGCCCGGGCTCTGGTCGCGACGCTGGCCGGTGGCCCAGGCGCTGACGCCGGACAACTTGCGCCGCAGCGGCTCGATCTTGCGGATGCCGCAGCATTCGCCATGGCCATCCTTGTAGAAGCTGAACAGGCCTTTTTCCTTGACGAAGGGCTCGAGCTGGGTGTGATCCGGTGAGACCAGTTCGATGTCGATCTTGTAGTGCTCGCGTACCTGATCGATGAAACGGTAGGTTTCCGGGTGCAGGCGGCCGGTGTCGAGGCTGAAGACCTTGACGTTCTTGTTCAGTTTCCAGGCCATGTCCACCAGCACCACGTCTTCCGCGCCGCTGAAAGATATCCACAGGTCGTCGCCAAACTGGGCAAAGGCCAGCTTGAGGATGTCCTGGGCGGACTTGTTGGCGTATGTCGCGGCGAGTTCAGCGACGTCGAACGGTTGGCTCATCAGGCGGTTCCTACGGTCAGTGGCGCTTTGCGCTCGAATAGAGATGATAGTAACAAAATCCTTCAGTCTCGGCCCCATGGTCCTACACGGTCCACTTGTGGGAGCCGGCTTGCTGGCGAGAGGCCCTTGAGCCTTGTGGTGCCTATCCGGTCGCCATCGCCGGCAAGCCGGCTCCTACAGGTTTTGCAGGGTATCGAGCAACACCTTCACCTTGGTGATGGATTCCTGGTATTCCGCCTGCCAGTCGGAGTCGGCGACGATACCGCCGCCGCCCCAGCAGCTGACCTGTCCGTCCTTGACCAGCAGGCTGCGGATGGCGATGGAACTGTCCATCTCGCCACGCACATCCAGGTACAGCAGCGAACCGCAATACAGCGCCCGCCGGGTCGGCTCCAGCTCGTCGATGATCTGCATGGCGCGGATCTTCGGTGCGCCGGTGATCGAGCCGCCGGGGAAGCTGCCGGCGATCAGGTCAAGGGCGTCGCGGTCGTCGGCCAGGGTGCCGGTCACGCTGCTCACCAGATGATGCACGTTGGGGTAGCTCTCCAGGCTGAACAGTTCCGGCACCTGTACCGAACCGATACGGCAGGTACGCCCGAGGTCGTTGCGCAGCAGGTCGACGATCATCAGGTTTTCCGCCCGGTCCTTGCTGCTGGCCAGCAGTTCGGCGGCGTTGGCGGCGTCCTCGCGAGCATCGCGGCCGCGCGGGCGGGTGCCCTTGATCGGTCGTGTCTCGACCTGCCGCTGGCTGACCTTGATGAAGCGCTCCGGCGACAGGCTGAGCACCGCGCCATGCTCGGGCAGGCTCTGGAAACCGGAGAAGGGCGTCGGGCAGGCGGCGCGCAGGGCGCAATAGGCGATCCACGGATCGCCCTGGCAGGCCGCCCGGAAGCGCTGGGCGAAGTTGACCTGGTAGCAGTCGCCGGCCTGGATATAGTGCTGGATACGTTCGAAGGCCTGGCGGTAGTCCGCGGCCTCGAGGTCCGCGGTCATCGGGCCGTTCAGGTGAAATTCGGTACTGTCGTGGCCGACCGGTTGGCTGAACAGCCGGATCAGCCGTTCGCGCTCGGCGGACTCGACGCTGGGATGGAAGACCAGCTGGCTGCTGCCTTGCTGGTGATCGCTGATCAGGGCCCAGGCGTACAGGCCGAAACGCGCATCGGGCAGTTGCAGGTCGTCCCGGGCCTGCGCGGGCAGGCTTTCCAGGTGCCGGCCGAAATCGTAGCTCAGGTAGCCGATCAGGCCGCCGGCAAAGGGCAGTTCGCAAGCCGCGGGGAGTTGCGCCTCGCCCAGTCGGGCCAGGTTGTCCCGCAGGCGTTGCAGGAACGCCTCGCCGCGTTCGTTCGGCAACACCGCCAGTTGCTCCAGCGGCCAGGCGCTGAGCAGGTCGTAGCGCCCGCGCTCGGCGGCGGGGCGGCCACTGTCGAGCAGCACCGCACCAGGCGCATGGCGAATCGCCGCGAAGTAATGGGCGGGATTGGCGTGGTAGGGCAGCGGATGTACGGTGCAGGTCAGCATGGGGGGCGGGTCAGTCATGGAAGCGCGGTGCGCGATTGTAGTCCCCTGCCTGCATTGCTCCTAGAGGTATGTCGCGGGATCGATGGCTGGCGCCGGTGGTGTGCGGACCTTGGGAGGGCTGGCGTCGACCGACGGTACGTGGCCGAACAACGCCTGGACGAAGCGCACCCGTTCCTCCGGTGTTTCGCTGATGCCCGCGGCGGCCAGTTCCGCCAGGCGCGCCTCCACGGCATGGGTGCGATGGGTCAGGCCGCAGTCGTTGGCGATCTGGATATTCAACCCGGGACGGGCGTTGAGCTCGAGGATCAGCGGGCCCTTGTCCTGGTCCAGCACCATGTCCACGCCGATATAGCCCAGGCCGCAGAGCTCGAAGCAACCGGCCGCGAGCTTCATGAAGCCGTCCCAGTTCGGCAATTGCACACCGTCTACCGGGTGCATGGTATCCGGGTGCTTGCGGATGATGTTGTTCTGCCAGGTGCCGCGCAGGGTGATACCGGTCGCCAGGTCGATGCCCACGCCAATGGCGCCCTGGTGCAGGTTGGCCTTGCCGTGGGAGTGGCGGGTCGGCAGGCGCAGCATGGCCATCACCGGATAGCCCATCAGCACGATGACGCGGATGTCCGGCACGCCTTCATAGCTGATGCGCTTGAAAATCGGGTCGGGGATGACCCGGTATTCGATCAGTGCCCGGTCGCGGTGTCCGCCCAGGGAATACAGGCCGGTGAGGATGCTGGAGATCTGGTGCTCGATTTCGCCGTGGCTGAGGATGCGCCCGGAGATCGAGCGATAGCGGCCCTCGAAGCGATCGGCGATCACCAGGATGCCGTCGCCGCCGGCGCCCTGGGCCGGCTTGATGACGAAATCGCTGCGCCCGCCGATGATCGAATCGAGCTGGTCGATTTCCTTTTCCGTGGAGATCACCCCGTACATTTCCGGTACATGGATGCCGGCGGCCATGGCCCGCTCCTTGGTGATGATCTTGTCGTCGACGATGGGGTAGAGGCTGCGCTTGTTGTACTTGAGCACATAGTCCGCATTGCGCCGGTTGATCCCCATGATGCCGCGGGCTTCCAGGGCTTTCCAGGTTTTCCACAGGCCGAACATCAGTTGTGTTCCTTCAGGAACGCCTTGAAGCGCACCAGTTCGGTCAGGCGGTAACCGCGATAACGTCCCATCGCCAGCATGAAGCCCACCAGGATCAGCAGGATCGCCGGGAAGGTGAACACGAAGTAGATCAGCTCCGGCACCGTCATGATCAGGTGTGCCAGGGACGCCGCGAACAGCGTGCCGATGGCGACCTTCAGGGCATGGCTGGCGCCGCGCTCTTCCCAGGTGATGGACAGGCGCTCGATGGTCATGGTCAGGATCACCATCGGGAACAGCGCCACCGACAGGCCGCGCTCCAGGCCCAGCTTGTGGCTGAACAGGCTGATGGCGGCGATCAGCACCACGACGAAGGTCAGTACCACCGACAGCCGCGGCAGCATCTGCAGTTTCAGGTGTTCCAGGTACGAGCGCAGCGACAGCCCCAGGGCGGTGATCAGGGTGAACAGCACGATGCCGAAGCCCAGCTGGGTTTCGCGGAAGGCCAGGGCGATCAGCACCGGGGTGAAGGTGCCGAGGGTCTCAAGGCCGACCAGGTTGCGCAGGATCAGGATCACCAGCACGCCGATCGGGATCATCACCATGACCATGAAGGTCTGCTGGGTTTGCAGCGGCAGGCCGTAGAGCGAATATTCGAGGAAGTTGGCGTCGGAGTTCTCGTCGGTCAGCTTGGCCAGGCGGATCGCGTTCATCTCGCTGTTGTTCAGGCTGAAGGTGACCCCGGCCTTCTTGCCGCCCTCGACGGCGATCAGGTTGTCGGGGCCGGTCCACCACAGCAGGCGGTCGGGCGGCAGGCCCTGTTCGCCGGTGTCCGGGTTGAAGTACAGCCAGTCGCTGCCGCTGAAGCTGCGTAGCCAGAGTTCCGGGGTCTGCGGCTGGTCGGCCTCCAGGCGGAGGGTGTGGGCCCGTTCCATCGGCACGTGGGCGATGGACAGCAGCAACTCGATGATCTGCGCCTTGTGCGGGGTCGACGGATCGCCCGCCAGCAGCAGCTTGACGTTGTCATCGCCAAGGTTGTTGACCCGCTTGATGGTCTCGCCGATGAAGGTCTCGACATCCGCCGAGTGCTGGCGGATGGGGGCGAGCAAGGCCTCGGCGGCGATTTTCTCCGGGCCTTCGACGGCCATGCTGTCGCGGAAGGTCGGGCCCTTGACCTTGGGTTTCTCGCCGGTATAGCGCTTGGTCAGCACCAGGCGGTAATACAGCGTCTGCTTGCCACTGACCCGCCGCGCCGACCAGGTGACCTTGCGGTTGCCGTCGGCACGGTTGACGCTCACCCCATAGTTGTTGGAAATGAAGCTCTCGTTGAGGCTGACGTAGTCGCGGCTCAGGGGCGGCACGAACATCTGGATCTTCACCGGTTCCTTGGTGTTGGCGACGAACTCGACCTTGGCGTCGATGTTCCACAAGTCGTCCGTGGCATCCTCGGTGACCGGAATACCCAGCACGAAAATCTGATAGGCCGTGACCGAAACCCCCAGTAGCACCAGCACGGCGATCAGGATTTTCAGGTGGAGGGTGAGAGAACGCATTCGGATTACTCGGCGGTATGAGCGTCGTGGCTGCAGGCGGGTTTGCCGGCGGCGTATTTGAGGCTGGGGTCGACCAGCGCATCGAAGCGCTTGAGTGCCTCGGAGCCGATCAGCAGCGGGTACTGGAAGCTGCTGCGGTCGGTCAGGTTCACTTCGATGCTGCGTAAAACGCTGCCCATGCAGATCTCCAGGGTGATCACCGGCCGCGCGGTATAGGCGTTGCCCTCGTCCGGGTCATAGTCGCCGGCGCGGCGCTTGATCTTGCTGACGCGGGCCAGGGGCTGTTCGATCGGGTGCGAATGCGCGGTGTCTATCGCCAGGTAGAAGCGCACCCAGCTTTCACCGTTGCGCTTGAAACGGTGGATGTCGCGGGCGCTGAGAGAGGCGGTCTTGGCGCCGGTGTCGAGCTTGGCCGGCACTTGCAGATCGATCCCGGCCAGGTGGGCGTACTCGTTCAGGCCGTACACCGTCTTCTCTGTCGCAAGGCTCATGCCAGGCAGACAAAACAGGCAGAGAAGCAGTAGGGGGAAAGGCTTGAGTCTCATAAATCCTGGCGCGTATCGAGCAATCTTGATTCAAGGGGACTGGCAATATCGCGCAAACATCCTCGTACGTCTGTCGGAAAAATAGGACAGGCCGCGCATCGGCGGATGCGCGCGGCATTCTAGCATGCTGGTTTTATGGCGCCAGCATCGGGCGCCCCCCTTGTCGGATAGGCCGGTGTTGGTTGCCCGAGCCTGGCGACCCACCTTGGGGGTCTTAGACTATTGTCGACAATACCAATTAATTCTTTGACTGATTCGCTCGTATTGGCTAGTTTTGGCGCCATTGATGGATGAGGTGTCGACAATATGCTGCAAGAGCTGGAGCCGCCGGTGACTGCCCAGGACGATTCGGAAACCTTGTCCGAGAACGTCTTCCGGCGTATTCAGGCGGCGATCGTCAAGGGCGAGATCGCCCCTGGCAGCAAGATCTCGGAGCCGGAACTGGCGCGCACCTACGGCATCAGTCGCGGCCCGCTGCGCGAGGCCATTCACCGCCTGGAGGGCCAGCGCCTGCTGGTGCGCATTCCCCATGTCGGTGCCCGGGTGGTGTCCCTCAGCCAAGCCGAATTGATCGAACTCTATGAAATCCGCGAGTCCCTCGAAGGCATGGCCTGTCGCCTGGCGGCCGAGCGCATGACCGTCGAGGAAATCGAGGAATTGCGACAGGTTCTCAATACCCATGAGCGCGACGCGGCGTTCCAGGCCGGAGTCGGCTATTACCAGCAGGAAGGCGATTTCGACTTCCACTATCGGAT
Organism: Pseudomonas batumici; assembly: GCF_000820515.1. GTDB lineage: Bacteria > Pseudomonadota > Gammaproteobacteria > Pseudomonadales > Pseudomonadaceae > Aquipseudomonas > Aquipseudomonas batumici. The sequence goes on along the minus strand of NZ_JXDG01000018.1, from coordinate 168,739 downwards.
CATCCAGGGGGCCGGCAACCGCACCCTGACCCAGATGCTCTGCGGTGAGCTGTACCAGTTGGTGCGCATGTACCGCATCCAGTTTTCCGTCACCCCCAACCGGCCACGCCAGGCATTCGCCGAGCACCATCGGATTCTCGACGCCATCGCCGATCGCGATGGCGAGTTGGCCGAACTGTTGATGCGCCGCCATATCGGCGCATCGAAACGCAATATCGCGCGTCATTACCAGGACGCCGCCAAACCGACAGCTACCCAGCGAGGTGAGTCATGAGTCAGGGTTCCAACAAGAGCACGCCCGGTCAGCGTTTTCGCGATGCGGTCGCCAGCGAACATCCCTTGCAAGTGGTCGGCGCGATCAACGCCAACCACGCCTTGCTGGCCAAGCGCGCCGGCTTCAAGGCCATCTACCTGTCCGGTGGCGGCGTTGCGGCCGGCTCCCTCGGGTTGCCGGACCTGGGCATCACCGGCCTGGATGACGTGCTCACCGATGTGCGCCGCATCACCGATGTCTGCGACCTGCCGCTGCTGGTGGATGTCGACACCGGCTTCGGTGCCTCGGCGTTCAACGTGGCGCGCACGGTCAAGTCGATGATCAAGTTCGGCGCGGCGGCGATCCATATCGAGGACCAGGTCGGCGCCAAGCGTTGCGGCCATCGTCCGAACAAGGAAATCGTCACCCAGCAGGAAATGGTCGACCGCATCAAGGCGGCGGTGGATGCCCGCACCGACGACAGCTTCGTGATCATGGCGCGTACCGATGCCCTGGCCGTGGAAGGCCTGGAGTCGGCCTTGGAACGTGCCGCCGCGTGCATCGAGGCCGGTGCCGACATGGTGTTCCCGGAAGCCATCACGGAGCTTGAGATGTACAAGCTGTTCGCCAGCCGGGTGAAGGCGCCGATCCTGGCCAACATCACCGAGTTCGGTTCGACGCCGCTGTACACCACCGAACAGCTGAAGTCCGCCGATGTGTCCCTGGTGCTGTATCCACTGTCGGCGTTCCGTGCCATGAACAAGGCGGCGGAAAACGTCTACACCGCGATTCGCCGTGACGGCACCCAGCAGAACGTGATCGACACCATGCAGACCCGCATGGAGCTTTACGATCGTATCGACTACCACACCTTCGAGCAGAAGCTCGATGCGTTGTTTGCCCAGAAGAAGGGCTGAGGCCTGACTACCCTGAGTTGCCGGGTCCCTAATAAATTCAAGAATTGGAGAGAGCAATGGCTGAAGCAAAAGTACTGAGCGGTGCCGGCCTGCGTGGCCAGGTCGCCGGACAAACCGCCCTGTCCACCGTCGGCCAGGCCGGTGCCGGCCTGACCTACCGTGGCTACGACGTGCGTGAACTGGCCGCCGAGGCGCATTTCGAGGAAGTCGCCTACCTGCTGCTGTACGGCGAGCTGCCCACTGCCACCGAACTGGCGGCCTACATGGGCAAGCTGCGTACCCTGCGTGACCTGCCCCAGGCGCTGAAAGAGGTGCTGGAGCGGATTCCCGCCGACGCCCACCCGATGGACGTGATGCGCACCGGTTGTTCCTTCCTGGGCAATATCGAGCCCGAAGGCGACTTCTCCCGCCAGCATGAAGCCACCGACCGGCTGCTGGCCGCGTTCCCGGCGATCATGTGCTACTGGTATCGCTTCAGCCACGAAGGCAAGCGCATCGACTGCGTGACCGACGAGGCTTCGATCGGCGGCCACTTCCTGCACCTGCTGCACGGCAAGGCGCCGAGCGAGCTGCACCGCAAGGTGATGGATGTGTCGCTGATCCTCTACGCGGAGCACGAGTTCAACGCCTCGACCTTCACCGCGCGGGTCTGTGCCTCGACCCTGTCCGACCTGTTCTCCTGCGTCACCGCCGCCATCGGTTCCCTGCGTGGCCCGCTGCACGGCGGCGCCAACGAGGCGGCGATGGAAATGATCGAGCGTTTCGGCTCGCCGCAGGAGGCCGTCGAAGGCACCCTCGGCATGCTGGCGCGCAAGGACAAGATCATGGGCTTCGGCCATGCGATCTACAAAGACAACGATCCGCGTAACGAAGTGATCAAGGGCTGGTCGAAGAAACTCGCCGATGAAGTCGGTGACACCGTGCTGTTCGCGGTCTCCGAAGCTATCGACAAGACCATGTGGGAGCAGAAGAAGCTGTTCCCCAATGCCGACTTCTACCATGCCTCGGCGTACCACTTCATGGGTATCCCGACCAAGCTGTTCACGCCGATTTTCGTCTGCTCGCGCCTGACCGGCTGGGCCGCGCACGTGTTCGAGCAGCGCGCCCACAACCGCATCATCCGTCCGAGCGCCGAGTACATCGGCGTCGAGCAGCGCAAGTTCGTGCCAATCGAACAACGCTGATCAAGAAGGCGTAAACCGTTTCAAGGGGCTGTGACGGGCCGAATTTGTGGCGAGTGGGCTTGCCCGCTCGCCACAGGTCGCTGTCCGGCTCCGGAGGGTTTGCCGTCTGCTGTTGACCTTACCGTGATCGAGTCCCAGACCATGAATAGCCAATACCGCAAATCGCTGCCCGGCAGCCACCTGGATTTCTTCGACGCCCGTGCGGCGGTCGATGCCATCCAGCCCGGGGCCTACGACGGCCTGCCTTACACCTCCCGGGTCCTCGCCGAGAACCTGGTACGGCGCTGCGACCCGGCGACACTGAGCGATTCCCTGAAGCAACTGATCGAGCGCAAGCGCGACCTGGATTTCCCCTGGTTCCCGGCCCGCGTGGTCTGCCATGACATCCTCGGCCAGACCGCCCTGGTGGACCTGGCCGGCCTGCGCGATGCCATCGCCTCCCAGGGCGGCGACCCGGCCCAGGTCAACCCGGTGGTACCGACCCAACTGATCGTCGACCACTCCCTGGCCGTGGAGTGCGGCGGCTTCGACCCGGACGCCTTCACCAAGAACCGCGCCATCGAAGACCGCCGCAACGAAGACCGCTTCCACTTCATCGACTGGACCAAGAAGGCCTTCAAGAACGTCGACGTGATCCCGCCGGGCAACGGCATCATGCACCAGATCAACCTGGAGAAAATGTCGCCGGTGATCCAGGCGCGTGACGGCGTGGCCTTCCCCGACACCTGCGTCGGCACCGACAGCCACACGCCCCACGTCGATGCGCTGGGGGTGATCGCCATCGGTGTCGGCGGCCTGGAAGCCGAGAGCGTGATGCTCGGCCGGGCGTCCTGGATGCGCCTGCCGGAAATCGTCGGCGTCGAGCTGACCGGCAAGCTGCAAGCGGGCATCACCGCCACCGACATGGTGCTGGCGCTGACCGAGTTCCTGCGCAAGCAGAAAGTGGTCGGGGCGTATCTGGAGTTCTTCGGTGAAGGTGCCTCCGCCCTGACCCTGGGCGATCGCGCGACCATTTCCAACATGGCCCCGGAATACGGCGCCACGGCGGCGATGTTCTACATCGACCAGCAGACCATCGACTACCTGAAACTCACCGGGCGCGAAGACGAGCAGGTCAAGCTGGTGGAAACCTACGCCCGGCACACCGGTCTCTGGGCCGATAGCCTGAAAGGCGCGGACTACGAGCGGGGACTGAGCTTCGACCTGTCCTCGGTGGTGCGCAACATGGCCGGCCCCAGCAATCCCCATGCCCGCGTTGCCACCCGCGACCTGGCGGCCAAGGGCATTGCCGGCCAGTGGATGGAGGTGCCGGGGCAGATGCCCGACGGCGCGGTGATCATCGCCGCCATCACCAGTTGCACCAACACCAGCAACCCACGCAACGTCATCGCCGCCGGCCTGCTGGCACGTAACGCGAACAAGCTGGGCCTGACCCGCAAACCGTGGGTCAAGTCGTCGCTGGCGCCGGGCTCCAAGACCGTGGCGCTGTACCTGGACGAAGCCGGGCTGACCGACGAGCTGGAGCAACTGGGCTTTGGCGTCGTGGCCTTTGCCTGCACCACCTGCAACGGCATGTCCGGTGCGCTGGATCCGGTTATCCAGCAGGAAATCATCGACCGCGACCTCTACGCCACCGCCGTGCTGTCGGGTAACCGCAACTTCGACGGGCGCATCCATCCGTACGCCAAGCAGGCCTTCCTGGCCTCGCCGCCGCTGGTGGTGGCCTACGCGATTGCCGGTACCATCCGTTTCGATATCGAGAAGGACGTGCTCGGCCTGGCCCCCGATGGCAAGGAAATCCGCCTCAAGGACATCTGGCCGAGCGACGAGGAAATCGACGCGGTGGTCAAGGCCTCGGTGAAGCCGGAGCAGTTCCGCAAGGTCTACATTCCGATGTTCGCCGTCCACGAGGACACCGGCCCCAAGGTCACGCCACTGTACGACTGGCGGCCGATGAGTACCTACATCCGTCGTCCGCCGTACTGGGAAGGCGCCCTGGCCGGTGCGCGGCCGCTCAAGGGCATGCGCCCGCTGGCGGTGCTGCCGGACAACATCACCACCGATCACCTGTCGCCGTCGAACGCCATCATGCTCGATAGTGCGGCCGGCGAGTACCTGGCGAAAATGGGCCTGCCGGAGGAGGACTTCAACTCCTACGCGACTCACCGGGGTGACCATCTCACCGCACAACGCGCCACCTTCGCCAACCCGAAACTGTTCAACGAAATGGTCCTGGAAAACGGCAAGGTCAAGCAGGGTTCCCTGGCGCGGGTCGAGCCGGAAGGCCAGGTCATGCGCATGTGGGAAGCCATCGAAACCTACATGGAGCGCAAGCAGCCGCTGATCATCATCGCCGGTGCCGACTACGGCCAGGGCTCGTCCCGTGACTGGGCGGCCAAGGGCGTGCGCCTGGCCGGCGTCGAGGCGATTGCCGCCGAAGGCTTCGAGCGTATCCACCGCACCAACCTGGTGGGCATGGGCGTGTTGCCGCTGGAGTTCAAGCCGGGGACCGATCGCAAGACCCTCGGCATCGACGGCACCGAGACCTTCGACGTGATCGGCGAGCGTACGCCGCGGGCGACCCTGACCCTGGTGATCCAGCGCCAGAACGGCGAGCGGGTCGACGTCCCGGTGACCTGCCGCCTGGATACCGCCGAAGAAGTCTCGATCTATGAGGCCGGTGGTGTCTTGCAACGCTTTGCCCAGGACTTCCTTCAATCGGCCACGGCTGGCTAGACGACGTGCCGGGGCGGCTGTCCGCCCCGGCCCTGACAGGACACGATTTCATGGCTCATGCAGCGCAAATCAGGATTCCCGCCACCTACATGCGTGGCGGCACCAGCAAAGGGGTGTTCTTCAACCTCAGCGCCCTGCCCGAAGCGGCACAACTGCCCGGCGCGGCGCGGGACGCGTTGTTGTTACGGGTGATCGGCAGCCCCGATCCCTATGAAAAGCAGATCGACGGCATGGGCGGGGCGACCTCCAGCACCAGCAAGACGGTGATCCTGTCCAAGAGCATCAAGGCCGATCACGATGTCGATTACCTGTTCGGCCAGGTCTCCATCGACAAGCCGTTTATCGACTGGAGCGGCAACTGCGGCAACCTGTCGGCGGCGGTCGGTTCGTTCGCCATCAGTGCCGGTCTGGTGGCTGCCGAGCGGATTCCGCGCAATGGTGTGGCGGTGGTACGGATCTGGCAGGTGAATATCGGCAAGACCATCATCGCCCATGTGCCGATCACCGAGGGCCAGGTGCAGGAAACCGGTGACTTCGAACTCGACGGCGTGACCTTTCCGGCGGCTGAAGTGCAGCTTGAGTTTATGGACCCGGCGGCCGAGGAAGAGGGGGCGGGCGGTTCGATGTTCCCCACCGGCAACCTGGTGGACGACCTGGAAGTGCCGGGAGTGGGCACCTTCAAGGCGACGATGATCAATGCCGGGATTCCGACAATCTTCGTCAACGCGGCGGATATCGGCTATACCGGTACCGAGTTGCAAGGCGATATCAACGGCGACCCCAAGGCCCTGGCGATGTTCGAGACGATCCGTGCCTACGGGGCGGTGCGCATGGGCCTGATCCAGCGCATCGACGAGGCGGCCACGCGCCAGCACACGCCGAAGGTGGCGTTCGTCGCGAAGCCCGCCAGCTACACCGCGTCGAGCGGCAAGCCGGTGGCGGCGGCCGATCTGGACCTGCTGGTGCGGGCATTGTCCATGGGCAAGCTGCACCACGCGATGATGGGCACCGCGGCGGTGGCCATCGGTACGGCGGCGGCGATTCCCGGTACGCTGGTGAATCTGGCGGCCGGTGGCGGCGCGCGCAGCGCGGTGCGTTTCGGGCACCCGTCGGGCACCTTGCGGGTGGGCGCGCAGGCCACCCAGGTCGATGGCGAATGGACCGTGGTCAAGGCCATCATGAGCCGCAGTGCGCGCGTCCTGATGGAAGGTTGGGTGCGCGTGCCAGGGGAGTGAAGCGAAGATGAGCGCCAATGTCGATCTGAACGAGCGCCCTGATTACGATCAGGTCCTGCAGGACATCGCCGATTATGTACTCGATTACCGGATCGAGTCGGCGGAAGCGCTGGACACCGCGCGCAATTGTCTGATCGACACCCTCGGCTGCGGCCTGTTGGCGCTACGCTTTCCCGAGTGCACCAAGCACCTGGGGCCGCTGGTCGAGGGCACCGTGGTGCCCTTTGGCGCCCGGGTGCCGGGAACGAGCTTTCGCCTCGATCCGGTCAAGGCCGCCTGGGACATCGGCTGTATCGTCCGCTGGCTCGATTACAACGACACCTGGCTGGCGGCCGAATGGGGCCATCCTTCGGATAACCTCGGTGGGATTCTCGCGGTCGCCGATCATCTGTCGCAGAAGCGCGTCGCCAACGCTGAAGCACCGCTGACCGTGCGTACCGTGCTGGATGCCATGATCATGGCTCACGAGATCCAGGGCGTGCTCGCGTTGGAGAACTCCTTCAATCGGGTCGGCCTCGACCATGTGCTGCTGGTGAAAGTCGCCTCCACCGCGGTCACCGCCAAACTGATGGGTGCCAGCCGTGAACAGCTGCTGGCGGCGCTGTCCCATGCGTTTGTCGACGGCCAGGCCCTGCGCACCTATCGCCACGCGCCGAATGCCGGTTCGCGTAAGTCCTGGGCGGCGGGCGATGCGACCAGTCGTGGCGTTCGCCTGGCGGATATCGCCCTGCGCGGGGAAATGGGCATTCCGGGGGTGTTGAGCGCGCCGCAATGGGGCTTCTACGACGTGCTGTTCAGCCACACCAACAAGGACCTGGCACTCAAGCCCGAAGACCAGCGCGCCTTCAGCCTTTCCCAGCCGTACGGCAGCTACGTCATGGAGAACGTGCTGTTCAAGATCAGTTTTCCGGCCGAATTCCATGCCCAGACCGCGTGTGAGGCGGCGGTGATGCTGCACCCACAAGTCAGCAACCGCCTGGATGAGATCGACAAGATCGTGATTACGACTCACGAGTCGGCGATTCGCATCATTTCCAAGGTCGGCAAGCTGGCCAACCCCGCCGACCGCGACCATTGCCTGCAGTACATGACGGCGGTGCCGCTGGCCTTCGGCAACCTGGTGGCCGAGCACTATGAAGATGATTTCCACGCAGCCCATCCGATCATCGATGTGTTGCGCGAGAAGATGGTGATCGTCGAAGAGCCGCGTTACAGCCGGGAATACCTGGAGGCCGACAAGCGTTCGATCGCCAATGCCGTGCAGGTGTTCTTCAAGGACGGCAGCAGTACCGCGCAGGTGGCGGTCGAATACCCGATCGGCCATCGCCGCCGCCGGGCCGAGGGCATTCCGTTGCTGGAGGACAAGTTCAAGGCCAATCTGGCGACGCGCTTCACTGCCCAGCGCAGTGCCGAGATCCTGGCCCTGTGCAAGGACCAGGCGCGGCTGGAAGCGACGCCGGTGCAGCGCTTCATGGATCTGTTCGTAATCTAGGCGGGGCGGGTCATTCCCGCGCAGGAACGGTCGGAACGCCACCCTTGTGGGAGCCGGCTTGCTGCGGGCGGCGTTCCGACGATGAGGCCCGTGAGCCTTGCATCGCCTGATCGGCCGCTATCGCCAGCAAGCCGGCTCCCACAGTGACCGCGCTCGGCGTTACTTGAAACGCCGCTCCACGCCTTTCTCCACGAGGATCTTCGCGGAAATCTCTTCCACCGAGAAATGCGTGGAATTGATATGGGCGATGTTCTCCCGGCGGAACAGGTTTTCCACCTCGCGCACTTCGAACTCGCATTGGGCATAGCTGGAATAGCGGCTGTTGGGCTTGCGCTCGTTGCGGATCGCGGTCAGTCGGTCCGGGTCGATGGTCAGGCCGAACAGCTTGTGCCGGTGGGCACGCAGGGCCGACGGCAGTTGCAGGCGCTCCATGTCGTCCTCGGTCAGCGGGTAGTTGGCCGCGCGGATACCGAATTGCATCGCCATGTACAGGCAGGTCGGGGTCTTGCCGCAGCGCGACACGCCCACCAGGATCAGGTCGGCCTGGTCGTAATAGTGGGTACGGGCGCCGTCGTCGTTGTCCAGGGCGAAGTTCACCGCCTCGATGCGCTCCATGTAGTTGGAGTTGCCGCCGATGGAGTGGGACTTGCCCACCGAGTAGGACGAGTGCTCGCTCAGTTCCTGTTCCAGCGGGGCGAGGAAGGTGGAAAAGATGTCGATCATGAAACCATTGGAGGTCGCGAGGATCTCACGAATATCCTGGTTGACGATGGTATCGAAGATGATCGGGCGAAATCCGTCCTGTTCGGCGGCGATATTGATTTGTTGCACCATGGCCCGCGCCTTGTCCACGCTGTCGATGTAGGGACGGATGAATTTGGCGAAGGTAATGTTTTCGAACTGCGCCAGCAGGCTTTGACCCAGGGTTTCGGCGGTGATACCGGTACCATCGGAGATAAAGAAAGCAGATCGTTTCATTTGCGCCTTGGGCCTTAAGCTGGTGACGATTCTTGGATATGATAGGCGCGGTTTGCACGCCAGGAACGGCTGGCATTCTCACTTATTTTCCAGGTCCAGGCCACCGAGCGGATCAACCTGCCCATAGAGCAGCCCCGCTCCTGAGCTTTTCCAACACAGTTAGTGGAGAGATCACCTTGGTAGAGTACGTAGTTTCCCTCGATAAGCTCGGCGTCCATGATGTGGAGCACGTAGGGGGCAAGAACGCATCCCTGGGCGAGATGATCAGTAACCTCGCGGGTGCCGGTGTATCGGTCCCCGGCGGCTTTGCCACTACGGCTCAGGCGTATCGTGATTTTCTTGAGCTCAGTGGCCTGAACGACCAGATCCATGCGGCGCTGGACGCGCTGGATGTGGATGACGTCAACGCCCTGGCCCGAACCGGCGCTCAGATCCGCCAGTGGATCATGGAGGCCGAGTTCCCCGAGAAGCTCAACAGCGAGATCCGCGCGGCCTTCGCCACGCTGTCGGCGGGCAACCCGGACATGGCCGTGGCCGTGCGTTCCTCGGCCACCGCCGAAGACCTGCCGGACGCCTCCTTCGCCGGCCAGCAGGAAACCTTCCTGAACATCCGCGGCGTGGAAAACGTCATCCGCGCGGCCAAGGAAGTCTTCGCCTCGCTGTTCAACGACCGTGCCATTTCCTACCGCGTGCACCAGGGCTTCGATCACAAGCTGGTGGCCCTGTCCGCCGGTGTCCAGCGCATGGTGCGTTCGGAAACCGGTACCGCCGGCGTGATGTTCACCCTCGACACCGAGTCGGGCTTCCGTGACGTGGTATTCATCACCGGCGCCTACGGCCTGGGTGAAACCGTCGTACAGGGTGCGGTGAACCCGGACGAGTTCTACGTGCACAAGGGCACGCTGCAAGCCGGTCGCCCCGCCATCCTGCGCCGCAACCTGGGCAGCAAGGCGATCAAGATGATCTACGGCGACGAGGCCAAGGCCGGTCGTTCGGTCAAGACCGTCGACGTCGACAAGGCCGACCGCGCGCGCTTCTGCCTCAGCGATGCCGAAGTCAGTGAACTGGCCAAGCAGGCGATGATCATCGAGAAGCACTACCAGTGCCCGATGGACATCGAGTGGGCCAAGGACGGTGACGACGGCAAGCTGTACATCGTCCAGGCTCGTCCGGAAACCGTGAAGAGCCGCACCCAGGCCAATGTCATGGAGCGCTACCTGCTCAAGGAAACCGGCACCGTGCTGGTGGAAGGGCGTGCCATCGGCCAGCGTATCGGCGCCGGCAAGGTGCGGATCATCCGCGACGTGTCCGAGATGGACAAGGTCCAGGCCGGTGACGTGCTGGTCTCCGACATGACCGACCCGGACTGGGAACCGGTGATGAAGCGCGCCAGCGCCATCGTCACCAACCGTGGCGGGCGGACCTGCCACGCGGCGATCATCGCCCGTGAGCTGGGGATCCCGGCGGTGGTCGGTTGCGGCAACGCCACCCAGCTGCTGAAGGACGGCCAGGGCGTCACCGTTTCCTGCGCCGAAGGCGACACCGGCTACATCTTCGAAGGCGAGCTGGGCTTCGACGTGAAGCAGAACTCCGTCGATGCCATGCCTGAGCTGCCGTTCAAGATCATGATGAACGTCGGCAACCCGGACCGTGCCTTCGACTTCGCCCAGTTGCCGAACGCCGGTGTGGGCCTGGCCCGCCTGGAGTTCATCATCAACCGCATGATCGGCGTGCACCCCAAGGCGCTGCTGAACTACGCGGGCCTGCCGCCCGAGCTCAAGGACAGCGTCGACAAGCGCATCGCCGGTTACGACGATCCGGTCGGCTTCTATGTCGAGAAGCTGGTGGAAGGCATCAGCACCCTGGCGGCGGCCTTCTGGCCGAAAAAGGTCATCGTGCGCCTGTCGGACTTCAAGTCCAACGAATACGCCAACCTGATCGGCGGTAAGCTCTACGAGCCGGAAGAAGAAAACCCGATGCTGGGTTTCCGTGGCGCCTCGCGCTACATCAGCGAGTCTTTCCGTGACTGCTTCGAACTCGAATGCCGCGCCCTCAAGCGCGTGCGCAACGACATGGGCCTGACCAACGTCGAAATCATGGTGCCTTTCGTCCGTACCCTGGGCGAAGCCAGCCAGGTGGTCGACCTGCTCGCCGCCAACGGCCTGGCCCGTGGCGAGAATGGCCTGCGCGTGATCATGATGTGCGAGTTGCCGTCCAACGCGATCCTGGCCGACGAGTTCCTCGAGTACTTCGACGGTTTCTCCATCGGTTCCAACGACCTGACCCAGCTGACCCTGGGCCTGGACCGCGACTCCGGGATCATCGCGCACCTGTTCGACGAGCGTAACCCGGCGGTGAAGAAGCTGTTGTCCAACGCCATCCAGGCTTGCAACAAGGCCGGCAAGTACATCGGCATCTGCGGCCAGGGGCCTTCCGACCACCCGGACCTGGCGCTCTGGCTGATGGAGCAGGGCATTGAAAGCGTGTCGCTGAACCCGGATTCCGTGCTGGAAACCTGGTTCTTCCTGGCCGAGGGGCAGGCGCCGGCCTGACGGGGCGCCGCCGGCTCTCTTCTGTGGGAGCCGGCTTGTCGGCACGCCGCACCGCGGCGATAGCGTCCTTGAGGACGGTAAAAGCATTGCTGGCAAGCCCGTTTCCTACAGACTTATGTCGTAAATAGAATCTGTGTCCTATGTTGTAAAATCCAATTTGCAGGGCGAGTCCACATGGGTCGCCCTTTTTTGTTCAAGAGCCTTATGCAAAGCAGCAGCAATCTTTTTCCGGTGGCGTTGATCAGCGCCGAGCGTCGCGGCGATCTGTGTGAAGACGTCTACCGTTTGAAGCCGGGCAACAGCCCCGACGGTACGGTCGAACTGGCGGTCACCCGCCTGGGCCTCGCCGATGAGCCGCAGGCGCGGGGTGTGCCGGTGGTCCTGTTGCATGGCAGCTTTTCCAACCGGCGTTTCTGGTATTCCGCCAAAGGCATCGGCCTGGGTGCCTATCTGACGCGACTCGGGTTCGATGTGTGGATTCCGGAAATGCGCGGTCACGGGCTGTCGGCGCGTAACCAGGACTATCGGCGCAATCGCGTGGCTGATTACGCCCGTTATGACCTGCCGGCCATCGCCGCGTTCGTGCGTGAGCAGAGCGGGCAGGTTCCCCACTGGATCGGTCATTCCCTGGGGGGCATCACCCTGGCGGCGGCCCTGGGCGGTCAGTACCTGGGCGCGCCGGCGGTCGCCTCGGCGGCGTTTTTCGGTTGCCAGGTCAGTCGCACCTACTGGCCCCTGAAAATTCCGCCGGTGGAGTGGGGCGGTCGCTTGCTGCTCAGGCGCTTTGCCCATTTGTCCGGTTCGCGTCTCAAGCGCGGCCCGGAGGACGAGCCCATCGGCCTGGCCCTGGAAGGCCTGCGCTGGTATGGCCTGTTCGGGCGTTTCCGGGATGCCGAGCGGGACTGGTGGGGTGGCCTGGCGGAAGTCGAGGTGCCGGTGCTGGCGGTGAGTGCGGTGGGTGATCATCAGGACCCGACCTGGGCCTGTCGCAAGCTGTTCGAGCAGATCGGATCGTTGCACAAGCACTTTCTCTGCCTGGGGCGGGAACAGGGTTTCAGCTCGGATTTCGGTCATGTCGAGATGCTGGTCAGCAAGCCGGCGCAGGCTGAAGTCTGGCCGCGGGTGGCCGATTGGCTGCGGGATCAGCAGGCCTTCCTGCTCCGTGAGTCAGCCGTCGTTCAGGAAACGGCCTGACAAGGGCATTCCGCTAATGGGTGGTAAAAGGCTAAGATATGACGCATTGAGCGTTTTGGGTCATTGTCTAAACATTCGACCGGGGGCAAGCGTTTCATCTTGTAGCGCGACCTGCGAAGTCTGGCATTCTCGATTCCATCTACAGGAGTTTACTCATGGATCATTACATCACCCCCGACCTGTGCGACGCCTATCCGGAGTTGGTGCAGGTGCTTGAGCCGATGTTCAGCAACTTCGGTGGCCGCGACTCCTTCGGTGGCGAGATCGTGACCATCAAGTGCTTCGAGGACAACTCCCTGGTCAAGGACCAGGTTGAGCTCAATGGCCGGGGCAAGGTGCTGGTGGTCGATGGCGGTGGTTCCCTGCGCCGTGCCCTGCTGGGCGATATGCTGGCCGAGAAGGCGGCGAAAAACGGCTGGGAAGGGTTGGTGATCTACGGTTGCATCCGTGATGTCGACGTGATCGCCCAGACCGACCTGGGGGTGCAGGCCTTGGCCAGTCATCCGATGAAAACCGACAAGCGCGGCATTGGCGATCTCAATATTCCGGTCACCTTTGCCGGTGTGACCTTTCGCCCGGGCGAGTATATCTACGCGGACAACAACGGTGTGATCGTTGCGCCGAGCCCGCTGAAGATGCCTGAGTAAATTTTTGCAACACAATGGGGTAAGGATGTTCGCGGAAGAAAACGCGCAGTGGGGGCTGGTCCATGCCCTGGTGCTGGATGGTAAGGGCGGTGCACGCGCGATTGCTCGCACGGACTTGGATGATCTGCAATTGCGGCCAGAGGAAAGCCTCTGGCTGCACTGGGATCGCAGCCACCCGCAGACCCATGCCTGGTTGCGCACATCCAGTGGCTTGAGCGAATTCAACTGCGATCTGCTGCTGGAAGAAAATACCCGGCCACGCCTGCTGCCCTTGCCTGATAGCGAGCTGCTGCTGTTTCTGCGCGGGGTCAATCTCAACCCCGGTGCCGAGCCCGAAGACATGGTCTCGGTGCGGGTCTTTGCCGCGCACCAGCGGGTGATTTCCCTGCGTTTGCGACCGTTGCGCGCGACCGATGAGCTGCTGGTGCAGCTGGAGCAGGGCAAGGGGCCGAAAAACGCCGCCGAACTGATTCTCTACATCGGGCAGTACCTCACCTTGAAGGTGCAGGACCTGGTCAGTGACCTCTCGGAAGTGGTCGATGACGAGGAAGAAAAGATAGATGCCGACGAACGGTATAATCCCGAGCACGGCGCCATTGTGCAGATACGTCGTCGAGCGGCCGGGCTGAAACGTTTCCTTGCGCCGCAGCGGGACATCTTCGGTCAATTGAGCCGGATCAAGCTGCCGTGGTTCGCCGATGAAGATGCCGGTTACTGGAACGAATTGAACAACAGCCTGACCCGTTACCTGGAAGAGCTCGAATTGACCCGCGAGCGCGTGGGGCTTGTGCTTGAGGCCGAGGAGCGGCGCCTGAACGTGCGCATGAACAAGACCATGTACCGCTTCGGGATCGTCACCGGGATCTTCCTGCCGATGAGTTTCCTGACCGGCCTGCTGGGGATCAACGTCGGCGGTATTCCGTTGTCCGGCAACCCCTACGGTTTTGTCATCGCCTGTCTGCTGATCGTCGCCGTTGCCATCGGACAATGGTGGCTTTTCCGCCGTTTGCGCTGGGTGTGAAACATGTTTGATGTGACCTGCAAAAAAATGATCGCGTCTTTCACAGATATACCGAGAGGTGCGTATGCACGATCCGTTCGAACAATCTCTGCGTGACATGCTCAAGGCCTCGCCGTCCACCCGTGACGACGACGCTTGCCTGGGGCGGGTCCTGAAAACCGCCAACCGGCAGGTCGGCGCCGGTGATCTCTTCACGCTGCTGGGCCATTGGCTGCAGGCGCTGATGATCGCCTTGAACAACGGATCGGCCCATGTTGCGCCGGTCTCCCGTCGTACCCCTATTGCTCGCTCCGCGGATAAGGCTGACTGAATATGGAACTTGACCTCTGGACCCAGAGTCTCGTCACGGCAATGACTGCCTTGTGGACCAAAGTCGCGAACTTCATCCCCAACCTGTTCGGGGCGCTGGTGGTGGTACTGCTGGGGTTCGTGGTGGCCAAGCTGCTGGACACCCTGTTGTCCAAGCTGCTGGCCAAGCTGGGGCTGGATCGCCTGATGGGCGGTACCGGATTGACCAAGCTGTTGAGCCGTGCCGGCCTCCAGGTGCCGATTTCGACGCTGGTGGGCAAGATCGTCTACTGGTTCATTTTGCTGATTTTCCTGGTTTCTGCTGCGGAATCCCTTGGACTTGAGCGAGTTTCAGCTACGCTCGACATGCTGGCCCTGTATTTGCCGAAGGTGTTCGGCGCGGCCCTGGTGTTGCTGGTGGGGGTTTTGCTGGCCCAGGTGGTCAGCGGGCTGGTGCGCGGCGCGGCCGAAGGGGTCGGTCTGGATTACGCTTCGGGTCTGGGCCGGATCGCCCAGGGCCTGGTGATTATTATCAGTATTTCGGTGGCGATCAGTCAGCTGGAGGTCAAGACCGACCTGCTGAACCATGTGATCGTCATCGTGCTTATTACCGTTGGTCTGGCGGTTGCGCTGGCCATGGGGCTGGGCAGTCGGGAAATCGCCGGGCAGATTCTTGCGGGAATCTATGTGCGTGAGTTGTATCAGGTTGGGCAACAAGTGCGAGTGGGAGAGGTCGAAGGACAGATCGAAGAGATCGGCACGGTCAAGACGACATTGCTGACCGATGAGGGTGAGCTAGTCTCTCTCTCCAATCGGATCCTGCTGGAGCAGCATGTCAGCAGCCGCTAACCCGGCAAACCCTGCTAATCTATGCCGCCGCAAAATAGCCCGCAGCCGTTTGGGCTGCGGCGGACATTGACCTGACTGTCGGCCCGACTCGTTTTGAATAAAGCCCAATCGCTCTCCATGCGCTACGACCCCCGCGAACTCACCGATGAGGAGTTGGTGGCGCGCGCGCATACCGAGCTGTTCCATGTGACCCGCGCCTATGAAGAGTTGATGCGGCGCTATCAACGAACCTTGTTCAGCGTTTGTTCAAGGTATTTGGGGAACGAACGCGACGCGGATGATGTCTGTCAGGAAGTGATGTTGAAGGTGCTGTATGGCCTCAAGAACTTTGAGGGTAAATCGAAGTTCAAGACATGGCTATATAGCATCACGTACAACGAGTGCATTACGCAGTATCGCAAAGAGCGCAGGAAGCGGCGCTTGATGGATGCCTTGAGTCTCGACCCCCTTGAGGAGGCGTCTGAAGAGAAGACGCCGAAGCCCGAGGAGAAGGGTGGACTAGATCGATGGTTAGTGCATGTGAACCCAATTGACCGGGAAATTCTGGTGCTACGTTTTGTCGCAGAGCTGGAGTTTCAGGAGATTGCCGACATCATGCACATGGGCTTGAGCGCCACGAAAATGCGCTATAAGCGGGCCCTTGACAAATTGCGTGAGAAATTTGCGGGTATCGCTGAAACTTAGTTCAGCGCAAATGTCTCTTACGTGTAGGCAAGTTCTGCTACACTTGCCGCCGAGTTGTCCCCCGGTTTGCGGGACTGCTATACAATCACCAGATGGGGATTTAACGGATGAAACTGAAAAACACCTTGGGCTTGGCCATTGGTTCTCTCATTGCCGCTACTTCGTTCGGCGCACTGGCACAAGGTCAAGGCGCGGTCGAAGGTGAAGCGTTCTGGGGCAAAACCTGGAACCACAGCGTCGATTCCTACCAGAACGGTCGCACACCTGGCGTCTCGATCGGCTACTTCCTGACCGACGACGTTTCGGTGAACCTGACCTACCGTAAGGACGAGTACACCCGTTCGGACGCCGACACTGGCAACCAGCGTATCCGCGGTGACCACTTCGGTCTGAAGTCCCAGTACCACTTCGGTCAAGTCGGCGACATGTTCCGTCCGTATGTTGAAGGTGGCGTGTCCCACGGCAGCATGAGCAACGTCGTTGCTGACGGTCACACTGGCCGTGACGGTTCGACCTACCTGACCACCGGTGCCGGTGTGAAGATGTACATCACCGACAACCTGTACGCTCGTGCCGGCGGTGAAGCCGACTACAAGCTGGACAACGGTCGTTGGGACTACCAGGCTCTGATCGGCCTGGGCGTGAACTTCGGTGGCAGCGGTGGCAAGGTAGCTCCGGCTCCAGCGCCTGCTCCAGAGCCGGCTCCAGCTCCAGTGGCTGAATCCGCTCCAGCTCCAGAAGTTGTTAAAGTCCAGCTGGACGTGAAGTTCGACTTCAACAAGGCTGTGGTCAAGCCTAACAGCTACGGCGACGTGAAGAGCCTGGCTGACTTCATGAAGCAGTACCCAAAAACCACTACCCAGGTTTCGGGTCACACTGACAACGTCGGTCCTGACGCTTACAACCAGAAGCTGTCCCAGAAGCGTGCTGACGCTGTGAAACAAGTTCTGGTCAAAGACGGCGTTCGTGCTGACCGCATCACCTCGGTTGGCTACGGCAAAACCCGTCCAGTGGCTGACAACGCCACTGAAGCTGGCCGCGCGATGAACCGTCGTGTAGAAGCTTCCGTAGAAGCCCAAGCTCAGTAATTAGCTTGCGGTAAGAAAAAGCCCGGCTTAGGCCGGGCTTTTTTTCGCCTGCGATTTGAGCTTGGCGCGGCCACCGACCTGCACTTTTGCGCTTTCGGATGTCCGTTCATCAGATTTTCATCATGATTGGCTGGCGCGGCCCGGCCATCATCGCACTGCTCAATAAGAACGAGACGGGGCGCAGCGTGCAGATCGATGAACTATCCGCGACCAGGTGTCCGGAATGGCTATGTGGCGAACAGGTGGTGCAGGTACAGGCGGGGGAGGCCGGTGTGTGCCTGGCCCATGAAGAGGCGAACGTGTCCTGGTGCCTGCCGGCGCGCTGGCAGGGCTTGCTGGTGGCGCGGGGCATGCTGCGGGTCATTGACGGTGGTTTGCTCGCCGAGCGCCCCGTGGAGGCCAGCCTGGTCAAGCTGCAGGTGTTTATCGACCAGGGCATGAGCTTCGAGCGGGCGCGATCCGCCGCCGCGCCCTGGGCGGCCTTGTCCCTGGCCTCGGGGATATCGGCAAGCCGGACCCTGCTGGAGTCCTGGTATATCGAGTGCGCCTTGCGCGGTGATCCCGCCTATCAACGCTTTGCCGAAGTCTTGCGGCAAAGTCCGGACTACTGGCTGGTGCGTTTTCTCCTGGAGCAAGGCACCGCCAGCGAGAAACTGATCGGCCTGGCCAAGCGTTATGGCGTGTCGGTCTCGCACTTTCGACGTTTGTGCCATCAGGCCCTGGGTTGTGCGGCCAAGCCCGAGTTGCGCGACTGGCGGACGGCCAAGGCCCTGCTGAGCATGATTGGCAGCGAGTGTTCGTTGACCGATGTGGCGCTGGAGTTCGGTTATGCCTCTTCGTCGCACTTTTCCAAGGAGGTGCGTGAATTGCTGGGGGTGGCGCCCAGTCGCCTCTGCGATATCCAGGCCTCCATGGGCTCGATGGTCTCGTGACAGTCAAGACGTCAGCCACTGGCGTGTTCCTCGGGAGTGTGGCGATGAGTGGCCCGAAAGAGGCGCTCAAGGAGATGAGCGAAAGCGGCAACGAACAGGTGCAGGGACTCTATGCCCACGCCTGCCGGTTCCAGGAGCAAGGACGCCTGGAGGAGGCGGAAAAACTCTTCCGTTTCCTGTGTATTTACGACTTTTACAACAGCCATTACTGGATGGGACTGGCGGCGGTCTATCAGGTCTCGGGGCGCTATCGCAAGGCCATCGAGCTCTATGCGGTGGCGTTTGCCCAGGACCGGGACGACTACCGGCCGATGTTCTATACCGGCGAGTGCCAGCTGGCGCTCGGGGCGCACGCCAAGGCCAGGGACTGTTTTGAATATGTGCTCGAGCAGGCGGCTCACGGCGAGCTGCCCCGGCGCTCGCGGGCCTATCTCGAGGATTTGAGCGCGGGTGCCATTCAGTGATGGCCGGGCAGGGGATTCGGAAAATGAAAAGATGAGTTACCTGGATCCGGGAGGGTGTGACTATTTTATCGAGCAGCAGGTGATGGTGTTGCTGGCCGAGCATTTTTCAGTGTCGCGCAGAAAGATCCGCTTCGAGTCGAGAATGCTGGAAGACCTGGGTATCGACGAGGCGGATCTTGCCGAGCTGGTGGGGCGGTTCAATGCGGCGTTCGGTATCGAGCTGTCGGTCGCTGAGGCTGTTCGCTGGCGTACCGTGGCGGATATGTGCCGCTGTGTAGGAAACGCCCGTGGAGCGCGCGGGGAGCGGCGAAATCTCCTGCTTTGAGGCGCAGTGTGCGTGGGCGAATTGCGCTAAGGCCTGTAGGTTTTATCGAGTCTTAAGCCTTGCTGAATATTCCTTTTTTATGCGGGAAATGTCCTACCGACATGGCTCTGTGTGAATTCCTATAGTCGTTGCGTTCCTCGTGAGTAAGCCCTTTTCCCGGGTTTATTTTTGAATGGTCGTACATCTCTATAGAGGATTGCGTCGAGGTTATGGACAGCGCCACTGGAAAGGCTCCGAGACATGCCTTCGTCTTTGGTCAATGGATATTGCAAAGCGATGGAAACCTGGTGACCCGCGGCCGGGACATTCATCTGCCGCCCAAGGAGTTGCAGGTGCTGCGCCTGTTGCTGGGCTCAGCTGGAAGGCTGGTGACCAAGGATCATTTGCTCGACAGTGTCTGGCCAGGCATGGACGCTGCCGAGGAGTCGCTGACACGCTGTATCTATGTGCTGCGCAAATTGCTGGAGGAGAGCAAGAGTTACATTGTCACTGTCTACGGAAGGGGCTATCGCTTCACTGCGCCGGTCGTGCCATTGGTGCCCGGCCTGATTGAGCCGGCGGAGCAGATGGCCGCCTGTGCCGAGCCCTGGGATGCGTTGCAGTTGGCCGATACCTGGCTGGCGTTGTCGATGTTGGGGTTGTGTGACCGGGGCGCGGGCGTCGAGCAGGCGCGTGCGGCAGTGGCCCGGGTCCTTGAACGGGAGGCCGGCAATCACCAGGCCCTGGCCCGCCTGGCCCTGGTGACCAGCCTGCAGGGCTGCGGCGATGCGACACGCGTGCCGCCTTGCCGGTGATCCGCGGCGGTGCTGCGCCTATGGTTTTTTCCGGGGCCCGGCTATAATCGCCGCCCACTATCGCCGCCATCCGAGTCAAGCCCGCCCATGTATAACCTGGCCCGCCAGCTGTTGTTCAAGTTTTCTCCGGAAGTCTCCCACGACCTGTCTCTGGATCTGATCGGCGCGGGCGGCCGCCTGGGGCTCAACGGCCTGTTGTGCAAAGCCCCGGCGTCGAGCCCGGTGACGGTCATGGGGCTGGACTTTCCCAACCCGGTGGGCCTGGCCGCGGGCCTGGACAAGAACGGCGCGGCCATCGACGGCTTTGCCCAGCTGGGCTTCGGCTTCGTCGAAATCGGTACGGTGACGCCACGGCCGCAGCCGGGCAATCCGAAACCACGGATCTTCCGCCTGCCGCAAGCCGAGGCGATCATCAATCGCATGGGCTTCAACAACCTGGGCGTGGACAACCTGGTGTCCCGGGTCCGCGCCGCTCGCTACACCGGCATCCTGGGCATCAATATCGGCAAGAACTTCGACACGCCGGTGGAGCGTGCCGTCGATGACTACCTGATCTGCCTGGACAAGGTCTATGCCCATGCCAGCTATGTGACGGTCAACGTCAGTTCGCCGAACACCCCGGGCCTGCGCAGCCTGCAATTTGGCGATTCGCTCAAGCAACTGCTCGAGGCCCTGCGCGCACGTCAGGCGCAGTTGGCGCAGCAGCATGGCAAGTACGTACCACTGGCCATCAAGATCGCCCCGGACATGACCGACGAAGAGACCGTGCTGGTGGCCCAGGCGCTGCTGGAGTCGGGCATGGATGCGGTGATCGCCACCAACACCACCCTGAGCCGTGTCGGCGTCGAGGGCCTGGCCCATGGCGACGAGGCCGGCGGCCTGTCCGGCGCGCCGGTGCGCGAGAAGAGCACCCATACCGTCAAGGTACTGGCCGCCGAACTGGCCGGGCGTTTGCCGATCATCGCCGCCGGCGGTATCACCGAGGGCCAGCACGCGGCCGAGAAGATCGCTGCCGGGGCGAGCCTGGTGCAGGTGTATTCGGGGTTCATCTACAAGGGGCCGGCGCTGATTCGCGAGTCGGTGGATGCCATCGCCGCGTTACGCCGCTGAAATAAAAAGGGGCTCCGTCAAGGAGCCCCCTGGGCCGAAGCCCGCCGCCCGGATGGGGCGTGCATGGTAAGTCGTGTGTTGCTCGGATTGTAGTGTCGGAATGTGCCCTGATCAGCCGACAGCGTGAAGTTCGTTGAGTCTGTGGATCCCCGCAGTGCCGGTCATACCGTCCCAGTTGTCGCCGCGTCCTTCTCGCCAGCCGTTGATCCAGGCTTGGCGTACCGACGGTAGAGTAAAGGGGCAAAGCTCGCGGGATTTGCCATGAACGCCGTATTGATATCCGCGTAAAAATGCTCTTTCCAACGGATCACGCTTAAGTCTTCTCATAGGGTGTTGCCCTCACTGGTTGACTGTTATATCTCCCGTCGACCTCTCGTCGAGGCCGGGCAGAATGCATCTGCCATGGTGCTCGCTGCCGGCGTGGCGAGCTCCGCTCCGCTCCGAACACGCCAGGGCGGTTTCGTGGTGCAGAGCGGTGTGTTGACGCCATTGCGACGTCAACCTGTAGTGAGTTCTAACCAATGCACAGGGGCGTGTGAATGATCGTTTTGTCATAAGGACGTAACGATAATGGTGTTAAGGCCATAAGATTGGCTGGCGGTTTGCTCGGTCGCTGGGAGAAAACCCAGCTATGATCAGCCTTTAGATGAATGATGAGGTTCATTCTCTACTGCGATTACTGACCTGTTGTGGTCGGGTATTATTCGACGAAGGGTCACGATGTGACTTTTTGTTACGGACATATTGAGCTGTCCAGGCATCTAAAGTTCTTTTAACCCCCGGGTTGGCGGATTTGCCTGGATGGACAGGCGCAATGGTGCGCCACACGAGCGCTCTTCGAGAAAAGCGCTTGATCGAAACCGAGCGGGCGATGCGTTTGCCCGTTCCCTGATGGCTTGAAGCCTTGGAATTCCCATGTCGGATCGTTACGAACTCTTCCTCACTTGTCCCAAGGGCCTTGAAGGCCTGCTCATTGAGGAAGCCGTCGGGCTTGGCCTTGAGGAGGCGCGCGAGCACACCTCGGCCATTCGCGGCTCGGCCGATATGGAGACCGCTTATCGGCTGTGTCTCTGGTCGCGCTTGGCCAACCGCGTGCTGCTGGTGCTCAAGCGCTTCCCCATGAAGGACGCCGAGGACCTGTACCAGGGCGTGCTGGACGTCGACTGGCAGGATCACATGGTCGCCGACGGGACCCTGGCCGTGGAGTTCAGCGGCCATGGTTCGGGCATCGACAACACCCATTTCGGGGCCTTGAAGGTCAAGGATGCGATTGTCGACAAACTGCGCACCCCGACCGGCGAGCGTCCGTCGATCGACAAGATCAGCCCGGACCTGCGCATTCACCTGCGTCTGGACCGTGGCGAGGCGATCCTCTCCCTTGACCTGTCCGGCCACAGCCTGCACCAGCGCGGCTATCGTCTGCAGCAGGGCGCCGCGCCGCTGAAGGAAAACCTCGCGGCGGCGATCCTGATCCGCGCCGGCTGGCCACGTATTGCCGCCGAGGGCGGGGCCCTGGCCGACCCGATGTGCGGTGTCGGGACCTTCCTGGTGGAGGCGGGGATGATCGCCGCCGACATGGCGCCCAACCTCAACCGTGTGCACTGGGGGTTTGACGCCTGGCTCGGTCATGTACCGGCGCTGTGGAAGAAGCTCCATCAGGAAGCCAGTGCCCGTGCCGAAGCCGGCCTGGCGCGGCCGCCGCTGTGGATTCGCGGCTATGAAGCCGACCCGCGGCTGATCCAGCCCGCGCGCAACAACATCGAGCGGGCGGGCTTGAGCGAATGGATCAAGGTCTACCAGGGCGAAGTGGCCACCTTCGAGCCGCGCCCGGACCAGAACCAGAAAGGCCTGGTGATCTGCAACCCACCCTACGGCGAACGCCTGGGTGATGAAGCCAGCCTGCTCTACCTCTACCAGAACCTCGGCGAGCGCCTGCGCCAGTCCTGCCTGAACTGGGAGGCGGCGGTGTTCACCGGTGCCCCGGACCTGGGCAAGCGCATGGGCATTCGCAGCCACAAACAGTACTCGTTCTGGAACGGTGCCTTGCCGTGCAAGCTGCTGTTGATCAAGGTGCTGCCGGATCAGTTCGTCACCGGCGAGCGGCGGACACCGGAACAGCGCCAGCTCGAGCGCGAACAGGCCGAGGCCCAGGCGCAGGCGGTGGCCGAGGCGCCGAAATTCAACAAGAACGGTAATCCGATCAAGCCGGCGCCGATTCCCGCACCGGTGGTCGAGCAGGCACGCCTGAGCGAAGGCGGGCAGATGTTCGCCAACCGTCTGCAGAAAAACCTCAAACAGTTGGGCAAGTGGGCCCGGCGCGAAGGGGTCGACTGCTATCGGGTGTATGACGCCGACATGCCGGAGTACTCGCTGGCCATCGACCTCTACCACGACTGGGTGCACGTGCAGGAGTACGCCGCGCCCAAGTCGGTCGATCCGGAAAAGGCCCAGGCCCGGTTGTTCGATGCCCTGGCGGCGATTCCCCAGGCATTGAACGTCGACAAGAGCCGCGTGATCATCAAGCGCCGCGAGCGCCAGAGCGGTACCAAGCAATACGAGCGCCAGAGCGCCCAGGGGCAGTTCACCGAGGTCAGCGAAGGCGGCGTGAAGTTGTTGGTCAACCTGACCGATTACCTCGATACCGGTCTGTTTCTCGACCACCGGCCTATGCGTCTGCGGATCCAGAAAGAGGCGGCCGGCAAGCGCTTCCTCAACCTGTTCTGCTACACCGCGACCGCCAGCGTGCATGCGGCCAAGGGCGGTGCGCGCACCACCACCAGCGTCGATCTGTCGAAGACCTACCTGGATTGGGCGCGGCGCAACCTGTCGCTCAATGGTTTTTCCGACAAGAACCGCCTGGAGCAGGGCGATGTGATGGCCTGGCTGGAGACCTGTCGCGACGAGTTCGACCTGATCTTCATCGATCCGCCGACCTTCTCCAACTCCAAGCGCATGGAGGGGGTGTTCGACGTCCAGCGTGACCACGTGCAGTTGCTGGACCTGGCCGTGGCCCGCCTGGCACCTGGCGGCGTGCTGTATTTCTCCAACAACTTCCGCAAGTTCCAGCTCGATGAGCACCTGGCGACACGCTATGCGGTGGAGGAAATCAGCGCCCAGACCCTGGACCCGGATTTTGCCCGCAACAGCAAGATCCACCGCGCCTGGAAAATCAGCGCCCGCTGATCAGCAAGGATCCGGGGCCCTGATTTCCAGGGCCCTGGTCATTCGTCCGAGCCGGCCACACTGGGTTGGCGATACAAGTCCAGCAAGACCTGATCCAGCACCGACGAGGCGCCCCATGGCTTGGGGTCGTTGAGGATCGCCACCACCGCCCAGGTCGTGCCGTTGTCGTCGCGGCTGAAGCCGGCGATGGCGCGCACGGTGTTCAGGGTTCCGGTCTTGATATGCGCTTCACCGCGCATGGCCGTCTGCTTCAGGCGTTTGCGCATGGTCCCGTCGGTGCCGACAATCGGCAGCGAACTGATGAACTCCGCGGCATAGGGGCTCTTCCAGGCCGATTGCAGCATGCTCGCCATTTCCCGTGCGCTGACCCGCTCGTCGCGGGACAGGCCGGAGCCGTTTTCCATCACCAGGTGCGGCGCGATGATGCCTTTTTTCGCCAACCATTGGCGGACCACCCGTTGCGCCGCCTTGGCGTCATCGCCGTCGGCATCGTTGCGATACTGCGCGCCCAGGCTCAGGAACAGCTGCTGGGCCATGGTGTTGTTACTGTATTTGTTGATGTCGCGGATGATTTCCGTCAGGTCCGGCGAGAAGGCCCGGGCCAGCAGTCGGGCGCTCTTGGGTACCACGTCGGAACGATCCTTGCCATGGATACTGCCGCCCAGCTCTTGCCAGATGGCGCGCACGGCACCGGCGGCGTAGGTCGGGTGGTCGAGCAGCGACAGGTAGGTCTGGGAACTGCAGCCTTCGGCCAGTTGGCCGCTGACGGTGACCACGGTCGAGCCATCGTCCTGGGCCACCGGGTTGTAGCGCACGTCGCCGGCGCACTGCTTGGCATTGACCACCTTGACCTGGTTGTCGATACGGATACTGGCAATCGGCGGCTCCACCGAGACCAGCACCTTGCCCGAGTCGTTGCGTGCGACGAAGCGCAGGGCCTTGAGGTTGACCATCAGCGCATCGGGCTTGACCAGGAACGGCTTGTTCTCGTCGTTGCCGTCGTCGTTGAACTCCGGCAACTGCGGCTGGACGAAGAAGCTGCGGTCCAGGACCAGGTCGCCGGTCACCTGGGTCACGCCGTTGGCCCGCAGGTCACGCATCAGCAGCCAGAGCTTCTCCATGTTCAGCTTCGGGTCGCCGCCGCCCTTGAGGTAGAGGTTGCCTTGCAGGACACCGTTGCTCAGGGTGCCGTCGGTGTAGAACTCGGTCTTCCACTGGTGGTTGGGGCCGAGCATTTCCAGGGCGGCGTAGGTAGTGATCAGTTTCATGGTCGAGGCCGGGTTCACCGACGCATCGCCATTGACGATGGTGGGCGTGCCGGGGCCGTCGAGCGGCAGCATCACCACGGACAGGGCATCGTTTTGCAGCTTGCTGGCCCTGAGGGCCTGCTGGACTTTGGGCGAGAGGCTGTTGTTGACGGGCGCTGCATGGGCGGGGAGGGCCAGGGGAAGAAAGAGGCTGGCGAGCAGCAGCGGACGCAAAGATTTGATCATGGGAAGTAAACCCTACCGTCGAGGGGAAAATACGAGGGGCATGTGGACAAAAATCCCTCAATGGTCGTGAAAGTGTCGGCATTATGCCCCAAGGCCGGAGGACTTGGGCCTTGGGCCGAGCCGGTATCGCCGATTTTTTTCCGCGGATCGACGAGGTGTCGCCACAGAGCCGGGCAATTGCAGCCTTAAACTGATAAAGTGCCGCCCGTTATTACTTTTGAGGATTGTTTCATGGCGACCAACCGTTCCCAGCGTCTGCGCAAAAAACTGTGCGTCGATGAATTTCAGGAGTTGGGTTTCGAGCTGAACCTGGATTTCAAAGAAGACCTGAGTGAAGAGGCTATCGACGCTTTCCTCGACGCATTCCTGAAAGAAGCGATGGAAGCCAACGGCCTGGGCTATGTCGGCGGCGACGACTACGGTCTGGTCTGCCTGCAGAAGCGTGGCTCGGTCAGCGCTGAGCAACGCGCCAGCGTTGAAACCTGGCTCAAGGCACGCAACGAACTGACCTCCGTTGAAGTCAGCCCGCTGATCGACGTCTGGTACCCGGAAAAGCCGATCAATCCGGTCGCCTGATTTCCCGGTAAGCGCATAAAAAAACGGACAAGCCTGGCTTGTCCGTTTTTTTATGTCTGCGATTCGCTCAATCGTAGACGGCTTTCTTCTTCCAGTCGGCCTCGACTTCCTTCAGGCCCTGGGTCAGTTCGTTGACATCTTCCTCGGTCGGCTCGATGTTGGTGAGCACCATGGAGTTGGCGCGGGCCAGCAGCTTCTCCATGAAGATCAGCTGTTCGCTGTACATCGCCGGCTCCGGTTGCTTGCGCAGGTATTGCACCCCACGTTCGAAGGCCAGGCGCGCCTGCCCCGGTTGTTCCTGTTGCAGGGCATGCTGGCCGAGGTTGTTGAAGAATTCGACATGCAGCAACACCAGGATATGCCGCACTTCACGGATCCAGTGCTTGGCCTCGCCGGCGGGAAGGAAACCGTCCTGGGCTGCACGGGTGATCTGGTTGTGCAGGGCTTCCAGCAGGAAGCGCACATCCTTGGCCTTGGCTTCGGTCTGGATCGGGCCGGGCGGGTTGTTGACCGGGATCGACTCCCCCTGGGCGACCAGGCCCGTCAGCTCGGCGACTCGGGTCTTGAGCTTGGGGTTGGACTTTTCCATGTTCGACAGCCGCTGGGTCACGTTGAGTTCCAGGCGTGCCAGCAGCAGCTTGAGCGCCGGAGTCATGAACTGACCGGGGAAGGTCTCGGTGATTTCACCGCAGCGGCGCAGGCGGTCATTGAGTTCGACCTTGAGTCGGGCCTTCTCCAGCTTCCTGTTCTCCGCCATATGATTGAGGAAGCCGATGGCGATCAGAAGAAAGATCCCGGCTGCGACCAGCAGGGCGATCATGAGTGGTGTCACCGTTAAGACCTCTTCAAGGTGTAATGCTAACGAGTGTAGTGGCTTGGCGTTCCCGCCGATAGCGTTGAGCGACGCGTTGCAGGGCGTCAGGGATAGAGCACATCGCCACTATGTTCCCGAGGTGAACTATAGCCTCTTGTCGAGCGCCAGAATATAGGCGCCAAGGGGCAGACGCGAGAACACCTCCGAAAGGCCCGGAAAGGGGGGCGAAGTCATTGATTTAAATAAATTTATCCTTGGGGGTTGACGACCCTTCGATCCATCCATAGAATGCGCGCCACTTGCAGCGTAAAGCACACAGCGAAGCGCGGCAGGGAGTGAATGTTGTAGTGTGTCCCCTTCGTCTAGTGGCCTAGGACACCGCCCTTTCACGGCGGTAACAGGGGTTCGAGTCCCCTAGGGGACGCCAATGCGGGAATAGCTCAGTTGGTAGAGCACGACCTTGCCAAGGTCGGGGTCGCGAGTTCGAGTCTCGTTTCCCGCTCCAATTTTAAACAGCACTGCTTTCGGGCGGGGCTGAGTGAAACCAGAACCGACATCTTCGGATGCGGGTTTGGGCACTGGAATACACACCATGTGTTTCAGTTAGCGTGTCCCCTTCGTCTAGTGGCCTAGGACACCGCCCTTTCACGGCGGTAACAGGGGTTCGAGTCCCCTAGGGGACGCCATTTGCGGGAATAGCTCAGTTGGTAGAGCACGACCTTGCCAAGGTCGGGGTCGCGAGTTCGAGTCTCGTTTCCCGCTCCATATTTAACGAAAACGCCGCTCAGTGATGAGCGGCGTTTTTGTTTGTGCGCGATTTGTTGCGCCTCTTATAAAGAAAGCATCAATCGCCCGGCAAACAGGATCAGCACCACGCCCATGGTGCGTTCGAACCAGTGGCCCGCCTGCAGAAACGCCTGGCGGACCCGCTCACTGGAAAACAGCAGGCTGACCAGGATGAACCACAGTGCATTCACGCTGCACATCCACAGGCCATAGAGCGCCTGGATCTTCAGTGGGGTCGAGGCGTTGACCACCGTGGTGAAGATCGCCAGGAAGAACAGGGTGGCCTTGGGGTTGGTGGCGTTGGTCAGGAAGCCGACCATAAAGGCCTTGGTCAGGCTCTGCTGCGGGAGTTCGTCGGCGGCTTGGCCGAAATCAGCGCGTGCTGCCTGGGCCTTGCTGCGCAGCAGGTTGATGCCCAGGTAGAGGATGTAGCCGCCGCCGATCACCTTGGCGACGTTCAGCAGCCAGGGCGCGCTGTGCATCAGCGCGCCGACGCCGAGCAGGGTATAGAGCACGTGCACCGAGATCCCGGCGCCGATGCCGAGGGCGGTGATCACGCCGATCAGCCGGCCGAAGCGTACGCTCTGGCGGATGGTCACGGCGAAATCCGGGCCGGGGGCTATCACGGCGAGAAAGTGAATTGCCGCCAGGGCGAGGAATTCGTTCAGGTAGTGGGTGTACATAGGTGTTCCTGGGTGTTTGCGCTGGAGGGGATCAGTTCACGCGGTAGCTGACGGCGAGGGTGCCTTTCTTTTCGGTGATGGACAGGATTTCGACCTGGCCGATTTCACTCAGCGAACGGACATGGGTGCCGCCGCAGGAGTAGGCTGCCAGTTCACCGAAACTCACCTCCCGTTGCTCGCCCGTCACGTGCAGGTGGCGCGGCTTATCCGCCTTGATCCACTCTTCCAGGGCCTGCCGGATGGTGCTTGCCTCCATGGCTTTGGGCTGCTCACCACGGCTGAACGAGACACGGCTTTCCCCTGGCCAGTGATGGGCCTTGACCGGTTTCCAGCCCTGGCTCTCGCCGTAGTGGCCGATCAGATGGCCGGCAGAGTGCAAGCGCGCATGCAGCGAGCGACGCTCGGCATCGACCCGGGCCCAGGCTGATCCCTTGGGTAGCGCGCGATCGACATGGTGCGCGATACCTTCGGCGGTTTGCAGAACACGCAGCACTCGGCTCTCGCCGATCCAGCCGGTGTCGAAGGGTTGGCCGCCACCCTGGGGGTGAAAGGGAGTAGCGTTGAGGGTCACGACGAAGCCCTCTTCATGGGCTGTGCAGGCAAGCACTTCGACCTCGCAGGTCAGTTCGTCGCTGTTGAAAAAAAGGCGCTGGGTCATGGTTCGGATCTCCATCAGGCTGTCGGTTGCCAGTATAAAAAGGCCTTAGGCGTGTGATAATCCGATCAAATCTCAATGGACCTGTGCGTCATGAGCATAAATCCTCCCCTGGCCTTGCTGAGCGAAATGGCGATTTTCGTCAAGGTGGTCGAGACCGGCAGCTTCTCGGAAGCCGCGCGCCAGCTCGGTTCATCGCCTTCGGCGGTGAGCCGGTCGATTTCCCGCTTGGAAAAGGCCCTGGCGACCCGGTTGCTGCAGCGCACCACGCGTAAATTGCGCCTGAGCGACAGCGGCGAGGAGACCTTCAAGCGTTGCCGGGAGATGGTCAACGCGGCCCGTTCGGTGATGGAGATCAGCGGTCAGTACACCCATGAGGCCCAGGGGTTGGTGCGGGTGAGCGTGCCGAAGGCGGTGGGGCGTTTTGTGGTGCATCCGCATATGCCGGAATTTCTCCGGCGTTATCCGCAGGTGGATGTGCAGATGATTCTCGAAGACCGACCCGTGGACCTGATCGAGGACAATGTCGACCTGATCCTGCGCATTACCGACCATCCGCCGGTCGGGCTGGTGGGGCGCCAGTTGATGCCCATCGAGCATCTGCTTTGCGCGACGCCGCAGTACCTGGCCGAGCACGGCACGCCGCAGCATCCCCATGACCTGCTGGAGCACAGTTGCATCTATGTGGGGGACACGCCCAACGACGCGCGCTGGAAGTTCAGGCAGGGCGGCAAGTCGGTGACCGTCGGGGTGCGCGGGCGCTATGCGGCCAATCACACGGGGGTGCGGCTGGATGCGGTGCTACAGCATATCGGCATTGGCAGCCTGCCGTATTTCACGGCGCGGCAGGCCCTGGAGCAGGGTTTGATCGTCCAGGTGTTGCCGACCTGGACGTTCCTGGCTTCCTATCATGGCGGCCTTTGGCTGCTGTATACGCCGACGCCCTACCTGTCGCCGAAGCTGCGGGTGTTCATCGACTACCTGGTGGAGCGTCTGGCCCGGGAGCCGACGTTGCGCAAGGCGCTGTAGGCACCTAGCCTGATGGAGCGGCTTGGATCAGTGCTTGCTGTCCTGGGCCGAGAGCGCCAGCAACTGCTTTTCCTGGTTCCAGTCGAACGGCTCGTCGTTCTGTTCGGCTTCATAGCGGCGTTCTTCCAGCGCCTGGTACAGGTCCAGTTCCTCATCCGGCATGTAATGCAGGCAGTCGCCGCCAAAGAACCACAGCAGGTCGCGTGGCACCAGGTGGGCAATTTGCGGATAACGCTGGATTACCTGGCACAGCAGGTCTTGTCCCAGGTACTGGCTTTCGATCGGATCGACCGGCAGTTGCGCGCGCAGTTCATCGAAACGCTCCAGGAACAGCGCGTGGCTTTCTTCGGGTACCTGCTCGGCTTCGCCGACGGCGACCAGAATACCGCGCAGGTGGTCGAGCAGGACCAGGTGATCGGCAACGATGTTGGACATGACAGAGGTCCTCAAGGGTAAAACGGGCGCGAGAGTATAAGACTCCCGGCGCCCGTTGTCGTGTCAGGCGTCTGGTCCCTAGCGAACCTTGCCCTTGCCGAGACGCAGTGCTTCCTTGCCGAAATCATCCACGTCGATGACCTTGCGCCGCGCCGCTTCCGCCTGGCGCAGGGTTTCGGCTTCGGCCGGTTGCAGTACGCCGGCCTCCAGGGCTGCGTCGATCGCCGACTCCTCGGCACGTGGCTTGACCTGGCCGCTCTTCAGCGCGATGTGCAACTTTTTCTGCAGCTCGTGGCTGGCACCCAGCAGGTCGCAGGCCTGTTGCAGGGCACCGACCGGATCGCTCGCCGATTGCGGGCGGTAGCAACCTTCGAGCACGGCTTCCAGCGCCGGATCGCCCTTGGCCCGACCCAGCACGGCGGCGACTTCGGCATCCAGTGCGTCGCCAGGGCCGGTATGCCGGCGACCGAACGGAAACACCAGCACCCGCAGCAGGCCACCGAGCACGCGGTTCGGGAAGTTCTTCAGCAGCTCGTCCAGGGCCCGTTCCGAGTGCCCGAGGCTCTCCTCCATGGCCCAGGTGAACAGCGGTTGCAGATACTCCGGGGAATCCAGGTCGTGGTAGCGCTTGAGCGCCGCCGACGCCAGGTACAGGTGGCTGAGCACATCCCCCAGGCGTGCCGACAGCCGTTCGCGGCGCTTCAGCTCGCCGCCCAGCAGCATCATGCAGAGGTCCGCCAGCAGGGCGAAAGCCGCCGCCTGACGGTTCAGCGCGCGGAAATAGCCCTGGCTCAGGTGGTTGCCCGGCGCCGCCTCGAAGTGCCCGAGCCCGAGGTTCAGGACCAGGCTGCTGGCGGCATTGCCGATGGCAAAACCGATGTGATCGAGCAACAGCTGGTCGAATTCCAGCAGCGCCTGGTCATGATCCTCGCGTGCGGCCAGGGCCATTTCCTTGAGGACGAAGGGGTGGCAGCGAATCGCGCCCTGGCCGAAGATCATCAGGTTGCGCGACAGGATGTTCGCGCCCTCCACCGTAATGAAGATCGGCGCGCCCTGCCAGTTGCGTCCCAGGTAGTTGTTCGGGCCCATGATGATGCCCTTGCCGCCGTGCACGTCCATGGCGTGGCCGATGCACTCGCGACCGCGCTCGGTCAGGTGGTATTTGAGAATCGCCGAGAGCACCGAGGGTTTCTCGCCCAGGTCCACGGCATTGGCCGTGAGCATCCGCGCGCTGTCCATCAGCCAGGCGTTGCCGCCGATACGGGCCAGGGCTTGCTGGATACCCTCGAAGGCGGCCAGCGGTACGTTGAACTGTTCGCGGACCTGGCTGTACTGGCCGGTCACCAGGCTGGTGAACTTGGCCGCCCCCGTGCCCACCGCCGGCAGCGAGATCGAGCGGCCCACCGACAGGCAGTTCATCAGCATCATCCAGCCCTTACCGAGCATGTCCTGGCCGCCGATCAGGAACGACAGCGGGATGAACACGTCCTTGCCCGAGTTCGGGCCGTTCATGAAGGCCGCGCCCAGGGGCAGGTGACGCCGGCCGATCTCGACCCCCGGGGTGTCGGTGGGAATCAGCGCGAGGCTGATGCCCAGGTCTTCTTCCTCGCCCAGCAGATGGTCCGGGTCATGGGCCTTGAAGGCCAGCCCCAGCAGGGTCGCCACCGGGCCCAGGGTGATGTAGCGTTTTTCCCAGTTCAGGCGCAGGCCGAGGACTTCCTCGCCTTGCCATTGGCCCTTGCAGACGACCCCGGTGTCCGGCATGGCGCCGGCGTCCGAGCCGGCCAGGGGGCCGGTCAGGGCAAAGCACGGAATATCGTCGCCGCGGGCCAGGCGCGGCAGGTAATGATTGCGTTGCTCCTCGGTACCGTAATGCAGCAGCAGTTCCGCAGGGCCCAGGGAGTTGGGCACCATCACGGTGGAGGCGAGGTCGCCGCTGCGGGTCGCCAGTTTCATCGCCACCTGGGAGTGGGCATAGGCGGAAAAACCCTTGCCGCCGAACGCCTTGGGAATGATCAGGGCAAAGAAACCGTGCTGCTTGATATGCGCCCAGGCTTCGGCCGGCAGGTCCATGTCCTGGCCGATCCGCCAGTCGCTGACCATGGCGCAGAGTTCCTCGGTCGGACCGTCGATGAAGGCCTGTTCTTCCTCGGTCAGCTGGGCCTTGGGATAGGCCAGCAGCTTGTTCCAGTCCGGACGGCCGCTGAACAGCTCGCCGTCCCACCAGACGGTACCGGCATCGATGGCCTCGCGCTCGGTCTCGGACATCGGCGGCAGGACCTTGCGGAACCAGGTGAGCAGCGGGGCGCTGAACAGCCTGCGGCGCAGGTCGGGCAGCAACAGCGCGGCGGCGGCGATCGCCAGCAACAGCCACAGCGCCAGCATCAGTGCGCCGTGCGCATGGCCGAGCCTGCCCATTGCGACAAGGTAGATGGCCACCATGCCGAGTACGGGGAGCGGGGCGATTCGGCGATGGGCCAGCCAGGCGCTGCCGATCACCAGTACCAGTATCCACAACCACAGCATATTCAATCCTCCGTGAAGACCGAGCTAAAGCTTAGTCGCTATCGGGTAAACCGGGCGCGCGGGCTGTGTATCCAAATCTGTAGGTCTGCAAGGATTTTAGCCTCGGCCGTTCGGGCGTAGACTGCGTCGGCATTTATCCATAGAGAGGCTGTCATGCTGAAGATCTGGGGTAGGAAGAATTCGTCGAACGTCAGAAAAGCCTTGTGGTGTGCCGAGGAGCTTGGCTTGCCCTACGAGTCAGTGAATGCCGGCGGCGCGTTCGGCGTAGTCGATACGCCTGAATATCGCGCGAAAAACCCGAACAAGCGGGTGCCGATGATCGAGGACGGCGATTTCGTACTCTGGGAATCGAATGCCATCGTGCGTTACCTGACCGCCAAGCATGCACCCGGGTCCCACTGGTATCCCGCGGATCCACAGGCGCGAGCCAGGGCGGACAAGTGGATGGACTGGACCACATCGTCCTTCGCCACACCGTTTCGCGATGTTTTCTGGGGCGTATTGCGCACGCCGGCCGAGCAACAGGATTGGGTCGTGATCAATGCCTCCCTGAAAGCCTGCGCCGACTTGCTGCTGATGGTCGATGCGGCGCTGGCCGAGGCGCCCTACCTGTCGGGCGATGAGATCGGCATGGGCGACATCCCCCTGGGCTGCTTCATTTATGCCTGGTTCGAAATGCCCATCGAACGTCCGGCGATGCCCCATTTGAGTGCCTGGTACGAGCGCCTGAAACAGCGTCCGGCCTACCAGCGAGCGGTCATGACCGCGTTGACTTAATAGCCACTATTAACGCCGGTTGCTGTACTTGTGCGGCGGGGCCAAGCAACATGACGCTGGCTCGCCGCCGTTGCATTCAAACCGGCGTGCCCTTATTTAGCTCTTTCTTCCCTTCTTGGTGCATGAATCCGATATGAGTTCCGCTCTGTCCATCCGGCAGCTAACCAAAACCTACGGCAACGGTTTCCAGGCCCTGAGTGGTATCGATCTGGATGTCGCCGAAGGTGATTTCTTCGCCTTGCTCGGCCCTAACGGCGCCGGCAAATCCACCACCATCGGCATTCTCTCGACCCTGGTGAACAAGACCAGCGGCAGCGTGAAGGTCTTCGGTCACGATCTGGATCGCCAGCCGGCCTTGCTCAAACGCTCCATCGGCGTGGTGCCGCAGGAGTTCAACTTCAACCAGTTCGAGAAGACCTTCGATATCGTCGTGACCCAGGCCGGGTACTACGGCATTCCGGCGAAAATCGCCAAGGAACGCGCCGAGCAGTACCTGACCCAGCTGGGCCTGTGGGACAAGCGCGACGTGCCGTCGCGGTCGTTGTCCGGCGGCATGAAGCGACGCCTGATGATCGCCCGGGCGCTGGTGCATGAGCCGCGCCTGCTGATCCTCGACGAACCGACCGCGGGGGTGGACATCGAGCTGCGTCGTTCGATGTGGACCTTCCTCACCGAGCTGAACCAGAAAGGCATCACCATCATCCTCACCACCCACTATCTGGAAGAGGCTGAGCAGCTGTGCCGCAATATCGGCATCATCGATCACGGCACCATCGTCGAAAACACCAGCATGCGTCAGTTGCTCAGCCAACTGCATGTGGAGACCTTCCTCCTGGACCTGAAGAGCGACCTGCACCACGCGCCGCAGTTGATCGGCTATCCGAGCAAGCTGCTGGACAGCCGCACGCTTGAAGTACAGGTCGACAAGGCGGTGGGGATCACGGCGCTGTTCGGCCAATTGGCCACGCAGCAGATCGAAGTCCTGAGCCTGCGCAACAAAACCAATCGCCTGGAGGAGCTGTTCGTGTCCCTGGTGGAAAAAAACCTGTCGAAGGTGGCGGTATGAGTTCGGAACTGCAACCCAACCTGGTCGCCCTCAACACCATCGTCTACCGCGAAGTCCGGCGTTTTACCCGGATCTGGCCACAGACCCTGCTACCGCCGGCCATCACCATGGTCCTGTACTTCGTGATCTTCGGTAACCTGATCGGCCGGCAGATCGGCGCCATGGGTGGCTTCACCTACATGGAGTACATCGTGCCGGGCCTGATCATGATGTCGGTGATCACCAACTCCTACGGCAACGTGGTGTCGAGCTTCTTCGGCAGCAAGTTCCAGCGCTCGATCGAAGAGTTGATGGTTTCGCCGGTCTCGCCCCATACCATCCTGGTCGGCTACACCCTCGGCGGTGTGCTGCGCGGCCTGATGGTGGGGATCATCGTGACCCTGCTCTCGCTGTTCTTCACCCAGTTGCAGGTCCATCACCTGGGCGTGACCCTGCTGGTGGTGATCCTGACGGCGACGATCTTCTCGCTGCTGGGGTTCATCAATGCGGTATTTGCACGTAACTTCGACGATATCTCGATTATCCCGACCTTTGTGCTGACCCCGCTGACCTACCTCGGTGGCGTGTTCTACTCGATTACCCTGCTGCCGCCGTTCTGGCAGAGCGTTTCGCTGGCCAACCCGGTGCTGCACATGGTCAATGCCTTCCGCTACGGTATTCTCGGGGTCTCGGACATCCGCATCAGCGTGGCCATCACCTTCATGATCGTGGCGACGGCGGTGCTGTACGTCGGCTGCGCGCGCCTGCTGGTCAGCGGCCGCGGCATGCGCCAGTAAGGTGTTTCATGGATGACGGCGCCGTGCCTGGCGCCGTTTCCATTGCCTGGCCACCCACCAGCGCCAGTAGCTCATGGTCAGGTAATAACCCAGGGCGCCCAGCGCCACTCCCAGCACCAGCGAACCCAGCAGCAACGGTTGCCAGAGCGTCGACAGCTGCGCGCTGATCCACGCCCAGGTCAGCTCGTCCGGCAGGCTGCGGGGCGGTACGTGCAGCAGCCAGGCCCCAAGCTGGTAGGCACAATAGAAAATCGGCGGAATCGTCAGCGGATTGGTCAGCCACACCAGGCTGACGGCAATCGGCATATTGCCGCGCACCAGAATCGCCAGGAAAGCCGCCAGCAGCATCTGCAGGGGCATCGGCATCAAGGCCGCGAACAAGCCCACTGCCATGGCCCGCGCCACCGAGTGGCGATTGAGGTGCCAGAGGTTCGGATCGTGGAGCAGGGGACCGAAAAAGCGTAAGTGTTTGTGTTCCCTGATGCGGGTCGGGTCCGGCATGTAGCGTTTGAATAAGTGACGCGGCATAAGGCTTCTCGGGTGATTCGGGCGGGCAGTATGCCCGGATTCTAAGGGCAGCCGATTCAGACTTTGTGACAATAAATAAAGCACCGTCCGCGTAACCCGGCTATCCAGAGAGCTGAACGGGTTCAAGGATGACTTTATGCGCACAGGGATGTTGGCGCTGGCGGCGGGGCTTCTGGCCTTGCGTTTCCTGCCACAACTGCCGTCCGGCGGGCTGTTGGTGCTGCTGTCGGTGATCGGCTTGATGCTGTTGCCGTTTCGCACCTATCCGCTGGCGTTGTTTCTGTTCGGCTTCAGTTGGGCCTGTTTTCAGGCGCAACGGGCGCTGGACGATCGGCTGGCGCCGGTGCTGGACGGCCAGACGCTGTGGGTTGAAGGCCGGGTGGTCGGTTTGCCGCAACGTGACGAGCAGGGGGTGCGTTTCGAACTGGAGGGCGCGACTTCGCGCCGGGCGCGGTTGCCGGTGCGCTTGCGGCTGTCCTGGTTCGGCGGGCCGGATCTGCGCAGCGGCGAGCGCTGGCGCCTGGCGGTCCAGCTCAGGCGCGGGCAGGGTTTGCTCAATCCCGCCGGTTTCGATTACCAGGCCTGGCTGCTCGCCCGGGGTATCGGCGGCGTCGGCTCGATCAAGGACGGGCAGTTGCTGGCGTCGGCCAGCGGCGGTTGGCGCGATACGATCCGGCGACGCTTGCTGCAAGTCGATGCCCAAGGGCAATCGGCTACCTTGGTGGCGCTGGTGCTCGGTGACGGCTCGGGGCTGTCGGCGCAGACCTGGCGGGTGCTGCAGGACACCGGCACCCTGCATCTGCTGGTGATATCCGGCCAGCATATCGGGCTGTTCGCGGGGCTGGTCTACGCTCTGATCGCCGGGTTGGCGCGTTATGGCCTGTGGCCGGGCCGCTGGCCCTGGCTGCCCTGGGCGTGTGGCCTGGCCTTTGCGGCGGCGCTGGGGTACGCGCTGCTGGCCGGTTTCGGCGTACCGGTGCGCCGGGCCTGCGTGATGCTCGCCATGGTGCTGCTGTGGCGTTGGCGTTATCGCCACCTGGGGGCGGTCGTGGCGCTGTTGGCGGCCGTGAACCTGGTGTTGCTGTTCGACCCGTTGGTGAGCCTGCAGGCGGGATTCTGGTTGTCCTTTGCCGCGGTGGCGGTGCTGATCTTCACGTTCAGTGGGCGACTGGGTGCCTGGAGCCTCTGGCAGAGCTGGACCCGTGCGCAATGGGTGATTGCCCTCGGATTGTTTCCGGCGCTGCTGTTGCTGGGCCTGCCCGTCAGTCTCAGTGCGCCGCTGGCCAACTGGATCGCCGTACCCTGGATCAGCCTGCTGGTATTGCCCTTGGCCTTGCTGGGAACCTTCCTGTTGCCGTTGCCCTGGCTGGGGGAGGGGCTGCTGTGGTTGGCCGGCGGCCTGCTGGGCGGGTTGTTTCAATGGCTCGGATGGCTGGCGGCGCAAGTGCCGGCCTGGGTCCCGGCGGTCGTTCCTTTATGGGCCTGGGCACTGAGTGGCCTGGGTATCCTGCTGCTGTTGCTGCCTGCCGGCATGCCCCTGCGACCCTTGGGCTGGCCGCTGGCGGCGCTGGCGCTGTTTGCGCCCTCGGCGCAGGTGGCCCAGGGCGAAGCCGAGGTCTGGCAGCTGGATGTCGGCCAGGGCCTGGCGATCCTCGTCCGCACCCGCCAGCACAGCCTGTTGTACGACGCCGGGCCGCGGGTCGGTGAGTTCGACCAGGGCGAACGGGTGGTGCTGCCGTCGTTGCGCAAGCTGGGTGTGCGCCGACTCGACAGGCTGCTGCTCAGCCATGCCGATGCCGATCACGCCGGCGGGGCCCTGGCCGTGCGGCGCGGCTTGCCGGTGAGCGAGGTGCTCGGCGGCGATGTCGAGGGTTTGTCCCCGGCGTTGCAGGCCCGTCCCTGTGTCAGCGGCCAGCGCTGGGAGTGGGATGGCGTGCGCTTTACCCTGTGGCGCTGGCCCCAGGCCCGGGACAGCAATCAATCCTCCTGCGTCTTGCAGATCGAGGCCAATGGCGAGCGTCTGCTGCTGACCGGCGATATCGATGTCGAGGCCGAGCGGGCCTTTCTCGACAGTCCGCTGGCGGTTGCCAGCGACTGGCTGCAGTCACCCCATCACGGCAGCCGCAGTTCGTCGTCACTGGTTTTCCTGCAACGCCTGGCCCCGCGTGGCGTGCTGATTTCCCGTGGACGGGGCAACGCTTTCGGTCATCCCCACCCGCAAGTCATGGCACGTTACAAAGCCCTGGACATGGCGATCTACGACAGTGCGGAGCAGGGCGCGCTGCACCTGCTGCTGGGGCGTTTCGACGAACCGCGGTCCCTGCAGGCCGAGCGGCGTTTCTGGCGGCAATAGCCCGCAGCCCTTCAATAACCCCGGGTTATTAAAGTACCCGGGCATGCGACATCACGATCTTCGGCCAGCCCAACCCCTATGTTAGAGTGGCGCACTTTTTCGAGGGGACTGTCACTGTGTGGGAATTGGTCAAGTCCGGCGGCTGGATGATGCTGCCGATCATTTTGAGCTCCATCGCCGCAACGGGCATCGTCGCCGAGCGCCTGTGGACGCTGCGGGCCAGCCGCGTGACCCCGGAGCATCTGCTCGGGCAGGTCTGGCGCTGGATCAAGGACAAGCAACTGGACAAGGAAAAACTCAAGCAACTGCGCGCCGATTCGCCCCTGGGCGAGATCCTCGCCGCGGGCCTGGCGAACTCCAAGCATGGTCGCGAGATCATGAAAGAGTGCATTCAGGAAGCTGCCGCCCGGGTCATCCACGAACTGGAGCGCTACCTCAGCGCCCTCGGCACCATTGCCGCCATGGCGCCCCTGCTCGGGCTGCTGGGTACGGTGCTGGGCATGATCGATATCTTCAGCTCGTTCATGGGCACGGGCATGACCACTAATGCCGCCGTGCTCGCCGGGGGGATTTCCAAGGCGCTGGTCACCACGGCTTCGGGCCTGATGGTCGGGATTCCGGCGGTGTTCTTCCATCGCTTCCTGTTGCGCCGGGTCGATGAGCTGGTGATGGGCATGGAGCAGGAAGCGATCAAGCTGGTCGAGGTGGTGCAGGGCGATCGCGACGTCGACATGCCAGAGGGCAAAGCGTGAAGTTCCGCCGCAAACCCCTGGAGCCCGTGGATATCAACGTGACGTCGTTGATCGACGTGGTGTTCGTCCTGCTGCTGTTTTTCGTCACCACCACCACCTTTACCCGCCAGACCGAGCTGCGGGTCGACCTGCCGCAGGCGGTCAGCGGCTCGCCGGCCGAAGACCATATTCCCAAGGAGCTGGATATCGCCATCAGCGCCGATGGCGTCTACACGGTGAACAACCAGCGCCTGCCGGCCAATGACCTGGCCAGCCTGATGGACGCGCTGCAGAAAGAGTCCGGCGGCGATACCAGCCTGCCGCTGTCGATCAGCGCCGATGGCAAGACCTTTCACCAGGCGGTGATCACGGCGATGGATGCGGCCGGCAAGCTGGGCTTCAGCCATCTGCGCATGACCACTGTCGAAGCGGCGCCGGCACCCTGATGAGTTTTTCCAAGCGTCTGCTTGCCGCCTGGTACGACGGTCATCCGGCGTTGATCCTGCTGCGTCCGCTGGAGTGGCTGTATCGCCGGGTGGTCGATGGCAAGCGCGCGCGTTTCGTCGCGGGCGAAGGATCGATCTACCAGCCGTCGGTGCCGTTGATCGTGGTGGGCAATATCACCGTCGGCGGCACCGGCAAGACCCCCCTGATTCTCTGGCTGATCGAGCATTGCCGACGCCGCGGCCTACGGGTCGGCGTGGTCAGTCGCGGTTATGGCGCCAAGCCGCCGCAGTTGCCCTGGCGGGTACAGGCCGACCAGGCGGCGGCGCTCGCCGGCGACGAACCGCTGCTGATCGTCCGGCGCAGCGGGGTAGCGATGATGATCGACCCGGATCGCGGTCGTGCGGTCAGGGCCTTGCTGGCGACGGAAAAACTCGACCTGATCCTCTCCGACGACGGTCTGCAGCATTACCGCCTGGCCCGCGACCTGGAACTGGTGCTGATTGATGCCGCCCGCGGCCTGGGCAATGGCCGCTGCCTGCCCGCCGGTCCTCTGCGCGAGCCGGTCGAGCGTCTGCAAAGCGTCGATGGAGTGCTCTACAACGGCGCCAGCGAGGACCGTGACAACGGTTTCGCCTTTCGCCTGCAGCCGACAGCGCTGATCAACCTGCTGAGCGGTGAGCGCAAGCCCGTCGATCATTTCCCGCCCGGACAGGCCATGCACGCGGTCGCCGGCATCGGCAACCCGCAACGTTTCTTCAATACCCTTGAAACGCTACACTGGCAGCCTGTGCCCCATGCTTTTGCCGACCATGCCGAGTACAGCGCCCGGGCCTTGAGTTTCGAACCGGCGCTGCCGCTGGTGATGACCGAAAAGGATGCGGTGAAATGCCGGGCCTTCGCGGCACCCGACTGGTGGTACCTGGCGGTGGATGCGTTGCCGTCCGAGGCCTTCACGGCCTGGTTCGACACCCAGCTGCTGCGCCTGTTGCCCGACCGTCTCTTGCCCTAAACCCGTTTTTATCCAGGGAACCTTCATGGACACCAAACTGCTCGACATCCTCGCCTGCCCGATCTGCAAGGGTCCCCTCAAGCTCAGCGCCGACAAGACCGAGCTGATCAGCAAGGGCGCGGGCCTGGCCTATCCGATCCGCGACGGCATCCCGGTGATGCTGGAAAGCGAAGCCCGTACCCTGAGCACCGACGAGCGCCTGGACAAATGACCACCCCGTTCGTCGTTGTCATCCCGGCGCGTTTCGCCTCCACCCGCCTGCCGGCCAAGCCGCTGCAACTGATCGCCGGCAAGCCGATGATCCAGCACACCTGGGAACAGGCGCGCAAAAGCAGCGCCCAGCGGGTGGTGGTGGCCACCGATGATGCGCGTATCGTCGAGGCCTGCCGGGCCTTCGGTGCCGAAGTGCTGCTGACCCGCGAAGACCACGAGTCCGGCACCGATCGGCTGGCCGAGGTCGCCACCCTGCTGGGGTTGGCGGCCGATGCCATCGTCGTCAACGTCCAGGGCGATGAGCCGCTGATTCCGCCAGTGGTGATCGACCAGGTCGCGGCCAACCTGGCGGCCCACGGCGAAGCGCGCATGGCGACCCTGGCTGAGCCGATCCATGACCTCGAAGCGCTGTTCAACCCGAATGTGGTCAAGGTGACCAGTGATATCAACGGCCTGGCCCTGACCTTCAGCCGCGCGACCCTGCCCTGGGCGCGGGATGACTTTGCCGTCAGTCGCGAGCAACTGCCGCAAGGCGTGCCTTTCCGTCGGCATATCGGCATCTACGCCTATCGCGCGGGTTTCCTGCATGACTTCGTCAGCTGGGGGCCGTGCTGGCTGGAAACCACCGAACGCCTGGAGCAACTGCGGGCCTTGTGGCACGGCGTACGGATCCACGTCGCCGATGCCCTGGAGGCGCCACCCACCGGCGTCGACACGGCTGAAGACCTCGATCGCGTTCGTCGGTTGCTGGAGGCCTGATGCGGGTTCTGTTTGTCTGCCTGGGCAATATCTGTCGTTCGCCCACGGCTGAAGGTGTCTTGCGGCACAAATTGCGTGAGGCCGGATTGGCCGAACAGATCGAGGTGGCTTCCGCCGGCACCGGCCCCTGGCATGTCGGCAAGCCGCCGGACAGTCGCAGCCAGCGGGCGGCGCGGATGCGCGGCTACGACCTGTCGGCCCAGCGCGCCCGGCAGGTCGCCGCGGCGGATTTCAACCGCTACGACCTGATCCTGGCCATGGACCAGAGCAACCTGCGCAATCTCAAGTTGCTGCAGCCGGCCCAGGGCAAGGCCGAACTGGACCTGTTCCTGCGCCGTTATGACGGCGCGGTGGAGGAAGTGCCGGATCCGTACTACGACGAAGAACACGGTTTCGAGCAGGTGCTGGACCTGATCGAACAGGCCTGCGATCGGCTGGTGATCGAACTCAAGGGGCGTCTATGACCCTGCAACTGCAAGCCGGGGTGTCCCTCAAGCCCTATAACAGCTTTGGCGTCGATGTTCGCGCACAGTGGTTCGCCGAGGCCCATGACGATGACGATGTCCGCGAGGCCCTGGCTTATGTGGCAGAGCATCGACTGCCGTTGCTGGTGATCGGCGGTGGCAGCAACCTGCTGCTGACGGCGGATATCCAGGCGCTGGTGCTGCGCATGGCCACCCGGGGAATTCGGCTGCTGCACGATGACGGCGTCAATGTGGTGATCGAAGCCGAGGCCGGTGAGCCCTGGCATCCCTTTGTGCTGTCGACCCTGGCCCAGGGTTGGAGTGGCCTGGAAAACCTCAGCCTGATTCCCGGCACCGTGGGTGCGGCACCGATGCAGAACATCGGCGCCTACGGGGTCGAGATCAAGGATGTGTTCGCCGGCCTGACCGCCCTGGATCGCGAGACCGGCGAGTTGCGCGAGTTTTCCCTGCAGGAGTGCCAGTTCGGCTATCGCGACAGCCTGTTCAAGCATGCCGCCGGGCGCTGGGTGATCCTGCGTGTACGTTTTGCCCTGAGTCGGGCCGAGCACCTGCACCTGGGTTACGGCCCGGTGGCCCAACGCCTGGCCGAGCAGGGCATCAGCCAGCCGACCGCCGGCGATGTCAGTCGGGCGATCTGCAGTATCCGCAACGAGAAGTTGCCCGATCCGGCCGTGCTGGGCAATGCCGGGAGTTTCTTCAAGAACCCGTTGGTGCCGGCTGCCCAGGCGGCCGAATTGAAGCAGGTTCACCCCGGACTGGTGAGTTATCCACAGCCTGACGGCCAGGTGAAGCTGGCGGCGGGCTGGCTGATCGAAGCGGCGGGCTGGAAAGGTTTTCGCGAAGAGGATGCGGGTGTACACCGTTTACAGTCGCTGGTGCTGGTCAATTACGGTACTGCGAGCGGCCAGCAGTTGCTGGCTCTGGCGCGTCGCATCCAGGCTGACATCCTGCAACGATTCTCCGTTGCTCTGGAAATGGAGCCGAACCTCTACTGAAGCTATGCTGAAGACGGGTTCCCCCTGAAAGCCCTGTATATGTAGCGTGTACAGGGCTTTTTTTATCGATACGGCTTTCCCTGGGCCGATTTACGCTGTAAATACTGACTTCAATAACGTGTTGATGAAGTGTTTACTTCATAAAAAGTCTGATCAGCCTGGGTTCATCTGCTGTGCCGTGCGTGCGGCTGTCGTTGGCAGAGGCCTCGACCCCATGACCTCGAACTATGCGGGCGTGCTTATGATTACCTTGAAACTCAATGGTCAAGACGTCAGGTGAAAGCGTGATGGACAGCGTGGATCTGAATGTCCTGCGCAGTGTCCTGCAATGGCGCCGCGCGGGACAGCGGGTGGTGCTGTACAGCGTGGTCCAGACCTGGGGCAGCGCGCCGCGCCAGCCGGGGGCGATGCTGGCCTTGCGGGAGGACGGCGTGGTGATCGGTTCGGTGTCCGGTGGTTGTATCGAGGATGACCTGATCCAGCGTCTGCAGGATGGACGCTTGTCGGCGACCGGGCCGGCGGTGCAGTTGATCACCTATGGGGTGACGCGGGACGAGGCGGCGCGTTTCGGCCTGCCCTGTGGTGGCACGTTGCGCCTGACCGAGGAATGGGTGGGCGATCCGGCGTGGGTCGCCGAGCTGCTGCGGCGCTGCGAAGACCATGAGATCGTGGCTCGTGAGCTGGACCTGCACAGCGGGGCGGTGACGCTGCATTCGGCGAGCAGGCAGGACGTTCTGACATTCGACGAGCGGACCTTGCGGGCGATCTATGGGCCGCGCTGGCGCTTGTTGTTGATCGGTGCCGGGCAGTTGTCGCGCTATGTGGCGGAGGTGGCCCGCTTGCTGGATTTCGAAGTACTGATCTGTGATCCGCGCGCGGAGTTTGTCCAGGGCTGGGAAGCGCAGCACGGGCGTTTTGTGCCGGGCATGCCGGATGAAGCGGTGCTCGGCATCGAAACCGACGAGCGTACGGCGATTGTCGCCCTGACCCACGATCCGCGCCTGGATGACATGGCGCTGCTTAC
Source organism: Pseudomonas batumici (assembly GCF_000820515.1). Taxonomy (GTDB): domain Bacteria; phylum Pseudomonadota; class Gammaproteobacteria; order Pseudomonadales; family Pseudomonadaceae; genus Aquipseudomonas; species Aquipseudomonas batumici. Next base: position 124,653 of record NZ_JXDG01000018.1, on the reverse strand, counting down.
GGCGCTGAATTCCCGGGCGTTTTATGTCGGGGCGCTGGGTTCACAGGTCAATAGTCGCAAGCGCAGGGATAATCTGGCGCTGCTGGGCTTGAGCCGCGAGGCTATCGGACGTCTGCATGGGCCTATCGGGCTGCATATCGGCAGCCATACACCGGCGGAGATCGCCTTGTCCTTGATGGCGGAAATCGTGGCGATCAAGAACGGCGTCGAATTGCGGCAGAAAAAAACGGAGTTGGCGAGCAGTGAGTGAGGCGATCGCGGCCATTGTCCTGGCGGCGGGGCAGGGCAGTCGCTATCGGCAAGTGGCGGGTGCCGATCAGGACAAGTTGCTGGCACCGTGCGTTGGGCGTGATGGGGTCGAGCGGGCGGTGCTGGAGCATGTGCTGCTGAGTTTACCGCAGGGGCCTGGAGCCCGATTGCTGGTGACGACGGCGGATCGGGTCGAGGTGATTGGCCTGGCGCAGGCGTATGGCTGTGGGGTATTGCTGATCGAGTCGACGGGCATGGGCGACAGCCTCGCCGCCGTCGTGACGGCGACGACCGATCAGGCGGGATGGTTGGTGCTGCTGGGGGATATGCCGTTTATCCTGCCGGAGACGGTGGCGCGGGTGATGGAGGGGATTGAAGACGACGGTATCTGCGTGCCGGTTTTTCAGGGCGAGTATGGGCACCCGGTGGGATTCGGGCGCTTGTTTGGGCCGGCCTTGATGGGGTTGTCGGGGGATCGCGGGGCCAAGCCGTTGTTTGCGGGAGGCAACGTGCGAGAGCTGTCTGTTGAAGATCATGGTGTGCTTTGGGATGTTGATAGGCCAGAGTGTTTGATATTTCGCGGAAAATTTTCCAGCTGATTGATGTCGGATTTATTTTAATCGTACTCATAGGTAGGTTCGGAGCAGGTGAGCCCTCCTATTTTGGGGCCTTTGATTGGGATCAGGCAGTCGTATCTCTCGCGTGCAGCGGGCAATAGAGGGAATACAAGCAGGCTGCTACTGATTCCCTTGTCCGAGAAAGTTATTTCTTCAAAGTCGGAATAAGAAACCTGATTTGTGAAAGCTTTACCATTTATGGAACAGAACTTTTTTCTGGATAAAATGGTCCATTTTTTGTCCGGGTCTAACACTTCTATAGTCAGGCAGGGATCGTCATGAGTTTTAATATATCGGGCTACCACTTCACCGATTCTTCTCGATTTTGCCTCGTATATGGTGTTGTAGTTTGCTTTTTCGCTGGTTGCGTAGGTGTTGGTGGAAATGAGTAGCAGGGCGATTATTTTTTTCATTTTTCTACCTGAATTTATTTATGTGGTTTATACGTCTGTTGAACCGGTCGCTGGGCACGTTTGGCCAGTTTGATGGGGCGCTGATAACTGAATACAGTTTGTTGATGTCATTGTTTGTGATATGCCGTTGTAGCAGAGCCCTGGATCTGTTGTCGTAATCACCTCGATATTTTAAGTCGATGATCAGGTCTTTGATTGCGTTATGGGTTGAACTCCAGTTCAATGTGCCATATTTGTCGGTTGTGCCAGGGTTTCCCGAGATTCGAAGGACTTCGCTTTCCATGAATTCATAGACCGGTTTGAATAGTTCATGCTGCTGCTTTCTTGAAATAGAAAAGCTCTTGATCTCCGCCCTGGCAGCCTTGAGATAATTTCTCGCCGCCTGCCCATGAAGCCCTTTGGCCCCAATCAACCAGCTATACAACGGCTCAGGAATATTGGCCGCTGCTAGATCGGCTTCGGCATTCTTGTTCTGTCCCAGGTCATACCCACGACCGATGGTTATACCTGAAGCACCACCCGGCCAATGCACCTTGCGACTGAAGTAGATATGCAGCGGATGTGCCGGATCCTCAATATCATTACCCTCCACATCAAACGTCAGTTGCCCTCGCTCCACCTTGAGCCACTTGAGGTCGTTTTCATCTTCTATGGCGACGAAGTTCGCCAACAACCCGATGGGATGAAAATGCCAGGCTTTCCCGTCCGGGCTGATCCCATGTTTCCCCGCCAACTCCGCCCACCAGGACAGTTTCCGAATACGCTTTTTCTCCTCCAGCCAACTTTCATTGGGCTCGTTTTCGCTATGCCGCAGCAGGGGATCCAGCTCATTCCATTTGGCGGGATTCCATAACCACTCGCTTTCGTAATGGACGATCAACTGCGAAATGGCTTGAGCATGATGGGGATTGTCCAGCGCGCTGCGAATTCGCTCGGGCGTCAGCAGCGGGCTGACCGCGATGGAGTCGGCGCTGCCCTGGAGGATCTGGCGCAATCGGGTCTTGATCGGGCCGTTGTTCGCCTTGTGCACCAGCAAGTCGTAGTCGGCCTGTTGCGCCTTGCTGAGCAGCTCCTGCGCCTGGAAATGGCAGGCCAGTTGTTCGCTATGGCAGCTCGTCTCGCGCAGGCAGTCGAAGCCCACCCAATCCCAGGGACTGTAGTGGTCGAAGAACAACGCGCTCTCGCCCAGCCAGCCGCTGACACGCTGGCCGCTGGCATCGGCCATGCGATTCTTGAGGTGCCACCAGTTCTGGGTGTAGGGCTTCAGGCCAGGAGGGGCAAAGGTGTCGCGGATCCGGTGATCGGACGGCAGATTGTCCAGGACCACCCGCGGCAGGATCAGTCCCGGAAGCGTACGCAGGCTGCGCATCGCCATCTTCGGTGGATTGACGGCATTGATCTGTGGTGTGTGAGGCGCCAGCGCACTGGCGACTGCGCTGATTCTTGCCAGCGCTCTTTCGCTGTCGGGAAGGCGAGCGGCATAGGCACGGCTTTTCTCGATAAAGGCCGGAACATCGTCACAACTGAAGACTTCCAGATGCAGCAGGCCAGCGCCATCCGCATGATGGGGTGTACTGAAGGTGCCAGGATGGCCGATCAATTCCCCGGCCTGGATGGCAAAGGGGGAGGCGAGAAGGATGACTCGACCCTTGGTTTCAGGTTCTCCACTCCAGAATCCGGGCCTGGCTCTGTCGGGTTCGTGCTGGTAATGCTCCCAACTGAGCAAATGCATGTACAGGCTGTAGAACGTCAGCGACGGCGGCGGCTCGCCAGGCAGGCTCAGGCAATGCTTGACCAGTACGAACCCCGTCGAATAGTCAGCCGGTTCGCCGTTGGCCTTGAGGGAGGAGGGGTAGGTCTGATCGATACGGTAGGCAATGACCTCGCCGTCGGCGATGCAGCGCACGGTCTCCTGGTTGAGGAGTGCCGCCGTGTGCTTGTCGAAATGCACACCACCATGCCAGAGGCCGCTTTGTCCCTGCGGATAGGTGCCGCCCGTGGCTTTTGCCAGGGCGTCGTAGCAGCCTTGCGGGTCAGTGACTTCCCGGCTGCGGGCGCCGGCAGTCTTGAAAGGAAAGCACCAGGCCAGTGTCTTGTTTGCGTCCGTCATGAACATCGCCCTCTCACCCATCCCTGAGAGGCTTGACTGTGCACCGACGAAAAACTGAAGTCAGTCAGCGGACTTCAACCTGCAATGTAAGGCCTTTCCTTTCTATATGACGGCTTGAGCCTCAAATGGGCGGGACTTGTCAGGCAACCGGAATCACGGACAAAAAAAGCCCCGCCTGCATCGCTGCAGGCGGGGCTTTTCAACAGCCGTCGGAATCAGACGAGGGGTTTAGGCTCGTGGGCTTTTTCCGGGGCTTTGGGGCTGTGTTCAACCACTTCTTCGACGGACTGCAGGTTTTCGTCGAGGGTGGTCGGTGCAACCGTCTCGCTCTCAGCGTGCACAGGGGCTACCGGAGCGGCTTCTGGTGCAGGAGCCGGCTCGACAGCGACCACGGCCTCTACTGCCGGGGCAGCAGCGGCGCGTTCGGCGGCTTCCTGGGCCAGACGCTCTGCTTCACGCTTGCGACGACGCACTTCACGCGGATCGTTCGGCGCGCGACCGCTGCTGGTCAGGGCGCTGGCTGGCGCCGCCTCGACCACCGGTGCAGCCGCCTCGACCACAACCGGAGCAGGCTCTGGCTGTGCAACCACGGCCGGCTCTGCAGCCACCACGGGTTCAGTCACCGGGGCCTGTGCAGCGACTGCTGGCTCGGACCATTGGAACGTGGCCTGGACTTCCTGGGCAGGCTCTGCTGCTTGCGCAACCGGAGCTTCAACAACCACGGCTTCGGCGACAGCGGCCTGGGCAACCGGCTCTTCAACGGCAGGCACTGCGACAGCCGGGGTTTCGATGGCCGGTTCAGGCGCCACGAATACCGGCGGTTCAGCGACAACAGCCGGTTCGACGGCGGCTTCGACCACAGGCTCGGCGGCGTGCACCGGAGCGACTTCCACTTCCGGTGCCACTGGGGCTACTACCGGGGTGGTGGCTTCAACGACCGGCGCTTCGACCGCAGGGGCTTCCTGGGTTGCGGCAGTAGCCAGTTCGGCCTGGCGATGCGCCTGGGCCTCGGCTGGAGCACTGATCACGCTGCCGGCGACGGCGGCGGTCACGGCCACGCCGGCAGCCAGTTCGGCAGCCGTGGCGGGTTCGTGGTGTTCTTCGCTGCCTTCTTCCGAGCCTTCGATCACATTGCCGTTGGCGTCACGCTGACGTTCGCGACGGTTGCTGCGACGACGCTGGCCACGGGAGCGGCGACGTGGACGATCGCCACCTTCGGCGTGGTCCTGGCCGTCGTCCTGCAGTTGCTCTTCGCCCTGCAACACTTCTTCTTCAGCGGCGGCTGCGGCCTGTTCGGCACGCGGCTGGCGTTCTTCACGCGGTGGACGTGGCTGGCGCTCTTCACGTGGCGCACGGGCCGGACGCTCTTCCGCGACCACGGCAGCCGCCGTTGCAGCCGCGGCAACGGCCGGTGCGGCATCCAGTGGTTCACGCAGTTCGCGCACGCGTTCCTCACGCTCGCCACGTGGCTTGCGATCTTCACGCGGGGCACGCGGAGCACGTTCTTCACGAGGGGCACGCGGAGCGCGTTCCTCACGGGCTACGGCCGGTGCTTCGTCACGGGCTTCGCGCAGTTCACGCGGCGCACGCTCTTCACGCGGTGCACGTTCTTCCCGTGGGGCGCGTTCTTCACGAGGCTCGCGCGGTGCACGTTCTTCACGTGGCGCACGCTCTTCACGCGGCTTGCGCTCTTCATCGCGGCGACCGTTACGGTTGCGGCTCTGCTGGCGACCGCTGCGACGCTCTTCGTTGCGCGCCGGGCGCTCGGCCGCCGGTTTTTCAACCACGGCCGGGGCAACCGGTTCTTCCTTGCTGGCGAACAGGCTGACCAGGGACTTCACCAGGCCCTTGAACAGGCTTGGCTCGGCCGCGACAGGCGCGGGGGCGGCCACGGGAGCCGCCACCACTTCGGTCGGAACCGGGGCGTTGGCGCGGGCCGGAGCGGTCTTGACCGCCGCTTCCTGGCGAACCAGGGTGCGGGTGGCCGCAGCCGGCTGGGCGTCTTCGACTTCGGCGGCGGCCGCGGCGATTTCGTAGCTGGACTGGGCGCTGTGGGCTTCCGGGCTGTCGTCGCGCAGGCGTTGCACTTCGAAGTGCGGCGTCTCCAGGTGATCGTTCGGCAGGATCACGATGCGCGCACGGGTGCGCAGTTCGATCTTGGTGATCGAGTTGCGCTTCTCGTTGAGCAGGAAGGCAGCGACCGGGATCGGCACCTGGGCGCGGACTTCGGCGGTGCGGTCCTTCAGGGCTTCTTCTTCGATCAGGCGCAGGATCGCCAGGGACAGCGATTCGACGTCACGGATGATGCCGGTGCCGTTGCAGCGCGGGCAGACGATGCCGCTGCTTTCGCCCAGGGACGGACGCAGGCGCTGGCGGGACATTTCCAGCAGGCCGAAGCGCGAGATACGGCCCACTTGGACGCGGGCACGGTCGGCTTCCAGGCATTCACGGACTTTTTCTTCCACGGCGCGCTGGTTCTTGGCCGGGGTCATGTCGATGAAGTCGATGACGATCAGGCCGCCGATGTCGCGCAGACGCAACTGGCGGGCGATTTCTTCAGCGGCTTCCAGGTTGGTCTGCAGCGCGGTTTCTTCGATGTCGCTGCCTTTGGTGGCGCGGGCCGAGTTGATGTCGATGGACACCAGGGCTTCGGTCGGATCGATCACGATGGAGCCGCCGGAAGGCAGTTCGACGACGCGCTGGAAGGCGGTTTCGATCTGGCTTTCGATCTGGAAGCGGTTGAACAGCGGCACGCTGTCTTCGTACAGCTTGATCTTGCTGGCGTACTGCGGCATCACCTGGCGGATGAAGGTCAGGGCTTCGTCCTGGGCTTCAACGCTGTCGATCAGCACTTCGCCGATGTCCTGGCGCAGGTAGTCGCGGATCGCGCGGATGATCACGTTGCTTTCCTGGTAGATCAGGAAAGGCGCGGAACGGTCCAGGGAGGCTTCCTTGATCGCGGTCCAGAGTTGCAGCAGGTAGTCGAGGTCCCACTGCATTTCTTCGCTGCTGCGGCCAAGGCCGGCAGTGCGCACGATCAGGCCCATGTCGGCCGGGGCGACCAGGCCATTGAGGGCCTCGCGCAGTTCGTTGCGCTCTTCGCCTTCGATGCGCCGGGAAATACCGCCGGCACGCGGGTTGTTCGGCATCAGCACCAGGTAACGGCCAGCCAGGCTGATGAAGGTGGTCAGGGCGGCGCCCTTGTTGCCACGTTCTTCTTTCTCGACCTGGACGATGACTTCCTGGCCTTCGCTCAGGACGTCCTTGATGTTGACACGGCCTTCGGGGGCCTTCTTGAAGTATTCGCGGGAGATTTCTTTCAGCGGCAGGAAGCCGTGGCGCTCGGAGCCGAAATCGACAAAGGCAGCCTCAAGGCTTGGCTCGATGCGAGTAATCCGGCCTTTATAGATGTTGGCCTTCTTCTGCTCGCGGGCACCGGACTCGATGTCCAGGTCGTAGAGGCGCTGGCCGTCTACCAGGGCAACACGCAACTCTTCGGGTTGAGTTGCGTTAATCAGCATTCTTTTCATGTAGTACCGTCGGTTTCCGGGCTGCCGGAAACGGCGTTCGGCACACACGACTTCTCACGGTCGGTGTCAGGTGCGTCAGGAGTGGTTGGCCATTCCTGTGTCGGCCGAGGTTCGTCCAGAGGGGGCGAAGTCGCGACTCACGCGTCCTGCTCGAAGGGTGACAAACGACACCTTCGCAAGCAAAAGCTCTGTCAGGAGGAGGAATCAACCGCGGGTGTGGACGATATGAAGCGTCTTGATCAAGCCTAATGCTACACAGTCCGACGGTTGTGCATCTCCACCCTACACGTATCCTTGATAATTCGGGTGCGGCCGCGCGCAGAATCCGCAGCGGGTTGGCATTTACCGTGTTCTCCGAAAGGGAAAAGCACGCTCATGGCTAATTAGGCGTTGTTTCCGAAGCCTTCGCCCAGGTGTGACTCGTGACCGACTGCACTTTGTGAACTGGCCGTTAATACCGGCTCGGGAAACGAGTGTTGACTCAGTTTTCCGGCGCGCTTCAGGCCTCATGTCACCTGCGCTCGTTACGGTCGCGAACCTTTCCTCGAACGGCGAAAGCCCCGTAGGACGGCCTCGCATCCTGATGAATTGCGTTGGTCAGGGCCGGCGGTTGGCCGTTGGTCCTCTGTCCAGCCGCTTTTGGCGGCGTTCGCGACTATAGCAGCAATGATTAAGTGCTTCAATTCCATAAAAAATTGTTATCATCGCCGACATGACGACGACTACCCCCCCGACTCCAGGCGTACAACTGCTTGAGGTCTCGCCGGAATATGCCGGCCAGCGCATTGACAATTTCCTTCTCGCCCGGCTCAAGGGTGTGCCCAAGACCTTGATTTACCGCATTTTGCGCAAAGGCGAAGTGCGGGTGAACAAGGGGCGCATCAAGCCCGAGTACAAACTGCAGGCCGGTGATGTCGTGCGGGTTCCGCCCGTGCGCGTCCCCGAGCGCGACGAGCCGGTGCCCCTGGCCCAGGGCCTGTTGCAGCGCCTGGAGGACTCGATTGTCTTCGAGGACAAGGCGTTGATCGTGATCAACAAGCCGGCCGGCATCGCCGTGCACGGCGGCAGCGGCCTGAACTTCGGCGTGATCGAGGCCTTCCGGCAGTTGCGTCCGGACGCCAAGGAGCTGGAGCTGGTCCATCGCCTGGACCGCGACACCTCCGGCCTGCTGATGATCGCCAAGAAGCGCAGCATGTTGCGCCATCTGCACGAAGCGCTGCGCGGCGATGGCGTCGACAAGCGCTACATGGCCCTGGTGCGCGGCAACTGGGCTACCTCCGTCAAGCAGGTGCGTGCGCCCTTGCTCAAGAGCAACCTGCGTTCCGGCGAGCGCATGGTCGAGGTCAACGAAGAGGGCAAGGAGGCGCTCACGGTATTCAAGGTGCTACGCCGTTTCGGTGATTTCGCGACGATGGTCGAGGCCAAGCCGGTGACCGGTCGTACCCACCAGATTCGCGTACACACCCTGCACGCCGGGCATTGCATTGCCGGTGACAGCAAGTATGGCGATGATGACTTCACCAAGGAGATTCGTGACCTGGGCGGCAAGCGTCTGTTTCTGCACGCCTACATGCTGACCGTGCCGCTGCCGGATGGTGGCGAGTTGAAGTTGCAGGCGCCGGTGGATGAAATGTGGGCCAAGACGGTGGAGCGACTGAGTGCGGTCTGAATACAAGCTGCTGATTTTCGATTGGGACGGCACCCTGGCCGACTCCATTGGTCGGATTGTCGAGGCGATGGGGGTGGCTGCCGCTCGTTCGGGGTTCGCCCAGCGCGATGAAAAGGCGGTCAAGGGCATTATCGGTCTCGGCTTGCCGGAAGCGATTCGCACCTTGTACCCGACGATCACCGACGATGAGCTGATTGTCTTTCGTCAGCACTATGCCGACAGCTATATTGCCCTCGAGGCGGTGCCTTCGCCGCTGTTTCCGGGCGTGGTGCAGTCCCTGGAGGCGTTTCGTGCCGCGGGCTATCAACTGGCGGTAGCGACCGGCAAGGCCCGTCGCGGGCTCGACCGGGTGTTGAAGGCCCATGGCTGGCTGGATTATTTCGATATCACCCGCGCCGCCGATGAAACCGCCAGCAAGCCGCACCCGTTGATGCTGGAACAGATTCTCGCCCATTGCGCTGTCCCGGCTTCCCAGGCCTTGATGGTCGGGGACTCGGCGTTCGATTTGCAAATGGCGCGCAATGCTGGCATGGATTCAGTGGCGGTGGGCTATGGTGCCTTGTCGCTGGATGAGTTGCGGGCGTTCGAGCCGCGCTTGGCGATTGACAGTTTTCCACAGTTGCATGCCTGGCTCGATGGCCGGGTCAATTGAATTCGTTGGGGTGAGTACGCATGTCTGATGAATGGAGCGCGCCGCCAAAGGCGAATGCCGAGCCGGGCGACGACAAGAGCTGGAAGCTGCTGGAAAAGACCTTGCTGGCCGGTGTGCAGGAGCAGCGCCGTTCGCGGCGTTGGGGGATTTTCTTCAAGCTGTTGACCTTTTTGTATCTGTTTGGCGCGCTGGTGATGCTCTCGCCGCTGATCGGCAAGGAAAAGAGCGCCGGTCATGGTGCCCGCTATACCGCGCTGATCGAGGTGCGCGGGGTGATTGCGGACAAGGAGTCGGCCAGTGCCGACAATATTGTCGGCAGTCTGCGCAGTGCCTTCGAGGATCCGAAGGTCAAGGCGATCATCATGCGGATCAACAGCCCGGGCGGCAGTCCGGTGCAGTCGGGTTATGTGTATGACGAGATTCGTCGCCTGCGTGGCCTGCATCCGGATACCAAGGTGTATGCGGTGATTTCCGATCTGGGTGCTTCCGGTGCCTACTACATCGCCAGCGCGGCGGACGAGATCTATGCCGACAAGGCCAGCCTGGTGGGGTCCATTGGTGTGACGGCGGCCGGCTACGGTTTCGTCGGCACCATGGACAAGCTGGGGGTGGAGCGTCGCGCCTACTCCTCGGGGGAACACAAGGCGTTTCTTGATCCGTTCCAGCCGCAGAAGGCCGATGAGACCCTGTTCTGGCAGGGGGTGCTGGATACCACTCATAACCAGTTCATCGCCAGCGTGAAGAAGGGGCGTGGTGATCGCCTGAAGGACAAGGAACATCCCGAGTTGTTCTCGGGATTGGTCTGGTCCGGCGAGCAGGCGTTGCCGCTGGGGCTGGTGGACGGCCTGGGCAGTGCCAGTTCGGTGGCGCGGGATGTGATCGGCGAGAAGGAGCTGGTGGACTTTACCGTTCAGGAGTCGCCTTTCGATCGTTTCTCGAAAAAGCTCGGTGCCAGTGTCGCGGAGCAGTTGGCAATGTGGATGGGCTTCCAGGGGCCGACCTTGCGCTGATGCTTGTGCAGCAATAAAAAAACCGGTCGCGAATGACCGGTTTTTTTATTGGAGAAACGCGTAGTACCGGTACCTTGTAGGAGCAAGCTTGCTCGCGATCAGCCGGCAGGCTGAGGGTTCTGCGATGGAAAACATTACGGAATCTGCATGCCCTCGGCCAGCAACATATCCACCAGGCGAATCAACGGCAGCCCGATCAGGCTGGTGGCGTCCGGCCCCTCCGTGCCCTGGAACAGGCTGACCCCGAGGCCCTCGGCCTTGAAGCTGCCGGCGCAGTCGTAGGGTTGCTCGGCATGCAGGTAGCGTTCGATACGGGCGACATCCAGATGGCGCATCTGCACGGTGAAGGGGATGCAGTCCACCTGGCAGGTCCCGGTCCGGCTGTTGAGCAGGGCCAGTCCGGTCAGGAAGCTCACGCGGGCGCCACTGGCGGCCAGCAGTTGTTCGCGGGCCTTCTCGAAGCCGTGGGGCTTGCCGAGTATCCGGTCGCCGAGTACCGCGACCTGGTCCGAGCCGATGATCAGGTGCGCCGGATGGCTGGCGGCCAGTGCCCGGGCCTTTTCCTCGGCCAGGCGTTTGACCAGCTCGATGGCCGCTTCGCCCGGGCGTTGGCTTTCGTCGATAGCCGGCGCGGCACAGGTGAAGGGCAGGCGCAGGCGGGTCAGCAATTCCCGCCGATAGGCGGAGCTTGAGGCAAGTAACAGAGGCAGCATGCGGTTCTCCTGAAGAAGGCCGTCGATTCTAGTCGGCTCTCCTGCTGACGGACAGGGCCTAATTTCCTTTGACAGTGGCGGGGGGCATCCCTAGAATGCTGCGCCTATGTTGAATGACCCGATTCCACCTCACGTTGACCCGCGCAAATTGGCTGATCGTGGCACCACCCTTCAAGGTGAACTGCTGCTGGCCGATTTGGAGAGACTCTGCGACTCGCTTTCCGACACTGTCGGTACGGTGCAGGCTAAATTCGTTTTTGAACGAGATGAACGTAAAACTGTGACGATTCACAGCTTTATCGACACCGAAGTCAAAATGGTTTGCCAGCGTTGTCTTGAGCTGGTCACCCTGCCGATCCACAGCGAATGCAGTTACGCTGTGGTGAAGGAGGGTGCGAATACCCAGTCGTTACCGAAAGGTTATGACGTGCTGGAACTGGGCGAAGATCCTTTGGATCTGCAGGCATTGATCGAGGAAGAGCTTCTGCTCGCCTTGCCCATTGTGCCTGCTCATCATCCGGAAGAATGCCAGCAGCCGGCGGGGCTCGATGAGCCCGAACCGAGCGAGGACGAGGTAACGCGGTCCAACCCGTTCAGTGTATTGGCGCAGTTAAAGCGTGACCCAAACGTTTAGGAGTTAATCAATTATGGCTGTTCAGCAGAACAAAAAATCCCGCTCTGCCCGTGACATGCGTCGTTCCCACGATGCTCTCGAGGCTAGCACCCTGTCCGTGGAAAAGACCACCGGTGAAGTTCACCTGCGTCACCACGTATCGCCAGAAGGCGTATACCGTGGCCGTAAAGTGATCGACAAGGGCGCTGACGAGTAAATCTTGTCCGCTCAGATCATCGCGATCGACGCAATGGGCGGGGACTTCGGTCCCCGCAGCATTGTCCAGGCCAGTATTGCCTGCCTGTCCGCCACGCCCTCGCTGCACCTGACCCTTGTCGGTCAACCTTCCCAGCTTGAACCCCTGATCGCCAGCCATCCGGCTGTGGATCGCGCGCGCCTGACCATTACCCCTGCCGCCGAAGTCATCACCATGGACGAGCGTCCGTCCCAGGCCCTGCGTGGCAAGCCGGATTCGTCGATGCGCGTGGCTTTGCAGTTGCTGCGTGATGGCAAGGTCCAGGCCTGTGTCAGTGCCGGCAATACCGGAGCCTTGATGGCCTTGTCGCGGTATGTGCTCAAGACGTTGCCGGGGATCGATCGTCCGGCCATGGTCGCGGCCATTCCGACCCAGCGTGGCTATTGCCAGTTGCTGGACCTGGGGGCGAATGTCGATTGCAGTGCCGAGCACCTGTTCCAGTTCGCCGTGATGGGCGCGGTGGCCGCCGAGGCCCTCGGCGTGGTGCGGCCCCGGGTCGCCTTGCTCAATGTCGGCACCGAGGACATCAAGGGCAACCAGCAGGTCAAGCTGGCGGCGAATCTGTTGCAACAGGCGCGGGGGCTGAACTACATCGGCTTCATCGAGGGTGACGGGCTGTATCGCGGCGAGGCCGATGTGGTGGTGTGCGACGGTTTTGTCGGCAACATCCTGCTCAAGTCCAGCGAAGGCCTGGCGACCATGATCGCCGCGCGGATCGAGACGCTGTTCCGGCGGAACCTGGCTTCGCGGCTGGTCGGCGCCCTGGCCTTGCCGTTGTTCAAGCGCCTCAAGGCCGATCTCACTCCGGCGCGGCACAACGGTGCGAGTTTTCTCGGCCTGCAGGGGATTGTCATCAAGAGCCACGGCTCCGCCGGGGCCGAGGGCTTCCAGAGTGCGATTGCCCGGGCCTTGATCGAGATCCAGGAAAACCTCCCTGAGCGCCTTCACGGTCGCCTGGAGGATCTATTGCTTTAGGCGTTTTCCCGTGGGAATGCTTAAATGTGACCGCTCAGTTCGATCAGCCATCCAAACTGACAGTTTCTTGCGTCCGCCAAGGCGGGACGTCAATTTTTCGACGACAAGATCATTAGGGGCTTGTTACATGTCTACATCCCTCGCATTCGTCTTTCCAGGGCAGGGCTCGCAGTCCCTCGGCATGCTGGCCGAGTTGGGCGCGCAATACCCGCTGATCCTGGAGACCTTCAAAGAAGCCTCCGATGCCCTGGGCTATGACCTCTGGGCACTGACCCAGCAGGGGCCGGAAGAGCAGCTCAACCAGACTGACAAGACCCAGCCGGCCATCCTCACGGCCTCCATTGCCTTGTGGCGCCTGTGGCTGGCCGAGGGCGGTGCGCGTCCGGCCTATGTCGCCGGGCACAGCCTGGGCGAGTACAGCGCGCTGGTCGCCGCCGGCAGCCTGAGCCTGGGCGATGCGGTGAAGCTGGTGGAGCGTCGTGGCCAGTTGATGCAGGAAGCGGTGCCGGCCGGGCAGGGCGCCATGGCGGCGATCCTCGGGCTGGACGATGCCGATGTGGTTGCCGCCTGCGCCGACTCCGCCCAGGGCGAGGTGGTGAGCGCGGTGAACTTCAACTCGCCGGGCCAGGTGGTGATCGCCGGCGCCAAGGCGGCCGTCGAGCGCGCCATGGAAGCCTGCAAGGCCAAGGGCGCCAAGCGTGCCCTGCCGCTGCCGGTCAGCGTACCGTCCCATTGCGAGCTGATGCGTCCGGCCGCCGAGCGCTTTGCCGAGTCCATCGCCGCCATCGACTGGCAGGCCCCGCAGATCCCGCTGGTACAGAACGTCAGCGCCCAGGTGGCCGCCGACCTCGCGACCCTCAAGCGCGACCTGCTGGAACAACTCTACAAGCCGGTGCGCTGGGTCGAGTCGGTCCAGTGCCTGGCGGCCAACGGCGCCACCGAACTGGTCGAGTGCGGCCCTGGCAAGGTGCTGGCCGGCCTGAACAAGCGTTGCGCCGATGGCGTCAACACGTCCAACCTCAATACCCCGGATGCCTTCGCCGCCACGCGCGCGGCGCGGGCCTGAATCAGGAGAAGCCTGCATGAGTCTGCAAGGTAAAGTTGCACTGGTCACCGGCGCCAGCCGTGGCATCGGCCAAGCCATCGCCCTCGAGCTGGGGCGTCTCGGCGCCGTGGTCGTCGGCACCGCGACCTCGGCCTCGGGCGCCGAGCGTATTGCCGCAACCCTCAAGGAGCACGGGATTCAGGGCACCGGCCTGGAACTTAATGTAACCAGCGATGAATCCGTTGCCGCGGTACTGGCCAGCATCACCGAGCAGTTCGGTGCGCCGGCGATCCTGGTCAATAATGCCGGTATCACCCGCGATAACCTGATGATGCGGATGAAAGACGACGAGTGGTACGACGTGGTCGATACCAACCTCAACAGCCTGTTCCGCCTGTCCAAGGGCGTTCTGCGCGGCATGACCAAGGCGCGTTGGGGGCGAATCGTCAATATTGGTTCGGTTGTGGGTGCCATGGGCAACGCAGGCCAAGTAAACTACGCGGCAGCCAAGGCCGGCCTCGAAGGTTTCAGCCGCGCGCTGGCGCGTGAAGTCGGTTCGCGCTCGATTACGGTAAACTCGGTGGCCCCAGGGTTCATCGACACCGATATGACCCGCGAATTGCCCGAGGCGCAGCGTGAAGCCTTGCTGACGCAGATTCCGCTGGGCCGTCTGGGCCAGGCTCAAGAGATCGCGCAAGTGGTCGCTTTTCTGGCCTCGGACGGTGCGGCTTACGTGACTGGGGCTACAATCCCGGTGAACGGCGGGATGTACATGTGATTCAAATGTGACGGATTGCTTCAAAAAAATGTCATACGAGCGGTCTAAAATCCGTTATAAAGCTGCAACTTATTGACGGGCAGGGGGCAAAGGGGGGACGAAGGCTGAAGCTTTCGGTTGAAAAGCTGAAAAGCCTTTCTATACACTTACCCACCGGCCAGCTGCCTGAATTTTTCCATTAGGAGTGAAAACAAGGTATGAGCACCATCGAAGAACGCGTCAAGAAAATCGTTGCCGAGCAACTGGGCGTCAAGGAAGAAGAAGTGGTCAACACTGCTTCGTTCGTTGAAGACCTGGGTGCCGACTCCCTTGACACCGTTGAGCTTGTGATGGCTCTGGAAGAGGAATTCGAGACCGAAATCCCTGACGAAGAAGCTGAAAAAATCACCACCGTACAAGCCGCTATCGATTACGTTAACAGCCATCAGGCTTAATCGTTTGTAATCGTTGCCTGCTGTCATGGAAAAACCGCACTGCCATTACGGCGTGCGGTTTTTTCTTTAGGTGTGAGGCAAAGTGTCGTCAACAGGATAAAGGAGAGTGCTGTGTCGCGTAGACGCGTCGTAGTCACCGGTATGGGGATGCTGTCGCCATTGGGTACCGATGTTCCGAGTACCTGGCAAGGCATTCTGGCTGGCCGCAGTGGCATTGGTCTGATCGAACACACGGACCTTTCTGCCTATACCACCCGTTTTGGCGGCTCGGTAAAAGGCTTCAACGTCGAAGAATACTTGTCGGCCAAAGAAGCCCGCAAACTCGACCTGTTCATTCAATACGGCCTGGCAGCCGGTTTCCAGGCGGTGCGCAACGCCGGCCTCGAAGTCACCGATGCCAACCGTGAGCGCATCGGCGTGGCCATGGGTTCGGGTATTGGCGGTCTGACCAATATCGAGCAAACCTGCCGCACGCTGCACGACCAGGGGCCACGGCGCATTTCGCCGTTCTTCGTCCCCGGTTCGATCATCAATATGATTTCCGGTTTCCTGTCCATCCACCTGGGTGCCCAGGGGCCGAACTATGCCATTGCGACGGCGTGCACCACCGGCACCCATTGCATCGGCATGGCCGCGCGCAACATTGCCTACGATGAAGCCGATGTGATGATTGCCGGCGGTGCCGAAATGGCTGCCTGCGGCCTCGGCATGGGTGGTTTCGGCGCATCCCGTGCGTTGTCCACGCGCAACGACGAGCCAACCCGTGCCAGCCGTCCCTGGGACCAGGGTCGTGACGGCTTCGTGCTGTCCGACGGTGCCGGTGCCCTGGTGCTCGAAGAGCTGGAGCATGCCAAGGCCCGTGGCGCCACCATCTACGCCGAGCTGATCGGCTTCGGCATGAGCGGCGACGCCTACCACATGACCTCGCCACCCGAGGACGGCGCCGGCGCCGCGCGCTGCATTGCCAACGCGATGCGCGATGCGAAGCTGAACCTGGACCAGGTGCAGTACATCAATGCCCATGGCACTTCGACTCCGGCCGGCGACCTGGCCGAAGCCCAGGCGATCAAGCAGGTGTTCGGCGAGCACGCCTACAAGCTGGCGGTCAGCTCCACCAAATCGATGACCGGCCACCTGTTGGGCGCCGCCGGTGCCGTCGAGGCGATTTTCAGTGTGCTGGCCATTGCCGACCAGGTGGCGCCGCCGACCATCAACCTCGACGAGCCCGGTGAAGGCTGCGACCTGGATTTCGTGCCCCACGAAGCCCGGCGCATGCCCATCGACGTGGTGCTGTCCAACTCCTTCGGCTTTGGCGGTACCAACGGCTCCCTGGTGTTCCGCCGGTTCGCCGAGTGATGGACAGCTGGGTCGACGGCCAGCCGGGCGATTCGTTGTCCATCAAGGACCGTGGCCTGGCCTACGGCGACGGTCTGTTCGAGACCCTCGCCGTGAAAGCCGGCCAGCCGGTGCTGCTGGAGCGGCACCTGCAACGCCTGGCGGACGGCTGTCGGCGCCTGGGCATCGTGGCGGATCACCTGCTGATTCGCCGTGAGCTGCTCGCCTACAGCGCCGCATTGGGGGAGGGCGTGCTCAAGCTGATCCTCACCCGTGGCGATAGTCAGCGTGGCTACGCGGCGTCGGCGGATGCCTCGGCGCGGCGTATCCTGCAAGGCAACCCGCCGTCCAGTTATCCACAGGCGTACCAGCAGCAAGGTATCCGCCTTTTCCCCTGCGCCACGCGTTTGTCCGAACAGCCCTTGCTGGCCGGGCTCAAGCATCTCAATCGCCTGGAGCAGGTCCTGGCCCGTGCCGAGTGGCAGGATGCCGAGCATGCCGAAGGCTTGATGCTCGACACCTCGGGTCGGGTGATCGAAGGGGTGTTCAGCAATCTGTTCCTGGTGCATCAGGGTGTGCTCTTCACCGCCGATCTGAGTCGTTGCGGCGTGGCGGGGGTGATGCGCGCGCAACTGCTGGAAGAAGCGAAAGCGCTGGCGATCCCTGTCGATATTTCCGACATCAGCCTGGAGCAACTCCGGCAAGCTGATGAAGTCTTTCTCTGTAACAGCGTCTATGGCGTCTGGCCCGTCCGGGCTTTTGCCGACCTGAGCTGGTCGGTTGGCCCGCTCACCCGTAAACTGCAAAGTATTGCCCGCGCGCTATTGGAAGTTTGAATTGAGACGTAAATTCTTGGTGCTGCTGCAATCCGTTCTGGTGCTGGGCGGTTTGTCGCTGGGCGGTTCTGCCTGGAAACTGCATTCGGCGCTGGAGCAACCCCTCAACCTGGCGCAGGAACAACTGCTGGACGTACCGGCCGGTGCGACACCGAGCGGTACCTTCAATCGCCTTGAGGCCGACGGCCTGCTCAAGGACGCCTTCTGGCTGCGCCTCTACTGGCGCTTCAATTCGGCCGGCGTGCCGTTCCACAGCGGCGAGTATCGACTCACGCCGGGCATGGACGTGCGTGGGTTGTTGGCCCTGTGGCAGCGTGGTGAAGTGGTGCAGTACAGCCTGACCCTGGTCGAAGGCTGGAATTTCCGCCAGGTACGCAGTGCCCTGGCCAAGACCGAAAAGCTCCAGCAGACCCTGACCGGTCTCAGTGACAGCGAAGTCATGACCAAGCTGGGGCACAAGGATGTCTTCGCCGAAGGCCGCTTCTTCCCGGACACCTACCGCTTCGTGCGCGGCATGACCGACGCCGAGCTGCTGGAGAAGGCCTACGAGCGCCTGGATAGTGTCCTGGCCCAGGAGTGGCAGAAACGTTCCGCCGATGCGCCCTATACCGAGCCTTACCAGGCCCTGATCATGGCCTCGCTGGTGGAGAAGGAAACCGGCGTGCCCCAGGAGCGTGGGTTGATTGCCGGGGTGTTTGTCCGGCGGATGCAGCAGGGCATGCTGTTGCAGACCGACCCGACGGTGATCTATGGCCTGGGCGAGCGCTACACCGGCAAGCTCACCCGTGCCCACCTGCGTGAAGCAACGCCCTACAATACTTATGTGAACGCCGGCCTGCCGCCGACCCCGATTGCCATGGTCGGGCGCGAGTCGATCCATGCCGCGTTGAACCCGGTGCCGGGCAACAGCCTGTACTTTGTCGCGCGCGGCGACGGCAGCCATGTCTTCTCCGACGACCTGGACTCGCATAACAACGCCGTGCGCGAGTTCCAGCTCAAGCGCCGGGCCGACTACCGCTCCAGCCCCGCGCCGACGGCAGCTCCAGCGGCTACACCGGCTCCGGCGGCTGCCTCTGCACCTGGCCCGGCGCCGGTGCAGACCCCGGCTGTCGGCGTGCCCGAGACGGCGCCTGCACCCGCCGCCGCACCGGCCCCGGAGCCGACCGTCGCACCTGCACCCGCGGCACCGGCGCCAACCGACGCCGAGGCGAAAGACTCGCAATGAACCTGAATAAGGACTGCCCGTGACTGGCTTGTTTATCACCCTGGAAGGCCCGGAAGGCGCCGGCAAAAGCACCAACCGCGACTACCTGGCCGAGTGCCTGCGGGCTCGCGGCATCGATGTGCTGCTGACCCGCGAGCCCGGCGGCACGCCGCTGGCCGAGCGGATCCGCGAACTGCTGCTGGCGACCAGCGATGAAACCATGTGTGCCGACACCGAGCTGCTGCTGGTCTTTGCCGCACGGGCCCAGCATCTGGCCACGGTGATCCGCCCGGCCCTGGCCCGTGGCGCCGTGGTGCTGTGCGACCGTTTTACCGATGCCACCTATGCCTACCAGGGCGGCGGTCGCGGCCTGTCCGGGGAGCGTATCGCCACCCTGGAAAACTTTGTCCAGGGCGAACTGCGTCCGGACCTGACCCTGGTCTTCGACCTGCCGGTGGAAGTCGGTCTGTCCCGGGCCAGCGCCCGTGGGCGGCTGGATCGTTTCGAGCAGGAAGGCCGGGTGTTCTTCGACGCCGTGCGCAGCACCTACCTCAAGCGCGCCGAAGCCGATCCGTCGCGCTATCGCCTGGTGGATGCGGCCCAGCCGTTGGCCCAGGTGCAACAGTCCCTCGACCGCCTGCTGCCGGAAATCCTGGAGCGGCACCGTGGCTGAAGCCTATCCCTGGCAGGACGGCCTCTGGCAGCAACTGGCCGGGCGCACCCAGCATGCCCACGCCTACCTGCTCCATGGGCCGGCGGGCATCGGCAAGCGCGCCCTGGCCGAACGGCTGATGGCCCTGCTGCTGTGCAAGAGCCCGGAACACCTCGAGGCCTGTGGGCACTGCAAGTCCTGTCTGTTGCTGGCCGCGGGCAGCCATCCGGACAACTACATCCTGGAGCCGGAAGAGGCCGACAAGGCGATCAAGGTCGACCAGGTGCGCGATCTGGTCGGCTTCGTGGTCCAGACCGCGCAACTGGGCGGGCGCAAGGTGGTGCTCATCGAGCCGGTGGAGTCGATGAACATCAACGCCGCCAACGCCTTGCTCAAGAGCCTCGAGGAGCCTTCCGGCGATACCGTCCTGTTGCTGGTCAGCCATCAGTCCAGCCGTTTGCTACCGACCATCCGCAGCCGTTGCGTGCAACAGGCCTGTCCGCTGCCGAGCGAGGCCATGAGCCTGCAATGGCTGGCCGGTGCCTTGCCGGACAGCAGCGAAGAAGAACGTGTCGAATTGCTGACCCTGGCGGCGGGCTCGCCCCTGGCCGCGGTCAGTCTCAAGGAACAGGGTGTTCTCGAACAGCGGGCGCAGGTGGTCGATGGGGTGAAGAAATTGCTCAAGCAGCAGCAATCGGCCACCCAACTGGCAGAGGGCTGGAATGCCATCCCGTTGCTGTTGCTGTTCGACTGGTTCTGCGATTGGTCGAATTTGATCCTGCGCTATCAACTGACCGAGGACGAGGCCGGCCTGGGTCTGGGCGACATGCGCAAAGTGGTGCAATACCTGGCGCAGAAAACCGCCCGGGACAAGGTCCTGTCGATCCAGGACTGGATTCTCGCCCAGCGCCAGAAGGTGCTGGGCAAGGCCAACCTCAACCGGGTGCTGTTGCTCGAGGCGCTGTTGGTGCAATGGGCAGCTTTACCTACCCAACACTGAGGCGATGGGCCTAGAATCGGCTATCTGCATGACCGGAGCGAGTATGAACGAACCCATTGGTCCCGGCCCGCGCAACGGCATCCTGTCCCTGACCATCAAGGACAAGTCCGTGCTGTATGCGGCCTATATGCCCTTTATCAAGAATGGTGGCCTGTTCATCCCCACCTCCAAAAGCTACAAGCTGGGCGACGAGGTGTTCATGTTGCTCAACCTGATGGACGAGCCGGAAAAGATCCCGGTCGCCGGCAGGGTCGCCTGGATCACGCCGAAGGGGGCCCAGGGCAACCGCGCGGCGGGTGTCGGCGTGCAATTCAACGAAGGCGACAACACCGCCCGCAGCAAGATCGAAACCCACCTGGCCGGCGCCCTGAAGTCCGACCGTCCCACCCATACGATGTAGTTGTTGCCTTTTTATGCTTGTAGATTCCCATTGCCACCTCGACCGTCTTGATCTCGCCGAACATTCGGGTTCCCTGGATGCGGCACTCGACGCGGCGCGCCAGCGCGGTGTCGGGCACTTCCTGTGTATCGGGGTGAGTGCCGACAATGCCGCCGAGGTGAAGGCCCTGGCCGAGCGTTATGCCGATGTCGATTGTTCGGTCGGCGTCCATCCGCTGGACATCAAGCCCGACGCCGCGCCGGCCCTCGACTGGTTGCTGCGCGAGCTCGAGCATCCAAAGGTCGTGGCCATCGGTGAAACCGGCCTGGACTACCACTACGAGCCTGAGGCGGCGGAACTGCAGCAGGCGTCCTTCCGCCTGCACCTGCAAGCGGCCGGGCAGACCGGCAAGCCGGTGATCGTCCACACCCGGGGGGCGCGCGCCGATACCCTGGCGCTGCTGCGCGAGGCACAACTGCCCCAGGCCGGGGTGCTGCATTGTTTCACCGAGGACTGGGAGATGGCCAAGGCCGCGCTGGACCTGGGTTTCTATATTTCCCTGTCGGGCATCGTGACCTTCCGCAATGCCGACGCCTTGCGCGATGTGGCCCGGCAAGTGCCGGCCGATCGCCTGCTGGTGGAAACCGACTCGCCGTACCTGGCGCCGATTCCCCATCGCGGCAAGCCGAACCTGCCGCAGTACGTACGCGATGTCGCCGATTACCTGGCGATGTTGCGCGGGGTGCCGTACGAGCAGTTCGCCGAACAGACCACCGAGAACTTCAAGCGCCTGTTTCCGCTGGCCCACGTACGCGGCGCCTGAGCTGACGGGGCAAATAGCGGTCAAAAAAAACCCGGGTTCTGGGGGGGGAATCCGGGTTAAGACCATTAGGAGTAAAACAAAGGCACACGGTCCTTCGGTACCTTTATCGGCGCGCCACTTGGGGGAGATGTCACGCCGACAGTTCAAGTATTGGTCAGGATTGCCCGACGTCCAGTCACCACTGCTCATTTTTTAAACAGATTTGGAATACAAGCGCTTCTGTTGAGTTCTCATCGCGCCCGGGTGCTTTTCGCGGCCGTCTACTGCGACGATCCGTGACTTGAACGAAGTCTTTCTGACCGGCGCGGGCTGATTCGTCGTCAGTGAAAACGAAAGGCCTCGGATGATTCGTGCAATTTGGCGCGAGTCAGGCATAATGCATGGCTTCGATTTTGCCCCTACAGACCTTTTCTTATGCACAAAGAACCCCGTAAGGTCCGTGAGTTTCGTCGCCGCGAGCAAGAAATTCTCGATACCGCGCTAAAGCTGTTCCTCGAACAGGGTGAAGACAGTGTCACCGTCGAGATGATCGCGGATGCCGTCGGTATCGGCAAAGGCACCATCTACAAGCATTTCAAATCCAAGGCGGAGATCTACCTGCGCCTGATGCTCGACTACGAGCGTGACTTGAACGAGCTGCTGCACTCGGCCGATGTCGACAAGGACAAGGAAGCCCTGTCCCGCGCCTACTTCGAATTCCGCATGCGCGACCCCCAGCGCTACCGCCTGTTCGATCGCCTGGAAGAGAAGGTGGTCAAGGGCCACCAGGTGCCGGAGATGGTCGAGGAACTGCACAAGATCCGCGCCTCCAACTTCGAACGCCTGACCCTGCTGATCAAGGGACGCATCAGCGAAGGCAAGCTCGAGGACGTGCCGCCGTACTTCCACTACTGTGCCGCCTGGGCCTTGGTGCATGGCGCCGTCGCGCTGTACCACTCGCCGTTCTGGAGCAATGTGCTGGAGGACCAGGAAGGATTCTTCCAGTTCCTGATGGACATCGGCGTGCGCATGGGCAACAAGCGCAAGCGCGACCCCGAGACGCCCGCCAGTTAAGACATTCGGCATCCTGATTGCGCCATACCCGCTATATGGCGCAGGGCCCCCGGGCCTATACTCAGGAATAGGGCTTGTCAAAACTTGATTTATGGGTCAAGTTTTGCCTGTTCCACAGTCCATCGCCGGAGTGTTCCATGATCGTTGATCGTCAAGGCAGGCGTTTTCGCAACCTGCGCATCAGCCTGACATCTGCTTGCAACTATGCCTGTACCTACTGCGTGCCCAATGGCAAGCGGCTGGTGGCTGCCCAGGACGAGCTGTCGGCGCAAGCCATGGCGCGCGGCGTGGCCTACCTGATCGAGGCGGCGGGGATCGAGCGCCTGCGCATTACCGGTGGCGAGCCGCTGGTCAGTC
Organism: Pseudomonas batumici; assembly: GCF_000820515.1. GTDB lineage: Bacteria > Pseudomonadota > Gammaproteobacteria > Pseudomonadales > Pseudomonadaceae > Aquipseudomonas > Aquipseudomonas batumici. Next base: position 101,950 of record NZ_JXDG01000018.1, on the reverse strand, counting down.
CCAAGCTGGAAGCCTTCATGGGCGCGGTCGGCAAGATGGGCCTGGAAGACATCAGCCTGACCACCAATGGCCAGCTGCTGGCGCGCAAGTTGCCCTTGCTGGTGGACGCCGGGATTCGGCGGATCAACGTTTCCCTCGATACCCTGGATGCCGGTGCGTTTCGCACTATCGCCCGCGGTGGCGACCTGGCCAGCGTGCTCGACGGCATGCAGCAGGCGCGGGCGGCGGGGCTGAAAATCAAGGTCAATATGGTGCCGTTGCGCGGACAGAACCTCGACCAGGTGATGCCGCTGCTGGATTACTGCCTTGAGCACGGCTACGAACTGCGCTTCATCGAGCTGATGCGCATGGGCCACCTGGCCAGCGACGCCAATGCCTTTCTCCAGCAGTTCGTCAGCCTCCGGCAGTTGCTGGACCTGATCGGCGAGCGCTACGAATACCAGCAGGCCGATGCGCCGGTGGATGCCACCGCCGTGCGTTATGCGATTCCGGGGCGGGGTCACTTTGGGGTGATCGCCAATGAAAGCGTGCCGTTCTGCCGGACCTGCTCGCGCTTGCGGCTGTCGTCCACCGGCTGGCTGCATGGCTGCCTGTCGTCGAGCAACCGGCATTATGTCGGCGACCTGCTGGAAAAACCCCGTCATGAAGCGCTGCCGGCCTTGCAGCGGCTGCTGGTCAAGGCCCTGGGCGACAAGCAGGAAGTGGCCTTCTCGGGCGGCGCGACGGTGATGAAAATCATCGGCGGCTGATCTGGCGCGGAAGCTGCATCTACGCGACTATTCGCCGGTTTTCCGTCACCGGCCTCTGGAGGATAGGATGCGTAGCCTGGTTGTGCTGCTGGCGTTTTTAGCGCTGGGCGGCTGCATGAAAGTCAGTGATATGGGAGAAGCTGCCCGCTATCAGATGAGTGATGTGGGGCTGCTCGACCATAGCGATACGCGCCGGATCCACTCGTTCCGCCTCCAGCCGGACTCCTTTATCTACATTGCCCAAGGCTCCTTCACGCCGCCCGGCAGCGCCTACCCGCGTCCCAACGTGGTGGCCGAGGAAGCCTTCAACGGCTTCATCGAATATTTCCCCATGGTGCGCCGCGCCCGCGCGCCCCTCGGTCTCGACCAGGCCATGGCCGAAGCCCGTTCCGCCGGCGCGCACTACCTGCTGTACACCCGCTTCGCCAAGGCCGACCAACGCATCAACAATTATGACGCGTGGGCCGACCAGCAGGCCGTCGACCGCCTGGGGGTGGACACCGGGGTGATCCAGATCATGCTGATCGAAACCGGTAGCCAGTACCTGATCGACTCCGCGCGGATCAAGAGCCGTGGCGGCTTGCTGACGCTCCACAACAACAAGCCCGAAGACCAGATTGCCGCCCCCTTGGCCGAATATGCGCGTAGTCTGTTAGGCATAGGCGAGAAGTGGATGTCGGATTGAGCATGAGTGAGTCGGGCAAGGCCAGCGACCTGTTGGCGCAAATTCCCAAGACGGAGAAGGGGCTACCGCCGGTTCACCTGTGGAACCCGCCTTTCTGCGGCGATATCGACATGCGCATCGCCCGTGACGGCACCTGGTATTACCTGGGTACGCCGATCGGTCGCAAGCCGATGGTCAAGTTGTTCTCCACCATTATCCGGCGCGACGGCGATGATTATTTCCTGATCACGCCGGTGGAAAAGGTCGGGATCAAGGTCGACGACGCGCCCTTTGTCGCGGTGACCCTGGAGGTCGAAGGGCAGGGCGAGGCGCAGCAGTTGCGCTTTACCACCTACGTCGACGAACAGGTGACGGCCGGTGCCGAGCATCCGATCCGGGTGGTGATCGATCCGATCAGCCAGGAACCGGCGCCCTATGTGCACGTGCGCAGCAATCTTGAAGCACTGATTCACCGCAATGTGTTCTACCAGCTGGTGGAGCTGGCCGTGACCCGGCAGATCGACGGCCAATCCTGGCTGGGCGTGTGGAGCGGCGGCGAGTTTTTCCCGATCGGCCTCGAGCCCTGAGTTGTTTCCGCCTGCCGGCGGATCGCCAGCAAGCCGGCTCCTACAGGTTCGGGCCACCACTGAAATATCGCCATGCCCGGATCCCTTGTAGGAGCCAGCTTGCTGGCGATGGCGTCCTGAAGAACACCACCATTCATCCCTCCGAAAAATAAATCCCTTGCACCCCCGAGCCTGTTTCGGTTATCAATTTGTACATGATTAGACATGTTCGATTTGACAAGAAAAAACGGGTGGTCGATGAGCTGATCCGGCGCATCGAAAGCGGTCTTCTCGAAGACGGCTTGCTATTGCCGGGTGAGCATCAGTTGGCCGAAGAATTCTCGGTGAGCCGTGGCACGCTGCGCGAGGCCCTGGCCGAGCTCAAGCGGCGCAACTACATCGCGACCCAGAGCGGCGTGGGTTCCATCGTCACCTACGATGGCATCCCCCTCGACCAGCGTGCCGGTTGGGCCCAGGCCCTGGCGGACAGCGGGGCACTGATCAACACCGAGGTGTTGCGCCTGGAAGCGGTGGTGCGGCCGGACCTGTTCAGTCGCTACGGCACCGAGCAGTTCATCGCCCTCGATCGGCGCCGGCGCAATACCGAAGGCACCGTCGTCTCCCTCGAACACTCCCTGATGCCGGCCAGCGGCGGCCTGGAAGGCCTGCCCGATGTCGGCCTGATCGACAACTCCCTGACCATTACCCTGGCGGCCTATGGCTTCGTCGGCGATCGCGGCGATCAATGGATCGGCGCCGAACCCTTGTCCGCGGAAGATGCCGAACTGCTCGGTCGCCCGCAGGGCACGGTCTTTCTCAAGGCCCTGCGCACCACCTACGACAAGCAGGGACGTTTCATGGAGCAGGTCGAAAGCCTGCTCGATCCTCTGCATTTCCGCCTGCACCTGGTGTTTGGAAATCCGACATGACCCCGACTCATCGCGCCCTTGGTGCCTTCTACGGTCTCGCCCTGGGCGACGCCCTGGGCATGCCGACCCAATCCCTGAGCCGCGCCGAGATCCAGTCCCGTTTCGGCAGCATCACCACGCTGGTCGACGCCGGCCCCGACCAGCCGATCGCGCCGAACATGCCCGCCGGTTCCATCACCGACGATACCGAACAGGCGATCCTGGTCGCGCAGTTGCTGATCGACGGCAATGGCCGCATCGAACCGGCCCTGCTGGCCGAGCGGCTGATTGCCTGGGAGGCGGTGATGCAGGCCAAGGGCTCGCAGGACCTGCTCGGCCCGTCCACCAAGCGCGCCATTGAAATGATCCTGGCCGGTCGCAGTCCCGAGGAAGCCGGGCGCTACGGCACCACCAACGGCGCGGCCATGCGCATCACGCCGGTGGGCATCGCCGCCGATATTGCCCAGCCACGACGCTTTCTCGAAGCGGTGATCCAGGCCTGCCAGGTCACCCACAACACCAGCCTGGGGATCTCCAGCGCCGCCGCCGTCGCCGCGGTGATTTCCTGCGGGATCAACCGCCAGAGCCTGGCGCAGGCGCTGGAGATCGGCACCGAGATGGCCTTTACCGCCGAGCAGCATGGCCACTGGGTCGCCGGCGGGCGCCTGGGGCCGCGCATTCGCTGGGCCCGCGAGCTCAGCCGCGATTGCCCGGACGGCGAATTGGCGGACTTGCTGTATGACGTGATCGGCACCTCGGTGGCGTCCCAGGAGTCGGTGGTGGTGGCTTTCGCCTTGGCCCAACGGGTCGCGCTCGGCAAGCTCGGCGCCTTTGACGCGCTCTGCCTGGCCGCCAGCATCGGCGGCGACACCGACACCATCGCCGGCATCCTTGGCGCCATGCTCGGCGCCTGCGACGGGCTGGACTGCTGGCCCGCCGAACTGATCGCCCAGGTCATCGAAGTCAATGCGCTGGAACTGGTGCCACTGGTCCAGGGGCTGATCGCCCTGCGCAACGCCTGACACACAACAACACGCAATGGACTGCAGACGAAGGGGGCCCGGAAGTGGCCCAGGGTTTTCCACACCTTCCGCACTGCCCAACAACCACAACAATTGGCATCAGGAGCTGAACACCATGACCTCATCAAACGCCGGGCAAAGTGCCGGCCAACTGGAAACCCGCGGCATAGAACCGGTCCCGGAAGCCGAGTGCAACGGCCATCCGCTGCAACTGTTCTGGGTCTGGTTCGCGGCCAACATCAGCATTCTCGGCCTGCCGCTGGGGGCGACCCTGGTGGCCTTTCGCGGGCTGGCGATCTGGCAGGCGATCATCGTCGCCATTCTCGGCGCGGCGGGTTCCTTTGCCGTGGTGGGGATCATCTCCATTGCCGGGCGTCGCGGACACGCCCCCAGCCTGACCTTGTCGCGGGCGATCTTCGGCGTGCGCGGCAACATCGGTCCGACCATCGTTTCGCTGATGTCGCGCCTGGGTTGGGAAACGGTCAACACCACCACGGCGGCGTTCGTGCTGCTGTCCCTGTGTTCGATCCTGTTCCACTCGCCGGTCGAGGCCAAGAGTGCCCCGGTGCTGACGCTGCTGTTCATTGCCATCTTCGTGCTGCTGACCCTGTCGGTCTCGGGCCTGGGCCATGCCACCTTGCTGGTGATCCAGAAGTGGGCAACCTATGTCTTCGGTGGCCTGAACCTCCTGGTGGGCGGTTTCCTCTGCGCCACCATCGACTGGAGCGCGGTGTTCAACGCCACCCCGGCCCCGATGAGCGCGATGCTCATCGGCATCGGCACCATGGCGGCGGGCACCGGGATCGGTTGGGCCAACGCCGGCGCCGACATGTCGCGCTACCAGCACAAGAGCGTCAAGGCGGTCCGGCTGGTGGCCTCGGCGGCTTTCGGCGCGGGTATCCCGCTGGTACTGCTGATCACCCTCGGCGGCCTGCTGTCGGTGGGCAACCATGATCTGGCCCAGGCGACCGACCCGATCATCGCGATCCGCGACATGCTGCCGACCTGGATGGCCGTGCCTTACCTGATCACCGCGTTCGGCGGGCTGCTGCTGTCGAACAACCTGTCGGTGTACTCGGCGGGCCTGACCACCCTGACCCTGGGCCTGAAGGTCAAGCGCGTGTACGCGGTGGTGGTCGATATCGTGGCGATCTTCTGCGGTTCCATCTACTTCATGCTGATCGCCGACAGCTTCTACGGTCCGTTCATCACCTTCATCTCGCTGCTGGCCGTGCCGATCACCGCCTGGGTCGGGATCTTCGTGGTCGACCTGGTGCATCGCCAGTACTACAGCGCCAAGGACCTGCTGGACGTCAGCCCGACCAGTGCCTACTGGTATCGCGGCGGCATCGAGTGGCGCGCCTTCGGTGCCTGGGCCGTGGCCATTGTCCTGGGCTTCAGCTTCACCACCATCGGTACCACCGCCGAGAACATCTGGTTCCGCGGTTTCCTGTCCGACTCCTGGCTGGGTCATAACGGCCTGGGCTGGATCGTCACCTTCCTGGTTGCGGGCGGTATTTACGCCTTGCTCGGTGGTGCGGCGGATCGCCGTGCGGCCTTTGTGGATGTAGAAAATGCCTAGATTGCTGCATACCGGCCAGGTCATGGTTGACCTGGTCATGTCCCTCGACCAACTGCCGGCGACCGGTGGCGACGTGCTGGCGAACGCCGCCAGCTTTGAGGTCGGCGCCGGCTTCAATGTCATGGCCGCGGCCCGGCGCAACGGTTTGCCGGTGGTCTACCTCGGGCGCCACGGTAACGGTCGCTTCGGCGACCTGGCCCGCCAGACGATGGCCGCGGAGGGGGTCGAGATCGCCCTCGACCGCGATGGCGAGAAGGACACCGGGCTCTGCGTGTCCCTGACCGAAGCCAGCGCCGAGCGCACCTTCATTTCCTATATCGGCGCGGAAGGCGGCGTCTCGGCGCAGGAACTGGCGCGGGTGGCGGTGCGGCTCGACGACTACGTCTATGTCAGCGGCTACAGCCTGCAATACCCGGACAAGGCGCCGGCGCTGCTGGAGTGGCTGCTGGCCTTGCCGAAGGCGGTGACCGTGGTGTTCGATCCGGGACCGCTGGTGAACTCGCCGGACGCCGCACCCATGGCGGCCTTGCTGCCACGCATCGATATCTGGACCAGCAACAGTGTCGAATCCCTGCGCTTTACCGGTGCGATGGATATTGCCGGCTCCCTCGATCGTCTGGCCGGGCAGTTGGCCGACGGCGCGTTGCTGGTGGTGCGCGACGGGCCGAACGGTTGCTGGGTCAGCCGGGGCGGGGAGCACCAGCACATCCCCGGTTTCAAGGTGCGGGCGGTGGACAGCAACGGCGCGGGCGATGCCCATTCCGGCGTGTTCCTGGCCGGGCTGGCGGCGGGGCTCGATGCCGCTCGGGCAGCCCGTCGCGCCAACGCGGCGGCGGCCCTGGCGGTCTCGCGCTGGGGGCCTGCGACCTCGCCCGGGACGCAAGAAGTGGACGCTCTGCTGGCGGGAGGTTGATGTCCGGCAGACGAAACACTGGAAACCCATACGCCAGCTGTTCTACCCTAGTGCGTTGGCTACCTTTGCGACGCCTGGACCCCGGCCTGTGTGCACCGGGTCACCGGGTGCAGGTAAGGGTAGCGTGTCCTTTCGACTTCTGTGACGACGCCTGTGAAACTCATCATCATTGCTGTTTACGTCTTGTCCATCGCGTACGTACACCTGCGCGGCAAGGTCCGGCACAAGCTGGGCCGGCAATTGAGCGACCACTCGACCTTCCTGGCCCCGGTCAACTGCTTCCTCTACCTGTTCTCCAAGGTGCCAAGCCGGCCTTACCTGGACCCGGCTGGTTTCCCCGAGCTCAAGCCGTTGCAGGACAACTGGGAGGAAATCCGCACCGAAGCCCTGGCCCTGTTGCACGCCGGTGAGATCAAGAAATCCGAGCAGCCCAACGACGTCGGCTTCAACTCCTTCTTCAAGACCGGCTGGAAGCGTTTCTACCTCAAGTGGTACGGCGACAACCATCCCTCCGCCATCGAGCTGTGCCCGCGCACCACGGAACTGCTCAACAGCATCGGCACCGTCAAGGCCGCCATGTTCGCCGAGCTGCCGCCGGGTTCGCGCCTGGTCCGCCACCGCGACCCCTATGCCGGCTCCCTGCGCTACCACCTGGGCCTGCAGACGCCGAACGATCCGGGCTGCTACATCAACGTCGACGGCGAGGAATACCACTGGCGCGATGGCGAGCCGGTGATGTTCGACGAGACCTTCATCCACTATGCGCAAAACAAGACCGACCAGAACCGCGTGATCCTGTTCTGCGATGTCGAGCGTCCGCTGAAGTATCGCTGGGCAACGGCGTTCAACCGCTGGTTCAGCCGCAATGTGATGTCCGCCGCCGCGTCGCCGAATGACGCGAACGACAAGACCGGTGGGATCAACAAGTTCTTCACCAAGATCTATGGCATTCGCCTGCGTGGCAAGGAACTGAAGAAGCGCAACCGCACGCGCTATTACCTGGAAAAGTGGGCGATCTTCGGTGGCTTGCTGGCGCTGTTCCTGCTGGTCTAGCGCTGCTTCGTCAATCGCTCTATTGAATCGGCCGGGCTCCTTGTGGGAGCCCGGCCGATTTGTTTCAGGGGGCGTTCAGATCGCTGTGCGGCTTAGAGGCCATCCTGCGGGTGCAGCGTGCGCTTGGCCAGGTCCTCGGCGCTCTTTTGCTGCCATTCCTTCCAGTATTCCGCGCGTTTCTCTTCGACGCTGCTCTTGTTGCTCTCGAACCAGGCCAGGGAGCGGGGCGAGTTGCCAACCAGTTCGGTGTCCTTGACCCAGCTGGCGAAGTCCTTGCCGGTGCTGGTGTATTCGGCCTTGGGGTCGGTGCTGACCGGCCACAGGGAGAAACGGGCTTTCCAGACGCCCATGCGTGGGGTGACCAAGCTGTAGTAGGTCTTGCCCGGGCTCAGGTCGGCTTCGAGGAAGTCAGCGGCTTCCGAGACCACCATGAAGGTGTGTTTACCCGGTGTGGTCGGATAGTTGACCTTGTTGCCGTTGGCCATGATGCCGATGAATTTGGTTTGCCCACCGGTCACGTCATACAGCGAAGCGTCAATCATCTTGCCGACGAACGAGGAACGCATAAAGACCACCTGGGCGCTCTCCGGCCCGGCGGCAGGGATGGTTTGCGTGGGGGATACTTGCATGGGATTGCCGGCGCAACCGCCCAGCAACGCGGCCGCGGCCAATACCCACAGATACATGAAACGCATCGATCTCTCCTTGGTTTGAATTTAAGTTTCCCTACTCGGGGCACAGCGGCGAAAACCTGTCCGCCGCTGCGGACATCTTTCAGGCTCGCCTTTAAACCATGAAGGCATTTTGCTATCAAGTATTTATTCAGCCCGCCGTGATCGGCTAGCGCTCCAATACCCCGCAAAACGCCGCACTCAGCACCCGCAACGTCTCCTGCGAACGGGCATCCGTGGGCCGGGCATGCAGGATGATTTCGGTGACCGGCAGCGCCGGGAGAGCCTGAACGCCCCGGGTATTCATCTGCTCGGACTGGGTGTCGGTGCGGGACTGATCCTCGGCTTGATGCTGCTGATCTGCCTGTTGACGGTGAATTTTCGTTGAAGTGATTCAAGCCGTCGCACAATCCGCATAGCATGGGCGACTTCATCGACTCTGGAAGCGCCCATGTCCCTCGAAATACGCGAAGCCCGGCCCAGCGATGCGCCACAGATCCTGGCCTTTATCACCGAGCTTGCCGAGTACGAGCGCGCCCGCCACGAGGTGATCGCCAGCGTGGTGGACATCGAACGCAGCCTGTTCGGCGAGGGGGCCACGGCCCACGGCCTGATCTGCCTGCGTGACGGGGAGCCCGTCGGTTTCGCGGTGTTTTTCTTCAGTTACTCCACTTGGCTGGGGCGTAACGGCCTGTACCTAGAGGACCTCTACGTTTCACCGCAACAACGTGGTGCCGGTGCGGGCAAGAAGCTGTTGCGACATCTGGCGCAGATCGCCTGCGCCAATGATTGTGGGCGCCTGGAGTGGAGCGTGCTGGACTGGAACGAGCCGGCGATTCGCTTCTACGAATCCATCGGCGCCCAGCCGCAAAGCGAGTGGGTGCGTTATCGGATGGATGGCGAAGTGTTGAAGAACTTCGCCTATTCGCAGGACTGACAAGGATCTTGAAAACCACGCGAAACCTGTAGGAGCTGGCTTGCCAGCGATAGCGGTGGTGAATGTTACATCGCAATCGCCAGCAAGCCGGCTCCTACAGGTGACCGTGTCCTGCCTGAACGGGTCGATTGCCCGCAGACGATGCTTCGGGCAATCACCCGCGGCGGTTTACTTGAACCACTGCCACAACAACAGCGTGCCGATCAGCCCGACCACCGAAACGATGGTCTGCAACACCGACCAGACCCAGATGGTCTGCTTGAGCTGCAGGCCGAAGTATTCGCGCACCATCCAGAAGCCGGCGTCGTTGACGTGGCAGAAGAACACCGAGCCGGCACCGATGGCCAGGGCCACCAGCGAGCTCTGGGTGCTTGCCAGTCCCGCCATCATCGGCGCGAGGATCCCCGCCGTGGTGGTGGTGGCGACGGTGGCCGAACCGGTGGCCTGGCGCAGCGCCACGGCGATCAGCCAGGCCAGCAGGATGTAGGACATATTCGCGCCGGTGGCGACCTTGCTGATGGTGTCGCTGATACCGGCTTCCAGCAGGGTCTGTTTCAGCCCGCCGCCGGCGCCGATGGTCAGCAGCAGCACGGCAATCGGCCCCAGGCTCTTGCGCAGCACGCTGCCCACCTGGTCACGGGCCATGCCGATCGACCAGCCCAGGCAGATCACCGCCGCGATCACCGCGATGCCCAGGGCCACCAGCGGTTCGCCGAGGAATTTCAGGATCATGGCGAGGGTACTTTGCGGCGCCATGGCGACCTTGGCCAACGTACTGCCGAGCATCAACAGCACCGGTAGCAGGATGATCAACAGCGAGATGGCGAAACTCGGTTGGCGCCGGGTCTGGACCTTGGCGGTGAACAGGGCGCCGATTTCGGCCGGCTCCTGCACGTCCAGGCGCTTGGACAGCCAGATGCCGTAGAGGGGGCCGGCGAGGATCACAGCCGGCACCGCGATGCAGAAGCCCAGCAACATGGTCATGCCCAGGTCGGCGTGCAAGGCGCTGACGGCGATCAACGGGCCCGGATGGGGTGGCATCAGCGCGTGCAGCGTGGTCATGCCTGCCAGGGCCGGGATCGCCACCTTGAGCAGCGGTTGGCCGGACTGGCGGGCGATGACGAAGATCACCGGCACCATCAGCACGAGGCCGACTTCGAAGAACAGCGGCAGGCCGATGATCATCGCCACCATGGCGATGACCCAGGGCAGGGCCTTGCCCCGCGCATGGCGCAGGAGGGTCGAGGCGATGCGGTCGGCGGCCCCGGATTCGGCCATCAGCGCGCCGAGCATGGCGCCCAGGGAAATGATGATCCCGGCCTCGCCGAGCAGGCTGCCGGCACCCTTGCTGAACGCCTTGGCCACTTCTTCCGGGGGCAGCGCGGCGCCGATCCCGGCGACGAAGGTACCGACCAGGATGGACAGGAAGGGCGGCAGTTTGATCAGGCTGATCAGCACGATGATGGTGGTGATTGCCAGCAGGCAGCAGACGATCAGGCGGGTGTCGTGGGCAAGCCACGCGGCGTGTGAAAGATCCAACGGAAACCCCTTCTTGTAATATTTTGTCACGAGCTTCGAAGGAATATACCTGATGGATTCATATAGATGACTACATGAGGAAGGTTTTTTTTACGAACGGCAGTATGAAAGCCCGGGCCGATTGATGCTGTCCGGCGGCAATGCCCGGGCGGGCTCAGTTCATCAGCATCGGCGGTAAGGTGCCCAGCAGCGATACCGCGAGAACCGCCCCCAGCCCGAGCAGCCATTCGACCGTCACACTGGTGCGCAAGACGCTGAAACGTCCGCGACGGCTCATCAGCAGATTGAACAGCGCCAGCCCCAGCATCAGCGCGACCATCAGCACCTTGATCAGCAGGATCAGCGCGAAGCCGCTGAACAGCGGTGTCGGCCAGGGGGCGCCGGTGAGTACGCGGACATTGATCAGGCCGGTCAGGATGATGATCGCCACCAATCCATAACCCAGGTTGCTGAAGCGCCGCAGGAGGCGGTCGAGGTCATGCCCGGCCGGTCGGGCCAATACCCGCAGGAGCAGCAGTAGGCCCCCGACCCAGGCGCCGACGCCGCTCAGGTGGACGAACTGGTTGAGCATCAGCAGGCGACCGTCGAGGCCATCGAGCATGGCGCCGTGGCCGACCGGGGCGAGGGTCGCCAGCAGCAGGAAACCGAGCAGCAGGTTGACGGCCGGGCGGGCGTTGGCCAGCAGGCTGAACAACAGCAGCAGGCACAACCCCAGGTGCCAGCTCCAGACCTGGCCGAAAAAGGTCTTGCCCAGGACCAACTGGAGGGTGGCGGGGTTCAGCGCGTCCGACCAGTCGCCGGTCATGGTGGCGGTGGTCAGCGACAGCCAGGCCCCGGCACTGAGCAGTGCCAGCAGCGCCAGCCAGCGCTTGAGCCTGAGCAGGCCCGGGTCGAGTGCTGCGTTGGGCGCGCTGCCGATCAGCCATGGCCTGAACAGGCAGGTCCCGAACAATGACAACACCACGGCGAAATGCAGGAAACGGCACAGGACCATGGCGCTTTGCATAGAGTCAGTTGCCCACCTTGAAGCGGTAGTGGCCTTCGCTCTTGTGGGTATCGACCGACACGGCGTGCCATTCGACCTTGTACTCGCCGGCGGGGAGCGGCGCATTCGGGGTGACGATCAGGATTTTCTTGTCGGCCGGATCGGTGGCGATGCTTTTCAGCGTGACCTTGCTAGCGGCGCTGCTGACGTCGACCTTGGTCAGCGCGGCCTCGACTCCTTCGCTGAACACCAGGCGCAATTCACCCGGGGCACTGACGGTGGAGTCCTTGGCCGGGGTTTCGCTTTTCAGGTGGGCATGGGCGAACGCGGCATTCGCGCCGGCCAAGCCTGCCAACAGGAGCAGGGCGCCGAGGGTTCTCTTGAACAGGGCTGCAGGCATCGATCAGTTCCTCGTGGGATGCAATGAGCTGACTATACTAGCTCGCTCTGCAGCCGAACGTCGCATGTAAGCCTTTGTTCGCTTGAGCGATACTTGCAATTCGGGCCGAGCGACTACCCGGTATGTTGAGCCACGACACGGACTGCCTTTCGGAACACACCCTTATGCCGACGCGTTTGAGCTTTGTTTGCCATGCCCGCACCGAGGCCCAGCGCCTGGGACGTTTCCCGCTGGACGAACCGGTGGAGCCCAAGGGGTTGCTCAAGGCCGCCGAACTGGCGCTGCGCCTGAAGAAACCGGTGCGCATCCTCAGTGCCCCGGAAACCCGTGCCTGGCAGACCGCCGAGGCCCTGGGCGGCGAGATCGAAATCGTCCCTGAGTTGGGTGACCTCGATTTTGGCGAATGGCAGGGTGTCGCTTTGGCGGACTTGCAGGAGAGCGAGCCGGAACTGCTGGCAGCCTGGATCCTGGACCCGACACAGGCGCCGCCGGCGGGTGAGTCGGTGGCGGCGTTGTGTGCCCGGGTCGGGGCCTGGCTCGAGGGTTTTTACGAGGTGGGGCATTTTGTGGTGGTGACCCATCCCTTCGTGATCCGCGCGGCGATTCTCCATGCCCTGGAGGCCGGCACTGCCTCCTTCAACGCGATCGATATCGAGCCCTTGTCCGTGGTCGACCTGCGTCTTAACGGGCGCTGGAGGTTGCGCTTCTGAGGGAAAATGGACAGGGTGGCATCACACGGAAGGAGAAACACCCATGCAAGCAGAAAAAGCACAGCGTTCGGCGCTGTTGATCATCGATATGCAGGTCGGTCTGTTCCACGGCCCCGAGAAACCCTGGGAAGGGCAGCGGGTGCTGGAGAATATCAATCACCTGATTGGCGCGGCTCGGCAGGCGGAAGCGCCGATTTTCGCGGTCAGGCATACCGGCCCTGACGGCTCGCCGATTGCGGCAGGGAGCGGGCTGTGGCAACTGGTGCCGGAGTTGCAGGTTGATCCCGCGGTGGATCGTTTGGTCGACAAGACGCGCCCCAGTTGTTTCTTCAATACCGGGTTGGCCGAGCAACTGGACGATGCCGGTATCGGACGCTTGGTGATTGTCGGGATGAAGACCCAGTATTGCGTCGACAGTACTTGCCGCTTGGCTCGGGATTTGGGTTTCGAGGCGGTCCTGGTGGGCGATGCCCATACCTGCATGGACACGCCCGGGTTGTCGGCCCGGGCGATTGTCGAACATCACAACGCGACCTTGAACGGGGCGTTTGTGCAGGTGCTGAGTACGGCTGACGTGCGGTTCTGAATGGCGACCGCTGCGCGGTCATCGCTGGCAAGCCAGCTCCTACAGGTTTTTCCGTCGCACGCAGGATTTCGGTACGACGCGGACATTGTAGGAGCCGGCTTGCCGGCGATAGCGGGTCATCAGAAAAATGCGTTCCAAAGGCAAAACCTGTTATTTCTGACAGTATCCGCCATCTGCAATAGGGTGTTAAATCATTCGCAAGCCGTCATTGGCTAAAGAACATGTTCGAAGTGTCCGCGGTCTGTTGTCTCGATCAGGTTGCTGAATTTTATTCACGGCCATGATGTGTTTGTTCATGGCTGCACATGAACCGGGACAAGAGCGAGAACACGTGATGACAACGGTTACTAGAACTCGGCAAGGACAAGAAGCCCGTCGTGCTTATGGCAAGCTTTTAGCCAAGCGTAATGCCAACAGGGAAATGACACGCCCCACCGTCGTCGATGCGTTGGATAGCGACGGGTTGATTCCGGCAGCAAAACTCCTGTCGCCCATAAAGGTTGAGATTCCCCAGTTTGACCTCGGGCCACCGAATGCTGGTTTTCACAGTGAACTGACGCTGGAGTGGAAACGAGTAAACGAAGATGAATTCCGTCCGGTCAGCCGCATGGAGCGAATCGAGAACGATGGAACCATAACGTTTCCTTTGGAGCGTGTAATCGAGAGGACCTATTCTGACGGGCAGGAAGGTCAGTTCCTCCTCCGATACCACGTCGTACTGTGGAATGAAAACGACGATTGGTCAGATGAAACAAGGCTTCGGATCCGCAGAACGGCACCCTACCGTGACCGGCCATACCCTGACGATACACCGCCGTTCGCAATTGTCACAACGCCGGTCACTGAGGCGACGTTAACCGCTGACGGTGGCGTTGAGTGTGAAATTCCAGATTTTACGGACCCTGATAGAGATCGTATCATCGTCGCGATAGGATGGTCGGATGTTCTACCCAATCCTAATGATCCTGTCATCCCGGTAATCACCGTACCCCTGCCTCCTGACCGAATGGTGACGATTCCCCGGCCGACGATCGAGCCCCTTAGATCCGGCCTCTACTATCTCAGCTATGTACTGGTGGACCCCGCTGGCAATGTAAGCAATTTGGCGCGGGTGTTGGATGTTCCTGTTGCCTTGGGTCGTCTGCCCATCAATCCACACCCGCACTCTGTGCCTCTGGCGGCCGATGGACTGATCAATCGTGCTGATGCTTTTTTTGGCGTCACTGTTGATATACCTCGCTACGATGACCACGAGTCGACAGACAAGATTTTTGTCAAATGGGGCAACTCGGAGTTGCAGTCTGTAGAGGTTGGAGAAGTACCGCCGAGCGTTATTTCTGTCCCTGTTTCCTGGCAGCGCCTCACCAGTCAGTACAATTACACGGCGGGGGGGGTACAAATCACGCCGGTGTCTTATTGGGTCGAGCGCGCGCCGACGGTTGACTTCAGACCTACACCGCCGAGTATCAACGTCAACGTCGATTTCTCCGCGAGCGGTCCCATCGATGATGATGATCCGAATCCGGTCACCCCTGCTTTGGACGAAGTGCTGGTCACCAGTTTCTCCGGCCTTGAAAATAAGCTGGGGGCAGTTGTTGATTTCGGAAAAGATGCAACGGCCACATTCGACTTGCCCGATCCGGTGGTTGAAGGCGATACATTCACGTTGTATTGGAATGGTGTTGCAATTGCTGATAACTACGTTGCCGATAGCGATTCCGCCCCGGGGGATCCAGTCAGTCTGGACATACTCTGGAGCGAGATCCTGATTGGCGGCCCCAGTGATGCATTGCCCGTGTACTATGCATTGAGCAATGACGACTTCCCTAATAATGATCTGGAATCAGTCACTACTCCGGTACTGGTTGAGGCGATTCCAATTGTTCCGAACCCGCCGGTCTTTACTGACTTGACCGGTAACCTTCTTAATTGTTCCGTTTTGCGCAGAATAGGGACGGCTATTGGTTACCGAGTAAACGTCCCCCTATCGTCCTACCTGGTGCCGGGTGAACAGATCACGCTGCACTGGAGGGCTTTTGAAAGTAACGGAACTACCCCGGTCCCTGGCACGAATAAAGACTCGCCAATTACGCTTCCAGATCCGATACCAACAACGGGTATCGACTGGTTCGTCGAGCCCTATGCCACTCATATTCTGCCGATCGACCCAGGATCGGGTATCCGCTCCGGTTGGGCGGAAATCTATTACACCGTGCAGGTATCAGGAACACCCAGGGATTCAGAAAAGACCCGAAAGGTAGTCTCCATTTCACTGGGAAGCCCTGGCGACACTTGCGATTTGGCCGATGTGCCAACGCCTTGAAACTGGGTTATGAGGGGGAGCCAGCCCAAGACACAACAAGGAGAGTGTCTTGGGCATTGTTGGTTGATTAGGTGTGAGGATTGGGTCGACAAAACAGGAAAATCTCCCTGGTTCATAGGAAAAATCCTACATAGAAGGGAAGGTTTCATCGGTAGTCTTCGGTGCCGCTCCTGCCTGGTATCGCACTTAATTGTCGGAAGTTACCTCTGTTGTTCGGGCGCTAAATCGGAACTTTCTCAACGGTATTTTTATGAAACCTGTAAAGCCTTTCCCATTACGCCCTCTGGCCCAGGCGTTGAAACTGTTATCCATTGCCCCGTTTCTGATGCTCAGTGAGCAGGCGTTTGCGAGAATCATTGATGGCGGCCGCCCGGTGGTGATTGATGGCTCCGTCGCGCCAGAGGCCTATACGCTGCTCAACGACGCCCAGCTTACGGCCAATGGCGCCAATACCAACGAGATACTCGTCCAGACCGGCTCCCATGTTTCGCTGAATGGCTCGACTGTCACTGCGAGGGGGACCAGCGACGGTGTCAGGCTGTCGCAGAGCAGCGCGGACATTGATCGCACCACCATTACCAGCAGTGGCACCGGGTTGTCGTTGTTGTACAACCTCAGCACCGGGGTCGCGTCGCAGGCCACGGTCACTGACAGCACCATCAGGGGGGGAGACCGGGGGGTGGGGGTCGGCAGCCTCGGCCAGCTCGACCTGACGCGAACCACTGTTGTCGGTAGTGGCCCCAACGGTGTGGGTATTCAAATGGGCAACGCTTCGGTCACGGCCCAGGGAAGCACGATTGTCGGCGGTTTGTACGGTATCAATATGATTGCCAGTGGCGATGCTACACAGCCGCGAAACCTGACGCTCGACGGCACGGTCGTCCAGGGGCAAAGCGGCTCGGCGATCGTGGTGAACGATTTTGGCACGCCCACTTCAGCGGCGGATATTCTGATCGGCAACGGCTCGACGTTGGTCGGTGGCAATGGTGTGATGCTGGAGGTCAAGGGGGGCGCCACCGCCAATATGACCGCAGATAACAGCCACCTGGTCGGTGATGTGACCGCCGAAGCCGGCAGCACCGCCAAGGTCACCCTCGAGAACTCCGCCACCCTGACCGGGCGCCTGCAAAACGTCGATACCCTGACGCTCAACGGCCAGGGCAAGTGGACCATGGTCGAAGACAGCCAGGTGACGAACCTGGCCATGGGCGGTGGTTCGGTGCAGTTTGGCCAGCCCGGGAATTTCTACACCTTGTCGGTGGGAAACCTCAGCGGCAATGGCAACTTCATCATGCATACCGACTTTTCCACCGGCCAGACCGATTTTATCAACGTGACCGGCACCGCCACCGGCAGCCATACCCTGGATATTGCCAGCAGCGGCGCGGACCCGTTGTCCAACAAGCAGATCCATGTGGTGCACACCGCCAGCGGCGATGCGGCGTTCTCGCTGCTCAACGGCCGGGTGGACCTGGGGACCTATTCCTATGACCTGCTCCAGGTCGGGTCCAATGACTGGTACCTGGATGCCGCGAGCAAGATCATCAGCCCGGGAACGGACTCGGTCCTGGCGTTGTTCGATGCTGCGCGCAGCGTCTGGTACGGCGAGTTGAGCACCCTGCGCAGCCGCATGGGCGAAGTGCGGATGAACAGCGGCCAGACCGGCGGCTGGATGCGCGCCTATGGCAACCGTTATGACGTGTCCGCCAACTCGGGCATGGCCTACAAGCAAAACCAGCAGGGCCTGTCCTTTGGTGTGGATACGCCGTTGCCGTCGGTCGGCGACGGGCAGTGGGTGTTCGGCCTGTTGGGCGGCTACAGCCACTCCAACCTGGACATGAAATACGGCACCACGGGTGAGGTCGATAGTTTCTATGTCGGTTCCTACGCCACCTGGCTCGACGCCGACAGTGGTTACTACTTCGATGGCGTGGTCAAGTTGAACCGCTTCCAGAATGAGTCCGATGTCAGCCTCAGTGACGGCACCAAGGCCAAGGGCAGCTACAACACCAACGGCCTGGGCACGACCCTGGAATTCGGTCGGCATATCAAGCTGGACGATGGCTACTTCGTCGAGCCTTATGTTCAGGCGGCCGCGTTGACGGTGCAGGGCAAGTCCTATTCCCTGGACAACGGCATGACCGCCGATGGCGACCGGAGCCGTTCCCTGCTGGGCACGGTCGGTTCGACCGTGGGGCGTGATATCGACCTGGGTGGCGGTCAGATCCTCCAGCCGTACCTGAAAGCGGCCCTGGTGCATGAGTTCGCCAAGGGCAATGACGTGCGGGTCAACGACACCGTCTTCAACAACGACCTGTCCGGCTCCCGCCTGGCCCTGGGTGGTGGTGCGTCGATGAAGGTGACGGACAAGGTACAGATGCATGCCGATCTCGATTACAGCCATAGCAGCAAGATCAAGCAGCCATGGGGGGTGAATGTCGGGGTTGAGTACAAGTGGTGATACGCTGATGCAATGACAGAGGGCTGGATATTTCCAGCCCTCTGTCGTTTTCGGCTCTGTTAGCTGTGGGGTTGGAATATTGAATAACGAATTCGCTCTATTTATTGTGTTTGTCAACCTAGCAGATCTACCAGTACCCAAGTCGCCGGGTGCGGTGTTAAATGTTCTTTATTGGATCGTGGGCAATGGATCAAATTGACCCTCCATTGCCGTGGCTTTCCTTATTTGAAGGAGCACCGCAATGCCTGATATCAACTCCGCCCATCGGCTCCTGAACGAACCGATAGTAAATGTATTATTGCCTGACAGTCCCGATTGGGATGAAATCGGACTATTGCCGGCTGATCAGGCGAACAAACCTTTGTCTGTTGAGATTCCACCTTGGGAAGATGCACCGACTCCTGATGAGGGGGATACGTCAGTTTTACGGGTGTATTGGAATACGATAAACCTGGTCTATCAAAAAGAATGGAAGAGGGACGAATGGAGTGGTAATAGTCCGCCGACTGCGGATTTATTTTTTGATATTGAGGCACGGTATATAACGCATGGTGTGCATGAACTGAGATATGAAGTGACTTTATTCAATGGCAATTATGACCCCTCACGCCCCTTGACGGTCACCATTGATGAAGTGCCACCGCAGCTGAACAGCAACTCTACGCTGATCTTCGACACCGATCATGTCACCGAGCAGTACCTGATCGACAACGGCGACAAGGTACAGGCCGCTGTCCCGCCTTATGGCAGCTCGGCGCCCGGCGATACCATCACCTGGTATTGGACAAAGAATCCGTTTGCGGTGGTGGACGCCGATATGGTCGCGACGAGAACACTTTATCGCGGCGAAAACGGCCAGCCGCAGCCCCTGGATTTCCCGGGTGACATGATCCTGCGCCGGGGCGATGGCGATTTCTATGGGCTGTACCGTTTGCACGATCGCGCGGGTAACCCCAGCCCCTATTCAACCGCCTATCCAGTGCGGGTCGATGTTCAACCACAACCGCGCGATCTACCGGCGCCCCGGGTCAGCGAAGCCTCGGGCAGCCCGGGGAGCGAGCAAAGTACCTTGAAGGCCCTCGACGGCGTCTCCGGGGTGACCGTGGTCATTCCCGACGAGGCGGCCTTCAAGCCCGGGGATACCCGCTCGGTACAATGGGGCGTGCCGGGGACTGTGGGAAGCCTGCATGTCACGGTTGCAGAGGACGCCGAGGGGTTGCGCTACAAGATCCCCTCCACCCATATCGCCCAGCATATGGGCAAGACCATTCCCGTCTATTACCAGGTGGTCGGTGTACCGCCCAATGGCGATGCCGACTCCAGGCTGCAAAACCTGACCGTCCAGGCGGCCGATAACTGGCGCACCATCCAGTGTACGGTGCCTGCCGGCTCGGCCAGCCAGATCAGCCTGGCCAAGGTCGTCCAATCCGGCAAGGCGGTTTTTTCCTTGCCACGCTGGGCGTTCATGGCCGTCGGCCAGTTGGTCACCATCATCCTTTCGGGGGTCGATGCCAGTACGGGATCGCAGCTGGATCTGACGGTGCGCGAGCGACTGCCGGTGACGGCGACAGAGCTGGGGGCGAATGCGGCGACCGTGGACGTTGCGGTCGCCGTGATCCAGCGTTTTGCGATCAACACGGCGTTGACGGTCAAGGTGCAGGTCAGTTTTGACACGGCCGCCTCCTGGCTCGATTTTCCCAGCCTCAATTCAAGGCTGGTGGCGTAATCCACGCCGCAGCCGCAGCAAAGCCCCCGCACGCAGGGGCTTTGCTTGATCAATGGAAGCTGACGGTAAAGTTCAACGAACCTTTCACCAGCCCCGCATCGACCTTTGGACCGGTCTGATAAAGACGCGCGCTCAGATCCAGCACCGTGGTGCCCGGGGCAATGGCCGCCAAGGGCACTTCGTTTTGCAGCGCCACCGGGGTCAGGCGATCGGCCTTGAGGATCTGGATCCCCACGCCACCGGCCGTTGACCCCGAACCCAGGGTAAAGCCACCTTCCACGCCGGGAATCGGCACCGAGCCATTGGTGGGCTCCAGGCGAATATTGGCCCAGGCGATATTGATATCGCCGGGGTCGGCGTCGCAGTTGCCCAGGGTGATATTGAAGGGTACCGCGGGCGTGGCGCCGTCCGCGGCAAAGTCCGAGGTGCGCCAGTCACCCAGCGGCACCGGGTTGGCGCTGACGGTCGAGAGGCCGCACTGGGCCTGCAGCACGGTGCCGCCCAACTGGAAGTCGAAACCGTTGCCAATCATCGAGAAACGACTGCCGAACAAGGCCGTGTCGAAGGTATGCGGCCCGGGGGCGATAGGTCCGGTCTTGATCAGGGTGAGCTTGCCCCGCAAATTGCTGATACGCAGCGGCGCCGTATTCGGCACCGCGGCGTGCAGCAAGGCATTGAACGGCACCGTCGGCTCGCCGATCGGCACAAAGGCATCGGCGGCCACCCCATCGAACGGATGCTGCAACTTGATCCGCGCGCCGATGCCATCGATCCCGGTCTGGAAAACCTTGCCATTCACATCTTCGCCATTAACCGGCGGCAAGGTGCCGGGGAACAGCGCTGCGTTGGCCACCGCGTTGAAGGTCAGGACCGAGCCGAGGTCATTCTCGCAGTGGATGATCTGCCCCTCGGCGCTGGGCAGCGAAAAGCTCCGGTCGAACTCCCCGATCACATGCCCCGCTGCCGCATCCCTGGGCACGTAGACGGTGCCCGCGTCGAGGCGAAAGGTCATGCTGCTGGCGGAGGTCACCCAGCGGCAGAAACTGGCGGCCGAGGCCATTTCGACCTGGCAGACCGCCAGCAATGCCAATAGCCCAGCCAGTAGTCGTGGTGATGATTTCATTGCTCGTATCCTGAATGAGCAGGGCGCGCGCAAGGGTGCGCCGCCCTGCAAAGGCGTTAAGGCGCGGCGGGTTCAAGGCAGGTCAGGCTCTGCAAGCGGTAGCCTTGCGCCGGTTCGATGCTCTGCGGCGTGATCGGCAACTGGCAGTGTTGCCCGGCCTCCTTGCCCCAGCGCACATCCAGCGTCTGCGCTTCGGCGGAGGTGGTGAGCAGGACTTGCCCGGCCTGGCCGACCACACCGAGTCGTTCACCCCGGGCATCGCTGACCTGGGCACCGAACGGCAACGGCTGGCCGTCTGCCGTGTACCCCGTGAGCACCAGGCGGTTGACCTTGCGCGCGCTGAAGGTGGCCTTGACCACGGCGCCGCGGCGGGGCACCACGTGGGTCACGCCGTTGTCGATCTCCACCTCCGGGTCCAGTTGGTCGGTTTGCAGCACCACCTGATTCTGCCGATAAGGGCGCAGGTGCGGGGCCAGGGCATAACCCTGGGCATTGGTGCGCACGCCGGTGGTATTCTCGATGCCGACGCCCGGGGTATCGGGCACCCGCACCAGGCCCATGGTCTCGCCCAGATAGGGGCCCAGTTCCAGGCCGTCGCCGTGCAGCAACAGCGCGCCGCTGGCATTCAGCGACAGGCTGCGATAACCGTTGCCTTCGGTGTAGCCGCCGCCCACGCTGCCAAACGGCGCCTGATAGCCGAGGGCCAGGGTGGCGGCACGTTGATTGTCGTCGCTGTTGCTCAAGGCGGCGCTGTAGTTGAGCCGGTTCTGATCGGTGCTGCCGCTCAGGCGCGCGGTCTGGCTGTAGCGTCCGGCGTTGTCCTGGAAACCCAGGGTGGCGCTGTTCGAATGACCAAAGTCGAGTGGAAAGGAAAGACTCAGGCCGACCTGGCGACGGCTGCCGTTGTGTTCATCGCTCAGCGACTGCGAGGCAAACAGGTTGTAGCTGACCTTGCGGTGTTGGGTACTCAGGTTGAACTGGAACTGGCGCTGCGGCTGCTGGCGGTTCCAGTACTCGTCCTGCGACAGGGTCAGGTTGACCGAGCTGGAGCGCCCGAGGTCCTGGAACAGCGCGGCCTCCAGGCGGCTGCGCCGGCTACCGGGGAATTGGCCGTCGCGGCTGCGTTCACGCACGCTTTCATCGAAGTCCCGGTAGCCCTCGGTGGAGTAGCGATAACCGGCGAAACGCAAGCTGGTGCTGGTCTGGAAGGCCTTGCTGTATTTCAAGGCATAACTCATGCCCTGCACAGCGCTGCCCACTCCAGGGTCCGGCTCGGCGCTGGAATGGGTGACATCCAGGGCCAAGGCGCCCAGGCCACCCCAGTCGCGTGCCACGCCGAGGTTACCGGCACGGTAGAAATCGCTGCCCATCAGCCCGCCATACAGGGTGGTGTTCCAGGCGCTGCCCATGGCCAGGGTACCTTGCCAGAGCAGCGGGTCCTCCAGCTCGCGGGCGGCCGCGTAGCGCCCCAGGGTGGTGCTGTAGCGCCAGACCCCTTCGCGCAACAGATTGCCGAGGCTGGCATAAGGCTGGATAAAGCGCTGCACCTGGCCATCGTCCGCGGTCAGCACCACCTCCAGTTCACCGTTGCCGCCGGCGGTGCTCAGGTCATCGATCACATAGGGGCCGGCACTGACATAGGTGGAGTAGATCGGGTAGCCGTTCTGCTTGATCTCGAGCTTGGAACGCGCCTGGGCCACGCCGCGCACGATCGGCGCATAGCTCTGCTGCAGGTCAGGCAGCATGCCCATGTCGGAGGCCACCACCAGGCCCTTGATCGGCAGGCTGCGGAACACCTCGCCACCGGTAAAGGTCTTGCCCAGGGTCAGGTTGGCCCGGGTGCCGGGCAGATCGCGCTGGGCGTAGGTGTAGGCCTGGGTCCATTCGCGCTTGCCGTCGGGGTTGTGGTGCAGCGCATGGTTGCTGCGCAAGCGCCAGGCGCCGAGGTTGAGGCCGCTGTTCAGATACAGGTCGTCGCTGTTGGTGGCGCCGCTGAAGCGACTGGAACCTTGTTGGGCAGACAACTGATAGTTGACGAAGGCGGCATTGATGCCGGTATCCCAGTGTTGCGGGTCAACCTGCCCGATCCTGTCGCGGCGCATGGCGATCTGCGGCACCGAGAGCGACAACAGCAACTTGCCGCTGTCGAACTCGACCTTGGCCTCGGCGATCAAGGCCGACAGATCGAGGCAGCTCGCGGCGGCGACCTCGGGCGTGGCGAAGCTTTCCAGCTTGATCCCCAATTGCTCCAGCAGCTCGGCCCCCAGGCAGGGCGATAGGGTGTTCTGGTCCGGGCCGAGGCTGAAGTCCAGCTCCCGCTCACCGAAGTAATGGCGATTGATCTGGATATCGACCCGGTAACGCCCCGGGCCGAGCGCCTGGCCGTGGCCCAGGGCTTCGAGCGCGAGGGCACCGGCGGTGTCGCCCTGACGCATGAAACCGGACTGGAATTCGAGCGGCTGGGTGGCGAAAGCCGGTCTGGCTTCGATCAAGCCGACAGCGCCGCCAATGACAAACAGGGGCGCGAGCCGCAGGCGCGAGGGCCGGCGGCGTGCAAGTGCATGGATCATGGTGGTCTTCCAGCGATAAAGGCGCGCGGGGGCGTGTCAGGGAAGCGGTTGAATCGCGACGGGCGGCGGGGTGACACGCGCGCCATAGTCGTCAACCGCCGAGAAACTCACCTGCAGTCCGGCGGCCGGCTTGCTTCCATCGACCTTGAGTGCATCCAGCTTGTACGACTGGCTGGACAGCGGGTAGGCCATGGCCGGGCTGTTGAAGATCTGTTGCCGACCATTGCCCTTGACCTCGATGCGCAGGAAGGACACATGAAAAGGCGTCGGATTGTGCACGGCCAGATGCGCCTGGCCGTCGATCTGCCGGATCGACCATTGCAGGTCCTGCAGGCGCTGCCTCGGGTTGTCCTTGAGCCCCGCGGGGCGATGGAACAGCTTGATCCGCGTGCGCAGGGCGATACTCAGGACATCGGCCTCCTGCGTTTCGACTTGCGGGATCTCCTGGACATTGAAGAAGAACAGCGATTCGCGGTCCTGGGGCAAGTCATTCGGCAGGCGATTGATCTGCACCTGCTGCTCCTTGCCCGGATCCAGGCGGAACAGCGGTGGCGAGGCGATAAAGGGTACGGCGGTGGTGGTGTCGTCGCGTTCGGTATTGATCCAGGTCTGTACGGCATAGGTCTGCTGGCTGGGATTGCTGACGACCAGCGCGACGCTGCGCTGGTCGCCGGCAAAGACCACGCGCGTGCCATTGATGCTCAAGGCCGCCTGGCTGGCTGGTATCTGGGCGAACAGCCCAAGCATCAACAGGCCGGTGGCGAACGCTTTGGAAAGGACGGGGGAGGTGTTCAGGCTGTGCATAAAACGGATACCTTGGGCCTGGGCCCCCCGAGGGGCGCCCAGGCGCTTGCCGAGGCCCCCGGCAGGCGCCGGGGGATTGCAGATCAGGTGATATTGACGACAAAGGCCACTTCAACCTGGGCGGCACCGGTGCCGACCGCCGGCAGGGTGGATTTGTAGGCGGCGGTAAAGAGCATATCGGTAGGGTCGTTTTCATCCAGCGCGTACTCGGCGGATTCCACGCCATAGCCGATCAGCGCGCCCTTGTTGTCCTTGATCGCCAAGCCCAGACCACTGGCATAGCCGCCGCCCGAACGCAGGGCGTGTAGGGTGTTGCCGGTGCCGGTGGAGCCATGGACGCCGGTGAACTTGACGGTGGCCTTGGTCGGCGCGGTGCAGCCGGTGCCCGGGGTGACGCGCATGGCGAAATCACGATGCCCGCCTTCGTCGCCCACGGCCGCGAACAGGCTTTTGGAAACCCGCCCCAGACGTACCAGGTTGCCCGGAGCGCCGGTTTCCGGGTTGATGATTTCAATCGGGCAGGTGATGTCGGTGATCATCCCCTCGAAGTTGATGGTGCCGGTGGTGGCAAAGGCCGAAGTGGCGGCCATGCCGAGCAGCAGGCCAAGGGGAAGTGCCAAAAGGGATTGCTTCATGGAAAGGTTGAACCTGTAAGAGGAAGTAAGATTTTTCTTGCCGGGCAGTCTGTGTTTGCTGCACTGCCTGCAAGCGCTTTGTAAAGCCTGCTGTCCGCTTTGGGGCCAGCTTGAGCAGGTTTTGGCGGGCAAATCCGGGACATAGGGTTTTTTACTGAAGTCCCGAAGAATTGCGGGGCAGACTTTAAGGATTTCTCTTACAGGTCGGATATGGGAGTAAAAGACTTGTATTGTGGGAAGTTTCGCCGCTGTCGGTAGGATGAGCGTTTGCAGTGGCGGGCATAACCATCTCGGCGGTTCTCTGGCAGGCGGAAGTGAAGAGTAAGTGTGTTTTGTCGGAGGGGAGCGGTGACGTGGGGCCTTTTCAGGCGGCACGTCACCGGGGTGATACGGGATAGGTTTATGTTTCTCTTACGGATGTAACTTTCACGGCTGCGTTGCCGGTGCCGTAATTTACGGGCGAACGGTTATTGGTCAGTGACGCGTGATCTGGGATTACCGTTGGCCATTTTTTGACTTTACTACTCGCTGTCGTTGTTTCTCCAGCGGTCGTTTCAAACACTTTGGCAGGGATAGTTTTTACTTCAGCTGGCTTGGGGTTAACTATTGGTACACTTGCGCCTATGGCATCTCCCCCCGGGCTTATTGGGCGGGTGGGATTGATAGGCGAAACAGGAACAAGCTCTGGGGCCAGAGGTGTTTTGGGGCGCGGTCCAGTAGAAGGCTCCCAGGGTAAGGGCATCTGCCACTTTGTCTTTATCCTGGGCCCAGGCCGCTTAAGTATCACGTCACTCGATCGAGGCTGTACTATCGGGCGGACTGCTTTCCCCCCTCCGAAACCGCTGCCGATGCCTGTCACCGCCGATAGGCCGCCAAATGCATCGGAGAGTCTTCGCGCGGGAGCCTGGCCAGTGGCGGTACTGAGGACGTTGAGGGCACCGGAAGCCGCTTCGGCGGCAAACGAGACGGCTGACAAGGCGTTGATGGTAGCCACCGAACCGGCCCCCGCAACAATCAGCAAAACAGCGGCCATCAGTATCGCCTTCTCGACATCATGTCGCGGTTCACGCCAGTCGACCAAGCCGACGCTATGCCCCGTGGGGTCGCTGAAGGCGATCGGATTGCCCAGGCAATAGCTATAGGGATTGATACCGCCGCTGTCGAACGGGCTGAGCGAATCCGGGCTGTGAAAACGCATAAGCTGCGGGTTGTAGGCCCGATAGCCGTTGCCCAGCAGGTACCAACCCGTGCCGCCGTCACATGCCTCGCCGTTGAACGCCAGCGGGCTCTGCAACGTATCGCCGCTGGGCAGGCCATAGGCGCTGTAGACGGCACTGCGCAGGGTGTCTTGCTGGCTTTCGGCAATGACGCTCTGGTTGGCGTTGGTCATCAACAACAGGGTCTTCGAGGCGTCCCCGGCCTGCTGCTGGCCCAGGGGTTGCGGCCCATAGAGGAATTGGGTCTTTATCGCGCCTTGCACGGTGTTGCTCAGTTGGGTGCCCTGGTAGAACCGCAAGGTTTCCGGGTCCGTACCCGCGGTGTCGCTGACCAGGTGATCATGCCCATCGTAATGATATTCACGTGGTCCGCTACCGTCGGCCTCCTCATATTTGCGCAGACGGCCCTGGCTGTCATAGAAAAGCCGGCGGTTCCGTTCATCGTTGAGCATATTGCCATCGTCGTCATAGGTGAAGCTGACGCTGCCAGGATAGGCGGGGTGGGTGTGTGTTGCGCGGGTCAGCAGGAACGGTGCGTCCGCTGCGTCATAGATAAAGCGGGCCTCATCCGTGCTGGTGTCGGCGAAGGTGGTCAGGCAGCGGGTCATATTGTCCAGCGCATCGAACCTGAACTGCTGGCGGACAATGCCCTGGGCATAGGCATCCATCGGCAGGTCGCTGCCCGCGCAATCATGCTGGACCAGGCGGCCGCGTGGATCATAGATGAAGGTTTCGTGCAGCAGGCTCCGGCCGTCCATTTGCAGATGACGACTGCACAACTGGTCGTCGGCTTGCCACTCCTGGCTGATGGTGCGGGTCGGATGGCCGCTGAGCTTGAGGGTGCGCAGCGTTTCGCGACCATGATCGTCATAGGTCAGTTGGCTTTCCAACTGGCGGCCGGTGGCGAGATCCTCGCTCACGGTGCGCTGTGGTCGGGAGAGCGCATCGTAGTAGAAGTGACTCTGTACATTGCCCTGGATCACCTGTCGCAGTCGGCCTGCCTGGTCATGCTCGGATTGGGTGGCGATACCGCTGACTTCCAGGCGATGCAGTTGACGACCGCGCAGCGAGTTCCGATAGGTGGTTGTCCAGGTCTTGCCATTGGCAATCCAGTGTTCCGTCTTCAGTTGGCGATTGCCGTCGTAGTGGTACTCACGTCGACCCAGATTATTTGTGGAGGCGGTCAAGCGCGCGTTCTTGCGGTCGTAGTCAAAGTTCGCCTGCTCATCCGGCGCGACGCTGCTGATGGGCGACTCCACCAGATTGGGCGCGTACTCGTAGTGAAGGGTATGACCCCTGGCGGTCAGCCGGTCGCTGACCTGTGACTGACTGCCCTGATAGGTATAGTGTTCCTGTCGCGTGCCGACCTTGAAGCGGGTCAGGCGGCCCAGGCCGTCGAACTGCTGTTCACCCGCCCGAACCTGCGGGGATGCCTGGTTGAACGGCTGGATATCCAGGGTTTCAGGCCATTCCTCGCTGCTGTGCAGGGCGTAGCCGCGCAGAATCTGGTCACCGCCCGGCAGGGTGCTTTCGAGCATCCGGTCAAAGGCATCGTAACGGTACGACGTACTGTGCCCCAGGGCATCGATCTCCTCGACCGTACGACCCAGGCCATCATAATGATAGAGCTGCTCGCTGATCGATTGGCCCTGCGTCGTCAGGCGAATGATCTTGTCCGGTTTCTCGAACAGGTTCAGGTGCGTGACGCTGTGGCCATATTTCAGGGGGGCGAGGGCACTGGTTTGTTGCCAAGTGCTGTAGGTCGGCAAAAAACGGCCATCGGGTAGCCGTTGGCCAATCGGGTCGGCCTCTGTCACCGTGACCACCCCATCGGGCGTGGTTTCGCTGCGCTGCTGACCCCAGTCGTCGTAGCCAAAACGGGTGGTCAGGGCCAGGTCCCGGTCTTCCAGCCAGTCGTATTCGGTTTCACTGAGCAACTGCCCGCGCCCGTCGTATTCGGCCGCGTAGGTCTGGCGAAACGCACCGGCCCGGCTCGGGTTATCGACATCCTGGCGTTCTTCATACACTGGTCGGTTAAGGCCGTCGAACTCGGTGCGGGTCTGCACCTGCTTGACGTCGGTCAGCAGTTGCGCGGCCTTTTGCCGGGTCCCGGCCGGCTGCGGCTGGGACACCAGGAAGTAGCTGTAGTGGCGCGTGGCTTCATAGTCCGGGTCGCCCGGGGCCACGGTTTCGCTGAGCGTCCGGCCGAGCACATCGTAGGTGCTGCGGATCTGTACATCGTTGTCGTCGTTGCTCAGTAGAAGCTGGCCATTGAGCAGCGAGCTCTCTTCGACGATGACTTTGCTGACCTTATCAAAGCTGGTGCTCAGGGTCTGGGTGGTTCGCAGCACGGTTTCGCCGACCAGGGGGCTGGGCAGGCGCGCATAGGTGTAATCGGTGTGGGTGCTCCGCCCATTGAGGGTCACGCTTTCCCGTAGCGGACGGCCATATTGCACGCGATCGCTCGACAGCTCATGGTAGGTGAAGGTCGTGACCTGCACGCTACGCTCGTTGCTGCCCTCCAACTGCAACAGGGTTTCATCCAGCAGCGCCATCCACGGATTGAGCAGCGTCTCCTCCGCCGCCGCCGCCTCCTCCCGGCATGATGGACAACTTCGACCCGGACAGCCCGCCGCCCCATCCGCATCGTCCGCCCCGCCCCTGGTTTGGCGGACCGCTGGTGCCGCTGACGTTCCAGATGATTTCCCTGGTGATTGCCGCCTGGTATGGCGCCAAGTTGCTGTCCCGGCCGATCCAGCGCCTGAGCGACGCCGCCGAACGCCTGAGCGAAGACCTCAACAGCCCCCCGCTGGATGAGACCGGCCCGCGTGAAGCACGGCAGGCAGCCAACACCTTCAACCTGATGCAGCAACGCATCCGCGAACAGGTGCAACAACGCGGGCGCATGCTCGGGGCCGTGTCCCACGACCTGCGTACCCCGCTGTCGCGCCTCAAGCTGCGCCTCGAACAGATCGACGACCTGAAGCTCCAGGGCCAGATGCGCCAGGACCTGAATGACATGATCGCAATGCTCGACGCCACCCTCAGCTACCTGCATGAGCAGCGCACCAGCGAGGCGATGCAATGGATGGACGTCCAGGCACTGGTGGAGTCGCTGTGCGAAAACGCCCAGGACCTGGGCTCGCGGGTCTTGGCCAGCGGCCATTGCGCACCCTTGCTGGTGCAACCCATGGCGCTGCGCTCGTGCCTGAACAACCTGCTGGACAACGCCCTGCGCTATGCCGGGGACGCCCTGATCACCCTGGAAGACAGCCGCCGGCAACTGCTGATCCGGGTCATCGACCATGGTCCGGGGATTGCCGCGGAGAAGCGCGAGGCGGTGTTCGAACCCTTCTATCGCCTGGAAGGCTCGCGCAACCGCAACTCCGGCGGCGTCGGCCTGGGCATGACCATTGCCCGGGAAGCGGCCCAGCGCCTGGGCGGCGAACTGACCCTGGAAGAAACCCCGGGCGGCGGCCTGACCGCCGTGGTCTGCCTGCCCCGGGCCTGAGTGCTCTGTGTAACAACCGGTACAAAACCCACATACCCACGACACCTGGGCCTTGGAGGCTGCACAGGCCGATGCACCGCCATCGGTTTTGCCAACACTTAGGGAGTGTGCACATGAGCACGATCAGTAGCGTCAGCAACTACTCGAGCTATACCGGTTACAACACCAGCAGCACGACGGCGACGCAACGCCAGCAACAATTCCAGAAGCAGCTGCTCGCCAAGCTCGACACCGATGGTGACGGCTCCATCAGCAAGGATGAACTGAAGGCGGCCCTGTCAAAGAACAGCGACAGCAAACTGCTCAATAACCTGAGCCAGAACTTCGACTCGCTGGACACCGACGGCAGCGGCACCCTCAGCCTGAGCGAACTGTCGGCGATGAAGCCGCCCGCCCATGGCGACCAGGCGCCCGACACTAAACTGGCCGATGCCCTGCTCAAGGCCCTGGACACCGACGGTGACGGTTCCGTAAGCAGCAGCGAACTGGCTGCCGGGCTGACCAACGCCGGCATCACCACCGACAGCGCCTCGCTGTTCAGCGCCCTGGACACCGACAACAGCGGCAGCATCAGCACCAGCGAACTGGCCTCCGCCCTGTCCGCGAATCAACCGCCACCACCGCCACCCTCGATATCCGCCAGTGACCTGTTCAGCCAACTGGACACCAATGGCGACGGCAGCATCAGCCTGGCCGAATTGACCAGCGCCTTGCAGGGCAGCTCGACCAGCAGCTCCACCACTGGCACCACCGCCAGCACCAGCAGTACCAGCAGCACCGATAGTACAAGCAGCACCAGCAGCAGCCTCAACGCCACGACGCTGCTGCTCCAGGCCCTGGCCAGTGCCAGCAGCACCAGCAACACCGGTACGGGCACGGGTTCGGGCAGCAACAGCCAGACCGCCCAGGAGAACATCGCCGAGGCGTTGAGTCGGTTGATGGTCAGCCTCAATAGCCAGACCGCAGACCAGAGCAGCACCAGCACCAGCACCAGCAGCGTCACCGCCGCAGCGGCCTGATCCACCCTCCTGTAGGAGCCGGCTTGCTGGCGATGACGTCTGGATAGACGCTACAAGGCTCAAGGGCCTCATCGCCGGCAAGCCGGCTCCTACAGGTTCGGTCGCGTTTTCAAGATCGAACGAAGATCAGGGTTTCTCCTCGCGCCGCGACTGGCTCGCACTCCAGTCGATCAACAAGCTGTAGGCCACCGCCAGCAAGGTCGGGCCGATAAACAGACCGATAAAGCCAAAGGCGATCAAGCCGCCGAACACCCCCAGCAACACGATCACCAGCGGCAGGTTGCCGCCGCGGCTGATCAGGTACGGCTTGAGCACGTTGTCCACACCACTGATGATGAAGGTGCCCCAGATTCCGAGAAACACCGCCATTCCATACTCGCCTTTCCAGGCCAGCCAGGCCGTGGCGGGAATCCATACCAGCGGTGGCCCCATGGGAATCAGGCTGAGCAGGAAGGTCGCGATCCCCAGCACCAACGCGCCGGGGATACCGGCAATCAGGAAACCGATCAGGGCCAGCAGGGCCTGGGCCGCCGCCGTGCCGATCACACCGTTGACCACCCGTTGCACCGTGCCCGCCACCAGTTCCTGGTAGTAATCGGCCCGTTCGCCGATCAGCCGCTCCAGCAGGCCGTGGATAAAGGCCGCCAGCCGCGGACCGTCGCGATAGAAAAAGAACACGAAGACGATACTCAGGGTCAGCTCGAGTATCCCGCCGCCGATCTGCGCACTGCGCGCCAGCAACCAGTTGCCGACCTGCCCCAGATAAGGCTTGATCGCCACCAGCATGGCCGCGCCCTGCTGGTCGATGGTGTTCCAGATGCCCACCAGCCGTTCGCCGACGATGGGCAAGGTACCCAGCCAGGCCGGTGCCGCGGGCAACCCGTCGACCTGGACATCCTTGATGAAGGTCACCGCATCGCGCACATGGTCCGCCAGGTTGAGCCCCAGCCACACCAGCGGGCCGGCCACCAGCAACATCCAGCCCAGGGTCAGCAGCCCGGCCGCCAGGGACTCGCGATTCCCCGTTACACGGGTCAACAGGCGCATCAGCGGCCAACTGGCAAACGCCAGCACGGCGCCCCAGAACAGCGCCGACCAGAACGGCGCCAGCACCCACAGGGTGGCACCGAACAGCACAAGGAGCAGTATCTGCACCAGCAGACGATCATTATTGGGCATGGGTATTCCAGACAAAGAAGGGCAATGAAAGCTTAGGCCAAGCCAGGGTCAGACGTTTACCGACAGACGATCCGGCGCAACCGGAAAACCGCATGATCGTCTCTCGGAGGCGCTTCGTACAGGCCACTACCGCAGTAATTCGATGTGCAAGCCGCTGGAGTTGACGTTCCCCACTTCCAGGCGTGCCGCCCTCACCCCCTGGGCCATCAACACCTGACGCCAGGCCTCGGCAGACGCCCCCGAGAGGCTGACCCGCAAGCTCGTGTCCAGGTTCAGGCCCCGGGAAATCAGGGTGACCCAGGTGGCCTGGGGATCGCCGGCCAACTTCGGCAAGTCGAGCTTGCCGGTATCGCGCAGTTCACGCAGCAAGGTGGCGGAGGTGGGCAGCAACTCCCCCAGCGGCGAGGCGGACGCGAACTGCTCCACATGCAGGTAGGCCCGGCGGTTGCCCCGGGTGATGCTATACAAGGCCACCAGCGAATTGTCCGCCGGAGCCGCCAGGCGCAGCAACAGGTAAGCCTGCTGGTCGTCCGCGCCGGACAAGGTGGCATTGCCGAACACTTCATTGGCCCACAGGCTGTTTTCCCCGCAATCGCGGGCCTGGCACCAGAACAGCAACTGCGCACCCTGCTTCTGCAAGGCCTCGCGCGCTGCGGTGAAGGCCTCGTCGGCACCGTGTTCGGGCGGCAGCTCGTAGGTCACCGAGGTCATCTGCCCACGGGCACTGACCTGGGCATCGCTGCGCAGGCGGTTGCTGATCTTGCGGATCGCACTCTGTGGATAAATCCGCTCCAGCTCGGCCGGCGCCCGATAATCGACGATCTGCGCATCGGCCAGGCGCGGCACCAGCGCCAGATCGTGGCTGCCCGGCACATCGGCGGCGAAAAGCGATGAACTGGAACAGGCCATCCCCATGGCACAGGCCAGGGCTGTGGATAACTTCATCATCGGATAGACAGGGCCTGAACGGTAAGCACGATGACCGGAACAGGACGTGCCGGAACAGGACGACTCAAGGTCGCGTGGAGGTCGAGGTCTGGCATGGTTGTCTCCCTTTCAACCCGCCAAGCCTCGACAGTTGCAGGTGACAAGTCAAGGCATGGAGAAAAAGCGATTGAAACAGTCTGCAACAAGGGTCGCCCCGGCCTCATCGTTCAGGTGCAGATGATGCCCGCCCGGCAGGTGCTCCAGGTTGAAGGGTAGACGATCGAGCAAGTCCTTGTGCTGGGCCAACATGCCTTGCTCGGCCACCACCAGTTGGGCCGGGCAGGCGATGCGGCGGATGAAGGCCATGGCCTGCTCCTCGGTCAGGCGCAACGGCGACGGCAGGGTCAGGCGGTTGTCGCTGCGCCAGGTGTAACCACCGGGCACCGGCATCAGGCCGCGTTGGGCCAGCAGCTCGGCGGCTTCGCGGCTGACCGCCACCAGGCCCTTCATGCGCGCCTCGATGGCCCGGTCCAGGGTCGGGTGCACCGACTTGCGCTTGTCCTGCAACTCAAGCTGCGCCTGCAAGGCCATGCCCAGGCGCTCGGCGGCGTTTTCGCCACTGCCGGTGGGTGGAATCACCCCGTCGATCAGGGCCAGACGCGTCACCCGTTCCGGCAAGGCGCCGGCCAGCACGATCGAAACAATCGCCCCCAGGGAATGCCCCAACAGGCTGAAGCGCTTCCAACCCAACTGCTCGGCGACCCGCAGGACGTCGTAAACGTAATCCCACAGCGCGTACCCCGCCCCCACCGGTCGATGCCCGGAATGCCCGTGCCCGGCCATGTCCAGGGCGACGATGCGCAGGCCGTGCAGTTTCGGCGCCAGGCGCGCGAAGCTGTTGGCATTGTCCAGCCAACCGTGCAGGGCAATCACCGGCTGCCCGTCCTCGGGGCCGAACAGATGGGCCGCCAGCTCGATATGCGGCAGGCTCAGGCGCACCTCTTCCACCGGATGGCTCATGCGCAACGTCCCTGCCCGGCTTGGCGCTCCCAGCGGGCGAAAATGGTCTTGAGCAACTGCGCGGTGTCCTGGGGACGCTGCAGGGGAAACATGTGGCCGCCGGGCATGCTCAGGGATTCGCCATGGGGCAGGCGATCGACACTGCGGGTGTGATGCGGCATGACCACGCGACTCTGCCGACCGCGCACCACCGCCAGCGGCACCTTCAGATGCCGGGCCAGACCCGGACTGGTATGGGGGACCCCGCGATAGATGCTGATTTCCGTCGCCGGGTCGAAGCTCAGGCGCAGGCGGTCACCGTCCCGGCGCAGACCGTGTTGCAGATAAGCGTCGAAACACTCCGGATCGAAGCCGCGAAACAGGGTCTTGCCGGCAAAGTACTGGCGGGCCGTGTCGAGGTCGGCGAATTCTTCACGTCGCCCCAGGGTCCGCCCGGCCGGCGTCAGGCGGTCGATAAAGCCCAGGCGCTTGGCCGCACGGATCACCCACTGGTCGGCGCGGGTCAGCACCGGCGAATCGAGCATCACCACGCCCTTGTACAACTGCGGGCAACGCAGCGCCGCGTGCAGGTGCAGGACACCGCCCAGGGAATGGCCGACGCCCCAGACCGGCTCGGGCTGCTGCTCCAGGTGATGGATCAGTTCGTCGACCAGGTTGCGCCAGTTGTCGTCCACCGGGAAACGCGGGTCGTGGGCATGCTGTTGCAGATGCGCAACCTGATACTCCGGCGACAGGGCGGCGAACAATTTACCGTAGGTCCCCGAAGGAAAACCGTTGGCGTGGGCGAAGAACACATGCTTCGACATACCGGACACATCTCGAAAAAAACCAGTGTTCATTGTCGGCAGGAGCCGGCCCCCCGGCAATGACCGTAACTGCCAGGAAAGGTGACAGTCCGGCCATGGCTCGACTCAGCGGCTTGGTGGAGTCTGCCCCAGCGGCACCACGGCCATGGTCAGGCGCGACACGCAACTGGCCTTGCCCTCGTCGCTGCTCAGGCGGATATCCCAGACATGGGTGGTGCGACCGATATGGATGGCTTTGGCCACGGCCGTTACCCGCCCGCTGCGCAGGCCTCGCAGGTGGTTGGCATTGATTTCCAGGCCCACGCAATAGAACTGGCTCGGGTCGATGCAGAGGAAACTGGCCATGGAGCCGACGCTTTCGGCCAACACCACCGAGGCGCCGCCGTGCAGCAGACCGTAGGGTTGATGGGTGCGGTGATCGATGACCATGCTGGCCGTCAGCGACTCGTCATCAAAGGCTTCGAAGCGGATATCCAGCAGTTCGCCGATGGTGTTTTTCTGCAAGGCATTGAGTTGTTCGAGATTCGGTGCGGTGCGCCACAAGGCCATGGTGGATTCCCCTACTGTGGTTATTCGTCATGCCTGCGGCCAGGGGCCCGGCCCGCGCTCGCGCCGGGCGCCGACACGGATAGGCCCCGGCAAACCAAGCAGGCGCTCGGTTGACTATTCCACGGAAGAACAGAAGGTCGCAAGCTGAAAAAGGTCTTGCGGGGCGCAGGAGGCAACAGCCTGCGCCGGGAAAGCCGGGCGGAATCTGATAGTCGCCGCGGTGCATATCGCGTCGAATTTCCGCCCCCAGCCCTTGCAAGAGATCTCCATGGCAACGATAGGCCGTCTTCTTCGCCGCTTCATGCCCGTGGGCAACGCCCAGGCCCCAGCTCCCTCGCCACACGCCGGCCCGGTCGAGATTCACGGCGGCGCGCTCCTTGCGGCGACAGCCGACGATGGCTCACAGCTCGAACGGGACCTGACCCTGTTGGGCCTGAAGGATTCGCTGGCCCAGGCGCGGCTTTTCCTCGGCAGCGCGCCGTCCCTGCACCAGTACCCGTTGGCCGACCTGCTAGAGCTGATGGTGGCCGCCGCCGCGCGCTTTACCGGGATCCTGAACAGTTGGGACGGTGTCCACCTGGACGGTGGCGGGAGGGTTTCCCTGCATGTGCAGAAGAAACTGTTCGACTTGCGGGTGCCGCCCGCCCTTTCCCCGCAACTGACCCATGCCCTGAAGCGCTGCGCCCTGAACATCGTCGCCGAGGACCGGCAGGCGATCCAGCACCTGCCGTTCCAGGACGACGAGACCCGCAGCGCCTTCAGGTACTGGAGCAAGGCGTCCATCTGCCAGGCCTTGCGGACCTTGCAGGTGACCAACGTCAACATGATCGGCGTTGACCTGAGCGGGGGCGATTTAAGGGGGGTGAGGTTTTTCGGGCAATACCAGGAGGCCGACTTCAGGGCAGCCAACCTCAACGGAGCGCTGCTGTCGAGTGGCTTCAAAAGCAACGATTTCAGCCATTGCGACCTGCGCAACACCGTGTTGTCCGGTCACTTCGAGGCCTGCCTGTTCAAGGGCGCCAAGGTCAACGCCGCGACCCTGAAAAACACCAGGACCGACCTGCTCGGTGCGGTGCTGAGCCACTGAACCTCAGGGGTGGCGGATGCCCAAGAGCGTCATCCCGCCGTCCAGCGGCAACTCCCCTTCCAGCTCGGCCAGGCTGGCCGTCCCCATGGGTTCCGGCTGATACACATGCCCGTGCTGCAGCAGGCTGAGCAGATTGCTCACCAGCGGCTGATGGCTGACCAGCAACAGGTCCTGGCCAGCGGCGTCGAGCCGCAGGCTGACATCCCG
This sequence comes from Pseudomonas batumici, assembly GCF_000820515.1. Taxonomy (GTDB): domain Bacteria; phylum Pseudomonadota; class Gammaproteobacteria; order Pseudomonadales; family Pseudomonadaceae; genus Aquipseudomonas; species Aquipseudomonas batumici. The sequence continues at coordinate 65,501 of NZ_JXDG01000018.1, read as the reverse complement.
CGCAGGGGTATCGGGGGTCAGCCAGGGCACGGTGATGATCTCGGCCTCGAAGCCCAGCACCTCACGCACCAGTTCGGCGGTTTGTTGCGCCCTCACATAGGGGCTGGCGTAGATCGCCGACAACGGTTGGCCGATCAGGTGGGCGGCACTGTGCAGGACCTGCTTGCGCCCGTGGGCCGTCAGCGCCCGTTCGGCATCGCTACGGGTCTGGGGCTCGGCTTCGCCATGGCGCAGGACCCAGACCTTCACAGCTTGGGCTCCTCGTCACGGGCCGGATGCGGCGCCGGCGGCACCACATGCGGCGCTTCTCCCTCCGGAGCCCGCGGCGCCGGCCAGTCGGCGAACGGCCAGGGCTTCTGTTCGGTATGAAAGCTGCCGAACCGGCCGATCTGGGCCAGGAACTGGCTCAGGCTGTCGCCGAAGCTCATCAGGTTGCCACTCGGCGCGCCATAGACCAGCCGATAGACCAACTGCACCAGCACCAGCCCCCCGAGAAGGAGCTGGGCGACCTGCCAGACCAGCAGGAACACCAGCATCCAGACAATGCGCAACACAATGGATTCGTACTTGGACTCGTTCATGACTCGCTCCCGTGGCGCTGAATTTCAGTTGAAACCGCTGGTGGAAATGAAATCGACATCGGTTTTCGGCTCGCCGCGCATCAGCAGCTCGATCACCTGGTTCAGGGTACGCCCTTCAAACAGAATGGCATGCAAACCGGCCACCAGGGGCATATAGACACCCACTTCCTGCGCCTTGACCTTCAACACCTTGAGGGTATTGACCCCTTCGGCGACCTCGCCCAGGCGGGCGACGGCGTCTTCCAGGCTCAACCCCTGGCCCAGGGCGAAACCGACCTGATAGTTGCGGCTCTTGGGCGAGGAGCAGGTGACGATCAAGTCGCCCACCCCGGCCAGTCCCAGGAAGGTCATGGGGTTGGCCCCCTGGCTGACGGCAAAGCGGGTCATTTCCGCCAGGGCCCGGGTAATCAGCATGCTCTTGGTGTTCTCGCCCATGCCCAGTGCCACCGCCATGCCGGCAATGATCGCGTAGACATTCTTCAAGGCACCGCCCAGCTCGACACCAAAACGGTCGGCGCTGGCATACACGCGGAAGGTCCGCCCATGCAGCGCGGCCTGGACACGGCTGCAGAGTTCCTCGTCCTCACTGGCCACCACCGTGGCGGTCAAGGCGTGCTCGGCCACTTCACGGGCCAGGTTCGGCCCGGACAACACGCCGATCCGTGCTTGCGGCGCGATATCTTCGAGGATCTCGCTCATCAGCTTGAAGGTCTGCGCCTCGATGCCTTTGGTCAGGCTCACCAGCAACTTGCCGCCCAGGCGCTCGGCATGGGGGGCCAGCGCACTGCGCAAGGCGCTGGAGGGCAAGGCGACAAAAAACAGTTCGCAGTCGTCGAGGGTCGCGCTCAGGTCCGTCACCGGCTCGACCGCCGGATGCACCTGGATGCCCTTGAGGTAACGCGGATTCTCGCGATTGACGCGAATGGCCTCGGCCTGCTCGGGGTCGCGCATCCATTGGCGCACGCGGTGGCCGTTCTCGGCCAGCAGATTGGCGATGGCGGTCCCGAAACTTCCGCCACCCAGAACCGCGATTGGGTACTGTTCAGTCATATGTAACCCGTCTATCCCTACCAATGGCGATGGTTGCATTATACGGAGCCCGTCATCGGCAGCCAGCCCCAATACGCCCCCACTGGCCGGACGAGCCTTGTGGGGCCTGACCGATTCAACCTATACAATGACGGCCAAACGCCATGGCAAAGCCGCCAAGCTCGGTTAACATGCACGGCTATTCTTTTCCTCAAGGCTGTGCCGTGTCTTTTGGCCCTCCCACCGCTCGCTCCTCCGTCGCCCTGGCCCTGCTGTTCAGCGGCCCGTTGCTGGCTGACGACCTGTTCCTGGAAAACCAGCCCCTGCCCGAGGTGCTGACGGCCACCCGCCTGAAACAATCGCCGGCCGCCGTGCCCGGCAGCATGACGGTGATCGACAACGAACTGATCAAGGCCAGCGGCGCCCGGGATATCAGCGAGCTGCTGCGCCTGGTGCCGGGCATGATGGTCGGCTACACCAACGGCAACCAGGCCAGCATCAACTACCACGGCACCGACGCCGCCAACGCCCGGCGCATGCAGGTCCTGATCGATGGCCGCTCGGTCTATCGCGCGGGCCTGGCGACCGTGGACTGGAGCGATATCCCGGTGGCCCTGGAGGATATCGAGCGCATCGAGGTCTTTCGTGGCCCCAATACCGTCAGCTACGGCGCCAACGCGCTGATGGCTGTGGTCAACATCCTCACCAAGTCACCGGGCAGTACCCACGGTTCGCAACTGAAGGTCACCCGCGGCGATCGCGGCATCAATGACTGGTACGCCAGCCAGGGCACGGGCTGGGGGACTGGCGACCTGCGCCTGTCGATGTCCGGCCAGGAAGACGAAGGTTTCCAGAGTGACCACCTGGGCGCGGACTACCGCGACGGCCGGCGCATCACCCGGGTCAACCTCTCGGCCAGCCAGACGCTCGATGAACGACAGAGCATCGATTGGCAATTGAACGTCAAGGACGGCACCAACCAGCGGCCCTACACCTACAGGGCGGTGTTTCCCGGCATCACCGCGGCCGGCGACAATTCCGACGTGGTCGCCAAGGACTATGCCGGCTCGCTGCGCTGGAACCTCGACCTCAATCCCCAGCACAGCCTGTATATCCAGGGCTCGGCCCAGCATTGGGATCGCCAGCAGGTCTGGCGCGCCTGCGATGCCAAGATCTCGTTCAGTCCGCAACTGACCCAGTTGTGGCAGTTGAATCCCAACTATGCCGAAACCCTGGCACGCAATATAACGAGTTACTCCCCTGGCAGCCCGCCGGCGGGCAGTGCCGCCGAACAGGCGCTGGCCAACCAGGTCCTCGGCCAATGGGCCGGCGGTGCCAGCCAGACCGTCTGCGGCGATATCGACCAAAGCACCCGCGAGACCCGCTACGATCTCGAACTGCAGGACACCCTAAGCCTGTCGGACGGCCTGCGCCTGGTCAGCGGCATGAACTATCGTTATGACCGGGCAGACTCCGAGACCTATTTCAATGGCACCGCCGACGACACCACCTGGCGCCTGTTCGGCCAGCTCGAATGGCGCGCCAGCGAACACTGGCTGGTACAGGGCGGCGCCATGTACGAAGACACGCAACTGACCGGCAGCTCCCTGACCCCGCGCTTTGCGGTGAACTACCTGATCAATCCCCGGCATGGTCTGCGCGCGGTCTATTCCGAAGCCATTCGCTCGCCGGACATGTTCGAGAACAACGTCAACTGGAGCTATCGGGTCACCAATCTGGATTCCCCTACCTACGGTCAGAACAGCGGCCAGTATTTCGTCCGGACCCGTGGCCCGGGAAACCTGGACAAGGAGCGCATGCGCTCGCGCGAACTGGGCTATAACGGTTTCTTCACCGAGATCGGCCTGAGCCTCGACGTGAAGCTGTTCTACGACGAAATCAGCGACATGATCAGTACGCCGCTGCGCAACAACCAGTTCATCGCCAGCAACGCCAACAGCTCACGCTTTACCGGCAGCGAAGCCCAGTTCGACTGGCGCCTGGACAGCGCCGACCGCCTGCGCCTGACCTATGCCTATGTCGATGTCCAGGCCAGCAACCCGGTCGACGAGCACTTCACCGCGCGCAACAGCGGCTCGGCCGGCTGGATGCGCGACTGGGGCGCCGGCTGGTCCAGTTCGGTCTTCTACTATGGCGACGACGCCATCAACCAATATCGCTTCGAACGGGTCGACCTGCGCCTCGCCAAACGCATTCCCTTGGGCAGGGCCAGCCTGGAACTGGCCGGGATGCTGCAGCAACGTCTCGACGACCAGCCCATCACCTGGATCGACAACAATTACAACCAGCGTCGTGCCGTCTACTTCAGCGCAGAGCTGGAGTTCTGACAATGAGCACCTTTGGGTCAAGGATGACATCCGGATGGGGCCGCTGCCTGAGGACGCTGGGGCTGACCCTGCTGGTGCTGTTGCCGAGCCTACCGGCGCGGGCGGCCGAAGTGCTGTTGACCGGCGTCGAGGACAGCCCCGGGGTCCAGGCCTTCACCGCCGCGCTGGCGCAACAGCGCCCGAACGACCGGATACGCTTCGTGCCCCTGGCGCAGATGCCCGAGCCCAACCGACTGCCGCCGGCCACCCGGCTGATCCTGCTGGACCCGCCCAGCCTCGACTGGCGACTGAAGGATAAACAAGGCCCCGCGACCCTGGTCCTGCGCATCAGCCGCCTGCAAGCGATGCAGCGCCTGGAAAACGGCCCGCCGGCCAATCTCAGCCTGCTGTGGAGCGACCCGCCCCTGCCCCGCCAGTTGCGCCTGATCCGCGAGGTCATGCCCCAGGCCCGCCGGATCGGTGTGCTCTATACCCGCAGCAGCGAGTTCCTGCTGGCCGAGCTGGACCAGGCGGCCCGCCCCCTGGGACTGGAGATCGTCCCCCAGCGCTGGGACGACACCGGCGACAGTCGCCCCCTGCAGACCCTGCTCAAGAGCAGCGACGTCCTGCTGGGGCTGGACGATCCGACCCTGTATAACCCCAGGACCGCGAAGAACCTGTTGCTCAGCAGCTATGCCCGGCAACTGGCGCTGATCGGTCCCAACGCCGGCTTCGTCAAGGCCGGCAGCCTGGCCAGCACCTACAGCGACCAGAGCGACTGGCTGGCGATCCTCGACGAGTTGCTCGAGCGGCCCCCGTCCGGCTGGCCGGGCAGCCTGTATCCGCAACGGTTCAAGGTCCTGAGCAACCCGCAGGTCGCCCGTTCCCTGGGTATCGAACCGATCGACGAAGCCTCGCTCGCCCACCGGCTGGCCGAAGGAGAGACCCGCCCATGACCCTGCGACGGTATTGGGGCATCAGCGCCCGGACCCAGATGATCAGCCTCGGCCCCGCGCTGTTGCTGACCTTGCTGCTGATCAGTTTCTTCACCTTCGTGCGGATCCAGGACCTGCGCCAGGAACTCGACCGCACCGGTCAGCTGATCGCCAATCAGTTGGCCCCGGCCACCGAATACGGGGTAATTTCCGGCAACAACGAAGTCCTGGAAAGCCTGATGCGGGCGACCCTGGCCACACCCCACGTGCGCTTCCTCGAGGTCCAGGACCGCAGCAACAACATCCTGGTGTATGTCGAGCAATCCGCGCTGGAGCATGCCCGGCCCCAGTCGACCAAACTGTTCCAGGCACCGGTGCGCCTGCAACGCATTCGGTTGGACAACGACTTCCTGCAGGAACACAGCAGCGCGGGCGTGGCGACCAACGAGGACTATCTGGGGCGGGTGATTGTCGGCATGTCCAACGACGCCTTCAGCCAACGACAACAGGAAATCCTGCTCAAGGCCGGCATCCTGGCGCTGTTCGCCCTGCTGTTCACCTTTCTCCTGGCCCGGCGGCTGGCGGCCAGCCTGTCGCAACCGATCAGCGCCATGGGCCACGCGGTCAAGGCGATTCAACAGGGCGACTACAAGACCCAGCTGCCGGTGGTGGACGACACCGAGCTCGGCGCCCTGTCGCGACATATCAACAACCTCGCCGGCGCCCTGGACCAGGCCAGCCGCGAACAGCACCAGGCCATTGCCCAGTTGATCCAGACCCGCGAGGAAGCGGAACGGGCCAACAATGCCAAGTCGGACTTCCTGGCCATGATGAGCCACGAACTGCGCACGCCGATGAACGGTGTACTGGGCATGCTGCAACTGCTCGAAACCACCGAGATGACCGAGGAACAGAGCGAATACGCGGCCCTGGCCTCGGAGTCCACCGAACACTTGCTCAAGGTGATCAACGATATCCTCGACTTCTCGCGGATCGAGCGTTCGGCCCTGGAGCTGGAACACATTCCGTTCCGCCTTGCCGAACTGATCAACAGCTGCGCCCAGGCTTTCCAGCACAACGCGAGCCAACGCGGGCTGCGCCTGGACCTGCAGATCCCGGCGGACATGCAGGCCTTGCAGGTCAAGGGCGACCCGACGCGGATCCGCCAGATCCTAGTCAACCTGATCGGCAATGCGCTGAAATTCACCGAGCACGGCAGCGTCGGCATCGAACCGCACTGGCAGGCGCTGGACGACGACGTGCTGTGGTTCACCTGCACGGTCCGCGACAGCGGCATCGGCATTTCCAGCGAACGCCTGGAACTGATGTTCGATGCCTTCCAGCAGGCCGACAGTTCGATCTCCCGGCGCTACGGCGGCACCGGCCTGGGGCTGCCCATTGCACGGACCCTGGCCGAGCGCATGGGCGGCACCCTGCACGCCCGCAGCGAAGAGGGCCAGGGCTCGGTCTTCACCCTGGAAATCCCCCTGGCCCTGCATCATCCGGCCGAGCCGGTCGCCTTGCCGTCAGCGCCCGCCGACCATGGTGAAGGGCGCAAGGTGCTGCTGGTGGAAGACAACCCGGTCAACCAGACCGTCATCAACGCCATGCTGCGCGGCCTGGGTTTCGACGTCAGCCTCGCCACCGACGGCGCCCAGGCCATCGACAGCGCGAAAAAAGGCCTGTTCGCGGCTATCCTGATGGACTGCCGGCTACCGATAGTCGACGGCTACGAAGCCACCCGGCAAATCCGCCAACTGCCCGAGTACGCCCAGGTGCCGATCATCGCCCTGACCGCCAACGCCTTGCAGGGCGACCGCGAGAACTGCCTGCGGGCCGGGATGAACGACTACCTGGCCAAGCCCTTCAAACGCATGGATCTGCAGCAGATTCTCCAGCATTGGCTGCCTTGAATACCATGTGTGACTGGCGTGAAAGACGAAAGTGCGGCAGTCTTAGGCACCCGAATGAGCTGGAAAACCGGCTTGAATAAAAATTTCAGTGCACAAGTGTACTTTCATGCCCTTGGCGCTGTGACTTTCACCACAACGCAATAGTCTATGAGTAGGCTGTCGAATCGAGGCGTGAACGCTTCGATCGGCCGGGAAGATTTGCCCCACCTGCCGCATGGGACTATTGAGGAGCTCGCATGACCAAACAAAACGCCTTTACCCGGGAAGACCTGCTGCGCTGCAGTCGCGGTGAGCTGTTCGGCCCAGGTAACGCGCAACTGCCCGCCCCGAACATGCTGATGGTGGATCGCATCACCCATATCAGCGAAGAGGGCGGCAAGTACGGCAAAGGTGAATTGGTCGCCGAGCTGGATATCAATCCGGACCTGTGGTTCTTCGCCTGCCATTTCGAAGGCGATCCGGTGATGCCGGGCTGCCTGGGCCTCGACGCCATGTGGCAACTGGTCGGTTTCTTCCTCGGCTGGCAGGGTCTGCCGGGCCGTGGTCGTGCGCTGGGTTCGGGCGAAGTGAAATTCTTCGGCCAGGTCCTTCCGACCGCCAAGAAAGTGACCTACAACATTCATATCAAGCGCGTCCTCAAAGGCAAGCTGAACCTGGCCATCGCCGACGGTTCGGTGACGGTCGACGGTCGCGAGATCTACACCGCCGAAGGCCTCCGGGTCGGCGTTTTCACCTCCACTGACAACTTCTAAGGGTTATTCGCATGCGCCGCGTCGTTATCACTGGTCTGGGCATCGTTTCGTGCCTGGGCAATGACAAAGAGACCGTCTCCGCTAACCTGCGTGCAAGCCGCCCTGGCATCCGCTTCAACCCGGAATATGCCGAAATGGGTCTGCGTAGCCAGGTTTCCGGCTCCATCGACCTCAATCTCGAAGAACTGATCGATCGCAAGATCTATCGCTTCGTCGGCCACGCGGCGGCTTACGCCTACCTGGCCATGAAAGACGCCATCGTCGACGCCGGCCTGAGCGAAGAGCAGGTGTCCAACCCGCGCACCGGCCTGGTGGCCGGCTCCGGCGGCGCCTCGACCCTGAACCAGATGGAAGCGCTGGATATCCTGCGCGAAAAGGGCGTGAAGCGCGTCGGTCCGTACCGCGTGACCCGCACCATGGGCAGCACCGTTTCCGCGTGCCTGGCCACGCCGTTCAAGATCAAGGGCCTGAACTACTCGATCTCCTCCGCCTGCGCCACCAGTGCTCACTGCATCGGTACCGCCATGGAGCAGATCCAGATGGGCAAGCAGGACATCGTCTTCGCCGGTGGCGGTGAAGAAGAGCACTGGAGCCAGTCGTTCCTGTTCGACGCCATGGGCGCCCTCTCCACCCAGTACAACGAAACCCCGGAGAAGGCCTCGCGTGCCTACGACGCCAAGCGTGACGGTTTCGTCATCGCCGGCGGTGGCGGCATGGTGGTGGTCGAGGAGCTGGAACACGCCCTGGCCCGCGGCGCGAAGATCTACGCCGAAATCGTCGGCTACGGTGCCACCTCCGACGGCTACGACATGGTCGCGCCAAGCGGTGAAGGCGCCGTGCGTTGCATGCAGATGGCGATGTCCACCGTGGACGGCCCGATCGACTACCTGAACACCCACGGCACCTCGACCCCGGTCGGCGACGTCGCGGAAATGAAAGGTGTGCGTGAAGTCTTCGGCGACAAGGCTCCGGCCATCAGTTCGACCAAGAGCCTGTCCGGTCACTCCCTGGGCGCTGCCGGTGTTCACGAAGCGATCTACTGCCTGCTGATGATGGAAGGCAAGTTCATCGCCGGCTCCGCCAACATCGAAGAGCTGGACCCGGAAGTCGCCGACCTGCCGGTCCTGACCAAGACCCGCGAAAACGTCGAGCTGAACAACGTGATGAGCAACAGCTTCGGCTTCGGCGGCACCAACGCCACCCTGGTCCTGAAGCGCTGGCAGGGCAAGTAAGCCCGGCCTGATCGCAAGATGAAAAAAGCCCCGACTGGTTCGGGGCTTTTTTTTGCCCGCAGGGAGAGGCGCGCTGCACAATCGGGCACGACCGCGAAAAAAGCTGAACACCTCCCTCGCCGAGTGTTCTATAAGGTTCAGGGTCTTTTCCCGTCACTCTCTCCACGAGGCTTTCATGACCATCACCATCAACACCGAATCCAGCGAAGGTTTCCGTCACCGCGTGCAGATCGATGATCACCAGTTGTTCGCCGATGTGCCCAAGGCGGCAGGTGGCGAAGGCTCCGCCCCGGAACCCCACGACTATTTCGACGCTGCCCTGGGGACGTGCAAGGCCCTGACGCTCAAGCTTTACGCGCAGAAGAAAGGCATCCCGCTGACCGGGGTCACAGTCGAGGTCAAGCGCGACAACAGCCAGGAACAGAAAGGCAGGTATGGCCTGCAGGTCAAGCTGACCCTCAAGGGTGCGCTCAGCGATGCCCAGCGCGAAGAACTGCATAAAGTCGCCGACCGCTGCCCCGTGCACAAGTTGATGACCAGCACCGAAGTCAGCATCGAAACCCTGCTGGCCGAAGGCGCCTTCAGCCAGTAAAGGCACCGGCCAAAAAGCGGGTTATGCTTGACGCATTGCCCGCTGAGCCAGGAAGCCCCATGAACACACCACTGGTGATCCGCCCTCGCGCCGAGGATGTCGAAGGTCAACCGATCCTGCGCCCCCTGCCCTCGGCCCAGTGCCGCAGCGTCGGGCCCTTCGTGTTTTTCGACCATATGCTGGAAACCCGCTATCCGCCGGGGCATGGGATGAATGTGCGGCAGCACCCGCATATCGGCCTGTCGACCCTGACCTACCTGTTCGACGGCGAGCTCGTGCACAAGGACAGCCTCGGCTCCGATCAGCACGTCAAGCCTGGCGATGTCAGCTGGATGACCGCCGGCAGCGCCATCGCCCATGTCGAACGCACCCCCGCCGAACTCGTCGCCAGCGGCTCCAGCCTGCACGGCCTGCAGATCTGGCTGGCATCACCCAAGGCCCTGGAACAGGGTCCCGGCCATTACAGCCATCACCCCGCCGCCAGCCTGCCCAGCAGCGACAACCTGGGGGTGAAGATCCGCCTGATCGCCGGCAGCGGCTTTTGCCTGACCTCACCGGTACCGGTACTGTCGCCCACGCTGTATGCCGACATCCGGATGGAAAGCGGAACCACCCTGCTGATTCCGGATGAGTATGCAGAGCGCGCGGTCTATGTGCTGGAAGGCGAAGTGCAGCTGGAGGGCGAAGCGTTGGAGCCGCACAGCCTGGTGGTGCTGCCGACGGGAGCCAGCCCCACGCTGTTCGCCGAAGGCGAGTGTCATCTGGTGGTGATCGGTGGTGCGCCGCTGGACGGGCCACGGCGGATGAACTGGAACTTCGTCGCCAGCGATCCGGCGCTGATCGACAGCGCCCGCCAGCGCTGGGCGGCCGGCGACTGGCCGAAGGTGCCGGGGGAAAGCGAGCGAATCGAGCTGCCGACACGCCCTGACAGGCAAACGCAAACCTTGTAGGAGCCGGCTTGCTGGCGATGGCGGTGGTGAATTGCACATCGCCATCGCGGGTGTTTTGCGGCGTCCTTGCGGACGCCATCGTCGGAACGCCGCCCGCAGCAAGCCGGCTCCTACAGGTCGGTGCAGGGCCGTTGGTTCAGCATGAAGCCCTCAGCCCTTGAACACTTCTTCCAGCAGGTTGTGCATCGACACGAACGCGCGAGCGGCGGTCTTCGCGTCGTACATCATCATGCCCGGCACATTGGCATGCGGGTCAGTGAAGGAATGCACCGCGCCGCCATAACTCAACAGCTGCCAATCGACACCCGCGGCATTCATTTCGTCTTCGAAGGCCGGCAGTTGCTCTTTCGGCACCAGTGGGTCGGACGCGCCATGCAGCACCAGCACCGAGCCCTTGATGTTCTTCGCATCCGCCGGATTCGGCGTGTCCAGGGTGCCATGGAACGACACCGCCGCTTTCAACGGCGCGCCGGTACGGGCCAGCTCCAGCGAGCAGCAACCGCCAAAGCAGAAACCGAAGGTCGCCAGCTTCGCCGTATCCACCGCCGCCAGCGCCTGGCCTTGCAGTGCTTCGAAGGCCGCCTGCATACGCTTGCGCAGCAGGGCGCGATCGTTTTTCAACGGCATCATCGCCGCGCCGGCTTCATCGCCATTGCTCGGACGCACCGACTGACCGTAGAGGTCGGCGATCAACACCACATACCCCTTGGCCGCCACCGCCTCGGCGATCTTCTCGGCACCGGCGCTGACGCCCATCCAGTTCGGCGCCATCAGCAGGCCCGGACGTGGCCCCTTGTGACCGGCGTCAAAGGCCAGACGACTCTCATAGGACTGGCCATCGATCTGATAGACCACCGAACTCACAGTAACTTGGCTCATTTCGGACTCCGATAAAAACATCCAAGGATAAAAAAACCCGCCGAAGCGGGTTTTCGTGCTACGTGCTTAAACCGACAGTTCAACCAGCAGCTTGTTCAGCCGACGGACATAAGCCGCCGGATCCTTCAGGCTGTCGCCGGCCGCTAGGGCCGCCTGGTCGAGCAGGATGTGCGACAGATCGCCGAAGCGGTCTTCGTCCGGCTCGCCGTCGAGCTTCTCGATCAGCGGGTGCCCCGGATTGAATTCGAAGATCGGCTTGGAGTCCGGCACCTTCTGCCCGCTCGCCTCGAGGATCTGGCGCATCTGCAGGCCCAGGTCCTGCTCGCCGATGGCCAGGATCGCCGGGGAATCGGTCAGGCGGTGGGAAACCCGCACTTGGCTGACCGCGTCGCCCAGGGCAGTCTTGATGCGCTCCACCAGGCCTTCCTTGGTCTTGGCGACTTCCTCGGCAGCCTTCTTGTCCTCTTCCGAGTCCAGGTTGCCCAGGTCCAGGTCACCGCGCGCGACGTCGACAAAGCTCTTGCCGTCGAACTCGTTGAGGTAGCTCATCAGCCACTCGTCGATACGGTCGGTCAGCAGCAGCACTTCGATGCCTTTCTTGCGGAAGACTTCCAGGTGCGGGCTGTTCTTGACCTGGGCGTAGGTTTCGCCGGTCAGGTAGTAGATCTTGTCCTGACCTTCCTTGGCGCGGGCCAGGTACTCGGCCAGGGACACCACCTGCTCACCGTCTTCACCCTGGGTCGAGGCAAAACGCAGTAGGCCAGCGATTTTTTCCTTGTTGGCGAAATCTTCCGCCGGGCCTTCTTTCATGACCTGGCCGAAGTTTTTCCAGAAGCCCTTGTATTGCTCGGGCTCGTTCTTCGCCAGTTTTTCCAGCATGTCGAGGACACGCTTGGTCAGCGCAGACTTCATCGAGTCGATGATCGGGTCTTTCTGCAGGATTTCCCGCGACACGTTCAGGGACAGGTCGTTGGAGTCGACCACGCCCTTGATGAAGCGCAGGTACAGCGGCAGGAAGGATTCGGCCTGGTCCATGACGAAGACGCGCTGCACGTACAGCTTGAGGCCTTTCGGCGCTTCACGCTGGTACAGGTCGAACGGAGCACGGGCCGGCACGTAGAGCAGCGAGCTGTATTCCAGCTTGCCTTCGACCTTGTTGTGGCTCCAGCTCAGCGGGTTCTCGAAGTCATGGGCGATGTGCTTGTAGAACTCCTGGTATTCCTCGTCCTTCACTTCGGTGCGCGGACGGGTCCACAGGGCACTGGCACGGTTGACGGTTTCCCATTCCAGCGCCGGCTTCTCCTCGCCTTCGACAGCGGCCACTTCTTTCGGCAACTCGATCGGCAAGGCGATATGGTCGGAGTACTTCTTGATGATGTTGCGCAGGCGCCAGCCATCGGCGAACTCGTTCTCACCCGACTTCAGGTGCAGGACGATGCGGGTACCCCGGTCGGCTTTCTCGAGGGTGGCGACTTCGAACTCGCCCTCGCCCTTGGACGACCAGTGCACGCCTTCGCTGGCAGTCAGGCCGGCGCGACGGCTGAACACTTCAACCTGCTCGGCGACGATGAAGGCCGAGTAGAAGCCCACGCCGAACTGACCGATCAGGTGCGAGTCCTTCTTCTGGTCGCCGGAGAGATTCTTCATGAAATCGGCGGTGCCGGACTTGGCGATGGTCCCCAGGTGGGTGATCACATCGTCGCGGCTCATGCCGATGCCGTTGTCTTCGAGGGTGACGGTGTTGGCGTCCTTGTCGAAGCTCACACGGATTTTCAGTTCCGCGCCACCTTCCAGCAACTCGGGCTTGGACAGGGCTTCGAAACGTAATTTGTCGACAGCGTCGGAGGCGTTGGAGATCAATTCGCGAAGGAAGATTTCCTTGTTGGAATACAGCGAATGGATCATGAGGTGCAGCAGTTGCTTCACCTCGGTCTGGAAGCCCAGGGTTTCCTTTTGAGTTTCCACACTCATGGTCATCAAACTCCAATTGGATGGCAGTGGCCGCCCCGTGAGGGTTGGCGGCGGGTTGTCATCAGAGTTGGGGACGGTGTCGGGGATTTCAAGTGCCGGGGAGCGTTTCCTCGATCTTGAAGTGGGCCCGGGCGGTGGCAATCGGCTCGGCCTCGGTAGTCTGCCAGGCGGTGATCGCGACGTTCGCCACTCGTCGCCCCTGGCGACAGACCTGGCATTGGGCGTAGGTGTCGCGATATTGCCCGGCACGCAGGTAATCGACGGAAAAGTCGATGACCTTGGGCACGCCCGGCGAACCGGTGAACACCAACAGATGCAGGGCCGCGGCCAGTTCCATGAAGCCGGCGATCGCGCCACCGTGAATCGCCGGGAGCAAGGGGTTGCCGATGTTGTCCTGGTTGGCCGGCAGGCAGAACAACAGCTCATCGCCCAGCCGTGAGCACTGGATGCCGATCAACTTCGCATAGGGGATAAGCTGCAGCAATTGCCCGTAGTCGCCCTGCTGGTGGGCCTGCTGCAGCTGTTTCTTGAAGTCGTCGCTCATGCGGCACCGCCATTGATCGAGCCGCTGAAGCCCTGAGTGCCCTTGATCCCCTTGCCCATCCGCATGAAGGTGCCCACCACATGGGCGATGGGTCGTTCAGGATCATCCTGATAGGCGAAGCCGCGGGCGAAGATGATGTCGCGGGTGACCCGGTAGCACTCGGCGAAACCGTAGACATCCTGCTGGGGCGCGGCCGGATGCATGTAGTCGATGCGCAGGTCCAGCGTCGGACACACCTCGAACTCGGGCAGGACACACAAGGTGGCCATGCCACAGGCGGTGTCCATCAGGGTGCTCAGCGCCCCGCCGTGGATGACCCCGGTTCGCGGGTCGCCGACGATGTCGGCACTGTACGGCAGAATCAGGGTCAGCCCCTGGGCATCGGCGCTGTGCAAGCGCAGCCCGAGTACCTGGCAGTGCCGGATAGCGCTGAGAAAGCGGGTGGCGCGCTCGAAAAGGGGACTCTGGGTCATGAACTGATGGCTCTCATCCGGAGAAAAGTGCCCGATAAAACGAAACACTGGGAAAAAGTTCCGTTCGGTCGGTACTTATATATCTTTTAAAATCAAGGAACTTAACCCTGGGGGGTGTGTTCTGAATGGCCAGTAGTCAGTGATATTCACAAAGGAGCAACACCCCCATGCGTAAGACTTTAGCTATTGCCTTGATGTTGACCGCTTCCCTCGGTCTCGCCGCCTGCGATAAAAAAACCGAGGACAAAGCTCAAGACGCCACCAAACAAACCACCGAGCAAGTGCAGAAGAGCCTCAGCCAGGCTCAGGATAAGGTGAACGAGGCCGTCAAGGAAAACGTCGATGCTGCCAAAGCTCCGGCTGATTCCAGCAAAGCGCCGGTAGAAGCGCCAGCCCCAGCCAAGGCCGCCACCGGCTCCTGATTGGCCGAAGTTTCCTGCAAGCACCTGTTTGCAAAAACCGCCAAACAAAATAAAACCCGCCTTGCGCGGGTTTTATTTTGTCGGATGTCTGTAGGAGCCAGTCAGGCCAGGGCTTCGCTGCGCTTGCCGAGCAAGCGGTCGATCACCACCGCAATCACCAGCATCACCACCGAAGGCACCAGCCACGCCAGGCCCTGCTCGCTCAACGGCAGGTGCGACAGCTGCGTCGGCATCCAGTCCGCCAGCCCGGCCCCCTTGAGGGCGTCGATCATGCCGAACAGAAACGACACCAGCATCACCGGGCCGACGATACGCCCCTGCGCATGCCAGAACGATTGGCAGAAACTCAGGGCCACCAGGGCGATGCACGGCGGGTAGATCGCGGTCAGGACCGGGATGGAAAACGCAATCAGCTTGGTCAGCCCCAGGTTCGACACCAGCAGCGAGAACGCCGCCAGGATGATCACCAGGCTCTTGTACGACAGTGGCAGGATGCCGCTGAAGTACTCGGCGCAGGCGCAGGTCAGGCCTACCGCCGTCACCAGGCACGCCAGGGAGATCAGCACCGCGAGGAAACCGCTGCCCAGGGAGCCGAAGGTATGTTGCACATAGGCGTGCAGTACCGCCGCGCCGTTGCTGGCACCGGCCGCCACTTCATGGCTGCCCGCGCCCAGCCGGAACAGGCTGATGTACACCAGCGCCAGGCCGACACCGGCGATCAGGCCGGCAATGATGGCGTAGCGGGTGATCAACCGTGGCGAATCGACGCCGCGGGAGCGGATGGCATTGACGATGACGATGCCGAACACCAGGGCGCCCAGGGTATCCATGGTCAGGTAGCCATTGATGAAACCCTGGGAGAACGGTGCCGCGACGTACTCGGGAGTGGCCGTGCCGATATCGCCGGCCGGCAAGGCGAACGCCGCGATCCCCAGGACCGCCAGGGCAATGATCTTCAACGGCGCGAGGAATCGGCCAACGGTATCCAGCAAGCGCCCGGGGTACAGGGAGATGAAGAACACCAGCAGGAAATACAGCGAACTGTAGATCAGCAGCGCCAGCGGGCTTTCGCCGGTCAACGGCGCCAGGCCGACTTCAAAGGACACGGTGGCGGTGCGCGGCGTGGCGAACAGCGGACCGACCGCCAGGTAGCAGGCAGCGGCCAGCAAGCCGCCGGCAACCTTGCCGATGGGGCTGCTCAGGGCGTCCATAGCACCGCCGACCTTGGCCAGCGCGACCACGGTGATGACCGGCAGGCCCACCGCGGTGATCAGGAAGCCCAGCGCCGCCATCCAGACATGGGGTCCGGACTGCAAACCGACGATCGGTGGGAAGATGATGTTGCCGGCCCCGACGAACAAGGCAAAGGTCATGAAGCCAAGCGCCAGGATGTCCTGGCCTTTCAACACTTTCATTTTAAGGAAATACCACACTGCTGAATCGGAATTTAGAGAGGGATTTCCCGTGGGGTGAGGGAAATGCTGTCGGCCCGTATGGGGTCGACCCGTTTAGCGCGCGGCGGCCTTGTGGGCAGCGGACGCAAAAAGTGGCGGCCACCCTAACAAATTCGGGTGAAAAACGCACTGTTAGAGGGCAAATATTGTCCTGCCAGCGACGACCTTATGTCGCATTTATATATGAAGCTCAGAAAGCACAAAGGCCACCCGAAGGTGGCCTTTGTTGGTTTTGCGTCAGTTAAGCGCGAGGCTTACTTGACGGCCCAACCGGTCAGCTCGGCCAGGGCCTTGCCGATGTCTGCCAGCGAACGCACGGTTTTCACGCCGGCGTCTTGCAGGGCAGCGAACTTCTCGTCCGCAGTGCCTTTGCCGCCGGAGATGATTGCACCCGCATGGCCCATGCGCTTGCCCGGAGGAGCAGTCACACCCGCGATGTAGGAAACAACCGGCTTGGTCACGTGAGCCTTGATGTAGGCCGCCGCTTCTTCTTCAGCCGAACCGCCGATCTCGCCGATCATCACGATCGCTTCGGTCTTCGGGTCTTCCTGGAACAGCTTCAGGATGTCGATGAAGTTCGAGCCCGGGATCGGGTCACCGCCGATGCCGACGCAAGTCGACTGACCGAAACCGGCGTCAGTGGTCTGCTTCACAGCTTCGTAGGTCAGGGTGCCGGAACGGGAAACGATACCGACCTTGCCTGGCAAGTGAATGTGACCTGGCATGATGCCGATCTTGCATTCGCCTGGAGTGATCACGCCTGGGCAGTTAGGGCCGATCAGGGTGATACCCAGCTCGTCGCACTTGACCTTGGCATCCAGCATGTCCAGGGTAGGAATGCCTTCGGTGATGCAGACGATCAGCTTGATGCCGCCGAAAGCTGCTTCCAGGATCGAGTCCTTGCAGAAAGGAGCCGGAACGTAGATCACGCTGGCGGTGGCGCCAGTGGCGGCTACAGCTTCTTTCACGGTGTTGAACACCGGCAGACCCAGGTGCTCGGTGCCGCCTTTGCCCGGAGTTACGCCACCGACCATCTTGGTGCCGTATTCGATGGCTTGCTGGGTGTGGAAGCTGCCCTGCGAACCGGTGATACCCTGGCAGATAACCTTGGTGTCTTTATTGATCAGGACGCTCATTATTTGCCCTCCGCAGCTTTGACAACTTGTTGAGCAGCGTCGGTCAGGCTGGTAGCAGCGATGATGTTCAAGCCGCTTTCTGCCAGTACTTTAGCGCCCAGTTCAGCGTTGTTGCCTTCAAGGCGAACAACAACCGGGATTTTCACGCCGACTTCTTTCACAGCGCCGATGATGCCTTCGGCAATCATGTCGCAGCGAACGATGCCGCCGAAGATGTTGACCAGTACTGCAGCGACGTTGGTGTCGGACAGGATGATCTTGAACGCTTCGGTTACGCGTTCCTTGGTTGCACCGCCGCCCACGTCGAGGAAGTTGGCTGGCTTGCCGCCATGCAGGTTGACGATGTCCATGGTACCCATGGCCAGGCCGGCACCGTTGACCATGCAACCGATGTTGCCTTCCAGGGCTACGTAGTTCAGTTCGAACTTGGCAGCGTGCGCTTCGCGCGGATCGTCCTGGGACGGATCGTGGAAGGTTTTCAGCTTAGGCTGACGGTACATGGCGTTGGCGTCGATGTTGATCTTGGCATCGAGGCAATGCAGATCGCCGTCGGCCTTGATCACCAGCGGGTTCACTTCCAGCAGGGCCAGGTCGTGGTCCTGGAACAGCTTGGCCAGACCGACGAAGATCTTGGCGAACTGGGAAACCTGCTTGCCTTCCAGACCCAGCTGGAATGCCAGCTCGCGACCCTGGAATGGCTGGGCGCCAACCAGTGGATCGATAGTGGCCTTGAGGATTTTCTCAGGGGTGTCGTGAGCGATTTTCTCGATGTCCACGCCACCTTCGGTGGAAGCCATGAACACGATGCGACGGCTCGAACGGTCAACGACAGCGCCCAGGTACAGCTCTTTAGCGATATCAGTGCACGATTCAACCAGGATCTTGGTGACAGGCTGGCCATTGGCGTCAGTCTGATAGGTCACCAGACGCTTGCCCAGCCACTGCTGTGCGAAGGCTTTGGCGTCTTCTTTGCTGCGAACCAGCTTTACGCCGCCCGCTTTACCGCGACCACCGGCGTGGACCTGGGCTTTTACAACCCACTCGGAACCACCGATCTTGTCGCAAGCTTCTGCTGCTTCTTCCGGGGTGTCTACCGCGTAACCCTTGGATACTGGCAGGCCGTATTCAGCGAACAGCTGCTTACCCTGATACTCGTGAAGATTCATGCTTTTTACCGTCTTCGTTAGGTACTGCGCATTCGGTGCTGCACTGATTGCAGTGCCGCACCACCTGTGACTGCTGCTTGCGTCGCCTTCCGGTCGCCCGGTGAAACAACGCAAGACTGCGTCCAGCGGACGTTCCGCGGTGAGTCTTGCGCGCAAGGCTCACGACGGGCGGGCCGCCGTGGTTTCTTATTATCCGCTTAGCGTTTTTTCTTGTTGGCCACGTGGATGGCGCCGCCATTCACTGCCAATGCCGCTTCGTGCAACGCTTCGGACAGGGTCGGATGGGAGAAGACCATCATGCCCAGGTCCTCGGCACTGGTGCCGAATTCCATACCGATCGCGCCTTGCTGTACCAGCTCGGCAGCGCTTGGGCCAATCACGTGGACGCCCAGAACGCGGTCGGTCTTGGCATCGGCGATGACCTTGACGAAACCGCCGGTATCGTTGGCTGCCATGGCACGGCCACTGGCGGCGAACGGGAAGGTGCCGATGTTAACTTCAACGCCTTCGGCTTTCAAAGCCTGTTCGGTCTTGCCGACCCATGCGATTTCCGGATGGGTGTAGATAACCGAAGGGATCAGGTCGTAGTTCATCTGGGCCTTGTGGCCCTTGATGCGCTCAACCACCATGATGCCCTCTTCCGAGGCCTTGTGTGCCAGCATCATGCCACGAACCACGTCACCGATGGCGTAGACGCCCGGTACGGCGGTCGCGCAATGGTCGTCGACGTGCACGAAACCGCGCTCGTCCAGGACCACGCCGCAATCAGCGGACAGCAGGTCGGTGGTCACCGGACGACGGCCAACGGCAACGATCAGCTTGTCGAAGGTGATGGTCTGCTCGCCGGCGGAGTCGGTGTAGGTCACCACGACTTCCTTGCCCTTGTTGACCTTGGAACCGGTCACGCGTGCGCCCAGCTTGATGTCCAGACCCTGTTTGGTCAGGGTTTTCAGCGCTTCCTTGGAAACGGCGGTGTCGGCAGCCATCAGGAAGGTGTCCAGGGCTTCCAGGACCGTGACCTGGGCACCCAGGCGGGACCAGACGGAACCCAGTTCCAGACCGATCACACCGGCACCGATCACGCCCAGGCGCTTCGGCACTTCCTGGAACTCCAGGGCACCGGTGGAGTCGACGATCACGTTCTGGTCGACCGGAGCCGGTGGAATGTCGATCGGACGCGAGCCCGGAGCCAGGATGACGTTCTCGGCCTCGATCACTTCAACCGTGCCGTCTGGCTTGGTCACTTCGACTTTCTTGCCGGCCAGCAGCTTGCCGTGGCCTTCGATCGAGGTGACGCCATTGGCCTTGAACAGCATGGCCACGCCGCCGGTCAGGTTCTTGACGATACCGGCCTTGCGACCGACCATCGCCGGCACGTCCATCTTGACGGCACCGGTGGAGATACCGTGGACGGCGAACCCGTCCTTGGCTTCATGGTACTTCCAGGAGCTGTCCAGCAGCGCCTTGGACGGAATGCAGCCAACGTTCAGGCAAGTACCGCCGAGGGCCAGCTTGCCCTCTTTATCCTGGTACTTCTCGATGCAGGCAGTCTTGAGACCAAGTTGCGCTGCCTTGATGGCGGCTACATAGCCGCCAGGGCCCGCGCCAATCACTACCACGTCGAATTTCTGAGTCATGTGTCATTCCTTATCGAATCAAACCGGACGGCCCCTCGTGGGGACCGTCGTGGGACGAAGCTGATCGTTCACACAACGGGCAAGACGCAAGCGCCCTGCCCCTTGGGCGCAATCAGATATCCAGCAGCAGACGAGCCGGGTCTTCCAGCAGGTTCTTGATGGTCACCAGGAAAGACACTGCTTCCTTGCCGTCGATCAGGCGGTGATCGTAGGACAGCGCCAGGTACATCATCGGCAGGATCACCACTTCACCCTTGACCGCCATCGGGCGCTCATTGATGTTGTGCATGCCCAGGATGGCGGCTTGTGGCGGGTTGACGATCGGAGTCGACAGCAGGGAACCGAATGTACCACCGTTGGTGATGGTGAACGTACCACCGGTCATTTCGTCGATGGACAGCTTGCCGTCACGGGCCTTCTTGCCGAAGGTGGCGATGCCGTTCTCGATCTCGGCCAGGCTCATCAGCTCGGCGTTGCGCAGCACCGGGACCACCAGGCCACGGTCGCTGGACACCGCGACACCGACGTCGGAGTAGCCGTGGTAAACGATGTCGCCGCCGTCGATGGAAGCGTTGACCGCCGGGAAGCGTTTCAGCGCTTCGGTGGCCGCTTTCACGAAGAACGACATGAAGCCCAGGCGCACGCCATTGTGGGTCTTCTCGAACAGGTCCTTGTACTTCGAACGCAGGTCCATGATCGGCTTCATGTTCACTTCGTTGAAGGTGGTCAGCATCGCCATGTTCGACTGCGCTTCGACCAGGCGCTTGGCCACGGTGGCGCGCACGCGGGTCATCGGCACACGCTTCTCGACGCGGTCGCCGGCGGCGAACACAGGCGCGGCAGCGGCCGGAGCGGCAGCCTTGGCTGGAGCTGCGGCTGGTGCGGCTTTCTTGGCGGCAACAGCAGCCACCACGTCTTCCTTGGTCACACGACCGCCCTTGCCGGTGCCGGCAACGGAAGCGATGTTGATACCGTTTTCTTCAGCCAGCTTGCGAGCCGCCGGTGCAGCCACCGGATCGTCTTCGCCAGCAGCGGCAGGCGCGGCAGCCTGGGCAGCAGCCGCTGGAGCAGCGGCAGCGGCGGCAGGTGCAGCGGCGGCGGCGCCGCCTTCAACGATGGAGCCCAGGACTTCGTCGGACAGCACGGTGTCGCCTTCGCCCTTGACGATCGCGCCCAGCACGCCGTCGGCGGTCGCCAGTACTTCCAGGACCACTTTGTCGGTTTCGATGTCGACGATCAGCTCGTCACGCTTGACAGCGTCGCCCGGTTGCTTGTGCCAGGTGGCAACGGTGCCATCGGCAACCGATTCCGGGAAAGTGGGGGCTTTGATCTCGATAGCCATTATCTGTGGTTCCTTAAATTCGGTTTCAGGTGCGCGAAGGCGTTAAACAGTAAAAGCATCTTGCAGCAGTTTTTCCTGCTGCTCAGCGTGCATCGATGCATAACCACAAGCCGGTGCGGCAGAGGCCTCACGGCCGGCGTACTCAAGTACCAGCGACTTGTTGTGACCCGCAACGATACGACGCATGTGATGCTGGCTGCTGTACCAGGCGCCCTGGTTCATCGGCTCTTCCTGACACCAGACGATGTGCTTGAGGTGCTTGTACGGTGCCAGGACTTCGATCAGGTCGTCTTCAGGGAACGGATACAGTTGCTCGATACGCACGATGGCGATGTCGTCACGCTCTTCGGCACGGCGTTTTTCCAGCAGGTCGTAGTAGACCTTGCCGCTGCACAGAATCAGGCGCTGGACCTTTTTCGGATCCAGGGCGTCGATTTCCGGGATAACGGTCTGGAACGAACCTTCGGCCAGATCTTCCAGCGTGGAAATAGCCAGTTTGTGACGCAGCAGCGACTTCGGCGTCAGCACGATCAGCGGCTTGCGCAGCGGACGGATGACCTGGCGACGCAGCAAGTGGTAGATCTGTGCCGGGGTAGTCGGTACGCAGACCTGGACGTTGTGCTCGGCGCACAACTGCAGGTAGCGTTCCAGACGGGCCGAGGAGTGCTCCGGACCCTGACCTTCATAACCGTGCGGCAGCAGCATGGTCAGGCCGCACAGACGACCCCACTTGTGCTCGCCACTGGTGATGAACTGGTCGACAACCACCTGGGCACCGTTGGCGAAGTCGCCGAACTGGGCTTCCCAGATCACCAGCGCATTCGGCGTGGTGGTCGAGTAACCGTATTCGAATGCCAGTACCGCTTCTTCCGACAGGAACGAGTCATACAGGTCGAAGCGTGGCTGACCTTCGTACAGGTTCTGCAGCGGAATGTAGGTGCTTGCATCCTTCTGGTTGTGCAGCACGGCATGACGGTGCGAGAACGTACCGCGGCCGATGTCCTGGCCGGTCATGCGAATCGGGTGACCTTCGAACGCCAGGGTCGCGTACGCCATGGTTTCGGCGTAACCCCAGTTGATCGGCAGGCCGCCGGCTTGCATCTTCTGACGGTCTTCGTAGATCTTCGCGACCTGACGCTGGACCACGAAGCCTTCCGGGATCTCCAGCAGCTTGGCGGACAGTTCCTGCAGGGTCTTCAGGTCGAAGCGGGTGTCATGACGTGCGGTCCACGCGTGACCCAGGTATGGGCGCCAGTCGACGAACAACTCCTTGTTCGGTTCCTTGACCAGGCTCTTCACCACGTGCAGACCGTTGTCCAGGGCGCTGCGGTATTCATCGACCTTCGCCTGAACCCGCGCGTCATCCAGCACCTTGGCCTGGACCAGGCGCTCGGCATACAGCTCACGAGTGGTGCGCTGCTTGGTGATCTGCTGATACATCAGCGGCTGGGTACCGCTAGGTTCGTCGGCTTCGTTGTGGCCACGACGACGGTAGCAGACCAGGTCGATCACCACGTCGCGCTTGTACTGCATGCGGTAGTCGACCGCCAGCTGGGTCACGAACAGCACGGCTTCCGGATCATCACCATTCACATGGAGGATCGGCGCCTGGATCATTTTCGCGACGTCGGTGGCGTACTCGGTGGAACGCGAGTCCAGCGGGTTGCTGATGGTGAAACCGACCTGGTTGTTGATCACGATGTGGATCGTGCCGCCCGTCTTGAAGCCGCGGGTCTGCGACATCTGGAAGGTTTCCATGACCACGCCCTGACCGGCAAATGCCGCGTCACCGTGGAGGGAAATCGGCAGAACCTTGTCACCGCTGGCATCGTTGCGACGGTCCTGGCGGGCACGTACCGAACCCTCGACCACCGGGGAAACGATTTCCAGGTGGGATGGGTTGAACGCCATGGCCAGGTGGACTTCACCGCCGGTGGTCATCACGTTGGACGAGAAGCCCTGGTGGTATTTCACGTCACCGGAACCCAGCTCGACCTTCTTCTTGCCTTCGAACTCGTCGAACAGCTCACGCGGGTTCTTGCCGAAGGTGTTGACCAGCACGTTCAGGCGACCACGGTGGGCCATGCCGATGACGATTTCCTTGGTGCCGTAGGAGCCGGAACGCTGGATCATCTCGTCCAGCATCGGGATCAGGCTCTCGCCACCTTCCAGGCCGAAACGCTTGGTGCCCGGGTACTTGGTGCCCAGGTATTTTTCCAGGCCTTCGGCGGCGGTGACGCGCTCGAGCAGGTGGCTCTTGATGTCCGCGGAGAAGGTCGGACGGCCGCGCACGCTTTCCAGGCGCTGCTGGAACCAGTGGCGCTGCTCGGAGTCGACGATGTGCGTGAATTCAGCGCCGATGGTGCGGCAATATGTCTGCTGCAACGCTTCGTGAATTTCGCGTAGGCTCGCTTCCTCCTTGCCGATGAACAGGTCGCCGGCACGGAAGGTCGTATCAAGATCGGCATTGGTCAAGCCGTAATGATTGATCGACAGGTCTGCGGGTGCAGGACGCTGCCACAGTCCCAGCGGGTCGAGCTGGGCTGCCTGGTGGCCACGCATCCTGTAGGCCTGGATCAATCGCAGCACTTCAACCTGCTTCTTTTCGTGCTCACTGCTCACGCTGCCGGCGGAAACCGGTTGGGCGCGGCGCTGGTTCTTTGCCAGCAAGACGAAATGATCGCGGATTGTCGAGTGCGAAACATCAGTGGCAGCGTTGCCGTCAGCGGGCAACGTCTGGAATTTGGTGCGCCACTCTTCTGGCACAGCGTTAGGGTCGTGCAGGTAGAGCTCGTAGAGCTCTTCCACATAGGCAGCGTTACCACCTGAAAGATAGCCGCTATTCCACATGCGCTGCATCACGCTTTCTTGCATGCTTGGTCACCCTCGGTTAGGGGACACCATCGGCGAAAACACCGCGCAAGCTTGCAGAAGTCCGAATGCAGCGACAAAAACAAGCCACTTGGGATCACGCTGATAGTCCGGGTACCGGCCCGGATGCCCCTGCTGGTCTCATTTCTTCAAAAATAAGAGCCACAGCTTTATGAGCCGTTGCTCTGGTTATAGCCGGGGCGCGGGTTGAAGCCCACGCCCTGGCCTTTCTACGGTTACAGCGGTGCCACTTTTTACAACAACCGATTTACAGCAGCCGGGTTACAGCCGCTGAATCACACGCCGCTTTGCAGCAGCATGTTACGGATGTGACCGATGGCCTTGGTCGGATTGAGGCCCTTCGGACATACGTTGACGCAGTTCATGATCCCGCGGCAGCGGAAGACGCTGAACGGGTCATCCAGCGAAGCCAGACGCTCGCTGGTCTTGGTGTCGCGGCTGTCTGCCAGGAAGCGGTACGCTTGCAGCAGGGCGGCCGGGCCCAGGAACTTGTCCGGGTTCCACCAGAAGGACGGGCAGGAGGTCGAGCAGCACGCGCACAGGATGCACTCGTACAGACCGTCCAGCTTCTCGCGCTCTTCCGGAGACTGCAGACGCTCGATGGCCGGGGCCGGCGTGTCGTTCTGCAGGAATGGCTTCACCTTCTCGTATTGCTTGTAGAAGATGCTCATATCGACGACCAAGTCACGGATCACCGGCAAACCTGGCAGCGGACGCACCACCAGCTTGTTGCCCTTGACCACCGAGGACAGCGGCGTGATGCACGCCAGGCCGTTCTTGCCGTTGATGTTCATGCCATCGGAACCGCACACGCCTTCACGGCAGGAGCGACGATAGGAGAAACCTTCGTCCTGCTCTTTGATCAGGGCCAGTACGTCCAGCACCATCAAGTCCTTGCCACCGGTGTCGACCTGGAAAACCTGGGTTTTCGGCGCGGAATCGGTGTCAGGGTTGTAACGATAAACTTCGACTTGCAACATATCGATTACCCCTTAGTAAGTCCGGACTTTTGGTTCGAAAGTCGGAACGGTCTTCGGCGAGAAGTTAACGGCACGCTTGGTCACACGCTTCTCACCCGGGAAGTACAGGGTATGGCACAGCCAGTTTTCGTCGTCGCGCTCTTCAAAGTCTTCACGGGCGTGAGCACCGCGGGACTCTTTGCGATGCTCGGCAGCAATCGCGGTGGCTTCCGCCACTTCCAGCAGGTTTTGCAGCTCGAGGGCTTCGATACGCGCGGTATTGAAGGCCTGGGACTTGTCGTTGATCTTGACGTTGGCGATACGCTCGCGCAGGCCAGCCAACTGGGCGATACCCTTCTGCATGTATTCGCCGGTACGGAATACACCGAAGTAGTTCTGCATGCAGCTTTGCAGCTCGCGGCGCAGGGTGGCGACGTCTTCGCCGTCGGTGCGCTCGTTGAGCTTGGCCAGACGGTTCAGCGCCACATCGATGTCGGTGTCGCTGGCGTTGCGGTATTCGATACCTTCGGACAGCGCCTTTTCCAGGTGCAGGCCGGCCGCACGGCCGAAGACCACCAGGTCGAGCAGCGAGTTGCCGCCCAGGCGGTTGGCACCGTGAACCGATACGCACGCCACTTCACCGACCGCGAACAGGCCAGGAATGATGGTGTCGACGCCGTTGGCGTCCTGGGTGATCGCCTGACCATGGATGTTGGTGGCAACGCCGCCCATCATGTAGTGGCAAGTTGGAACCACCGGAACCGGAGCAACCACCGGATCGACGTGGGCGAAGGTCTTGGACAGTTCGCAGATGCCTGGCAGGCGGCTGTGCAGCACTTCCTCGCCGAGGTGGTCGAGCTTGAGCAGCACGTGGTCGCCGTTCGGGCCACAGCCGTTGCCGGCGATGATTTCCTTGACCATGGAACGGGCAACCACGTCGCGGCCGGCCAGGTCCTTGGCGTTCGGAGCATAACGCTCCATGAAACGCTCGCCGTGCTTGTTGATCAGGTAACCGCCTTCACCGCGGCAACCTTCGGTGACCAGTACACCGGCGCCGGCGATGCCGGTCGGGTGGAACTGCCACATTTCGATGTCTTGCACCGGTACGCCGGCACGCAAGGCCATGCCGACGCCGTCACCGGTGTTGATCAGGGCGTTGGTGGTGGACGAGTAGATACGACCTGCACCGCCGGTCGCCAGTACGGTGGCGTTGGCACGGATGTAGGAAGTTTCACCGGTTTCGATGCAGATCGCGATCACACCGACGAATGCGCCGTCCTGGTTCTTCACCAGGTCAACCGCGTAGTACTCGTTCAGGAAGGTGGTGCCCGCCTTCAGGTTGCCCTGATAGAGGGTGTGCAGCAGGGCGTGACCGGTACGGTCGGAAGCCGCGCAGGTACGTGCCGCCTGGCCGCCCTTGCCGAAGTCCTTGGACTGGCCGCCGAACGGACGCTGGTAGATGCGACCGGTTTCGGTACGGGAAAACGGCAGACCCATGTGGTCCAGTTCGAAGACCGCAGCCGGGCCTTCCTGACACATGTATTCGATAGCGTCCTGGTCACCGATGTAGTCGGAACCCTTGACGGTATCGTACATGTGCCAGCGCCAGTCGTCGTTCGGGTCGGCGGACGCGATGGCGCAGGTGATGCCGCCCTGGGCCGATACGGTGTGCGAACGGGTCGGGAACACCTTGGTGATCACCGCCGTCTTGTGACCGCCCTGGGCCAGTTGCAGCGCGGCACGCATGCCGGCACCGCCGCCGCCAATGATGATGGCGTCGAAAGAAATCGTTGGAATGTTAGCCATGAATCAGATACCCCAGAGAATCTGCACACCCCAGACGAAGTACGCGAACATCGCAACGCCGCATACCACCTGGAAAAGGAAACGCACGACAGTCGCGGACTTGCCGAACGCCATCGGCGTCAGGTAGTCGGTCGCGATGGTCCACATGCCGACCCAGGCGTGAGCGCCCAGGGCCACCAGGGCCAACAGACTGAAGATGCGCATCCCGCTGTGGGCGAACAGCCCGTGCCACTGGGCATAGCCCAGGCCCGGATTCGCAATGACGTATCCGATCAGGAAAATGAAGTAAGCCGCGAGAACGACCGCCGACACGCGCTGTGCCATCCAGTCATAGAGGCCCGAGCGCGAGAGGTTTGTGACGTTGGTTACCATATCCAGACTCCTGCCAGCACGATGATCACCACGGAAACGGCGATAACGATTTTCGAGCCCAGCTTGCCGCCTTCCAGCGTCTCACCGATGCCCATGTCCATGATCAGATGGCGCACGCCGGCAACCAGGTGATACAGCAAGGCGGACAGGATGCCCCAAATCACTAGCTTGGCTAGCGGACTGGTCAGACACGCTTTCACCTGACCGAAGCCTTCCTCGGAGCTCAGCGACTTGTCCAATGCGTAAAGCATGATGGCCAGGCTGACAAAGAGGATGACACCGGAAATACGGTGAAGAATGGACGTGTAAGCAGTGACTGGGAGTTTGATGGTCCTTAGGTCTAGGTTTACAGGTCGTTGGCTTTTCACGGCTTTTTTTTCACTGATGAGCCCTAACGATCAGGGCAAAGTTGTTGGGCAAGTGCACTGGTCAGGTACCCACCACCCAGGGAGTGACGACCCCCAATGAAAACAGGCCCAAAAGCCTCTGGCGGTCGGCTGCCGAGTATAGACAGTTAGGCTACTAATGACAACGCAAAGGACTACCCCTAATGGTGCATTGCGTTAGCGGGATAAAAGGCGTAAATAGCCGTCAATTTCGAGGAAAAGCTCCGCCCGAAGCCGCCTACAACAAGACTTTTGGCAAATTGACATTCGAATTTATCTCACTATAGTGGTGCGGGCCCTGCGTGGGGGGCCTGTCTGATGATTTCAAGCATAAATAGGAGGCCACATGGCTGACAAAAAAGCGCAGTTGATCATCGAGGGCGCAGCCCCCGTCGAGCTGCCCATTTTAACCGGCACCGTTGGTCCCGATGTAATCGACGTGCGGGGCCTGACGGCCACGGGCCGGTTCACATTCGACCCTGGCTTCATGTCGACCGCTTCCTGCGAGTCGAAGATTACCTATATCGACGGCGATAACGGCATCCTGCTGCACCGCGGCTACCCGATCGAGCAACTCGCCGAGAAATCGGACTACCTGGAAACCTGCTACCTGCTGCTCAACGGCGAACTGCCGACCGCAGAACAGAAAGCCCAGTTCGTCAGCACCGTGAAGAACCACACCATGGTGCACGAGCAGTTGAAGAGCTTCTTCAACGGCTTCCGTCGCGACGCCCACCCGATGGCCGTCATGTGCGGCGTAGTCGGCGCCCTGTCGGCCTTCTACCACGACTCGCTGGACATCAATAACGCCCAGCACCGCGAGATTTCCGCCATTCGCCTGGTCGCCAAGATGCCGACCCTGGCCGCGATGGTGTACAAGTACTCCATGGGCCAACCCATGATGTACCCGCGCAACGACCTGTCGTACGCGGAAAACTTCCTGCACATGATGTTCAACACCCCGTGCGAGATCAAACCGATCAGCCCGGTGCTCGCCAAGGCCATGGACCGGATCTTCATCCTCCATGCCGACCACGAGCAGAACGCTTCGACCTCCACCGTGCGCCTGGCGGGCTCCTCGGGTGCCAACCCGTTCGCCTGTATCGCCGCCGGTATCGCCGCGCTCTGGGGCCCTGCCCACGGCGGTGCGAACGAAGCGGTATTGACCATGCTCGATGAAATCGGCGATGTCTCGAACATCGATAAGTTCATCGCCAAGGCCAAGGACAAGAACGATCCGTTCAAGTTGATGGGCTTCGGTCACCGGGTCTACAAGAACCGCGACCCACGCGCCACCGTGATGAAGCAGACCTGCGACGAAGTGCTGAAAGAGCTGGGCATCAAAAACGATCCGCAGCTGGAACTGGCCATGCGTCTCGAAGAGATCGCCCTGACCGATCCGTACTTCATCGAGCGCTCGCTGTACCCGAACGTCGACTTCTACTCGGGGATCATTCTCAAGGCGATCGGCATTCCAACCAGCATGTTCACCGTGATCTTCGCCCTGGCGCGGACCGTGGGCTGGATCTCCCACTGGAAGGAAATGCTCTCCAGCCCGTACAAGATCGGCCGTCCGCGCCAGCTGTACACCGGCTACGAGTCCCGCGACATCACCAAGCTGGAAGACCGCAAGTAAGGTTTGCCTCGCGGTAACACCTTAGCTGCAACTGAAACGGCCTCTCGATAGAGGCCGTTTCTGTTTCTGGAGAACCTGCAAACGACACAAATCTGTAGGAGCCGGCTTGCTGGCGATGAACGATAACGCGGTGCACCTGATGCACCGCGTCGCACCTATCGCCAGCAAGCCGGCTCCTACAGGTCCGCGTCGCCCAAAGGCAATCTGCTAGACACCTGCATTACAGTGCGCGACAGCCTAATAAAAATGCCCCGGTCTCTCGACCGGGGCATTTCGTTTCAGCGCAGCTTATATGGACAACCCTTAGTGGGAAACCGCCCCGCTCGCCCCCAGGCCCGTCTGCGAACGCACGAACTGCGGGAAGAACAGCGCCCGCTCATTCTCGGCCGCCGTCGACTTGTCGGTGATGGAGAAGAACCAGATCCCGACGAAGGCAATGGCCATCGAGAACAGCGCCGGATACTCATACGGGAAAATGGCCTTCTCATGATGCATGATCTGCACCCAGATGGTCGGGCCGAGGATCATCAGGCCCACCGCACTGACCAACCCCATCCAACCGCCAATCATCGCGCCGCGGGTGGTCAACTTCTTCCAGTACATGGAAAGCAGCAGCACCGGGAAGTTGCAGCTGGCGGCAATGGAGAACGCCAGGCCGACCATGAACGCGATGTTCTGGCTTTCGAACAGGATGCCCAGGACGATCGCCAGCACGCCGAGGAGGATGGTGGTGATCTTCGAGACGCGGATCTCATCCTTTTCGTTGGCCTTGCCCCTCCTGATCACGTTGGCATACAGGTCATGGGACACCGCCGAAGCCCCGGCCAGGGTCAGACCGGAAACCACCGCCAGGATGGTGGCAAAGGCCACGGCCGAGATAAAACCGAGGAAGACATTGCCGCCCACTGCGTTGGCCAGGTGCACCGCCGCCATGTTGTTACCGCCGAGCAACGCGCCCGCGGCATCCTTGAACGCCGGATTGGTGCTCACCAGCAGGATCGCGCCAAAACCGATGATAAAGGTCAGGATATAGAAGTAGCCGATGAAACCGGTGGCGTACAACACACTCTTGCGCGCTTCCTTGGCATCGCTCACGGTGAAGAAGCGCATCAGGATGTGCGGCAGGCCGGCGGTGCCGAACATCAACGCCAGGCCCAGGGAGAAGGCCGAGACCGGATCCTTGACCAGGCCACCGGGACTCATGATCGCCTCGCCCTTGGGGTGAACCTTGATCGCTTCGGCAAACAGCGTGTTGAAGTCGAAGTTGACGTGCTTCATCACCATCAGCGCCATGAATGAAGCACCGGACAGCAACAACACCGCCTTGATGATCTGCACCCAGGTGGTGGCCAGCATGCCGCCGAACAGCACATAGAGGCACATCAGGACCCCCACCAGGATCACGGCCACGTAGTAGTCCAGGCCAAACAGCAACTGGATCAGCTTGCCGGCGCCGACCATCTGGGCGATCAGGTAGAACGCCACCACCACCAGCGAACCGCAGGCCGACAGCGAGCGGATCTGGGTTTGCCCGAGGCGATAGGAGGCGACGTCGGCAAAGGTGTACTTGCCCAGGTTGCGCAGGCGCTCGGCGATCAGGAACAGAATGATCGGCCAGCCCACCAGGAAGCCGATGGAGTAGATCAGGCCATCATAGCCCGAGGCGTAGACCAGCGCGGAAATCCCCAGGAAAGACGCCGCCGACATGTAGTCGCCGGCAATCGCCAGGCCGTTCTGGAGACCGGTGATCCTGCCGCCCGCGGCATAGTAGTCGGCCGCCGAACGGTTGTGCTTGGCAGCCCAGTAGGTGATGCCCAGGGTTGCGCCGACGAACACCACGAACATCGCAATGGCCGACACGTTGAGAGGTTGCTTGTGCACTTCGCCGGTCAGGGCGTCAGCCGCCAGGACCAGGGGCGCGAAGGCCGAAGCGGCCAATACCGCCAATAGACGTCGGATCATTGCCGGGCCTCCTTGAGAATCTCGTTGTTCAGGTCGTCGAATTCGCCATTGGCGCGACGCACATAGATGGCCGTCAGGACGAACGCCGAGACGATCAATCCGACACCCAACGGGATGCCCCAGGTAATGGAAGAGCCAGGGCTGATTTTCGCGCCCAGGATCTGTGGCCCATAGGCGATCAGCAGAATGAAAGCCGAGTAAAGCCCGAGCATGATCGCCGAGAGTATCCAGGCGAAGCGCTCCCGTTTCCTGACCAGCTCCTTGAAGCGGGGGCTGTTTTGAATCGAGAGGTAAATGCTGTCGTTCATTGTTTTTATCCTCGCAGCACAGATGAGTTGGAACGTATTCCACTTTAGGCGGCTATCGAACGGATTCCAGACGACCTTAGTATTAGAACGACATTACCTTTTCGCCAGTTTTTGGCCGAATAAACCCTCCTCCTGCAGGAGCAGCCGCAGCGCCTGGGTGCCAGACGCAAAAAGGCCGCATGACACGATGTCATGCGGCCTTTTCAGGGTATTACAGCGGTGGGAGGGTTACTTGGTCCACTCGGCTACGCGGTCCGGGTGCTTGGCAACCCAGTCCTTGGCCGCGGCATCCGGCTTGGCGCCGTCCTGGATGGCCAGCATGACTTCGCCGATCTCATCCTTGGACGCCCACTGGAACTTCTTCAGGAACGCCGCCACTTCCGGCGCCTTCGTCGCCAGCTCCTTGCTGCCGATGCTGTTGACGGTCTCGGCCGCGCCGTAGACGCCTTTCGGGTCTTCCAGGAAGCGCAGTTTCCACTTGGCGAACATCCAGTGCGGCACCCAACCGGTCACGGCAATGGATTCTTTCTTCTCTTCGGCACGGGTCAGTTCGGCGATCATCGCCGCGCCCGAACTGGCTTGCAGTTTGTAGTCCAGGCCATAGTCCTTGATCGCCTGATCGGTCTTGAGCATCACGCCCGAGCCCGCATCGATGCCGACGATCTTGTTCTTGAAGGTGGTGTCGGTTTTCAGATCGGCGACGGATTTGGCCTGGACATACTCAGGCACGATCAGGCCGATCTTGGCATCCTTGAAGTTGGGACCGTAGTCGACCACCTTGTCCTTGTTCTTGGCCCAGTACTCGCCGTGGGTCACCGGCAGCCAGGCCGAGAGCATGGCATCGAGCTTGCCGGTGGCAACGCCCTGCCACATGATCCCGGTCGCCACGGCCTGCAGCTTCACGTCGTAACCCAACTTCTGCTTGATCACCTCGGCCGCCACGTTGGTGGTGGCAACGCTGTCGGACCAGCCATCGACATAACCGATGGTCACTTCCTTGGCCGCGGCACTCACCTGGGTGGAGCCGATCGCAAGTGCCAGAACGGCACCGGCGCCTAAGAGTCGTCGCATCTTCATCGTTACTTCCCCGAAATGCTGCACCCGACGACTGCCGGGCGACGTCAACGTATTGTTATGGTGCACAGCGCCCCCATCACGCCTCATCGCCAAACCCGTTCGATCATCAGCGGAGTACTGACGCCCTGATCATCAACCTGACTCACCCATCGACCTGCTCTGACAGCGACCTCAAGGCAGCGAGAAACGACATCAGAACGCCAGTAATCGGGGGGCCTGAGAATGCCCCTCATTTGTTGCGCCCGAACTTTGCATGACAAAACACTGCGCGGCCCGACAGCCTGGGGAAATCCGGGTAATATGCGCGGCTTTGTTCCCATACGGCCCGACCATGTCCGCCACTGTCCGCTTCCCGATCCTCGCTTATTTGTTCGCCTGCCTGCTCGGCCTCCTGGCTCTCGGCGGCTTCTGGTATGGCCTCGGCCAGCCGGTGATCCTGCCCGATGCGGCGACACCGACCCACAAGCTGCAATGTGCCTCCTATACCCCGTTCGACAAGGACCAATCGCCCTTCGACCAGCCGTTCACCCCGCGCCTGGAACGCATGGACGCCGACCTGGCCCTGCTGGCAACGCGCTTCGAGTGCATTCGCACCTACTCCATGACCGGCCTCGAAGCGCTGCCGGAACTGGCGCGCAAGCACGGTCTGAAAATGATGATCGGTGCCTGGGTCAGCAGCGACCCGCTGGCCACCGAGAAGGAGGTCGACGCCCTGATCGCTTCGGCCAACGCCAACGCCGATGTGGTCAGCGCGGTGATCGTCGGCAATGAAGCGCTGCTGCGCAAGGAGGTCACCGGCGATCAACTGGTCAAGTTGATCCACAAGGTCAAGGCCCATGTGCAGCAGCCGGTGACCTATGCCGACGTCTGGGTGTTCTGGCTCGAACATCCGCAGGTCGCCCCCGCCGTGGACTTCCTGACCATTCACCTGCTGCCGTACTGGGAAAACGATCCCTCCGGCATCGACCGCGCCCTTGATCATGTCGCCCAGGTGCGCGAGGTGTTCGGCAAGCAGTTCGCGCCCAAGGACATCCTGATCGGCGAAACCGGCTGGCCGAGCGAAGGCCGCCAGCGCGAAACCGCGCTGCCGAGCCGGGTCAACGAAGCCAAGTTCATTCGCGGCTTCGCCGCCCTGGCCGAGCAGAACGGCTGGCACTACAACCTGATCGAGGCCTTCGACCAGCCGTGGAAACGCGGTAGCGAGGGCGCCGTCGGCGGCTACTGGGGCCTGTTCGATGCCGATCGCCAGGACAAGGGCGTGTTGGCCGGTCCCGTCTCGAACCTGCCGTACTGGCCACAGTGGCTGGGGTTGGGTGGGCTGATCTTCCTCGGCACACTGCTGCTCGCCGGGCGCGTACGCAACACGCGGGCGGCGCTGCTGTTACCGTTGCTCGGGGCGTTGGCGGGCTGTTCCATTGGCGCCTGGGGCGAGCTGGCGCGGGTCACCAGCCGGTTTACCGGCGAATGGATCTGGGCCGGCTTGCTGCTGGTATTGAACCTGCTGGTACTGGCGCATGCGGCGCTGGCCCTCGGTAGCCAGGCCGGCTGGCGTGCCGGGCTGTTCAAAGGGTTGGAGCAACGCGCCGGCTGGCTGCTGGCAGGCGCCGGCTTTGCCGCCGCGGTGATGATGCTGGAGCTGGTGTTCGATCCGCGCTACCGCAGCTTTCCTAGCGCGGCCTTGCTGTTGCCGGCGTTGGTGTTCCTGGTGCGTCCGGTAGCGGGTCCGCGTCGGGAGATCGGCCTGCTGGCACTGATCATCGGGGCCGGGATTGCCCCGCAACTGTACCGTGAAGGCCTGGAAAACCTGCAGGCCTGGGGCTGGGCGCTGGTCAGCGTGATGATGGTTGCGGCGCTGTGGCGCAGCGTGCGGGTGGGTAAACTACAGGTAGATCTTGCTTCCGGGCTCGACGCTATTTCGCGCTGAAACACCACCTTGTGGGAGCCGGCTTGCTGGCGATGAGGCCCTCAAGCCTTGCACCGTTCATACGGACGCTATCGCCGGCAAGCCGGCTCCCACAATTGACCGCGCAGGCCGTAGTGGTGAGTTCAGGGTCGAGACCGCAGCTATAGCCCCATCAGGCCGATCGCACCAACCGCAACCCCGCAATCACCAGCGCAAATACCGCGAGGCTGGTGTTGTACAACGCCAGCGCCGGAAACCCGGCCAGCAGCGCCAGCACCGCCAACCCTCGCCCCAAGCGACCCGGTGCCACAAAAGCCAACACTGCCGCGCCCAGTGCCGTCCAGCCCAGCGCCTCGAAGTGGATCAACCAGCCCAGGTTGGAACGCGCCTGGCACTGCCAGCGCAGCGCCTCATCCACGCACACCCCGACCCACTGGCCGTCCTCCATCAACCCATAACGCACGCCATAACTGGCGGCCAGCCACAACGGCAGGACAATAAGCAGCAGGACCAGCGGCAAACGGCGAGACATGGACAACTCCGATAAGCGAAAACGGCGCCCAGCATAATCGCCAGAATCGCCTATGCAAGCTCCCGCAACACATAACTGTCCGGCAAACTGCGGCAAAGTGTATCGTTGCGCGGGAATTATCCATGGTGCCCCTGTCTAAAATGCTTTTTTAGCGTCGGGACATGGCACTTCAGCAGTAGCCCGGTGGTCATAACCTGCGGTACTCATTCAGCATTTTCCTTCAAAGGGATGTAGTCATGCTCCTTTCTCTGCGCGTCGCCGCCTTTCTCGGCGGTCTCATCCTGAGCGCGTCCGCCCTGGCCGTCGATGTCGACGCTGCCAGCTATGGCTACCCGTTGACCAACCCGTTCGAAGCGACCATCGCCACCACGCCGCCGAACCTGCGACCGACACTGCCCGACGACGACAGCATCCGGCAAGCGGACTACAGCCTCAAACTGCGCCCGGAACGCGACTTCATCCTCCCGGACAATTTCTGGGCGGTGAAGAAGCTCACCTACCGCCTGGCCCGACAGGATCACCCCGCCCCGCTGATCTTCCTGATCTCCGGCACCGGCGCGCGCTACGACAGCAGCATCAACGAATACCTGAAGAAGCTCTACTACCAGGCCGGCTACCACGTCGTGCAGTTGTCGTCGCCCACCAGCTTCGACTTCATGAGCGCCGCCTCGCGCTTCGCCACCCCCGGCGTCAGCAAGGAGGATGCGGAAGACCTGTACCGGGTCATGCAGGCCGTGCGCGCCCAGCAGCCGAACCTGCCGATCACCGACTTCTATCTCAGCGGCTACAGCCTCGGTGCCCTGGACGCGGCCTTCGTCAGCAAACTGGATGAAACCCGGCGCAGCTTCAACTTCAAGAAAGTCCTGCTGCTCAATCCGCCGGTCAACCTCTACACCTCGGTCACCAACCTGGACAAGCTGGTCCAGACCGAAGTCAAGGGTGTCACCAACACCACCACCTTCTATGAGCTGGTGCTCGGCAAGCTGACCCGCTACTTCCAGAAAAAGGGCTACATCGACCTCAACGACGCCCTGCTCTACGACTTCCAGCAGTCCCGGCAACACCTGAGCAACGAACAGATGGCCATGCTGATCGGCACCACCTTCCGCTTTTCGGCGGCGGACATTGCCTTCACCTCGGACCTGATCAACCGCCGCGGCCTGATCACCCCGCCGAAATATCCGATCACCGAAGGCACCAGCCTCACGCCCATGCTCAAGCGCGCCCTGCAATGCGATTTCGACTGCTACCTGACCGAACAGGTGATCCCGATGTGGCGCGCCCGCACCGACGGCGGCAGCATCTTGCAACTGATCGACCAGGTCAGCCTCTACGCCCTCAAGGACTACCTGCACGACAGCCGGAAAATCGCCGTGATGCACAACGCCGACGACGTGATCCTCGGCCCCGGCGACCTGGGCTTCCTGCGCCGCACCTTTGGCGATCGTCTGACGGTCTACCCCCATGGCGGCCACTGCGGCAACCTCAATTACCGCGTCAACGCCGACGCCATGCTGGAGTTCTTCCGTGGCTAAATCTCTCCTGCTGCTCGCGGCGTTGTTCTGCGCAGCCCCTGCCCTGGCCGACAACAGCAAGGCGCACGATCCCGTGGTGCCGGACCCGGACGGTTTCACCGAACCGTTGAAACGGCTCAAATTCAATCCGGGCCTGGACCAGCGTGAATTCGAACGTTCGACCCTCAACGCCCTGAGCGTCTACGACCCGCTGGAGTCCTGGAACCGCCGGGTCTACCACTTCAACTACCGTTTCGACGAATGGGTGTTCCTGCCGGCGGTCGATGGCTACCGCTACGTGACGCCGACCTTCCTGCGCGAGGGCGTGAGCCACTTCTTCAGTAACCTGGGGGATGTCACCAACCTGCTCAACAGCCTGCTCCAGTTCAAGGGCAAGCGGGCACTGGACACCACCGGACGCCTGCTGCTCAACACCACCATCGGCATCGCCGGCCTGTGGGACCCGGCCACCAAAATGGGCCTGCCGCGCCAGGCTGAGGACTTCGGCCAGACCCTGGGCTTCTATGGCGTGCCGGGCGGGGCGTATCTGGTGCTGCCGTTCTTCGGTCCGTCGAACCTGCGCGATACCGGTGGGCTGGTGTTCGACTTCGCCGCCGCATCGCAGATCAACTTCCTCAACGTCTCGCAGGTCAGCTCTGACCATCCGGAAATCTATCTGCTGGAGGCCATCGACAAGCGCTACACCACCAACTTCCGCTACGGCCAGTTGAACTCACCGTTCGAATACGAGAAAGTCCGTTACGTGTACACCGAGGCGCGCAAGTTGCAGATCGCCGAATAACCCCGGACCTGGAAACGCCGCGAAACCTGTAGGAGCCGGCTTGCTGGCGATGGCGTCCGTATGAGCACCACAGGGCTCGAGGGCCTCATCGCTGCGGTGCGGCGTCCCGACAAGCCAGCTCCTACAGGGTGGTGCTGTGTTCTCGAATATCAAGACCCACAGGCCTGACAAGGACTCAAGCATGTACCACCTGATCGCCACCGACCTGGACGGCACCCTGCTGCTACCGGACGACCGCATTGGCGAGTATTCCCACGGGGTGCTCAAGCGTCTGCTGGACGCCGGCAAGCAGGTGGTCATCGCCACCGGGCGCAGCCAACCCGACGTCGAGTCGATCCTGCGGCCCTATGACTTGCCGGTTCACCTGATCACCGCCAACGGCGCGCGGATCAGCAGCGCCTGCAAGGGCCTGGACGCCAGCGAGTACATGGCGCCGCAGGCGGTGCGGGCCCTGCTGGATGCCACCCGGCACGAGCCGAACCTGGTGACCAACCTGTATTGCCAGTCCCGCTGGATCACCAACGCCGATGGCCAACTGCTGGAGGCGTTCAACCGGCACGAAGGGTTCCGTCCCACGGTGCTGGCCCCCGATGAATTCCCGACCGAGGCGGTGGAGAAGATCTTCTTTATCCACAAGGACCGGGACCACGAGGCCCTGGTGGTTCTCGATGAACAGCTCAAGCGCCGGCTCGGCACCCAGGTGCACAGCACCTTTTCCTCGCCCTGGTGCCTGGAAATGATGGCAAGCGGCGTATCCAAGGGTCATGCCCTGAAGAAACTCGCGCAGTTCCTGCAAGTGCCGCTGAGCCAGTGCATCGCCTTTGGCGACGGCATGAACGATGTGGAAATGCTCTCGAGCACCGGCAAGGGCCTGGTGATGGGTACGGCGCACGCCAAGGTGTTCCAGGCTCTGCCCGGGCATGAAGCCCTGGGCAGTTGCAGCGAGGAGTCGGTGGCCCGTTACCTGGCGGCGCACCTGCTGGCGCAGTAACGCACAGGCCCGGTGCCTAAAGCACCGACGCCGCCTGCGACACCAGCGAAGCCTGCGGCAACCCCAGAAACCGGCACAGCTCCTCGCGCTTGGCCATCGCATCGCGACGCCCCAGCTCGATCAACTCGCTGCAATAGGCCGCCTCGAACAGCAGGTAACTCAAGACCCCCGCACCGCTGGTCCGGGTCGCACCCGGCCCGCGCAGGAAAAACCGCAACGCCGCCGGCAACTCATGCCGATGTCGCGCGGCGATTTCATCGATCGGCTGACTGGGCGCGATCACCAGCACATCCACCGGCGCCAGGCCCAGGCTGCGCGGTTGCGGCGGCAACAGCCGGCTGAACTGATTCAAGCGCTGCAACAGCTCGATATCGCTTTCCAGGCTGTCGATGAAGGTACTGTTGAGCATATGCCCACCGATCTGTGCCAGGCTCGGCTGCTGCCCGACATAGGTGCGCTCGGTGTCGGTGTCGACACCCCGGGGGTTGCCGCTGACGCCCACCACCAACACCCGGGTGGCCCCCAGGTGCAACGCCGGGCTGATCGGCGCGGACTGGCGCACCGCCCCATCGCCGAAATACTCCCGGCCGAGCTTGACCGGAGCGAACAGCAGCGGGATCGCCGAACTGGCCAGCAAGTGCTCGACGGTCAGCCGGGTCGGCATGCCGACCCGCCGATGGCGCAACCAGGAGTCGATGGCCCCCTTGCTCTGATAGAAGGTCACCGCCTGACCGGACTCATAGCCAAAAGCAGTCACCGCCACGGCGTGCAACTGCTGTTGCTCGATGGCGTGGTCGATACCCGGCAGGTGCAGTTTGTCATTCAGCAGGTCGCGCAGGGGCGAACTGTCGAGCAGCGCCACCGGCACCTGTGCGCCCATGCCCAGCAGGCTGTGGCTGACGAAGCGGCTGGCCTGGCGAATCACCCCCGGCCAATCGCTGCGCAACACCAGGTGGCTGCGAAAGCCCTGCCAGAACGCGGTCAGGCGTTCGATGGCGGCGCTGAAGTCCATCGCCCCACTGGCCAGGCTGACCGCATTGATCGCCCCCGCCGAAGTCCCGACTATCACCGGAAAGGGATTGGCCGCCCCGGCCGGCAACAGTTCGGCAATCGCCGCCAGCACACCCACCTGATAGGCCGCTCGCGCGCCCCCGCCGGAAAGAATCAGACCGGTGACCGGTTCAGCTGGGCTCATCGCGACACTCCATCAATCAGGTAATATCCTGATACACCACCCCCGCCCCCTGCGGCAAGGGATTATCCGCGTTTCGGGTAGAGCTTGGGCTCGCCCGGCGGCCGGCTCTTGAACCGGCGATGGGCCCAGAGGTACTGCTCCGGGCATTGGCGCAGCGCCACCTCGACCCATTGGTTGATCCGCAGGCAGTCGGCCTCTTCGCTTTCCCCCGGGAAGTTGCTCATCGGCGGATGAATCACCAGCTTATAGCCACTGCCGTCCGCCAGGCGCTCCTGGGTAAACGGCATCACCAGCGCCTTGCCCAGGCGGGCGAACTTGCTGGTGGCGGTCACGGTCGCCGCCTGGATACCGAACAGCGGCACGAACACGCTCTGCTTGATGCCGTAGTCCTGGTCCGGTGCGTACCAGATCGCCCGACCGGCGCGCAGCAGCTTGAGCATGCCACGCACGTCGTCGCGCTCCACCGCCAGGGAATCGAGGTTGTGCCGCTCGCGTCCACGGCGCTGGATAAAATCGAACAGCGCATTGTTGTGCTCACGGTACATGCCGTCGATGGTGTGCTGCTGGCCGAGCAGGGCCGCGCCGATTTCCAGGGTGGTGAAATGCAGGGCCATCAGGATCACGCCCTGGCCATCGCGCTGGGCCTGCTGCAGATGTTCGAGGCCTTCGACATGGGCCAGGCGCGCCAGACGGGGCTTGGGCCACCACCAGCTCATGGCCATTTCGAAGAAGGCGATCCCGGTGGAAGCGAGATTCTTGCGCAGCAGACGGTCGCGCTCGGCGTCGGACAACGCCGGAAAGCACAACTTCAAATTCAGAGCGGCAATCGTCCGTCGGTCGGCCGACACCCGGTACATCACGGCGCCGAGAAAACGCCCGAGAAACAACAGGCACCCGTAGGGCAACTGGACAATCAGCCACAGCAAGCCCAACCCCAGCCATAGCGGCCAGTAACGGGGAT
The DNA here is from genome assembly GCF_000820515.1 of Pseudomonas batumici. Classification (GTDB taxonomy): domain Bacteria; phylum Pseudomonadota; class Gammaproteobacteria; order Pseudomonadales; family Pseudomonadaceae; genus Aquipseudomonas; species Aquipseudomonas batumici. Next base: position 24,870 of record NZ_JXDG01000018.1, on the reverse strand, counting down.
GAAGAAAAGCAGCTCGAAAACGCGGGCGATCCATGGGTGATTCCGGACAGACAACAAGGCCGCGCATTCTACAACGGTTCGCGCCGGCTTGCGGCCCGAGGGCGTTCTCGTTATAAGTCTCGGCACTTTTAGTGACAAGCTGCGTTATGCCGACCATGAGCCAAACCGAACCGCTAGACCAGGATCCCGTGTTCCAGCTGAAGGGCAGCATGCTCGCCATCACGGTGCTGGAACTGGCGCAGAACAACCTCGACGCCCTCGATCGGCAATTGGCGGCCAAGGTCGCCCAGGCCCCGAACTTCTTCAGCAACACGCCGCTGGTGCTGGCGCTGGACAAACTGCCGGACGGCCAGGGCCCCATCGACCTGCCCGGCCTGATGCGCGTCTGCCGCCACCACGGCCTGCGTACCCTGGCGATCCGCGCCAACCGCATCGAAGACATTGCCGCCGCCATTGCCATTGACCTGCCGGTGCTGCCACCGTCCGGCGCCCGGGAACGAGCGGTCGACCCGAACGAAGGCCTGGAAAAGAAAAAACCGGAAAAACCACCGGAGCCGGTGGTCAAGCCGACGAAAATCATCACCTCGCCGGTGCGCGGCGGCCAACAGGTCTACGCTCAGGGCGGCGACCTGGTGGTGATCTCTTCCGTCAGCCCCGGCGCGGAACTTCTGGCCGATGGCAACATCCATGTTTATGGCCCCATGCGCGGTCGCGCCCTGGCGGGTATCAAGGGCGACACCAAGGCACGGATTTTCTGCCAGCAACTGAGTGCCGAGCTGATCTCGATCGCCGGACAGTACAAGGTTTCCGAGGATTTACGCCGCGATCCGCTGTGGGGCGCCGGTGTTCAAGTCAGCTTGTCCGGGGACGTGTTGAACATCATCCGTCTTTAACGGATACTTGCCGCCATTTCCAAAATGTCACCTTCTCGTAGCGAAAACAGCTCGAACGGTGTGGGAAATCGCGAAAGGAAAGAATAACCCGAGGTACTTCAGACTTTTCCTCGCTTTCCAACCGACGCTGCACGACTACAGTTATTTTTTTAGTGACGTTCTTCAGGGGCTGAAAGTCCTTTATTCCTTTAGGGGTGATACACCTTGGCCAAGATTCTCGTGGTTACATCCGGCAAGGGTGGTGTGGGTAAGACCACCACCAGCGCCGCCATCGGTACCGGCCTCGCGCTGCGGGGCCACAAGACAGTGATCGTCGACTTCGACGTCGGCTTGCGTAACCTTGACCTGATCATGGGTTGCGAGCGTCGCGTGGTGTATGACTTCGTCAACGTCGTCCAGGGCGAAGCCAACCTGCAGCAGGCCCTGATCAAGGACAAGCGCCTGGAAAACCTCTACGTGCTGGCCGCCAGCCAGACCCGTGACAAGGAAGCGCTGACCAAGGAAGGCGTGGAAAAAGTCCTGATGGCCCTCAAGGAAGACTTCGAGTTCGTCGTCTGCGACTCCCCGGCCGGTATCGAGACCGGTGCCCACCTGGCCATGTACTTCGCCGACGAAGCCATCGTCGTGACCAACCCCGAAGTGTCCTCGGTGCGTGACTCCGATCGGATGCTGGGCCTGCTGGCGAGCAAGTCGCGCCGCGCCGAGAACAACGAAGACCCGATCAAGGAACACCTGCTGCTGACCCGCTACAACCCCGAGCGCGTGAGCAACGGCGAGATGCTGGGCGTCGAAGACGTCAAGGAAATCCTCGCGGTGACCCTGCTGGGCGTGATCCCCGAATCCCAGGCGGTGCTCAAGGCCTCCAACCAGGGTGTGCCGGTGATTCTCGACGACCAGAGCGATGCGGGCCAGGCCTACAGCGATGCGGTCGACCGCCTGCTGGGTAAAACCCTGGAACATCGCTTCCTCGATGTGAAGAAGAAAGGACTCTTCGAGCGCCTGTTTGGAGGCAACTAAGCAATGAACCTTTTTGACTTCTTTCGTGCCAGCAAAAAAGTAAGCACCGCGTCGGTCGCGAAAGAGCGTCTGCAGATCATCGTGGCGCACGAACGCGGCCAACGCAGCACCCCGGATTACCTGCCCGCCTTGCAGAAGGAACTGGTGGAGGTGATCCGCAAGTACGTCAATATCGGAACCGACGACGTGCACGTGGCGCTGGAAAACCAGGGCAGCTGCTCGATCCTGGAACTCAATATCACCCTGCCCGATCGTTGATCGATCCGGCTGGAGCCACGGCGGCCCGGTGATGTTCACGCTTGCTGTTGTGGGAGCCGGCTTGCTGGCGATACGGTCAACTCGGTTTATCAGGTAAACCGCGTCGATACGATCGCCAGCAAGCCGGCTCCTACAGCAAGGGTGAATATCGTCGGGCCGCCGTTGGCGTTTGTCACGAGACTGCTTTAATGCCGCTGTCCAATATCCGCATCCTCCATCAGGACGCCGCCGTGCTGGTGGTGGACAAACCGACCCTGCTGCTCTCCGTTCCGGGTCGGGCCGATGACAACAAGGACTGCCTGATTACCCGCCTGCAGGAAAACGGCTACCCCGAAGCCCGTATCGTCCACCGACTGGACTGGGAAACCTCGGGAATCATCCTGCTGGCCCGCGACCCGGACAGCCATCGCGAACTGTCGCGACAGTTCCACGACCGGGAAACCGAAAAAGCCTACACCGCCCTCTGCTGGGGCCAGCCGGAGCTGGACAGCGGCAGCATCGACCTGCCGCTGCGCTACGACCCGCCGACCAAGCCACGCCACGTGGTCGACCACGAGTTCGGCAAGCATGCGCTGACCTTCTGGAGGGTGCTGGAGCGTTGCGGCGACTGGTGCCGCGTGGAACTGACCCCGATCACCGGGCGCTCGCACCAGTTGCGGGTGCATATGCTGTCCATCGGTCATCCGTTGCTGGGCGACGGCCTGTATGCGCATCCCCAGGCGCTGGCCGCCTGGCCACGGCTGTGCCTGCACGCCAGCATGCTGAGCTTCACCCACCCGCAAACCGGCGAACGCCTGCGCTTCGAGTGCCCGGCACCGTTCTGAGCCTCGGAGTGAGGGGTTACCTGTAGCGAGGGGGCTTGCCCCCTCGTCACAAAGATCGCTCCGACATCGAGTCCTCCGCAAAACTGCCAACCAATACGGTAAACTCCCGACACTGCTGTCTGGAGCTACTTATGCGCGAAGAGTTGAACCAAGGCCTGATCGACTTCCTCAAGGCCTCCCCCACCCCGCTCCATGCCACCGCCAGCCTGGTTCAGCGCCTGGAAGCGGCGGGTTACCAGCGCCTCGACGAGCGCGAAACCTGGCACACCGAGGCCAACGGCCGCTACTACGTCACCCGCAACGACTCGGCGATCGTCGCCATCAAGCTCGGTCGCGCCTCGCCGTTGCTCGGCGGCATCCGCCTGGTCGGCGCCCACACCGACAGCCCGTGCCTGCGGGTCAAGCCGCAACCGGAACTGCAACGCCAGGGTTTCTGGCAGTTGGGTGTCGAAGTCTACGGCGGCGCCCTGCTCGCCCCCTGGTTCGACCGCGACCTGTCGCTGGCCGGGCGCGTCACCTTCCGTCGCGACGGCAAGGTCGAGAGCCAGCTGATCGACTTCAAGCTGCCCATCGCCACCATTCCCAACCTGGCGATCCACCTCAACCGCGAAGCCAACCAGGGCTGGGCGATCAATCCCCAGAACGAGCTGCCGCCGATCCTGGCCCAGTTCGCCGGTGACGAGCGGGTCGACTTCCGCGCCGTGCTCACCGAACAACTGGCCCGCGAGCACGGCCTGAACGCCGACGTGGTGCTCGATTACGAGCTGAGCTTCTACGACACCCAGGCCGCCGCGGTCATCGGCCTGAACGGCGATTTCATCGCCGGTGCGCGCCTGGACAACCTGCTGTCCTGCTACGCCGGCCTGCAAGCGCTGCTCGGCGCCGACAGCGAGGAAACCTGCGTACTGGTCTGCAACGACCATGAGGAAGTCGGTTCGTGCTCGGCCTGCGGCGCCGACGGCCCGATGCTGGAACAGACCCTGCGCCGCCTGCTGCCCGAAGGCGACGAGTTCGTGCGGACCATCCAGAAGTCCCTGCTGGTCTCGGCGGACAACGCCCACGGCGTGCATCCCAACTATGCCGACAAGCACGATGCCAACCATGGTCCGAAGCTCAATGCCGGCCCGGTGATCAAGGTCAACAACAACCAGCGCTACGCCACCAACAGCGAAACCGCCGGGTTCTTCCGTCACCTGTGCATGGCCGAGGAAGTACCGGTGCAAAGCTTCGTGGTGCGCAGCGACATGGGTTGTGGCTCGACCATCGGCCCGATCACCTCCAGCCACCTGGGGGTGCGTACCGTGGACATCGGCCTGCCGACCTTCGCCATGCACTCGATCCGCGAGCTGGCCGGCAGCCACGACCTGGCGCACCTGGTGAAAGTCCTGAGCGCGTTCTACGCCAGTCGCGAACTGCCATAGGACCTGAAACGACACAAAACCTGTAGGAGCTGGCTTGCCAGCGATGAGGCCCGCAAGGACGATGCCAGTCACAAGGGCCCCATCGCCGGCAAGCCGGCTCCCACAGTGGCCGTGTTGACCGTAAGAGAATATCCACAGCCCCTGATCTGCGCAGATACACATAACCCCCACCCCCGCCAAACCGACCTAGACTCAAGGTAACCCCCTCGACCAGGTCGTTGTCATGATCTCGCCCTTCGCTTTCCACACCATGCTCATTCCCATCCTGGGCGGTATGTTGATGCTGGCCGTCGGGTTCAACTTTCGCGAGCGCAACGCCGGGGTCCTGCTGCTCTGGGTCGGCATGCTGTTCATCCTCGGTACCGTGGTCTACAAGATCCTCGCCCAACTGAGCGATTAAATGCATTGGCCCCACGCCTGACGTACACTTCGTCGACCCGTATCGTCGATGGTTGACTGCCTAGTGTTCGCCCGCCTTTTCGCCCTGCCCGCCCTTCTGTTCACCTGCCTGCTGACGCTGGTGCCGCTGGCCGGCGCCGAGGCAGCCGGCCTGCCGAGCCTGCTCTCCAACGCGGAAAAAGCCCAGCCGACACCCAGCGAACCCCTGGCGCAATCGCTGGATGACGTGATCAAGAACCTGGAGAACGACCAGCAGCGCGCCAAGCTCCTGAGCGACCTGAAAAAACTCCGCGACAGCACCAGGAAAGCCCAACCGGCCACCGAGGAAGGCGTACTGGGGTTGATCGGCAACACCCTCGCCGGCTTCGAAAAGCAGTTTTCCGGAGACGACAGCCCCCTCAGTCGCTGGTCGACAGAGTTCGACCTGGCCAAGGGCGAGCTGATGGACCTGATGCTGCCGGCCAGCGAATGGCTGCCGATGGTCTTCGCCTTCGCCCTGATCCTGGCACTCTGGAGCTTCCTCGCCTGGGCCATGATCTGGCTCGGCCGCCAGGTCCGCCTGCGCTTCGGCCTCAGCGAAGAACTGCCGCAACACCCGCGCACCGTCGACCTGCTGCGTTTCGCCCTGCGCAAGCTCGGACCCTGGCTGATCGCCCTGCTCATCACCGTGTACATGAGCTATGCGCTGCCCTCGTCCCTGGGCAAGAACCTGGCGATGGTGCTGGCCTACGCCCTGGTAGTGGGCACCTGCTTCTCGGCCATCTGCGTGATCGCCTTCTCCGTGCTCGACGGCCAGCATCGCCACCAGGCCCTGTATATTCTGCGGCGCCAGGCCTTCCGCCCGCTGTGGCTGATCGGCAGCTTCGCCGCCTTTGGCGAGGCGCTCAGCGACCCGCGGATGATCGCCAGCCTCGGCGGCCACCTGGCCCACACCGCCGCCACCTTCGCCAACGTCATGGCGGCGCTGTCCAGCGGCCTGTTCATCGTGCGTTTCCGCCGGCCCATCGCCCACCTGATCCGCAACCAGTCGCTGTCCCGGCGCCTGACCCGTCGCGCCCTGAGCGACACCCTGTCGATCCTCGGTACCTTCTGGTTCGTCCCGGCGCTGATCCTGGTGGCGATCTCGCTGGTCGCCACCTTCGTCTCCGCCGGCGATACCAGCACCGCCCTGCGCCAGTCGCTGATCTGCACCGTGCTGGTGGTGTTGTGCATGGTGATCAACGGCCTGGTCCGCCGTCATGCCCTCAAGCCCGAACGTGGGAACAGGCGTCACGCCCTGTACTCCGAGCGCCTGACCAACTTCGGCTACACCCTGGTGCACCTGGCCGTGTGGCTGGTGTTCATCGAGTTGGGGCTGCGGGTCTGGGGCATGTCGCTGATCCGCTTCACCGAGGGCGAGGGTCATGAAGTCAGCGTCAAGCTGTTCAGCCTGGGCGGCACGCTGATCTTCGCCTGGCTGGTGTGGATTCTCAGCGACACCGCCGTGCACCATGCCCTGACCCGCTCGCGCAAGGGCCTGGCCAATGCCCGGGCGCAGACCATGATGCCGCTGATCCGCAACGTGCTGTTCGTGGCGATCTTCATCATCGCGCTGATCGTCGCCCTGGCGAACATGGGCATGAACGTCACGCCGCTGCTGGCCGGTGCCGGCGTGATCGGCCTGGCCATCGGTTTCGGTGCGCAGTCGCTGGTGGCGGACCTGATCACCGGCCTGTTCATCATCATCGAGGACTCGCTGGCCATCGACGACTACGTCGACGTCGGCGGCCACCTCGGCACGGTGGAGGGGCTGACCATCCGCACGGTGCGCCTGCGCGACATCGACGGCATCGTCCACACCATTCCGTTCAGCGAGATCAAGAGCATCAAGAACTACTCGCGGGAGTTCGGCTACGCGATCTTCCGGGTGGCGATCCCGTACAACATGGCCATCGACAGTGCGATCAAACTGATGCGCGATGTCGGCCAGAAGATGCGCACCGACCCGCTGCAACGGCGCAATATCTGGTCGCCACTGGAGATCCAGGGGGTGGAGAGTTTCGAGTCCGGCAGCGCGATACTGCGCGCCCGCTTCAAGACCGCGCCGATCAAGCAGTGGGAGGTTTCGCGGGCGTTCAACCTGGCACTCAAGCGCACCATGGACGAGGCCGGGCTGGACCTGGCGACACCGCGCTTGAGTGTGCAAGTGGTCACCGCGGGCGGTGATCCGGAGACGGAATCCACACCGAAATCTTGAACCCGCCACCCAACCTGTAGGAGCCGGCTTGCTGGCGATAGCGGTTTTCCAGTCGACGACGATGTCGGCCATCAGATCGCATCGCCAGCAAGCCGGCTCCTACAGGTTGGGGTTTCAACACAACAATTTCGTCAGGCGCAAAAGCCGGGCCGGCTAGACCACATCCACCCCGACATGAATCGCATCATGTCGCCAGAACTCCAGATCGCAGTCGATCAGCCGTCCGTGCTGGTCGTAGTTGACCCGGGCGATACGCAAGCCCGGACTCCCCACCGATACCCGCAACGCCGCCGCCGCCTCGACCTGCAATGAGGTCGGCACGATCTCGAACCTGACCCGCCCGTAATGCAGGTCGTAATGCCGGGCATACAGCTCGGTGATCGACTGGTTCAGGTCGAACTCCAGGATCCCCGGAAAGTACTGCGGGTTGAGGTAATGCTCGACATACAACACCAGCCGCTCGTCGATCCGCCGCGCCCGGCAGATCTGGATCACGCTGGACAACGCCGGCAACTGCAACCAGTCACACACCGCCGCCGACGCCGGCTGCAAACGCGCCGAGATCACCTGGGTCGACGGCACCCGCCCCTGGGCACTGACCATCGCGTGGAAGTGACTACGCTGCATCAGGTTGTAGGCCAGCCGCGGCGGCGAAATGAACCAGCCGCGACGCTCCTCGCGATAGATCAGCCCCTGGGCCTCCAACTGCAACAAGGCCTCGCGCACGGTGATCCGGGTGGTACCGAACAACTCACTGAGCTTGCGCTCGGCGGGCAACTTGCTACCCGGTGGCAGCAGGCCGTGTCCGATCTGCTCATGCAGGGCCTGACCGATGGCTGTCACCGCCTTTGGTGCCTCTTCACGCATCAACGTTACCTATCTGGACTAGACCAGCACTGTTTGAGGGCAGAACCGCGCAGGATCGCGGTCTCCAGTTGTAGCGCTCAGCCTAGGCAATGCACATGACTGATATGTGACATAGCGACGAAACGGTGCACATGGACGGCCGTACCATAAAGATAAAATCCTTAAATATCAGTTAATTACATATGGTCTACGCTTGAGGAAGTGCTCATGAGCAGCACTGGTAAAAAACCCTGCAGGACTGATGCCGACATCAAAGTGTCATCCAGTAGGCTTAAATTGGCTCAGGTATTGCTGACCTAGACCAATCCAGATCCAACCAACCGCACCACGTTCATAACAACCACCGATAAAAATCGCCGCGTTGAAAACGCCCAAAGGAGCTTCGGATGAAACAGCTTTTCCTGGCATCACTGTTAGGCTCGACCATTGCCCTGTGCACCTCTGCCATGGCCGCTGACACCGATTTGAAAGCACTGGAAGCCGCCGCCAAGAAAGAAGGCGCCGTGAACAGCGTCGGCATGCCCGATGACTGGGCGAACTGGGCGGGCACCTGGAAAGACCTGAGCGACAAGTACGGCCTCAAGCACATCGACACCGACATGAGCTCGGCCCAGGAAGTGGCCAAGTTCGCGGCCGAGAAAGACAACGCCAGCGCCGACATCGGCGACGTCGGTGCCGCCTTCGGCCCGATCGCGGTCAAGCAGGGCGTGACCCAGCCGTACAAGCCGAGCACCTGGGAGCAGGTCCCGGCGTGGGCGAAGGACAAGGACGGCAACTGGGCACTGGCCTACACCGGCACCATTGCGTTCATCGTCAACAAGAAGCTGCTGCACGGTTCCGAAGCCCCGAAAAGCTGGGCTGACCTCAAGACCGGCAAATACAAGGTGTCCATCGGTGACGTGAGCACCGCCGCCCAGGCCGCCAACGGTGTACTGGCCGCCGCCCTGGCCAACGGCGGTGACGAGAAGAACATCCAGCCTGCGCTGCTGATGTTTGCCGAGATCGCCAAGCAAGGTCGCCTGTCGCTCGCCAACCCGACCATCGCCACCATGGAAAAGGGTGAAGTGGAAGTCGGCGTGGTCTGGGACTTCAACGGCCTGAGCTACAAGGCCAAGATGGCCAACCCGGACGACTACGTGGTGCTGATCCCATCGGACGGCTCGGTGATTTCCGGCTACACCACCATCATCAACAAATACGCCAAGCACCCGAACGCGGCCAAGCTGGCTCGCGAGTACATCTTCAGCGACGCCGGCCAGACCAACCTGGCCCGTGGCAACGCACGTCCCATCCGTGCCGAGCACCTGACCCTGCCGGAAGACGTGAAGGCCAAGCTGCTGCCTAACGAGCAGTACAAGAAAGTCACGCCGATCAAGGACGCCGATGCCTGGGAGAAGACCTCCAAGGCGCTGCCGCAGAAGTGGCAGGAAGAAGTCATCATCAACATGCAATAACCCTGAACTTGTGGGAGCCGGCTTGCTGGCGATCGCATCGACGCGGTTTACCTGATAAACCGTGTTGACCGTATCGCCAACAAGCCGGCTCCCACATCAGGTTTTGTTCGATTCTAATCAGAGGGAGGTCTGGTTTATGCCGCACAACGTTATCCTGGTCGTGCTCGATGGCCTGAACTACGAGGTCGCCCGGCACGCCATGGGCCACCTCCAGGCTTACGCAGGCGCAGGACGCGCGGCGTTGTACAAACTGGAATGCGAGTTGCCTTCGCTCTCCAGACCGCTCTACGAATGCATTCTCACCGGTGTGGCTCCGATCCAGAGCGGCATCGTGCACAACCACGTCTCTCGCCTGTCCAACCAGCGCAGCGTGTTCCATTACGCCCGCGACGCCGGCCTGACCACCGCGGCGGCGGCCTATCACTGGATCAGCGAACTCTACAACCGCTCGCCCTTCGTCGCCGCCCGCGATCGACATACCCGGGATGAAAGCCTGGCGATCCAGCACGGCCATTTCTACTGGGTCGACCACTACCCCGATTCCCATCTGTTCGCCGACGCCGAAAGCCTGCGCCTGCAACACGCGCCGAACTTCCTGCTGGTGCACCCGATGAACATTGACGACGCCGGCCACAAGCACGGCCTCGACAGTGCGCCCTACCGCAACAGCGCGCGCTCGGCCGACATCATCCTCGCCGACTACCTGCAAGGCTGGCTCGACGCAGGCTACCAGGTCTTGGTAACCGCCGACCACGGCATGAACAACGACCGCTCGCACAACGGCCTGCTGGCCGAAGAACGTGAAGTGCCGCTGTTCGTCCTCGGCGACGCCTTCAGTTTCAATCCCGATGCCACGCCCGCGCAGACGCAACTCTGCGGCACGATCTGCGAACTGCTGGGCGTCCCCCATGACAAACCTGTATGCCGGGAGCTGTTGAAGTGAATTCACTCACCCGTGGCAAATGGCTCGCCGTGCTCTGCCTGGTGCCCTTTGCCCTGTTCTTTATCGTGTTCGAGATCGCGCCGCTGGCCTGGGTGCTGATCAACAGCCTGCAATCGGAAGAAAGCGGCTGGGGCCTGGCCAACTTCAGCAGGATCTTCAACTCGAAGTTCTACCTGCAAGCGATCCAGTACAGCCTGGAAATCAGCTTCTGGTCGAGCGTGTTCGGCATGCTCATCGCGGTGCTCGGCGCCTATTCCCTGCGCCGGGTCGACTCGCGCCTGCGGGATTTCGTCAACGCCTTCGCCAACATGACCAGCAACTTCGCCGGTGTGCCCCTGGCCTTCGCGTTCATCATCCTGCTGGGCTTCAACGGCACCATCACCATCATGCTGAAGCAGGCCGGGATCATTCAGGATTTCAACCTGTACTCGAAGACCGGCCTGATCATTCTCTACACCTACTTCCAGATTCCCCTGGGCGTGCTGCTGCTCTACCCGGCCTTCGACGCCCTGCGCGAAGACTGGCGCGAGTCCGCCGCGCTGCTCGGCGCCGACGGCTGGCAGTTCTGGCGGCATATCGGCCTGCCGGTGCTGACCCCGGCGCTGCTGGGCACCTTCGTGATCCTGCTGGCCAACGCCCTCGGTGCCTACGCCACGGTGTATGCCCTGACCACCGGCAACTTCAACGTGTTGCCAATCCGTATCGCCGCCATGGTCTCCGGCGACATCAGCCTCGACCCGAACATGGCCAGCGCGCTGGCGGTGATCCTGGTGGGCATGATGACCTTCGTGACCGTGATCCATCAGTGGCTGTTGAAGAGGAGCTACCATGTCGCGCGCTGAACCCTCCGCGGCCCTATACCACCGCGTGGTGGTCCGCCTGTTGTTCCTGATCCTGTTGCTGCCGCTGGCCGGAACCCTGGTGTACTCGATTGCCAGCAGCTGGTCGGCAACCGTCCTGCCCAGCGGTTTCACCTTCAAGTGGTACCTGCAACTGTGGAGCGATCCGCGTTTCCTCGATGCGTTCGGCCAGTCGCTGATCGTCTGTGTCGGCTCGCTGGCGTTGTCGGTGGCGCTGATCCTGCCGCTGCTGTTCGTGGTGCACTACCACTTCCCCAAGCTCGACGCACTGATGAACATCCTGATCCTGCTGCCCTTCGCAGTACCGCCGGTGGTGTCCTCGGTGGGCCTGTTGCAGCTGTACGGTTCCGGGCCGTTCGCCATGGTCGGCACGCCGTGGATCCTGATCGGCTGCTATTTCACCGTGGCCTTGCCGTTCATGTACCGGGCCATCACCAACAACCTGCAGGCGATCAACCTGCGCGACCTGATGGACGCCGCCCACCTGCTCGGCGCCAGCACCTGGCAGGCGGCCTTCCTGGTGGTGTTGCCCAACCTGCGCAAGGGCCTGATGGTCGCGTTGCTGCTGTCGTTCTCGTTCCTGTTCGGCGAGTTCGTGTTCGCCAACATCCTGGTGGGTACCCGCTATGAAACCCTGCAGGTGTACCTGAACAACATGCGCAACAGCAGCGGCCACTTCACCAGTGCGCTAGTGATCTCTTACTTTCTCTTCGTGCTGGTGCTCACTTGGGTCGCCAACCATTTGAACAAGGACAAAAGCCAATGAGCTTCATCAGTGTCCAGAACCTGAAAAAAACCTACGCCGGCACCACGGTGTTCAGCGACATCAACTGCGAAATCGCCAAGGGCGAGTTCGTCACCCTGCTCGGCCCGTCCGGTTGCGGCAAGTCCACGCTGCTGCGCTGCATCGCCGGCCTGACCCCGGTGGACAGCGGCCAGATCCTGCTCGACGGCCAGGACATCGTCCCGCTGAGCCCACAGAAACGCGCGATCGGCATGGTGTTCCAGAGCTACGCGCTGTTCCCCAACATGACCGTGGAACAGAACGTCGCCTTCGGCCTGAAGATGCAGAAGGTCAACGCCGACGACAGCCACAAACGGGTGATCGAAGCCCTCAAGCTGGTGGAACTGCACGACTTCGCCAGCCGCTACCCGCACCAGTTGTCCGGCGGCCAATGCCAGCGCGTGGCCCTGGCCCGCTCGCTGGTCACCCGCCCGCGCCTGCTGCTGCTCGATGAGCCGCTGTCGGCGCTGGATGCGCGGATTCGCAAGCACCTGCGCGAGCAGATCCGGGCGATCCAGCGCGAGCTGGGGCTGACCACGATTTTCGTCACCCACGACCAGGAAGAAGCCCTGACCATGAGTGACCGGATCTTCCTGATGAACCAGGGCAAGATCGTCCAGAGCGGCGACGCCGAATCCCTCTACACCGCACCGGTCGATGTGTTCGCCGCCGGCTTCATCGGCAACTACAACCTGCTCGATGCCGACGCTGCCAGCCGCCTGCTGCAACGACCGATCAACAGCCGTATCGCCATCCGCCCGGAAGCCATCGAGTTGCGTACCGAGGGCGTGCCGGACGCGCTGATCCGCGGCCACAGCCTGCTGGGCAACGTCATCCGTTATCGGGTCGTGGCCCGGGGCGTGGAACTGGTGGTGGATGTGCTCAACCGCTCGGCCGCCGACTTGCATCCCGAAGGTCGGCGTTTGTCGCTGTCTATCGATCCCAGCGCGCTGTGTGAGGTAGCCTGATGTCCTTGGCACGTTTGAAGAGAGAGCGGTACTGATGGCCCTGGCAATTTTTGATCTGGACGAAACCCTGATCCACGGCGACTGCGCCACCCTCTGGAGCGAGCAGATGGGGCGCCTGGGCTGGGTCGACCCGGAGTCGTTCATGCAGCGCAACAACGAGCTGATGGACGCCTACGGCAGGGGCGAACTGGCCATGGAAGACTACATGCTGTTCAGCCTGGAGCCGATGGCCGGGCGCACCCCGGAGGAAATCGCCCACCTGGTGGCGCCCTGGGTCGAGGACGTGATCGAGCCGCTGATCTACAGCGACGCGTGCAAGGCCATCGCCGCCCACCGCGCGGCGGGTGACCGGATCCTGGTGATCTCGGCGTCCGGTATTCACCTGGTCAAGGCGATTGCCGAGCGCGTGGGCGTCGACGAAGTACTGGGCATCGACCTGGAAGTGCTGCACGGCGTCTATACCGGCCACACCGTCGGCACCCTCACCTACCGCGAAGGCAAGATCGTGCGGTTGCTGGAGTGGCTGGATGCCGAAGGCGAGAACCTGGAAGGCGCGAGTTTCTACTCGGACTCGCGCAACGACCTGCCGTTGTTGCGCAAGGTGGACCATCCGCATGTGGTGAACCCCGATCCGCTGCTGCGCGAGCAGGCGGAAAAGGCCGGCTGGCCTGTTCATCACTGGCAGTAATCACAACGCGAACGGCAGGAGCGGGACCTGGTCCGGCCGGCGTTCCGACGCAGAGCCACAGGTCCCTGGAAGCGTCGCCAGCAAGCGACGCTCCTGCAGCGAGAACTATCCCAGCGTCTCGTCGATCACCAACACCAGCTTCCCCGCCACCTGGTTGCTCGCCAGCGTCTCGAACGCCGTCTCGGCATCCCGGATCGGGAACGCCTTGGCCAGTTGCGGGCTCAGGCGCTTCTCGGCAAACAACGGCCAGACATGCTCACCCAGGTCACGCAACAGATCGGCCTTGAACTGATCGCTGCGACTGCGCAACGTCGAGCCCAGCAACTGGATCCGCTTGGCGAGGATCTTCGCCAGGTCCAGTTGGGTTTCCCGACCGCCCATCAGGCCGATCAGCACCCACCGTCCGTCAGCTGACAAAAGTTTCACGTTCAGCGCCGCGTAGTTCGCACCGACCGGATCGAGGATCACATCGAAGGGGGCGAAGTCGCTCAGGCCCTCGATATCGTCGCCCCGCACCGCCCCGCCCTGGGCGCCCAGGGCCTCGCAATAGGCCAAGCGATCCGCCGAACCGACACTGACCCAGCAGGGGTTGCCGAAGGCCTTGCACAGCTGGATCGCCGCCGAACCGACACCACTGGCACCGGCATGCAACAGCACTTTTTCACCCGGCTTGAGCCCCGCCAACTGGAACAGATTCAACCAGGCCGTGGCGTAGACCTCAGGCAGCGCAGCCGCTTCGACCAGGCTCAGGCCCTCCGGCACCGGCAGCACATGCCGTCCGTCGACCACCACTTCCTCGGCCATGCCGCCGCCGGCCAGCAGTGCGCAGACACGGTCGCCGACCTGCCAGGACGCTCCCGGCCCGACTTCGCTGATCACCCCGGAGCACTCCAGGCCCAGCACCTGGCTGGCCCCGGGCGGCGGCGGATACAGCCCGGCTTTCTGCAACAGATCGGCGCGATTGAGCCCCGCGGCCGCCACCCGGATCCGAACCTGTCCCACGTCGCACGTCGGACTCGGCTCTTCAACCCACTCCACTTGACCTTCAACGCCTTGCAATGCTTTCACAGTGCCTCCATAGTGAGTCTGGACTGAGCCCGAAGCTGTAGCACCGGGCTTTTTGCATTATGCGACCGGACCGAGGGTCGTACGAAAACTCGCAAACGCAGTTTTTGGTACACATTCCCGCGGAACCGGCGACTTTAAAGACGGCCTAATATGCGTTATCAATTGCCCCCGCGTCGACTCAGCATGAAGCATCTGTTCCCCAGCACAGCACTTGCTCTTTTCATTGGCCTTGGCTTCTCCACGCTGTCGGCCAATACGTTCGCAGCCAATAGCTGGGACAATCTTCAGCCCGACCGCGACGAGGTGATTGCCAGCCTGAACGTCGTCGAGTTGCTCAAGCGTAATCACTACAGCAAGCCGCCGCTGGACGACGCGCGCTCGGTGATCATCTACGACAGCTACCTCAAGCTGCTCGACCCGTCGCGCAGTTATTTCCTGGCCAGTGACATCGCCGAATTCGACAAGTGGAAAACCCACTTTGACGATTTCCTCAAGAGCGGCGACCTGAATGCCGGGTTCACCATCTACAAGCGCTACCTGGACCGGGTCAAATCGCGTCTGGACTTCACCCTTGCCGAGCTGAACAAGGGTGTCGACAAGATGGACTTCACCAGCCAGGAATCCTTGCTGATCGATCGCAAGGACGCCCCGTGGCTGAAGACCACGGCCGAGCTCGACGACCTGTGGCGCAAACGCGTCAAGGACGAAGTGCTGCGCCTGAAGATCGCCGGCAAGGAACCCAAGGCGATCCAGGACCTGCTGACCAAGCGCTACAAGAATCAGTTGGCACGCCTGGACCAGACCCGTTCCGAAGATATCTTCCAGGCCTATATCAATACCTTTGCGATGTCCTACGACCCGCACACCAACTATCTGTCACCCGATAGCGCGGAAAACTTCGACATCAACATGAGCCTGTCCCTGGAAGGCATCGGCGCCGTGCTGCAGAGCGACAACGACCAGGTCAAGGTCGTGCGCCTGGTGCCGTCAGGCCCGGCGGACAAGACCAAGCAGGTGGCCCCGGCCGACAAGATCATCGGGGTCGCCCAGGGCGACAAGGAAATGGTCGACGTGGTCGGCTGGCGCCTGGACGAAGTGGTCAAGCTGATCCGTGGTCCGAAAGGCTCGGTGGTGCGCCTGGAAGTGATTCCGGCGAGCAATGCGCCGAACGACCAGACCAGCAAGATAGTGTCCATCACCCGCGAATCGGTGAAACTGGAGGACCAGGCGGCCAGCAAGTCGATCCTGCACCTCAAGCAGGACGGCAAGGACTACAAGCTGGGGGTCATCGATATCCCGGCCTTCTACCTGGACTTCAAGGCGTTCCGCGCCGGCGATCCGGACTACAAGAGCACCACCCGCGACGTCAAGAAACTGCTGGGCGAGTTGCAGAAGGACGGCGTCGACGGCGTGGTCATCGACCTGCGCAACAACGGCGGCGGTTCCCTGCAGGAAGCCACCGAACTGACCAGCCTGTTCATCGACAAGGGCCCAACCGTGCTGGTGCGTAACGCCGAAGGCAAGGTCGACGTCCTCGAAGACGAAAGCCCGGGTGCCTTCTACAAAGGCCCGATGGCGCTGCTGGTCAACCGCCTGTCCGCCTCGGCTTCGGAGATCTTCGCCGGCGCCATGCAGGACTATCACCGGGCCCTGATCATCGGCGGCCAGACCTTCGGCAAAGGCACCGTGCAGACCATCCAGCCGCTCAACCATGGCGAGCTGAAGCTGACCCTGGCGAAGTTCTACCGGGTTTCCGGGCAGAGCACCCAGCACCAGGGCGTGCTGCCGGACGTGGATTTCCCGTCGATCATCGACACCAAGGAAATCGGCGAGAGCGCGCTGCCGGAAGCCATGCCGTGGGACACCATTCGTCCTTCGATCAAGCCACCGGTGGATCCGTTCAAGCCGTTCCTGGCCCAGCTCAAGGCTGACCACGAGGCGCGTGCGTCGAAGGATGCGGAGTTCATCTTCATTCGCGACAAGCTAGCCCTGGCCGAGAAGCTGCTCAAGGAAAAAACCGTGAGCCTGAACGAGAGCGAGCGTCGTGCCCAGCGCACCGATATCGACGCCAAGCAGCTGGTCATGGAGAACGCCCGTCGCAAGGCCAAGGGCGAAGAGCCGCTCAAGGAACTGAAGAAGGAAGACGACGACGCCTCGCCGGTGGATCCGGACAAGAAGATCAAGCCCGAGGACGACGCCTACCTGAGTGAGACCGGACGTATCCTGCTGGACTACCTGCGTCTGAACACGGCAATCGCGAAACATTGACAAATGATGGCAATTTAATGTGAAGCTGCTTCTGAGCGTCATCAAATAGTCATCATTCTGTCGTGAAATAAAGGACTGGGCATTGCTCTTGTAGAAAGGGCCATGCCCGGTCCTTTTTTTATCGATCGAGACAGCCATGACCATGACCGAACAGCTGAACGCCTTGAGTTCAATCCTGGCTCAGAATGGTCTGCACAGCCTGTTCCAACCGATCATCTCGCTGTCCGAACGCCGGATCCTCGGCTATGAGGCACTCAGTCGGGGGCCGTCCAACAGTCCGCTGCACTCGCCTATCAGCCTGTTCGCCGTGGCCCGCCAGGCCGGTCGCCTCAGCGAGCTGGAAATGCTCTGCCGCCTCAGCGCCTGCCGACGCTTCAGCGAACAGCAACTGCCGGGCAAACTCTTTCTCAACGTCTCGCCGGAATCGTTGCTGGAACCGACCCATCAGCCGGGCCGCACATTGCAGCTGCTGCAGGACTTCGGCATCGATCCCAGCAACGTGGTGATCGAACTCACCGAACAGACCCCCACCGACGATTTCCAGCTGCTGCAAAACGCCTTGCACCACTATCGCGCCATGGGTTTTTCCATCGCCCTGGACGATCTCGGGGCCGGCTATTCCAGCCTGCGCCTGTGGTCGGAGCTGCGCCCGGACTATGTGAAGATCGACCGGCACTTTATCGACGGTATCCACCAGGATGCCCTCAAGCGCGAATTCGTCGGCTCCATCCTGCAGATCGCCAAGGCCTCCCGGGCCCTGGTGATCGCCGAGGGCATCGAGCTGCCGGAGGAACTGGCGGTGCTCACCGAGATGGGCGTCGACCTGGTCCAGGGCTATCTGCTCTGCCGTCCCCAGGAACATCCGCCGCAGGAAGCCCGCGCGCTCCTGCCCAAGCTCGAGGCCACTCCGACGGCCCTCAGCGAGGAAGGCAGCGACCTCGGCGCCCTGCTCAACGAGCAACCGGCGGTGGCCCTGGATACCCCCACGGCGAACGTGCTGGAAGCCTTCCGCCGCCAGGCCAACCTCAACTCCCTGGCCGTCCTGGACGAGCATGGCCACCCGTGCGGCATCGTGCACCGGCATTCGCTCTCGGACGTGCTGCTCAAGCCCTTTGCCACCGACCTGTTCGCCCGCAAGCCCATCAGCCGGCTGATGAGCGAGGACTTCCTGGCGGTGGAGTCGAGTCAGTCCCTGCAGCAGGTCAGCCGCTTGATCACCAGCCGGGCCCGGCAGCGTATCGAGGAAGATTTCATCATTACCCACCAAGGCCGGTACCTGGGGCTGGGGCGGGTCATCGATGTGTTGAAACTGATTACCGAACTGAAGATCCAGCAAGCCCGCTATGCCAATCCGCTCACCCTGCTGCCGGGTAACGTGCCGATCCAGCAATGCCTGACACGGCTGTTGCAACAGGCCCGGGAGTCGGTGATCTGCTACGTGGATATCGACAGTTTCAAGCCGTTCAACGATATCTATGGCTACGGTCGTGGGGATGAAGTCCTGCTGTGCCTGGCGCAATGCCTGAACGATCGCGTCGACCCGAGCCGGGATTTCGTCGGCCATATCGGCGGCGACGACTTCCTGCTGGTGCTGGGCGAGGAGGATTGGCGCAAGCGCCTGAATCAGTTGCTGGAGGATTTCCAGAGCCAGAGCCGGCGCTTCTACCGCGCCGAGCACCTGGAGGCCGGCTGCTTCATCGCCTCGAATCGGCAGGGCCAGCGCCAGGAGTTCCCGCTGCTGTCCCTGTCCATCGGCGTGGTGCATCTGAAGCCGCAGTCCTGCACGCTGCTGGACCCCGCGCAGCTGGCGGAGCTGGCCTCCCAGGCCAAGCACCACGCCAAGAATGTGCCGGGCCACAGCATTCACGTGATCGACTGCTGTGCAGTCACTTCACCTGAACAACCATTGTAGGAGCGTCGACCGGCTGCTCCTACAAACGGTATTGGGGCGTGTCAGGCCTCGGCCGACTCCGGGTAATCGTACTCGAACACCCGCACCACTTCCGACGCATGCCAGGACGCCGCCGCCACGCCGTCGGACGGGCCGGAAAAGCGCCCCAGACGCTCGACACACTCGAAGAAACCGGTACGCGGCAAGCGGCTCGCGCCCTGGCTGATTACCAGGGAGCTGCGCAGCGGCTGTTCGGCCTTGGCATCCAGGGCCGCCAGGTGCTCCAGCGCCGCCGTCAGGGTTTGCATGGCCGGGCTAGGCAACTGCAAGCGCTCCAGCAAGGCGCGATAGGTCAACAGATGACGCTGGCGACGCGCCTGGTCGAGCTCGCCCAGCAGTCCGTCCCAGTGCTGACGACTGATGCGCACGCTCACGATGCGTCCCTCCAGCCAGCCACACCCAACTCCCAGGCCAGGCTGCGACGAATCGCAGCATCAGGCTCGCGCTCACCGCTTTCGATCAGGCCCAGATACGAAGGGCTGATACCCACCGTACGCGCCAGGGTCTCGACCGCCAGGCCCTTGGCTTCGCGCAGGCTGCGCAACTGCTCGAACGCCGGTAAGGCATCGACCGCTGGCGCCGGGCTGGCAGGGGGAGATTGCGAAGGTTGCGGGCTGCTCAAACCGGCAGCCTTGAGTAACGATTGATACTGAGCCCAAGGCAGAACCGCATATTCCGGTTCGCCGTCACGTGTAATTATTTGAAGATCCATTACCACACCCCGTAGGACTTTTACACATAGCAAGTCGGCGCTTTCCTTGTAGCTTAATCTTAACAGCCGCCAAGGTCGCTAGTGTGTTGTTCTTCAAGGAAACGGATCGGCTTCAGTCCTTTTCGTGACGTTGCAGTTGCAACTGCCCGGGCGTGTCCGGCAGTTGCTCGATCGCCCGCAGCCGTTCCGGCGCCTGGCGTTCGAGCCAGAGCCGGAAAGCACTCAGTTCCTGGTCCAGGGTATTCATCACCCAGGCCAATACCGCGATGTCGTCAAGCATGCCGAACACCGGGATGAAATCGGGGATGGCGTCGAGCGGACTGAGGAAGTACATCAGGCCGGCCACCACGATGATCATCGACTTGACGCTGATATCCCGGTACTCACCGCGCCAGTAGGCCAGGCACAGGACCTGCAGCAGTTTCAGGTCCTCCTTGAGCTTGCCCAGCCGGGCGCCTTGAAGGGCGCTTTTGCTCGCCACGGCGAACAACAGCGCCGGCAGGCGGCCACGCAGCAACAGCCGTTGCGCCAAGGGCAGGAAGCGGACGAAACTCCAGGGTGCTTTCATGATCACTCCACTCCCCCTCTCTTCACTGAAAAGCCGTGCGAGGTTATCCACACATCTTGTGGATAACCTTGTGAACAGAGCCACTTTTCAACGCTGAAAGCCCCGCTTTACAAGGGCCCAACTCAGATCGGGCGTTTTTTACTCACTGAAAAAAAGCCATTATTTCATTGACTTGGCATCAGTCTACGATTAGGCCGATTAGCCGAATGTTAAGACTATACCTGCCTGTAGATGTTCGTTTTCTTACAGCTTACAACCCTCAGAAACGACAACGCCCCGATAACGGGGCGTTGTGCTGAGCGCGCGCCTTACTTGGCAGCGCCTTCCTTGGCCTGATCCTTGATGGCCAGCAGTTCCAGGTCGAAGACCAGAACCGAGTTGGCCGGGATCGCCGGGCTTGGGCTTTGTGCGCCGTAGGCCAGGTCGCTCGGGATGTACAGCTTGTACTTCTCGCCGACGTGCATCAGTTGCAGGCCTTCGACCCAGCCTGGAATCACACCGCTGACCGGCAGGTCGATGGGGCTGCCGCGATCCACGGAGCTGTCGAAGGTGGTGCCGTTGGTCAGCTTGCCGGTGTAGTGAACGGTCACCACGTCGGTCGGCTTGGGCTGAGGACCATCGGCTTTCTTGATGACTTCATACTGCAGGCCCGAAGCGGTGGTCACGACACCTGGCTTCTTGGCGTTTTCCTCGAGGAATTTCTTGCCGGCAGCCGCCGACTCTTCGCTCAGCTTGGCCATGCGCTCTTCGGCACGTTTCTGCAGAGCGGCAAAGGCTTCGACCAGTTCGTCGTCCTTGAGCTTCTGTGGCTTCTTGCCGACGGCATCTTCGATGCCCTGGGCCACGGCCTTGGAATCCAGATCATCCATGCCTTCCTGGGCCAGGCTCTTGCCCATGTTCAGGCCGATGCCGTAGGAAGCTTTTTGCGCCGGGGTTTTCAGCTCTACGCTGGAATGCGAGTCGCAGCCCGCAAGTACCAGGCCAACCAGGGCCACCGCCGCCGCCAACCGATGCTGTTTCATGCTATTTCCTTGTTCATGCGCCTAAAGGGCAATCGTATAAAGCCGCGAGCTTATCAGGCCGCCACGACCAATGGCTACCGGCATGAGAGGCTCAAACCGCCAATAAGTTCAGGTGTTTGGCGCATTTTACAAAACCCTGACAGTCTGCTTACGTCTGTCCTGATCCGGCTGTGGCGCCACGGGCCAGTAGTCACGGCCATCATGGCCACTTGATACCAGGCAATGGCTCAGGCATAAGAAGGAAACAACTCGACAAGGATGGTGATCTTGCGCATTTTTTACCGTGTATTACTGGCAACGACTCTCCTGCTTTGCCTCGGCATCGCGGTGCTCCTGTACTACGTCGTCAATCCGAAACTACCGGCTTACGTACCGGCCCAGGTGCGCTATCTGGAGCAATGGAGCGAAGCCGATCGCCAGACCTACTACTACACACCGCAGGGCACACAGGTCAAAGGCCTGCGCTATGAGTGGTTCACCGCCCTGGAGCTGCCGTTTTCCGAACAGCGCTTTGCCGAACCCGAATATCTGGCGCGCTTCGGCTTCCTGATCGACCCCCAGCGCAAGGCGAGCGCGGACAACCCCGGCAACCTGCCGGTGGGTTTCGCCCGTCATCAGGACCCCGGCAGCCACGAGCAGTATCTGGATATCACCTGTGCGGCCTGCCATACCGGCGAATTGCGCTACAAGGACCAGGCATTGCGGATCGACGGCGGCTCGGCCCAGCATGTGCTGCCTTCCAGCGTGCCGACGCTGCGCGGCGGCAGTTTCGGCCAGGCCCTGGTGGCGAGCCTGGCCGCCACCTATTACAACCCCTGGAAATTCAAGCGCTTTGCCCACAATGTCCTGGGTGACGACTATGACGCCCAGTACGACCAGTTGCGCACGGACTTCAAGCAGTCGCTGGACACCTTCCTGCGGGTGGCCTGGAACGATACCCATCGCGGCCTCTATCCGACCGAGGAAGGCCCGGGCCGCACCGACGCCTTCGGGCGAATCGCCAATGCCAGCTTCGGCGATGCCCTTTCCGAGAAGAACTACCGCGTCGCCAACGCCCCCGTGGATTACCCGCAGCTCTGGGACATCTGGACCTTCGACTGGGTGCAGTGGACCGCCTCGGCCCAGCAGCCCATGGCGCGCAATATCGGCGAAGCCCTGGGGGTCGGCGCGCCCCTGAACTTCTTCGACGCCAATGGCCAGCCGCTGCAAGGTGCGGACCGCTACCCTTCCGGCGTGCGCGTGCGCGACCTGCAGCGAATCGAGGAAACCCTCAAGCACCTCCAGCCGCCCAGTTGGCCGGAGGACCTGTTCGGCAAGGTCGACCTGGCGCTGGCCGCCAAGGGCCGCGGGCTGTTCGCCGAGAACTGCGCCGGCTGCCATGTGCCCCCGGTCACCTCGGAGAACGGTCGCCCGGTGAAACACCTGGTCTCCATCCCGCTCGCGGCGATTGGTACCGACCCCAATACCGCCAACAACATCGCCGACAATCGTTACGACCTGAGTTCACTGCAATGGGACCCGGCGGAACTGGCGAAACTGCCGGTCCATCTGCATCCCACGCCCGACAAGCCATTGGACATGACACAACTGTCGGTGGCCAAGGGCCTGGCCTACGTCACCGCCTTCGTCGAAGAGCGCGCCTATCGCGAAGCCAAGGTCACGCCTGAAGAGCGGCCGGCGATGGATGGCTTCGGCCTGCCCATCGGCGTACTCGAGCAACGCGCCTACAAGGCCCGGCCGCTGGCCGGCGTGTGGGCCACCTCGCCGTTCCTGCACAACGGTTCGGTGCCTTCGCTGTATCAACTGCTCTCGCCCCAGGACGAACGCCCCAGCACCTTCTATCGCGGCACCTTCGAATACGATCCGCGTCACCTGGGTTATCGCCCGGAAGCCTTCCCCAATGGCTTCCTGTACGACACCCGCATCAGCGGCAATCACAACAGCGGTCACGAATTCCGCACCGGCAAGCGTGGCAATGGCGTGATCGGTCGTCTGTTGCAGCCCGAAGAACGCTGGGCCCTGCTCGAATACCTGAAGGTATTGGGCGGCCCGCTGGAGGCGCAACTGCCATGACCCCCACCCTTAGTGCTCACGTTAAAAGGAAGCCTACATGCTGACCCGACTCTGGCTGCGCCTCGGCGCCTTTCTGGGCAAGAGCCTGCTGATCCTGATCGGTCTCGGGCTGGTGGGGTGGGCCCTGGCCAGCGGCTGGTACGCCTGGCGCCAGAGTGGCCCGGTGTCCGCCGAGGAACAGATTCCACCCGGTGAATCGGCCAGGACCCAGGCCATCATCCAGACCGCCATACGCGTCGTCGACCGGCATCGCGAGAGCACCCGCTACCTGCGCGATGCCCATGCCAAGGCCCACGGCTGCGTAAAGGCCGAAGTCCAGGTCCCCGCCGACCTGAGCGCGGATCTGCGCCAGGGCGTGTTTGCCGAACCGGGCAAGACCTGGCAGGCGTTGATACGAATGTCCAATGGCAACGCCTATCCGCAGTTCGACAGTATTCGCGACGCCCGTGGCATGGCGCTCAAGCTGCTCGACGTCCCGGGCAAGCAACTGTTGCCGGGGCAACAAGGGCGCAACGAGCAGGACTTCGTGATGTTCAGCCATCCGAACTTCTTCGTCAGCGATGTCGCCGAGTACCAGCAGAACATCGATGCCCAGGCGGAAGGCAAGCGGGTGATGGCGTTTTTCCCGAACTGGAACCCGACCACCTGGCAGGTTCGCCATCTGTTCATCGCCCTGGCGACCTTGGCGCCGGCGCCGGACAGTCCGACACAGACCAGCTACTTCTCGGTCTCGCCCTACAAGTTCGGCAATGACAACGCCAAGTTCCGTGTGGCCCCCGATCCCCAGAGCTGCCCGGAATATACATTGCCGGAACAGCAGCAGGAACTGCCGAACTTCCTCCGTAGCGCCCTGATCCAGCAGCTATCCACAGATCGCGTCCCGGCCTGTTTCGTCTTGCAGATCCAGCGGCAGAACGCCCATTTGTACATGCCGATCGAAGACACCAGCATCGAGTGGAAGGAGAGCGACGCGCCATTCCAGACCGTGGCGCGGATTCGGATTCCGGCCCAGGATTTCGACACGCTGGAACAGAACATCGCGTGTGACAACCAGTCGTTCAGTCCCTGGCATGGGCTGGAGGCACATCGGCCGATCGGTGGCATCAACCGACTGCGCAAGGCGGTGTACGACGCGGTCAGCGATTACCGGCACAGCCGCAACGCCGAGCAATAGCGCCTGGCCCTTGAGCCTTGTGGCGCCCATTCGGGCGCCATCGCCGGCAAGCCGGCTCCCACAGTGGTCCGCGCCGAACACAGGATTGGGGGATGACAAAAATCCTGTGGGGGCTGGCTTGCCAGCGATGGGCCCTTGAGCCTTGCGGTGTCCATACTGACGCCATCGCCGGCAAGCCGGCTCCCACAGTGGTCCGCGTCGAACACAGGATTGGGGGGATGACAAAAATCCTGTGGGAGCCGGCTTGCTGGCGATGGCGATATGAGATTCGCCACAACCATCGCAGGCAAACCGACTTCCACTGCTCAACAAACCCCAGACGACAAAAAGCCCGCACAAGGCGGGCTTTCTGTAATGACCTGGCGTTCAGTGGTCCAGATCATCGAATATGGCGCAGCGGACGGGACTCGAACCCGCGACCC